>JAHJTV010000055.1 GCA_018829445.1 bacterium
CACATAAACCGAACCCTCTGAAGTAGAAACCGGTGGCAACGGTTTACCGTCTTCACCCATTAAGGGTTGCCCATTGGCATCCAGTTGGGGTTTGGTCTTAACTCCGCCTTCATATTTAATGGTGGTGCCTTCCGCCCGTGTTCCTTTGGCTGCAGTCAGATACTGTCCCTCACCGTGGGCCAGTTCACCGCCAATGGTACCCTGGACATCAATTCCCTGAACAGCTTCCTGAAGAACATTCTCTTCGTCAGTCATTATACCTGCTATGGATGTAATCGCCCCAAAACTTGGTTCTGAACCATATTCCCTGTGCTCCACAAAAAACCGACCATCATCGGTTAATCCCATATCCAGCTTCAAACCATTTTGCTCGATCTTCTGCTGAATATTTCTGAGGATGGTTTCCATGGTCTCCCCAACTTTACTATAGTAGGTCATGCTTTTACCGCCTTCATGGAGGGTCATCTGAATCCCACCGGAATTGATCTCATCCTGTGTCAGACTGCGTTCTCCTTCCAACCTGGCTTTGGTAGCCGCTTCGACAACATCAATCGAATAACCGTCAGCCGGTGAAGATTGGGTTGGGACATCCGCTCTTACAAAGCTGACACCCTCCCCGACAGCTACACCGGAAATTCCGTTGCTACCGTCCAGTAAAAACCGAGATCCGAATTGCGCTTGCTCGGAGATGCTATCAATGGTTCTCAAAGCATTTTCAATTTCCGCCTGATCGGCAGCCAGCATTTTATCATCGTTGGCGCCCTCATTGGCAGCGTGCAGGGATAACTGTCTCATGCTGACCAATATATTATTGACTTCATTTAAGGAGGCTTCTGCTGTTTGTACCATGGCAATCGCCATTTCAGAGTTGGAAACCGCCTGTTCCATGGATTGAACCTGAGCTCTCATCTGTTCCGAAATAACGAGATTTGCTGGTCCGTCAGCTGCCCTGTTGATTTTGTAACCCGATGACAGTCGTTCCAGGGTTGAACTCATTGCTTCGTCAGTCGCCTTTAAGTTTCTCCAGGAGTTAATCGCTGCGACGTTATGATTGATTCTTAAGCCCATGATATTCCTATTTTTAAGTCGTTATACAATTGGGTAAAAGCTAAAAAAGCCGTTCTTGTTTCCCTTATCGGAAACTTGAATTAAAACTTTAATCTTTTTTTAATCCTTTCTATTTTTTTCTTATCTTCTTATCGGCGAGAGCCTGATAAACTTTACAACTTTGTTTGATTCTATTTACTATTGCAGGCACCAATGCAGCAGTACAAGACAACCAAATGAAGAATTCAATGAATACAACTGCTGTATGAATTGATTTCCGTATGAAGTTTTGAGAAGGAATTCCCAACGGGGATTGAGATAAAAGCAAATTGGAAAAAGATCTTATGCTGTTTTCCGCTGGAAGAAAAAAAGGGGACTTGCAAGGGCTTTCATGCGATAGCCCTGTAGATCAACAGAAGAAATTAGACAGAAACCCTTCTTATCCAATAGATTAAAACCAAATTAAATAAGGTTTTAAACCTACTTTTTAAGCATAATCCACTATGGATCCAATACTGATATCATTTAACGGTTTTCAGATTCGCTATTTCGGAGTTCTGCTTGCTTTTGGATTGGTGATTATGTTCATCAAGGTCAGGCGGAACTTCCTTGCCATCAGGTTGAATCTTACCAGGGAGGAAACACTCGATTGGTTTTTAATCACATTTATATACGGTGTGGTTGGTGCCAGGATCTATTTTGTTTTGTTTAACCTGGATTATTACTTCAACCTAAGCATGAATTGGTATGAGGTATTTGCCATTTGGCATGGTGGACTTTCTTTTCATGGTGGAGTTATATTTGCCGCTTTTTCATTTTGGAGTCTGTGTCGAAACAGGAAAATTCCATTTGGTGTAGCATCAGATCAGGTTGTGGCTCCAATTCTAATTGTACAGGCTTTTGCTTGTATTGGCAGTTTTGTCAATGGTGAGTTGTTGGGGACTCCAACAAATAGCAGATTGGGAATTATATTTGAGTACGGACCCGCAGCTGAACTATATCCCAATATCCGAGTTCACCCTGCCTGGATCTATTGTGCTCTTCTTTATTTAGTAGGTTTTCTTTTTATAGATATAATGAGTAAGGGGAGACTAAAGGATGGTTTTGCTACGACCTGTTACCTCTTATGGTATTCACTGGTTCAACTACTGATCAGTTTTGTCAGGACTCCCGGGTTAACCCTTTTTGGAGCTGATGAAACACTGATAATGTCAATTGCAGGGGTTGTTGTTTCTATTGGATTGATAGTGGGGAAGAGATTATATAGGAAACCGCCTTTAGGGCAAAAGCAGTTTCCTTCAACCAGAAAATGGTCCACATAGAAAGTTGACGTGTGGATGGCGACTTACAATTAGATTTTATTAACGCTAATAAAACATTTTTCGCCGTTGATCATCCATTCCGCAAAGGAAGCTGTTTCTGCAGAGTCTACATATTCCATCAAATCAGTGAGGGTTTCCGTTTTTATGTAGTCACCATAGCTTTCAAGGGCATCTCTTAAATGCTTGTCGCAAGAAAACCGGATCTGAATTCGATCAGTGACATCATAGTCGTTTTCTTTCCGAGTCTGCTGTATTTTATTAACAAACTCCCTGCCAAATCCCTCGTCCTGTAATTCTTTTGTCAACTGGATATCCAGGGCAACTGTTATCTCTCCTTCGCTTTCGGTGACTGTCCCCTCCTTCTGCTCTCTCTGGATAAACAGCTCTTCAATCCCAATCTCATATGAATCGCCATTAAGATCAAGATTAATCTTATTACCAGCCTGCAGTGAGACTATCGTTTCTGCAGTTAATCCCTCAATCTGGGAGCGGATTGCATTGAGGTTTTTCCCCAGTTTGGGTCCTAATACTCGTAAATTTGGTTTGGCGGTCAAAATAACCAGGTCCTCTTCATTATGAGCTATTACCACCCTTTTAACATTCAATTCATCGGTTATCAGTTCCGACATCTCTCCAACCACTCCCTGAACGGCAGTACTTTTTGTCAGCAAGGTGATTTTTTGCAAGGGCTGCCTGATCTTGATCTGATGTTTAGCCCTTAGAGCCCGTCCCAGGTTAACACTTGTCAGGATGATATCCATTTCCTCTTCAAGCGTCTTATCAATCCAATCCCGGTTGACCTGGGGGTATTCGCAAAGATGGACGCTCTCCGGCATGGAATCATCACGTAACACCTGGAAAATATTGTCAGCGATGAAGGGAATAAACGGTGCTGTAACCTTGCTGAGCTCCAGTAGAACCGTATAAAGAGTTGCATAAGCCTGGTTTTTATCTTCTCCTGCACCGGCTTTCCAGAATCTTCGTCGACTTCTCCTGACATACCAATTGGTGAGCATATCGATAAACCCGACAAAAGGAGCAACTGCCTTGTTTAAATCATAATCAATCATCGCCTCTCTTACATCCGAGATCAAATGATGTAGTCTGGATAAGATCCACCTGTCCAGTGGATTAATAAGGTTTTTTATACTCTGGACAGTTTCAGGTTTCCACTGGTCAATGCTGGCATAAGTGGTGAAAAAACTGAGTACATTCCACAATGGCAGGTTAGTACTGCGCAGGGTTTCCTGTAATCCCGATTCGGAAAATTGAAGATCATCAGCCCTGATAGCACCTGAATTCAGCATATAAAGGCGGATGACATCGGCACCGTATTTATTTAACATGTCCCAGGGATCAGGAAAATTCTTGAGGCTTTTGCTCATCTTCTTTCCATCCTCTGCCAGAACTAAACCGTTAACAATACAGTTCTTAAACGCCGGTTTCTGGAATAGGGCAGTACTCAAAACCAACAGAGTATAGAACCAGCCTCTGGTCTGATCCAGCCCTTCACTGATAAAATCAGCCGGAAAATTATTTTCAAATTTTTCCCTGTTCTCAAAAGGATAATGCTGCTGACCATAAGGCATGGAACCGGACTCAAACCAACAGTCCAACACTTCCGATGTTCGTTTCATGCGCCCGCCACATTTTGGACAGGCATATGAAAGATGATCAATAAAGTGAGAATGCAGATCATCCACTTTTTCCCCGGTTAATTCCTGGAGTTCATCTCTGCTGCCAATACAATGCGGATGTTTACAATCTTCACATATCCAGACCGGAATAGGATTTCCCCAGTATCGATTTCTGCTGATAGCCCAATCCCGTGCTCCCTCCAGCCATTTACCCATGCGGCCATTTTTGATATGATCAGGGGACCAGTTTATTTGCTGATTGTTGTCGATCATCTCCTGTTTTATCTTCTCCACATCCAGGAACCAGCTGCGAATTGTCCGATACATTAACGGTGCGCCGGATCTCCAGCAAAACGGGTAACTGTGGACAATCGTCTCATGCTTTACGATGAGATTTCTCTCTTTTAACTGCTTGATAATTGTTTTGTCTGCATCTTTGAAAAACATACCGGATAATTCGGGAGCTTCGTCCGTGAAGTTTCCGCTGTTATCCATTGGAAACACATGCGGCAGCTTATAGCGTTCTCCCGTGTTAAAATCGTCCTCTCCAAAGCTGGGTGCTGTATGCACCAACCCGGTTCCTGTCTCCAGAGATACATAATCGCCTAATAAGACTCTAAAAGCGCCTTTTTCTGCCAGGTTTTCAAAATAGGGAAACAGAGGGCGATACTCTATTCCCTCCAAGGTTTTTCCTTTGACAGTTTCCAGTATCTCAACCTGTTCCTCTTTATTAAATACTGATTTAATTAATGCTTCAGCAAGATAATAGATCTCATCATTAACCTTGACTTTGGCGTAATCAACTTCAGGATGAACAGCGATTCCCAGGTTGGAGACCAAAGTCCAGGGAGTCGTCGTCCAGGCAAGAAAGTAGGTGTCATCCTGATCCTTTGACTGGAATTTAACAGTGATGGATGGATCCTGGGTGTCCTTGTACCCCTGGTTAACTTCAAAGTTTGATAAGGGTGTGCTCAATCGCGGGCTATAGGCTACAATCTTTTTACTTTCATATATCAGTCCTTTTTCCCATAAGGTTTTAAATACCCACCAGATGGATTCCATGAAGGAGACATCCATGGTCTTATAGTCGTTGTCCATATCGACCCATCGACCCAAACGGCGAATGGTTCTTCTCCATTCATTGCTGTACCGCAAAACAATACTTCTGCATTTTTCATTAAATTCAGCTATTCCCAGAGCCTCGATATCAGCAGAACCTTTTAATCCCAACTCCTTTTCAACTTCGAACTCTACTGGCAAGCCATGACAATCCCAACCAAATCTTCTTTCAACCTTACTTCCCAGCATCGTATGAAACCTGGGCACCACATCCTTGATAGTACTCGCGATTAGATGGCCATAATGAGGCAGCCCGGTTGCGAACGGAGGGCCATCGTAAAAGAAGAATGTATTCTTGTCCGACTTCTGATCGATCGATTTAGTAAATATCTTGGATTTGTCCCAGAATTCGAGGATCTCCTCTTCAAGTTTTGGAAATTCGACTTTATTCGTTATTGTTTTAAACATCTCTAATTTCGAAAGGTTAAGGTTAAGTAAGACTGTTGTTGCTGAATCAGGATTAATATTGTTTTTCGTCTCATATATATTAGTCAATCAGATTAGTATTATTAATTCCGACTCTCTTAATCAATGGAAAAGCTACCGATTTATGATGTATGTATAATGTTGTCCGATTTTGTTCGGTTTGAGGACAGATCTGAATCGAGAGAAAGGGGAAGTAAGGCCGTTGTTGCTGCATCAGGATTAGTACTGTTTTTCTTCTCAGACATATTGGTCTATCTGAAAGATATATCCTTAATACGTCCAAATTGCTGATCAAAATAAGCGGGTGAGTTCCAGGCCACCCCAGCCATCAACCATAAAGCTATCATTTATAAGTCCGGTGGTGCCGTTTAGAGAAAATGTGACTTGGATGTGATTAATATAAAGACTCATACCGATGACATGGGAGGTGAAAATCAGATCTCGTTCAATGTCGTAATCTTTTGCAGAATCAATAATATATACATAGGCGGCGGTGTTGATATAGGCTCCCAAATTGAAAGACCACCCATATTGACCGCTTATAGTGTTGGCAATAAATTCAGAACCGGCACCTCCCAAAGAGAATCCCTCAACAGAAGCCCCGTTTTTGGGAAAGTTGTATCCGTATCGAAACATGGCTCCTAATGTGGCGCCTGTATAAAAATTACCAATATCCCAACCCAAGCTGGTAGAAAGGTTCATTGTATATCCTGCATCGGTTGGCTTTTCCCAATATCCCCTTGAGCTGTAATAACCAACTCCAACCATCCATGCATCTTCAAGTTGGTATTTCCACCCCCTGGGGGGAGAATTCCCGGTCAGTCTATGATAAAGCGTTTGGGTAATTTCAGCTCCGGAACTGGGACCTACTATCCCAACACTGAATCGGTACTGAGAAATGGAATCATCATCCCACTCATTCAGAAAAAAGATAAGAGATAAGTACCCCGCATAAGGAAGGTCATCCACCACGCGATCCCGTCTCCAGGTATCCTCAGGTGTGACTATCATCTGCGAAACCTTTAGTCCAACTACCTGGTTGCATGGTCCCAGTTCAACTTGAGGAACAGAGTCAATCAACTCTTTCATGGCATTCCCATAACGTTGCTCAAAATCCCCCAAACCGTTCCCACACAACTCCCCACTCATCCAGGAGATTCCTATCCCGTTGGTATAATGCTGATCTGTTCCTACAAGGGCATCGTTTTCCCAGAAATAGGACCAGCTGTCAGCAGATACAGTACCGCTGATTAAACTTAAGAAAATAAATATCAGCAATATCAAAAAAACAGGATAAGATGCATTCGGATGGCACTTTACAAGAACCTGACGATTGACTTGGAAACTCGCCTTTTCCATATCATTTAAAGAAAAATTTCTATTTTATTTTCCGCCTTTGGATTAAAGACTTGTTGAGTATATAGAATGAATTCAGAAAAATCATGCGGAAATAATGAGATTTTTGGATATCAACCGATTATTGATGGACAGAAAACTGTTTATGTCACTTATTGAGTCTCTCAAAATTGGAGATTCAATGAGATTTTGTTTTTTTGACTATTTGGGATTTGGAGATAAAACAATCCTTGTCGATATCAAACCTTTGGTATATTGTTTCTTGAACTATTTAATAGATAGGACTGTTTGATTTATATAATAGTGTGAAAAATGACTGAAAAATTTAAAGCTCTCTCAATGTATCAAAGAATATATGAAGTTGTACGAAGAATCCCAAAAGGAAAGGTTATGACGTATGGGCAAGTCGCAAAAATTGCCAAAAGGTGTTCTCCTAGAAATGTGGGATATGCAATGGCGGCAATTCCATTCGATTCCGATGTGCCCTGGCAAAGGGTAATCAATGCCAAAGGGGAGATCAGCACAAGAACCGGAGGCGATGGAGAATTGGTTCAGAAACAGATTCTTCTGATGGAAGGCGTCGAGTTTAACAAAAATGACAGAATCAATCTTAAGGAATTCGGGTGGTTTGACGGATTTACAGAATACGATTTGAAGGAAAAAGGTTATTGAAATCTATTTTCACTTCTCCAT
Organism: bacterium; assembly: GCA_018829445.1. Classification (GTDB taxonomy): domain Bacteria; phylum SAR324; class SAR324; order XYD2-FULL-50-16; family XYD2-FULL-50-16; genus JAHJTV01. The sequence continues at coordinate 7,601 of JAHJTV010000055.1, forward strand.
CTCAGACATTGCGATATGATTTTTCGCTGATAATCTTATGAGAGATAAAACTGGTTTTGATTAATTAAAAAAAATAGGATAGGGTGAGGTCATACACTTGGAAACATCAAATCAGACTTTTAAATCAATCCTGAATCAATTGATTGGGATGAGCTAACACCTGCTTTATAAACTTTGTTGGAAAAATAGCGAGGAGGCAGCATTCATGGAAAAGGGTGACTATAAAACAGGTCAACTGCTGGGAGTCAAAGAAAAAAACGGCAAGATGGTTCAAGAATATGTGGCCGGTTTTTTTGGCGACGAGCCTATTATTAAGCAGCGACTTTTAACTCCGCAAGAATCGAGAAGATACAGGGAGGATTTGCAGCGTGCAAAGCAGCAAGGCAAATCTCCTTCGGAAGCAGCCAACGATGCAGGCGCTAGAAAGAGTGGCCTCGCTCCGGAGAGGAAACTGGTAAGAAGAACCGGTCCGGGTGAGCCGGGAGCCCCGCTTAGAAAACGGAAAATAAGAAAAGTTATGGTTTCAGGTCCGGGTGGCGAGACTCCCATGAGAAGAAGCCCTATGGGAGAAGCTCCTAGGGAAGGTGCCGTCAATCGGGAAATGGAATATATTCCTGAAAAAAGCAATGAAACAGCCGATTTTATCCAGAATCTTATCAATGGTGAAACGGATAAAACCAAATACAATCCGGCCAATACGCAAAAAGCAATGGAAACTATCAGCAGGATTAGTTGTCCGGATATGAAAATCTATCGATTCGGCACAAAAGTCGGTGACGCTGAAGGTGAGAGTTATACACAAAAAGAGTATATTGCCAGGAACCTCCTGGGATTACCAATTTGGAAACCGAAGCCGGAAGAACCAGAAAAGACTGAACCAGCAGAAGTTGTTAAAGTTAGTAGCGAGCTTTCTACGGAAGAGCCTGCTTCAACTGTTGCCGAAGCGGCTGTTAATGATTCCGATGCAACGGAGAATGCTGAAGCCGAAGTTGAGATACAAGAGGCTTAACAGGCTGATAGACCGACAGGCAGAGTATTTATGGAAATCTGCCTGTTTATGATATCGAAGTCCTATCACTCACCTTTCCTTCTGATCCAATACTCCCTCCAGTAATCATATTTTTATTCCCGCCTGGATGTGCTATTGTTAAACACCGTTGTTTTCACCCGGGTTATCGGGCGGTTGTATTTCAGAAACAGAAAAGGATTCTCGGCTATCTCACCTTTCCGGTTTTTTAAATCAAAACTTTTCACTGAATTTATTAGAAATTTCGCAGTATTAAATATATTCTTACCCAATATACCCCTATCAATATACTAGATATACCTCTGGAACAATATCTGTTGTTCATTTATGGATGTTACGATCTTCAATTAAATTTTCCCGAAAGGAGCACGTATGACAACCGAAAATCCAAAAGAGTTTTTGAAACAGGTTGAGTTTTTTAAATCTTTAGAAGAACCGGATTACGATATTCTTTCCGAAAAACTCGGTAAGAAGAGCTTTGCTGTCGGTGAGATGCTGTTCTCAGAAAACAATACCAGGGAAGAAATCTTAATGATTCGGACAGGAAAGGTAATGTTGTTTAAAAAAACGCCTTTTGGTGAAGAAAACCTGATCTCCTACTTCGGTCGATACGATTTTATGGGAGAAGGAGCCATCATTGATGACACACCACATTCAACCTCCGCCCGAGCTCTGCAGAAGACGTCAGTCTATTTCATTAAAAAAAAGGATCTGCAGCAGATTTTCGCTGAAAACGGAAAAATCGCCATGACAGCACACTCCTATCTTGCAAAAGTTATCTCAAGAAGAATGAGGCAGGCGAATACGAGGGTGATGAAAACAGTTGTCAACTATGAGTCGGGGAGAACCAGAACGGAACATGATCTGTTGGGTTATAGAGAAGTCCCTCAGGAATATTACTATGGCATTCAAACCCTTAGGGCTTTGGAAAATTTCAATATCAGCGGTATTACGCTTAACTTTTTCCCTGTTCTGATTGAAGCATTTGCAAGTGTGAAAATGGCCGCTGCCATGGCAAACCATGAACTGAAAATCCTGGATGGAGCAATAAAGGATGCCATCATCAAAGCGTGCAAAGAGATTCGTAATAAGCGGCTTCATGAGCATTTTACCGTTGATATGATTCAGGGGGGTGCCGGAACGTCTACCAACATGAATGCCAATGAAGTCATAGCAAACCGAGCACTGGAAATCCTGGGGCATGAACGGGGAGAATACCAATACTGTCATCCCAATAACCATGTTAACTTGTCACAGTCCACCAATGATGCTTATCCAACTTCCGTAAAAATAGCCCTGTTTAATGCCAATCAATCCCTGATACAGGTCCTGATCAAAACGATTAAGGCTTTTCACAGAAAAGCAAAAGAGTTCTCAAAGATTATAAAGATGGGAAGAACCCAACTACAGGATGCTGTTCCCATGACATTGGGACAGTCTTTTGAAGCCTATGCCGTCACCCTGGAAGAGGAGGTGAAAAGACTGGAGGAGAACGCCAACCTGTTCCTGGAAGTAAACATGGGAGCAACTGCCATTGGAACGGGAATTAATGCAGATCCGGATTACAGTAAAACCGTTACCAAATACCTGAGAGAGATAACCGGTCTGGATATCCAACTGGCTAAAAACCTGATTGAAGCAACCCAGGATACCGGTTCTTTTGTAATGTACTCTTCTGCCATCAAGAGACTGGCGGTTAAATTATCTAAAATCTCTAATGATTTAAGGCTTTTATCCTCTGGTCCCAGGGCTGGATTTAATGAGATTAATCTGCCAAAGATGCAGCCCGGTTCATCCATAATGCCGGGAAAAGTAAACCCGGTGATACCGGAAGTGGTTAACCAGATTGCTTTCAAAGTAATTGGCAACGATTTGACGGTTACCTTGGCTGCTGAAGCCGGTCAATTGGAATTAAACGTCATGGAACCGGTGATTGTTCAAAGTTTATTTCAATCGATAGAGATGTTAAAAAACGGTATGACTGTATTTACGGATAAGTGCATTAATGGCATCACTGCCAATAAAGAGCATTGTCGAAACCAGGTTATGAATAGCATTGGCATTGTGACAGCACTGAATCCGATTCTGGGCTATGAAACTTCAACAAGACTGGCAAAGGAAGCTTTGGAAACGAACAAAAGCGTCTATGAACTGGTTCTGGAACAAAAGCTGATGACGAAATCCAAACTGGATAAAATCCTATCACCTGAATCCATGGTTAAACCCCACAAAGTAATGAGAAAATAGAGAGTCCTGATAATTTGTAATTTACTCATTTCATATGAGACGAATGCTTTACAATTCATCAAGAAGGATGTAAACAGTTAACAGAAAAAAGTATTAAACATCATTGGTTTTGTCGTCTTTTTGACTCGTAGAACACGAGTAACCATCTAAAATATCGTCGGATTTAGGTTAGTCTCTGAAAACCAGGGATTAACCGGTATTCAAAGGTTTTGCTGTTGCACCTTTAGCAAATTGTAACGATGAAAAAGAAAAGCAAGGTTTTGATTATTGATGATGATATCACAAATCTGTCTTATCTGCGTGAACTGTTAGGCAAAAAATATGAGTTGAAGTGCGCTTCATCCGGGGAAGAGGGGCTAAAAACAGCCGAATTCTTTAAACCTGATCTGATTCTGTTGGATATCATGATGCCGGGAATTGATGGATACGAGGTCTGCTTGAGTATCAGAGCGCACAAAGAGCTTGCAAACATCAAGATACTCTTCCTTTCAGCCAAGATCCAGATGGGCGAAAAATTAAGAGGCTATCGTGTTGGCGGAGATGATTATATTACCAAACCATTTGATGATGGCGAAATTCTGGCAAAAATAAAGGTTTTCCTGCGGTTGAAGTATGAAGAGGAGATCATCAACGCTGCTGATGCTGTACCTGAGGAGAACCTGTTGGGAATTTTGTATGAAATAAAAAAGGATCTGGGAAATATTATTTATGTTAAATCCAATTCTCCCTACTGCAGGATCTTTTCTAAATCCATTAAAGGTGAATCATATAAGATGCGTGTCACAGTTCAGGCATTGGAAGATTATTTTAAGGAAAAAGACTTGCTTCGGGTGCATCGTTCCTACCTGGTAAACCCCAAAAAGATATTTTCAGTGAATAAGCATAAGAATAATGAATTAAAAATGTTGGTAAAAGACACGGTTGGAGAAATTGCCCTGATTCCCATCGGGCGATCATTTCATGATAAGATCAGAGTTGCCCTGCCCCACTTGTATCCTGCTTGATAAGTAGATTCATTTAACAGAAAAAACCAAAGCCGATTCTCTAATGATTTCTAGCCAGACGTACGATCAGACGGATAGCATGCGATCATTCTTAAAGCCCTGATTGAATTGTCTCTTTAACCTTTTGCATGAGTTCAGGAAGACTGGAATCGTTGAAGCCTTTGATACTTATCGGTTTATGGATGGTCATGCTGGCTCTTCCCGGGAATAGATCCATGGTATCGGAGGGTAAGATGTTTCTTGTATTCTTAATGGTAACCGGAAGAATAGGAATATCCAAATCAAATGCCATTTTAAAAGCACCTTTCTTGAAGTTCCGCAGTTTCCCATCTCTACTCCGTGATCCCTCCGGGAAAAAAAGCACGGAAGTACCACCGATAATCTTCTGTTTTGCCATATTGATGGAATCCAGGGCTGCCTGGGTATTAGATCGATCAATATAGATGTGTCCCAGTTTTTCGCAGGCAAGACCTAATATGGGCACTTTTCTTAACTCCATCTTCATGACCCATTTAAAATCTACCCCGAGCCAGCCGTACAATGCAAAAATGTCATATTGGCTCTGATGATTGGATACCACGACATAGGACTGGTGCTTGTCGATGTTTTCTTTCCCGTTGACTGTCAGTTGCATAGGTGTTATCCAGGCAAGCAACCGTGCCCAAATAACACCGCATAAAGATCCGGTTTTTTCACCAACTAGAAAAGCCAGGGCAACAGCCGAGATTCCCAAAGTGAACGTCAGGATTCCCAAAGCAGGGATGAAGACTATGAATTTATAGGGTTGATATAAAATCCGTAAGATTTTTAACATAATATCCTTCCTTGAAAAAACACCCCATTCCTTGAAAACACTTTTTAACAGTGAGCCTTTACTTTTAAAAAAAAAATAGATCTTGTCAACCTATTCTCGGGCCATCAAAGATGAATTGCAATGCCCTAAAGTGAATTTCGGCTCCCATTTCGAGTTTGATGACATCTATTGCTCTTTCCTCCTTTTGAACGTTTTTCAGCTATGGATGTATCCTTGAAGTACATTTAGGATTCCATTAACATTGAAGTAACGAACTGAAAAAGTGAGTAAAATTCAATCCAAGAATGAAAAATTATATGAGTCCACTCAGAAGAGTTTACAGATTAACAACAAAATTTTGACAAATGGCGTTCTAAATAATATATCGAATATCAATCATATATTTTGAAAAAAGAACGATTGTAATGAAAGCGCTTGAGGTTGACAAGAAGGAAATAGTAAGGGGAACTCTTTGGGGTTGGAGCTTCCAACCCCAAAAAAAAGCGGGAATTACGATTCCTCAACCTGGATCAACCGGCTGAGACTCTCTGACATGGAGGCCAAACCTGATGCTTCAGTAAAATTCTTCTGCACCTCTTCCTGTGTCCGTTCTGTGGCTGATACAACTTCGTTAATGCTGTTTGCAATAAAAGAAGCAGTTTCAGCCGTTTCGGAGAGCCCTCTGGAAATCGTTCTTGTCGCTGCATTCTGTTTTTCAACTGAAGTCGAAATGGATTGCTGCAGTTCATGAACATCCTGGATGATATCCACAATTCGCGAAATGTATTCTGCAGATCTGTCGATGGTGATTTGAATATTTTGGTTAATACGAGTTACTTCAGCTGTTGCTTCCGAAGTCCGTTCCGCAAGGTTTTTTACCTGGTTGGCTACAATCGCAAATCCTTGCCCATGTTCACCGGCATTTGCAGCCTCAATAGCAGCATTAAGAGAGAGCAGCTTTAGTTGCTTGGATGTTTGCTGAATCATGTTGGTAATATTAATGGATTCTTCTCCTCCCTTTTTCAGGGCGATCATCGATTCGGAGGTCTCTTTGGCAATCCGGTTTCCCTCTTCTGCAATTGTACGGGCTTTGACTGCTGTTTCCGAAATGTCGTCCATCCGATCAGTCGCCAGTTTTATTTCTGCCGCCACCGTGTCCATTCTTCTACGAATGCTCAGGGATGAATCGTAGATACCAGAGGTTTTGTCAAAATACAGGGAGGTGTCCTCTTCCAGTTTTTTACTGGTTTGTAGTAGTTCAACGGAAGACGAGTTTAGATCGCTTGAGCTTTTTTTAACCTGGCGAAGGACGTTGCTCAGGTTGCTCGAGACAGATTCGGCCTTCTCTTTTGATGCTTCCATCTCTACGACAGAGGTCAGAATACCCGCTTTCAATAAACTTGCCGCCACATAACTTGCCGTGAGACAGCCAATAATGGCCATGGACCATTGCACAAACTCTTCTCGTGCTGTCATGAGTTCAATAGTGGGAAATTTGTACCCCATGGCATTCAAAGCAAACAATGTTCCTGCTGCAATCAAAGTAATCGTGAACCACAGATGACCCCATCTCCCCGGAAGCAAAAGCTGGGCAAACATCGGGATCAGAATAAGCCAGAAAATCTGCTTGGAATCCACACCGCCTGTAAAAAAGACCATGTAGTAAAAATCCAGGAAGAGGGAGAGGATGATGAAGTTGCTGACAAATCTCAATGGGAGAATTCTATACTTCAGCAAAAAGGTCAGAAGGAGAAGCAAAGTCGCCAGGACAAATCCTGCTGTTCCAATACCATAGGCTTCAAATCTAAACCACTTGATTGCATTTGCGTATAAAAAGATTGGTGCAATAATACAGAAAGAGATTGAAAGGCGAACCTGTCTTAGTAGTTCAACGTCTTCAGTAACGTTTTCATCCGGATAAAAATAGGCTATAAAAGCCCACCATATTCTTAGCAGCATCGTCCCCTCTTTTTGGCTTAAGATTTAATATCCAAATCGGTGATTCTCTTGATTGTCTTTGATATATTCAAATAACAGAGAATTGGCGGGGTGTCCAGAAGAAAAGTGCTGCAATTTCTGATTGAAATTCAGGCTTTTTTTATGCTGGATTCCGGCTCAAGGCCGGAATGACAAGATCGGAGTTTTTATGAAAAATTGAGAAATATTAATTATGACACAGTCTGTCTTTACGTGTCCCTCGATTTTCTGTATCCGGATTTTCAGGCTATGCTTTCTCGAAGACGATGATTAGTCTTCGTGTCCGACCAAATGCAGCTTGATTAAATTGGTGGAGCCTCTTGTCAAGGCAAGACCGGTGACAATGATAATCAAATCGTTATCCTTTATATATTTCCCGTCAACCAGTAGTTTTTCTGCAGCGTCAATCAATCGTTTTGTATCTTTGATCGGCTTGATGAGCAGTGGTGTTATCCCCCAGATCAAGGCACTTCTGTTATAAATTTTGGTGGAGGGGGAAAAGGCATAGACAGGACTGGTTGGTCGTTGTTTGGAGATTAACTTGGTCGTTTTTCCGGAAACCGAGAAGGAGAGAATGGCCTTTGCATTGATCTCATGATGAATGTTGACGGCTGATTGCGCAACAGCATGCACAATCAGATTATGGCTGTCTTTCTCAAAATGATTATTATATTTCATAAAAGGCGATCTTTCCGCTTCACAAGCAATTCTGGTCATCATCTGAACTGCTTTTACCGGATATTTCCCGACAGCGGTTTCACCGGAGAGCATGACAGCATCTGTTCCGTCAAAGATAGCATTTGCCACATCAGAAGCTTCAGCGCGGGTGGGGATTGCATTGTTGCACATGGTTTCCAGCATTTGAGTGGCGGTTATCACTATTTTATTGGCTTTGATGGCTTTTGCGATGATTGTTTTTTGAATCACGGGAACCTGTTCCGGATTCAGTTCTACCCCCAAATCTCCTCTGGCGACCATAATACCATCTGCAGCTTCAATGATAGCATCAATGTTTTTTACTGCCTCCGGTTTCTCAATTTTGGCTATAACAGGAATTTCTGATTGATTTTTGATAATCAGGTTTTTGATATTTTTAAGATCTTCCGCTGTTCTGACAAAAGAGAGGGCAAAATAATCTACCCCTTGTTTAATTCCGAATATCAGATCACTGATATCCTTTTCTGTTAAGGAGGGAACCGAGACTCTCACATTCGGCAGGTTAATTCCCTTTTTTTCTTTCAGCATACCACTGATAATGACTTTGCATTTTACGGTGGTCTTGGTACTCGATACAACTCTCAATTCGATCAGGCCATCATCCACCAGGAGCCGATCTCCTTTTTTCACATCTTTGGGTAGGTTTTTATATGTGGTGGAGACCAGCTTTTCGGTACCAACCACATCTCTGTTGGTAATGCTGAATTCAGAATTTGTCGAGAGCCAGACCGGTTTCCCGTCTTTCAGCAACCCGGTTCTGATTTTTGGTCCCTGCAGATCAAGCAGGATGCCAACGGGTCGATTCATCTCCTTAGAAAGACTGCGGATCAGTTTAATGGAATCTTCATGGTCTGTTCGCGTTCCATGGGAAAAGTTCAAGCGGACAACATTCATTCCGGCTGAAATCATTTTTTTAATTATTGTTTTAGATCGACTGGCGGGGCCTAAGGTGGCAATGATTTTTGTTTTGTTTGTCATTATCTTCTAACCTGGATTCTGAATACTTAAAAAATACGTTCAAAAAGAATCAACCGGTTACAAAACCGTTTGTAGTATCAGGCAAAAAACGTCTCTATTCTGCACTTCAGGCTGAAAGAGTATCGCAATCCTTTTCTCATTTCAAGATAAAAATAAAACACTCCTGTTCATGTGAGTGGCTGTTTTTACAGCTTTATAATCCAAATTAAAAGCCTGTTTGATTCTGATTTCCACATTTTAACTGTAATAACAAATGATTTCTGGAAAAGCTCTGAACAACGGGTACGATTTAATATTACTTGAATATCTGGATTCAACAGATGAGTCCAAGCCGGTAAAGATATTGCGATGTTGAACAACATTGCCCAGCAACCACACCAATTAGCCGTTGTCTAAAAACGAATGGGGTGATAATTTTATTATTTGGTAAAGAAACCAGTTGAGATAAATGCTTGACGGATTAAATGCGATGAGTCTGAAAGTATAGTTGTTTTGTACGCCAGGCCAAGGTTATGACGATATAAAGGGTAATGAAATTAAAAATAGTTAAAGGAACAAGAGATTTATACGGTGATGATGTTGAGCGTTTTCAATTTCTGGAAGATAAGGCGAGGGAGGTTTTTTCTCTTTATGGTTATGAAGAGATTCGCACACCCATGTTTGAACGAACAGAGCTGTTTGCCCATGGTGTGGGTCAGGATACCGATATCGTGGGAAAAGAGATGTTTTTATTGGAGGATCGACGCGGTCGCAGTATGGCATTACGGCCGGAGATGACGGCATCGGTAGTACGCAGTATCATAACCGATAATCATATGCAGCAGGCCACACATCGTCGTTTTTATTATATTGGACCGATGTTCCGCTACGAGCAACCTCAAAAAGGAAGATTCCGCCAGTTTTATCAGATCGGTGCCGAATACTTTGGAGTCTCCACTCCCGATTCCGATGCCGAATTATTATTAATGCTGCGGCAATACTTCAAAAAAGTTGACTTAAATGCGGTATCGTTTCAACTAAATACCATCGGTTGCCAGAATCCCGATTGTCGTCCGGCTTTCAAAAAAAACCTGGTGGATTTTCTCACAGTTCAGAAAGAGTACCTGTGTGAGAACTGTACAAGACGAATAGATACAAACCCGTTACGGGTTTTGGATTGCAAAGAGGAATCCTGTATCGCAGTGACCAAAGATGCGCCAAAGATCTACGAGCATGTCTGTGAAGAGTGTGGTGAGCATTTTTCAGAATTAAGATCCATATTGGATGATCACGGCGTGGTTTATACCCTTAATCACAAGCTAGTCAGAGGATTGGATTACTACTCCAGAACGGTGTTTGAGGTTTATTCCGACAATCTCGGTGCCCAAAATGCAGCCGGAGGCGGCGGCCGCTATGACAGTCTATTTGAAGTATACGGCTCACCTATTATACCTGCACTGGGATTCGCTCTTGGACTTGATCGTCTTGCCATGCTCATTCGATTAGGTGAAAAAAAAGCCGATGGATTATTCGTTATCGGACATCATAGACGCATGGTGAACACCTTGGTTTCAAACTGCCGGGAAGCCGGTTATAAAACCCTGTATGATCCCTTTCAATCATCGATGAAAAGCCAGTTTCGACAAGCCAATAAAGCTAATGTCAGTCATGTACTTATTCTCGGCGACGATGAACTGAAAGAGGGAATAGTATCTGTCAAGAATATGACTACCAGCACACAAACAAGCGTACCCATTGACCGGATTATTGGTCACATTGAATCGGAATTATCTCCTGAACGTTAGACATGAATGTCGGACTCTTAACAACCAGTTATAAAACAACAGATGTAGAGATCAGGGAGAAACTTGCCATTCCTGAGACAGAGGTTAAGCCAATCATCGCTTTCCTCAAGGGAAGAAGCAAAGTAAAAGAAATTATGTTACTGTCCACCTGCAATAGAGTGGAGCTATATCTGCAGTCTGACAATCTTGAACAGGCCTTTAATGAGGTTGGCAAGGCCTTTCTGGAATACCTGGATTTACCTGAAGAGATTGGATCCACCTTCCAGCGATTGACCGGGGTTGAAGCCATCAAGCACATCTTCCGGGTTGCTTCCAGTCTGGAAGCAATGGTGATCGGAGAACCCCAGATAACCGGCCAGATTAAGAATTACTTTCACCTTTCTGTTGAAGGAGGAGGCTGCGGATTCTATATTAACCAGATTATGAACAGGGCTTTTATAACTGCCAAGAGGGTAAAAAACGAAACGGAAATAGCCAAATTCGCAGTCTCTATCAGCTTTGCAGCTGTTGAACTGGCAAAGAAGATCTTCGACCATTTGAGTGACAAGGTTATCCTGGTTGTGGGAGCCGGCGAAATGGCTGAATTGGCAGTAAATCATCTCTTAAAGGCCGGTTGCTCTCACCTCTTAGTCACCAACAGGACCTTTTCCAGGGCAGTTTCACTTGCGGAAAAATTCAAAGGGTCTGCTGTTCGTTTTGAATATATGGCGAAACACCTTGAGACTGCGGATATTATCATCTCCTCAACCGGAGCCAAGGGATTTGTAATCGAGCAGGAGATGATAATCAAATGCATGAAAAAGCGAAAACACCGACCCATGTTTTTAATCGACATCGCTGTTCCCAGAGATATTGAACCTAAAATTAACGATGTTGGGAATGCCTATGTTTATGATATTGATGATTTGCAGACAGTTGTGGACACTAATTTAAAATTCAGAGAAAACGAAGCGAAAAAAGCGGAAGTTATTATCGATAGAGAAATCGAAAAGATGGAGGAATGGCTTGTTACTCTGGATGTAGTTCCCACCATAAAGCTCTTCAGAGAGAAGGTTCTTGAACTGGCCAACGATGAACTGCGGAAAGGGCTGGGACAGCTGGGTGAATTGACATCAAAACAAGAGCGGACTGTTCGTTCACTGGTCAATAGCCTCGCTTATAAGTTCCTTCATCACCCCACTGTGATGTTGAAACAAAAAGCCAAAGAGGGCACAACCGGACTTGAGTATGTACAGGCCATCAACGATCTGTTTGACCTCTCTCCTTCCCCTGAAAAAAAAACACCACGGAAAGTCATAAACATTAAATGAAAAATACAATCAGAATTGCTACCAGATCCAGCAAATTAGCATTGTGGCAGTCAGACTGGATTAAGGAGGAGATCATTAGGCGATTTCCGGAAATCCGGGTTGAGCTTGTCCATATCAAAACCAAGGGAGACAAAATTCTGGATACGCCTTTGGCCAAGATTGGCGGTAAAGGCTTGTTCGTTAAGGAGCTGGAAGTTTCACTCCTGAATAACGAAACCGATATCGCTGTCCACTCCCTAAAAGATGTTCCTACCGAATTACCGGAGGGGTTGGAGATATCAGTGATCACAAAAAGAGAGAATCCCTGGGATGCTTTTGTCTCAAATGAATACCGGACTTTCAATGATTTACCCCTCAAAGCAGTTGTTGGAACCAGCTCATTAAGACGGATTGCCCAGCTTCAGAAAAGTCGCCCGGATCTGGAGTTTAAAACCTTAAGGGGGAATGTGAACACCCGTTTATCCAAGCTTGATAATGGAGAGTATGATGCCATCATTTTAGCGGCAGCCGGTTTGATACGTCTGGGACTTGAAGATCGTGTCACTGAGCTATTGCCATTTGATCTATCCATTCCAGCCATCGGACAGGGAGTGGTTTGTATCGAGTCCAGGACCGGAGATAGCGACGTTCTCAATGTGATCAATCCATTAAAGGATAGCCATACTACTAAAACCGTGGCTGCCGAGCGAGCATTACTGAATCGACTGAACGGTGGCTGTCAGGTTCCTTTGGCCGGTCACGCCGTTATCGAAGGAAATATTCTCACCCTGACCGGAATGGTGGCTGACCCCGATGGTTCCAGGTTCATCAGGTTAAGTAAGTCGGGTTCGATAGAAAAGGCAGAAATGATTGGCAGGGAACTCGGGGAAGAGTTGTTGAACAGCGGCGGCAGGGAGATCCTGGCTGCCGTTGGAATTGAGGCTGATTGAGAAAAACCGGTAGAGAGGCAGAAATGAAACCACTCCAGGGAAAACGGATCTTAATAACGCGCGATGCCTCTCAGGCAGGAAGTTTGAAAGACATGCTTGGCAAAGAGGGGGCTGACGTTATCTGCATTCCCACTATCAGCATTGCCGATCCGCCCGATTGGGATCTGTTTGATCAGGTGGCAAACGGCCCGGAGAGTTACGACTGGATCGTATTCAGCAGCGTCAATGCAGTGAAACAGACTCAATCAAGACTGGCTTATTTGCAGGTTGAGTATTTAAAGGAGAATTTTCCCAAGATTGCCGTCATCGGTTCTCAAACGGCACTTCTGGTTGAGTCGGTTGGGTGGAAGGTTTCCCTGATTCCGGATAGATTCCAGGCGGAAGATCTGGGGGATAAACTGGTAGCCGAGGGCATCACCGGGAAAAGAATCTGGATTCCCAGGGCATTGGCTGCCCGCAATGTTTTAATTGAAAAATTGGAGAGTGCAGGAGCAACGGTTACGGTGACACCGGTCTATCAGAATAAGGTTCCCTATGAAAACCGAGAAAGACTGCGAAAGGCTCTTGCTGATAACAACATTGACTGGGTTACCTTTACCAGCTCCTCCACCGTAGTTAACTTTTTCGAGATACTGGGTCAGAATTCAACCGAGATACCCTTACCAAAACTGGCATCCATCGGATCGATCACAACCCGCACCCTGGAAAGTTATTCATTAAAACCTGAATTTACTGCAAATCCCCAAAACCTGGAAGGGTTATGTCAGGGACTGATCAATAGTGAGCCCGGAGATTAGCGGCACAAATCATAGCTAACGTTTATGATGGTCCAGAACAAGACATTTGAGTTGATCAAGAGACTTCCAAAGGCGGAATTACACGTCCATCTGGAAGGATCGGTTACGCCTGAGTTTTGGAAACACCTGCTGGAAAAACATTGTCCTTTAGATCCTATTCCGTCCCTGGATGAGTTGCAGAGTCGGTTTCGGTATGATTCCTTTCAAGGCTTCATAGATGTTTATAGGGATATCATATTTAGTTTCAGGTCACCGCACGATTTTTACGAATTAACCCAGCTCTATCTAAAGAATGCTGTAAAACAAAATATCCGTTACGTGGAAATGATGATGACCCCTTGGTTTATCATCAGACAGGGAATTGATTTGGATGAACTATTGTCCGAGATAGACAGGGCAGCAAAAGAGATTGAGAAGGACTCTGATATTGACCTGAAGCTGATTTTTGACGGACCTCGCAATTTTGGGAAAGAAATAGTACAGGAGGTCTTCAACATGGCTGCAAAAGACAGAACCGGAAGGGTTATAGGCGTCGGCCTGGGAGGAGATGAAAAGAATTACCCCGCTCTTTTGTTTATTGATTGTTTTGATTACGCCAGAGCTGAAGGATTTAATACCATAGCCCATGCAGGGGAAACAGCAGGCGCACAATCGATGCTTGATACCATTAAACTGCTTAAAGTGTCTCGCCTGGGCCATTGTCTTGGGATTCCCCGCGCCTCAGAGCTGGAATCACTTGTTTTTGAGAAAGGAGTTACTTTGGATCTGTGTCCTTTAAGCAATGTGGCTACGAGGGCAATCGCTTCAATCGAACAGCATCCCATGTTTGAATATTTGCAGCGGGGATATCCCATAACCTTGAATTCCGATGATCCGGGGATGTTCACCAATAGTCTTACCTTAGAGTATGAAACGCTCTTAAGTCTGCATGCTGTTTCTGCGGAACAACTGGGACAGCTCTCAAAAAATGCCGTTCAGGGATCGTTTTTGAATAAGACAACAAAAAACAGGTTGATAACAGAAATCGAGCAGGTTGGGCAGGACTTTGGGCAGTAATAACTTGTCTTGATGACCGCTTGAAAGGAATTTGGCGTAGATTAATAAACTTGAAGGTAGGTGTTGTTAACTTAAAGAACGTGAGCTATAACTGTCATAACGCTTTGTCATCGCGGCTCAAAAGACGGTGTCATAATACAGAAAAAGCACCTCAGCTGAGTTAGTTCGCACCGTGTCATGCCGGATTCCGATCCGGCATGACACGGTAAAAAACAATATACTTCAATTAGATCCCGGATCAAGGTCGGAATGACACAGGTCAAAATCATCTCTTCTCAAATGACAAGCCATGTTGAATATTAAAAAGAAAAAGGATCAGCAATATCTCTATCTCGTGCCTGCTGAAAACGGGCTAGCAAAATGGGAGATAATTGAACAGGATGAACTGGAAAACAGGGTGGAGGAGAATCTACTTGAGGAGGAATCTCGATTGTTTAAAATCGACAAGGAGATTTTCATTAAGTTTGAAAAGATAACCCATTTGGAGTTTTGATCGAAAATCAAAGCAGGTTTTCAAACGCGATCGATCAGCGATCAGGAAAATAATTATTAGAGTGTATTCACAAGAAATCCCATCGATTAGAGGCGATGTCCAAAATCATTGATAGCAAACAAACCCCAATGATGCAGCAGTTTTACCAAATAAAACAGCAGCATCCTGATAAAATCCTTTTTTATCGCATGGGTGATTTTTATGAAATGTTTGGCGATGATGCGGTCATAGCGTCCAAGGTACTCCAGATTCAACTAACAACCCGCAATAAAAACAAAGATGACTCCATTCCCCTGTGTGGGGTTCCCATTCATGCTTATGATCAATACTTGAATAAACTTACCGGGGCAGGCTACAAAGTTGCCGTCTGTGAGCAGACCGAAGACCCGGCTAAAGCCAAAGGGTTAGTCAAAAGAGAGGTCGTTCGTATTATCACGCCTGGGACGGTGGTGTCACCGGACCTACTTGATGCCAGCACCAACTATTTCTTGTGTGCCCTGTTCCTTGATCCAAAAAAGAGATCTGCAGGATTAGCCTTTTGCGATCTATCCACCGGGGAGTTCGAATTTGACCAGACAGAATTGAAAGGTGGAATAGCAGAGATCCTGGAGCTGATTTATCTTTATCAACCTCGCGAAATACTGGTGCCTGACAGTGAACGGGAGGAAACCCGGATCCTATACGAGGAGATTTTTGAACAGAGTAAGTTCTTTTTCCAAAATGCCGGATTTGAACCAAAAATTGAATCAGTAAGCGAATTTTATTTCGATCTAAGATCCAGCAGTCGTGTTCTTCAGGAGCATTTTGCCGTAAATACCCTTAGCGGTTTCAGTTTGGACGATAAGCCTCTTTCCATTCGATCAGCTGGTGCTGTTCTATCCTATTTAAAAGAAACACAGAAAGATGCCCTGGTTCATATCAATTCTTTAAAACATATCCACAAAGATGACAAAATGATTCTTGATGAATCAACAATCAGGAATCTTGAACTCTTTGAAACCCTGAATGGACATGAAAAGAAAAACACCCTGATTCACCTGTTGGATAACTGCAAAACAGCAATGGGATCCAGGAAGCTTCGTCGTTGGATGGCAGCTCCGCTGCTGAGAAAGGCCTCCATTGAACAGCGTCTGGATGCGACCGAAACGTTTCTTGAGCAACCCAACGAACTGGAACGTACCCGATTGATCCTGATCCAGGTGGGGGATCTGGAACGGATCATGGCCAGGATATCCATGCCAAACACCAATATACATGATCTGGTCAGATTGAGAAAAAGTTTGGAGCCGCTGGAGGATCTTAAACTATTGTTTGGTCAACTGAAATCCGATACCCTGTCTGACTTGACCAAGGATTTCGACACTTTATTGGATTTGTATCAGTTACTGGAAAAACAGATCCTGGATGAACCGTCTGTCAAGGTAAAGGATGGTGGTTTTATCAGACAAGGAGTCAGTAAAGAGCTTGATAAGCTTAAGAATCTCATGAAGAATGGCAAGCAGGTGATTGCCAATATGGAGGCACAGGAGAAGTCCAAAACCGGGATCTCCTCCTTAAAAATCCGTTTTAATAAAGTCTTTGGGTACTACATAGAGGTTTCCAACGCGTCAAAACACCTCGTGCCGGATCACTATATTCGTCGACAAACCCTGGTTAATAATGAACGCTTTGTAACCGAGGAATTAAAAGAACTGGAAGAGGAAATCCTCAGTGCTGAAGATGAATCCAAACACCTGGAACAGGAGTTGTTTAACGAAATTCGGAATCGTCTTCAATCCCAGATTGTGCGAATTCAAAAAACAGCCCAGATTATCGGAAACGTGGATGTTGTCAGCACTTTTGCCTTTAATGCCAAATTATATAACTATACCAGACCCCAATTGAATGATAATCCCAATCGCCGAATGATTATCATCAAAGAGGGAAAACACCCGGTCATCGAATCATTGGATTTTGATGAGCCTTTTGTTCCCAATGATGTTCTGCTGGACTCTGACGGAGGATTTATCCTGGTCATCACCGGACCCAATATGGGTGGGAAATCAACCTATATGCGACAGACTGCGCTGATCGCCCTGATGGCTCAAATCGGTTCCTATGTTCCAGCAAAAGAAGTTCATATCCCTGTTTTTGATCGGATTTTTACCAGAGTGGGGGCTTCTGACAACCTTACCCGGGGACAGAGCACTTTTATGGTTGAAATGAGCGAGGCTGCTTCAATTCTAAACAACGCCACTGCCAACAGTTTTATAATCCTGGATGAAATCGGAAGGGGAACCAGTACCTTTGACGGGATCAGTATTGCCTGGTCAATTATTGAATACCTTCACGAAATAAAGGCTCTGACACTGTTTGCAACCCATTATCACGAGTTGATTTTATTGGAACAGCAACTGGACGGGGTTTGCAATAGCAAGGTCGTTGTTCACGAAGAGAATGATTCCATGGTGTTTTTGAGGAAAATTGTTGCTGGTGAAACCGATAAGAGTTATGGCATCCAGGTTGCCAGATTGGCAGGTTTGCCCCAAAAAGTGGTGGATCGTGCAAAAGAGGTGATAGCCGGATTAAAAATGGCAGAGAAACAGTTTGAGTCCCTGGAAAAGACCACTGTCACCAAGATTGCAAAACCCCTTGTCGAAGACAATGTACAAATCAGCTTCCTCTCCCCTGAAGAGCCGTGGTATGACGATATCAGATCATTCGATGTGAACAACAAAACACCGGTTCAAGCCTTGGAATTAATCAATCAGATAAAAAAAAGAATTGGTTAGGAAAAAAAGTTACACTTTTTTCAAGTCTGGCGCTGGAATTCCGTTTTTTATCTGTTCACACTCAATGACGAACTTAAAAGAAAAAAGAAATATAACAACCTGGAACTTATCTAATTGTAGTTATAATCAAAAGAATATCATCCAGAACCAAAACTACGAATTGATTTTACAAATAAAGCACAAAAGCAGCGCACCCCGTAATTGCATAAAAATGATAGTAAATTACTTTCGATTCTTCATTTTAATTTTCTGCTTTTTTTTATCAAGCCCGGTTATACAAGCCGATGAAGTTGATAACCTATACGACAAAGCTGCAGAAAAATATCACGAGTTATTATTCAAGGATACTCCTTTGCGCCAGAAAGCTGATAATTGGCTTAGAGCAATTAAACAGTTTCAGATAATTTATCAGAATTACCCAAATCATCACAAAGCCCCAAAAGCATTATTCAGTAATGGTATGCTTTATCGCTGTCTTTATCTCTGGAATAGCAAAGAGGTCTATCTTGACAGAAGCAATATCACTTTACGCAAACTGGTCGAGGAGTTTCCAAAATCTGAATTATCAGACGACGCCCAGTTCATGATTGCCGAAAACTATGAATTGTACAAAAAGAACAAAGATCTTGCCCAGATAGAATATGTAAGGGTTCTTGAATTGTATCCCGAAGGTTCGGCTGCGCAGAAAGCTCAACTAAAGCTAAATCAATTCCAATCAAATCCATCCATTACCTCACAACCTGATGAGAAAACGGTTTCGGCTCCGCAAGACCTGACTATTCCCCACTATGGAGGGTTACCAGAAGAAGAGAGTAAAGTTCATGACCCTGTTCTGGTTTCTAAGGTTGACTATTGGTCGACAACTGATTGGTCTCGAATGGTGATCAATACCAAGAGTGATATACGCTATAAATATCAGCTATTGAAAAAAGACGCCATCCATCCGCAAAAACGGTTTTATATCGATATTCAAAATGCCTACATCCCCAACAATTTCAAACGACATATTGCGGCTAATGACGGATTGATAACCCAGGCCAGGATTGCTCAGTTTGATAAGGAAACCGTTCGCATTGTGCTCGATCTGGAAAGCCTGGACAAAGTAAAGGTGTTTCATTTCAGTTTGCCCAATCAATATAAGGTCGTAATCGATATCCTGGGAACACCTTCCATACCCCAGGTCGATGAACCTCCCAAAACAACCGAAGTTACAGCAGATGTGCACAAGGATTATGGGGACACGGCGCCAGGCGTTTCCCTCTCCAAAGTTTTGGGGCTAAAAGTCAAGACCATTGTTATAGACCCGGGACATGGGGGCAAAGACCCGGGAGCAATTGCGTTTAATACCAATGAGAAGGACCTGGCTCTAAAAATGGCATTGGAACTCAAAAAAATAATTCGGAAGAATCATCCGGATATCAAGGTATTGCTGACACGTTCCACAGACCGGTTTATTGAATTGGAAGCCCGTACTGCCTTTGCCAATGAGAACAAGGCAGATCTATTTTTGAGCATTCACGTTAATGCAAGTATACGTAATCAACTGGGTGGAGTTGAGACCTACTTCCTTAATCTGACAACTGATGATGAAGCATTGAGCCTGGCTGCTAAAGAGAATCAGACCAGTTTAAAAAGTATCAGCGATTTACAGGCTATTCTTAACGATTTGATGACAAACTCTAAGATTCAGGAATCCAAGGATTTAGCAGGAAAGATTCAAACATCACTGATAGAAACAACCGGCAAAAGTCAATACCAAATGCGAGATTTAGGAGTAAAACAAGCTCCTTTCACTGTTCTAATCGGTGCTCAAATGCCATGTGTATTAATAGAAACCGGATTTTTAACAAACCGATTGGAAAACGAATTCTTAAGAACAGCTAAATATCGTTCGATCATTACCATGGGCATCTATTACGGACTTAAAAGCTATATGAATTAATTGCTATTCAGGTGCGATTAGAATTACCGTTCGCTTTGGAAAGGTTCATCCAATAAATCTGCTTCATCCATTTCCTGCTCCAGCTTTTCCACCACTGGAACGATGATCTTTTGCATCACCTTCAAATTAACAAAATCCAACTCTGAGTTGTATTTTCGGATAAGCCAGAAGGGTAGATCAAAAATGTTTTGACATAATGTCCAGATATTGTCCCCTCTTTTTATTTCATAGATGGAGATCGATTCAATTTTGTAAGCGTTTAAAAAGTCTTCTTCAAACTCTTTGTGATATTCATACCGTTTTTCCTCAAACTGTTCTTTGTTCACTTTGTCTAATGGAATGATGATCTGGTCATTAAACTCAATCATCTTGCCATATTGCCGTCCATTGACCATTCTGATTTGCTGAGTAGACACATTTAACCAATCTGCATAATGGCCCAGGGTTTCACCAGTATCAACTTGAATGATACCATAGACATGGTTGTTTTTCTCAAATGACCTCTGCACAGTTAAATTCCCTGTAACAACAGAAAGATTGATGTTCTTCACCAATTTAAAATTCCCATTGTCCATGACTTGTACCTGGGGAAAACCATTACTGTTAATTCGGTCGGAAGCGACTGTTTGCGGTTTCTCAATCAAACTGACTTTTACGGGTTCGGAATGTTCTAATGCCAACTGCAGAGCATCTTCAGTGGTTGGAATACGAAGA
Organism: bacterium; assembly: GCA_018829445.1. Lineage (GTDB taxonomy): Bacteria > SAR324 > SAR324 > XYD2-FULL-50-16 > XYD2-FULL-50-16 > JAHJTV01. The sequence goes on from JAHJTV010000055.1 coordinate 28,140, forward strand.
TTCTGTCCAACGTAAATGGTGGCCCGGTAATCCAGGTTGTTCGCCCAGATCAGATCCTGCAGGGAGATCCCATGTTGTCGGGCGATCGAGCCCGCAACATCTCCCTTTTGAACATAATAAAAACGGCTTCGTTTCTGTTTCTGCTCAAACATATCAGAAGGCATTTTGAGAGACAGTTCCTTCATCAGCTCTGAATTCGGTAGTTTTAATCTGTATCCTTTGGGTATGTATTTCTGCTCTTTAAAAACAGGATCTCTTAAAGCCGGGTTGAGGAGCTTTATGGTTTTTGGATCGATTCTAAAATGGTTTGCAACCTTTGAAACCGACACAAAATCTGGTAGCTCAATTTCTATAGTTGATACGGGTTCACTTAACTCAAGTTCTCCAAAGTATTTTTCATGATTTTTTGCGATTTCTCTGGCTGCCAGAAACTCCGAATAGAAGTTTTTAGATGCAAATTTGAATCGTCTACCTTCATATTCGTTAATAATAGTCTCATAGTCTCCCTTTTCCTTTTTGGCTTTTAGCATGCTGTTCACTCCATGATTGTAAGCCGTCAATGCTAGAGCCCAACTTCCCAGCTTCTCATAATTCTGTTTGAGGAATTTAGCTGCGGCATGGGCAGATAAAATTGGATCGCGACGCTCATCCACCGTATAATCAATCAACATGTACCGTTTTCCGGTGCCATGGGTAAATTGCCAAATACCGGCTGCTCCGAACTTGCTGTAAGCATTGTAGTTAAAAGAGGACTCCACATGGGGCAGATAGGCTAAATCTTCAGGAAGGTCATGATTTTTAAAAATAGTCTTTATCTTGTTAAGGTATTGATTTGATCTAATAATACCCTGTTTGAAACGATCACTTTGACCCCGCTGAAATCTGATGTTATCCATGGCTTCTAGCAATACAAGTGGGTCTTGATCGGGACCGAACAGTTCGTAAACCTTACTTTCGATGGGCGTTTCAGGCTTTTGTCCTTTGGCGAACTTTTCCAACATCATGCTGTACTTCTTTTTTGTTTGTTTCAGAAGGTTTCTGTTGTATCGACTGGAACCCCTCTCAGACTGCGGCTTTAAATCAACAACTTCATAAACGATATTCAAATTATCCGCATCATGTATCAAACCTTGTTGGGTATGATGCATGGTATAGACCTTCATCCAGAAGTCAATGTTGGGCTTGATACTGTTATAAACAGGAAATGTTTCAGGGGAATTGGCTGATAATTGGGAACAAAAGAAGCTAAAGAAAATCAGCAAAAGGATTTTCCGGAAATCTATTAAAAGAAATTTCATAACAATATCTAACCTTAGTTTTTCAGAGTTGTTTCCCCGCCGCATTTCGCGGGAGAGTCTGTTTATGTATATTGACCATGCAGGTCTTGAGTCCGGTATCTTTATCAGGACTCCTGATCACTGAAAAACTCAGCCATCTCTTCAAGATATTCTTTGAATTTGCTAGGAACATTGTCTAAAGGTTTGATCCTACTTTGTAAACGATTGATTAGTTTCAGATTTTGTTCATGGAAGTTCTGATCCGGTGTTTGTGTTTCCTCCTGAATCATCTTTTTAAATTTTCTGGCCAGGCTAGGTCCTGATTGACCTTTGTCCAGGGCTGAGGATCGCAACTCCGAGTAAAAATCCGGACTGCAATTGTCATCACTTTTTGCTTTCTGCAATACAGCGACTGCATCCAAATCCAAGTTGTTTTGCAGATTGGAATGTTTAAAAATTTCTGGATCCTCCTTTGTCATAAAAAAATAGGCGTTGGTCAACTTCATCGCCGTCAGTTTTTTAATACGAATCTCCTCTCTGCAATAATCCTCAAAACTCTTAAACCCCCATTCTTGGTATAATTTGTCTGACGCTACCTTGGTTAGATGTTCGCCAAATTGAATCCAATTTGATTTGAATACCTTTGCCGATTGAACAAGCTGAGTTCGATAAGAGTTTAGGTCGACTCTTTTTACATTTTCTTCTGTGGAGTTGTTAGACATACTTTTATTATTATTAATATTGTTTAAGACTGCGAGAATTAACTTGATTGATCAATTTTATGGTTTCGCGATAGAAAATTCTACTCCACTTTGGGCACGATTAACAAGTTGTGTGAGGCTGTTCCACTTTTTTAAATATGTTTTCAAATGGTTACGACCGTCCTTGTCCGATTCGCTTTCAAGGAGTTTTTTAACCTTTTCCTGCTCCTGCTTGTATTGCACAGACGAAAAGAATCCGGCAAAATGAGCTGTTTTCAACCATAGCAGGTATGTAGTAAGCGCATCATATTCATTGTAGGCAACAATTTTTTCCATCTCGCCATTCAACCATAATGATGCAACTTGATTCCCATCGATTTCAATCTTTCCCGGAATTCCTGCTGCGGTGGCAATTTCATGCAAAGATGGGGCTGCTTTTCCCCAACTTCCGACGATCTCCATTAGATCAATGTTAAACTCACTCCCCCTGGCAAAATAATCCACCCCTTCCCAGGGCTTTGCCGGCCTGTGGCAAAATTCAGGAGCTTGATTGCCATTAATTATGGCTCGCTGTATTAATATTTTGATATCAGAGGAATGAGAATTATAACCGATCAATTGAGGTTTATGCTGTCCGATGGCATTTAAAAAGGAATCCAAAATCACTGATTCCACGCACTCTTCAGGATTTTGAGGATAATGGGGAAGAGAAAGGAGTCGCACTTTAGCTTCACCATTAACAATAGTCCTGATCACTGCAGAAATAGAAACAATCCTGCATAAAACCGTTTTCAAAAAGGGCATGGGGTCATCATCGGTTGCCCCTCCCTCTTTCCACATGTTTTCAATAACCTCCCTATCAGACATCGATTCAGGATAATCATAGGCGGCTCTTCCGGACAGGGGATCAGGAACCCATTCACAATCAAAAACCCAGACTTTTTCATGGACTGTTTTAAACATAGACAAAACCGGTTAATCACCTAAGTGTGTCACTTAAAAACCTTGATATTCAAAATATACCATTCATGACACCCTGAAAGGATTGTGTCTGAACGCCTAAATCATCTTTCTATTACATTGACATTTCAGCACAATGACAAAGTCCCTTGTGCTCTCTCAGACAAATGGCATTCCATTGAAACACCTGTAAAAACCAAATCATAGAATCCTAAAGAAAATAAACTCTCTTACCGGAGAGGAATAACGTGTCACCTATTCAATACAAATTCAAGTAGATGATTTCTGCCATGTTCCAGATTCACGATAGAAATCAGAAAAATTGATTAACTATCACTGAAGATTAAAAATGTTTGAAAACAAGGGGGTGTTTGTGTTTTAATAGAGGAATTGAATGACCGAATCGGTTGATGTCAAATAGAAATGATATTTTTACAGTACCGATCTTGGTTTAGATGGAAAAAATCAAGAGATTGTGGCTCATTCAGAAAATTCCTAGGTTGATATAGAATCGCATTTTATCGATTTCTACGGAATTCCTGTTTAAATTTGCAAAAATTCTTGACATATAACAAGCTGGACAGTTATCATTTAAAGTTAACATTTCAGAAAAATTAGAAATTCTGTTTCAAGACAAAAACATGAATTTTACCTGCCTAATAATAAAAGACAGCTGTTATCAAAAATCCCACTTACATTCACAGACTTGCTATATCAAACGGTTATATAGAGGGAAACCCATCAAGGGGCGACTACTTTGTATTTATTGCTAACATTGATATAAATCGCTGCATGGCGGTAGATTTTAAATTTATCCACGATCGAAAATAACAAGAAAATAGATTATGGATAGGAGTTGGTTCGTTATTTTTTATTACTGATCTCAATTAATTGAATAGGTTATAACTAGAATCCGTATTCCCCAAAGAGTGAAAAAATGTATAAATATCCGCATATTCAAAGATTTCGTGTTGATTTTGGAAAAATTCAGTCAATTATTGATCCACCACCGTTATTAAAAATACAAAAGGATTCGTACGATTGGTTTCTGCAAAAAGACGTTGCACCTGAAAATAGGAAAAATCAGGGATGGGAAGCGGTATTTACATCGGTATTTCCGATTTCCGATTTTGGCGGGACCTGTACCTTGGAATATGTTTCATATCGTCTTGGAGAGCCAAAATACGATGAAATAGAGTGTAAAATCAGGGGAGTAACATATGCAGCCCCCATTCGTGTTTCGTTGCGTCTGATTATCTGGGAAAAGGATGAAAAGACGGAACAACGGCGGATCCATGACATCAAGGAACAGGAGATCTATTTAGGAGAATTCCCCCTGATGACAGAAACGGGGTCCTTCATAGTAAATGGAACTGAAAGAGTTATTGTCAGCCAACTTCATAAATCATCCGGAGTATTTTTTAATCATGATAAGGGTAAAACGCATGCCAGCGGAAAATTGCTATACTCCGCCAGTATCATTCCCCAACGAGGATCATGGATCGATTTTGAGTTTGATGCAAAGGACCTTTTATTTGTAAGAATTGATAGACGCAGGAAGTTTTTGGCGTCTGTGTTTTTAAAAGCCCTTACGTTTTCTCAGAAAGATGATAAAAATCCTGAACCATACACCGACAGAGATCTTCTCGATCAGTTTTACTACACTGAAACCATCATACTCAAGAAATCTTTCAATAAGGATGAAGAGGCGTGGGAGTTTGAAAAATATTTCGATCCCCAGTCATCTCAAAACCAGAGAGCGGTCGATGACATCCTGGAACCGGGAACCGACCAGGTAATTGTTGCAAAAGGTAAAAAAATCTCAAAATCATCCATAAGGAAGATTCAGGAAGTTGGGATTACTGTTATCCCTACCAACTTAGAAGATGTTGTGGGTCGTTTTTCACTCGATGAAGTTAAGGATAAGAACGGCGATGTTATCATCAGTACCAATGCAGTCGTAACCAAAGATACGGTTCAGAAGTTAATAGATAATGAAGTTGATGAGATAACCCTTTTATTCATTGGGAACAAAACGATTGGCTCTGCCTTTCGCAACACATTGGCAGCTGATAAGGTTAAAACTCCTGAAGAAGCGATCATCGAAATTTATAAAAAAATGAAGCCGGGTGATCCGCCAACTTTGGAAGTTGCTAAAAGTATGTTGCAGAACATGTTTTTCAGGCCTGAACGTTACGATTTGTCTCGTGTTGGACGGATGAAAATCAACAAGAAGCTTGGATTGGATGTCGACCTGGATTATACCATTCTGGCTGATGAGGATATTTTTGCAGTAGTTGAATACCTTTTGAGAGTAAAAGATGGGGCTGGTGGAACAATAGATGATATCGATCATCTGGGTAACAGGAGAGTAAGAGGGGTCGGGGAACTTTTGGAAAACCAGGTTCGGATTGGCTTGGTTCGGATGGAGAGGGCAATCAAGGAAAGGATGTCGCTTCAAGAGACCGAAACCATGATGCTGCATGACATTGTAAACTCCAAACCCGTTTCTGCGGTTATCAACGAGTTTTTTGGCAGCAGCCAGCTTTCCCAATTTATGGATCAGACGAATCCGCTATCTGAGATTACCCACAAAAGAAGGTTAAGTGCATTGGGGCCGGGTGGTCTTACCAGGGAACGTGCCGGTTTTGAAGTTCGGGATGTCCATACTTCCCACTATGGCAGGATTTGTCCGGTGGAAACACCTGAAGGCCCAAATATTGGTCTTATTTCATCCATTGCAACTTATGCGCGGTTAAACGAGTTCGGTTTCATTGAAACTCCCTATCGCAAAGTAGAAGGGTCGGGGATGGCTGATCAGATTGACTATCTATCAGCAATTGATGAGGGCAAATTTAAGATTGCCCAAGCTAATGCGCCGATTGATGAAGATGGGAAATTTATCAGGGATATAGTAAAGGCGAGGCTCGATGGTGAATTTAAAATGATCAGGAAGGAAGAAATTGATTATATTGACGTTTCTCCAAAACAGCTGGTATCAGTAGCCGCATCCCTGATTCCTTTTCTGGAACATGATGATGCCAACCGGGCTTTGATGGGATCAAACATGCAGCGACAAGCTGTTCCGGTAGTCACACCGGAAGCGCCGTTTGTGGGAACCGGTATTGAGTATCAGGTTGCACATGATTCCGGTTCCTGTATTATTGCTCGTCGATCAGGAATTGTTGATCGGGTTGATGCTGAAAGAATCGTCATTGAAGCAGAAGTTGATCTTTCATCCGATCAATCAGCCGTTGAAGCCAACGTAGATATTTATCATTTAAGAAAATACAATCGATCCAATCAAAACACCTGTGTTAACCAACGTCCCATTGTCAATGTCGGCAATCGTGTTGAAACCGGTCAGATAATTGCTGACGGATGTAGTTGTGATAATGGTGAACTTGCTTTAGGACAAAATATCCTGATCGCATTTATGCCTTGGCATGGTTACAACTATGAAGATTCGATACTTTGTAGTGAGAGATTGTTGCATGCTGACAGGTTTACATCGGTGCATATTGAAGAGCTTGAAGTTCTGGCCAGGGATACTAAACTTGGCAAGGAACTGATCACCAGGGATATTCCGAATGTGAGTGAATACGCGTTACGAAACCTGGATGCTTCCGGTATAATTAGAATAGGAAGTTATGTTAAATCGGGTGACATTCTGGTTGGAAAGACCACTCCCAAAGGTGAAATGCAGTTGAATCCCGAGGAGAAACTGCTAAGGGCTATATTTGGTGAAAAAGCGGGTGATGTTCGAGATACTTCCCTGAGAGTTCCGCAGGGAATTCAAGGTGTAACCATAGACGTTAAGGTTTTCAATCGAAGAGGTGTTGAAAAGGATGAACGGACCAAAGAGATTGAGGCAGCGACTTTACAGAAGATAGATGATGATTACTACAATGAAGTCAGAATCGTAAAGAATAATCTGATCGCAAAGGCTATGCCCTTGCTTGAAAATCAGAAGCTGGTACACAACATCCTTTCTCCAACAACCCATGAAATTCTGGTTCAGACAGGCGAATCTCTTGATATCGAAAAATTCAGGAAAATTCCGACAGAGGCCTGGCGAGACATCGTCATTGAAGATCAAGATCTGAATAGCCGGATTCAGATCATGCTGAGAAATGCTTTCTCACAATTGGAACTATTGACGAATATCCATGAAAGCAAAAAAGAGCATGAAAGCAGAACCGATGATCTTCAACCCGGTGTTATCAGGGCTATCAAAGTATACATCGCCATGAAACGACGGTTATCTGTTGGTGACAAAATGGCCGGACGTCATGGAAATAAAGGTGTGATCTCCAGAATTATACCAATTGAAGAGATGCCGTATCAAAAAGATGGAACTCCTGTGGACATCGTGTTGAATCCATTAGGGGTACCTTCTCGGATGAATGTTGGCCAGGTGTTGGAAACCCATCTTGGGTTGGCCGCAAAGGGCTTAGGTGATAAATTTAATGCCCTTTTGGAAGCAATGTCACCGGTAAATGAGATCCGCAGTTTTCTGAAGAATATCTATCAAAAGGAGTTTGTGATTAACCACATCGATTCACTGAATGATGAGGAATTGATGAATTTCGCACGAAAATATAAAGATGGATTCTACTTCGCAACACCTGTTTTTGATGGAGCCCATGAAGATGACATCCACCGCATGTTGGCTATATCGGGTTTGGATAAAAACGCCCAGATGGAACTCTATGACGGAAGGACCGGGGATAAATTCGATCAGAAAATCACGGTTGGTTATCTGTATATGATGAAATTGCATCATCTGGTTGATGACAAACTGCATGCCAGGTCAATTGGACCGTATTCACTTGTAACCCAACAGCCATTGGGTGGAAAGGCTCAATTTGGAGGCCAACGTTTCGGAGAAATGGAAGTGTGGGCTTTGGAAGCATATGGTGCGGCTTATACTCTTCGTGAGTTATTAACGGTCAAATCGGACGATACAGCAGGAAGGAATAAAATTTACGAATCGATTGTCAAGGGTAAACATGACAACAAATCAGGGATACCGGAAGCGTTTAAGGTATTGATTAATGAATTGAAATCTTTGTGTTTGGACTTTGAGTTAATCCGCGAAGAAGGTTTCCTCGAAGACATCTAATTTGGTTAACGAAACCAATACTTACTATATAAAGAACATCGTAATTAAACGTATTATTTTTAGACTTATTAGACTGGGAGGTTCTTTTGAACAAAGCCGACTATAACGAACCAATCGATCCACAAGATTATTACGCTGTCAGAATCAGCCTGGCTTCTGCGGAAACAATCACTTCATGGTCGCATGGAGAGATCAAAACATCGGAAACCATCAACTACAGAACATTCAAACCTGAAAGGGACGGATTGTTCTGCGGAAAAATCTTTGGACCTGTTAATGATTATGAGTGTATTTGCGGCAAGTACAAGCGAATGAAACACAGAGGAATCACCTGTGAAAAATGCGGAGTGGAAGTTATCCAGTCCAAGGTGAGGCGCGAAAGGCTGGGTCACGTCAAACTGGCTTGCCCTGTTTCACATGTTTGGTTTCTTAAGGGATTGCCCAGTAGGCTGGGAAATATTCTGGATATGACACTTCGGGATTTGGAAAGAGTTCTCTATTTTGACTCCTATATAGTGCTTGATCCGGGTGAAACCGATTTGCAGATATCCGATGTGATTGAAGAGAATCAATATCGAGAGTTAGTTGAGCAGGATCCCGACTTCAGGGCAGGAATGGGAGCAGAAGCAATCAAGGAATTGCTCGAAGAGATGGAGATTGACGACATCAGCAATGAGCTTCGTGAAGAGTTGTTGGATGCCACTTCTGAAGCAAAACGGAAGAAAATCATCAAACGTCTCAAAGTGGTTGAATCATTCAAGGATTCAGGAATCGAGCCTGCAAATATGATTTTGGAGGTAATTCCGGTGATCTCGCCTGAACTCAGACCTTTAGTTCCGCTTGAAGGAGGTCGATTTGCCACCAGTGATCTTAATGATTTATATCGACGGGTTATTCATAGAAATAATCGCCTGAAACGGTTAATGGATCTAAATGCCCCTGAAATCATTGTTAAAAACGAAAAAAGGATGTTACAGGAGGCTGTCGATGCTTTGTTTGACAACGGCAGACGGGGACGTCCCATTCTTGGTACGAATAAAAGGCCTCTCAAATCATTAAGTGATTCATTAAAAGGTAAAGGTGGTAGGTTTCGCCAGAACCTGTTGGGTAAACGGGTGGATTATTCAGGAAGAACAGTTATTGTTGTTGGTCCGGAATTAAAACTAAACCAGTGTGGGTTGCCAAAGCAGATGGCACTTGAGCTGTTTAAACCCTTTATCTTCAGTTATCTGATAGAGAACGGCCACGCCGCAACCATCAAGGTTGCAAAGAAAATGGTGGAAACCAGAGAACCTGAAATCTGGCCAGCATTGGATGCGGTTATTGTGGATCATCCGATTATGCTTAATAGGGCACCAACCCTTCACAGACTTGGAATTCAAGCGTTTTTCCCTGTCTTGATTGAAGGAAAGGCAGTTACCCTGCATCCGTTGGTCTGTTCAGCATTTAATGCGGATTTTGATGGAGACCAGATGGCTGTTCATGTTCCCCTTACCATAGAGTCACAAGTGGAACTGAAAGTGCTGATGATGGCAACCAATAATATTTTATCACCGGCAACCGGAAAACCGGTCATGTCACCTACCCAGGATATGGTACTTGGAGTCTATTGGATTACCAAATCCTGTAAAGGAGCACGGGGAGAAGGCAAATATTTCAGTGATATGAATGAGGTCATCTCTGCTTATGACCATGGTTTGCTGCATCTACAAGCCAAGATAAAGGTCAGGATGAACGGAAAGATGGTTGATACCACAACCGGAAGGATTTTGCTTTATGATGCTATTCCGGATGATATTCCGTTTGGTTCGATCAATAAGCTTTATAAAAAGAAGGATCTCGAAGCATTGATTGACAATACCTATCGGATTGCCGGCAATGTTAAAACTGTCGAGATGTTGGATAAATTGAAAGCATTGGGATTTTTCCACGCAGCAAAAGCCGGATTTTCCATCAGTATGTCTGACATGGTTATTCCGACATCAAAAGAAAGCCTCATTAATAAAGGGTTATCTGAAGTGGAGGAGGTTCAGTCTCAGCACGATAATGGTATTATCACCGATGGAGAAAGATATAATAAAGTAATTGATATCTGGTCAAAAATAACGAACGAAGTGGGTGAAGCAATGCGTGTGGCCATGACAAAGGAACACGCAGGTATCGATGGTTTGCCGACTCCCAATCCTATTTTTGTGATGGCTGATTCGGGTGCCAGGGGATCTGAACATCAAAGTCGTCAGCTTGGAGGAATGCGTGGATTGATGGCAAAGCCTACCGGTGAAATTATTGAGACTCCCATTACTTCAAATTTCAGGGAAGGACTGGATGTTTCGCAATATTTTATCTCAACCCATGGTGCCAGGAAAGGTTTGGCAGATACGGCTCTCAAAACTGCGAATTCGGGTTATTTAACACGACGACTGGTTGATGTATCACAAGACTGTGTCATTGCTGAAATTGATTGTGGCACAAACTCTGGGATCATTATTGAGCCGTTGTATGAAAATGGTGAAATTATTGAAAAACTGAGTGAGCGTGTTTTGGGACGAATTGCAGTTGAAGATATCGCTGATCCTTATACCCAGGAAGTTATTGTTCCATCAGGCGAAATGATTGAGGAAAAGCATATTGATGATATCGACCGCATTGGAGTGGAAAGGGTTAAAATTCGATCAGTTCTAAGCTGCGAAAGTGAAAAAGGAATCTGTGCAACATGTTACGGACGTGATCTGGCAAGGGGTAACCTGGTAAGCGTAGGTGAAGCCGTGGGAGTAATTTCAGCCCAGTCCATCGGTGAGCCGGGAACCCAGTTGACAATGCGTACATTCCACATTGGTGGAACTGCCAGTAGGAAAGTCGAAGCTACCTTCTGGGAAGCGAAAAATGATGGTATTTTACAGTTTAAAGATGCACGGACTGTGTTGAACAGAGATAAGGTGCGAATTTTACAATCTCGAAAAACAGAGTTGTGCATTCTTGATGACATGGAACGGGAGATTGATAAGCACTTGCTTCCTGTAGGAGCCCACATCCTTTTTGAAGATGGGGCAATCGTGAAACAGGGTGATAAGATTGCTGAATGGGATCCTTTTTCGATGCCTATCATTTGCGATATTAACGGTAAGGTAAAGTTTGAGGATATCATCGAAGGTAAAAGTTTGATGACACAAAGGGCTGAAGATACCGGGTATGAAAGAAAGGTAATCGTTGAAACTCCCGATTACGACTTAAAACCCCGGATCACCTTCCGGAATGTCAAGACCGGTAAGGAGTTGAAAAGAGAGGATGCTCGTATCCATCCCGGATTCTATTTACCAACCAAATCAGAATTGATGGTAAGGGAAGGAGATGAGGTATTTCCAGGTGATGTGCTCTGTAGGGTTCCCAGGGAAACAACAAAGAACAAGGATATTACCGGAGGTCTTCCTAGGGTGGCGGAACTGTTTGAAGCCCGATCTCCCAAAGATCCAAGCCAGATCTCGGATATTGACGGTATCGTTGAGTTTGGGGAAGATTTACGACGAAAACGAAGAATCATTATCCGTCCTGAAATTGGTGAACCTAAAGAATACCTCGTACCCAAAGGAAAACACGTGATTGTGGTCGAAGGGGATTACGTGCGTGTAGGTGACCCGCTAACTGACGGTTCTCCCAACCCGCATGATATCTTAAGGGTAAAAGGTGTTCGTGAGCTTCAAAAATTCCTGGTGGATGAAGTGCAGCAGGTCTATCGCCTGCAAGGTGTTAAAATCAATGATAAGCACATTGAAGTCATTTCACGCCAGATGATGAGAAAAATCAGAATTATCGATCCTGGTGATTCCTCGTTTCTGGTCGGAGAGGCTGTTTCGAAACAGAAACTTGATGAGACCAACCGCAAACTGATGGAAGAGGATTTGAGAGTATCCATTGGGGAGCCTTTATTGCTGGGGATAACCAAATCAGCCTTAAGTACTGATTCTTTTATCTCTGCCGCATCGTTCCAGGAAACGACCAAAGTCTTAACTGAAGCGTCAATCAACGGCAAGTTGGATACTTTTGAAGGTCTGAAAGAAAACGTCATCATGGGACGACTGATTCCAGCAGGAACCGGCTTCAACCAAAAGAGCGAGTTTTCATATAAAGAGCTTGTAACCGACGAAGAAGAGGAAATATTAGAATCGGAAAACAGAATAAAAATCTCAGATGTCAGTGTTGAACAACCTCTTGACATTTAACCTTGGAATTTTGAGTAATGTCAGAAAAAGAATCTGAGAAAAATCCAGAGATTTCAGGAGCCAGGGCTTTGGTCAAAGTCCTGGAACTTGAAGGTGTGGATACCATTTTTGGCTATCCTGGTGGAGCAAATCTACCCATCCTGGACGAGTTAAGAAAATCGACAATACGCCACGTATTACCCCGCCATGAGCAGGGAGGTGCTCACATGGCAGACGGTTACGCACGAGTTGCGGGCAAAACAGGAGTCTGTCTAGCGACTTCAGGTCCGGGAGCCACCAACCTGGTTACCGGCCTTGCCAATGCCATGTTGGATTCCGTGCCCTTAATAGCTATAACCGGACAGATCTCCCGTTCGCTGATTGGTACTGATGCGTTTCAGGAAGTTGATTGTATCAATATCACCATGCCGGTTACCAAACATAACGAACTGGTTTTTTCCTCGCAGAAACTGGTGGAAGCTTTAAAAACAGCTTTTTACCTGGCTAATACGGGAAGGAAAGGGCCGGTACTACTGGATATTCCGATTGATATCCTGGAGGAAACCTACGCTCACGATCTTGAGATTTCAGTTGAATTGAAGGGTTATAATCCTACAATAGTTGGGAACGTGGGCCAGGTTAAAAGAGCATTAAAAATCTTGGATAAAGCTGAAAGACCACTCGTTTTGTTTGGCGGAGGGATTGTTTCGGCTGGCGCCGTCAATGTGTTTAATCAGTTTATTCGTGAAACCAATATTCCCGTTGTTAGAACCTTGATGGGAACGGGAGTGGTCGATGATAATGACCCCCTCTATCTGGGCATGATCGGAACCCACGGTCATCATCATGCCAATCAGGCGATCCAGAAAGAAGCCGATGTTGTATTTGTGGTAGGGACAAGATTGGGTAATCGTGCTTTGGTGAAAAACCAGTTATTTGCAAAAAACGCAAAAATTATCCACCTGGACATCGATCCTGCTGAAATTGGAAAAAATATAGAGACCAATATTCCCATTGTCGGCGACATCAAGGTAGTACTTGAAGATATGCTCACTCGGATTTCCAAGAAGCCGATCCGTAAAGAAAGCGCCTGGACCGGAAGTGAAAGGAAAAGGACAAAGCTCTCGACCCGTGACGGCGCATCCGTTATGGAGATTATCTTCACGCAGCTTTCTTCTATTGATCTGCAAATCCATATCAGCACTGATGTAGGACGGCATCAGATGTGGGCTAACCATTTTTGCACCAATCCCAAACACCTCCCCCTGATTACATCGGGTGGATTGGGTACGATGGGATTTGGTCTGCCTGCCGCAATTGGGGCTTGGTTTGCCGATCCTCAGACTCCGGTTATCAGCATTTCGGGTGATGGAAGTTTCATGATGAATATGCAAGAATTTGTCGTTGCCGTTGAAAACGAGATTCCTTTGACAGTCTTGATAATCAACGATCATCGTTTGAGCATGATTCGAGAACTTCAGAGATCTGATTTCGGTGGACGTTTTGTTTCTCACGAGCTGGGATCATCGGTTGATTATGTTGCACTGGCAAAGGCTATGGGTGGGAGTGGGTCACGAATAACACATAAAGAACAGATAGTTCCTACCATCGTCAAATCCATTAAGAGTAAACGCCCCACAATTATTGATTGCGACCTGGAGAAGATTATAAAATCATCTCATCTGACGATTGATTCAGTTGCATCCTAACTCCATTCTCAAGTAACAGGCCAAAATCCCATGGAAGAAAAACAGATTATAGCAATTGAAGTAGAAGACAAACCCGGTGTTCTAAGCAGGATCTCCACCCTGTTTTCCAGGAGGGGATTTAACATTGACAGTCTGACAGTAGGGCACACTCATAAAGAGGGCATTAGTCGTTTTACAATTGTTGTTAAGGGTGACGAAAAAACACTGGAACAAATCCGCAAGCAATCTCAAAAACTGATCCATGTTCTGACGACTGAAAGTTTGAAAAAGGAACAGGCAGTTATGCGTGAGTTTGCCATTGTGAAACTGAAATATGATGAAAAATCGTCTCTGAAGATTAATGAATTGGTTGATTTGTACGGTGCCCGGATGCTGGATTCTACTAATGAAGTGTTGATTGTGGAATTCTCGGGGACTGAAGATAAGATTAACCTTGTTTTTAATGATTTAAAGCAGTTCTCTGTTTTGGAGTCCTTAAGGACTGGAAAAATAGGGATGCATATCGGACAATAAGTAAACAACTTGGATTTCCTAATATGGCAGTAAAATTTGATCAAGCCAGGCAGAAAAGAATCAGGAACTTTTGTATCGTTGCTCACATTGATCATGGGAAATCAACGCTGGCAGACAGAATTCTGGAATTTACCGGTGCGGTTACACAAAGAGAAAGTCAGGAACAATTTCTTGACAGCATGGACATAGAAAGGGAGCGAGGGATTACGATCAAAGCCCAGACTGTTTCCATGGAATACAAAGCTGAGGATGGCGAGACCTACCAACTGAATCTTATCGACACCCCGGGTCATGTTGACTTTTCTTATGAGGTCTCACGTTCCATAGCAGCCTGTGAAGGAGCTTTGCTGGTAGTTGATGCGGCGCAGGGGGTTGAAGCGCAAACACTGGCAAATGTATATTTGGCCCTTGATCATGACCTGGAGATAATTCCGATATTAAATAAAGTTGACTTGCCCGCTGCAGATCCTGTTCGGGTAGCCAAAGAGATTGAAGACGTAATCGGACTGGATGCTTCCCATGCTGTACATGCCAGTGCAAAGCTCGGGATTGGAATTAAAGAGATACTCACCCAGATTATTGATCAGATCCCGGCGCCCAAAGGTGAATTGAATAAGCCTCTACAAGCCCTTATATTTGACTCCTGGTTTGACCCTTACGTGGGCATTGTTGTTCTTTTCCGTGTCATTACAGGATCATTGCCGACAAGAAGCCACATACGCTTCATGATAACTGATCGGGAGTTTTTTGTTACCCAGATGGGCAAGTTCACCCCGCATAAAACAGAGGTCGATGCCCTCTATGCCGGTGAAGTTGGATATTTGGCAGCCGCGATCAAGAATATCGGGGATGTGAAAATTGGTGATACGATTACCTTGGTATCCAATCCTGCAGATCAACCACTTCCCGGGTACACCGAGGTTAAGCCCATGGTATTTAGTGGTATCTACCCGGTTGAATCCAATGATTTTAATGATTTGAAGGACGCCTTGGGAAAACTGGCATTAAATGATTCCTCCATTTCATATGAGATGGAAACTTCCACCGCCTTGGGATTTGGATTTCGTTGCGGCTTCTTGGGCCTTCTTCATCTGGAGATTGTTCAGGAGAGGCTGGAAAGAGAATTTGACTTGAGTCTTCTCATTACCTCTCCCACGGTAATATATCACGTCTCAACCACCAAGGGAGAGATGATTGCAATGGAAAATCCGGCGCAGCTGCCCGATCCCACAGAGATTGAGATGATTGAGGAGCCGTATATTCGGGCCAATATCATCATACCCAGCGATTATATTGGAAGTGTTATGAAGCTTTCCTTGGAAAGACGCGGTACTCAGATTACAATGGACTATGTAAGCCAATATCGGGTTTCCCTGAAATATGAGTTTCCATTGGCTGAAATTGTGTATGATTTCTACGATCAGTTAAAGTCGATTACACAGGGATATGCTTCTTTCGATTACGAACTTATAGACTATCGGAAGGCTGATTTGGTAAAAGTGGATATTCTGCTAAATGGTGATATTGTTGATGCCTTGTCAACAATTATTCACAAAGATAAGGCCTACACGAAGGGACGGGAGCTGGCGCAAAAATTGAGAAAACTGATTCCGCGTCAGATGTTTGAAATTGCGATTCAGGCATCTGTAGGCAGCAAGATCATCGCCAGGGAATCTATCAGCGCCCTTAGGAAAAACGTAACTGCGAAGTGTTACGGTGGTGATATTTCCAGAAAACGAAAACTTCTGGAAAAACAGAAGCGCGGTAAAAAGAGAATGAAACAATTAGGTTCCGTTGAGGTCCCACAAGAAGCTTTTTTAGCTATTTTGAAGTTGAATGAATAAACAACCTTTGTTCTATGCAACCCCATTTAGTATGGGCCATCTTTTTTTCTTGAAGGTTTTTTACTGGATTTTCGTCCATCACCGCATTAAAACGATTATTCCCTGGAATACTCTGTAATAATGCTTTTGACAATGGTTTTTCCTAATCCGACTTATCAGATCTCCCTGTTTACTCTGCCTTAAATATTCCAAACGATAAACGGAAAGTAGTGGGTCATTAGATCAAAACATCCGATTCTTAAAGCCCAATAATTATTGGTCAAAGGCTTTGTAAATCGCATTCATTTCCGCACAATTCTTGTTCAAAGATTAAGAATACCTTCTCAGCAGATGAAACAAGAATTATATCAGTATGCCGTTGTTTAATACATTGCGATCTGTTATATTTGTAAACCTTATTAACGTATTGTTTTGGTTAAAGTATCTCTTGTTATCGATAATAATCTGATGAACCGTAAAAAGATCCTTTTTTTTTCTGCCTTTTATAAGATCGATTGATATATTGACTTGGTTCGAACAGTAGGTTGTGTTTTCGGGCCAAATCACACGGACTATTCATGCAAATGGTTGTTTTATTCCTTTACTTAACGCCATGACCTCTTCAAGACCTAAGATTATCCAATTAAAAAACGTTACTAAAAGTTTCATGAATAAAAAGCCGATTTTTACAGACATTAATATGGTTGTGGAAAAAGGTGAATTCCTTTTTCTTACGGGTGTTAGTGGTGCGGGAAAATCAACTATATTCAAGTTTTTAAACGGACTTGAAATGCCGGATGAAGGAGAGGTGATTTTCAATAGTAAGTATGTTAACAAACTGAACCCAAAAGAGATGCCCCTGCATAGACGGCAAATTGGCGTAGTATTTCAAGATTATAAGCTTTTATGCCATAAAACGGCGGCGGAAAACATTGCAATGCCTTTACGTATCATGGGATTATCATCGTTTAAAATTGAGCAGAAAATTGGAGCAATAGCAAAAAAGATAGGAATAGAATCTTTATTAAAACAGAGAATTGAAAGCCTATCAGGCGGAGAGCAACAGTTAGTAGCAATTGCCAGGGCTTCCATTCACAAGCCACTATTAATTTTGGCTGATGAACCCACAGCCAATCTTGATCAAAAGACTGCCAACACGATATTGAAGATGCTCTCAGTCTTAAATGACGAGGGTATGACTGTCATAATTGCGACCCATGATATAAATCTGATAAAGGCGTATGATCACCGCATATTAATCATTAAAAACAGAACGATAATGGAAGTCTATTAGCCATTTACTTGAATCAGATTCTTTTTTGGCAGTTTTAATAATCTTAAACCATGTAAAATGTTATCAAACGGTCTTTATCAAGCCTGGACAAATCTCAGGGAAAATGGATCAGCGGCTGTCTCAGGCATTATTACTACCTGTATCTCTTTAGTGATATTGGGATCTGTTATTCTTGTCTATTTGAACCTGATAAGCCTAAGTGAATTGATATTCCAGAAGGCTAACTATTCTGTTTTTATCAGTGCTGATACGGATGAAACGGTACGGAAAAACATCATTAAGCACTTAGAACAGATTGAGGGAGTCAGTAATATTCATAGGATTTCATCGGAGAACGCCTATAAAGACCTGATAGAAAGTTTTGGTGAATCGGGTCAAGTACTTAAAACGATCGAACTTCCTTACCTTCCAGATATTATAGAATTTTCACTTGAGAGAAGGAATATACTATCAACAAATGAGAAAGAAAAGATTCGCTCAATTCCCGGTGTAAATGATTTCGTATCCGGTTTGGAAACCAAAGATCAGATAGAAACCTTTTTCACTATCTCGGAGTTTGTGGGGATTTTCTTAATAACACTGCTAATTGTTAGCATTATTCTCATGTTGCACAGTGCCATCCAGATTGCTGTAAGAATGAGAATAAAGGAGATAGAAATACTGAAGATTCTGGGAGCCACTCATTCATATATTAAATTTCCCTTTATAATTGAAGGAATTCTGATTTCAATAATAGGTTATTTTTTATCATTGGGAATAATCTATCTTTTGTACACTTTCGTTATAGCAGGTATTACCTTTAATGAAGCAACATATGGCATCAGGGAGATAGCTGAGTTTTTTTCCCTGTTTCAGATGGCTATTATTTTCGGGTTAATTATCCTCTTAGGAATTTTCTCCTCATCGCTGGCAACAAACAAGGTCCTTCGGGAGTTGGTCGCTTAATCTTGAGGGAGCGACAGTTCAAACATCATGACTAATAATCATTTCCGATTCCAGATCTATCCTATCCTAATACTGCTGATTGGGTTCGTTTCCTGTATCTGCCAAATTCATGGGGAGACAAGTCAGAATCTGGATGATTTGATTGCTAGTCGAAACGATCAGTTAAATAAATTATTAAGTGAAAAAAAAGACACTCAAAGTCTCATCAGCGATCTAAAAAACAGGGAGTGGGGAGTTATTGAGATCTTAAAAGCACTGAATAACAATATAAAGAACAATCTGGAGAGACTAAATTCAATAGAGCTCGATATCGGGAAGTTAGAAGAGGATATGATTTTAACATCTAACAAAATCTCCGGTTTGGAACTGGAAATTAAAGAAGATGAAAACAGAATCAGAAGTCAGTTGCACGCTCTTTTCTATTTGAGAAAAATGCGAAATTTGACTTTGTTCATTGGAATAAGCTCTCTGGAACATTTTTTCCGGAATCAAAAATTGATTCAATTCAACGCAGAATTGGATGCTAAATTAGTTGCCAGACTAAAGCAGAATTTAGGTGAATTGGAAAACGAAGTAGAAAAGTTAAAAACACAAAAAATCAGCCTATCTGCTCTAAAAAAAACGGAAGAGGAACAAAAAAAGCTATTGGCTTTCGAAAAGGAGCAGCAATTTGCCTATATACGTCACATTCGCCAGGATAAATCCATAAGAATTAAGTACCTTCGTGAGATTCAGGTGGAATTAGAGCGTTTAAATGATGTCATCTATTCCCTTGAAATGAGAAAAACAAATGAAACAAAAGCCAAACAGTTTACAGGACTCTTTCGATATAAATATTCACTGCCATCACCGGTCACCGGAAAGATGGTTCATCGATTTGAACAAAAAAACTCAAAGTATTTTACCTTGTTTAAACGAGGTGTATTGATTGAAACTCAAAAAAACGAAAAGGTTCGCAGTATTCTATCAGGCAAGGTTGTGTGGTCCGGTCCTTTTCATGGATATCGTAATCTGGTCATTCTTGATCATGGGAAAGGCAGCCTGTCAGTCTATGGAAATCTGGAAGAAGTATTTGTTATAGTTGATGATGTGATTGATCAGAATTATATCCTGGGAACAGTCGGTTTTGATGATATTGAAGAACGTTACCTGTTCTATTTTGAAACCCGATACAATAAAAGAGCCGTTAATCCGGAACAATGGCTAAAGAAACCCGTTTGGAAATGATGGAACCAGCAAAACCCGCAACTCTCCTCCTTCAACTAGCCAAAAATCATTTCAAATCCAAAGAGATAGATTTTAGATTATTGAAGGGAGATGGTTCAGATCGGAAAATTTATTTAATAAACTCGGTGTCATCCAGCCTGGATTCCGTGGTGGGTGTGTATCATGACAATTTAGAGGAAAATCGGGATTTCATCTTTCTTACTCATAAAATGAAAGAAGCGGGAATCCCGGTTCCCGAAGTGATTGAGATAGCTGCTTCAGAAAAGGCTTATTTGATTCAATACCTTGGAAAACACACACTTGCGGAGTCGATAGAAATCTGGAAAAAAAATTCCGATGAACATAAAATTTTGCTCGCATATAAAAATGTCTTGAATTACCTGCATCAGATTCAGACTGGGTTGACTCCCCTTTTAACAGATTTTCTAAGAATAAGAAAACTGGGGATAACCAATTTAATAGCTGATTTAACCTATTTTAAAACTGACTTCATTGAACGATTCAGTTTTCCTGAGCTATTCTCAGAAAGAGTGGAGCAGGAACTTAAGAACTCATTGATAGAAAAGCTTTCAAAATACACTCCCTCCGTATTTGTATACCGTGATTTCCAATCCAGAAATATTATGTGGTATCATAACAGCCCCTGGTTCATTGATTATCAATCTGCATTTTTTGGAACAATTCACTATGACCTGGCCTCTCTGTTGTATGCCTCAAAATCGGGACTCAATGACACTGCCAGGGAAGAATTACTGAACTACTATCACGGTCATATCCGATCACCTCTCTCTTTGGAAGAGTTCGAGAATGAATTCTATCTATGGGTGCTTCTAAGGCGGTTAAGATCGCTGGGAGCTTATGGTTTTTTATCACAAGTAAAAGCAAAACCTGGTTTTTATGACAGTATCTATCCCACCCTGCAGGAACTAATCGATCTGATAAGTGAAAAAAGAGCTTTGAAAGATTTTACAAATACGCTAGATATGGTTAAACAGATAGCCTTCAAATGGCGAAAAATAAAATCCGAAGACGTATCAAGCCAAACTTGGAAAGGAGTATAGATGTCTGATAGCGTTTACAAGAAAGTAATTCTTATTGGATCCAGTCCAATTTCATGGGAAGAAGCAGCGAAAAATGCCATTAGTCAAGCAGGGGGGTCGCTGAAGGATCTGAGAGTGGCTGAAGTGATTAGAAAAGACATCAAGATCGATGATATTGGAGATGCCATATTTCGAATTAATCTGGCGATCTCCTTTAAAATTGTAGATCACTAAGCCTGTGAATCAATGAGGGTCGTTGCTCATAAGCGCTTACTTAAGCAAATATAACCAAGAGCAAGGATTACAGTAGGACGGGGTTACATCCCCGCCAGAACTAACTCAAAGGCGGCCATGTAAGGCCGCCCTACCGTTTTGGAAAACTGAATTTCGTATCGAAAACACTCTTATTTAAGCGCTTATGGGGTAGTTACCCCTACTGATAACGGCTAAAATTAAGACTTAATTGATAGGAATGAGACAAACAACTACTCAACGACCTTATTCAAGGCATATTCGATAATACCCTCGGCGCCTTTTTCCAGCAATTCAGGTATAATCTGTCTTACGATCTTTTCTTCCACCACAGTGTTCAATGCGATCCAGTCGGAGTTTATCAGGGGAGAAATCGTAGGTTTATTCAAAGCCGGCAGGATTTTAATGACTTCATCAACGTCCTGCTGACGTACATTCATCATAAGTCCTACCCTACACTCGGCTGTAAGCACAGATTTGAGAAGCATGGATAATCGCTCGATTTTTTGCCTTTTACAGTTGTCCTTCCAGGAGTCCTTATTAGCAATTAACCAGGTGTTGGATTTGCAGACCACATCAATAATTCTCAGGTGATTTGCTCTCAACGAAGATCCGGTTTCAGTGATTTCCACGATGGCATCAGCCAATTTAGGTGGTTTCACTTCGGTCGCTCCCCAGCTGAATTCAACAATAGCGTTAACACCATTTTCAGCTAAATACTTTTTGGTTAATCCGACCACCTCGGTGGCAATTCGTTTTCCCTCAAGTTCCTTAACAGTAAGAATATCCGAATTCTCTGGTACTGCCAAAACCCATTTTAAAGTATTTTTTCCAACTTTCCCGTAAATCAGTTCAGTAACTTCTTTGACATCTGCCTCTGTTTCCCTGATCCAATCTAACCCTGTCAGGCCTGCATCAAGGATTCCCTCCTCAACATAGCGGGCCATTTCCTGTGCTCGAATCAACATGCATTCTATTTCATCGTCATCGATTACAGGATAGTAGGATCTGGAACTCACGGTTATTTTATAGCCGGCTTTGGCAAAAATATCAATTGTGCTTTTTTGAAGACTCCCTTTGGGAATCCCGAGCTGCAAAACAGCCATTTTATACTCCGTTAATCTTGATTATTTAAATAAGTTATTGTTAATGGGGGCAGCTATAGACAGCAGCAGCTCATCTCTTTAATGTAGTGATGCTTGTTAAATGTGGATAAAGGCAACAAAACGCGGATACACATTGAAGAGACGACAATAAACAATTCGGGTCGGTTTTTAAAACCTAATACACAATACCCTGAGTTCCAAAGTACGCTTTGGAGATCTGTTCCTGTAATTGTTCTGCCGTTTGCCAGTCAGCTTCAGCTTGATCCGGTTCATTCATCAGCTTAAACAGTTCACTTCTGCTAAAATATGCTGTGGGATATTGTGGATTGATTCTGAGTGACCTGTTAAAATCCTCAAGCGCTTTTTCCTTCTCACCTAAAGCTAAATAAGCATTGCCACGACTGCAAAATACTTTTTCGTTTGATGTACTTTGATCAATATAGGCATTAAAATCCTCAAGTGCACCGTTGAAATCATTATTTCTGAACCTGGCGGTTCCTCTACTAAACAGAGCAACCAGATTTTCAGGTTCCTTTTTTAGTACTTGATTAAACAGCTTGATACTCTCTTCGATATTGCCTTTCATCATTGCTGTTTTTGCGTCCAACATTAATTCACTATCCATGTTCGCTTCCTGTCTCTACATATTTTGGATGTACAAGTATACTGCGAAGTTTTTTTCGTTAATTAATAAGAGATGATAGTATCAAATCAACAGGAATAAAGTCATCATCAAATTCTTCATTGGTATTATCTATATCTATAATATGATCATACGGGTGTGACATCCTGACCCAGATAATAAACATTTTAGGACAGACATCGACATACCGGATAAAAAATAATACAAATGGGTTACCATGGATTGAACAAGATATGGTTAAACAAGAGAGGAACTTATGTTAAAAAAAGGAATTTTGTTTGTTAATCTCGGTTCGCCCGATTCACCAAGCATTAAGGATATTCGCAGTTATCTGAAGGAATTTCTTTCCGATCCCAGGGTCATGACAATGCCCACCATAATCAGGTGGATGCTTTTAAACTTTTATATTCTGCCTTTGAGACCAAAAAAAATTAAACCGAAATATGAGTTTATCTGGGATGGGGAAGGGTTTCCATTGGTTTCCCACTCCAGGAATTTGGCGGATAAGGTGGCGGATGTTTTGGGGAAGGAATTCACGGTAAGAGTGGCAATGAGATACGGGTTGCCATCAATTGAGCAGGAGATAAATCAGCTACATGAAGAGGGGGTGTCCGAATTGCTGGTTTTTCCTCTGTTTCCCCAATATTCTTCAGCTACGACTGGGTCTGTTGTTGAAAAAGCCATGGAAGTAATGAAGAATTGGCAGATCCTGCCAAAACTGATTATTAATTCACATTTTTATGACCATGCTTCATTCATTGAGTCCTGGTGTAAAAAAGGAGACCGATATTGGGAACAAAAACCGGATCATGTTCTGTTCAGTTTTCATGGGCTTCCTGAAAGTCATATTATAAAGGGTGATTCTTCAGGAAAACACTGCTTAAAAACCGAAGATTGCTGCAGTACAATCGATGACAGGAATTATGGCTGCTACCGGGCTCAATGCTTCAAGTCAGCCAAAATGCTTGCCAGTGCTTTGAGTATTCCGAATGAACTTTTTTCCATCAGTTTTCAATCCAGGTTAGGAAAAGCGAAATGGCTTGAGCCTCACACTGTGGAAACTGTCAGAAAACTTGCAGCCGACGGCATTAAAAAGCTGTTGGTGTTTTGTCCTTCATTTGTTGCGGATTGCCTTGAAACAACAGAAGAAATTCAGTTTGAGGTTAAAGACGAGTTTATTAAGGCAGGTGGCAAAGAACTTGAACTTGTTCCCTCTTTAAATAGCGATTCCAAATGGGCCGTCGGTTTAGCCGAAATCATCAGGGAAAATTTCAGGAAATAACCTCAATCCTTGCCTGGTTTTCCCTCTTTCAGCAGGTTGAGCTTATGGGTATGATTGTTGGCTGCTTCGGTAAAAATATGGTTTTTAGACATATCTCTTTTGATAACCGATTCAACTGCTGTAATGGCAGTATCGACAATTTTGCTAAAATCATCAGGTTTGTAAAGTCCTACTGATAACTCTGCAATAAAAGCCAGATTAAAAAACGGATCGGTTTCATAACTCTGATAAAGCGATTGTCCTTCCAATTTCTGGACACCGGTAAGATTGTCTTTAAATATTTGTTTTCCCAAGGCGGCCATTGTATCTCTTTCACCTTCCAAAGTTGCGATTTTGAATTTGGCGAAATTGCGGACAGATCTGATCGATATTTTTCTGATTAAAAGGGGCTTTTGAGAATCTGGTAATAATTCCAAGATCTCGTCAACCAGTATTGAGAGAGAGGGGATTCTGGCGAAAGCAACTCCTAAAGCATAAACATAGGCTATTACCTCGCTGGCCGTTCCCAGGCCCATCTTTTCCTTTGGCTTTCCCAGTTCCATGTATTTGGCAGCATCGCGAATCATATTAAAGCTGAAAGTTGCAGCGTATAGTGACGACTTAAGCTTCTTCTTCATGTGATTTAATACATTGAAAACTCTTGACTTATCAGAAGACATCTGATCAATGACCCGCATGGCAACAATCAGCTTTTGTTTGTATTTATCAAGCCTTGGATCTGATGCAACGGATTCGTATACTCTCACCTGATATCTTTTAAAGCGATCCACCATGGTAAAATAGATACGGAAAAAGTTTTCGCAGTTATATATGTTGACACCATTGCTGACCAATGCCATGGCAGCCTCTTTTGTTGAAGTCTTTAACCCGCGGAATACCTCCTTTTGATTGCTTGAATTTAATAGCATTCCATTTGTACAAATAGCAGAAAGCATGTAGAGAACGGGACTGTTTGGATATTGTTTCTTCAGTTTGTTTATCCTGGTACGGGTGTTACCTGGCGACTGAATCGCTGATTTACGAAGGTCATTCACTTCATCTTGACTTAGGGATTTTCTCTTAAAGAGTCCAAGGAATTTTTTATCATTGGTGTTTGTGATAACCTTGTCTATTTTCCAAAATTCTTCTCTACCGGGAATCGGTAAGGCCAAGCTTTCATTGATTCGTTTGAGCAACTCAGGATCAATTACAAAGCCGGAAGAGGATTTGCTTGATGCAGCTTTTGGGGGTTCTGTGTTTGCTTGCTCCGCCATTTTGGAAAAATGCTCCTGATAGTGTTTGAAATACCATTGCTTGGTTGTCTACTAACAAAATCCTTGTCATATTATGTTATTAGGTTTTGATATAATTGGAAAGAAATAATAGTTCATTTATCGGGAAGTTGTTTATTTTGTTCAGGTGATATCTGTTTTCCTTATTGTAAACTATTGAAATATCGGATTTAAATATATGATATTTTCAAGGCGCTTCCACAACGGATCTACGGCAAAAGATTTTGAAGATAAACAGCAAACAATTAATGTTATCCCAATGGGTTCCATTTAAAAATGTTGGGGAATTCTAAAAATCCTGGTATAAAACATATTAAATTGATGATTGAACAGTTTGATATTTATCAGACTAAATGCGAGGATAAGCATGGTTAAATTACACCACATAATTGTCAAAGGCAAAGTCCAGGGTGTATTCTACAGAGATTATACTCAAAAAAAAGCCAGAAGCCTGGGGCTTAAAGGGAGTGTCAGAAACAGAAGTGATGGCAGTGTGGAAATATATGCCCAGGGAAATGAGTCCCAGCTTAAGGAATTGGAAAGCTGGTGTTGGGATGGATCTCCCTACTCCAATGTGGTTAACGTCATTGCACAAGAAGAACAAGACGACCAACATTTCCCGGATTTTCGAATAATATTTTAATTGAATTGAGATACGAATTGATATGAAAACGATTCAAGTAACCCTCCCACAATCTGTTTATACCTATAAAGTTAGAATCGGTCTGGATATTTTAGAGGAAGCTTTATCCGATATATTAGCACAATACAGCGAACCAAAAGTGTTCATTGTAACAAATGAAACCATTTATAACCTGTATAAAAATCATTTGGAGAAACAGATTCCAAAACAACTGGATTTTGAAATCCTGGTTCTGCCCGATGGAGAACAATATAAGAACCTGGGGACAATATCACAGGTCTATGATTTTTTAGTTGAAAACAAGGCAAATCGGAAAAGCATTATGATTGCTTTTGGTGGGGGAGTCATTGGAGACATGGTAGGTTTTGCTGCTGCAACTTATTTGAGGGGTATTTCCTACATCCAGATTCCAACAACACTCCTTTCACAAGTAGATAGCGGGATTGGGGGGAAAACAGGCATTAATCATCCGTCAGGAAAGAATTACATTGGTTCATTTAAACAGCCACTGCAGACAATTATTGATGTTAGCTTTTTGAAAACCCTGAAGGAAAGGGAGTTTGTTGCCGGCTATTCGGAACTGATTAAACATGGATTAATTCGCGATCCCTACCTGTTTCAAATATTAAGTAAAACAACAATGGAAAATCTAAGATCTAATAATGATCTTTTGATTGAAGCCATTTTTAGGTCATGTGAAGTAAAAACCAGGGTAGTTGAACAGGATGAACGGGAATCGGGTTTGAGGGCTATCCTAAATTTTGGCCACACCATTGGACATTTTTTGGAAACTTTTACTGCATACAAACAGATGCTCCATGGTGAAGCAGTGATTATCGGGATGGATTTTGCAGCCTGGTGGTCCTATCACCATGGATATCTGGATCAGGATGACTACCAATTGGTGCATCAACATTTGGTTTCCCTTGGAGTTGAGCAAATAATACCCGGAATAAACAAAAGTAAATTTATAGAAATCATTGATAGAGATAAGAAAGCTGCGTCAGCAGGTATAAAATTTATTGGGATCACAACCATCGGAAAAGTTACCATTTTCGATAACACCAGCGCTGAGAGCTTGTGGGATGATTATCAGGAGTTTCTTAAAACCGATACCTTTCTCAATGTTATTTGAAAACACATCCTGTCTGCCGAATCGATATTTTGTGGATCGGATCTTGCGAAGTATCCGATTTTAAGGTGTGAACTTTGATAAAACCGATAATAACAAGAGGAGCAAAAGTTCATGTGCTTGAGCATTATTCTATCAGGAGTTTGTTCCTCGAAGCTGACCGTAGTGTATTGTATTTAACAGGCTGATGTTTTTTGAAAAATCGACAATTTTTTTATCCTCAATGTTTTTTTTCATAATTTTTCAGAAAACATCATGAAGTTGCTCAGAAGGGGTTTTTCAAAAATAGATTCCTATCATATTAAATTCATGCTCCCCTATTTTTTAAAAAACCTTTCCAAAGCTGTATTGGATGGTTATCTCCAAAGTTGATCAAGATTTAACAGGTTAGAGAAAAAACACGTTGTTTCTTTAGGATCAGGAAATTGACAATCCAGTTGAAATGATGAACCTTAAGAAAAACAGTGGAAACGTACACTCCGATTTCCTTGCTTAAAATTTGGATTTAAATAAATTTTTATAAACTGACGGGCATTAACCTAAGGCTAGGCGGATCACATCGCTGGTTTAAGTGCGGAGAATTAAAATGAATAAGTATGCAATAAAACAGTTATCCGTGTTTGTTGAAAACAAGAAGGGAGAGCTGACTGATACTACTTCGATTTTGTTCGAAGAAAATATTTCTATCAAATCGCTGTTACTTGTGGAGTCAACGGGGTTCGGAATCTTAAGACTGATTGTGGAAAATCCCGATAAAGCTAAAGAAGTATTGGTCGAAGCCGGTTATACTGTCAAACTTGATCAGGTGTTCGCCGTTAAGGTTGAAGACAAACTGGGAAAATTTCACAAGGTCGCCAAGATATTAAGCGAACATGATATTAACATTTTATATACCTATGCCTTTCGCAATGATAATGCAGGTGTTTTTGTGTTTAAAGTGGACAAATCTGATTTTACGAAAGCCATGGAAGCATTGGAAGATGGTAACCTGGAGATCATGGAGCCAAGTTTTTTCTATTGAAAGACTTTTAGGAAAAAGTTCAAGTGAAATTGAATTTAAAAACACACAGACGTTTTAACTGGTTCTTGGCGTATAGATTTTAAAGATAAACCACCAAAAAAAAGGATTTATCATGTCCGATTTTGTCAAAGTAGAAATAAATGATCATGTGGCTTCGGTTTCCCTGAATCGGCCTGACAAGTACAATTCGTTGAGTCTTGAGATGTTTAAGGCAATTATTGAAGCCGGTGAAGCAATCATTAAAAACAAGTCCATAAGGGCTGTGGTCCTTTCAGGAGAAGGAAAGGGGTTTTGTGCTGGTCTTGATTTTGCAAGTTTTGCAGAGATGGGATCGGGCAAAAGCCTGGATGATATTGAGCTTTTTAGAAGAGAAGAGGGAAATCCAGCTAATAGGGCACAATACGTCGGTTATATTTGGAAGCGGGTTCCTGTACCGGTTATTGCAGCTATTCATGGAGTAGCGTACGGAGGCGGTTTGCAAATCGCATTGGCAGCAGATATTCGCTTGGCAAAACCGGACGCAAAGTTTTCCGTGATGGAAATTAAATGGGGATTGATCCCTGATATGTCTGGAAGTCAGACATTGCGAGATCTGATTGGTTTGGATGTAGCAAAGGAGCTAACCTATACCGGTCGTGTGATTGATGCTGTTGAAGCCGACCGTATCGGGTTGATCACTCGTGTGAGCCAAGATCCTGTTGCCGAAGCAAACCAACTGGCGAGGGAAATAGCTTCCAAAAATCCTGATGCCATTGTTGCCGGTAAAAAGTTGTTTGAATCCACCTGGCATGGAGAAAGTCAAAAGGGTTTGGAACTTGAAGAAACCCTTCAAAAAACATTAATCGGTTCAACAAATCAGTTGGAATCTGTCATGGCGAATTTTGAAAACAGGCCGCCTGATTTTCAAGACAGAAGGTAATCTCATCCGGACTAATGCTTTTTTCGTTACCATGCCGAGATATTATCAATGTCCTCATTGGAATGGCTTTCTCAAGCCATTCCAATGCAGTACTCCCCCTCAAATCCTAATCGGCTATACACCCGCTTTCTTCTTAGATTCCCGTCCTTGAAGATTTTTTTTACCTTTACACTGGTTCGATTGAATTGTATCCTCTGAGGAGAAGTCCTGTACCATTCACCCTCTTTATAGTCTGATTGGAGTCCAATGGAAAAACAGAGTATGGATCATTCCTCAAATCATCGAATTCTAATTATTGATGACAATAAAAACATTCATGAAGATTTCCGCAAGATTCTTCTACCTGGTGTTGATACCAGTTCTATTGATAAGATTTCCCGGGAATTGTTCGGTGAGGATGAAGATCTGAAATACTCAAAAAGAATTGTTGATGTGGAGTATCAGATAGATTCCGCTTACCAGGGTGAAGAAGGGGTAAACATGATCAAAAAGGCGGTGGAGGAAAATCGACCTTATACTCTGGCTTTTGTTGACATGCGGATGCCACCTGGCTGGGACGGTTTAACCACTATTGAGCACATTTGGGAAATAGATGCGGATGTTCAGATTGTGATGTGCACAGCTTATGCAGATTACTCCTGGAAAGATATAATAGATCGCCTGACCAATACCAATAACCTGCTAATCCTAAAAAAGCCTTTTGAAAACATTGAGGTAAAACAGATTACCCGTTCGCTGATCGAAAAATGGCAATTGATATCCAGTTTGGAAAAACGGGCTGAAGAACTTAAATCCCATCAAGAGTACCTGTCAATTACGCTCGATTCCATCGGCGATGCTGTGATTGCTACTGACGGTGAAATCAGGATTACCCGTATGAATCCTGTTGCGGAACAGCTGACAGGCTGGCTGGAAAAGGAGGCAAAACTAGCCGATTTTAATGATGTCTTTATATTGAAGGACAAATTTACGGGGGAACCCATTGCCAATCCCGTGGAAAAAGTGCTTCAGGAAGGAAGGATATTCAGATTGCCTGAAAGCGCCGCTCTTCTGTCACGAAACGGAGAAAAACTGCATATTGCAGGCAGTATTGCACCCATAAAAGATTTGAAAAGAAAAACTGCCGGAATCGTCCTCGGTTTTAGAGATATTACGGAACAAAGCAGAATAGAATCGGATCGTTTAAGACTGATCTCCATTCTGGAATCTACCAATGATGTCGTTGCCACTGTCTTAAATGACGGTACTATTACCTATATGAATAAAGCCGGGAAAAATCTCCTGGGGCACTCTGAACTGTCAGATCGAAAGCTCCTCAAGACTTCCGACTTCCAGCCCAAATGGACTGTGGATGTTATCGAAAACCAGGCATTACCGGTTGTTTATGAAGAGGGAATCTGGACGGGTGAAACTGCAATTATAGGAAAAGATAATACTGAAATCCCTGTATCCCAGGTTATTATGGCTCACAAGAATAGATTGGGTGAGGTCAAATACCTGTCTACCATAATAAGAGATATATCTGCCAGAAAAAGGGCCGAAGAGGAGATACGGGAGTTCAACCGGACTCTGGAGGTTCAAGTCATAAATCGGACTGCAAAACTGGAAGCGACTAACTTTCAATTGCAAGTGGCAAAAGAAGCAGCCGATGCGGCAACGATTGCCAAGAGTAATTTTCTGGCAAACATGTCGCATGAAATCAGAACACCAATGAATGGAATCATAGCCGCAGTAGATCTTGCCCTGGGAGAACCCCTGACTCCAAAACTGGAGCACTTTCTGGAAATCATCCATTCTTCCGGATATAATTTATTGGGAATTATAAATGATATTCTGGATTTTTCAAAAATTGAGGCTGGAAAAATCGAGCTTGAGAACAAACCTTTCAATCTGGCTATAATTATCAACAATGTTGTCACTCTTTTTATTGATAAAGTTAGAAAAAAGAATATCGAATTGATTGTGGACATCGAGCCTGATATCCCTTTAAGCCTGATTGGTGATCCTATGAGAATTCAACAGATACTCACAAACCTCATGGATAATTCAATCAAATTCACTAAGGATTCCGGAACAATCATACTCAGAGTTACACAAACTGATGATCAGTTTGTGGATAAAAAAATCAGGCTTGAATTTTCAGTGAAGGATACGGGTATGGGTATGACTCGGGAACAGTTAGAGAAAATATTCCACCCATTTACGCAGGCAGATTCTTCAACAACGAGAAAATTTGGTGGAACGGGACTTGGCCTTTCCATCAGTAAACAACTGGTTGAGTTGATGAATGGGGAGATGAGAGCCATCAGCACCCCGAAAAAAGGTACTACCTTTTTCTTTACTCTGACATTGGAAAAAAAGGATTCCAAAGGATTAATACCAGATGAGCTTCCCGCTCACTTCATTAACCTTCCGGTATTGATAGCTGATGACTCCGATGAGAGCCTCACAATTCTGGAAAAAATCCTGCGGTCATTTGGGATGAAGGTTGAAAAAACCACTTCAGGAAAAAAGGTGATTGAGATAATCAAGAATATTGACGAGCCCCATGAAGCATTCGGTCTAATCATACTGGATATAAAAATGCCCGGGCTAGGAGGAGTTGAGGTTGCAGAGAGACTTAGAAACGATTTCAATTTGACTGTACCTATCATTCTGATGGGCGCTATTGGAGTTGATACTTCCTTGTCTGATGCGAATATGAAGATGATCAACGGCATTTTGAATAAACCGTTTAATGCTTCCATATTATTCAATACAATTGCTGAAGCTGTTGACAATCGAGAACGATCAACTTTTAGCATTAGAGGTAAAACTGCCGTAAGCAAATCAAAATACAAATCCGCATTAAGGGGAATGCATGTGTTGGTGGTAGAGGACAATCTGACAAACCAGGATATTGTACTTGCCATTTTGGATAGTGCCGGCATATCAGTTACAGTGGTATCTAATGGCAGGGAAGCTGTAAATGCGGTTAAACAGGATAAGTTTGATGCGGTTTTAATGGATATGCAGATGCCTGAAATGGATGGTTATGAAGCGACCAAAACGATTCGCAAGGATCTTCTCTTTGCAGATCTACCCATTATAGCTATGACCGCCCATGCATTAAAGGGAGATGAAAAAAAATGTCTTGAAGCAGGGATGAATGATTATGTTACGAAACCAATTAATCAGAATTATCTTTTTGAAACCCTGTACAGGTTCAAGCCGGATCACTTGTCCTCCTCAACAAGGGAGGTACCGTTTAACCATCACAAACCAAAGGTAGACAAACCTGCCAGTATCATCCCCGATGTTTTACCGGGGCTGAATGTAAGCTTGACCCTTCGCGTCCTTGATTTGGATTTTGAGACTTATCAACGCATTATCAAGGGGTTTTATAAAAATGCCGAAAGTTTGTTTAACAGGCTAAAAACGGCTTTTGTCAATGAAGACTGGAATACTGTTGGAGAACTGAGTCACAGTTTGAAAGGTAGTGCCGCAAATATTGGAGCGGAAGAATTCAAAAGTAATTCCGAACTTCTTGAACAGGTCTGCAGAAAAATAAATAAGAACCAATCAACAGAAAAACCAGCCTCTCAATTACTAAAAAATCTGGAGTTAAGCTATTTGCAGGTTAGAAATTCTATTGAATCATTGCTATCTACCTCTGAAGAGGAATTGCGTTCAAAGTACAATCATACAAATAGTGACGACAATAAAGTCAGGACTGTGTTGCAGGAATTGGCCACATCTCTTCGTCAATCAGCTCCCATTCTGATTAATAAAAAAATAGAAGAACTAAAAGCATGTGTGGATGAAAACAATTTGAGGGTTATCATCAAAAGTATTCAGGATTATGAATATGAAGAAGCCCTTACTCACTTGAAACAATTCGCTTTGCAACTTGATATTGATTTATAATGAGTGCTGTTAACAACGAACAATAATCCTTTCCATTGAGCGAATATGACTCTATCAGGAGAAAATAAACCGTTTATTTTAATCGTGGATGATAATCCGACCAATCTCGATGTATTAATCGAAATTCTTCAAAGTGAATATCAACTGAGTGTTGCAAAATCTGGGAAAAAAGCTCTCGAATTTGTGAAACGAAACCCACCTGAGTTGATATTGCTCGATATTGTTATGCCGGAAATGGACGGCTTTGACGTTTGCCGGATACTAAAACAATCCGATACCAGCAAAGAGATTCCGATCATATTTATCACAGCTCACAGCGATAGGGAAAACATTGTCAGAGGATTTGAACTGGGTGGGGCAGATTATCTCAACAAGCCGTTTATCCCAATGGAGGTGAAAATCAGAATCAAGAATCAAATAGCGCTGTATCGGCATAGCAGAAAGGGCTGTCCAGGCTGAATATCAACATAGATTTTGATCACCACCAGATTCCATTTGACATTGCAGGTTTGTTTTATAGAATTGCTCATGGCTTAAAAAAGTATGGAAACTCTGAATCGTCAAAACACAACCAGGATGGTCTTATGAGCAATGTTTTATTTGAATCTCACAATAAAGTATCGATTATCTCCATTAATCGTCCCCAGGTGAAAAACGCAGTTGATCTTAATACGGCAAATCAATTGGCTGACGCCTTCCGGCAGTTTGATGAGGATGATTCACAATTCATTGCAGTATTAACGGGAACTGGCAGCACATTTTGTGCAGGTGCAGATTTAAAAGGTGTTTCCGAAGGAAGAGCTAACAGAGTCGAAGAAAAGGGAGATGGTCCTATGGGGCCAACCCGAATGATATTATCCAAACCTGTTATAGCAGCGGTTGAGGGTTTTGCTGTTGCCGGGGGACTGGAACTGGCAGTTTGGTGTGATCTGAGGGTTGCCGCAAAAGACGCCGTGTTTGGAGTCTATTGCAGACGATGGGGAGTCCCGTTAATTGATGGAGGAACCATTCGACTAACTAGGATGATTGGTCACAGTCATGCTCTGGATCTGATTTTGACAGGTCGGGGAGTCTCAGGAGAAGAAGCTGAAAGAATGGGGTTGGTTAATCGCGTTGTTGAACCTGGACAAGCATTGATAAAAGCGCTGGAATTGGCTGAACAATTGTCCGGATTTCCACAGATCTGTATGAGGAGTGATCGACTGTCTTCTTATAAACAGTGGAATATGTCCCTTGAAAAAGCCCTGTTGGAAGAAACCAGGATGGGCTTAAAAGTGATCCAGTCGGGCGAAACTGTGGATGGAGCAAAAAGGTTTGCCGAGGGAAAAGGTCGCCATGGTTCTTTTGAATGATGGAATCTTTAAAGATAATTGACAATCTGACAGTAACCGCAAAGGTTTGTTACAATATTAGTGAAAAAGAAAAAAGAGTTGCTTTTTAAACTGAAATTCAAGACAATTCAATTACAGAACTCGAATGATCTGTCTTTTTCGATGGAGTGTTTGGTCGGAAATGCTTTATCTCAAGTCAAACACGATTTTTGTCATGCAACAAACCGATTTTTGGATCGTTATAAACCAATTAACAAAGGTGTTTTTGAATGAATATATTAATTGTCGATGATGATCTTGCAAACTGTCAATTGATCAAGCATCTATTGGTTGACTTTAGTGAACCGGATATTGTTGATAACGGGGACAAGGCAGTCAAAGCATTTTTGGAAGCTCACAGGAATAAAAAACCTTATGATATTATCTTCCTGGATATTATGATGCCGGAAAAGGATGGACACCAGGTTTTACAAGAAATTCGTGAATGGGAGGAAAAGAATTTAGAATATGGCAAAGGGGAAGCAAAAATCGTGATGGTTTCCGCCTTGGATTCCAAAGACCACATTCTTTCTAGTTTCAAAGAAGGGTGTGAGTTTTATCTTGTTAAGCCAATCTCCATGTCCAAGGTTATGAACGTGATGTCCGAGATGGGATACTGATTTATTGGCTTTAAAATATTTTTTTCATCCTTTCGCAACTCCTTACAAAGACCCAGCTAGCTCAAAATGGATAAACCCAATATTCTCATGGTAGATGATTTACCTGAGAATTTGTTAATTCTGGAAGAGATTTTATCCGATCTGGATCTTAATATAGTAAACGCACATTCCGGCCTTGAAGCTTTAGAGCACTGTAATAATCATGAATTTGCGCTCGCTTTGATCGACGTCCAATTGCCTGAAATGGATGGTTTTGAACTTTTAAAGCGCATGAGACTGGCAAAATCTACTGAACTCCTTCCGGTTATCTTCATCACAGCTCTCTACTCAACCAACCAGTTTGTCATCGAAGGAATTGAAACCGGTGCCGTTGATTTTATTTCCAAGCCATTTGACCATCGTATCCTGATCGGAAAAGTCAGGGTCTTCATTGATCTCTATCTGCAGAGGAAAAAACTGGAGAACGAGATTAAAAGACGGATTGAAGTCCAGGAATCATTGATCAAAAGTGAAGAGAGTTTTCGAGCTGTTTTTGAATCAACCAATGACAGTATTGCGGTTTGGGACAAGAGATATAACTATCTTTACGCCAATCAGGCGGCAATCGATCATATCGGGGCTCATAAAGAAGATGTCATCGGAAAGGATATTTACTCCGGGATGGGGCATGTCCCTGAATTGATGGATTGTTTTATTAATTGTATCGAATATGTGTTTACGACACATCAATCGATTAAATCGGAAGATACCATAGAGATCACGGGAAAGCTTGTTCACAGTGAATCCAATTTTGCACCTGTCAGGGACAAACAGGGTAACGTTATAGCCGTCGGTATGTTCTATCGTGATATAACAGAAAGAAAAACAGCCGAAGAAGAATTGCGATTGGCCAAAGAGGGGGCTGAAAAGGCTAACAGGCATAAGTCAGAGTTTCTAGCAAATATGAGCCATGATATCAGAACACCAATGAATGCTCTTTTGGGAATGGCAGACCTGTTGTCGGAATCGGATTTAAACGAGGAACAAAAAAACTATATAGGGGTAATTAAATCTGCAGGAGAAAACCTGCTGAATCTTATTGATGATATCCTCGATCTTTCTAAAATAGAAAGAGATCATGTTAGTATTGAAGCCATCGATTTTAACCTGGAAGAGATTGTTGAGAAAACCTGCGAAGTGTTTTCCATCAGGGCACACGAAAAAGGCTTGGAACTGGCTCATTTTATACACCCCAATGTACCAGTTAAACTGAATGGAGATCATGTTCGCTTACGCCAGATTCTTGTAAATCTGGTAGGCAACGCCATAAAATTCACGCATGAAGGTGAGATTGTAGTTGAAGTCTCCCTGGTTGAATCAGTATCAGACACTAATCCTGAACCGGATTCATTGGATCTTGTGTTTTCTGTAAAGGACACAGGAATTGGAATCTCCCAGAAAAATCAGGAAACCATATTTCAAAGTTTTATCCAGGGTGATTCCTCCACAACACGAAAATATGGCGGAACAGGCTTGGGGTTGACAATTTCAAGAAAACTGGTTGAACTCCTGGGTGGCAAAATATGGGTTGAGAGTACACCGGAAATCGGAAGCACTTTCTATTTTGTCTGCAGATTTCAAGTTACCGATTCAGCGTCAATTGGTGAATTGAACAGGTCTGAATTGGTCAAATCGAAGATCCTGGTGATGGATGACAACCCGACCATTTGCAGACTCTTAAAAGAAACCCTGGTTTCTTGGGGAGCAACTGTGGAAACGGTAGATAGTGGGAGGTCTGGAATCAAATTGTGGCAGGAATCCATTACCCGGGGAAAACCATTTGATGTAGTACTGATGGATTGTTTTTTACAGGATATGGACGGATATGAAATTATAAACGAGATTCAAGGTACTCAGGAGCATCCGTGTCAGCCGATAGTGATGTTAACATCAAACAACTACGGAAAAAATGTTGAGAAACTGAAAGAGTATGGAGTCAAAACATACTTGGTAAAACCGGTTAAGCGCAGTTCTCTGAAAGCAAATATCGATATTGTTTTGGGGAAACTGGTTCCCGGTCACAATATAAGTATCCTAGAAGAGACTCCGAGGGAGATTCAGGTCAAACCAATGGAAATCTTACTGGTTGATGACTCAGAGGATAATCGACTTCTGGTCGAAATTTTTCTTTCCAAGACCGTCCATAAGGTTCAATCTGCTGAAAATGGCCAGATAGCGGTTGAAATGTTCAAAAGTGGTCACTATAATCTAATCATAATGGATATGCACATGCCTGTCATGGACGGTTATACGGCGACTAAAGAGATCAGAAAATGGGAGAGGGAAAACAATCTTAAATCTACTCAAATCATCGCATTAACTGCCAATGCCTTGAAAGAGGATGAACAGAAAAGCCTGGAAGCAGGTTGTAATGCCCATTTGACCAAACCGATCAAAAAATCGAGATTATTAAGCATAGTTAATGCCTATTCAAACACGATTTGATTGATTGACCGGCTTTTTTTGGAGGTGTGCTCAAATACTTTTAAGTGTTAGCTTGTAACCCTTTAACAATAGCAAATCATGTCAAAGCAAAATGAGAGTCATATTGTTCAAGTCGAATCAGAGCTGGAAGATCTAATTCCCGGATTCATCAAAAACCGCTATCATGACATTGAGAAAATAGAAGGTTTTCTGCAACAGGAAGACTTTGAAGCGATTACACTGATTGGACACACCATGAAAGGAAATGGTGCTGGTTACGGTTTTATTGAGATATCGGAATTTGGGAAGTCAATTGAAACGGCTGCAAAGGAGAAGGAGCTGCCTGTTATCAGAAAACTGCTTTCGGACTTGGCTGTTTATTTGGATCATGTAACCGTTGAATACATATAAGTCGAGTTATACCAGTTATATTCCAGGGAGTTATGAAAAAAATTCTGATAATTGATGATGATGAAGGAACTCGACTACTAATATCCCACCTGTTGAAAGCCAAAGGATATGAAACCATTTTGGCGAAAAATGGGATTGAAGGAATTCGAATGGCGTTAAACCACCATCCGGACTTGATAACAGTTGATGTGATGATGCCTTACCTGAATGGCCTTAATCTCATGAAAATTCTCACCATGATGCAACTTGAAATCCCATCTATCTTCGTCACCGTTAAAGAGGAAGCGGAAAAATATAAGGATGCTTTTCCTTATATCAAGAGCTTTTGCCTGAAAGGGGATTTAAAGGAAAAATTGGTGGGTCTGGTTGAGAAGGCCATTGATTTGCCCGACAGGGGATATACAGATATTGAATACACCCTCAAAGAGAATGAGATTTTTGATCTCCTCGGTAAGTCGGATCGTAAAAAAATATTGATTGTCACCGATAATGATACTTTTGATTTGGTTACAATCATGCTGGGAGAAACGGATATTTACGAATTATATCATGCCCCTGACGGTCTGGAGGCAGTTTTTAAAGCCGTAATGTTAAATCCGGATCTTATTCTCAGTGATATCGATCTGCCCAAGATCAACGGAATCAGCTTGGCAAGAATACTATTCATCCTGGGACACCCTTTTCCCCTGATCTACCTGTCGGAAAAAGCGGATATCGAAACCATTAAAAAAGCATCCTCAATGGAAGGAATACAGGGTTACTTGTTAAAATCCGAAGTTCGGAACAATGAAACACTTTTGCAAGAGCGGGTTGAGCAAATCCTGGATATCTCAGATGAACAAAAGAAAGCCCTTCAGGCAAGTTACAAAGCCGCAGATATCGATAAAATCGGTGAGTTCGAAAGCGGGTCCAGTATCTGGCTATCCCTTTCTCCCTAATTACGAGAGACTATATAAATGATCATTGGAAAAAATATCATTGCAATTAATCTTAGTAAGGAGATGATCAGCCTGCTTTTCGATCTTGATTACAAGATTATGGAGGTTAAAGACTGTATCGAGGGAATTCGCCACGCCATTCGTTTTCAGCCGGACCTTGTTATCGCGGAGATCAACTCCCCTAACCTGAATGGCTTGTCTATGGCGAGTATTCTCAACAAACTCAGAGTCAGAATTCCCTTAATTCTAACGGGTTCCGATGTTAAGTATAAAAAACCCGCTTTATCGTTTAACAATGTAAACGGATTTTTATTGAACCCGGGAAAAGACACCGGAGTATCAAGGGACAAGGTCAAGTCCGATTTAGAATCCATTATTTTCAATTTTGACAATTTTGAATTGTCATCAATGGAATATGCATACAGTTTTCGTCAACACGAATGGGCAAATCTATTGGGTAAAAGCAATAATAACAGAATATTGATTGTTGAGGATGACGTGTCGTTTCTTAAGTTGGTATTAAAAAGACTAGACTCGCAAAATGCATATGACTTGTATAGCGCAAAGGATGGACTGGAAGGAGTGTTTAAAGCATTTCTGGTTAAACCGCACCTGATTCTGACTGACATTAACATGCCCAATATTGATGGTTTGGCTATGAGCCAGATGTTCTTTATCCTCAACAAGCCATACCCAATTGTTTTTTTAACGGCTTTGGAAATTGGGGAGATTCAGCCAAAAATGAAAAAAGCCCATGGAGTGGTTGGTATAATGGAAAAGAAAGTCCTAGGAGATAAAGAGACATTTTTAAAGGATTTCGAAAAACATCTGATTGAAGCTCTAATCAGGCAGAAAGAGTGGAAAAAGCAGATTGAGGAAACCTCAAAATAAGGCAAAAACAGGCTGTTCACATGATCTTCATACAGATCTTCTAAAGAGATATCGATTAAAGAATTCCGGTGAAACACGGTTCACCCACTTCACCAGCAGGAAGGTGATAAACAGCGCAAAGCCGATTCTGAACCAGAAAATACC
Organism: bacterium; assembly: GCA_018829445.1. Classification (GTDB taxonomy): domain Bacteria; phylum SAR324; class SAR324; order XYD2-FULL-50-16; family XYD2-FULL-50-16; genus JAHJTV01. The sequence goes on from JAHJTV010000055.1 coordinate 67,962, forward strand.
TGAAAGATGTCCCCCTATCACCATCATTAATAGGGTATCCTCGACCATACTATGGCACAGTCCCATCAGGGCGAAAGAGAAAAAAATATCCTTTTGATGCAATCTTCCGGATTTTGATTCCTGGATCAAAAGACCTCCCCCGTAACCGATTCCCATCGTCATACCAATAATGGTGATTGGTGCAGCGTTTTTGCTCATTCCCAGCAACTTTAACAATGGTTCCAATAATCGGGTCAGTAAAGCGGTTACTTTGATCTTCTCCAGAATTCGCATTATAATTATCAATGATAAGATGATAAGGAAGATATACCCGAGGTTTCTTAACTCACCCACAGTCCACCGGAACCAATCTTCAGGAGGAGGGGAGGGATTCCAGATAGCCTTATTTGGAATTTGAAGATAATTGGTGACTTGATAACAAGTATTTAACAAGGCGCCTATGGCCAAGGCTCCCAATAATCGTATGATAAAAATCACCCTTATCCGTGGCCCGGCTTTCTGGGCAATTCTAAGTTCCACCGGTAAGGAATGAGCCACCAGCATCATGGTGGACAATACGGTAACCTGGGCCACCGTTAACTCCTCGACAGGAGCCAGTGAGGCAAAGACAATCATTCCACCATATAGATTGGTGATTAAAGCGGTAGCCCAGACCAGACCCATGTTTCCCGGGAGCCCCACTAATTCCATAACGGGCGCCAGAATGAACCCAATATGATCAATTAAACCAGCCTGCTTTAAGATGCGGGTAACTATAATTATGGGAACGGTTATTTTGAACAGATCAAAACTGGTGTTGACAGCCTGTTTCACCATGTCGGTCAGAAACACCAATATTTTTCTTATCGGGATCATGTTATTCTATTATGAGTTTTGCGTACTGATGTTTATTAAAAACATGGGTGTTATGAGCAAATCATTTCAGTATTCCCCAAAATCTGCAATGATAGCAATCATAAAGAAAAACCGGGATCAAAACAATCAGTGCAAAAGATAATAATACAGTTTCATCAGGAGTAATATCACCATGGAATCAAATGACGCCAGGATGGAAACAAATAAAGTAACTTCTCATTATCAAAAAAGATTTCTCAAACAAGTGATTGAGGAAAAAATCACAACAATGAAAAGAGATGGTTACACCCTCGAACTGGAGGATCTAGCCCTGCTGGACGATTTACACATTGGTGGACGCGATTCTACCAGGCAACTGGCAGAAAAGTCCGTTTTTAATGCAGGCAGTCTGGTATTGGATGTCGGCAGCGGTATTGGCGGTCCTGTTAGAATCATAGCCAATGATTTTAACTGTCACGTTGTCGGGGTAGATCTGTCGGAAGATTTTTCTTACATCGCTCAGCTTTTGACACAAACAGTCGGCATTAAAAATTGTATGGGATTTGTCAATGGGGATGCTTTGAAACTTCCTTTTGGAGATAATCGGTTCGATGCCATCTGGAATCAGCATTGTTCTATGAATATCCAGGCAAAAAAAGATCTCTATATTGAATTCCACCGGGTATTAAAAAAAGAGGGAAAACTTATTATCCATGATATTACCAAAGGGCAGAATCAGCCGATTCACTTTCCCGTTCCCTGGGCAGATTCAGTAGAGGTCAGTTTTTTACTGTCGACAGATGAACTAAAATCTCAGATTCAAGATGCCGGTTTTAAACCACTATTGTGGAATGATATCTCACAGCAGGCTCTGTCCTGGTATGATAATCCGAGAAAGCAGGGACGGTCCGTTTCCAGTTACCCTTTTAATCAAAAACTGGTTTTTGGAGAGCTGTTTAAGGATATGGCTGCCAATATGAAAAAAAACCTTCAGGAAAACCGAATCCGGGTCATTGAGGCGATCTTTCAACCCGGGTAAACGGCAGCATCTAATGTTTTAAGAAAAAACGAAATCAAAGCACAATGCATCTGTTTCTAAAAAAAGGCCGAAGGTTTGAAAGTTGTCCTCCAAAACAGTATCTGTAAAACAAACGAAGCAATAAGTTATTTTCAACTCCCACAGTCTTTTATTAGAGCTGTTATTAGTGACTTTATTCCATTCTTGTTCATCAGTCTGGTGCATGCAAAGTCGCTTTTGAGAGCTTTTAAGGGCAGGGAAAGCCTTTGGTAGGTCTTTTCCGGTCCATAAAATAACATCACATTTCCCGACTGGTAAGAAAATGAAGTATTAAATCCGGAATGAAGCGAAAGGAGAACATGGGTTGGTGCTTTCAGCACCAACCTGCTAAGGATTTTACCCCTTGTTTCTAAGATCCAGATACATCTGGTACGCCTTATCCGGTGTCTCATTCTTATGGACAACAGCATTAACTGCCTGAATCATGGCCTCGGGAGATTCCGACTGGAAGATGTTTCGACCCATGTCGACACCATTTGCGCCTTGTTGAATTGCGTTATAAGCCATTTTTAGAGCATCAGCCTCCGGAATTTTCTTTCCACCTGCGATGACGATTGGAACCGGGCAGCAGGAAGTGACGGTTTCAAAACCCTCTTCAATATAATAAGTTTTGACATAGTGCGCCCCAAGCTCGGCGCAGATTCTTGTGGCCAAACGGAAATAGCGTGCATCGCGAGCCATATCCTTACCAACAGCCGTAACAGCCAAAGTCGGAATACCTGCACGCGTTCCTTCATCAATAAGTCGGGTCATATTGATTATGGACTGTTTTTCATATTCACCACCGATAAACACTTGAACGGCCATTGCACTGACATTCATTCTGATTGAATCCTCAACGGCAACAGCAATTTCTTCATTGGAGAGTTCCTTGAGAATACTGGATCCACCGGACGCCCTGATAACAATCGGTACCGTCATTGACGGGGGAACAACGCTTCGTAGAATTCCCCGGGTCAGCATCAGCGTATCCGCGTATTTGACCAGCGGCAGTATGTTGAGATCAATCCGTTCCAACCCTGTTGTTGGCCCTTGAAAATAACCATGGTCAACGGCCAACATAACCGTATTGCCTGACTCGGGATTAAAAATTCGGGCAAGTCTGTTCTTCATACCCCAATCCAAAGAGTTGGAACCTTTCAGGAAAAACCCTTCCGTTTTCTGGGGAACATCACTGTGAAAGCTCTTTGCTTCCTTCACTCCATCTAAATCTGGCATTTTATCTCCTGTTCAATAGCGTTACGAAAAAAGATTTGGTTACCTTGGTGCTGCAGCAGCGACACCACCATCCACCGGAAGCGTCGCGCCGGTAGTCGGCGTTTTGTTACTGGCGAAAAAGACAACTGCATTTCCAACGTGTTCCGCTAATACGGTTTCCTTTAACAGGTTACGATTGCGGTAATATTCTTTCAACCCTTCGGGATCTAATCCCCTGGATTTCATACGATCGGGCCCGATGTAATCCCATAGTTTGGATGAGACTTTAGCGTCACCAAACACAGCGTCGGGGTTGATCATATTGACACGAATGCCCAACTCGGCCAGTTCCAGAGACGCAATCCTGGAAATTTGATGGGCAGCAGCTTTGGAGGCGCTATATGCACCGAAAGACGCCCCCGGATCATAAACATTTTTTGAACTGATTAATACAATATTACCGCCGGTGTTCTGACGTTTCATAAACGGTATTGAAGCTTTAATAATATTGAAGACTCCCATGAAGTTGACCGCCATTACTTGGTTCAGCTTTTCAGCGCTTAAATCTTCAAGTTTGGAGACATAAGCAATACCGGCGTTAGGTACGACCAGATCAATACCACCCAGTCGGAGCGAAATTTCCGTCATTGCTTTTTCAACTGCAGAATAATCCGTGATATCAAATACCAGTTTTTCAATTGTTCCAGAGGGGTATTTCTCAGACAGTATCTCCTGGACGGTGTCCAGTCGTGCGGCATCCAGATCTGCCATGACAACGTTGGCTCCTGCTGCCAGTAAACAATCAGCAATTCCAAATCCGATGGCACCGGCTGCCCCGGTGACAATTGCAATCTGTCCTTGGAGATCGCGTTTATCTGTTTTCTCAAGCTTCTTCTGTTGCAGATCCATGTATTCCAGGTCAAAAACATGCGATTCACTGATGCGACAGAAATCGCCCATGTCCATTGCTTTCTTCTTGCAGATCAGGGTGGTTTCTGCGATATCAGCGCTGATCCCGGCCCATTTTCGTGAAAAACCGAGGCAGATCAGCCCGACACCGGCAACGAGAAAAACACGCGGACTGTTATCCAGTTGTTTAACTTCCTTTTTGGTTCGTTCGCATTGGGCCTTGAAATACTCATCGTACCGGTTTCGAAATGCAGTAATTTTTTCATCGACTACCTGCTTCAGTGCTGAGTCGTCATCTGGTATATCATCCAGGTAAATATAGGCATTTTTGGTTCTTATCGCGTGATCGGGTGTGATGACACCCGTCCGGCAAAATTCTTCGGCTTGTTGTGACTGAGAGATCTCGATGATCTCGGAACTATTCCTGATTTCAGCGATAAATCGCTTGCGCTGGCCGCTATCATCGATGTAAGAGGCAGATCCACGAATGGTTTCCATCAGACGAGCTATTCTTTCCGGTTTAACCAGTTGGTGTTTCTCAGTCGATGCTTGTTGGGATTGGGACACCAGTTCATTTTCGATATATTTTTCCGCACGACTCACATAGTCTATCATACGGCCATAGGACTCTTCGGCAGTATCTCCAAATGTAAAAATACCATGTTGAAAGCAGACAACGGCTTCAGCTTCAGGATTTAATTCGCAAGCATCGGCAACGCCTTTTGAAAGCTCAAAACCGGGTTTCTTGTAAGGAAGCACCAATACTTCAGGTCCAAGCGCCTTCTCTAATACAGTCATTCCATCCGGTTGTGCTGAAAGAACCAGTATGGCATCAGCATGGCTGTGATCAACAAACTTGTGGGGAAGAAAGGCATGCAGCAAACCCTCGATTGAAGCCGTGGGAGCATCCGCCTTAATTGCGTTGACACGCAACTGGTTCACCATTTCATCATCTGAAAGTTGATCACACCGCCTCATGGAAAGGAGGCAATCAAGAACAAGTCCGGTAAACCCTTCCGGCTCAATTGTTGACAGATCCCAGCCACTACCCTTGATAAACACAATGTTTTGATCCTTGCCGTTAATATCCTGAACCTGTGTTTTGACAGATGTATTACCACCCCCATGAAGCACAAGTGAGGTGTTTTCTCCAATTAACCTGGAAGTATACACCCTCTCTACCAGGTCTGCCGGAAGTCCTGACCATCTGGTCTTGAACTCCTTAAGCCGGCCCACATCATATCGATTTTTCATAGTCCTTTTTCGCTTGGTTTCAGATCGTTTTTATGATCACCGGAAATATCAATCTCTCCCTACCAGGGATAAGAAGCATCTTGCATTGTCGGTAAGATCGCTGGATCGATTGAACAGGTCTCCACCGATCAAGAACATGACATCATTGCCATAAACTTTCAACATTTCCGGTACTCTGTCCATAGACATACCCCCGCCGGGAGATGGGAATATGGATTTCAAATTACCCATGGTTTCCTTACACCCATGGTCAATACTTTGACATTCCCCTTTGCTGAATCCGAATCGTCCGCCGTAATTCGGATAAACGGAACTGTCTGCACCCGCCAGACGTTGTAATTTACCGAAAATCGTACGATGGGAAAAACCATTGTTGCTGCAGGTCACCATCGGTCCCAGTAAAGCAGGGTGCGAAATGATTGGCAATGCGATTTCATCCATATCGGCCAATGATCGCATCGTATCGAAACCTGCCAGTCCCGGCATCATGAGGACTGCGCCCGCTCCCTCTTTTTTTGCAAATCTGATACGGGAGACAGTATCTGTGATGGAAGCCGTTACATTAGGTGCATAAACACAACGCTTTCCGGTTTTTTCATTTGCTCGATTAACTGCTTCTACACATGCCTTTACCCGCTCTTCAAATTTGCAGAAGGGTTGATTTGAAAGGCCGTGATCGTCTTTAATAAAATCGATTCCCCCAATTGCAAATTTGTATGCGAGATCAGCCAGCTGTTCAGCGCTGAATCCCATTGGTTTTAAAGCCGAACAGATCAACGGTTTATCATAAACGCCGACAATGTCTCTCATACCGGCGATACCGAGCCTCGGTCCATTAAAATGTTCTGACAATTCAGGTCCAAGGCTAATGTCTTCAACGCGGATTTTTTCCTTGATGCTGCTGTTACCGAAAATGATATTTAACAATTGGGTTAATTCAAAAGCCGAAGAATCCGCCAGGTAACTGATAGTGTAATCCCATGTCAGCTCATCAATTTGTGAAAAGAATTCGATCTGACCAATAACCTCATCCCGGATGAAACCGTTCGGTACCAGGTGATCCGGGAGTTCTACCGTTTGTTCCAGGAGTATTCCTTTCGCCCTCTCCTTGCAATCATTTTCATTGCCGGAAAGTCGATAGGTCACCGTAAATCGTTCTTTTCTCACAATGCCTCCGCCTTGTTTTCACTGTGGACCTCGTCCAGGCGGACAGCCAGCAGATCTTCTTCGGAAAGGCCTGTCTCTTTTCCAGTGAGTGTCTCAGCCGCTTTTACCAGAGCCAAGGCATCCAGGCCATATTTTTTCATCAGATATGGACGACTGGCACCATGTGCAAAAGTATCTTTTAATCCCAGTCGAATAAGCTTCTTCCCGGTGCCATGTTCTGCCATCAGTTCCGCGGCAATGCTTCCCAGTCCACCGATGATCGTATGGTTTTCCAGGGTGATAATGCCGTGTCTTGCGTTCGATACGGCATCCAGCAAGGTTTCGCTATCAAAAGGTTTTAGAGTGGATGCGTGCAAGTGAGTAATTCCCATACCGGCTTTTTTAAGGGCTGCAGTCGCCCGCATAGCCTCTTCAGTGGTAATCCCTGCGGATAGAACAACCAGATCGTCTCCTTTACTGAGCTCACGCAGGCGATTGAAGCGAAACGGCTCTGAAAAAAGACGCGGGACCTGTCCCCTGAGCACTCGGACGTATACCGGGCCTTCAACCGCATCAGCAACTTCCAGAACGGATTCCACCTCGGTGGCATCGCCGGTTTCAAGGATAGTCATGTTCGGTACGGATCGCAGTACGGCAATGTCTTCAATAGCTTGATGGGTAATTCCTCCAGGTGTTGTTATGCCCGGAAGAAATCCCATCAGCCTTACTTTTCGATTGGAATAAGCGACTGAACAGACAAGCTGGTCAAAAGGCCTGCGATATAAAAACACCGCAAATGTATGAATAAACGGTCGATATCCCTCCATTGCCAGCCCACCGCAGACACTCATCATATTCTGCTCAGCCATTCCCATTGAATAGTACTGATCAGGATAGTTATCCCGGAAACCGTCCACTTCGCAGGAACTGGTCAGATCTGCCGTTACACAAAGAACTTCGGGGCGTGCTTTTGCAAATTCTGTGAACGCCCTGGCGTATGGTTTTGATACAAGCTCCATGGTGAATCCTTAATTAGTTCCGTAAAGTTGACAGCGAATTGCTTTTTCCAATTCTTCCGCCTCCTCTGCAGTTTTAAAACGCACGTAGTGAAGACGGGGAAAACGTTTTTTAAGAAAATCCATTCCCTCGAAGGGACTGGTATTGGCAAGGATAACCAGCGGTCCATTCTCCGGTCTTATTTCAGCAGCGGCTGCTACTGCCTCAATATCATGCCCGTCAATATCCTCAACATGGGCACCGAAGGCCTTCATCTTTTCAGCTGTCGGACCAAGTTCCTGGACAGAAGACATGGCACCGTCACATTGCTGTTTATTGACGTCATAGATTATCGCGATGTTATTCAGCCCGAGATGGTTCATCAGTGCAAAACTTTCCCAGGTTTGTCCTTCCTGAAGCTCTCCATCGGAACAGAAAACCCAGACACGTCCGGTGTGATTTCGGCGTTTTCGAGCAATAGCAACACCAATTGCCATGCTGAGTGTCTGAGCCAGTGATCCGTTGGTAACCTCCATGCCGGGGGAGTGTTCTGCGCCTATCATTTCGACACTGCCGCCGTCTTTGTTAAAATGCTCCATGCCGGCCGGATCCATTCTTCCTACTTCAACCAGAGTGGCATAAATAACCAAGGCGTAGTGTGCAGGACTGATAATGAATCTGTCACGATCAGGAGTCGCTTCTCCATGGTAACCGGCACCGGTGAAACTATCACTGTTTGTTGCAGACGGCACTCCACCAAAAGGAAGCGGGATAGCCGGTGCGATTCCGGGTCCCAGATTCAGAGTTTTTACATATAACGTCGCCAGAAAATCGGCAGAAGAACAGGTTTGGCTGAGATACCCGCCATTGTTCTTTATAGTGTGTTCAAATACCCTTTTTCTGATGCCGTCGGCAACTTTTTTGACTTCATTCTGCCACATCTTGTCTCTCTCGTTTGAGCCCGTTTTCTTTAATAAGCTTCGTTTCTGTTAGACAGGGGTTACCCCTTTCTTTAGGGCAATGGTTCCGTATTTGGCTGTTTCGCCTGTCATGACAATTGCGAAAGCATTTTGCGCTTTCTTATAAAATTCAAAGCGATCAATCCGCTTTATCGGCGCAGTCGCAGGCTGGTGTTTATCAATCATCGCTCTAAAGGATAATTCCACCGCCGGATCGCAGGTGTCGCCCTCAACAACGGCGATCATGTTGACTGGATGATCGTCATAGCTGTCCAGCGCAAAAAGGGGCAGTATCGCGTCCATCATATCAGCTACTTTCAGGCCGTCCGCCCGTATGACAACAGCATTGCAGCTTTCTCCGGGAAAGTGTGCATCCGCCAGAATAATCTCATCACCATGACCCATACTGCTGAGAGTTGCCAGCAATTCCGGACTGAGCAATGGAGAGATGCCGATTAACATAATTACTCCCTTAAAAAATTAAAAAACAAATCATACACTCTGATGGTTCGGGAACATCTTGATCAGGTTCTCTTTATAGGGTGCAGTGACAATACCCTTCTCAGTAATCAGTCCCGTAACCAGTCGATTAGGTGTTACATCAAATGCCGGATTTCTTGTCTGAATACCTTCCGGTGCGGTTCGTTTATTTCCAAAAGATGTGACCTCTTCACCGTTTCTCTCTTCAATTTCAATATCATCACCGCTTGCTGTTTTGAAATCGATGGTTGACGACGGGCAGGACACATAAAAGGGGATGTTGAAATAGTTTGCCAGAATCGCGACAGACATCGTCCCGATTTTATTCGCCACATCACCGTTTGCAGCCACACGATCCGTTCCCACGATAACCATATCGATCAAACCTTTGGACATTAGGTGTCCGGCCATGTTGTCGGTGATTAAGGTGACGTCAATGCCTGCCTGCTGAAGTTCCCAACTGGTAAGCCGTGCACCTTGGAGGAGAGGACGGGTCTCATCGGCAAACACCTTAAACGGAACTCCTTTTTCCGCTGCAACATACATGGCTGCCAGGGCAGTTCCTAGACCCGATGTTGCTATGGCGCCTGCGTTGCAGTGTGTCAAAACGCCCATACCCGGTTTAATCAAGGCACCACCAATTTCACCCAGTTTCTGACAAAGAAATTTGTCTTCACTATCAATCGCTTTCGCTTCCTTCTCCAGCAAAGCGTATAGCTCTTTTGTCGCTGTGATTCCGCTTCTTCTGGAAACATTAACCATTCGGGTCATGGCCCAGTGTAAATTGACGGCAGTTGGACGAGCACCATCCAAATAAGCGGCCTGCTCTTCCACTCGTTTGATAAAGACGTCAAAAGGCTGATCCAATGAATCCCTGATGCCGATTAAAAGGCCGTAGGCAGCCGAAATCCCAATTGCCGGCGCACCTCTTACCTTTAACTGTTTGATGGAATCCCACACCTGCTGTATTGTTTCCTGTTTTTCTTCGACGACTTCCAGAGGAAGCCGTGTTTGATCCAGCAAAAACAAATCGTCTCCGCTCCAGCGGATTGCTTCCGGTATTTTCAGCTTCATATTACAACTTGCCTGTTGGTAGGTTTATTGCTGATTGTTCAATTCTAAACGAGTGGAGACAAGTCTTTTGCTGCTGCAACTACCGATTCGATATTTTCGATTCTGTCGCGATCTACAACCATGTACTCTGCCAGTTTCAGTGTCATACGTTCAATACGAGCTCGTTCTTTTAAATCTTCAATATCAGCGATATCGGCAACTTTTGCCAATCCGAATATTCGTCGCATCATCTTGCATGCGCCAAATCCCATAGAGTCAGAGAACAGTTTTTTCAGGAATGCCTGACGCTGCTGAGAGAAATGCTCTTCACCGCCCTCGTAGTTCCAGTAAAGACTGTCTGCGTTGTTGTGGTCGTTTAACCAGAGTTGATCGAATTTCTGCTCAAACCCATTCCATGTTGCCATGATTGTGTTCAGTAACCAGTTGCGATACTCGTATGGTTCTCTTCCCAGGAGCTTCTGGCGGTGTTCATGGGAGAAATAAGACATGAACAGGTTTCCGATAAACGCGCCGATGTCAAATCCCATTGGGCCATAAAACGCGAATTCGGGGTCGATAACGTAGGTTTCTTCTTCGTTGGCCATAATACTGCCAATATGCAGATCACCATGAACCATTGCCTCGGCGTTGTTCATGAACTTGTATTTCATTTCCGCTACCGCAATCTTAAGCTTTGCGTTTTCCTGAACACTGTTGATATCAGCCTCTGTCAGCTCAGGATTGTACTCGTTGGTATCATGCTTCTCAAACGCATTGGTGAAGACAAAGTTTTCAGTAAGATTGCATAGATCAGTATTGATGAACTCTGCAACTCTATGCTTCTTGGTTGTGGAGTCTAAAGCCAGATCAGAGGAAGCATACAGCGTTCTTGCCAGGAATGTGGAGATGTGATCCGCAAGAAAGGGAAAGGTTTTCCCCAGAATGATTTCACCCCGCAGAATCTTATGCTTATTAAGATTCTGCATAATGATCAGGCACATCGGTTCGTCTGCATGAAAAACATCGGGCACATATTTCGGACAAAGCTCTTTTTGTCGTTGCAGGGCCATAATTTCAAATTTCATCCTCTCCTTCGCCAGCGGCCATGAATCTCCAACAACACGGAGATAAGGAACGGCTTGTTTCAGCACAACCGTTTCCACCGGTTTATCCGGATTGGTAATGGTGTATACATAATTCAGGTTGCCATCTCCGACTTCATGTATGGACAGGTTGTCAAATCGCGAAAAGATCCGAGTCATGCTATCCAGGTTTTTTATATAATCTACGACTGTTTCGGGTGTCAGTTGGCGATATTCCATCTTTCCTCTATCACTTATTCAGTTGCGGTTTTCTGACTAAAGATTTCTCTTTCGTACCAGGTTGAAACAAAATATTTCCGAGCTGTAGTAATCATTACTGTGACAAACCGGTGAACCCTTGGTGTCATAAAAAATCTCCTCAAACAACATAAACATTGTTATGTGCTTGATTTCAGGTAGATCCCTGGGCGCCAGCATTGTCGGTGTAATGGTGCTTTCTGTGTGAGATATAATGTGACCATGTTCCTCCAGTAGTTCGAAAAGCGACCCTTCAAAATCCTTGCGTTTTGCACCAGGCAGGAGGTGTTTAGGCATTATGTCGATACAGTAGGCAGCCAGTGCATCATCAGCCTTACGAACACGTTCTACCCACACACAGGGGGTTCCAGGTTCAATAGCCAGCTTAACGGCTAATCCGTCGTCTGCCGGAAAATCTCTCACAATGCAACGTCCTACCGACGGTTTCAGGCCAACCGAATTGATCTGTTCCGTTACTGAAGAAAGCTGCTCAATTCCGTTTTCCACCTGGATTGGAACTTGTCTCACAAATGTCCCCTTTCCCTGAACTTTATATAAAACACCCTGATGGGTCAGATTTGCCAGACATTCTCTGAGCGTCGATCTGCCGGTACCCAGTTCTTTTATCAGGACGCTTTCCGTCGGTATCTGATCACCAGGCTTTAATCCACTTTTCCTGATTTTCTCCAATATCGCTTCCTGAACTCGTACTTGAAGCGGTTTATCCAATCGCAGCTTCATTGTATTATTCCCCGAAATTCCCATCACATAGTCTAAGTCTCATGGTTTAATCCTGTTGGCTTTAAAGATCTGATGATTCAGTTTTGAAATGTCATTTATCTGATCAATAAAAAGGAAAATCCAATCGACCGGAAATATCCAAAATAGTCACAAAAACAAGTATATCAAACCGGCAATCATCGTTTTACAGCCTTATGGTAAGGGGTTATAAAACGATCGACATCAACTCAATCACCTATCATCAGACAAATTTTTCACATCTGCCTAACAATAATTCGTAGTGTTCTTCACCGATTAGAAAATGTCAAACATATTATTAAAAACGATTTAACTGGTTAAATATATTATAAATTTTTTGATTACTGCGACATCTTTTTCAGCTCGATTTAACTTTCCCATGATAAAAAACAAAAAAATAAAAAAGTTAGAAAATAACTTAAAATTCATCTGTTATCAGACAATTAGAAGTTGTCCGATGAATGATTTATTGACCAAATTATGCAATTTTTTCTTAATTATTTCAGTATTTTAGTGAGTTTTTCTTTTTATAATTCGATGGAGTTGACAGCTTTTTAAAATTTATCATAAAAGTGTTCTGCGAGAAAGAGTCATTTTAGCAAGACGAAAATGAAAAGATCCGGATTTTTGGTTTGTCTTGGATTAAGTGAGACGCACTTTACGAATTCCGACTCATAAAATGTCAGGTTGAACTGTCGTTTCTCGATGCAACAGGATTTAGTGATCCTGTGCTGCTTGCTCATTGATAAAAGATCTTTATTGTTAATTCAATGAGGAATTGCCAAATCATAGCAAGTAGTATGGCGCGGCATATAGTAGTTGGGGAAACATTTTGCATGCGAATCAACATAAGCAAGATAAATTTGTTTAGAGATTCTCTGCTTTTCTTTTAAAATTGACTTTGATTAAATACCGGTACCTCGGTAATCCACAAGTTGTTTTCAGGCAGCTGTTTAAAGACCTGATTATAATGGGGATGCATTCGGAGGTGTCAGTACTGAAACAAAGATGGAGAAAATTATGAAAAAACTGATTGTGTTACTGGTATCGATGTTGTTTGCGGTTTCAGTTTTGGGTGCAGGTATCCCAAGCAGTATTAAAGGGAAAAAGCTAAAAATGGCACTGGTGAAGGAATGGGGAACTGGTACTCATATGATCATTCATATCAATGGAACCAAAGCTGAAGCGAAACGATATGGAATCGATCTGAGTATTATTGACGCCAATAATAATCTGGCCAAAATGGCTGAGGGGATTGAGAATGCTGTGATCAACAAAATGGATGCGATCTTGATTTCTCATGGAAAGGCTGATGCGTTGACAGGCTCAGTTGAGAAAGCCTTGAAAGCCGGAATTCCCGTTATCGCTTTTGATAATGACTTTGATGTGGATCCATCGATACATAAAGGAAAACTGGTTTCGCTCGACCAGTATGACCTCATGATGGGTCTGCTGTCCCAAATGGCTCTTGTTCAGGAATTGGATGGTGCCGGCAATGTTATTTACAATCGTGTAGCGAATGTTCCGCCTACTGATAAGAGACATAGAATCTGGGAAGGTGGAATTCTACCGACATATCCGGGCGTCAAGGTTCTTAATACAATCGACCTGGGAACAAACAACCCAATGCCAAGAGCTCAGACTGCCCTTGAAACACTGCTGACAACCAAATCCAATATTGACGCTGTTTATGCGGTTTGGGATGAATATGCAAAAGGTTTCTACAATGCCATTGTGGCTTCAGGAAAAACAATCCCTCTTTTTTCCGTGGACATTTCAGACCAGGATCTGGCAATGATGCAATCTAATCCTCATATCTGGAAAGCTTCTGCCGCTGTTGACCCAACAATTGTTGGTCAGGTTCAGATACGTTTGGCTCTGAAGGCTTTGGCCGGTGAAAAAATTCCAAGATATTATTCATTAAAACCGGTTCTGATAAAAGTTGATGACTTACCGTCAAAGGACGTGAAGAGAGTATCAATGGCTGACTTGGCTGAATACTATGACGGTTGGGGAAGCACCACAGACTTTCTCGAAGATTGGATGTTGGAACTGGAAAAGCAGAAATAACTAGTTTTCTTCTTGAGGAGATACCGGTAATAGCAAAAGCGAGCTGGTGGAAATACGAAAAACTGTTTCCATCAGTTCTCTGAGTTGATACCGTAAAAACCAAGCCAATCGATTTTCCCATTACCTTTTCTCTCCGGATAGGCGGCCAACGTTCATTCGTCAACAGCGTTTGAACAATCCATTTGGTCGTGCATTGCGAGGCAAACCGACAAATTGAAAAGGTAATCTTTTACAAGATGGGGTTAAGAGAAAAATGAAATGATTTATGGATAGTTTATTAACAAAAAACATATCAAAAAGCTTCCCGGGTGTAAAAGCATTGATAGATGTTGATTTTGAAGTGCGTGCAGGAGAGATCCATGCCCTAGTCGGGGCCAACGGAGCGGGAAAAAGCACATTAATGAAAATATTATCAGGAGCATACACTGCATCTTCAGGTAATATTTTTATCAATAACAAAGAGATCGACATCCAGAGTCCGGGCGATGCGAAAAAAAACGGTATCGTTATCGTCTATCAAGAGGTAGACACGGCTTTAGTACCACATTTGACTGTTGGTGAAAATATTATGATGGATTATCTGGTCAATGAGCAGAAATCCATTTTTGTGAATTGGAAAAAGATTCATACGAGAGCCCAAAAAGAGATTGATGATCTTGGATTGAGTATCAATTCAAAACAATTGATCAGTGATTTAACCTTGCACGAAAAGCAAATGGTTTTGATTGGCCGCGCTGTATATCAGAATGCGAAATATCTGCTTTTAGACGAGCCGACTGCAGCGCTGAGTATCACTGAGACGGAAAAGCTGTTCGTATTGATAGAAAAGCTTCGTAAGGATGGAATGGGTATCGTTTTTATTTCCCATCGATTGGATGAGGTTTTTAAGACATGCGAAAAAATAACGGTTTTAAGGGACGGAAAGCTTGTTAATTCATTTACATCCGAAGATACGGATATTGATACGGTAGTGGAAACCATGCTGGGGAAAAAGATGGATAGCTCCTATCCTGAGATAACTACTGAATTTGGAGATCCAATATTTGAAGTAGAAAACCTGTCAGGAACCGGTGATATACACGATGTAAATCTCTATGCCAGAGCTGGTGAGATTATTGGAATAACAGGGTTAATCGGAGCCGGAAAAACGGAACTCTGTAAGTTGCTCTTCGGATTGGGCGATATCAATACGGGGAAAATAACCGTTAAAAACAAGGAATTAAGTCTAAACTCACCCAGTGATGCCGTGAAACAGGGATTGGCGCTGGTCCCGGAAGAAAGAAGAAAAGAGGGTGTGCTGGTGGGAGAATCGCTAGCAACAAACATCACTTTGCCGACGCTTGATGAGTATTGCAGCAAGTCATTCATGAATACAAAAAAAATCAGGAAAAAAGCAATAGACACCATCAAGAAAGTTCATATTAAAACACCGAATGAGAAGCAGTTGGTGGCAAACTTAAGTGGTGGAAATCAGCAAAAGGTCGTCATCGGTAAATGGCTTATATCACAGGCAGAGGTGTTTTTGCTGGATGAGCCCACAAAGGGAGTTGATATCGGGTCAAAATCAGAAATCTACTCACTTATCGATGATCTGGCAAAGCAAAAGAAATGTATTATCTATGCTTCTTGCGAATTTAGTGAGATATTAGGTCTGACCCATCGTACCTATGTCATGTATAGTGGCACCATTGTAAAAGAACTGGAAACCAAGAAAACGTCAGAGGAAGAACTGTTGTACTATTCCACAGGGGGGAGGGATTTTGGAAAAAAATAACAAGGCAAATTTAGATCTTTTCGGATTTTTATACAAATATGGAACAATCGTTGTTGTTGTTCTGGCAGTCTTTTACTTTTCGGTGACATTGGATAATTTCATGAATTTCAATAATATTACCAATGTTTTCCGATCTGTTTCCATTGTAGCGTTAATCGCCTTGGCGATTACCGTATCCCTGACAATAGACGGCTTGGATGTATCTGTTACTGCCACTGCCGGGTTTGCCGGGGTGATCGCTGCCAAGTTCATGATTATTTGGGGGTTTGGTCCTGTACCGGCTATCATCGTTCCATTGCTAATGGGTGTTCTGATTGGATCGATTAACGCATTTCTGGTTATCAAGATCGGGATACAGGATCTGCTGGCCACATTGTCGATGATGTTTGTTTTGACCGGGATTTCCATTACATTTCAGGATGGATCAGCGATCTATAACTATATGCCTCTTCCAAACGGTGGTGGAATTGCTGAGTTTACGTTTAGCAAGGAGTTCCTTTTTATCGGGCAGGGGGTACTGTTTAACATTCCGGTGCCTGTTCATATAATGATTATCGTTGCTATCCTGGTGCATATATTTTTGACTTATACCAAACACGGACGTTATCTCTATATGATCGGCGGTAATTCGGAAGCTGCCAAACTTTCCGGTATACCAATAAACCGCTATAGGTATTTTGCGTATGTTCTCTCAGGCTTTCTTGCGGCCCTTGCGGGAATTGTGCTTGCTTCACGATTGGGATCAGGAGAGGTGGATGCCGGAGCTCCCTACTTAATGGATAGTATTGCCGCAGCCTTTGTCGGGTTTTCGGTACTAGGGGCAGGAAAGCCAAACGCTTATGGTACCCTGCTTGGAGCTCTCCTCATGGGGGTTCTATTAAATGGATTGATCATGATGGATTTTCCATACTATTCGCAGGACATCATCAAAGGATTTGTGCTGTTATTGGCTCTCGGTTTAACCTATTATAAGAAAAAGTCTTAAAAAAATAACTCGTGATGACTTCATCGATTAACCGACTCGGAAATTGATGGTACTATCAGACATCACCACACAATCCCGGCAGAAAATAATTAAGACAATTTATGACCTTTTGAAATAGAGTATCTTTGAACTTATAGGAAAACTTTAATGAAAGTACAAGACAAACACTACCGAACAATCTGGCTGAAAGAGGATGATTCACATGTCGTGCAAATCATCGACCAACGACATCTTCCTCACAGGTTTATTATAGAAGATCTGACGACAGTCGACGAAGTAGCTATTGCCATAGAAGATATGCATGTTCGTGGTGCAGGGCTCATCGGCGCAACTGCCGGCTACGGCATGTATATCGCGGCATTGAATGCGCCCAAATCGTCTGTTCAGGAGTTCATGAAGAATGTAAAAGCTGATGGCGAGAAATTTAAAGCTACGCGACCGACAGCTGTTAATCTGGAATGGGCGGTGAACCGTCAATTGGAAGCCCTGCAGTCTGTCGAAGATAACGTTGATGCCAAAATCTCAGTTTGCCGGGAAATGGCCAATACTATAGCAGATGAGGACGCTGACTTTTGTCGAAGACTTGGCATTCATGGAGCATCTATCATTGAAGAAATCAGCAAAAGAAAATCAGGCGAAGTGGTTAATATTTTGACACATTGTAATGCCGGATGGTTGGCATTTGTAGATTATGGAACTGCAACTGCGCCCATATATGCTGCATTTGACAAGGGAATTAAAGTCCATGTCTGGGTCGACGAAACAAGACCCAGAAATCAAGGAGCCAGCCTGACTGCCTGGGAATTGGGGCAACATGGTATCCCTCATACTGTGATAGTGGATAATGTCGGTGGCCACCTGATGCAGCACGGATTGGTGGATATGGTTATTACCGGTACAGACCGTACAACCTTTACAGGAGATGTCGCCAATAAAATCGGCACCTATCTCAAAGCCTTGGCGGCAAAGGACAACGGTATTCCTTTTTACGTAGGATTGCCCTCTTCCACATTTGATTGGAAAATCCGGGATGGGGTCAAGGAGATTCCCATTGAACAGCGTGATGCAACAGAGGTTAAGTATATCTCCGGACTCCATGACGGAGAGATTAAAAGTGTGCTGCTAACCCCGGAAAACAGTCCCGCCGGTAATTATGCTTTTGACGTCACACCATCCAGGCTGGTAACTGGACTGATAACCGAACGTGGTATATGTGAAGCTTCAGAAGAAGGCGTTTTGGGGTTGTATCCTGAGAAAAAATCCAAATGAGAATAATATGAGATATGTCCATACCGGATTGGTTTGCAGTTCAGAAGAAAAGGCTGACCGGTTCTATCATGATCTGCTCGGACTAAAAAAACTGAATGTAAAGACGCTGCCTGCATTGCTTTCAAAGAGCTTATTTAATCAAGATACTGATCTTCAGGTAATTAATTATACCAATGACCATCTTCATTTCGAGATATTTATACTGGCTGGGCATGAAACGGTAGACAATCCGATTAGTCATACCTGCATTGCAGTTGCAGACAGGGACGGGCTGATTCAAAACTGCAAGACAGAAAGAGTTAATGTTATTGAAGTTCCCAAAGATGATTCAATGCTTGTGTTTATTAGCGATTTTGACGGGAATTTTTTCGAAGTTAAAGCGGAATGAGTATCGATTTAAAAACCGCTTTCTCCTTCTGCTCAAATGCTCTTGTTGTTTCACTTCTATCGCAACGCTTAAACGTTCTTTATACTTTTTAAGCTGAAGGAAAACGCAGACCTAGAAGATCTTATTGATACAGTTAAATGTTTTGAGAATTAATAATATTTAATCTATCCAAAGCAGGGAAGACCATCTAAAATCTTATGTTTTAGTAGTAAAGATTCTCCATATATTCAGGGTAAGTTACATGATTTACATCGGACTCTATTTAGGTGCCATTGTGGCAGCTAATTTGATCATTACCATCCTTGGTCCTTCGGCGACAATTGTGACCGCATTCGTTTTCATCGGGCTTGATCTGACGGTTCGCGATTACCTTCATGAAGCCTGGCATGGTAAAGGTCTGGTCTGGAAAATGGGATTGTTGATCGCCTCAGGCAGTGCTATCTCCTGGTTTTTAAATAAGGACGCAGGACCAATCGCCTTGGCATCTTTCCTGGCTTTTGCCGCTGCCGGCACCGCCGATGCACTGATATTTCAGGCTTTGCGCGAGAGATCCAGGTTTTTGAAAATTAATGGTTCCAATGTGGTTTCATCGGGAATTGATAGTCTGATTTTTCCGACCTTGGCGTTTGGGCAATTAATGCCTTTTATCGTATTGGGTCAATTCCTGGCCAAGGTTTTTGGTGGGGCTGTCTGGTTTTTTATCATCTCTGTATTCAAAGCCAGATTCGTCCCTAATCACACTTCATAGTCCAAATAGGCAGAAAGAAGGGGGACTGTTTCTGTAAATGTCGACTCAAAACACCATTTGCAGTTGAACATTTCCTCCATCCCACTGGCGAGTCTCAAAAAAATCAAGATCCCAGGTAGTATTTACGAGCAGCCTGTAATTACTTTCTTCCATCATTATAATGCCGATTCCAGCCTTCATCTCCAGGTTTTCCTCATCAACTGTTTTTTTTATTCCTTCATAATCCTTATCTAACTCCGCCTTACCAGCTTGAAGAGAGTATAGCCAATAAAACCAATCGCTTCTTGCCTTTTGCCAGAAACCGTATAGCTGCAATGTTCGTAGATGACAATCATATCGTTGATCAGTATAGGATGAGTCGATATCATTTAAAAATTGCGAGGATAAAACACCAATCGTTACCCGACTTTTGGTAGAGGCCTGAACATGAAGATAAATATCAAGCCAACTTAACAGCAGGATCTGGTTCAGATCCGGTAAATCCTCTGTGCCGTTTGTGGGAATCTGCTCTCGGTATTCCTCCTTGTGATAGGCTGTTGTTCCCAGTACCCACGAATCATCTCTTCGCCAGTCAATTGTGAATTCGTATTCATTTCCCTGGAATGTTAATAGTTGCTCCGGTTCATCAATCTTAAAAACAGCTTTAGTGATCTGTTTCAGATCTGTTTTAAGATAAAAGTGGCTATTCAAAAGCCAGAGTGCCTCGAACCGACTCAACTTGGGAGTTTTCCGGAAATGTCCTTCAACCGTATTTTTTTCGCTATTTACATTTCTTTCATTATAGAAAGAATACTGATCCAACAGGCTCAACCTGACTGAACTCAAGGTATGCCTTTTACCATAAGAAAGAGCATAACCAACATGTCCGTTTTTTTTATCGTGGGGTGGAAAACCAATCAGGGAAGCCCCATATACTTCTCCAAAACGAAATTCAATCTCCTGGTATAGAGGTGCGTCTCTGTAAAACGCATCTTCAACCTGATCATATTGAAAAGATACCAGAGGCCCAAAATCTTTTGCCAGACGAATCGTTGTATAGGTATAAAACTCATAAAGTGAAATGCTCCCCACAGACGCCGACATCCCGCTTTGGGTGACATCCCATTCATATTTCCAGGAAAACGGAATCTGGTAAGCTTTCCAGTCCAGAAAATTCTCCATGTCCAGGTAGTGCCGCTCAATCTCAAAATCATTATTAAACTGAGCGTAACATTTTATCGAAAAAAACAATTGAAACAGGAAGATACTGATTATTATTCTGATGACTCCGGATATTTTTTTCACCGGTTCCCCCACTTTAAGTAGACCTTACAAAAGAGTTAGGATGATCCTATCATGCTGGCAGTCAATATTGAACCGGTAAAATTTATCTTTAATGATAAGTGAGAAAACCAAACCGTTTTTTACACTCGATTCCCTGTTCCGAGATGGCAGCCTTCACTGTGGAATGGCAATCTTTTACACAATTATCTGATTCTAACTTAAGGAATAATTTTACTATTTATTAGTTGTGCTATACAACTGCTGTAACAAACAACTAAAAAGGAAATAAAATGCAACTGGATCAGATTCGGCAGTTTAGAACCTCTCTCAGGAAATTTGAGAGAGATGTAACGGTCCCGGTGCTGTTGTCAAGTCAGCGGCCAATATTGATCACCTTCGCACCGGTGGTACCCTGCTTAACCAGAAGTTTACACCGTAGTTGATGAATGATAGTGAGGGAATAAATAAAGTGGCTGCTTTGGTCAGAAGTTACTTCAAAATGGATGGACATCATATCCAGTTTAATGTCGTGACTGCAGAGACTCTGAAGAAAGCCCAGGCTAATCCTGCAAACTACCGCAATCTAATCGTGAGGGTTGCGGGTTATAGTGACTATTTTGTTGATCTGACTAGAGATCTGCAGGATGAGATCATTCTAAGAACTGAACATCTGGATGTGGGATGATTGAGGGCAATGGCAGCTCTAAATGGACTGAACCGCCATCAGTTCAAAACATAATCCTCAAACTCCTTTATACTGGAGAGGTATACATCGCAGTTTTTCTTCATGTAATCCCGGATCTCGGGAATCTGATGGGCCCATCCGGCGGCGGCAATGGGGACTCCTGCCGCCTTTGCCATCTCAACACCCGGTTTTAAGTCATCCACTACCAGCACCTCATCGGTCTTCAGATTATATTTCCTAAGGATTTGGTCAACAGGATAGGGATGGGGTTTTCTTTTTTCCTCGTCAACCGTCCATCCGTAGATAATATCAGGCGAGAAAGGAGTGCCGTTGGTCTCGACCTCATAATGCTTTTTGATGACATCGACCTCTGAATGGGAAACCACCGCAACAACCCCTCCCCTTCTCTTGAACTCCTGAATAACATCCAGAAATCCACCATAGAACTTAGGGATGATACTGGCCGTATATTCTCTCCAGACTTGGTATTCCTGTTGGATTTCATCTTCAGTGAACTTCAGTTCGACCCTAAGGAAATCCATGATCCCCGGATGAAAATTCCTTCGGAACCAGTTTTCGAGATTTACTGGGATATGGTCGGGACGCAGGCGTTTCATGACTTCAACATGTGCCGGGTAGTGAATCTCAGCAGTGCTGTCAACAGCGGTATCATCGTGGTCAAGAATTAAGCAGGAGTATCGTAATTTCATTGGACAGGGGCTCGATATCAATAAAAGAAAGAGGTTAATTTTGAGTAAAGTTACAACCTATCCTATCGGGAATCACCTGTCCAGATTTGATGTTTAGTGTTTGACCTTAAAAGATATCCCAGGGGTATCCTAAAAACAGGACAAATTGACCTCCCTCTTCTCCGGTTGCATATTCTGCTCGATAAACCAACCCGGAATTCATAACCATCCTGATCCCTATCCCAGTGGAACGCCTGGTTTCCTTATAAAGATCTTCCACCAAATCAGCTATGGTTCCCTCTTCATGGAAAAAAGCAAGCTGAACCGAGGTTCTGATGTCCTTCATAAAGAGAATGTCAAATGTGTTTTTTTCATCCGTCAGATTCCACCTGAATTCGGCTCCGGCAAATCTGGTATGGGCACCTCGGTAACGCATGCTGGTAAAGGAACGCAACCGGCTTAATCCGCCCAGGGAGGAGGCGTTTCCATATTTATTTGAAGCAACGATAGTGTCAATATAAGCTTCATTTGCCTCTTCACATTCGGTATCTCCCGCAATACAATCTTGAAGGCCTGTTTCGGCGGCAATGACATCTCGATCGGTTTCACCCTTCTGTTGCACATAGGCATCCGATCGAAAATAGTTGAAGGCTAACGTGCTATTCGTCAATAGGGGAATATAGATGGTTGTATTAATATCAGCTGTATAGTAGGCAACTTCATCATCCTTTACCCCTGAGGGAAAGTTGCGGCTGTAGACTGTCCTGAACCCGTTTCTGGGGTCATGGCGGTCATCTGTCAAATCCAGAATAAAATTGCCATAAGTGATATTGGATGTTTCAGGCTCAACATCTTCAAACTCAGCCAGGATATTTCCTTCCGAATCCCTGATCGTCTCTACTTTCCCCGATCCCCTGTAACTCTGAATGGTTGATTCCAGCATTCTCTCAAAAAATGTAAGGGTCAACTGTCCCCCAAGATAGGTTGAATCCGAGATTTCTGCCATGTTGAACTCATCAGGGTCTTCATCTCCATCCATTCCCCTTGAGTTATTGATAACAAAAGCAGCTTTGCTGATGGACGAATAACCGATATCAAATATCAGTGTTTTTTCGATCAGGTGGATGTCGCTTAAACCGATAGCCTGGCCTTCCACATCTCCAAAAATTGCCAGACCATAAACGTCAATATAAGTATCGGCAATATTCTGTGCTCCAGCCCCGACTCCCAAACCATTCCCTACACCCGGAATACTAAACGGTACGGGAAGCACTGCATAGGCTAAACCTTTTTTGAATTGTTCTGTGCGACGTTCAAAAACCCAGGCGAAGGTGGTTTGAGCAAAGATAAAACTAATAAGAAAAACGTATAGGGTGACTTTACAGATTTTTATTTTCATATCTCAATCAGGTTTTGTTTTACAGATATATTTTCAAATTTTTTGTTTCGATTAATTGAAGGTGTTCTTCTTTATCGTCGAATAACAGAAAACCTTTAATTTTAAAATGGCGCACTTTTTGTCCACAAACCTCAGATTCAGGACAGGATTTACTTAATTCGACTGATTTTCATTATTCTCACAAACGAAAACATTACACAAAAACAAGTTGATGAACAGTATCAAAAAGGTGACCAGTCGAATTTGGTGATGCAGGGCAAATTTGTTATAACGCTCCAAAGGGCATTTTATAACAGTTTTTAGATGAGATTCTACCACTGTCATGCCGGACTCGATCCGGCATCCAGGGAGAGATGCGTCGTAATAACAATGGATTCCGGGTCAAGCCCGGAATGACAGGTGTAATTAACATCGTTTTATATTTAGAGACTTTACTCTAATCTCTAAATATAAAGATTAGATGTTTGGGTCTACGTTGATAAAGGCCTTGCAGCGTAGAACAAATTCACCCTGTTTGGTGATGAGTGATTGTTGACGTTTATTAGAAATTGCTATAGATTAATAACCATAATTTATCATTTTTTTAGTAAATTATTCTTATTAGAAAATTAACGTTTTTGGAAAAGGAGCAATAAAAATGGCATCTAAACAAGAACAATCTTGTCAAAATTCAGATATTGTTAAACAAAATTGGCTTGTTGATGAAATCGCCCATGATTTTGAATTTTTAGATCGATGGGATATTCAATTGGAAATTGATGAAGAAACAGGTGATGATTTGAATAGGATTCTTGATGTGATTTTCTCCAGGAAAAATTCAAATAATATAATGGATTACCTATCAGAGTTTCTTTTTTGGTTTCGGGATGTTTTAGGAACATGGTTCGGATGGGATAAGGCGGTGAATTCTCTTCCGATTCCCGGGTGTCAGGAAACCAGTTTGAAGGAACGATTCCTTAAAATTAGTACTAAGCCGGAATCCATTCCTGAAATTGGTAAGCTGTTTTCCGATATTGATCAGGAAACTTTCAAAACAGTCTATAATTTCGAAAATGAAAGATTGCTTGAGTTATCAAATAATACGGTTCATGCGTTATTGCATTTCGGACGACTAAAACTCAATGAAACCCAATTAATTTTAAAAATGTCCGTCTATGTAAAGACAAGAGGGTTGCTTGGAAAATTCTACATGAAATTGATCACTCCCTTCAGGCATTTAATCATTTATCCGACACTAATTCAAAACGCCCAAAAAAATTGGGAGAATTTTTGTAACCAGAAGAAATAGCCATTTGGTTTGAAGATGTTTGTCTTGATTTTTTGGGAATGTATAACACAATAATACATAAGAGTTGACCATTGTTGTTTTATGACAACACCGATAATTTGAAAAATTGTCCTACCAGTCTGTATGAAATTCATCGCTGATCTTCATGTCCACTCCTCTTTCTCCAGGGCTACCAGCAAAAAGAGTGACTTGCCCGGTTTAGCCGGTTGGGCAGTTGTTAAAGGAATCAAGGTTGTTGCTACGGGAGATTTTACCCATCCGGGTTGGTTGACCTATTTAAAAACCAACCTTACACCGGCTGAACCGGGCTTATTCAAGCTGAAAGAGAATAAAATCCCACCGGTGTTTCCCGATGTTTTATCTCAATTTGATCCGGTCAGGTTTATCTTAACTTCGGAAATCAGTTGTATCTATAAAAAGGGGGGGCAAATCAGGAAAATCCATGTGGTACTTTATGCTCCCGATTTTGAATCCGTTGAGAAGATCAATTTCAAACTTTCAACAATCGGGAATCTGAAAGCGGATGGTCGTCCTATCCTGGGTCTGGATGTTAAACATCTTATGGAAATCCTGCTGGAACAGTGTCCACAGGGCTTTATGATCCCTGCTCATATCTGGACACCCTGGTTTTCTCTGTTCGGCTCGAAATCCGGGTTTGACAGCATTGAAGAGTGTTTTGAAGACCTGACAGAGCATATATTTGCTCTGGAAACCGGACTTTCCTCGGACCCGGAAATGAATCGTAGGATCTCTTCCTTGGATCGATTCACCCTGGTCTCCAATTCGGATTGCCATTCCCCATCAAAGCTGGGAAGAGAAGCGAATCTATTTGAAACCGATTTGGATTTTTTCTCCATAAGAGAGGCGTTGAAAAACCCTTACAGCAATGGATTCAAGGGAACCATCGAATTCTATCCGGAGGAGGGAAAATATCATTTTGATGGTCATCGTAAGTGTGGAATCTGCCTTGAACCAGCTGAAACCATCAAACTGAATAATCTCTGCCCCGTCTGTCAAAAACCATTGACTGTCGGTGTGATGCACAGAGTTCTGGATCTGGCAGATCGTGATCAACCTGTTTATCCAGAAGGGCAAACGGACTTCTTCAATTTGATTCCTTTAACGGAGGTCTTCTCCGAGATACTAAGAGTTGGAGTCAACACAAAAACTGTCTTAAAAGAATATCAACGAGCTATCAACCTGTTTGGTCCGGAATTGAGTATTCTTCAGGACATTCCAATAGAAGAGATCAATCACCGCCACTCTTCAATATTGGCTGAAGCTATCAAACGGCTCAGAGAAGGTACCGTAATTAAAAACCCGGGATATGACGGACAGTTTGGTGTGGTCAGGCTCTTTTCAGAAAATGAGATTTAGTATTAAAGGAAAGAGATATTATATTGAATATCCGGTTAAACTGGAATTGAACTACGTTTTTGAGATTCTCTTATTAAAGAAATAGAAACAAACCCCCCAAAAGGCAGACCGAAATATCAGGGCGTATACGGTTCTCAACTCAAATTCCCCATTGTTATAAATATAAATCATCAATACAACAAAGACCAAACAGGTAAACAAAAAGATAACCAGGGACAATAATACGGCCCACCTTTTCCTGTTCCTAAAACCAAAACCGGCTATGATATAAAAAAATCCTGCCAGGAAATTAAACCAGACAACGAAGGGAACCACGGCGCCCATGGTTTGCTGAAAACCATTTATTGGAAACAACACCCTCCCTCCGCCAATGACTGTCATAATGCCAAAGATAATCACTATAACAGCCATGATATTTTGTTGGAGACGATTTAGAACTTGTTTTTTCATTCGGAGATGGTGTTATTCTCAAATTTACCAAGCGGCGGTTTGGAACGTTTCCCGGAACTGAAGGACAAAGATCCCGTTGGACAGACCTCAAGACAGGTGCCACAGGAAAAACAATCAGGAATAACCTTATCCTGTTTTAAAATTGTATCCATAACAGTGGTTGGACAAGCCTTGGCACAACTTTGACAGGCTTCACAGGTATCGTAGTTCACTTTGATCTTAAAAATCGACTGTTTTTCCACCATCCACCCCACAAGCCCGAATGGACAGAACATGGTGCACCAGGGACGATACACAAATAAACTGAGAACCAGTAAAAATCCAAGAAAAACCCATCCGATTATCTCAATTTTCTCCGGTTTGTAGATCTTGAAGGGATCAATGAATTCGATGATATCCATTGCCCAGGCAAATGATATCACTGTGAATATCACAAAAAATGCCACTCTTATCGTGTTGGTCAACACAAATGGCAGTTTTACCTGTCTAAGTATCCCCTTTCTATCTTTTTTATTGCGGTTTAATCTGAAGATCAAGTCCTGCAAAACTCCAATTTGACAGCCCCAGGAGCAGAAAAACTTGTTTGCCAGAAAAACCAGCAACAGAAATACTGTTAACGCAATCATCCTTGGTGGGAAAAAAACCTGCTTCTCAGCAAAAAGACCGATTGCGTCTTTAACGGTTCCCATGGCACTGGGATCTGCTCCCAGGATCACCCCAAAAATAATTGTGGCGGTTAAATACAATATCTTTCTGACTTTGGGGTTGATTTTCCCCTTTCGCAGCAAGTTGAAAGAAATGCCCAGAAAAATAATCCAGACGCCAAACTTTATCAATATTTTAACCCAGTCTTTTGAACCGTGTTCTGCCTCAATGGCACTGGCCTTGTCAATTCGGGTTGTGAGTTCTTCATCACTCAAATCCAATTCAACCAGTTTTTTGTTGAGATCCTGTTGCGATTTCAAATCAAGCGCATTCTGCAAAATATGACTTGTCAGGTTATTCTTTTGACCAAATTCTGTGACCGTCATCGATTTTTCAATGATCAACACCTGCTTTTCAGGAATGGTCTCCACTTTCTGAACCCAGACCTGATTCATGATATAGCTTAATCCGATCAGAATACCGATCAGAAGGACAAATTGCGCAAAAATTGAGCGTTTGGTTTTTTGATTCATATTAAAATACCTTTGATATTGGTTTAGGGTAAATCGAAGAAATCGAAATTAATAGAGGTTTACAATGTATAACCTTGCACCATTATTATCTTGGCGATATCCATGGGGCCGACACTATAACGATCACTGATATCATGAAAGGTTTCCTCTTTTGTATAGGTGACATTGTTTTTTGCCAGACGTTTTTCCACTTCGGTCATATCGATCTTGTATTCAGTGGCCAGCCACTCAACGTTCTTTCGACCCACTCCTTTACCTTCAAGGATTTCCTCAACCTTTTCCGGTGTATAATCAGCCCCTTCCACGGGTACCTCGGTTTTCTCCAGCTTTTGAATAATCTGGTAAATAGCCATTGGAGAAATTTTGTTCTCAATAGCAATTTTGCCCAACGAATCCTTATCAGCCGCTACTTTAATATTTGCTTTCTCAAGCTCGGACAAGGCTTCATTCAGATCAATACCCTGCTTTTTGGTGAAAGATTTCAGTGATAATAGTTCGGCATGACCAATCGGCGGTTCATATGCCTCACTGATTATCCAGGAATCCTTAAGAAAAGTACTGAATTCAAAAACGTAGTTGAAGGGGGATATTTCGGCAATTGCAGCAATTATAAGTACGACGCTGATTACCAGGGAGATTATAATCTCTTTGCCTAGATTAACGCCCTGTTTTGCCTTACTATAAAAGTATCTGATTAATGGTTTCCAGTTAAAGTAGATATGGAAACCACCGCCAATCAGAAAGACAATGCAGAAAAGAACATGAATCTGTGTCCACTGATCTTTTGTCAAACCGAAAAGAGTCCAGTTCACCCATTGTGCTATCCGACCAGCCGGTACGATAAATAGAATCAAACCGGTGAATGCCATGACTATGAATCCCCATGTCATAAAAAATGATGTTATTCCTCTGTAATTGATCCCTTTCCCTCTCATTTTTCCTCACATACATAAGAAGTTTTAAATTACTGCTAAAAACGATTGAATATCTTCATCATACATCAGTATATTACAAATTTTTAGTTTAGTGTTCCATTTCCGCTCCTCTTTTTCTTTGTCATCAGAGAGAGCAGACCTGTAACAGAAAGTGTCACGCAAAACACTTTCTGTTAAGGAATTAGTTAATTCCATTTACTATTACGGCCGTAACCGTTTGTATTACCCTGGCCTTGCCCCATGCCACGTCCACGACCGTTGCCAAAATCTTGATTTTGACCTCTCATCCCTTGATTCCCTGCATTTCCTTGTATACCCTGGCTTCTTCTTTGACTGATCACATCAGCCTGTTCCTGTGTAATTTTACCGTCGGCAACAGCCTTGGTAACCAGCTCACCAACCTTGTCATGCATCTTGGTCTGGAATGTATTAAAATCAACCTTGTACTCATCCATTAACGCCCGCATTGGCTTTTGCGCCAGTTTGGATTGAATCGCTTCTTCAGATTCCCCTGAAAGTTCGGCCAGCGTCTCGATTCTGCTTTTATACATTTCATCCCTCAACAGCATTCCCGGTCCGGCGAATCTTTGTTGCTGATTAAATCCCATATTTCTGCTCCTGTTCATTCCTCCCCAACCCTGGGCAACTGCAAACCCTGAAAAACCGATGGTAGAAGCAACAATGGCAGTAATTACGGTTTTTTTAAAATGTTTCATTTTGATCTCCGTATTAGTCTTTGATTTTATAACTTGGATTTTAGAATTAATAATAAATCATTAACGATTTATAAAGAGCTATCGCATTCTTTGTGCCACAATCGGCTACAATTAGTTGGAAAGGTTCTAACATGCTAATAATTAAAATTAATACTCTCTCTAATGATTGAAAAGTTCATACTTTTGACTCGATGCGTATGATTACGATCCCACAAATATGGATAGATTATATCCACGTTACTTGGATATAAAAAAGCCAATGGATAAAATCTATCCACTGGCACCCATTCCTGAACAATGGTGATTGTATAAAAGCCATCATTGTAGGCTTCTTCAGCGAATATGGATATTTACGATTACCTCAATCCGCAGTGGTGGATTTAAAGGTAATGAATTGGCTGGGCTAAAATAAAGCGAAAATGGTAGTTTTAAACCTATAGATTTTCTATTAGTACCTTAAAAGTTATTTTCTGCGTTTTCTTGGTAGAAAATAACTTTTAAGGTACTTATCCAGTTTATCTGGGCCAGGTTGGGTAAACACGTTAATTATTGAACGAAGGAGATTCATGTTACTCTTAAGGCTGGACAACAGTGTTGCGACACCCAAATATCGACAAATCATGGACCAAATCATTGGTATGATTGATTCGGATGTTCTAAAGATTGGTTCACAGTTGCCATCTAGCAGATCTTTGTCGGAAAGGTTGGGCATTAATCGCTCCACGGTTTATAAGGCTTACCAGGAGCTGTGGGCATTGGGGTATATTGACAGTCAGCCGGGCTCTTATTCATATATCAGAAAAAGAGTCGCCATTCAATCGCAGCAAACAACCCGGATGGAGAGTATCATAAATTGGGATCAGGTCGTGACCCTTGATAGTAAGGATTTGTCAGATGCATACTATCAAATGATCGGAACTCCCTCAGCTGATAACGCTATCGACTTTACTCCGTTGTCAGCTGATCCGCGACTGCTGCCAACCGAAGATTTCAGAAAGTGTTTTAATAAAGTATTAAAAGATGGTGGTGCCAAGATGCTGCTCTATGGCAATCCCCTGGGAAATGAGCAACTTCGCCAATTCATCGTCGATCGTATGGGCATCCACTGCATTTCCGCTGCCACTGACGAGGTAATGTTAACCAATGGAGCACAACAGGCTATTGAACTGATTCTTAAGCTCCTTGTAACCGGTGATCAGTCCATAATCGTTGAAGAACCTACCTATTCCTCTGCAATACCACTGTTTCGGTTTTACAGCCGTCAATTGATAGGCATTCCCATGCGCAAAAACGGAATGGATCTCTCTCAATTAGAAAATGCCATTCAACAAAAACCACCGGCTTTAATCTACACCATGCCGAATTTTCAAAATCCCATGGGGATAACGACCGACCAGGAGCATCGGGAAAAGTTGCTGAAAATCTGTGAAAAATACCGGGTACCATTAATTGAGGACGGATTTGAAGAGGAGATGAAATATTATGGAAAAGCGGTTCTCCCCATTAAATCCATGGATAGACATCACCTGGTGTTCTATGTGGGTACCTTTTCAAAGGCTTTATTCCCGGGGCTTCGTATTGGTTGGATTACAGCCGATAAAGAATGCATCAGAAAACTGGTTGCTCTGAAAGCTGCATCTGACATTTCCGGCAATCAGGCGAATCAGGCTGCATTAAACCTGTTCTGCAGAATGGGATATTATGATCTTCATATCAAGCGGATTCACAGGGTGTATCGAAAACGAATGCAAACCGCACTGAAAATGATAAATACTGTGTTTCCCGATGATCAATTCACATGCACTGCTCCAGCCGGCGGCTATACATTTTGGGTTGAGATGAAGCACCCTGTAGCAGATGAGAAAGAGATCCTGCGAGTAATCAGAGAAGCCGGCGCTGCTGTTTCTCCGGGTTCCATTTTCTTTCCTAATGGATCAAACCGGGTCTGCTTTCGTTTATCCATTGCCCATCGCAATGAAAAGGAGATTAAGGAAGGATTGGAGCGTATAAAAACGGCATTAAGAGAGACCTGCTAAATATTTGGCCGGAAATCCAATCTGGTTATCCAACTTAAGATCCGGTTGGACCATCAGGGTTGTTGTTCCATGGGCCAATAAGCGCCCCGATTCACTTTCAACTCTTGCCTCTCCCAATCCCAGACTCCTTCCCAGTTTGATGCAGCTACCAATTCCGACCAGTTTTCCTTCAACAGCCGGGGCTAAATAATTCAGCTTCAACTCGACGGTTGTCATACCTACTTCGGGGTCAGCCTGGCTGAAAACCGCCCAGAAACCGGCAGCATCTATCAAACTGGCAAAAACGCCGCCATGTACCACGCCAAACGGCTGGAGATGGTCTTTCTTCAGTTCGATCTCAAGTCTGGAACTGCCATAACCTATATCTTTTATGGACATGGTCTGTAATTTAAAATAGGGACAAGGATTGACTATTTTCTGGATTGCAGCGATCCAGTCCGGATTAATTGTTTTCATTCTTAGGATATGTAGGAGGTTTCGATAGACTAACGACCTGCCCTTACTTATTGATAACAAACACCATAAGACTTTGGTTCATCAATTGTAATATTATTATCTTAAGTCTCATGATTATGAAAGAGTTCAGATCGGGGACATATATTCGTTTCCTGCCCCCCCTGGTTATAGGAAGGAGTATTACCATTCGAGAGATGCCCCCGATTTTACCCTTCCATTATTGATCTTGCCAGTTCAACTGCATCCCCGGCATCCCCGGCATATCCATCAGCACCTATACTGTCGGCAAAACGCTGATTAACCGGGGCGCCACCGACTAGTACCTTCACTTTGTCTCTCAAATTCTTTTCCACCAGAGTGTCAATGATGTTTTTCATCTCCGACATGGTGGTTGTTAATAAAGCTGACAAACAAACAATGTCGGGTTGATACTCTTCAATCTGACGAATAAACTCGTCATTGGTTACATTTACGCCGAGATCATTAACTGCAAATCCAGTTCCGCGAAGCATGATGGCAACCAGGTTTTTGCCGATGTCATGCATGTCACCCTGAACTGTACCGATTAGAATCTTGGCTTGAATTTGATTATCTCCATCTATCAGGTGCGGTTCGATTATTTGAAGGGCTTCATTCATAGCCCTGGCAGAGAGAAGCACCTCTGGAAGAAAAACTTCGTTGGCTTTGAACTGCTCACCGATATAGTCCATGGCTGGTATCATACAATCGTGAAGAATATCTCCCGCCTTAATATCCTGGTTCAGGGCTTTACCAACCAGGTTGCCCAGGTTTTCATCTTCTCCTGCGATAATCGCATCCTGAATTTCCTTTAAAATACCTTCTGCCATAACAAGGGTTTCTCCGCGATGTACGGTTTTAATCTCTACGCTTTTAAACATCTTGCCAGTGTCGCCGCCAGTGAAAGGAAGACTGCCCTCTTTTTCAATCCGCTCCTGAATCCGCAACAGGCGATCAAAATCAACATCAGGAGGTGTGGAATCGGCTGTCCCCAGTATTAAACGGTCCCCGGGAACCAGGCTGAAGATCATATCCATATACGCTTCAAACTCCTCATTGCTCGTGCTTTCTGCCAACAGGATACTCTCAGGAATACCGCCCATAATGGTCATCGATTGTTTCCACCTGCTGTAGTACTCACTAATTCTGACTTTGGTCATGGGATGTGGTGTAACTGATTCCGCGATATCGGCACCGCATCGAGCGATCAAATCCATCAGCCCCAGATTTTCTCCATCGGTATGAGTAGCAAATAGTTTTCCTTCTGCTTTCAGAGCGGAGGATGCCTTTTGAAGCCAGGGTAGTATCTCTTTTTCAAAATAGGGTGGATAAGTCAACATATCATCGTAGTTGGCGCCCCATAATATTACTTCGGCAGGAGATTTCACCAGAACTTCAAGTACTTTATTGAAATAAATCTCTATCTTTTCCGCCAGTTCAGCCATCTCCCTGTAATGGTCTTTGTATTCATAAAAAAACTTGGAATCATCAAGTAACTCCTTCTGAATCATATGCATTGGTGAAGCACCCAGGCTTGCCCCTCCCATGGCCACAACGCCTTCATCCCCTACTTTGTCGATATAATCCTGACATTCTTTGTACTGAGGTAAAACATTTATATTTTCAAACAAATATCCTGCGATTTTGTAATCATTTGGTGTTTTGATTAGATGTTCCTGCACCCATCCCAGCGAAGAACCGGCTTTTTTCATGTCTTCCGTTAAACCGCCGATGGTTTTTAATATCCCCATGGGAGTATGATATTCAACAATCTGCTGTCCATCCCGGTCTTCGGACTTTACCTCAATATTTGATGTAAAGTCCCATCTATAAGCAGAATTTTTAAAATTAAACAACCCGATGGAACGATGAAGAATATCTGTGGGGTCTCCGATATCTGCAAAATTAGGCACCATATGATAGGCCGGCCAGCCATTGGCGCGGGAAATATCGTCCGGCATCATACCCTCGAACTTTTTGGGCAGGGTTCCTCTTGTCGCATTACTTAACCACCAAAGATCCAACCTGGGAACAAATGGGATTTTATCAACCATTTCCCCACGCATAGCTTTGAGAATTCGCTCTCGATGTGTCATTTGCTCTCCCTTTTTAAGGATTATTTTTATAACTGCTGTGTGAAGCCGGGCTATCCATACGCCAAAATATGCAGATACTCTTTTTGAATATGTACTTGCACCCTACAAGTTGTTTGCTGCGTTCTTTTGGCAAAAAATACTCTAATACACTTATCCAGATTATCTGGGTTAAGAATCTGCTGACTTCATTCTTCCCTTACTGAACCTCCAGATGGTGATGTATTAGAACACGTTTTTGTAATAGTAAAAGTAAAAGTAATGAAGGTTTACACGAAGATTAAAAATTTGTCCAGACTAGCATTAAAAAAAAGCTGCAATTCGAACTTTGATTTTACAGTCTGATTATCAATTGTCAGACAAAATTTGTTCTAACACCTAAAAGGGCATTTTTCAACGGTTTGAAGATGAGAATCTGCTACTGTCATGCCGAACTCGATCCGACATCCTGGGTAAGATGCGTCGTAATAAAAATGGATTCCGGGTCAAGCCCGGAATGACAGGTGTAATCAACATCGCTTTTACATTTAGAGACTTTACCCTAATCTCCAAATACTTTGATTAGCGCTTGGACCTACGTTGATGACGGCTTTGCAGCGTAGAACAAATTCACCCTGTATCAATAATTGACAGCCATTTCCAAATTGAATGATTCCTGTTTATATCTTGGATGACCAATATTTCAAAACAAAAACTTCATGATTTTTATGGAAGCAAAAACAGTAGGGCGTTCTGAATAGATGCTAAGCAAACGTGAGAAAAGTGAAGAAGGAAATAATGAATTCTTTATTAGGTTCTGTGATGACGAACGGCGACCATGTACCGCCGCCCTGTTTCAGTATCTAGGAAAGGAGATGATGATTGTGGTTCCGGATTCTTCGGAAGTTTCCAGATAAATAGTGCCCCCCAGGGCTTCGGCTGAGAGCTTAGCCGAATAGGTACCTAAGCCCGCCCCACCGGGTTTTCCCGAGGTTATAAACTTATCGAAAAAGTTACTCCTAATGTCCTCCGGAACGGGCAATTCATTGTGAATAGCGATGGTTTGTCTGTCAGCTCGGGTGAGGGAAATTCCCACGGTTTGTCCGGGCAAGGAGGCTTCGATGGCGTTTTTTATAAGATTGAACAGCATGGAATAGCTGAGCAGCTCCTCTCCAAGAATATGGAAAGTATCCTCTTTATCGACAGGCTTTTTATTCAGGCTGGTATTGAAATACACCCGCTTCTCTTCAATGGAAGTCTGCAGTTCAAATATTATGGTGTCAATGAGTGGTATGATGTCCACAGGCTTGGGATTGAATAGGTATGTTCCGTTTTCCAGTTTTGCCAGTTCATTCCAACGATTAATCATCTGGAGGAGTTTAGATCCGCTTTTTTCAATCTGGGTAAGCAGTTTATCTTGCCGATGGTTCATGGAAGATAGTTCTTTGATTTTTTTGGGGAAGCTGAGAATGGAAGTCAAGAGACCTTTCATGTCATGGCAGATCATCTGGGTCCTTCTTTGCTGCAGATTCGCCATTTTTTCCAGATAAAGGTTTTGCTTCTTCAGCTTCTTCCGTGATTCCTGAAATTGCAGTTGTGTGTTGATTCGAAGTAAGATTTCACGGGTGTTGAACGGTTTGGTGATATAATCCACTGCTCCGAGTTCCAGGCCTTTTATCCTTCTATTGATATCATCGGCGCTACTCAAAAAGACTACGGGAATGTCAACTGTCATATTGTCGGATTTGAGCTGTTTGCAGACTTCATATCCATCCATTTCCGGCATGTTTATATCAAGCAGAACCAGATCCGGGAGGTGGTGTTTCACTGAGTTTAGTGCCAATATGCCACTGGTAGACGGTCTCACATTATAACCTTCAGCACTTAGCAGGTTATCCAACATCTTCAGGTTTTCCGGCATATCATCAACAATGAGAATGGTACCCTTATCTTGAGCAGTTGATATCGTTGCGCTGGATCTCTTTCCCATTCTTGCCTGAAGATATGAGGTTAAACACAATTTGAAAGGTACCTTTAAATAAAATGGCAAAAAAAGATGCTTCCCTATACGGCAGGGGGGCCTTCCATGGCTGTTTTAGAGCATGTTCAGACGGGGATGCAACCCCGCCCTACCATAATCCCTGCTCCTGAAAAATGTGTTTCATTAGAAGCTTATAAGAAAGAATCTCCTATCGGCTTCACATCCGACTAATACTTTCCAAATTCCGCCGCTGAAAGATTAGAATTGATTGTGTCTTTTTCTGCCGATTCCCAATGTGAATTCCAATCCTCTTCGAGAACAATAGGAATTCTTTTTTTCCCGCCTAAGGTTTTTCCTTGTCTGGTTATCGGTTTTGCCAGTCGAGCAATTCCTCTGGATTGTAACGTAGCTTGACGGGCAGTCGATTTTCCATGAGAGTTATCAGCTACTTTAAAGGAATTAATCAGGTCCTGTAGAACCGCAGCCTGACTCGATAGTTCTTCAGCAGAGGCTGCACTTTCTTCCGAATGAGCTGAGCTTTGCTGTGTTACCTGATCAATCTGATCGAGTCCCTCTGTGATTTGTCCGATACTGTGTGCCTGCTCCCTGGAAGCATGAGCTATTTCACCAACGATATCAGTAATCTTGGTGAAGCTTTCAACGATTCCTTTGAGAGCGTCAGATGTTTTATCAGCGATTCCGGTTCCCAATTCAACCTGTTTGACAGAGGTCTCAATCATCTCGGTGATCTCCTTGGCAGCCTTGGCACTTCTAGCTGCCAGGTTTCTGACCTCATCAGCAACAACCGCAAACCCTTTACCGTGAACCCCGGCTCGGGCAGCTTCTACAGCGGCATTTAATGAAAGAAGGTTTATCTGGAATGCTATTTCGTCGATCACCTTAATTATTTTTGAAACATTCTTACTGGATTCACTGATGTTACTAATGGATGAGATCATCTCAGCCATTTTTCTGCTTCCATCTTCTGCAGCCAATCTAGCCTCTTCAGCCAAGGTGTTGGCTTGCTCCCCATTATCGGCATTCTGCTTGATCTGGTTGGAGATTTCGTTCATTGAGCTGGTGATCTCCTCAACAGACGCTGCCTGCTCGGTTGCTCCCTGGCTCATGGATTGAGCGGTTGCACTAAGCTGGTCTGCCCCTGAAGCCACATTACTCGAAGACGAACCGATATCGGATACCAGTGCAGCCAGCTTAGTTACCATTTGCTGCAGTGATTGTCCTAATTTATCCTCGTCGGAAGATATGGTTACATTCACAGTCAGATCTCCATCGGCTATTTCCTGAGATAACTGCACTTTTTCATGCATGTACCCAATCAATTTGGAAAAAGCCTTGCCAATTGATCCCAGTTCATCTTCCCTGGTATTAATCTTTTCCATTTCAGACGTATCCATTCCTTTGAGCTCAATATCTCCCACGGCAAATCTTTCGGCCCCTTCTGTAATAAAAGCAATTGGATTGGTGATGGTTTTGGCGAAATAGATAACTGCAATGATACCACCTATAAACCCCAGGATTCCGATTGCGATAACGATAAAGCGAATGGTTGTAACACTGCCGAGAAAATCGTTTTCGTCAATTACGCATAAAATTTTGTAGTCGGTACTTGGAGAGGTGATGAAACTCATCAGTTTCCACTTTCCCATGAAATAGTAACGCTGATATCCGGTCCCCTGTTCTTTTATCTTTTTAACAAAATCATAACCGGATGCTGATTTCAGCAACAGGTCCTTATTGGGGTGAGCTACGAAATTATACTCACCGTCTATGATACCAACGTATCCGGTTTCGCCAACTTTGATGGAATCAACCGCCTTAACGGTAAAGGAATCCCAATTGATGGGAAAACAGACCAATCCTAAAAATGTGCCTTTATCCATCACCGGAACAGCAGCCACTGTCACCAGGAGTTGGGTTACCGGGGATTTGTAAACAACTTTATCAATATGAAAACCCTTACCATTGGAAGCCAGGGCCCAGAATGGATAGGATTTGATATCCAGTCCCACGGCCTGCTCATTTGCTCCAACCAGGGAGATCGACCCGCTTGTATTTACCAGAAAGACATTTTCGAATTTTTGATAGGTGTTGTACTGGATTTGCAGCATCTGTTTTACATAGCTTTCGTTTTCACCGGTCTTTAGGTAGTCAATCACAAACCTGTTCATTGCTATTGACTCAAGCTGCAGTTGCCTTTCTTCAACGAATATCTCCAGGTTATTGTTGACACTATCAGTGATCTGGACAAGTCTTTCCTGGGCATCCTCAAGCATATAATGACTGCTCAAGGTAGTTGCAACAACAATCACCAGTGCAACAACAGCGGCCAATATCGCTGAAAAGATAAAAACCAACTGATTTTTCAGACTCTTTTTTAACTTCATGGTTCCTCCTTAAGAGATCAATTAATTTATAACAGGCGAAGAGGAGCGTTCCTCATTGTATAGAATTTTCTCCACATCAAGGAGGATAATAACCTTGTTGCCGAGTTTACCCATGCCAAGAATGTAGTTATTCTCATGACTGGTATGAAAATTGGGCATTGGTTCAATAACATTTTCAGGAATATCGACCACTTCATTTACGGTATCGACAATAAGACCTATTTGCTGGTCATCTACCCTGACGATAATGATGCAGGTGCGGTCGGTATAATCAGCAGACTCCAGGTGAAACCTGTTGCGAATATCCATTACTGAAAAAACCGATCCCCTTAGATTGATGACACCTTTAATGTATTCCGGCATGTCCGGAACTTCAGTGATATTCTGCATTACTACGATTTCAGTAACATGACGTATATCTAGCCCATAACTCTCCCGACCAATAATGAAGGAGAGATATTTGTCTTTTTGAGTATCCTCATCCTCCAGATCAAAGACTGCTTGAGAACTGGTCAAAGTGGTTGCTTCCATTTTTGATTTTCCTCTCTTAGTTTTCAAAATCAAGCGCTACAAAGGTAGTAAATAGATTGTTTCTCACTACTACAATCACTATGCCAATCACAGTAGATATAATTAATACAGAGTATTACAATCAAAGACGTACCCGGAAGAAGGGTAAAACCATTGGTTTTTGTTCGGTGCAACGGATTTAGTCCGGTCTACCGGACAAAAAGCCGGGCGAAGAACTTCAGAATTGTTTAGTGAGGATTGTTCTCAGTTTTGAGGGGTTACCCAAGCAGATAATGCTGAGCTCAATGATTTGAAATACCGTGCTTTTTTAAAAGCTCATAAAACCAGGAACGGGAGAGTCCTGAAATATCCAGAGCTTTTTTTGTGTTATGTTCTGCAATTGATAACAGGTTCTGAAGATATTGTTTTTCAGCATTTTCCAGTATCTCATCCCGGTACTCTTGAAAACTAGGAAATTGCTCGGTTGAGAAGTGTGACAATGGATCACTTTTTTCAGAGGAAGGTTCTTTTCGAATTGATTTTCGAGTTACGAATGACCGGATGTTAACAGGGAGATGAATATCAAAAAGAGTATTAGCCCGCCCGGCACGATTTAAAGCGGTCTCAACCGCATTCTTCAATTCCCGCACATTTCCCGGCCAGTTATATGAAACCAGTGTTTTGATGAATTCGGGCGTGTAGCCTTTGGTATCCATTTTGTGTGCTTCACAGTGTTTGGTTATAAAAAGAGCTACCAGTTCCTTAATGTCTTCCGAACGTTCCCGCAGAGGAGGCAAGTGAATTGACAATGATTTCAGTCTGAAAAACAGATCCTCCCGAAAGGTTCCCAAGTTGACCATCTCTTGAAGATTTCTGTTTGTGGCAGCAATCAGTTTAAAGTTACTGACTTCCTCTCTTTTACTGCCAACGGGGCGAAAGGTATGTTCTTGCAATACCCTGAGCAATGCTTTCTGAAGTCGCAAAGGCAATTCTCCGATTTCATCGAGGAAGAGAGTTCCTCCATCAGCTTGTTTTATAAGCCCCTCTGTCGATTCAATTGCACCGGTAAATGAGCCCTTAACATGACCGAACAGTGTACTTTCAACAAGGTTTTCAGGCAAAGCTGCACAATCAACCGTTACCAAAGCGGAGGATTTGCGGAGATTATTATGAATCACCCTGGTAAAAACCTCTTTGCCTGTGCCTGTTTCTCCGGAAATCAAAACATTAATGTCACTAGCGGCAGCTTCAGCCACCAAGTCAAGGCAGGCCTTGATCTGGGAGCTGGAACCGACAATTTCTTCCCGGTCCAGATTAAAGGCGGCTCTTTGCTGTGATTTTTCTTTTCTATACTCCAGGGCCCTGATAAGGGGAAGGGTCATTTCATTGATGGAGGACGGCTTTTCAATATAATCCCAGGCGCCATTATTGATGGCCAGTTCGGCGCCATCCGGATCACCTTCCCCTGTTACAATAATAATTTCGGGGCTGTTCCTGGATTCTTTAATCACCGGAATAGCCAGGAGTCCATTTCCATCAGGTAACCGAACATCAAGATAGATCACTTCAAAATCAACCTGGTTTAGCTTGTTTAACCCCTCTTTCAGGCTCAGTGCAAAGGTTACTTTGTGATTCAAATAGGACAGGTGAAGTGCAAGCATGTCACAAAAAGTTCTATCGTCATCAATAATCAATATATTCGATTCGGGTAAGGTCATGTTATTCATATAATGCTCGTTATGGTATTAATTCAGGTTCTTTCCGATAGCAGCAGGTCTATTTTGTTTGTTAATTCTTTCCAGGACACCGGTTTCATCAGGTAATGCTGAATGCCGATTTTTTGTGCTTGCTCTTCATCCATCAGTTCACTGAATCCTGTGCAGACAATGACAGGGAATCCGGAACGAATCTCAAGAATTGCAGTTGCCAATTGGTCACCCCTCAAATGAGGCATGGTCATATCGGTGAGTAAAAGATCAAACTGATCAGGAGAATCTCTGAATCTTTCCAGGGCCTTGATGCTATCTGTCTCTATACTAACCTGATAGCCCAGGCTCTCCAGCATCTCGCCGGTTGTTTCTGCAATCATGAGTTCATCATCCACAATCAGTACACGGCCTTTTCCCTGTATCAGGTCTCCTTCAATTGTGTTGCATTCGATTTTTTCACCTTCAACTACCTTGGGCAGGAAAACCTTAAATTGACTGCCCTCTCCGGGTCTGCTGTTCACCATAATAGCACCACCAAGATCCTTGACAATACCATGAACAACGGATAATCCCAAGCCGGTACCTTCTCCTACAGGCTTGGTTGTAAAGTAAGGTTCAAAAATTCTGTTTTTAATGATATCGGAGATACCTTTTCCGGTATCTTGGACTGTGAGTGACAGATATTCGCCGGGATCAATGTTGAGTAGCGTCTTGCAGTCGGATTTGGACAGTGTTGTCTCTTCAAGAAAAATCGACAGTATTCCACCGGCATCCCTCATCGCCTGAACGGCATTGGTGCTGAAATTTAGAATTATCTGTTGAATCAATCCCGGATTGGCATAAACGCAGTCATTTTTTACCGTGAGATGCTGTTCTATTGCAATGGTTGATGGCAGGATGGCTTTTAGTAGTTTAATGCTTTCTTTAATGATGGGAGTAATCCTTATTTTTTTGATTTCCGATGTTTCCCGACGACTGAATGTGAGAATCTGTTTAACAAGGTCGATCGCCCGATGGGAAGCCTTGATTATCTTGTCTATTGTTTCCGCAGCCGGGTGGTCTTCCGATAACTGATGCATTTTTACTATCTGAGAATAACCGAGTATTCCGGAAAGTATATTGTTAAAGTCGTGGGCTATTCCGCCAGCCAGTGTCCCGATTGCCTCCATCTTTTGAGCCTGCATCAGTTGCTGTTCCAGTTTTTTTATCTGGGAAATATCCTGAATATTAACAACAAAATGTACGGGATTATTTGCTGTATCACGCAGTAAAAAGACGCCAACCAAGACATGAACAAGCCGGCCTGATTTATGGAGGTAACGTTTTTCATACACCGCTCGATTGATTTCACCTGATACCAGGGATTCGTATACCTCATTGTCGTCATCCAGATCATCGGGGTGAGATAGTTCCGTGAAGGTTTTATTAAGTAGCTCTTCCTCCGAATACCCGACTATTTCACTCATCAGTGGATTTACCATGGTATGTTTTTTATTCATATTTATCAGGCACATCCCCATGGTTGCATTTTCAAACATGGATCGAAATCTATGCTCACTGATTTGCAGGGCTCTATTCAGGTTGGATAGTTCTGATGTTCGTTCTTTTACTTTTTGTTCCAACATATCATGTGCGGTTTTTAATGCCTTTTCCGCTTTTTTTCTTTCCTGGTTTTCTATTTGAAGTTGCCTGTTTTTATGCTCCAGGTTTTTCTGCAATTCGAGAATCTTCAAATGGGTCTGCACCCTCAGAATAACCTCTTCAGCCTGAAAAGGTTTGGCTATATAGTCTACTCCCCCCGCTTCGAACGCTTTGACCTTGTCTTCAATTTCATTCAAAGCGCTGATGAATATTACGGGTGTGCTCCTGTTCTTATCCGAAAGTCTTAATTGGCGACACATTTCAAACCCGTCCATTTCCGGCATTCGTATATCAAGAAGAATAAGATCCGGTGTGTGTTTTTCCAGAAAGGTTAAGGCCAAACGGGCGTTGGGTGCAGAGTGAATGAGATATCCCCTCTTCTCCAGAATCTGATTTAAGTATTTTAGATTGTTGGAATTATCGTCCACAACAAGCAGGGAATATTTTTCAGGCATTGTGGTTTTTGATGTTTTGCAAGGCTATTTATTTTTCTATAAGATTGATGCTGTTGTTCTTGAATTGAAAGAATGATCCGTCAATTATAAAAACCGGTTCAACTTTCAGCCGAACCCGATTTCAGTATATCCAGTATGGTTTCAAATTGATATTCCTGCACCAGACGTTGGAAAATATCGGCAAGATTGTTTTCTCCCAGTTCCCGAATCCTTTTTATCTGTTCTTGAATAAGATTTTTGTTCAGAATATACACAGCAGTTTCGATAGCATTAATGAGATCACCGGGTAATTTAGGGACGAGTTCTCCAGGGGACTGTTGAAACTTTAATAACGCAGACTCATCCGCACCCGGTTCGGAAGAGTAAGTATACTCAAGACTCAAATGAGTTTGAAGGGACTTAAAAATGTCTGAAGGGATAAAAGGTTTACGAATATAATCATCACAGCCCGCTTCGAGAATCCTTGTCTTTTCATCATTAAGAGCACTGGCCGTCAGAGCAACAATAGTTATTGAATCCCCTTTGATGTTTTTAATCCGCCTGGTTGCCTCAAATCCATCCATCACAGGCATTCTCATATCCATGAAGATAAGTTGTGGATTGAATTGTTTTAATTTCTCTATTCCCTCTTTTCCATTTTCGGCTTCAATGATTTCCAATCCAATCGATTGCAGGAGCTTGCTCAATAGTATTCGGCTATCCTCATTGTCATCTACAATTAAAATTCCAGGCATGACCTGATGAGGCGCCAAGCCGGTAACGGTTCTATTTTCAATATCGGTGTTATCAGCTGTTGATGCCACTTCCTTACAGGGGATGTGAAATTGAAAATGAGTCCCCAGGTTTTGTTGGCTGGACACCGAGATAGCTCCCCCCATCATCCGTATCAGCTTTTGACTGATGGCTAATCCGAGTCCGGTGCCCTCTTTGACTTTTTTCCCACTATCAGTTTGTTCAAAAGGGATGAACAACTTCTCCAGCTCATTTTCTGCAATTCCTACTCCAGTATCCTTGATATCAAATAATAATTGCTCATCCATAACTGATACTTCCAGGGTTATCTTTCCCTTTTCGGTGAATTTCACTGCATTGGTGAGCAGGTTGAGCAGGACTTGCCTGATACGAAATTCATCACCTAAGATAAACCGTGGGATTTTGGAGTTATAATGCTTGATAAATTTCACATCCTTATTTTTGATTCGCATGAGAATCATATTTTCCACACTATCCAACATCTCCAATAGATTAAGCGGCTCATTTTCCAAGGTTGCATATCCGGCTTCTATTTTAGATATGTCAAGAACATCATTAATAAGGGATAGCAGATGATCTCCATTACGTCTGATGATTTCAAGATCCTCGCGA
Source organism: bacterium (assembly GCA_018829445.1). Classification (GTDB taxonomy): domain Bacteria; phylum SAR324; class SAR324; order XYD2-FULL-50-16; family XYD2-FULL-50-16; genus JAHJTV01. Next base: position 111,829 of record JAHJTV010000055.1, read on the forward strand.
TGCTTTTTGGGAAAACTACTGTCCCTATTCATCAGTTGAGCGAAACCCATGATGGCATTCAGTGGTGTTCTTAATTCATGGCTCATATTTGCCAGAAAAGAGCTTTTTGCCCGGTTGGCAGATTCAGCTTCCGATTTTGCAGCTTTCAGTTCCTGTGTTCGCTCTTCAACCAATTGTTCTAAATGGAGTCGATGTTCCTCAAGCTCCTTTTCTATTCTCAACCGATCTGTGATATCCCGCATAATAGCCTGAATATACGGTTTACCCTCTATGGTGATGGCATTTAATGAGATTTCAGCATCAAAGAGCTCTCCGTCTTGTCGTTGATGTTTCCAAAAAAAATGCTGGGGATCGCCTGCAAAAGCATCTCGTATAATCTTTTTTGCCAGTTCCAGAGATGAGAGTCCGTCAGCCTGTACATCGGGGGAAAAATAAGCGGGATGCATACCGATCAGCTCTTCTTTACCGTATTGCATTATTTCACAGGTCTTTTCATTACAATCAACAACTCCGTTTTCATCAAGTACAAAAAAGCCTTCGGTTGAATTGTTAAACAGGGTACGATAACGATGTTCACTTTCACGAAGCTTCACTTCAGCATTTCTGCGATCAGTGATGTCCAGACCCACTCCGAAAAAACAGTCCACCTCTCCATCGTCATTTAGAACCGGATGCCCATGCCATTCCACCAGTATTTTTCTACCCCGCCTATCAATAATATGGTTCTCATTAAGGGTGGTTTTTTTCCGGAAAAGATGATTCTGAAAAAGAGAGGATAGTTCCAGCCGTTCATCTTCCGGAACCAATGTAGAAAGGTAATCTTGACCGATTACTTCATCCCTTTGGTATCCCACTTCTTTCAGCATGTGCTTGTTTATCAGCAGGATTTTGCCACGTTTGTCTATTGCGACAAAGTAAACCGGTATCGTATCCATCAGCTTTTCGCCAAATATCACCCCAGATTGAAACCCACTTTCAATACTTTTGAGTTCTACACCATTTTGTAAAAAAATAATGCTGGCATCTATGTTTTGCCAGGTAGTTTTTATCGATCTTACATGAACTTGTTTGATTGATTCATCTTTTGTGAGGAGTCTGACGGTATTAGTAATTATTTTATTCCCACCGGTGTTCCCATTGGATAAAATGTCAACAAAGGCTTTCCAATCCTCCGGATGGATAAATTGCTGAATGGGTGAATTTATTAACTCATCCAAACCATGTCCGCTCAGGTTGATCATCTTTTGGTTGCAGAAAACCAACCGTTGGTTCTGTACAATAACAATGCCTTCGAGGGTATTATCTGCTGTAGTTTTGAAGACATGAAGCATATCATCAATCGTACTATTGGTTTTGTTGCTCATAGGAAAATAAAATAAATAAAAATAGATACTTGGGCCTATTGTTATAAGCCGACAAGATTAAACGATAATCGCATAATTGTCCAACAATTGCCTGCCAATGTCAATTGATACGTGTCTTTACATTTTTGAATCGATATAAGGAGGGAGGTATTCGAATAGAAACCTGAAAATAACAAGTGAGCTGGGTTTTCTTTTGTAAGAGCCTAACATTAAACTGAATAGCATTTAAGGATAAATCAGAATGTTTTTTTATTAATTGGTAGTCGAACCATAAATTTAGTACCCATACCAGGAGTTGATTCAACGGTCATGGATCCGTTGTGATTTGAGGTGATAATAAAATAGGAGATGGAAAGTCCCAAACCAGTCCCTATTCCAATCTCTTTAGTTGTGTAGAAAGGTTCAAAAATTCTTTTACGGACACCTTCATCCATGCCCGGCCCGTTGTCTTCGAATTCTACACAAACCGTTTGTTCTTCCTGTCGAACTGATATTTTTATCTGCGGCAGCCTCTCTTTGACTTCGTTCATGGCTTGAGCAGCATTTTTCAGGATATTGAGAAAAACCTGTTGAATCTTGACCTCTTCGCATAAAACATCCGGAATCATATCATCGTAATTCTTAATGATTTTTATCTTGCGAAAATCATATTTCTGTTTGAGATCATAATCGTTTTCAGCTAATTCAAGAGTTTTATCAACAAGATTTGACATATTATATTTTAAAAAATTTGATCCGCTATTTCTGCTGAAAGAGAGCATATTGTCTACAATTTTAGCCGCCCTTTTTCCTGCTTCCATTATAGCGTCTAACATTGCCCCAATGCCTCTTCTTTCCACGTAGGTCTGAATTCGATCCAATGAAATACCGATTTCATCAGCGATCTTTCGATTTTTTGGGAGACGATTGGACAAACGGTTTCCTAATAATTGAACATTTTGAATAATGACTGCCAGGGGGTTATTAATTTCATGGGCCATACCGGCAGCCAAACCACCGACGGACATCATTTTTTCTGTTTGTATCATCATCTCTTCAATGCGAGTCTTTTCTGTAATATCATCAATACGGATTACAGCTCCCTCTATGCCATTAGTGATCAATGGGAAAACAGTAATGTCAGAAACTCTGGCCTCACCATCGATATGAGTGAGAGTCTGGCTCCCTTTTTGAACCTGACGATCATTGATAGCTTTGGTTATTTTTTCCTCTCCGCCGACAATGTTGGTTAAAATATCTTTGAATCTCTGCCCAAGTGCTTCTGAATGCGAAATCCCGGTCATTTTCTCAGCTTCAAGATTCCATTGCGAGATAGTGAGATCCTGATTGACCCCTATCAAAACGGAAGGCATGGAGTTGATGATATTAATAAGCAGTTTTCTCAACCTTGCCAATTCTCGATTGCTCTCCATGATTTCAGAAATATCAAAGAGAACACCATTCCATAAAATGTCGCCATTAGATAGTTTTTCCGGCGAAGAGCCAGCATTAACCCACTTCAACGTCCCATCGGCCAGCTTTATTTTGAATTTCGAAGAGAAATGACCCAGTGTTGCGGCTGATTCCTCAATGGCCTGGAAAACAGCTTCGATATTATCCCTATCTATTAAGCTGAATAGGAGATCGACATCATTCATAAACTCTTCGGCACTTCTCCCAAAAATATACTGGATTCCTTCGCTAATATAGGGAAACTGGTAGGTTCCATCCGTTTTCTTGACAAACTGATAGACTGCCCCGGGAATATTGGCTGCAATGTTCTGGAAACGGGCCTCACTTTTTCTGAGAGACTCCTCAGCATCCCTGCGTTCAGCATTTTCCTTGGATAGTAGCAAATTAGTAGTTTTCAGGCTTTCAACCATTTTTTCCATTGAATGGCCGATCCTGTTTAATTCCGTTATTTGACCCACTTCATATGACGATTGCAGATTGCCGGATGAAATCTCCCTTGAATAATTAAGGAGTCTTTTTAATGAGGGGTATGCCAGTCTTTTCATCGCAAACACAGTGAAAAGCCAGAAAACAATGGATATTATGAGGATAATGGCTGCCTGATTCAAAAAAGATCTCTTCAGATCAATCAACTGTTTATTTGGAACCGCTGTTGCAACTTCCAGTGATGTTTTGCGACCTGAAATATAAATGGGATTATAACTGGTAAGGAATTGATTTTCTGAATAAACCTTTCCCACAGGTTGAGTTTTCCTGGCTATTTCCAACGCTTTTGTTGCCGGTGATTCAATCAATTCCGATGATCCTATCAGATCACCGTTCTCGAAAAAGGCAATAACACTTGATTTGGTTCTCCTTTTAATGGTTTCCATCAGGGAAAGATGGGAATTAAGGACAAATCCTCCGATTAGTGTTCCCAGGACTCTTCCCCCTTTTCTTTCAATAATCGGGATAGCACGAAGAAGAAGCGTGTAATCGGTGGTAGTTTTTTTAATTCTTAGAATGACTCCTGATGAGAGTAAACGGTTTTTCTTTTTTACAATTTCGGGGAATACGGGAGGCAGATCAAACAGAGGAGAACTTGCTTCCGTCAGTATCACATCATCAAACAGACTGACCAAAATGATATCCAGATTAAAATCGACATTGCTGTCGATAATATTGAACAAAACTGCCTGAGTGCCAGCGCTTCTCTTCTGGATTACCTCCTCTAAAAACAGTGTGTTGTTTCCAATTTCATGGAGTGCCAGCTCGAGAATTTCAACCTGATTTTCAATGATACCTTCTGCGATGGTGTGCCGTTGATTAAAGGTGGTTTTAAATTCCTCATCCACTGCCTGGATTGCAGTTTTATAAGACCAGAGCAAAAGACCAGCAGAAAATACCAGCACGGAAATCAACAAATAGAGTCCGACTAGATAGGACAGGTTTTTAGGTTTGTGTTTTGTCATTTGGATAGTGTATCAGCAAATAAAACTGGAATTTTACTGGTTCGATTTATTAAATAAGCGTCAAACAAATTAGGTCAAGGGTTCTGATGTTATTGGCCTTGGCCTGAATACCGAAAAGCTTTTTCTTTCAGCTTTTCGATCTCACTACTATTCATTTCTTTATCAACCAAAACAAAACTACCCGAGTATACAGTGGGTACCTCTTCTGCACGTCCTTCTATGTCAAGCTGAACAGCCTCAGCCATTGCTACACCGTTATCATCATTCATTCTCATGACGGTTACATCCATGTCTCCATTTTTAAGCGCCTGCAATTCACTGCTTCCTCCACCCCAGCCATTTACCATGATTCTCTCTCTTGAGCCTGTTTGCTGTAATGCATCGATGGCTCCAAAGGCCACATCCGTTGAACAAGCATAAATGAACTTGATGTCCGGATGATTTTTGATAATTTCAAGAGCGGCTTCCTTGGCTTTTTGCCGGTTACCGTCAGTGTAGTAGGAAGCGACCAGTTTTAATCTGGAATTTTCATTTAAATAACGGATAAATGTGTCTCCTCGCATTTCGCTGACATATCCCTCGGAAAAATATAAGAGTGCATAGGTCCCTTCTCCGGCGGTTTTTTTAACGTAATAGTCAGCTAAGAGTTCTGACCCGGTAGCGTGATCAAATCCAATGTACAGAAAAGGCTGCTTGCCTTCCCATATGCGTAATGGAGTGGTAATGTTTTGAAGAATAATCTTTGGCTTTTTTTTGGTAATGATTCGTTGAATTATTCGCTTGTGCTTTCTTGCATCCAAAGTAAAAACCAGATAATCCGGTTTTTTTTCCAGGGCAGATTTCATTTGCATTTCTTGTACACGATAATCCACTGCCGGCTTGGAAAAATACTCATACAACTCATGACTGATCCCAGTCTCATCCATCCTTTTCTTAAATGAGGTTATACTCCGTCTCCAATAATCAGACACCTGCTCACCCGGATAAACAAAGATAATTTTTATTGTTTGATAATCCTTGGCTGAGTCGATTGGGTGTGCAGTCTTTTGAACACGAATGTTGAATATCTCAGCGATCTTTTCATGTTGCTGATGGATACTGTTATATTCCTGCAGGGTCATGTATTCGGTGGATCTGCCCTGGGAAACGCTGAATACAAAAAGACTACCTGATAAGATGATTATTTGAAAGATCTTCATATTCATCTCCACTGAAGTATTAAAAAACCTGTGTAAAGCTATTTTCAAAGATCACCTATTACACCACATGTTTGAATTTCTTTCAAGTTTTAGAAAAGCTTGTTAAAGAATAAAAAAGATGAACTGCTACTTACCTGGCTTTGCAGTTTTCCAAATGCGTGAGACATGTTAAGGTCTTGCATTGTTCAAATAGCCAATAGTTCCCGGTATGGAAATTGGGGATAATAAATCACACAATTACAGCAATATCATTATCAGGGAGTTTAAATGAAAATTTTTAAGTGGGGAGTGATTGTCTTACTGTTAACTTTAAGGCGGCGGCGCCTCTTTTCGCCATATCATTGACTTCGGTGATATGAAAAAATCAAAAAGAATCCTTGCCGGTGGCATATCCGGTAACTTCATGAGCCCTCATTATGATGATCAATTCGATTTGTGGCTGGCCGGAAAATTCAGACCCTTTGTATTGAGTAGAGAGGAGATCTTGAAAGACAAGAAATACCAGCTGATTCTTACGCCTTGATTGAGGACGGTATCATTTCAATAAAAATCCGACTTTTCAGGGATTATGATTATAAGTTCTGCTTAAGAAGTTTTTCCAAAAGCAAGTGCAACGGCAGGGTGGGGTTACATCCGATAAGCACTCAAGCAAAAAAATTCTGCCAAGAGCAGGGATTACGGTAGGGCGGGGTTACATCCCCGTCTGCATTAACTCTAAGGCGGCCATGTAAGGCCACCCTACCGTTAATTCTGCAGAATTGTTATTTTTAAACCTGCTGATACTCGCCCGGTTTATCTAAAAAAGGCAGTCAGGGGCATATCGGCCATGGTTCGCAAACCCGGTGAAACCTTGAGGATCTGTTTCAGAGCATTGAGTACAATGGCACAGGTTGCTATATCCCCGTTTACACCGTCTTTTATGGTTGAAACAATGTTAGGTTCGCCTTGGATTTCAACTCTATCATAGGATTCAGGTTCTCCTACGGCAGCTTTAAAATGAAGGGTGATTTTCTCATTCCCTTCGACCCAACCTCTTCCAATCTGCTGTACACCAGCAGCAAACCCAGCCGGTATTACCATGGCATCTGTTTTGATCTCTTTTTCTGCAATAACCGGTGTAATAATGTCCTCAGTTTTGCTCAACTTCCAACCCATGGTATTTGCGATCAGATGAATTGACTCCGTCAAACCCACATGTCGCAAGGTTCCCTTCTTTTTTAATGATTCAAACTCTTCAAGATTCAGACCGGCGCCAATCTTCTTCTGAAAGGGGATTCTGCGAAAAGCGGCGTTTTGAAACCTGGAAACCCGAACACTTTCCACCTGTTGACAGACAGCTGTTAAGAATGCCGGCAAAGCATCCATCAGGTAGCCGGGGTTCACACCGGTACCCAAGACAGCAACCTTGGCATTTTTTGCTGCGGTATCAATTCTTGCGGCCAGAGCGGGTGAAGTATCCCAGGGATAGATCAATTCTTCACAGGTCGAAACAATCGGTAACCCAAATCCGACAATCTCTTCAACCTGAGGGGTGATTTTATCCATGGTGGATACTGTGGTGAGGATAACCGCATCGGCTTTTACAGTCTTGAGACATTCTGCCAGAGATGATTTAATTGCAATATTCATGGGTTCCAGACCACAATGGGTTCCCAAATCCAGTCCCTGAAACGATGGATTAACATCCACGGCTCCTACCAACTGAATTCCCTCACGCTCAGCAATATATTTTGGGATTTTTTGACCCAAAGGACCAAGTCCAATTTGTACAACTTTGATTTGTTCCATTTCCTACTCCACTTAATAGCAGATTAATCCAGCTGAATTGTTTTTCCATCAATATTAAAGGCACAGAGGTCATCTGTCCAGTGTGATCTTGATTTGCCGTTATCGATTCACTGTAATCATGAAATAAACTCTTTGTGTGTTGACGAAACAAACAGAATATCGATAAACATGCGGTATTCAACGTAACAACCTGTCAGAAAAGGTGCGGTTATAGAATTAATTATTGGAATATTTCATGAAACCATTGGGAATGATTGCTGACGTTGGCGGCACTAACATCAGGCTGGCAACCATCAGCATAGAAAGCGGTGAGATGGGGGAGGTAAAAACTTACTTGTGTGCTGATTTTTCATCGATCTTTGATGTATTAACCGAGTTTTTGTCTCACGAAAAAGATCCGATCAAATATGGATGCATTGATGTAGCCTGTCCGGTGGACAGTGACTGGATCAGTCTGACCAATAATCCCTGGCAGTTTTCTGTTTCCCAAACCAGAAAAGACCTTGGATTTGATCACCTGTTTTTAATAAATGATTATACCGCCATTGCCATGGCTATCCCCAGCCTGACAGATACACAAAAAGTAAAAATTGGCGAAGGTCAACCGATACCGAACAGATCTATCGCCGTTTGCGGTCCGGGAACGGGTTTGGGTGTTGCCTTTTTGAAGTTTTATAATAACAGGTGGATCTGCCTGGACGGTGAGGGTGGGCATGTCGATTTTGCCCCGCAAACCGAATTGGAAGATTTCCTGTTGCGCCAATTAAGAAAAATCCATCAACACGTCTCGGCTGAACGATTCATCACCGGCCCCGGATTGGTAAATATCTATGAAGGCGTTATGGCTTTTTATGATGAAAAAGCCGAAAAGCTGCAGCCTGCCGAAATAACGGCAAGGGCACTGTCAGGTAAGGATGTTCGCTGCAAAGAGGTACTGGATCTGTTTTGTGCTTTGTTAGGAGCCTTTGCCGGCAATCTGGCAGTATCCGTCTGGGCTTCGGGTGGTGTGTATATTGCCGGAGGAATAGCTCCCAGGATAATTGAGATCATAGCCGCTTCCGAGTTTCGTTCGCGTTTTGTTGCCAAGGGGCGATTTGGGGATAGCTTGAAAAAGTTTCCCACGTATATTATAACTGAGCCACAACCCGGATTGATTGGTGCTGCTGCTTTTTTACGACAGGAGCTTGCTTAAGAAATGGTATAGCCACAGGTACTTGATCTCCTACTTGAGTATATTTTAGCAAGAGCGAGGATCACGGTGGGGCGGAGTTACATCCCCGCCAGATCCAGCTCAAAGGCGACCATGTAAAGCAGCCCTACCATTTTAAAAAAAAACTTTGCATCTTATTTAAGGAAAGACTTTGAAAAAGACAAAAAAGAGATCCCGGTTAAAAACTATATTGATTTGGAGTTCAATCACTCTCTCGGTTTTGGTGGCAATCGTCGTCGCACTTATCCTGATTGTGTCACCGGGGAAAATCGACCCGAATTCCCCTCACCATCCCTTTAAATCGCAAGATGCAAAAGAGCGATACCTGGAGTTTTATGATAACAAAGCTGATACCTGGCCGGTAAGTTTTACTTCAAAAATGGTTGCCACTCGCTATGGAGAGACCTTTGTTCGTATCAGTGGACCTGTCGATGCTGATTCCCTTGTACTGTTACATGGAGTAGGGGGTAATGCCTTTCAATGGCTACCTAATATCAAAGAGCTGTCAGCTTTCTTTAGAATATACGCCGTTGACGGAATATATGGCTACGGACGCACAATCAATTCCATTTCGGCGACTGAAGCAGGGGATTATGTCGCCTGGCTGGATGAACTGTTTGCAGGATTGGAACTCACAAAAAACATAAATCTGGTGGGGTTGTCCTATGGAGGTTGGATTGCCGGACAGTATTCGCTGCATAAGAGTGCAAAGTTAAACAAAACGGTTCTGATTGCCCCGGTTGGTCTCGTGGAATCACTTTCGCCGGTCTGGATGCTTCGGGCGACGCTCTGTGCCATTCCTCATCCTTATTTTACACGCAGCTTCATGTATTGGTTGCTGGAGGACTTGGCAAAAAGTGGAGAAGCCGGTCGGGCAATTGTTGAGGATCACATTGAGGAGTCATACCTGGCAATTCGCAGTTTTCAACCGACACTCCTCGCTTATCCGGGGTTGCTGAGTGATGAAGAGATTGGGCGGATCACTGTTCCCCTGTTGTTTATGGTTGGGGAGAATGAAAAACTCTACGATGCTCAGATAGCAATCAACCGATTTAATAAGCTAAACCCGGGAATCACAACAGTAAAAATCCCCGGTGCGGGACACGATGTGACAGTTGTTCAAAGGCAGATAGTGAATCGAGAGATACTGTCTTTCCTGATCAACCCCTAATCCTTCAATCGGAAAGATTTTTGGCAAAATAATCAGCCCTACGTTCCAGTTCTTTTCCTTTAAAGGTTTTTATCAAAAAAAATACTCCCTTATTGATGAAAAAAAACAGTGAGATAACAGTAAACATATAGATAGTGAAAATCAGGATAATCGGCTTTCTCGTCAGTGAACCGGGTTTGCCAAATAGCCGAATGAATCGTGCCCAAACCCTGAAAATCCGTTTTGCGGATTTTTCCACTACTACAAATCTCTTCTCCACTTCTGCCGGGTGATCCAACGACAGGTTGGCTTTTAAGTCAGGATTGTCAGGGGCTAAATAGTCTTTGATTACATTGCCAAATTTACTGGCATTTTTAATATCTTCATTTGAAACCCCGGCGCTGGGAAGGAACTTAAAGAATTGTTTTTTTGCAGTGAACATCCAAAAGGGAACCGATATCACACTTGCCCAGTTGGGTGATCGATCCACCAGGGGAATATTTAATATCAGATGAGCATTCAGATTCTTTAACCTGTTTTTGATGCTCTCCTGGGCATAAAGCCACATGTTGCGACAACCGTTGATAGTAACAACCGGTTTTCCTTCCATCACTTTGCGGGCTTCAGGAGATAATAGAAAAGAGGTGGTGGGAATGGAAGGGGACAAAAACCAGGATTGATAGCCCAAGACAATCAGATCATAATCGGTTTTTGGATCAAATCCAAAAGGCTCCAAGTCGGTTGGAACTTCCAACACCGCTTCCGGCTGAACGTCAAAAAAGCTGAGTACCGACCAGGGAAACGGGTAGGACGGAACCGGTTTCAGCTCTTCGTAATCGATAGAAAACTGGTCACCATCTTTTTCAAGTGGGGCTAGAACGGACTTTAAGATATTCAGCAACTGACCGCTTTGAGTGTAGTAGATTACTAAAATTTTTTTCATGATTCACTGAGTTCTGTTGTTATTCTTGGGATTATTGCGGTGAAAACCACTTGAATTTGTTTAATCGGGCTCGTCAGATTCTATATTTTTTTATAAAGAAAGCAAACAATGAAATTTTGGTAGGGGATGAGTCCTGTTCGTCAGGTTGTTATCGAAAAAAGGGATTTTTATTGGACTCGGTTATTAAGTCTGAACACCGTAATGGCCGCTCTGTTTCCGCTGTTTTTGGCCAGGTGCAGATATAAACCGGAAGAATGGGGCTGGGAAATCAAGTCAGCAATGCCAGCCGCTGAAGCAGTTGGATAGATCCCGGTTTTTTTCAGAAAGGGAATAATACTGACTTGAGAAACGGAATCGGTGATGCGGTTCAGCAGATAATCCTCTATTCTTAAACCCGGTAAAATAAAAACCGATTCATCCTCTTTTCTATAATTCCCTATGGTAGCTGTTATCTCCCGCAGATTTTTTTTACCAAGGGTTTCAGGCTCTTCAAACTGGACAAAACGAATATCCAGAATCTGCCCCAGGGAGTGATCTGCTTCTTTACCCAGTAGTAACCAACCGGTTCCCTCCCCAAAGTCAGAGTCTTCCGGAAAACCCATATACTGTCCATGCAGATGCCTGGTACCGAAACAGCAATCTGCAGCTCCTACCAGCGAATGATAGGGTCGGTTTTTGTAATCAAACAATAATGCGGAGAGCAGAGCGCCTTCAAATGAAAACTCGTTCTGAGAGATCACCTGATTTGCACCTTTAGCCCCGGAAGCAGCGGCGACGTAGAAAGCGGAAATATTGCTTAAAGAGGTTGAAAATTTAATGGGAGAAGGCATACCGTCCGGTTCAGTAAAAATCTGTCTCTGAACCAGATGTGACTCTTTCATGTTGCCCAGGGCTGTTCCGAAAAAAACACCCAGGTATTCCTCGTCCAAGGATCTTTGTTTATAACTGTTGAGACAGTTTACAGCACCGACACAAGCAAACTTTGTCATGTGTCCCAGTCTTCTGGGAGGTTTATTGAGAGTTTGCTTTAAAAGCAGGTCAATCTGGCTGAAAGTTCGGCATCCGGTATCATCAATGTGAGAACAATCAGCATCAGGTAATATCGAATATGAAGCCAGTATTTCCAGCAAGTTAACTCCTGGTGATTGATTGGGGTATTTTGATTAACAGATCAAACTGCCTTTTTTTGTTTTACAAATGTCCTTTTTTTCCTGGGATTGTAGCGACGATAGGTTCCATCCTCGATTTCCCGCTGGACAACTTTCATAAACATGTCAGCCATTTTCACCTGGTATCCGCCGCTTGAATAAAAGGTATCCCAGGCATAATGATACAATTCCTGAAGTTTCTCCGGTGTCATCAGCTTGGGCTGAAAAACAACCTTATCACAGGTATACTCAATCCAGTTATTACTGAAAATCCGGCCTTCCGCTTCCAGTTGTGCCCGAATAGGTGAATGGAGAAATGGTGTCAGAATTGTAAACTCGGCTATATCCACATCAATCTGAATCAGGTAGTCGACTAGTTCTTTGATGGTTGATTCGTCATGGGTATCGGTACCAAGCAGTATTGTGCCTTCTATTCCGATTCCATGATCTTTGAGGCGGTTTATCCGGTTGCGAATGACGTCTTTTGTGTCAAAGATGGCTTGATAAACGTACCAGCAACCTGCATTTGCGGCTGCTTTTATGACTTCTTCATCGTCCAGCAGGGGATGGGATACCCACTTACGCTTTAATGGGGCGATGGCAGCAAACAGTTCCAAAAGCCAGTTTTTATCGTGAGCCAGAGAATTATCCACAATGAACAGTCTGTTATTGGGGATTGATTCGATCTCTTCAACAACCTTTTTCACCGGTCTGGGTCTGAATTGTTTTCCGCCCAGGTACCCGGTACAACAGGGAAAGCAGTTGTAAATACATCCCCTGGAAGCATGTACCAGATCCAGCATCTGTAAGTCACGATAGTTGTAAAGAGGACGATCTAATATGTCCCGACGAGCGGTGCCCACCAATCCGATATCCGGATAATTATTCAGATAGTCATATTTTCTTTTCAGATTTCCCTGTTCAAAGTCTTTCATTACTTTGGAAATTCTCCCTTCAGCTTCTCCCAGAAAGACGGAATCGGAATGTTCCATCACCTCTTCCCAGTGCAGCATGGTAGCGATGCCACCAAATATGACCGGCTTTCCCTTTTCCCGGTAAGCATCTGCTATCTCAAAAGCCCGGGGCAGTTGACAGGTAAGCATAACTGACATCGCCACCAGATCAACAGACTCATCGAATTTCATCTCCTGCACGTTTTCATCAATAAACGTCAGGTCAATATGTTCGGGTATTTCAGCTGCAAAAACAACGGGACCATGAGGAGGAAGGTGAAATTCGGTTTGATGCTCAAGCTTAGGCCATGAGGGGTATACGATCTGAATTTTCATTATCTTTTTTTCTTATAGTCTTATTGATTAATTTTTACGGAATCCATAACACCCTGGTTACCACTAAAAGGCAAAGACCCAGGAGTTAAAACCAAAAGTTCTCAGATTGCTGTTACTGGGCAGTCATCAAGGCAAATCCCATGGAAAAACGTCCACTTTCCGGAACGGCCAGGAGGATCTTATTTCCGGGTTCAATTTTTCCTGAATGATATAGTTCATCCAACATTAGGTAGATAGAGGCAGAGCCAATATTACCAACTGTAGCCAGGTTCAAAAACCAGTTGGTTCGGGGTAGTTGAACATCACTTTCAATAAAGCCTTTTTCCAGTTCATCTGCAAAGAGGTGAGAGGAGACATGGGGCAGAAAGTAATCGATTTCTTTGAACTCAAATCCGTGTTTTTCACTGGACATCTTTAAAGAGCGAATACCGATATTGACCATATGCTCATTTAGCAACCGTACATCCTGTTTTAGCGATAAAATAGAGTCATTACCAAGTTCTTCCACTGAATAATCCCTAAACCCGGTTAATGACCCATCTTCATTCTTGTTCGCTCCCATGTACATACAAACCGGTAGCTCATGTGCAAAAGAATAGAGATCAATCCATTCAACCTTCAGGGAGAGTCCTTCCGGGTTTGGTTTATTCTCAAGAAAAAACGCACCCGCTCCATCCGACAACATCCATCTCAGAAATTCCTTTTCAAAAGAGAGTACCGGTTTTTTCTTGATACTTTCCAACTTCCGGTTTTGAATCTCATCCTCAAACTGGGTTCCGCGCATACAAGCAGAGGACAACTCAGACCCGGTGCAAACAGCATTTCTGGTTTGACCTGAAAGAACGGAAAGAAAACCATACTTAAATGCTTGCATGCCTGAAGAGCAAACTCCCGAAGTCGAAATGACCTCACAGTGAGGTGACTTAATTTCACCGTGAACCATAACGGCATGAGATGGAAGCAACTGATCAGGGGAGGAGGTGCCGCAAGCCAGACACTCGATATCATCCAGGGACAATCCTTCTCCGCTCAACCGTCGGACGGCTTCAGCCGTCATCTGAGCGTTGGAATGAGTCCTTTGACCGCTATTTTTATCAATGGCATAATAGCGTGTCAGAATCCCGTTTATCCTCAATACAAGCTTTTTTACTTTCGATTCCCGATTATCGATCATTCCCAGGTATGATTCCATCTCATCGTTGGAAATGGCTTCATTGGGAAGAAAAGATGCAGTCCGGTTCAGGTATACGTTCTCCAGTTTCATACAAATCAATGTGAAGATTGTTGCAGTTATTTATAAATTACGATTGTTCAGTCTGAATATCATTATTGCTGCCTGGTTTCCCTTGTCTTGAGCCAGGTGCAAGTACAGACCCGATGGATGAGCACTATTTATTATATCGGCAATTCCGGCTGCTGACGCAGTCGGATAAATGCCTGTTTTCTCAAGGTAATGAACCATGTGAACCTTCGGGAATGAATTGGATAGTTCTTCCACAAAAGCACAGTCTATTCTCAAACCGGGTAAAATAAAAACCGACTCCTGTTCTTCCTTGAAGAGATCCATCGCTTTTTGTATCTCTTCAAGAAAAACTTCCGAAAGGTCTTCATTATTAGCAAATCTGAACATTCTGACATCTAAAAACTCTCCAAGGGAGTGATCGGAATCCCTCCCCAGCAACAGCCAGCCTGTTCCTTCCCCAAAAGCTGTCTCCTCAGACAATCCCAAGGCATTGCTCAATTCACGATTTGTCCCGAAACAACAATCGGTACCACCGATCAAACTCATCTCAATTGATTGCGACTCGAACGCCAGGCATGATGACAGCATCGCCCCCTCAAATGAAAGCTCGTCTTGGGAAATCAGTATGTTTGGTCCTCTGGCACCGGTCAATACGGCAATATTAAACGAGGACATATTGCTCAAAGACATTGAGAATCGGATGGGAGATGGCAGTTGATTCTCCTCTTTAAAAATCTGTTGTTGGACAATATGGGTTTCATTTATATTTCCAAGAGCCGAGCCATGGAAGATGCCCAGTGTTTTCCCCTCGTTACCTGCTTGGTTCCAGTTTTTGAGACAACCAACAGCACCAATACATGCATATTTTGTCATATAACCGATTCGCCGAGGAGCTTTTGCCAGCACCTGCATTTTTATATCTTCTAAATTGCGGCAGGTCCGCCGACCGGTTTCAGCGTCCGGGTTTGAATCCGGTAAAATGGCAAAGGCCGAAAGAATATCTCTCAAGGTTTATATTTTCTGAAATACATGTGAGTTAAACTTCGATGACAATCGAAACCATATTGCCACCGAATCCGAAAGAATTAAAGAGAAAACAACCGTTTTTCACTTCAAGATTCTCAGATAATGGTTTTAAGTTTATATCAGGGTCTAACTCTGAAAAACCGATACTGGCCGGAATAAATCCCCTTTGGATACAGCTGAGAAAAGCCACAATCTCAATGATACCAGAGGCTCCCAACGCATGTCCAAAATAGCGTTTGAGAGACACAAATGGCGGAACCCTATCCTTGAATACCCGTACCAATGCCCTGCCTTCGGCGAGATCGTTATTTGGACTTCCTGTTCCATGGGTTTTAACAGCCTTAATCATTTCAGCTTTGATTCCAGCATCTGCTATTGCCGATTCCATTGCTCGTGCACCTTCAATTCCAGTTTCCTCTGAAGCTGTCGGATGGGATAAATCACAACTGTTAAAACCTGATAAAATGACTGGATCGACAGAATCATCGTTAGAGGAAACTTTTTCCAGAAGAATTGCAGCTGCTCCCTCTCCCAACAGTAATCCCGATCGATTTCTGTCAAAAGGAAAGCATCCTTTGGAATCCAGCAATGACAACGAGGAAAATCCACGCACCGATACGGAAGTTAAAGACTCTGTTCCCACAACCAGAACCCTTTCAGCACGATTTGACTGCAGCAGCTGAACACCTTGAACCAAGGCGTTGGCAGAGGAGGTACAACTGGTACTATACGTCAGGACAATACCGGTCAATCCAATTCTTTCAGCGATTCTGCTCGATAAGGTTCCTGCCATGGAACCTTGGCCAAACAGGATCGAATCATGCTTATTGCCATTAGCCAAATCCTTACGGATCTTATGTTCCCATTCAAGTGCATCTACAGTCGTGTTACCTAACAATAATGCTGCATTTGACAGTATGCTAGTATTGACCGCAAGTCCTGCGTCTTCAAGCGCTTCTTCGATTGCCAGCAAAGCAAATTCGTCATTGCGGTTTACGGTGTCAGCAGGAATATCCTCAATCTGACAAACGGGAATCGATTCTCGATTGGGAAATAGAGTCAAAGGAGAGATTCGATCAGAGTTTTGTTTAAGCATTTCAACATTTTTTGTCTTCCCTTTTCCCAGAGCTGAAATGATGCCCATTCCTTTGACTGCAATTTTATCAGGCATGTCTTAAATAGTTGTAATAATTATTGATTACTCCCCGGTATGGTTAGTTCTGACGCTCTTTTTCCACAAATCCAGCCAAGGTGTTAGCCGATTCCAGGATTTCAATGGCAGTACTTTTGTTTTCAATCTTTATACCGTATTTTTTCTGAATTACAATTACTATCTCAAGGACATCCAATGAATCGAGTTCCAAATCAGCGGCTGGCCCGAGGAGAGGATCATCATGTCCAATGGCACCCTCTTCATAGCCGTCAATTTCACAAACATCGAAAATCAGTTTTATTAATTCTTCTTGTAAACTCACAGTTCGGTTGATGGTTTTGTTTTAGGTTTTCGATTTAGTCAGTAGCATATTTTAAGTTATTGACTAGTTTTACACAAACACTATCGATTTGCACAATAATATTCAATCAGGAATACTTGCAGCTGTGATCTATTATTGTCTTTTTTGATATCTTTATTTCTTTTGTAAAATCTTTTTTTTCTTATCAGCAGTTTTTAATTACTTGAAAAGTTAAACAACCATAACAAATTAATCCATTTTGTTCGGTTTTGTTCTCATGACCTTGCCCTTCTAAGCAGGATCAAAAAATACTGGGTTTATCAATATCCTGTGATCATACAATTAAACGCTTCCGTTGCCCATCAAAAAACCTACAGAAACGTATCTGCCAATTATATTCGTAAAACATTTAAACCCATTTTGCCAGTTCAGCATAACGATTATACTGATACATTCGTCATTTCTTTTGCAAATGTCAAATAACGATTAAAGGCGAAGGAAGTGCGCCGGAGGCAAAAAATACGTGTTAGATCATGAATTAATGGCTCATGAGGAAAGAGAAAAAAAGCATTGTCTCATTTTTTTCTTGGCAATCGGAAAAAACTTTTTATTAACGCAGTATTAAAGACATTTTGTTTTCCTATTGATTCTCTCTTTCGGGTTATTTATCAGATACCTAGTTAGGAAATATTTAAAAAAACGTCGTGATAATCGATCACCAGTTCTTAAATACAGCCCCCAATAACTGATTAAAAACAACTATTTTGAATAAAGAAAAAATAACACTGACGTTTCCTATTTACATCTGTTATGCTCAATCTTTGAGTTAGAGAAAACTCGAAAATTAACCCGGTTTTGTTTTAAAACCGGTAGCACTCTGATTGAAAGTACCATTTGTGATTTAAGTGGATGCTGGAAGTTAGTAGATTGAATAATAATTATTTGGAGTATCCACAATGATCGAAGGTACAGTTAAATGGTTTAACGATAGTAAAGGTTACGGTTTTATTGAGCAGGAAAATGGCGACGATGTATTTGTTCATCATTCCGCTATTAATGGCAACGGTTTCAAATCCCTGCAGGAAGGTGACCGAGTCACTTTTGAAATCGAACAAGGTCAAAAAGGACCAGCCGCTGTAAGCGTTACTGTTAAGTAGTACGATAGCAATATCACCGGATTAAGATAACATCAGCCAATCCGGACTAAAAAGCCTCCCTCTGGGAGGTTTTTTTTTGCCCAAAATTTTCTGTTTGAATAAATTCTGTAGGGTTGTCCCCAACACCCGGATAGAAAAGAAACCTCTTTGACTATTTTCTTCGACGTAAATAAACACAATTTTATAGTATAACAATCCTTTATTGAAAAGGATGGAATCGTTTTTGCGTCTCAATAGTCTTCAGATCCAGTTCCATATAAATCGTGGTGGGGTCCGGATTATAACGATAGGGCCCGATCTCTCTGAATCCCAGGCTTCGATACAGAGCAGTAGCAGCAGTCAGACGATCGAGAGTATCCAATCGCATCTTTTCATATCCCTGGTCTTTTGCCTCACTGATTAACGCTTCGCACAAACTACGACCGACTCCCCCACCCTTATACCGGTCATAAACGAATAAACGTTTCATCTCGCAAACAGTGGGTTGGAACAACCTGAAACCAACCCCTCCGACTAATTCGCTGTTGTCCCATGCCAGGAGAAATATGCCATTTGGGTGGCCATACATAAATGAAAACCTCTCCAACTCTTTTTCGATATCCTGAAATCCCAAATCCATATTGAGCCAATCCATATAATCCCGGGTGATACGAATGGCCAGGGAAAAATCGGAATGACTGATACAACGTTTTATATTCATTATGTGTTGAAAGGAATCTTTTTGATACGAATGGTTTTTATTTTAGTTTTTCTTTTTCTTAAGCTCCTTCCCATTCCGGGAGTCATTCCAATAACGAGCAGTCCAGTCAAAAGCATTCTGAGGGGGATCAACTTTTTCCGATTTTTCCACCAGAACCAGGGATTTGGTAGGGCACTTAACGACACAAACACCGCAGCCGATGCAGACATTTGGTGTGAGTCTGGGTACCTTGGCTTTCTTGTTGAGATCCGCATCTGCAGTCGGATAATCGACAAGGACTAACGCTTCCATGGGACAACGTTTTACACAAAGTCCGCATCCTTTGCACGTAACAGAGGTGGTTTGAACTTCAAAATTGGATTGATCCAGTGCTTTGTGATGATCTAACTGATAATAGGATTCAAACATGAAGCAGTAATCCTTATCACAATTACAGATCGTATCAGGTTTGTCCTGCCAGTTCGACAAACCGTGAACCAGACCCGCATCAGCGCTCTTCTTTAAAATCTCTTCTGTCTCTTCCCTTGTGATTTCACGTCCCAGCCCATTCTCAACAATATAATGACCCAAGGCATCAAAATGCAGACAGACCTCCATTGGCTTTTTGCTGTTTGCATAATCACCATCCAGGTTTTTCCGATGGCGGCAGGGACAGTGGGAAACGGTGTAGTACTGAAAGTAATCCAGGAGTTTTACTACATCTTCATAAGGTTTGATTGTCGTGTTTGGTAAAATCGTCTCCCGAATAGGCAGTGTTCGCAGGGCCTTATGTTCAGCCTTGGCAAAACCATCCATGGCACCGTTCAGCACATAAGAGTTGGCTGGAGGAGCAATGTTCCTGGATAATTCATCCTCTTTTCCCGGCCAGAAACTGGATCGGAATATGGCAAAAAAGACGTCGTTAAGACCATAGCGGACGTTTCCGTTTTTCCGGTCCTTCCAGACCAGACCCCTGGCAGCCATTTCATCCAGCTTTGCTGTCAGTGCAGATTCATCAATTGTTCTTAATTCCACCAGTTCTTTGATGGGTGTTTTTCGAAACGGTAAACCGGTCAAAAATTCAGCGTCTTCAGGAGAGTAACGTGCCCGAATCAGTGGAAGAAGATATTCTGACTCCGGCAGACCGTACCAGGATTGCTTTTGCCATTGCATAAACCCTTCGTAGATATCCTTTTCTGACATTCCTGCCTCCCATAATCTATATTGTCAACATTCTCAAATCTCTGCCAAAGCTTGCTCTGAGTAGTCCCTAATCTTTTGGAGCATGGACCGGAACTGTTTTTGCTCGTCCCCATTTAAGCACTTCAAAAATATTTCATTGGCACGGATAGCCTCCAGAAATGTTTCTTTCACCAATTCTTTACCTTGCTTTGTTAAACAAATGACGATGGCGCGTCGGTCATTGGGGTGCTGATTTCGCGTAATCAACTCCACTTTTTCAAGACGATCCAGAATTCCGGTCAATGTTGCACTATCCAACATTGTCTTGTCTCCCAGCTCCTTTGAAGTAACATTATCCTGCACGCAAAGAAAATTAAGGATCATGCCCTGAACGGCGGTTACATTAAATCCGGACATGGCTTTTTTCCAGACCTTATTGCCAACCTGGTTTGTTTTTGCAAGTTGATAAAAAATACAATCTTCCGGTTTCATTGGGACTTGGATTAATTACAGCCAAACGTTGAGAAAGAATCGAAAAAAAAGAAAATTCTATTCGTTAAACCAAAAAGAGCAATTAACTCGCATGCAAGTATATTGAGCACTAGATAAACTTGTCAATAAATGAATTCTTCTGACAAGAGAATTTGGCTTTTTAATTAGACACAATATAACAGTCGAGTGCAATACATTGGATTAAAGTGTCGAATTTTCCTTTAATAGAGGGGACAGAAAAATCAGCCTTATTAAAACGGCTTATCTTCCCTGTATTTTTTCTTCCAGTCCTTGAGATCGATGAATTCAAGGGTTTCTGATCCGCCGGAGTATGACATGTAAATCCAACCGCCACACCACTTGGATGTTTCTTTCAGTTTCTCCACCTCTGCGTCACTCAGAAGGTCCTGGTTACCGGAGATTTCGTTCCATAATTCGAACTCCAGGCCGAATTCCCATTCTTTATTGTAATGTTTTAGACTAAGTTTGATCATTAAGTCAGCTAATTGCTGCGCCGGACCTTTTAACAGCATGATTCGATCTCCTGGTTACGTGAATCAAGAATTAACAAAAATAGTTTCTACTGGTTCTGAACGGTTATTTCCTTATTGAAAACATCTTCTATGGCCTTTCGAGCAACACCCGGTTTTTCAATATCAGGGAGACTGTATATTTGATCATAGATATCTGAAGCGAACTGGTCCATGGTTGTCGAGGATTCCCGTAATACCAGGTCAATTCCCGCCAGAAGTTTTAGTCGAAGTTTCCATTTCTTCTCGCTTTCCTTCAACTGCATGGATTCCTGGAGTTTACGGATCTGTTTGTGGTACCCGATTTTAAACAACTCCAGGTATATAATCTTGAAATCTTCGATTATTCTATGTACCTCCAATTCGGAATGATTCTGCAGGTACAAATGGTAATTGAAATAGTTCTGGACCAAATGTTTTACCACAATATCGATTTTCAGATCATCCAGGTTGATCTTTCCGAGGCTGATCATACCAACACCAGGAATGGCAATATAAGCTTCTTTTCTAACCACAGCATTCATCAAATCATAAAAAGAGCTTTCATCTTCATCCGGGTTTTTATTATACAGCTCATCCAATAGCGAAAAATCGAGGGGAGTGTGATCAGGATTGTTATCCCAATCATCCAGTGATTTTAATACGGAAGCACTGACTTTGAACAGTGCCTGGGGGCTTGAGATTTGATAGCCGTAAATCGCTGACATGATATTGATACGATGTCCAAGTTTAACAAGGGTTTTGCCCATATTGATTATACTAACCGCTATACCGGTTCCCGGGATATTGGAGGCAACAATGGCTCCCAAGCTGATATTTACCGTTGTTTCAAAGGATTTTATCAGGTTCTTTAAATTTGGACTATCATGGGGGTAAAGAATATCGGTCAATTGAGTTCTCTCCACAGGACTCAAATTCCTGATCTGTTCGATGGAATTAAGATCCTGTCGATCCAAAACCGAGTTTGCTCTTTTTAAAATCCATGCCTCTGTATCTTCATACAACAAATACTCAAGTCCTTTTTTTACATAGGTGATGGTGATTTTCCTGGCTTTTTCCTCAATATTTCTATACCTGTTTTTGGCTGATTTTTGAAGATCATCTGTTGCATCATTCAGCTTTTGAATGAGATCACGTATCAATTTGCTTTGTACTTTTTCACCGGTTTTTTTTGAAAACTGTGAGAGTTTGGATTTGGAGAAACCATAAAGCCTGCTGTCTCGAATAACTTCTCCGGTCTGTTTCCCAACCGATTTGATCTTGATTATTCCTTTTTCCATTCCGGATCGGGTTTTTTGCATGGTTTCCAGACTTTTTCTCCCTTCAAACGGCTCAATCACCTGATCCCTGGCAATCTGCCGGAGTATATTTCTATCCAGCTGTGTTATGGTCTTTGTCAACTGGGTGCTGTTTCCATCCCGATCCCGGCTTTTACGTGACATAATCTCTCCGGTGGCAACAATTATAGATTAATATGGTTTTTCAATTAAGGCTAAATTTAATAGATGGGAACTCTACCGTTTTTACAATCAGGCCATATGTTGAATGTCAATTTCAAGATATTGATAATTTTAATTTTCAATAACAAATCATTAACAGAATGTCTTTAGAATTTCATCCAGCGTACATGTATTCAAAATCACCATAATCATTATGGATTCCAGATCAACAGACTGTACCACAGCTGCAATATTGACGTTACTTTATCGGAATTAGAACGGCTAGTAGCGACTTATCATATTTATTGAGATTGTTGTTTTGGATCTTTTCTTAAAATTACACCCGACAGGATTATCTGTCAAAAGTCACATGATGAGAATTCTATCTGCGGTTTTTCTCCTTGGCTGCAATTTACAATAGAATTGGCAGGATGAAAAAACTATGGAATCGGTTGTTTTCAAACAAAATCTAATTGATTTACGCTGTAATTTGTTTAACGAGTTTTTGATTTCACTTCAATAAACAAGGAACTTTCCAGGAAACAAAACATGATTGAGCTTCACCCGGCAGATTACCACAAGTCGGTAAAACCGTTGCAATCAGTAACAATAAATACACTATTTGCAGAATCAGTCATTCGTCAGCACATTCGCGGTATGGTGTATGTTGATTCCGTTGTTTCACCAATGACCTTTTATATTAAACACCCATATGGGATGTCCCTTCTTTTTGGTAAAACTGAAAACCGGGAATTTAATGAATCGTTGTACCACTATTTGATAAATTCAAAGGAAAGGAGACAATCTGAGGAGTTGTTACAGGTTTATCCTGAAGACTGGTATGAGCGACTGGAAAATCTTCTGGGAAAATCCCTGCTAAAAATGTCTAAAGGACAGGCTTTTCAAAAGAAAACAGCAACAGGAAGGAATCATCAAGTTCAGCAGTACGAAAGAATAAACTTCTCTTTTAAATACGGGAGCTATTATCAAAATAAAAAACAGAGCACAGGCATCCGCTATCCGATAGAAGTCATTGATAAAGAGATTTTTGAACAATTTACCGGACAGGTTGCACCGATCAATTTTTGGAACAGTGCTGAAGACTTTCTCGCCCAGGCAAAAGGCTACTGTCTTATGGTAGATCAGAAGGTGGCCTCTGTCGCCTTTGCCTCATTTATCATCGGCAATAAAATTGAAATAGGAGTGGAAACAAAACCGGAATATCGTGGGGAAGGGTTTGCCACGATTGTGTGTTCGGCTCTTATTGATGATTGTCTGGAAAAGGATTGCTTGCCAGTCTGGTCCTGCCATGCTGGCAATATTGACTCAATAAGATTGGCCAATCGGCTTGGGTTTAAAGCTGGCAGGACTATCCCCTATTATCGTCTGGTTTGTTGAGTACTCATTATCCGTGAGAGAAAGATCAAACACCATAATCAATTGCTTCAGGAAAGGCATGCAGCATATAGGTCGGATTCAGGACTTTAAATCCCTCTCCCATTTCAAAGTCACATTTTTCGGCCAGGTTCCTGGAACGTGTTTCATCGTAGATTTTTACCATTTCAAGCAATTCATCGGTAAACTGAGACTTGTGGGCGGCTATTGCCGAGAACTTTTTCTCCCTGTAATTCTCCACATCAATAACAGTGTTTGAATTAGAGGTGAAGGAGTACGCTACGCCGCCAATTTCATAAGGTTCGAAGTTTTTATCAATTGTCTCGTCGGTTTTGATAAAGGGAAAGTTGAAGAGTAAAAATGCCTCGCTGGCTGCCATTCCACCTTTGACATGATCCTGGTGCGCCTCATATGGAAGCCAGGGATCGATTGTCATTACAAAATCCGGTCGGATTTTTCTGATATATTTAATAATCTCATTCCTGGCCTGATACATCGACCAGTCACCGGCGTCCGGATAATCCATCCAGAAATAGTCTTTAACTCCGAGAATCTTGCCGGCGACTTGTTGCTCCTTCTTCCTCTGTTCTTTTCTGCGGTGGGTATTTCCAGCATCGATCTCCATAAATCCCGCTGTATCATCGGTAATGGTCAGGTAAAAAACTTCAGTCCCGTTTTCGGCCAACCGCGCAATGGTTCCGCCTGCACTGATATCCATATCGTCAGGATGTGGTTGCACACACAGAAGTTTCTTGCATGCCAAAAGATCCGGTTTGGGTAAAAGTTCTTGAATCTTCATCTTATTCCCTCGATTTAGGTTTAAAAAAAGGAGACTATATAGAAGTATCCGTTTTTGTTATGCAGCTTAAAGCCAATGGAAATATTCTCTATTCACTCTTTTCAGTTCAGACCAGACCTCCTCCAATTGCGCTTCATCCGGTCCCAGAGGGTGAATCAACATGGATTGTTTAATGAGATTCTCGTTTTTGGACAGGTAACCTTCTATGACCAACCGCTCGTAATTTTTGATGGTATAAATCAAACCGACAATTGCTTTGTTTGCTGCTCCCAACTCGATTGTCTTCGCCCCTTGTCGGTCAATAATTACCGGGATCTCAAGAACAAAATCATCAGGGAAATCCGTAATTGTCCCCTGGTTTTTAATGTTAACTATATGAGTCCTCTCATCACTGGTAACCAGGCTCCTGATGAGCTCAGTAGCCACCGTGGAATACATATAGCCCCCTCTTTTTGACAGTTCCTCCGGTGGTGTTGTTCGCTCTTTTTCTGAGTAAAGGCCCAGAAGCTCCTCTTCGATTTTTAGAATAACCTCCCCCCTTGTCCCCGTTGTTCGTTTCTCCTCGATTTCCGTAGCCAGCATTTTTCGGGTGTTATAATAGTATTTCAGGTAGGGATTGGGCAGGAGGCGAAGATTGGAGAGGAAGTCAGGATCGTAGTCGATATCGGGGATATTCTCCATGTTGAGTTTAACCAGTTCGAAAACCTCGTCGGTTTTGTCAACTCCCTTGACCAGAAACCTGTCCACCCAGCTTAAGTGGTTTAAGCCGTAGTATCTCATGAAAACTTCATCCCTTTCACAACCATAGGTTGCCGAAACCTGCTTGATAAACTCAACCGGACAATTGCACAATCCGATGCAGTTCTCATAGTTAAGATAGTTGACAATAAATTCCGTAAGCATCCCGGAGGGATTGGTAAAATTGATGATCCAGGCGTTGTTAGTCTGCTGATTAACGAGATTCACATATTTCTCCATGAAAGGAAACGCCCGAATGCCACAAGCCATGCCTCCTATACCTGTCGTTTCCTGACCGATCAGATTAAACTTAAGAGGGATTTTTTCATCATTTATCCTTCCCTCCATTAATCCCGGACGAAACTGGTTGAGTACAAAATCGGCTCCTGAGACTGCTTCCAATGGATCAAAGGTAGGAGTCAATTTGATATTTGATTTCGCCTTTGAGATCATCCTGCCGGCGAAATCCGACAGAATAGCAAACTTTTTTTCACTCTGCCTGATATCCAATAAACTGATTTCCGTGAGATTGATCTCCTCCTCTAGGCGGAGTAGACCTTCCAGAACTTCGGGAGTGTACGTGCTACCCGCTCCGATGATGCATATTTTCATGCCGTGTCTTTCCTTTCCAAATAGGTTCTGATGATTGTGTCTGTCAGGGCTTTATCAAGAGGGATACCGTTTTTTTCCAGGGCAAAAAACAACGCTCCCAAGGCAGGATCCCATTCGGGAATGACAATAGTCGCCTTATATTTTTGATGAACAGCCAGTTCCAGCATTCTTATCAGCGGTGGGAACTTTGCTTTGAAAACCGCTCCTTCCAATACAAGTTTAATCTTTTCATCCGGGCTGAACAGTGCGTGATGGAATTCCTTCACCAGGGTCAGAATCTCTTTCACCAGCATCCAGGTGATTTCAAGGGCTTTGCCGTCACCCATTTCAGCAGCTTCGAAGAGTATTCTGATCATTCTTTCAACATTGGGTGAAGTCAATCCAATATTTGACAGCTCTTCAACGGCATTGACTTCAAACTCCTGCAGAAATAACTTTGTCAAAACACTGGGGTAATCTCTGCCATCTTCCGATCGAACTGCCGCACTGCATGCATAACCGGCGATACAATAGGCACCGAGCAGATCTCCACTATGTGGCGCTAGACCGCCAATCCGTTTGATTTTTCCTTTTCCATTGGCTGCAAAATTCGTGTTACCGCTTCCGCAGGTGATTACGATCCCTTTACCGTCAATGGTACCGCTTTTCAGGGCAATAAGACCGTCATTTTCAAAATCAAAAGGGATGTCGGGAGTGATCCTCTTATACATGGCTCTTAACAACGTAAAATCATCTTCCGTATCCGCTCCGGCTGCGCCATAAAAGATATAATCCAAATCATTGGAAGTTAATCCTGCTTTACGGACGATTTTTTCGATCCCCGCTTTCAGGTTCTCTTCACTCCCTTCTATCCCGTACAATTCGTGGTTGGCACCCTTGTCATACAGCACATGAGCCACTTCACCCCGATTGTTGGCAATAACGTATGCTGTTTTTGTGGCACCGACATCCACTCCTAAGAAATAGCTATGCGACTCAATTTTCATTGGCATCCTTTATCATTTACAAGATGATTGCTTCACCGTTATTTGAGGATTTGTAGGCGGCGTCCACAATATTCATGATAACCTGTCCCTCCTTCAAACCGGGAATAGTTCCTTTCTGTGATACATACTTTCTTTGTCCATTTTCCGGCAATAGACGTTGACCTAATCGTATTGTTGCCAGTCCAGATGGTTTTCTTCAACCCATTTATAGTGGGATTTTAGTTTTAACAGGCATGCGGCATCTTCATCCAAAACCGCAGTTGTCCGTTTATGAAACTGCAGGGCGGATGACGGACATTGCGATGTGATCGGCCCTTCAATCATGGCTTGTACCGCCATTGATTTTTGTTTACCGCAAGCCAGGATCAGGCAGTGTTCGGCTTCCAATATCGTACCGATTCCCATGGTAATCACATGCCTGGGCACCTGGGAATCATCATCAAAAAACCGGGCATTATCTTTGATGGTATTCTGGGTCAATATTTTTATCCAGGTTCGGGAAGATAAGGATCCGATAGGTTCATTAAAACCGATATGCCCGTTACTGCCAATTCCGAGAATCTGAAGATCAATCCCTCCCTCGTTTTTTATCGCCTTTTCATAATTTAAACATTCGAGCCTTAAATCGGGAGCATTCCCGTCGGGGATATGAGTACTCCCCATCCCAATATCAATATGATCAAACAGGTTCTGTTTCATATACCGGTGATACGATTGGGAATGATCGGGGGGAAGGCCGACATATTCATCCAGGTTAAAGGTGGTGCAATGACTGAAACTGATCTCTCCTTTTTCATTCATTGAAATCAGTTTTCGATACATCTTTTCCGGAGTACTACCGGTAGCTAGACCGAGTACCGGACTCTTTTTCTCACGAAGATATTTAGCAACAATCTTGGCTGCTATCTCCGCACATGAATCTGCGTTTTCTCGGATAATGACTTCCATTATTACCTCTTTTTATAAAAAGTGAATTCCGACTCAGTAGATTTGTTTCGTCTGCTCTTTCAATCAGGGAGATTCAGGGGAAGAGAATTCCGAACTCTTTCGTTCGGGTGCTTCTTCGGCATCGAGCAGCGGTTCAGCAAGCCCCTGAAAAAGCTATTCCAGATCATCAAATCGCACCAGGCGGAATGCCTCTCCCAGCTCCAAGCTTGAATTCTTCGCCGACAGCATTTCCCTGGAGCTGCATGGTAAAAGCCATCAGGAGTCTTATATTCCCGGCCATGGCGTCTTCAAGCAGTGTCAGATGTTTACCCCAGATTTCAAGCTGTTGTCAATGCTGATTCAACGTGTTTTTCTTCATTTCCTGGTGGGCGCATAAGGCATCGATCTTTTTCTCCAGGTATTCGGTCATGTCCTCACCGTGGGTGGCTTCCTGGAGTTTTCTGGCAAAATACCAGCGCTCACAAACGGAAAAGGGCTGGAGCCCCTCTTCAAAATGCTCCGGGTGATGTTTGTCAAAACAGGATACCCAAAATTCCTCATCAACCGTCTGAGCCAAAACCGTGTGGTCAAGATTATTCTCATATAATCCGTATGGATCGAAGGTAAAGATAGAGTAGGGGCGGTGTTTCCGCATATAGAGTTCTCATCGTTTGAAGAGATTAATGAAAAAAGACCGGTAGCGTTAGTATCCAGCGAACCGATCTGAAAAACAATGAAAAACAGACTACACCAGCCTATCGCATGGCAGGGGGAAGCTGTTAATGCTTTGGGGCCGGATTATTAGACGACGTTTCCGGTGAAGTTGTTTATGCTGTCGGGGGTGGGCTGGTTACTGATACTGCCAAATATATTGCCGGGAAAAAGGGGTTGCCCCTTGTATCGTTACCTACTGCTCTTTCTGTTGATGCGTTTTTACCTGGGCTTCCGGTATAAGAGTTAACGGTTGCGTTCAGTATATCGAAACAAAAGCACCAAACCGGGTTTTTATCGATTGGGAAGTCATCAAACAGGCTCCGCCTGATATTCGAACTGCAGGTATTTGTGATGTTTTATCCATTGCGGTCGGAAAATGGGACTGGCAGTTTGCTGATCAGCATAATAAAAATCCTATTGGAATGGCTTATTTGAAGACAATTGCATCAATAGCAGACTCAATTCTGCAGGAAGCGATCGACTGTGCTGAAACTGCGGGCAAGGGAGATGAAAAAGGCTTAAAAAGACTTCTTGATTGCTTGCTGCTCCAGGCTCAACTTTGCAATCAAATAGGTCATGCCAGACCGGAGGAGGGAAGTGAGCACTATTTCGCCTATCTGGCTGAAAACCTTGTCAGCGGCGGCCGTTCACATGGTGAGTTGGTCGGTCCCGGCATTCTTATTATGGCGAAACTTCAAGGGCAAGACATATCGTCACTGAAACGAGCTCTTAACGCGTGCCATGTTCCCTTGGCAAATCTTTCCGAAGAAGTTATCCATAAAATTCTGACAGATCTGCCCCGGTATGTCCAAACCCACAACCTGCCTTTCGGAATAGCACATCGTTTGAGTGAGCTGAACAAAGTGCATCATTTGGAGCTGGAGGATATTCTGGGTCCGTTGTCTTGAGACAGGTGGGGGAAAAAAATCTGGCCCCCTTTGCCAACATTCAAAATGGAGATGATTTAATGACGAAAGCAACCAATAAAGACGGGAAAAAGCCGGTTTTTACAAAAAAAAGAGGGATTCTTAGTGTTTCTCTCATATATCGGTATTCAGTTGTGCAGTGAAGTTCTCAACCAATGGGGCACCTATTTCTATTCTCCTTCCGATGGGGGTGGACGAACTATCTATGTCTCCATCGGACTGGTTGGTATTATATTCATTGCCGGAACTATCTGGGATGCCATCACCGATCCTTTTGTCGGTTCCTATTCGGACAGGACAAACCTGCATAGAACCAGAAAAGGATTCCTGCGAATGGAGGGGAGACGTCGTCTCTTCATTTTCTGGGGTTCGATCCTGATGATGTTTCCCGCCATCGCATTCTGGTATCCGCCGGTAACGGGCGAATCCGGGGTCGTGTCCAAACAAAACGCGCTGGTGAGAAACGTTCTCTCTTGATTGGAATTGCCTGCCTGTCTGGTACTGCCACGCTAGCAATGTCAGCTCAATAAAACTGGCCATTCGGTTTGTGGGTTTAAAGCCGTTCGGATTATTCCTTATTACTGCCTGGTCTGCTGATTTTTTGATTATCACCGAGAGAAGGAACAGAATTCAGGACCGTGCACAGTTCGCATTGGGGCTATAACCGCCTGTCAATTCAACAGATAGTACCGCCAGACATAGCTGTCTTCATCAATTATGGTGGGTTTTATTTTTATCCAAAATATCTCTTGATTCTTTCTGATCTGTTCAGGGGTAAGGTCATTTTTTTCAAGTTGAAATGGTCGGTTTGCTTTTAATCCTATCATCTGAAAGTATTGGGAATCAATATTGTTTGTTACCTCAAGATTTTCAAAAACAGAGTGTTTGTCGTGCTGGACGGTTTTGACAAAAAAATGTTTCCCTTCCTTTTTTATAATAAATCCACTTTCCAGGGAGATAGCCGCTACATAGCCTTTTTGGGAATAATAGCGCTTTAATTGACGAACTCGTTTATCATCCAGATAAGGAAGCAGGGTATTGTTTTTTTCATAAAAACCTCCGTCAATAATGTATAACATGGGAATCAATTCAATACCCATGTTCTGGAGTGCATCCTGATCATATCCTCTCGCTCGGTTCTCAGCTTCATCATCAACCAATGGCACAAAGGCTTTTATTGTTTTATTAACAGTTTTTTCCTTTAGTAACATCAGAATATTCTGAAACTTAACGCCATTGTCGCCTTTCGGCAGGTTAATCCACTCCAGATCAACAATGATGCTTTCATAATCGACGCCCAGATTATTCAAAAATTCCAGGTTACCTAATATTATTGTTTGATGAAGCGTGTGGATTTTCTCAAATGCTGCGGCACCAAATGAATCCATCATCCATAATTCGAGATTAACCTGGCGTTCTTTCAGGACTTTGGAGAAGGTAACCAGGTTTCTTTTGCTGGTTTTGTAAAAAAACAACCCTCCCCTTTCAAAAGAATGAGCCTGCCCCAAATGCAGGATAACTTTGTTGTAGGATTTTGCTAAATCGAGGGCAAAATCGGTTATTTGAGTGTCTGTGCTGTCTCTGAATTTGGTGCGGATGTTTTCTCCACTCCCGATAATGATGCCTTGGGCAAACAGTGAATCCATGGGTAACCAGATTAACAGGAGAAACAGGATCTGTTTTAACAAGACAGAGTTGGCAGGAATTCTCATTAAGATATAATCACGCTTCGAGAGAATAATAGCAGGCCCTCTTCAATATATACTCAGACTTCGCTAAACCTGAGTTGTACTAATATAAAGAGGACGTCAAAGAATTTTCGTCAAACCGGGGCAAGAACAGTTTCTTTCCCCGGTGACAGTCGTTATTTTTTATGTCCGCGCTCAGACACCAGTTTGTCGTATCTGTCGCGATAGACAGCGCCAAACTTCTGTTTCATGTCGGCTTCAATGCTTTCCACAAGCTTTACCGCTTTATCGAAGCTGTCTCCGCCCTGCTTTTTTTCAATCTTATCAAATTCGGCATCGAATTCAGCCATCTCATCATCGGAAAATGCCTCTTCAGCCATGGGATAAAAAACGTGATTCTCCCTGTTTACATGTTGTCTTTCCAATGAAACATAATAGCCGACATTTTCAGCAAGTCGGCTGAACGCGACTTCATCGTTACTTTTATACCCTTTAAGAGCTTCCTTGATTCTGGAAACCAGCTCACGGCTGCGCTCGTGTTGATCCCGTAGCGATACTATCTGTGGGTCAATGGTCCCGCCTTTCTTTTCTGCCAGTTTTAAGAAAAGAACATATTCTTCTCGAAAATGGTGATATTTATTCATAAAGTTTTTCGAAAAATCCAATGTCTTTTCAAATACTGATGCGGGAACAGCTTCTCTCTCCACCAGAAAGTCATGAGCGATAAAAAGATTATCGAGATACCGTTTTATCAATTTGTGATCATCCTTCAGTCTGTCCAGTGCTGTCATTTGATTCCTCCGTACTTGGGATTAATGTTAAAAGTTCAGTTACATGTATCTAACACTTCGATTCATCGACTCCCCACGATATAAATGGCAATCGATCAGCTCTACACATTCAAGTCTTTGAAACTGACTGAGTCATCCTATCACCGTCATGTTAAAATATCTATTTTTTATTCTATTAATAGAATAAAGAGTCTTATTTTGTTTTTTACAAAGATCATAGGTTTCATAAAACATGCCATCACTAATATATTTGTACTTCATTGAATTTATGGTGCTTTATATTGATGATTAACACCAGAATCAGTATGTGTCTCAATTTGCTTGAGACATATGTGTCTTTTATCAGCCTGGAATAGGATGCAGATAACATGAGAACAGATTTTGAAAGGGAACAAAACTCTATTTGAGGAGTGATGTCAGGCAAAAGGAAATATCTTACAAGCCACCCAGGTCAGAGTATGAAATCCTGACAATATGATGTTGGCAATATTACATGGCAAATGATAATTTTTAGAAACAACTCACTATAAAATGCCTTTGTTTGGATTGCAGGAACAATTTAATTCAAGGTAAATAACTGAATCGTTTATATGATAAACAAATTGGATCTTGGAACTTGACGAAGGATAGGTTTTTTCACTGCAGAATGAACTTAATCCTGAATACTTGCCTGATCTCTTTTGCTTATAATATAGTTTTTGTATTCCATCTTACTTACACAGACCAACAAAATTGGGAGTTAAAAGCAAACCGGGTTAAATTCTTCCGGAAAATGTAAATCTTGTTCGGGTTCAAGCTCAAGCAAAATTCAGGCAGAGAATGCGTTGTGTGGTGCAAATGAGCAATTTCTTGCCATTTTGCCGTATTCCTACCAAAACTTCCGATAAGTACTTTCTGGAATTCTTTGTTTACTCTTTTCTGAAATAGTAAACCTTCTGCCATGCTTATTCGAAAGGATCTTTTAAAATAAATGTGCAAATCAATGCACAATAAAAATTTTTCTGTGCTGGAGAAAGATGAAAGACAGGATCTCCAAGTTCTTGTTTGATAGGCGCGATTACGAACTGCTTCAGATAGTCAGTGATGTTTTAAAACAGGACCGTACCCGCCAATATGCTCGCCAAACCTACAACCCTTTGTTTCATCCCAATGGTATTAAAGAATTGGCTGAATCCAAGGGGCTTCGAATCGCATATGCGGTTGTTTCATTGGTCAGCTCCCTTCAAGGACAAGATGCCGATAGGCGCATAAGCGCTTTGAGAGCTTTGCGACATGAAATTATAGATACGGCGCCTGGTACTATGCCAAAAAATACAGCCCGGGTTTTGCTGGAGATCATGAAAGAACTGGTCAGGTCTCATGAAAATGTTCGCCGTCAGTTGGAACTGGCACATGACTTTCGGATCACAGCCACTGGAAAACCGCATGAGGTGCGCCAGCAGCTAAAAAATTACCATTTGCTGGAAATGCCCGAAGAATGGAACCAGATTGCATTTGATGACCATGTTCACGATGTTAATACGAAAGGTCGAAAATCATCTACCCATTTAATCATGGATGCCTGGATAAAAGGAATTCGACGTTTGCGAGTCATTCACTATAATTATATCGCTCCAAGTTTTGCATCCGAATTGCTGGCAGCATCAGAAATTATGGGAATAGATATTCGTATTGGCATTGAATTTCCAGTTCGGTTTCGCAATAAGTACATTCAATTAATCTGGGTACCGCGGGGGTTTACCAGTGCTCAAGACTTCATGTGTTTTCTGCAGGAAGAGCGGGTGCAGATTGTCATGGAAAAGGGCCGCAAGGTTTCAGATTTTCAACAAGCTCACATTATGGATCTGTTTGCCGAATTCAATCGAATCCATTTAAAGAGAATAGGAGATGACCTTGGAATCGAGTTACTCCCGTTAGATGAAAAAGCCTTCTTGGATTTTGTGGGTATTGGACAAAAATCAAAACTGCATCTATCAAAATTCATACACAGCCACATCCTCAAAGCTGTTCACCTACACTTTAAAAAAGAACAAGATCAATTTGATCCCAAGACATCAGCGACTAATCCGGCACAGGGAGTCATCAACCATATCCCAGGGAACATTAATATCGAGAAACAGATTAAACATTGCATGACTCCTGAGCAAAACTCCGGGTTAATCGATCCTGATCAGGTTTATGATCCAGACCATGTTCCGGAATTTCTTCGACTGAGTCCTATTGAGTTATTGGATAAATTGATTCCCTTGCGCTCCGGGTATCGATTCACTTTAAATCTAACCCATTTGGATGCCTCGGATGTATTGGAAATTATCTATGACTGTGAAGGAGCAATTACAAGACTCGAAATCTTTAATCTCAAAGACTACGCCGCCGGATTGACTAATGATTTAGCCAATATCAGCGAACTTCAGGCGGCTATTAATAAAAAAAATGTTATTATCCTCAAACGGGTTATTCATTCGATCATAGACAATCTCGCAGAATCACACCATGTAGACCGTGAGGATCGTATCCGTAAATTGACCGTTGTTTTGCATGATATCGAACGATTGGTTCTGTTGTACAGAAACCGCTCACTTAAAGCTCGCATTGGCAGTGATTCAACTGGACGATCGCCCAAAGCGCATGGGATGGGTCTGGCACTAATCGAGACATTACCGTATAGAGCTCAGCGCCAAATCGGGCGGCGAACGGGGCCGACTCGGGATATCATCCCGATTACCATGGCAGCTTTTCGGCAACTAACTTTTATTCCAAAAAGAAACTATGGATATTTTCTTAAATTCTTGAATCGGATAACTCAAAGACTGGGAATTTTGCAGGGTATCGGGCACAAACGTGTTTTAGGCTGGAAAGTGCAGGATACCTCCATCCGGATGCAAACGCCCGGGAACATTGTCACTCTGGGAGGTGTTCAGAAAAATGGACCCAATCACCTTGAACTATCACCGGTAATTGATCCGAAAACAAAAAAGCGCCTTTCCTGGCGCTATCTTAATACACGACTTAAAAACTCCTTAAAGGTGCTGATCGGTTTTATTCCGGCTTTTGCAACTTTTTCCCTTACCAAAGACTGGTGGTTGTTAGCTTACGGAGGTGCGTTTATCTGGTTTGCTATTACCGGCCTGCGTAACATTTGGCAGTCGGTATTGGGAGGCGGTGGATTACGACGTTCTCCGCTATTGCGCTGGAATGATTATGTTAGTTGGGATCGGCTGACTGATTCCCTGATGTATACTGGTTTCTCAGTTCCACTGCTCGATTATCTCGTCAAAACGGTCATTTTGGATCACATGTTTGACATCACAACAACCACCCATCCGATTCTGCTTTACAGTTTTATGGCATTGGCTAATGGCATCTACTTGTCCAGTCATAATGCCATTCGCGGCTTACCGCGCACTGCCGTGGCAGGTAACTTTTTTCGCTCCGTAATCTCAATCCCTGTTGCCATTATCTTTAACACGATAGCAGGTTTTTTTATGGCAACAGCGGGAATTGGAGGTATTGATAATATCCTGCAAAAATGGGCCGCTGTAATTTCCAAAGCTGCTTCGGATTTGGTGGCTGCCTTTATTGAAGGCTTGGGAGATCGTATCGACAATATTCGCCTTCGATTTCGCGATTACCGCCATAAACTGGCTGATCTGATTGATGTTTATGCTCAATTGGAGGTGATGTTTCCTGAAGTCCAAACCACTGAAATCCTCAATCAGCCCTGTCGATCATCTGAAAAAACCAAAACCGAGGTGAGCGACTTGGAACAAATCATCATGGTGCACGCGCTGGACCTGCTCTATTTCTGGATGTACCAACCCCGGGCCAGTACAGCCCTGGTAAAACTGCTCGAAACAATATCTGAAGATGAACACGAGATTTTTATCACTTCCCAACTGGTTCTGGAACGAGACCGGGAGATCTGTCAATTGATGATTGATGGCATATTAGGCAAAGATTTTGCCAAGGCTCTGGCGTTTTATCTTTCCCGTTCAACAGAATACCTTCGATTTATCAAGGATTTGGCGGCATAACCCACCAATGTGAATTTTTACAGGTCCACTTTATACCTGCTGTACCTGCTTGTTGGTGAATAGAAGGTGAAAACCGATTTGAAGTGAATCAACTCCCAATAAAAAAATGTCAATAACCGGAGATGAGGATGTTGCTGGTTGTGAAAAAGTAACAGGGTGAAGCCTTGAATCCGGTGCCACAACCTAACCCAGATCAACTGGAGTAGCACCCTAAAAGTAATTTCTGCAAAAAACACAGAAAATGACTTATAAGGTACTAATCAATATGGATAAGTGATGAAAGATTTAATCGAAAAATATATCAGGCTGGTTATCAAAAGCGGTGCCACAGACGCAAAATTGATTCACCCAAGTTCCGTGGTAACAGCCCCATGGGTACGCATTAAATGCCAGTTTGGTTGTCCGGCATATGGACAGAGTTATTGTTGTCCCCCTGATACACCTGACCATCACCAAACCAGGGAAATGCTGGATTCATATCAGCGTGCGATTCTGTGTCATGTTGAAGCTCCTAAAATACAGGGGAAAAAAAGGCAGTTTAAAAAATATTATACTAAACTGGTTGATCTTGAAGGGTTGGTATTTAAGGATGGATATTATAAAGCTTTCCTGTTTCTTTCCGGCCCATGCAGGCTTTGCGGTGAATGTGAGAAAATGAACGAAAAACCCTGTCAGCATGGCTACAAGGCAAGACCATCTATGGAAAGCTGCGGGATTGATGTCTTTCAAACAGCCCGAAACAACGGTTTATCCATTGATACACTGTCGAAGCCGGACGATACGCAGAATGTCTATTGCCTGCTGATGGTGGATTAACCCGGACTTCAATTCTACATTTGAATATATCTCGAATCGAAGTCCGAAATGACAAGACGCTGCAAGCTTCAATGATTAAACCTTGATAAGAGTAAATATAAGGACATCAGTATTTGAAAACTCAAATAAGACCTTTTACCAGTTTCGCTTTTTCGAAATGGTATGATTGATGGCTACTTCAATTGATCTTAGAAACTCCTGTTTGTTTTCTCCCAGTTCCCCCTTCAGACTCAGATAATTAGATGCGTGGTTGGTGTTGAAGATACAGTTCTGGAGATGGTCGTCGGTATGTTCGATCATGGTATATAACTCTTCCAGGATTTGGATGAATGATCCCGGTTGAAATTCTCCACATTGCTGTTGTGCCCATAATTCAGATCCAGGGGCGATTTCCAGGGTTAACGGCGAAACATACCATTTAATTGGTTTGACAGGCGCCATTCTGTTTATCAGTTTTGCTGATTCGATTGCGTGTTTTCTGCTCTTCTCCTTGTCGTTTCCTGTCAGGCCAAGCAGAAAGATGCCGGACCAGGCGATTCCTGCCTGATGACATTTGTGAGCCGCAAGCGCCAATTCGTCTTGGTTTGTTCCTTTCTTACAAGCCTTCAGCACGTCATCATCTCCACTTTCAACTCCGACGTAGACCATGGTGAATCCGGCATCGGCAAGATTATTGAGCTCCTCATCCGATTTTTTGACGATGTCTTTGGCATGAGCGTAAGCACTGACTTTTTCAAGATTCGGATGTACCTTGTGACAATACTCCGTTATTTCAATTAATAACTCAGATTTTACCGTAAATGCGTTTCCGTCTTCAAAGAATATCTTGCGCACTCGATTTCCATATAGAGCTCGAGCCTGATCGATCTCTCTTTTAATCTCATCGATATCTTTTCGAATCTCGAATTTTTTAGTTCTATACATGGAACAAAAGGTACAACGATGCGTGCATCCGTTTGTAATCGCAATTAGCAAAGCGTCCCACTCGGATGGTGGCCTAAAAACGGGTTCTGTTAAATTACCGACAACAAAATTCATAATAGGTTTCTTTTTGTAAAGAGATTTGCAGGTTAAGACCTATAATTAGAAGAGAAAGTGTGGTTGTTTCATCAAGGTATTCGGTTTTTAAGCGGTTATTTGAGTTTACCACCTTGTCTATAATTCATATCAAACGATCAACAGCACGGCAATGGATATAGCCATTTGATCTATGTTTTGCTCAAGAATGCAGTATCTTTTAGCCTGATTGAAGTGAGGTTAAAACCTGGTCTCTATTGATAGTTAACCAGCGATTGATCTCCCAAAACCGGTTAATCATCAGGATATAAATACCATAGGCCTGATCAACTGATGGCTTTGAGCTCTTCTTGTCAGATGTAGTCCATCTTTTCTGATATTTCTGATATTGATGAACTTTATTCCGAGAAGCGACATGGGAGGTCTATTTTGGATTATTAACCTTTATGCATAAGGCAAGTTCCGCATTGGGAATTTCCATAGTATCTCAGGTGATATCTCTGACCGGATATATAAAACCGATAGAACAGGTTATCGATGGTACCGCCAGGCTGGTCAAACAGGAACAGTCAGCAGAGTTTATCCTCACTCTAAAAAAAAAATTTGCCATACTTTCCATTGTTTTTTTATGCATTTTTGCCTATAACATTTTTAGGTATCGTTTAACACCGGATATTCATAACCGATTGAACATGTTTTCGACTGCACGGCGATCTGGAGCCGCCTTTGATGCTGATGAAAGAGAAAATATAGAATGCCCTGCAAGGAGAATAACTTGAAGATGTTTTAAACGAACAAGGAGTCACATGAACAGCCCGAAAATACACATCGCATTTCGATTCCATGTCAATTTTTATCATTCCTATCGCGGGGATACACCTGATGAAAAGGGATTTGGGAAAGATATCCGTATCATTCGACACATAATAAAAACTCTTGATAACTTTGACCGGCAAGGGATAAATGTCTCCGGCACCTGGGATTGTGAAAATTATTTCTCTCTGGAAACAATTATTCCGGAATATTGCCCGGATATTATAGAAGATTGGAAGAGAAGAGTAGCCGAGGGTAGGGATGAGTTTCAGATAATGTCGTACAACAACGGAATTATAAGTGCTCACTCTGCTAAAGAATTTGAAGATGTTATCAGATGGTCAATATCAAACAAGGCAAAATCTGGACTAAAGGATATTTTTGATTCATTTGCGCCCATGGTCAGGCCGCAAGAGATGATGTTTACCCCGATCCATTTGAAATTATACCCACACTATGGCATCACCTCTGTTAGTCTATTCAATAGTGCTTTGCCCTTCAACTGCTTCAGTAATTTTGTTCCACCGCTTTCACTGGTACAACGGTATAATCCTTTGACACTTTCATACCAAGGAATAGAAGAGACGATGACCTTGATACCGGCTTATAATACGGGCGATTTAGTAGACAACATTTCGCTGGCTCGCTGGGTAAAAAAGATTCGCAAACAGCAATTGGCATTGAAGGATACTAAAGATCTGCTGCTGCTGATAGATATGGATGCGGACGATGAATTCTGGGTAAGTATGGATTACCCCATTGTCAAAAAGTTTTAT
This sequence comes from bacterium, assembly GCA_018829445.1. GTDB lineage: Bacteria > SAR324 > SAR324 > XYD2-FULL-50-16 > XYD2-FULL-50-16 > JAHJTV01. The sequence goes on from JAHJTV010000055.1 coordinate 151,057, forward strand.
TCTTCGCTGCAAGGGCTTGAAGGGATGATCAAGAGCCTGCAAGGATTGGACTACATAGTCTATACGACACCGGGCAGATACATAAAAAACCATGTTCCCGTCGGTTCAATTGAGATTAGGCAGGATACTGCGAACGGGAGTTTTGACGGAATGGCCTGCTGGGCTGAGAAATGGTCCAATCAACGGCTGTGGACCGGGATTGAGCGTTCCCGTATTCTGGAATTGCAGACATTAAGAATGTTGAAGAAGAACAGAAGCAAAAAACTTCGTAATGAGATTGAATCCTTTAGCACAAAATCATATGAACAACGCCTTCGTAGTTTTTCCACTACCCATTTTGGTTTGTCTTCACCCATTATGAATGTCTCCCGCATAAATGCTGCCAATTCCATTGTAAAGTCCAGTGTGGACAACGCCTATCAAGCCTTCACAATTGTTAAAGAGGAAGTATACAAGAAAAACAGCCATCAGGATTTTTTTTCGATATTGGATTATGCCAGGGGGATAAATACCGATATAATAAAATATCCGGCTGCCCCCTCCAAAGGATTAACCAAACTGACTCTGGAACTGTCCAGGGAAAAACTTTCGAATTTTACCTTAAAGGATTCCAAAGGAGATCCGGTGCCGTTTGACTTGGTATTTGGCAGTGAAACCAGTCGAACCAGAAAGGCAAACTTGTATTATATCGAGAGTGTGAAGGCTGAAGAGGAGAAAGAATACCAGCTTGATTTTCAAGGTCCCAGACTAAAAGAGAATGCAAACCAGTCAAAATTACTGATCGGAGATGATCTGCTTGAGAACGAAATGCTTTCCGTTCGGTTTGATGATGCTTATAATTTTGCAGGTCTTAAATATAAGGGTAATGATTTTATCGAAAGAAACATGTTGAACAGTGCAGTCACCTATGCAAAACATCGTTCCGAAGTCAAGGAATGGGAGCCGATCGACTGCCATCAGAGGGGAAATGGAATTTTAGGGGTAAAAAGAATGAAAACCGAGCTGCTACTTAAGGCGGCAGGTGGTAAAAAAGTTGAACTGAAGAGACAATTTAAGTTGGCAGCTGGCTTACCTTATCTGTATATTGATGTTGCAGTTAAATATCCTATTACACCTTATCAGAAATATAATGAGGAGAGGGCTGACAGGCTGGAAAAAGCCTGGGACGGCAACTGGATAGAGGTGATGCCCTGTGAAATCATCCCGAAGATCATCGGAACAGATTTTAAACATTTAAGAGTCTGGAAACATAATTATTTCGGACATGTCAGCAACTATGATCTCAATTATGCGGATTTTTCTAAAAACGGTGAACTGGATTCTTTTAACAACCAGGTGACCTTCAGTTGGGTTGCAGTATCAGACGGACAGCGGGGGATTTTGATTGCCCAGACCGCGGACGCCCTGAGTTCATTTGCCTTTTGCCCCATGAGAACAAGAAAAGAGGAGGAAAAAACCAGGATTCATTTGAACCCGTTTGGCAGCTATTATGGCAGGCAGTTTAAATATAACACTGCTTCAACCGGATTGGGAAAAGCGGCTGCTTTTATGACATTCAATCATTTAGATCCGTTTGCTCCCTCCTATAACGGTAAAAAACAAAGTTTTTCATTGATGATTGCACCTTACGAAGGAGATGAACCTCCCAGTGAGATTCAGAACGACGCCCTGGCCTTTGCCTATCCTTACCTGGTCTTGTCGGACTCAGAGATTATCAGTGAGCCGCCTCACAGGAGATGGCAAATCTAAAATGTATGTAATGTAATAAAAAGATGGTTATACAGGATGAGATATGGAAGGTGTGGACTTCAGGACCTGTCAGGCTCTTGCTGCCCTGTTTGGTTAAGTGTCCATCAATGCTTCCAGAATCTTTCGCTCCGTCGGACTGGGCAATATTCCGGTCAGTGTTGCCTCAATCACTGTTTCCCGGTTTGAGTTTTCAAAGCGAATCTCGGCAGTTGCACGATCTTGTTCATCAATACTGGTGATGGTGAAATGGCAGGTTACTGTTTCCCCGACATATACCGGTTTTTTAAATTGGATATCCATTCCGGCTGCCAACCAACCGATCTGTCCGCCAATCTCTGTCAGCATGGAAGCAACCAGCATCCCGTGACAGATGGGACCCTTCATGTTTTTCGATTTAATGAATGATTCGTCACTATGGATGGGATTATCGTCCCTGGAAATCCTGGCGAAATCAGCAATATCCTTTTTTGAAAAGGTGCGGCTGATGGAAAAAGCAATACCTGCTTTCAGGCCCCGGACGGTTTCTTTTCTGATCTCAGACATTGATTATGTAATTTACCGCTTCATGGAGAAACCGAAGGTATCCTTCACCAGCTTGGCCACATCTTCTTTTCTATGGCAAGCGGTAAGCTGACCGTTACCGACATCCTCCAGTTTTGGTATTTCTGTCCTGCATCTGTCGATGGCAAAGGGGCATCTTGGATGAAATCTGCATCCTGCCGGTGGATTCAAGGGACTGGGGACATCGCCTTCCAGAACAATCCGTTTTGATCTTTTGTCGATATTGGTATTGGGAATTGCTGATAGCAGGGCCAAAGTATAAGGGTGCATGGGATTTTCAAAAAGATCCTTGGTTTGGGCAACTTCAACAATTTTCCCCAGATACATTACAGCAATTCTCGAACTAATGTATTTTACCACAAGAAGGTGATGGGTAACAAACAGATAGGTCATTCCCAATTTATCCTGAAGTTCCTTTAGCAGGTTTAGAATCTGAGCCTGTACAGATACGTCAAGAGCAGAAGTCGGCTCATCCAGTACGATAAAGTCGGGATTTGTGGCGATAGCACGGGCGATGGCCAGTCGCTGTCTTTGTCCGCCCGAAAACTCATGAGGATACCGAAGCAGGTGTTGCCCACCCAAACCTACTGTATCCAACAATTTTTTGATTCGCGATTCCATCTCCCGACTACTCAACTTCACTTGCTCATTAATTGGTTCGGCAATGATATTCTTTATTAACATCCTGGGATTCATGGAGGTAGTAGGGTCTTGAAAAACCATTTGCAGTTTTCCTCGAATACCTTTTTGCTTCATTTTTCGATTTGTAAGGGGAACCACATCAATTACACTTTCTTTTCCGGCTTTGTTTTTATTGTGAAAAAGAATCTCCCCTTTGGTAGCTTCATGCAGTTTTACGATAGCTTTTCCGGTAGTAGTCTTACCACACCCCGATTCACCAACTAACCCCAGGCACTCACCTTTCATAATATCCAGATCGATCCCATCCAGCGCTTTTACTGCATTAATCTGGTGGCGTAAAATCCCACCCAGGATAGGATAGTGTTTATAAAGATTTTTTAATTCAATCAGTTTTTCCATTTTTGGCTATTCAACTAGGTGTTGATGAACAAATATTAAGGGTTAGTTAACTGCAAAACAGGCAACAGTGTGATTAGGGCCAACTTCCTTGAGTTCCGGAGCTTCTTGTTTGCATTGTTCCATTACCAGGGAACACCGCGGGTGAAATCTGCATCCTGTTGGAGGATTTACAAGGTTTGGAACCGTTCCTTCGATACTTTCCAGCTTTCCTTCGTTAGAAAATAGTGGCACCGATCTTAAGAGCGCTTTGGTATAGGGGTGTTTCGGATCCTTGAAAATCTCATTTACATCTCCGACTTCACACAAACTACCGGCATACATTACTCCAACTCTTTCACAGGTTTCGGCGACTACTCCCAGATCATGGGTAATCAGTAAGATTGAAGAGATGACCTCTTTTTTAAGTTCATTTAATAACTCAAGAATCTGGGCCTGCACGGTAACATCAAGATTCGAGGTGGCTTCATCAGCTATCAGCAAATCCGGATTGCAGGCCAGTGCCATGGCAATAACGATCCTTTGCTTCATACCACCCGAGAGATTATGAGGATAACTTTTAACAGTCTGTTCAGGGTCAGGGACGTGGAGTTTATCAATGATCTCAACCGAGCGCTTGAGGGCCTCCTTTTTCAGTCGCTTATCCCATTTCTTCAGGAATGGAATTTTCTTAAATAACTTGAGAACAAATGCTTTCGAATCGCTTGATCCAACCCTGTAAGTATATTTGAGAAACTGTTTAATCGGGAAAAAAGTATGATCGTTGGGGGAATTGAGCTCATCAAGGATTTTCTCACACATCTCTTCCGCTACATGGAAGAGGAAGCTTTCCGAAACCTGATAGCCAATGCTCAGTATTGGATTTAAAGCTGCATTGGGTTCCTGAAAGATCATGGAGATATCTGATCCCCTGATACTACGCATATATTCTTCGGATTGTTGCAGCAGATCAACAACCACCTCTTTACCATTCTTTTTCTTGTGAAACAATACCTGACCACCTTCAATAACACCGGGGGATTGTACGATTCTCATTATTGATCGAACCAGAACACTTTTTCCGCATCCGGACTCACCCACCAAACCGAATGTGGAACCTTTTTTAACCTCAAGGCTGATCTTATTTAATGCTTTTACAACACCTTCATAGGTGTAAAAATTCGTTACCAGGTCCTTGATTTCTATTAATGTTGACATTCGAAAATCTCAATTGAATAACGTTTTTGTAATTGGTGAACCTCATGCGTGGTAAGGTCTATTTTCGTCTGATTTTGGGGTCAAATGCATCCCTGAGAGCATCCCCGATCAAAGCCCAGGCGAGAACAAAGAGGACAATGGCGCCGCCCGGAATAATAATGGTGTACCAGAATTTTAAAGGATCATCAGCAGGGCCCACGATATAATTCCTGGCTAATGCAACCATCTGCCCCCAATCCGAGTATCCTTTCGGAGCGCCAAGACCGAGAAAACTCATAAAAGCAGCTGTGAGAACCACCGATCCCGCTTCCATGAAAGCAATTACCATCACGGGATATATTGAGTTGGGGATGATATGTCGCCACATGATTCGAATGTCCGAAACTCCCATGGTTTTGGCTGCCTGCACAAAATCCTGTTCCCGAACTGAAAGAATAGCAGACCTGATGACCCGGGGATAACTTCTCCAGGCAATACTGGCAATGGCTATCATGATAATGTCCAATCCCCGGCCGAATGACACCACAATGGCCATGGCCAGAACAAGAAAGGGGATGGCAAACACCACATCCACCAGTCGCATGATAATTTCATCTACTTTGCCCCCGAAATACCCCGCCAGGGTACCCAGGATTACCCCTATTATAACAGCCGTAGTGATTACAAACAGTCCAATTCTGAATGCAGTGCGGGTTCCCCAGATTATCCCGTAAAAAATGTCATACTGACCTTCGGTAGTACCGAAGATATTTTTTTCATTGGGTGGTTGGGGAGTAATGGTGTAACCTGCCCTGGGCATCATATAGGGGCGATCCAGATCCTTGGGTGGTGCAATATAAGGTGCAAATACCGCTATACAAATGAAAAACAATAATAAAATGACCCCGATTATCGCTGAGGGATTTCGGAAAATTCTGTAAAGCGTGTATCGAAGTTCTTTTAATCTTGGGTGGTTTTCTAACATTTTTTGGCTGGGGGATTAACTTAAACGAATTCTTGGATCGATATAAGCATATATTATATCAACAATCAGATTTGCCGTCACAAAAACAATGGCGAAAAAGAGACACATACTCATTAGAACAGGCATGTCCAATTGAATGGCTGAGCTAGCCATCCACCAACCGATTCCTTTTCGATTAAAAATGATCTCAACGGCAATGGCTCCTTCCATCAAAGCAGCCACCAATTGTCCGGCAACAGTAATTACCGGTATTAAAGCGTTTCGCCTGGCATGTTTTAATATTGTCGTTTGTTTATCAACTCCCTTAGCCCTGGCGGTAATAACATAATCTTTAGACATCTCCTCCAGCATTCCGGAGCGCATGACCCGCATCAGCAGGGCGCAGATAACGACACATTCCGTAAGCACCGGTAAAACCAGGTGTTTTAATGCTTCAAGCGTCACATCCAAACGTCCGTTTAGAATGCCATCAACGGTAAACATTCCGGTATAGCGGATAAACTCACTGGTATTGCCATACACCAGCATACTTAACTCGTCGCCTAGAACCCCTGGAGGAAATATCCTGAAGTATCCGTAAAAAATCATGAGCAAAACCAGGGAGAACAAAAAGGTAGGCAGCGACCAGCCAACAATGGAAAATATACGGGTAAAATGGTCAACAGCTGTGTTGCTTTTCTGTCCCGCTTTCGTGCCCAGCCAGACCCCGAATAATATAATGCAAGGCGACGCGAACAAGGTCAGCTCCAAGGTAATGGGAAAATAACGCAAAAACGCCCTCCAGACTGAATCAGAGGCAACCAGTGAATACCCCAAATGTCCCTTGCTGACCTCTTTCAACCACGTGAAATACTGTTTGTAGAAGGGTTGATCAAAACCATACTTTTTTATGAGAACAGGGATGTTTTTAGATTGTTGTGGTGTGGTTACAAAAACCATAGCCCTTCGTTCAGGGCTGAATGTCATTTGAAGGCCAAAGATGATGAAGGAAACTCCAAACATCACGAATACTAGAAAAATCAACCTTCTTGAAATAAATACAGCCAAAATGCTACCTGGATGTGGATTCTTGGATTACTCTTAATAACGAGTCTGGAGAAGTGATAATCGATTTGAAGGTATTAGAACCGCAGAAATGTTACCATTTCCGCGGTTCCGTTTAGGAAACGATTAGACTAATTCTTCTTCATCAGTTTTAACAGATCATAAGCATCACTAAACATAGGATTAGGAATAAATCCAGTTACGTTATCTCTGTATGCTTTAATCAGAACCGGCTGGTAAACACCAACAGCCAGAGCTCTTTCTACCCAAATATCCTGAAGTTCATAATAAACCTTCCTACGAATTTCAGGATCGGCATTCTGGATACCTTGATCACACAGCTTATCAACGTCATCATACTTCACGCCCATATGTTTTCCATAAGCACCATTTGAATGCATGAAGGTGTAGAGAAAGTTATGTGGATCCGGGTAGTCAGCACCCCAACCAATAATAAAGATTGGATAAAGCCCTTGGCGATACTTGACTGTATAGTCCTTCCATTCTACGTTACGAACTTCAATTTTAAACTTGGGATTCAAGGAACTGATGTTCTCTGCCATCATCATGGCTGCAGCTTCTCTCAGGGTGTTACCCGTGTTGTGAGTAATGGTCATTTGAAAACCGTTTTGCCACACTTTTCCACCATGGGCTTTCTTCATGTAAGCAGCTGCTTTTTCAAGATCGAAAGCCGGTAGGGGAACGTCTTTAACATAAGGAAGACCGATTACATTGGGGCTTCTTGGATTTTCAATCAGTCCGTTACCAACATCCTCTTTCATTGCACGGTAATCAACTGCGTGCTGGAACGCCTTTCTAACATTGAGATCCTTGAAGAAATCCGAAGGAATCCCGTTTCCATCCAGTTTTCCACTGCCAACGTCCGGATTGGCGGTCATGTTAATTTTTTGATTCATGAAAGCCATGGAAACTGAAAGCTGAGGAACCAGGTGAATCTTAAGACCGGGCATATCCTTAACTTCCGGATAATAGGTATTGTCAATGGTTACGATATCAGCATCGCCATTTTGAAGCATCAACTTTCGAGTTGTCCATTCCGGAACGTATTTTACAATAGCTGTCTTGATGGCTGGTTTGGGTCCCCAGTAATCATCAAATCTTTCGAATACGAATTCACTGGACTTCTCCCAGTTTTTCAACTTATAAGCACCCGTTCCATTTTCAATGTTTTGGAGGGGTTCCTTATTAAAATCAGGTCCGTTAAATTTTTCAGCTGATTCAAGTTTTCCATCCCAGGCATTATTGGCAATCGCCCACTTTTTACTGACTATCGAATTGGATGTATACTGCATTATTCCCATCAGGGGTGGGTAGGCAGCTGGCAGTGAGATAACAACTTTATTACCGTCAACTTTTACAGCATCCAGAATCTTTTTGAAAACACCGGGAATGATCTTTCCATCTTCTCTGGTTCCACCATAACCTGTCACAGCTTCCAACATCATCCAGGAGGGGCCGCCTTCCTGATCAACGACCATACCACGCTCGATTGAATATTCAACGTCTTCCGGTGTCATTATGTCACCGTTATGGAACTTGACGCCACTGCGAATTTCGAAGGTGTAGGTTTTCCCGTCTTTAGAAATGCCACCGTTTGCAACAGTTGGAACTTTGGTTGCCAGCAATGGGCGAAAATTTTCGGTTGATTCACCATCAAACTCAATCAAACATTCATAAAGATTATAAAGGCGCATACCACTGCTGGTATCATATGCAACTGCAGGGTCCAGGGTACGAACTGTTCCGTAGGTTGCCTTAACAAATACATCTTTGTTGCCACCTTTTGCTTCACTTTTCTGCTGTACTACTTCCTCTTTTGCAGCCGACTCTTCTTTGGACTTTTCGCAACCGCTCATAAGAACCATCGATAAAGCCACGGCAATGAAAAAATAGAATTTTCTCATCTTTTCTCCTTTTCAGTTAAATAAAAAAATCACAGGTATGACGCAACTTTGTCGAGAGTTGGCCAAATTCAGGGTTTACAGCCCTAATCCCGGTGGATATCGCGTTTATTTAATGTCATTTTAAACAAAAAGTCAACTGATTGCGCCGTAAAATTTTGGTTTTATCCTTTTGGTGCAAATAGGTTCATATCAGGCTTTATTGAAAGAATTGAAATTACTTTAAATATGCAATCCAAAAAAAAAGATACAAAACAATTGAATTATGTAAAAAATTTAAAAAAGTTTTCGAATATCGAAGTTTCTATTAATAAGAACAGATATCGGATTTTTTATACACGGTTGGAAACGATTGAATGTAAAAATAATTACTCCTTTTAATCCAATAAACGCTAAGATATAAAATATAACATATTGTAAAAATAAACTTTTGCCACATGTATATTGGAAAAGAATAATGAATATTCTGATGCTTGTTTTATTCACTAAAACGACTGATAATCCCGATTAAAGGCTTTATTCAATTGATTAAGGGCTATGGATCACAATCTTTTTTAAGTCCAAATCAGTTTAAAACTTGTTTTTTTATAACAGATTTGATTCAAAAAACACAAATTATATATAGGTTTGAGTTTTCCAAAAGGTTATTTCCCTGTTTTTTTTTTTGCACCTGGTAATATATCACAGACAGTATGCCTGGCTGACTTTAAAATTGATACCACATTAATGCTACGGATTTTTTGTTCCGAATTGTTTTTTTAACGGTGGTATCCCTATAGATTGATTACAATGAAACTCAATATTCAAACCGATCTACTTCATATCTCTATTTTTCTTGCAATCTTTTGTCTTATGATCTCACTTCTTCAGGGATGTTCCTCAAAAACAACTCTCATTCAGTCTGATAATATTCCACCCACAGTGATCCATGTTGACCCCGGAGATGGAAACTTGAATGTAAGTCTAAACAATAGGATAACAATCGTTTTTAGTGAGGCGATGGATATCACTTCAATCAATACAGGTAGTAAGACGAAAATATGTGATGGGACTGTTCAGGTTTCATCCGATGGTTTTCAATCTTGCCTGCCTTTGTTTGACCCTCTTCCCGACAAAGAAGACAAAAGTTTCAAGATCATTCCCATATCAAAATTTGATGGATCCACGGAGCAGGAGAAGAAAACCTATCGGTTAAGAGTCACAACAGGAGTAAAAAACAGAGCAGGAAGTAAACTGAGGGAACAGTATAATATGCAGATCGGTTTTACCGTCATAGTCGCAATGGAATATGAAGGTTTGGTTCTTATCCCCGATGGCAAGTTCCAAATGGGGGATAATTTTGGTGATGATGATGAGCAACCCGTTCACACCGTCACTCTCAAGAGTTTTTATATGTCAGACCATGAGGTTACTGTAACCGAATATAAAACCTTCATTGAAGAGGTTTTATTTCCGGTCAATTCAGGAGCTAACCATACATTTAATAAACCGGGGCTGGAGAATTATCCCATCAATTATGTTTCCTGGAGAGATGCGCAGGCGTATATTAGCTGGTTAAATACCAAAACCGTACCTTTTTTCCGTCTGTGCTCAGAAGCGGAATGGGAGTACGCTGTTAGGGCCGGTCTGGATACCAGGTATTCCTGTGGAAACGAAAAAAACTGCCTTAATTCAACAGCATGGTATAATTCCAATAATGAGCCTTACGGTCCCAAATCAACCAAAAGCAAAACGGCTAATAATTGGGGATTGTTTGATATGCACGGAAATCTGTGGGAGTGGGTCCAGGATAATTATCATCCTTCATATGAAAATGCCCCGGACAATGGAGATCCTTGGGAAAATGGTGATTTGCCGATTCGAGTGATCCGAGGTGGTAATTATTACATGTCCTCTTACAGTTTGAGATCCGCTAATCGTAACTTCTATATTGAAACGGCCAGCGGGCCCAGTATAGGTTTCAGGTTGTGTGCGGACAACCGACGATAGCCCTATCTGAACACAACAATGGGGAAATACAATTGCCTTTTCCCACTCTTCTAACCTTAGAAACTCTGTCCCACTATTCCGATGTGTCGTCAGCCCTGGAGGCAGTTAAACTGGATTCACCAAAGAGTTACTGATCGAGCTGTTTTCCCGTTTTTCCGGCAACTGACTACATGTCCAGTCCAAACTTTCTTTAATGATTCTGTTTACACTTATATTTTTCAGAACGGTTGCACAATGCCCCAGTGAGCAATAAACCACCTTTCCCAGGAAATATTTATTAGACCATACGACTGGGCTTATAATATCGGTAAAATTGGTTTCATAGTGGATCTCTGCTTCATTATTAATCTCATGTATCAATTGGGCATCCTGGATAACAAATCGTTTGGGTGACGAAAAAATCTGATATCGGGCTGATCGGGGCTCAACGGAAAACGGTTTTACAGCTTCTTTTGAAATTGACCTGCCACCGATGATGTCACGATATACCGGGTGTTTTTCAAAACAGGATGAGGCATGATGCAGAGCCAAAAGCCCCCCTCCCTTTGTGATAAACATCTCAAGTGATTTCAGAGCTGACTTGGAGATACGGGATTGCTGCAGAAATAGAATAACCGATGAATAGCGTCCGGGGGTTAAGAGGCAAAGATCCTCCACATCAGTGGTAAAGTGGTAGGTGTAGTCGGGAAGCTCGAACAGAAGGGAGGAAAGATAAAGGCGTGCTTTGATGGTCGGATGAATGAGCCCTGCTGATATGACTAGGACATGTTTCATACCGTCGGTTCCTCTTTTTAAAGGCTAAAAACTCAGTTTTAGATTGTTAGGGGGAGGGAAATAATAAAGCGGGTGCCTTTTCCCAAACCCTCACTTTTAACGGCAATCTTGCCATTCATCTCTTTCATGTATTTCAGGCTACTATGTAATCCAAAGCCATGGCCATCTTCTTTTGTTGTAAAACCATGACTGAAGATTTTGGGTAGGTCTTCGGTCTTAATTCCACATCCATTGTCACTCACAATTAAATCAACCCGATCCTCTTTCAGCTCTGTCTTAATGATAAGTTTTCGTTTCGAAGCTGTGGAATCAGACATGGCATCCTTCGCATTTCGAAGCAGATTAATCAAAATATGCAGGAATTTTTGTTTGTGTAGGTGGAGTAATGGAATATCGCTAAAATCTTTGACGATTGATATTTCGTTTGCTGCAATCAGTTTTTCCTGCATATTCAGGGCATCTTCAATGATCCTGTGAAGATTATGGGGTTCTGCTTCCAATTGTGTTCTGCCGTATACCTGTTGGAGGTTGATGATGGATTCAATCGCAAACACTTTTTCTGAAATCAGCTGTAGTTCCTGTTCTATGGTATCTGACTCCTTGTCAAGAATCTCTTCAATATTAAGATAATAATCCATTAACATCTTTCCTTTTGGATTGTTGCAGATAAACTCCTCAATTGAATCAATGTTATCACGAAGCAACTGGTTGGCTTTCTTGAAAGCTGCCGTAGATTTGCTTTTTATAAATTTATCCATGGCCAGTACAGAGGATGTTTTAACACTGTTCAGCAGGTTTTTCACATTATGAAGCGTACCCGAAGTGACATCTGCGAGTTCACTCTTGTATTCCTGCTGCAATATTTCTTCCTGGGCATGTTCAAGTCTTTGTGCTTTCTCTTCGAATTTAAATGATAATACCTGATTCAATTGTTGGATCTTGTCTTCCTTTTTTTTCAGGGCTTTATTGCTTTTTTCCAAAGCCTTTCTTGTTTGAAACAGATCGATGTGGGTTTTTACCCTGATCAGCAATTCATTTGGATTGAAAGGCTTGGTCAAATAATCAAAAGCCCCAAGTTCAAATCCTTTTACAAGGTCTTCGGTTTCCGTTTTTGCGGTTAAAAACATGATGGGGATATTTTGAGTTTCCCGATTACTTTTTATTCTTTTGCAGACTTCAAAACCATCCATTTTCGGCATTAAAACGTCCAGAAGAATCAGTTCGGGAAGATCTGATTTTAAGAAATCCAAAGCTTGAAATCCATTTATAGCTGCAATCGGTTCATAGTTATTTTGAGCCAATAGAGTTCCAAGATATTGAAGATTTTCCGTATTATCATCTACAATCAGGATTAATGGTTTGGAGTTACCGGTTGCATAATTCCTTGTGAGAAAGTTTTCAACTGTTGCAGATGAATCATTTGAAAGAGTTTGGTGAGATTGATAATCATTGGATTTTTTTATCGTCGGCATCATTCAATTCTGCATCTATAAATTAACGGAATATCTTGGAATGAATGTTTGGCTATGAACCGTTTGGTTACAATCTCTCCTTGTTCATTAACCAGGAGAGACTTGTGCCAATCTCTTATCAGGTTGTTTTTTTTTGGGTTAATCAGCAAGTTACAGACCTTTTTGTTGGAAAATCATTGTATCGCACAAAACACCCAAATATCAATATTAATATATGCCGCTAAAAGGATGCTAAAGATCCGATAATTCGAACGAGTTAGGTACATGGGTCGTTCTTTCACGTTGTTTTGGGAATCCCGAAGACCGATTTTGGAATCGAAACGAAACTCGACAATTTTGGTTCATAACGATTGCTGTTTACTACAATTTTGTATAAACCACATCACCTCTTTTAATTACCGTTTCCACCGAATTCACTCCCATATGGTAGGGGATAAAAAGATACGAAGGGTGTTCGAGTATAACAACGTCTCCCTGTTTGCCGACATCCAAACTGCCGATGGAGCTCTGTCTTGAGAGAGCTGCGGCGCCATTAATTGTAAAAGCCGTAATCACCTCCTCGATGGAAAGTCCCATATATAGTGTTGCTAATGCCATTATTAAGGGTATTGATTCGGTAAAACAACTTCCGGGATTTAAGTCAGTGGCCAAAGCAACTGCACATCCCCTGTCAATCATATAGCGACCGCGTGCATAGGGCTCTTTTAATCCGAAAGCGGTTCCGGGAAGCAGCGTGGCAATTACGCCCTCTTTTGCCATCTTGTGAATACCCTCGTCAGAGGCCTGAAGAAGATGATCCGCAGATACTGCTTGAAGCTCGGCTGCCAGTTCCGCGCCGCCCAAATGGACAATCTCGTCGGCATGAAATTTTACTCCCAAACCGAGTTGTTTGGCTTTTGTCAGTAGCCGCCTGGATTGTTCTATTGAGAAAACATTCTGCTCGCAGAAAATATCGCAGAATTCAGCCAGTTTATTGTTCACCACCAATGGCAACACCTTATCGATAATGAACTCGATATAATTATCTGCAGAATCTTTAAATTCGGGAGGAATTGCATGTGCTCCCAAGAATGTGGGCACAATATCCATGACATGATTCTGATTGAGGGTTCGCATCACTTCCAGTTGTTTGATCTCTGTTTCCAGATCCAGTCCGTAACCGCTTTTCCCTTCTACCGTGGTAACGCCGAAAGTAAGCATTGAATCCAACCTTTGTTTGCCTGTTTTCAACAATTCCTCTTTAGGAGTTTCACGGGTTGCCTTCACGGTACTGTTAATACCACCACCCCGATTCATGATATCCATGTAACTGTCTCCCCGGAGCCTCCAGGAAAACTCCTCTGCCCGATACCCGCTAAAAACAAAATGCGTATGAGAATCAACAAACCCGGGCAAGACAGATTTATTTTCAGCATCAATGATGGTGAATTGTTCAAGTGCTGAAGGGGTTGGCAGATTCTTCTGGCTACCAGCATAAGTGATAATTCCTTTTTCTATTACCAACGCCCCGTTCTTGATGATAAACAATTCAGACATCGCTTCACCCGATTTTGCCGTATGCCCGCTACAAGTGACCAGCTCCACCGCATTTTTGATTATGATATTTCCATTCATGATTAATAATCTAATATGCAATTGATTTCAGCAGTCTTAATTCAAGTTTTGGCTCAAGAATTGACAAGAGAAATCTAGTGTTTATCAATTAATGTCAGTCCTTCGAGGATAATCCTTCCAAGACGTCGATGATCAAATCTCCATCGGGAATAAAGGGTAAAGTGATATGATCGGTATTAGGGCTCAAACGATTATACTCTACGGCCGTCTCAATCGAATTTGTATTTCGTGCCCAGGCCCGTCTGGCAACACCACCCATGACATCCCAGGGAATGGCATTTTGGATAATTTCATCAATACGATCACTGCCATCGAGCACCAAGCCGAATCCTCCATTAATGGCATTGCCGATACCAGTGCCTCCCCCATTATGCAATGCAACCAGACTCATTCCTCTGGCGATATTACCCGCGAAACACTGGGTCGCCATATCGGCCATGATATTGCTACCGTCTTTGATATTGGCGGTTTCCCGAAAAGGGGAATCAGTACCACCGGTGTCATGATGATCTCTTCCCAACATTACCGGACCGATTTCACCTTTTCGAACCAGTTCATTGAATGCCAGGGCGATTTTCATCCGTCCCATGGCGTCTTGGTATAAAATTCTGGCCTGAGTGCCAACAACAAGTTTATTCTTGGCTGCATCCCTGATCCAGTTATAGTTGTCTCTGTCTTGAAATCTGCGATTGGGATCAATGCAGTCCATGGCGGTTTTATCCGTTTTCAGCAAGTCGGATTCTTTTCCGCTAAGGCAAACCCAGCGAAAGGGACCATATCCGTAGTCAAAAAGCAGGGGCCCCATAATATCCTCAACATAGGATGGAAAAATGAACCCGTCCAGGGAATCGATTCCATTTTTACAGATTTGAGGAACACCTGCTTCAAAAACAGCATTCAAAAAACTGTTTCCATAATCAAAAAAATAAGCTCCATTTTCAACCAGATGCTGAATCGCCTCAAAATGACGTTTTAAGGAGATATCCACCAGTTTCCTGAATTTGATATTGTCCGATTTGATCAGAGCAGTCCTCTCTTCAAAAGTTAATCCCTGGGGGCAATATCCTCCGTCATAGACAGCATGGCAGGAGGTCTGGTCAGACAGCAGGTGAATCAGTATCCGGTTCTCAACAGCGTACTCCAACAGATCAACAATATTACCGTGATAAGCGATGGCAATTCCTTTCCTGGACTGTAAGTACTCGGAGGCAATATCAAAGGCGTCCTTGGGAGTGGATACGGCAGCATTCACCCAGCCCTGATTTAAACGAGTCTCAACCCTTGAGTAATCGACCTCGGCAATGATACCGACACCGTTGATGATTTCGACGGATTTTCCTTGTGCTCCGCTCATGCCACCAAGCCCGGAGGAGACGAACAGGTGGCCACTCATATCACCCTCATTCGGAATTCCCAGTTTAACCCGGGCTGCATTCAGAATAGTACTATATGTACCATGAACAATTCCCTGTGGGCCTATATACATCCAGCCCCCGGCTGTCATCTGCCCGTAGTTGGCTACACCCAAGGCGACTGCACGATGCCAGTTTTCCTGGTCATCAAAATGTCCCACCATCAAAGCATTGGTAATAATCACCCTGGGAGCTGTTGGCTGGGATTTAAATACCCCCAGTGGATGACCGGATTGAACAACCAGGGTTTGATTGTCGGTCAACTCCTGCAAATATCTCTTGAGTAAATGGTATTGCATCCAGTTCTGACAGACCTGACCTGTCTCTCCATATGTTACTAATTCATATGGGTACAAGGCGGTTTCAAAATCCAGATTGTTATCTATCATCACCTGAAAGGCTTTTCCTTCAATACAGTTTCCCTGGTACTCATCAATGGGTTTTCCATAAATTCTGCCTTGCGGTCTGAAACGATATGCGTAGATGCGACCCGTCTGTATCAATTCCTGTGCAAATTCGGGGGCTAACTCCGAATGCCATTCTTCGGGAACATAGCGCAGTGCGTTTTTCAGAGCGAGTTTCAATTCACTATCTGAAAGGGTCAACTGGCGTTTTGGAGCTCTACGGATGTCTTTTTCAAACCCTGGATAATCCGGCAATTTTTTGAAAATCTTACCGAGATGAATCTGCATCGCCTCCGCAATTTTCTGATTATTCATGAGTTATCCTGGTTAAGGGGATTTTGTATCTTTTTATGTATATACAATTGAGTTAAACCTGATGCTGGATACGTTATATTTTCTGTAATTTAAGTTTTATAACATACCTGCTTTACAAAATGTATATACAACTTATATGCTATCTGTCAATCAAGCTTATTCACTCGAACGAGCAAAATTACGGAAATAATATTGCACGATCATTAAAACAGCAGGGCGCTCTTGCTAGGTCACCGGACTAACTCTATAAACATGGAATCGGAATCAGTGTAACCTAACAACAATTAACCGGATTAAAATCAATTCATGAATAGAACAAGACGTAAGCCTGACCTTATCGATCCCCTTACAGTGTTGCCGGGCAACCTGCAAGAAAAACCACCCTGGCCGCTATATCAGCAGGTTAAACACCTGATTGTCCGCCGGATCAATTCCGGTCATTGGAGTGCGGGTAATAAAATTCCTTCGGAGAATGAACTGGTTGAATCCCTTGGTATTTCGAGGATGACAATCAATCGTGCTTTGAGAGAGTTGACGGCAGAAGGGATTTTGATTCGCAAGAAAGGGGCAGGGAGTTTTGTAGCTCCTGAAAAACCTCAATTCGCTCTTTTTCAAATCAGGAGTATCGCTGAGGAAATAAAAGAGTGGGGAGGGAATCATGAAAGTGAAGTGATACTGCTTAAGCGGGAACCTATCTCCAAGGACTTACATATCGGGATGCAGGTGAAAATGGGAACAGAAATCTATCATTCCCTCATTTTGCATAAGAACAATGGTGTACCGATTCAGTTGGCAGATCGATTTGTTAATCCGGAGACTGCACCTGACTATATTCATCAGGATTTTTCTAAAATAACACCCAGCGAGTACTTGTTGACTGTGGCTCCCATTGATGAAGTTGAACATGTTATCGAGACACTGCTCCCGGATGAGCAGATGATCAGACTTCTGAAGATTGCGCAAGATGACCCCTGTCTTATCCTCAACCGAACAACTTGGATAAATGGTAAAATAGCATCTCAGAACCGATTTGTTTACCCGGGATCTCGATACAGCCTTGGAGGCAGGTTTAAGGCTTCTTCATCAACGGGTCAATTAACTGTGTAGTCCATTACTTCAAGAAGGTAAAATGAATCAAGATCAACTGTTTTCTTTGACCACAAGGCCAAACCCGGATCTGTTTTTCAGATCAAAGGACCCCAATGATTATCGGTTGGGGGCTGTGGCTGAACATAAAATAGAGTCTTATCAGAAATCCAGGTTTGTTATTGTAAGCTGTTCACAAGATGAGGGAATCAACCGAAACTCCGGCCGGATTGGAGCAGCTAAGGGACCCGCTGCAATCAGACAGGCGTTTTATAAACTGGCAGCACCGGAAAAGATGGAAACAGGAGATCTGTTCGACCTGGGAGATACTGCTTTTGATGATTCATTGGAGAAAATTCATCAGAGACACTACCAAATAGTAGAAAGCCTGCTTCGGGATGGGAAAAAGATCATTGTCCTGGGGGGAGGAAATGATCTTTCATACCCTGACTGTAAAGCCCATCAGCAAGTGTTTCCAAAAACAGCGGCTGTAAACATCGATGCCCATCTGGATATTCGAAAAAACCTGTTGGCTAATAGCGGAACACCTTACCGGCAGTTGATCGATGAAAACATTATTGAACCGCATCGTTTTTATGAAATTGGAATTCAGAAACATGCCAACTCCAAGGTTTATCTGAATCATGCCCACAGGATCGGGATTAATATCATCACACTGGATGACATTCAGCAGGCGTTTATTAATAATGACATCGATACCCGGCTAAACCAGTTGAGATCGGAATCCCTATTTATCGGGCTTGATATGGATTCCATCCGGGCTTCCGATGCGCCGGGAGTAAGCGCTCCTTCTCCCATCGGTTTGAGCGGGGAACAGGCAGTTTTTTTATTGCGCTATCTTATCGGGAAAAACAGGGTTAATCTGCTGGAAATAACCGAGATGAATCCCATTTATGATTTGGATTCCAGAACAGCCAAATTGGCTGCGATTCTTGCTCTCACGTATCTGGACAACAGTGTTTCGGAAATCATTTGCCCGTAATTGCATCAGCAAAATAATCACCAACAGAGTATGGGAGCTTCTCAAAGGGAATATTTATTACCTGATTAGTGCGGTTAACTCAAATCTCCAACAGCTTCACAGAGTTAACGGTAGGGTGGGGTTGTATTCCATAAGTGCTTACTTAAGCAAATATTACCAAGAGCAAGGATTACGGCAGGGTGGGGTTACATCCCCTCCAGAACCAACTCAAAGGCGGCCATGTAAGGCTGCCCTACCGTTCTGAAAACATGAATTTTGCCCAAAGCGCTTTTTAGTAAGTGCTTATGAGACTTGATCCGACATCCTTCACTTTAAAAAAATTGTCATTCCGTAAGCACGGAATGACAATATGTCAGATTTCTAAGGCCTTTAATTCCAATAAATTAGACAAGGACTCAAAACTGTTTAGATACGGAACAATATGAATAACAAATTAATGAAAATTGAATTGGATTACAAGAGAGAGATCACCCTCGACCAGGTGGAAGCAGTGGCTAAAGGA
This sequence comes from bacterium, assembly GCA_018829445.1. Classification (GTDB taxonomy): domain Bacteria; phylum SAR324; class SAR324; order XYD2-FULL-50-16; family XYD2-FULL-50-16; genus JAHJTV01. Next base: position 170,103 of record JAHJTV010000055.1, read on the forward strand.
GAAGCACGGGTTGGGTTGTCTGAAGAGAGTCAAAAGGTTATTGATGAGCGACGGACCCAACTGGAGAGGTTCATTGAGAAACAAGGATTTCCAGCTTACGGCTTTAACCGGGGATTCGGCCACAACGTGGATCTGCAGGTAAAACCGGAACACCTGTCTCAGCTGCAGGAAAACCTGATTATTTCCCATGCAGTGGGAATGGGAGATCCGGTTTCTTCCGAGATTGTAAGAGTGATGATTCTGCTTCGAGCCCAGTCTTTATCCCGAGGATATAGCGGTATTCGATCCAAGGTGATTATCCAGCTGCTCAATCTGTTAAATCATGACATTCTTCCGGTTATTCCGGAAATGGGATCGGTAGGAGCCAGTGGAGACCTGGCTCCTTTGTCTCATCTGGCGTTAGGTTTGCTGGGATTGGGGAAGGTACATCACCAGGGGCGTCTGGTTGAAGCCAGTGATGCGCTCACAGCTGCCGGGCTTGAACCTTTAAAGCTTGAAATGAAAGAAGGACTGGCACTGAACAACGGAATTCAGTTTATGACAGCAATCGGCCTTTATTGCTGTCAACAGATGCAAACCTATCTGAAAACAGCCTGTGTCCACACTGCCATGACTGCCCAGGTGATGCTGTCCACCGAAACACCATTCAGGGAGGATCTTCATCAACTGCGTCCCCATCCCGGATCTGTAAAGACTGCCCGCTGGATAAAAGCGTTGATGGAAGAATCACCACTGCGTGAAGCGCATCGTGATTATTGTATCGACGGTGAGATTCAGGATCCCTATAACATAAGATGTGCAGCCCAGATTTTGGGCAGTTGTGCGGAATTAATTGATGAATGCGAGTTAACCCTGCTGAGGGAAGCCAATAGTGTGACTGATAACCCGATTATATTACCCATAATCGCCGATACCAGGGAGACATCGAAATCAGAATACCAGGGGCAGTTTGTAGATATTGTCTCCGGTGGACATTTTCACGGTATGCCGGTTGCAGTTAGGCTGTATAACCTGATTCAGGCCATGGGAATAATGGCAGGTCTGACAAACCAGAGATGCGCCCGTTTTGTTGATGATACCAGAAACAAGGGTTTGGGACGAGATCTCAAGTGGCCCGATCTACCCGAGGAGATAAAAGCGATCTCCAGCGCCATGATGATGCCGGAGTACAGCTCCGCTGCATTGGCCAATGCCATTTGGGGGGAAGCGATGCCCAGCCATCTTTTCAATATTTCAACCAATACGGGGCAGGAAGATCACGTCAGCATGGGAGCTGGTCTTGCGATACGGATATTAAAAGCACTTCCTAAGATGTCATATATCCTGGCGATTGAATTGGCTTATATCAGTCAGGCAGCAGCAATTCGCAGAAAACTGGATTTTATACCCTCAAAAGTTCCGGTTTCAAAGGAAGTAAAAGATCACTTTGAAGATATAAAGAAAGAATTCAGAAAAAAGACTAACCCTTTTTCTTTGGATATCCAGGTAAAGGAAAAATACCCTGTTGCGAAAGCCAACAGAAGACTGAATAAGGTTGGGGAATGTATCCTGAAAGAGGTCTTCCGTATATTTCCCACTGTCAAAGAGGACTGCATTCTATCCGATAAATTGGGATCCTTGGCAAATCTTATCTCTAATGGGAATGTTGTCAGAACAGCTTCCGAATTCATTGATTTTAAATAGATAGTCCGCTCAGGAGAAATTTTTTCTAAACGGGACATGTGCTTATGATACGTATTCCCTTATTTTGAAGAGACTTCCCTGGAGAACTGCTCTATCCAGTCCTTGTCCTCTGCCTAATCCCTATCCATTTTAAGAAGTGGATTATTTTGTTTTCAACCTTAATCTCTCGATTCAATACTGACAGGATTAACCGGTTTGATAGCGGATTTTGGGTGTTGGTTCCTATTGTAATAACCTATCTTGACTGATAAACTGCAATTACTCAAAATCAGACTCGAACTTAAGCCGGTCAAATCTCAATATCTGCAGGAAACCCAATTGACTAAATCCGACACCAAATCGATTCACTACATCAATAAAGGACGCTTTGTACAGGTCGCATACAATTACATCGGAAAGGAAAAGCGTATTGATAATGATCGGCGGAAAACCCTGAAGGGAGATCCTGCAAAAACGGATGCCGGGGAGGAACGCAGGAAGGGTTCTCGACGATTGGAAGATATAATTATTACATTGGAAATTAAGGATGATAAAGAGATCTATGCGACCTACAAAGTTTTTAAAGAGATCGTCAGAAAAATAATGCACAATAATTTTGCAGAAATCAGCGAAGACCCCGACCGAGAATCCTGGATTAACATCGACTACGGCACACAGGAAGTCTTTGTGGATTGCAAGATGCAGTATCGTGATGAAATCAAGCAGTTGATGTCTCAAAAAGGATTAACCTGCACTGTTATTGATACGGGCGTTTTTCTCGGGGAACCAAATCAAGTGACTGCTGCTGTTATTCAAAAACATAAAAAAGACAAAACGCCACTGGATATTGAAACGGATTCAGCACAGGCTGCTGTTCTTGGTTTTTTACCTGAAAACCTGGAGAAGGAGATTAACAATATTATTTTTAAGGTTTTTGTAAAATGTCTCAACGAAGTCCATCCTGTTGCCGGTGACCATGAACGGGATGCTTTAAAGCAGGATGTAAGTCTGGAACAAAGAATTATCTTTATCGCCGGAAAGCATTATCCCAAGTCGAAAAACTTCAATTTTAAAACAATCATTGAACAGGTTTTTTCGGAAGCAATTGGTAAGTATAATCGAATGATTCAGGTGGATGCTGAAGTCATACAATTGGAGGAGAGATACAAATTGTCTCACAATAATAACCTTATCGCTGTTATTCAAAAGAAAAAAGCAGAAGTTAACAAGATGCGGGAATCCAGCATTGAGGAGACCATTCGTACGCTATACCTCTACCTGGACTATTTTAAAGACTTTATCAAAGTCGGTCTTATAAAGGAAAAAATAGAAAATATTTTCAAAAAGGTTAATGACAGGCGAATTAAGGTGATCCGACTGGATGAGATTGAAAATCAGCTTACCCAGGTCATTAATGAAGAAAAGAGAATAAAAAAACAGAAGCCTGATAATCTTGGTGAATTATTAGGGTACATAAAATGGCTAAAAAACGAAATTAACCGGGAAGTCTACTTTGTCCGTTTTCTCTGGACAAACAACCTGAGAGGTCGCGCCTATATACAAGATGCCTTTGATCGTACCATGAATAGTATTACCCCTCCTCCCTTTGATAACTCTCATTAGATTTCCGGTTTTGTTCAAGTTTTAATCTATTTCACCGATAAGAAGTTAACAGGGTGTTTGTAACTTATCACACAACTTTTATCGGGAATACAAATGAACGAGGATCTTCAAGTCAAGGAATTATATATTTTAAAGGAAATTCAGAATATCCGAGATATAGTAACCATTTCGAACAGGGCCAGACGCATTAAATGGATGCACAGGGTGGCTTCAACACCGAAGAAATTGTTATCCAATTTCAGAAACTCGTTACCGTTTAATGTTCCATTCAATGAGAAAACAAAAAAAGGAAATGCCGCCAGGAGACACATTACACCTACAACCATGAATTATAAGATGAAGCCTATCTCAGTAAATCCCTATAACACAGCTTACAAGTGATTTTTAATTATTAGTAAAAAACATTATTCCGGGTCTTGTTTAAGCAGATTCGGAGAGATGTTCGCAATGGCTTGGATCCACTGGGGAGGGTAAGGCACTCTGAAGGCTACGCTGTCCAAACGGCCGCCTTCCAGCTCAAAATCGATTTTCATAACCGATTGATGAAGATCAGTATTCTTATGGACAGAATCCGGATATAAACGGCGAATACTGACACCTGTAATCTCCACCTGTTTTTTTTTCCACCTGCTCCGATAAACCACACGATCCTTCAGCAGGATTAAAAATCCACTGCTTCTAATGGCTTTTCCCGGTTCCGATGTTCTACCAAAATAATTAATTCCGAAGCTCATGGCGATCACATTGTCTCGTCCGAATCTGTTTTCAATCCATCGATGATCCTGCCATCTGATCCATGCAATATAAGCAATAATCCCGAAAAAAATGATGGCGATAAAACTCCACTCTTCGCTCAGAAAGGTATTAATCATAAAAACCGATTGTATCAAGGTGAAAATATTTATTTAAATTCAGATAGGTAGGCCGTCAATTTCCGTTTTGCCATTCTGGCTCGATAACCGGGTCTGCTTCCCATGGCGGCCAAAATTGATTCTGCTATTTCATCATCGCTTTTTCCTTTTTTTTGCATGGCTTTGATTTTTTTTTCATTCAACTGAATGATCTGCCTGAATCCTTCTCTATCCCTGGAAAAAAAAACAATAAACCCCAAAACAAATACAACAAATGAAGAGATCATTGCCACATAGATGTCATATTGAGGATTGGGAAAATAGGGGCGAAGCATACTATTGGGATTACCTGCGTTTAATATTGAATACATTGCGATAAATCCAACCATTACCATCATTGCATACAAAAGAAATTTTAAGGGTCGTATCACGTAAATGCACTCCTACAGGTATTGTTATGGTATTAATGGAATTCGATTCTTGTGGTTTTTGATGTGGATGAGGGAGATAAAATTAAACATGATGGACACCCAATTAAGAGTGTCCATCATATTATCTGTTATACAGCTCTCATTTCACCTTCAGCTAAAGCCGCCCATTCGGCTTCTGCTTTCTCCCAAGCTTCATCGGAAGCTTCCGTTTCCCAAATCTCAAGTCCTCTTTCCGCTCTGGTAGCGCCAGGTAACAGGTTGTCAAGTGTGATTCCCACTAACGCTGTTACTGCCATTCCGGTTGTCAGAATTGCTTGAAAGATGTTTCCCAGAACTTTGGCAAGTTCTCCACTTGCACTCCAATCAATGGGAACAGCAGCAGCTGATAACATCGGACTGAAGTGATAGGGGACACTGAGTCCGGCGAAGAATGATAACCCGATAATAAAAAGGTTTCTTGAGTTGTTCAGATTCACAATCTGAAGGTTAGAAAGACCGACAGATGCGATCATACCGAAGAGCCCGACAAACATGGCTCCCACAACAGGCTGAGGCAATGTTGCGAGTGTTGCACCAAATTTACCGATAATGGGGATAAAAAGCATCACCACTGCGCCACAACGAACAACCCTCCGACTGGCTACTCTTGTCAGTCCAATTGATCCGATATTTTCGGAATAGGAAGTTGTTCCATTACAAGTCTGCAGTATTCCTGCCACCAGACAACCCAGTCCTTCCGCTCCCAGACCTCTGGAGATCATCTTTGCAGTTGGCACTGGCGCTTCGGAAATACGGGCACAAGCATAATAGTCACCGATGGATTCAATCATCGAAGCCAGGTATCCTGCCAGCATTCCGAATACACCCGCCCAAAGCGTAGCGCTCCCCCAGTCCGGCATTCCCCATTTGAAAGGAACCATAGGCATCAAGCTAAACCAAGGAGCACTTGCAATCAGATCTGTTTTCAGATAGGCAGCATTATCCGGTGAGATAAGTCCACTGGCAGTTCCGATCAGGGCACAAATCCATCCGGTAGCAATGGCCAGCAGTACCGGGAACAACATGAAAACCCTCGATTTTTGAGAAAAAACCTGTGAATAGAGTATTAACGCCACCAGTGTGATCAGCGAAATCACCCAATTTTTTGCCATCCAGGGAGCTCCAATGGAGAATAGAGCCAAACCGATCATAGCAATGGTGGGGCCAATGACAATCGGACTGATCAGTCTTTTTACCTGTCCCATGATACCGGTATAGCCAAGCACAATTTCCACCACCGACGCGATCATAATCGCACCGGCAATCTCTTGGATCTGCAATTGCCATAACGGGATATCACCGGTCAGCTTTTTAGCCGCGACCATTCCAATAATTGCAAATGTTGGGCCGAGGAAGGAGAATGTTCCTCCTTGGATAATCGGAAGACGGTTACCCAGGGGTGATTGCTGGATGAGAGTACATAAACCGGAAGTAAAAAAGATGGTTGAGATCAATAATGCCAACTGTTCCGGAGGCAGCCCCATCGCGCCCCCTATTATAAACGGAATCAAAACGGTGGCACCAAACATGGTCAGGTATTGTTGTATTCCCAACAATACTGCTGTCGGCCATTCAGGTTTGCTTCCAATTGGATAAACGATCCACGCTTTTTTTTCTTTTGTTTCTGGCTGAGTCATAATATATTAACCTCCTTTTTTTTTCTTTATGGGATGATTCCTAAAGAATGAAATCATTGTTGATTGAATAAAATCGTTCCTGCCCTTGTTTGAAAAGATACTGAAGTTAATAAGATGATTGTTTGAAAAAAGTGAGATGTTTGATTAGGTTAGATTTTGTCAGGACTAATAGTCTTAATCCCTAGCTTTTTTCAAAGTGAAGTCTTTCTTAAAATTCTTAAAACGTCAACAGGATTTTTGGTTTTTACCGGAAACACTCGTTGATGATCCACGGTTTTGAGAAAAATAATGCTGGCAGTGCCCGTTTATCAAGAATACAGGATGAATGGCAGATTCTGTTTTACCATCGGCATCCATTTTGATAAGCTATGACGTTATTTTAAAGGGAATTGTGAAAACAGGTGAAAGTACGATCATCCAGAATAGTAATACCCATATCAAAGCACAGGTAACAGAATTAAATGTTTGCCATTTTAAAAAATCTTTATTGGGATAGTATATCAAAAATTTAACAGACTATTTGAAACGAGATCACTGTGAACGTACATAAACTACAGGCGATATTTTTCGATTTTGATGGCGTTATCCTGGATTCTACACACATAAAAACAGAGGCTTTCAAAAGAATGTTTGAGCCTTTTGGTGATAATATTGTAAATAAAGTGCTGGAGCATCATCTTAACCATGGAGGAATCAGCAGGGTTGAAAAAATTGCTCACTATTATGACACATTTTTAAATTCTCCACTTTCCAGGGAAGAGCTGGAACACTCCTGTCTGCAATTTTCAAACAGGGTGAAAGATCTGGTTGTCAATGCTGCCTGGATACCGGGGATGAAAGAGTTTTTGCAGTCCTATCACACAAAAGCGGATTTTTATGTGGTTTCCGGAACTCCGGAAGATGAGCTTAAAGAGATCATTGAAAGAAGGACAATGACCGGTTTTTTTAAACGGATCATGGGATCACCGATTAAAAAACCCATTCATGTCAACCTGGTTTTGGAATCTGAACGATTAAAGCCTGAATACTGCATTTTTGTGGGTGATGCCCTGACTAATTATTACACCGCCTTGGAGACAGGTGTACACTTTATTGGAATTCAAGGAGAAGTTTATTTTCCGCCAGGTACTACGGTTTTGCCTGACGGTATTAATCTGCGGACAGCAATTGAACAGATATGATAAATCTTAATATTGACGTATCGAGCACATTTGATTAATTTAGACAATGTTTACGGCAAAATGTAATCGTAAAACTGATGTACTTGTCAAGAATTCTCCCTCATTTTGATAAAGCATTAACAGGTTTAACATAGAGAAAAAATGAATTTTGATGTTGTTGTAATAGGAGCAGGTCCAGGCGGTTACGTCGGTGCCATTCGCTGTTCACAATTGGGATTAAAAACGCTGATAATTGAACGGCAGGAAACCCTGGGCGGGACCTGTTTAAACGTTGGCTGCATTCCTACAAAAACATTGCTTGAGCTATCAGGTCACTATTTTACGGCAAAAACCCACTACAAAAAATTTGGCATAAGACTGGATAATCTCTCACTTGATTACCCTCGCATGCTGCAGCGAAAAGAGAATGTCATTAATCAAAACGGTAAAGGTATCAGGTCGTTACTTGATAAAAATGCTGTAACCGTATTGACAGGCCATGCATCATTCAAAAATGATCAGGCAATCGAGGTTTTGGAGGAAAATGGCAACCGCCTTTCAGTTAGCGCCAAACATTTTATCATAGCCACAGGAGCCAAAGCTTTCACTCTACCATTTGCCGAAATTGATAAAGATAGAATTTTAACCTCAACTGAAATTTTATCCCTTGACAGAATCCCCGGTTCTCTGGTCATAGCAGGGGCTGGTGTTATCGGTCTAGAGATCGGCACCCATTTTGCGAGGTTGGGGACCAAGGTGGATATCCTTGATATTGCGGATTCAATTCTACCAAATTTTGATAAAGGACTGAGTGGGGAGTTGATGAGATCGTTAAAAAAGCTGGGGATTAAATTCCATTTATCCTGCAACATCAAGCAGGTTTCAAACAAAGGAGAGAGTGTGGCGGTAGTGGCACATGACAGTAAAACCAATGACCTCCTGTTTGAGTCAGACTACTGCCTGTTGGCTGTTGGAAGAAGCCCGGATTTGAAAAACCTTGGATTAGAGAACACTGCGGTCAAAATAGGTGATCATGGAACGATTATGGTAAATGGACAACTGCAGACTTCAGTCAATCATATCTATGCTATTGGTGATGTGATAGGGGGAATGATGCTGGCACATAAAGCATCAGAAGAGGGAGTTATTGCAGCTGAATCCATAGCCGGTAAAACACGAAAGCTAAACTACAAGGCGATCCCGTCGGTCGTATATACGTCTCCGGAAACAGCCAGCGTTGGTTACACGGAGGAAGAGCTGATCGTTGAAGGAATCGATTACAAAGTGGGAACTTGTCAAAATCGGGTATTGGGAAGAGCCCATACGGCGGATAAACTGGATGGATTTGCCAAGGTACTGGTTTCAGCCAAAACAGGAGTCATCTTGGGAGTTCATCTGGTAGCGCCACATGCCTCAGAAATGATTGGTGAGGCAGTTGTGGCAATCGAACAACGGCTGACAGCTGAACAATTGGCTGGCTTCAGCCATGCACATCCCACTTATTTGGAAGCCCTCAAAGAAGCCTGTTTAATGGCATCCGAGGGAAAGGCAATCCATGCTATGTAATGTTTGAATAATAATCCGGCTGTCCCTCTCTAGATCACGGCAATCGCATCAATCTCCACATCCACATTTCTGGGTAAGTTGGACACTTCAACACAAGCTCTGGCCGGTGGCGAGCGGGTGAAAAAAGTCTGATAGGTTTCGTTGATCAATGGAAAATCATCCATGTTCCGAATATACACCGTGGTTTTGACAACATTCTCTAAAGAGCTACCAGCAGCATTCAACACGGCTTTCACATTGATCAGTACCTGGTTGGTTTGTTGCTGGATATCTCCTTCGACAAGTTGACCATTCTGAGCATTGATGGGAATCTGTCCCGATACAAAGACCAGATTTCCTGCTTTAATTGCCTGGGAATAAGGACCGATTGCTTCCGGAGCCTGATCGGTCTGAATTACAGTTCTATCTGAAGGCATAAGTCTCCCTTAAAACAGTGGATTCAACTGATTTAGTGTTTTCCGGATGTCCATTCACTTTCGAGTCCAATGGGCTCTAGTTCCTTGAAAAACCTTGACAGTTATTCATCGTTCATATAAACAAAAAGTAAATATCAGACATAGGAAAAGAGATTGTGTAATGATTGTCATGGTACAATAATAAGTGGGCAATAGCCAGTGTTTCGTTCCAGTTGATGATGCCTCCCGGATTACGGGAATTAAATATGGACAACAGGCTTTTTCTAAGGAGAGGAGATCTATTATGTTATTTATGGTTTGTTATGACGGTTCCAGTCAGGCGAAGATAGCATTGCAGGTTGCAAAAAAATATGCCAAGGCTTTTGATGCAAAAATTCTCGCTACAACAGCTTTGGAAGGTGATCCAAAAGAGCAGTTGAATCAGCTGGAGAAAGCTGAAGCGATTATTAAGGAAGCGAAACAGTATTTTGAGAAGCACGACATTGAGTATGAAACCAAAATGCTGCCCGCTAATAACATGAGCATCGGAGAAAACCTGGTATTTCTGGCCGAAGACAAAAAAGTGGCAAAAATTATTATGGGTACCAGTCGTAAATCCAAAGTGGGAAAATTTGTGTTCGGTTCCACTACCCAGCATGTTATTCTGACTGCACCATGCCCTGTAATTGCGGTTAAATAGGCAGGAAAGGCATCAACAACCGAGTGACTGGTGATGCCTTATTATCACTACATCCATCGTTTACGGCGTTTATAAGATTTCACCTCTTTGAACGATTTTCTACCACCCCCCTGTGTTATCCCCATATAAAATTCCTTGACATCCGGATTGTCCTTTAGCTCTTTTGAGGCGCCTTCCAGAACAATTTTTCCGGATTCCATAATATAAGCATAATCAGCCAGTTCCAATGCAATTTTGGCATTTTGCTCGACAACAAGAATGGTTGTATTTAGCTCTTTATTAATATGCCTGACATTTTCGAAAATCTCCTTAACCAGTAAAGGAGCAAGCCCCAGAGAAGGTTCGTCCAGCATAAGCATTTTTGGACTGGCCATTAGAGCCCTGGCTATGGCAATCATTTGCTGCTCCCCTCCCGAACAGTATCCGGCCAAACGTCCTTTTATCTTTGTCAACCGCGGAAAGTGATGATACATCATCTCATGGTCTTTTCGAATGTTCTGAGACCCATCCCGTCGAGTGATGGAGCCTACGATGATATTCTCATCGACGCTGAGGTGCTTAAAAACCCGACGACCTTCCGGAACCATAACAGCACCCAGTTTTACCACATGGGTACCCAGTTTATTAGTGATATCTTTTTCATCAAAGTGGACAAAACCGTCCTTGATAAAACCGTTTTCCGGTTTTAGCAGACCACTGATGGCCCTCAATGTTGTTGTTTTACCAGCGCCGTTGGTTCCCAACAGTGCGACGATCTTGCCTAGAGGAACACTTAGGCTGACACCCCGTAATACCTGAATGATATCATTGTAAACTACTTCAACATTGTTGACTTCCAACAAATTTTTAACCTTATCCACCACTTCCTTTTTTGGCTTAAGGGTTTAATAGCAATCACCTGGCGGTTGCCAGCTGCCGAGCCTTCATCGGCGGACAGTTAGGCAGTTAATAGGTAACAAAGATTGCTGACTTGTCGTCCCCTGTGTTTTGGGGAACGACAATATCATGCAGATCGGTCTTCAACCGGTTATTTTATTTTTCCGTAGAATTCCGAAGTAAAAGGCTTACCATATGAACGAAATACACCATCTGTTGCCAGGTAAAGCTGCAGAGTATCTACTCCTGCACGGTCTGTTTTTGAGAAAGTGACCGGACCCACCGTTGTTCCAGGTGAATAGGCATTGGCACCATTCATGAGGTTCAATTCATCGTAAAGTGATGCTTTTGATATTTTTCCACCTTTTGCCTTCACCCTCTTCATGGCTTCAATGGCAATCTGCGCAGCCATAATGCCGTTCATGTAATTCTGGGATTTACCAAGATCTGTATCCCTACCATATGCTTTCGCCAGGTGAATGGGGATAGCTTCCGCACCTTGCTCGATTGTCATTGTATAGGATGTTGTCCAGAAGGTTCCATCGGCTGCTGATCCGGCCAAAGCAACGAGATCAGGACCACCAGCATAATGGCAACCCAAGAAAGTCAGTTTTCCCTTTTCTCCAAAGGAAGAAGCCGCTTTACCCAGTCGATTGGCATCCTTTAAAAGGGTTGCCACCGGGGGTTGAACGGTCTGACTGATAACATATGAGACGCCTTTACTTAACAGCCGAGTAATAGTAGCTGTATAATCCAGGTCATTCCCATGTTCCACAACTTCTACCAATTCCGCTTTTAAACCGGCTGCCAAAGCTTTCTTGACATCTTCCAATGGACCTCGCCCGAAAGCTGATGGATGGAGAAATAGAGCGAACTTGGGAGTTCCCTCTTTATGATTTGCTACCACATATTCCACCAATCCTATTGCTTGTTCAGAATAGGAGGCAATCGGTAAGAAGATATAGTTGGATTCATCCAGGTTTCCGGCGTGAAAGGAAGCAGGAAGTACCGGGATTTTTTCCTCTTCAAAATCCTTTTTAAGACCGAGGGTGCTGCCCGTTGAATAGTTGAGATAAATAACCATATCCTGATCCATGTAATCTTCAAAGTTTCTCTTGGTGTTAGCAGTCTGATAAGCATCATCGCGAACGATGCACTCAACCCTGTCTTTCCCAAGCACATTGGCATCATTGGTAAACTTGCAATAATCCTCGATACCTTTGGCATATGGGCTTCCCACATCAGACGTTGGCCCAGTGATGGCAATGGAAGAACCAATCACATATGTTTCGGCTGAAACATTTTGTGCGACTAAAAAAATCAGAAAAATAGCAGCGGAGAGACCCCCAATCAATGCCAGTTTTGTGTTTTTCATCTTAATCTCCAATTATTTTGGTTTGGTTTGAATAGTCGGAAAAAATAGTGTCTATGTTGTTCAAGAAATTTTTCTACGCCAATATCACTCCAATTGGCTAAAACAACCTTATTCTTAAAAATAAAAACGGACAAAAACTGATTTCATCAATTAAAGACATTTTGATTTCAATGTATTAACATGTAATCAAGCTGTAATATAGTCTCCTCTTTTAAAGGTTATAGTGAATCAAACCTGTCACAGCATAAACTCAGTAACGAAACGGCCATAGTTTAACGTAAGAGCGTGCTATTCGCCACCAATTTGCTATTCCGCGAGGTTCAAACATCAGGAAAAGCACAATCACCAGACCAAATGTTAAGGGTCGAAGTGCTGTGGCAAGGTTCATATTGGAAGGAAAAAAATCCCCTGCTTTTTCAGCCAGGTTTTCAACCTGCAGTTCCAGCCCCTGGATTGCAAGCGGTCCCCAGAAAGTCCCGTTTAACGTCCCCATTCCACCAACAATTGCCATTGCCAGATAAACGATGGAATAGTGGAGTGTAAATGACTCAAAGCCTACTCCGCGATACAGGTAGGCATGTAAAGCACCTGCAACACCGGCCAAAAAACCGGCCAAAGCGAATGCATAGACTTTTGTAAAACCGGGGTGCATCCCCATAGCATCAGCTGCCCGATCATTATCACGAACTGCGACCAGTGAGCGACCATAGCGTGTACGCAACAGATTGCGTACTCCAAAACCGAACATAATGATGACGATAAGAATAACATAATACCAGAAAGTATAATGTTGATTTCTAACTACTTTACCTGTAACCCAATAGACTCGTCCCACTGAAATGGTCTGTCCCTGGTTGAAAAAGGTTGAGAAGTTGATTACCCACTGAAATATAATCTGAAAGGAAAGTGTTGCCATCAACAGGTAAAGATGCTTCAACCTTAAAGCCGGCAGCCCCACAAAGGCCCCGAATATGGCACCCACAAATCCGGCTATCAGTATCATTAAAGGCCAGGCATGGGTTATCAGTATATGGTCATCTCCGATCACCCTGATAAAGGATGCGATAGTATAGGCTCCAACTCCCACAAAGGCTGCATGTCCGATGGAAATCAAACCGGCAAATCCGGTAAGAAGATTCAACCCCAGTACTGCAATAATGGCTATGAGGATATTGTCGATTACCAGCATATTTTTACTGCTTGTTTCAAACAGAAGCGGCCAAACGAAAAGGCTGAGTAGAAATATCGTAAATATTGCCCGATCCAGCTTTGTTGAAAATATCCTCTGTTCCTCTTTATAGGAGGTGAAATAATTACCGGTTGCTAACCAACGATTCGCTGACATAACCTATACCCTTTCAATTTCATGTGTTCCAAATAAACCGTGTGGTTTCAAAAGTAAAAGAACCAACAAAATAATATAGGGAAGAACCTCTGCTGTCCCATACAAACCAAAGCTACCATCAAGATAGCCACTAGCAAATTGTTGGATTAAAGACATCACAATACCTGCCACGACAGCACCCAGGATGGAATCCAATCCACCCAGGATAACCACAGGGAAAACAAATATGGCAAAGGAGTGCAAAGTGTCGAAATTCAAGCCGGTAATATTTCCAATGATTGCACCCGCGGCGGCTGCTGTAAGCCCAGCCGTCGCCCAGGCAAGTCCAAATACCCTGGGAACTGATACACCAATGGACATGGAAGCCAGTTGGTCATCGGAGACAGCCCTCATTGAAATCCCGATAGTGGATTTCTTAAAAAACCAGGAAAACCCTCCAATGAGAACAATCGTAATGATGACACCTGTTAACTGTGTCCAGGAGATGGAAACTCCCCCCCATGCGATGGGTTCCGGCGGGAAAAACTCGGGAAAGGAAAAGTTTTCTGATCCAAATGGCGTTAAATAAATAATACCGTCAAGTATGGACATCAACCCAATCGTTACCATGATAACTGAGATAATCGGTTCTCCAATCAGGCGTCTCAAGAAAATACGTTCAACACTCATGGCCAGAAAAAAGGTGATAACCAAACTGGCCAGAAAAGAAAGGTAAATCGGGATGCCGACCCATACTGTTAATGCATAGGTAATGAAACACCCGGCAGCTATTATCTGTCCATGGGCCATATTTAGTACTCGACTGGACTTATAGATCAAGACAAATCCCAGGGCAGACAAAGCATAAATGGAACCCACGACAATACCACTGACAACAAGTTGAAAAAAATAACTCATGCGCCCCCTTATTCCTATTCCATGGTGAAGTATTCTATTTCGGTTTCGACGATAGCTTTCTGACCATCCTGATAGACGAATTCAGCTTCCACTACTTTTTTGCTGACGCCTTCATCATAAAGTGTCGCGATAATGGTGTCATATTTCTCATTGACGTATTTTCTGCGGATTTTACCAGTTTTAGTTAATTCACCATCATCAACATCCAGCAATTTATAGAGAACGGCAAACCGCTTGATTTTATAATGCTCCTTCTCCACATTTTTATTAAAATCAAGTACCTGTCGGTGCATCAGTTCCTTGACTTCCTGCTTTTGGGAAAGATCCATGAAGGTTGTATAGGAGATACCGCGCCCTTCTGCCCATTTTCCAACTATCACCGGATCGATATTGATAAGGCAGGAAACGAACTCTTTTTTATCACCCAGAATTACCGCCTCTTTTATATAAGGACTAAATTTCAGTTTGTTTTCCAGAAACATGGGGCTAAACAATTCACCTTTATTGTTGTGCATAACATCCGATAAACGGTCAATCACTACCAAATGACCCTCTTTATCGATAATACCCGCATCTCCCGAGCACAGCCAACCATCCGCAAAATCCTCCCTGGTTTTGTCCGGCAGTTTGTAGTATCCAGCGCATACTGAAGGAGATCGTGAGAGAATCTCTCCTTTTTCAGAAATCTTACATTCTGTCTGCGGCAGTGGGAAACCCACCGTATCCGGTCTTATATCACCATCCCGATGCATGTAGGCGATCCCTGTTATTTCGGTCTGGCCGTAGATCTGCTTCAGGTTCACACCAATTGCTTGGTAAAAGGTGAACAGCTCAGGTCCGAGTGCGGCACCGCCTGTATAGGCTCTCCTTAGGCGAAGCAAACCGATCTGATTAATGAGAGGACGAAAAACCATGTTTGTTCCAAACCATGATTTTATGCGTAATACTGTCGGCATTTTCTTGCCTAACATGCGGTATGAGGCAGCCTTTTCTCCCACTTTAATAAAAAAATTGTAGAATATTCTGTTCAAACGGTAAGACTCATCTATTTTTAACCAGATCTGCGATCGGATATTTTCATATATTCTTGGCGCGCCAAACATAAAATGCGGACCTATCTCCTTCAGATCATCCATGGCAGTTTCAACGGATTCCGGAAAATTGATGGTAATTCCGGTCGCCATGGCGACACCGAAGGAGTTCATCTGTTCCCCGATCCAGGCAAATGGCAAAAAAGACAGGTATTCGTCGGTCGGTTCCAAAGGATCAACCTTGGATAACTGTACCCCCATGTTAATATAGTTCCTGTGGGTCATCATCGATCCTTTCGAAAGACCGGTTGTCCCCGAGGTCAGACAAAGATGGCAGACATCATCCGGAGAACCTTCATCAACATGGTCTGTAAATCTCTGTGGATCTTTCTTGTGTATCTCCTCTCCTAGCTTGTATAAATCGTTAATAAAAATAAACCAATCATCTTTGCGGTAACTCCTCATTCCACGTGGATCTTCATATATCACTTTTTTGACATTGGGGATTTGATCCCTGATCTCAATGACTTTATCTACCTGCTCCTGATCATCACAAAAAACATGCGTCACATCCATATAGTCGATTAGCTGTGCGATCTCTTCAGGAAGAGTCGTCTGGTAGATCCCTGCAGAGATTGCCCCCAATGACTGGGCACCAATGGCGATAAAAAGCATTTCCGGAATATTGTCCCCGATGAGTGCTATTTTACTATCCTTTTTTATTCCCAGTGCCTCCAGCCCTAAAGCTGCTTTTCGAACGTGATCATAGTACTCTTTCCAGGTATATTCTTTCCAATATCCAAAATCTTTTTCTCGCAATGCAATTTTACTTGCCGATTTCTTGGTCCGCCAGCGCAAAAGTTGGGGAATGGTGAATTCAACTAACTGATCTGAGTTTTCCATGGGCAATTAATCTTCTCCAATGTAAGCTTCAATGACTTTAGGGTTATTTGCGACCTCTTCCGGTCTTCCTGAACCAATCAGCTCCCCGAAATCCAAAACGTATATCTGATCGGATATGTCCATGACAACGCCCAGGTCATGTTCTATTAAAACGACTGTGATGTCCCTTTCCTGCTGAATATCGACAACAAAACGAACCATATCCTCTTTTTCCTCAATGTTCATACCAGCCATGGGCTCGTCAAGTAATAAGAGTTTCGGACCGAGTGTGAGCGCTCTTGCGACTTCTATCCGTTTTTGAATTCCATAACTGAGATTTCCCACTATTTTATTTCGATAGGGCTCCAGTTCCATGAACTCTATCACACCCTCAACATAAGCCCTGTTCTCGGCCTCGATGCGAGAGGCTTTACCGAAATAGAGAACTGCTTGTAAAAAATTGTATTTTAGGTTCTTATGACGTGCCAGCAATAAGTTGTCCAATACTGACATCCCCCTGAAAAGCTCCAGGTTTTGAAAAGCCCTTGCGATACCGAGAACAGAAATTTGATGTGGAGAAAAGTAGGTAAGTGATAAATCATGTTCTCCAAAGGAGATGTCTCCACTGGTGGGATGATAAAACCCGGATATGCAATTGAGAAGACTTGTCTTTCCAGCCCCGTTAGGGCCAATGATGGAAGTAATCAAACCTTGTGTGATTGTCATATTGACTTCTGACAGGGCTTTTAATCCGCCAAATGTAAGTGTAACATCTGAGATAGTTAACAACGACATAACCTCCTCAAAAAATGCGTTATTAAGAGCCTAAAGATACTGTTATTCTTGGTGATCTAAGGCGACACTTTAATTCGACCTAACACTACACCAACCCTTTGCCATATGTAAAGAAAATTTTCAAAAAAAAAATTCAATCGATAGAACAAATGCTCGATATAATAATTTGCATTCTGTTGTAAATGATCGATATGTCTTTAACTACGACGCACCTCTCAGACGAATATTACTATTTTGTACCGATTTTTGTGGCAAAAATTAAGTGTGGTTTGCCTAATTTTGAGTCCAATTTTGTGTACCTGAGCGGCCGTTCGCCACATGCCTGATAATTCCGGGAAAGAAAGAAAAGATAAGAATGCAGAATCGGTAGAAGCCGCAGACTAGAGGTCAATCTGACCTGTGAAAGACTACGGCTTGAAGAGGAGGGGTTAAATAAACTTAGCAACCAGTAAGGCAGGGGTTCCTTGCAGCTTGAACTTCATCAAGACGCCTACACTTGCTCAATTGAGGAGCCTGGTGAAGTATCTCCGAATCTGTTATCCCCTCATTGGCAATTATTCTTAAAACCTCGATAAACCGATCAATATCTTCCTTGGATTCCGTTTCAGTCGGCTCTATCATCAAGGCACCGCTTACGATCAATGGAAAATAAATCGTTGGGGGATGAAATCCGTAGTCAATCAGCCGTTTTGCCATATCCAGAGTTGAAAAACCGTGTTCCTTCTGGTTTCTGTCTGAAAAAATGCATTCATGCATGCAGGGCTTATCATAGGGCAGGAAGAACACATCCTTAAGTTTTTCTTTGATGTAATTGGCGTTTAAAACAGCCAGCTGACTGGCTTTTTTCAAACCTTCAGCTCCCATTGTCAGTATATAAGAGTATGCCCTGATTAAAACGCCTACGTTTCCATAAAAGGCATGCATTTTGCCGATGGTTAACGGGAGATTATTTTCAAGCATATATTTATTTGCTTTTTTGATAATCCTGGGAACGGGCAAAAAGGGTTCCAGTGATGTTGTGACACAGACCGGACCTGCGCCGGGGCCTCCCCCTCCATGGGGGGTTGAGAAAGTCTTGTGCAGGTTTAAATGCATAACATCAACTCCAATCTTACCCGGCTTCACCATGCCCATGATGGCATTCATGTTGGCACCGTCAGCATATACCAGTCCGTCTTTGGCATGAACAATCCTGGCAATTTCCTTGATGTTTTCTTCAAATAATCCCAGTGTATTGGGGTTGGTAATCATGATGCCGGCTGTTTCATCATCCATCAGTTCTTCAACCTGTTGTGGATGAAGAACACCGTCGTCGCCTGATCTGATGGGGATGGATTTAAATCCGCACAAGGCGGCACTGGCCGGATTAGTGCCGTGGGCTGTGTCCGGAATCAAGATCTTGGTTCTTTTAGAGTTTTTATGTTTATGATAGGCATAAAATATCAACATGCCAGCCAGTTCTCCATGTGCTCCGGCAGCAGGCTGCAAACTTACTGCATCCATACCGGTGATTTCCATCAGATATTGCTCAAGTTCATACATCATCCGCAGGGTTCCCTGTGAACATTCCAATGGCAGCAAGGGGTGGGATTGCGTGAATCCCGGTAGTGAAGCCTGTTTATCGTTGGTTTTTGGATTATACTTCATGGTACAGGACCCCAGCGGATACATACCGGTATCCAATCCGAAATTCCATTGAGAAAGCCTGGTGTAGTGGCGAACTACCTCTACTTCAGACAGATCAGGCAGATCCAGTTCATTCCTGGTATAAGCGGCATCACAAGAAGCACTTTCGATATCCCGCTTCGGCATTGAATAACCGCACTTACCTTTCCTACCTTTTTCCCACAACAGTAATTCTTCCTGGACAATTCCGGTTGGTTTTAAGGGTTCATTCATCGTATTACCTCCTTTACAAGCAGATCCAT
This sequence comes from bacterium, assembly GCA_018829445.1. Classification (GTDB taxonomy): domain Bacteria; phylum SAR324; class SAR324; order XYD2-FULL-50-16; family XYD2-FULL-50-16; genus JAHJTV01. The sequence continues at coordinate 189,296 of JAHJTV010000055.1, forward strand.
GTGAGATTTTTGAGCGGTTTCCGTAACACAAACCAGATAGCAGTCTTTAAGCTCCTGGTAGTGAGGTTCCAGGGGAACGCCCAGGACAATACCTTTTTTTCGTAGCTCCTGGTAGCGATCTTCGGATCCTTGGGGCAAACGAATGACAAACTCATTAAAGGTCTGGCCATCGAAGAGAATTTCGATCCCGTTTTTACGAAATTCATTTTTTAAATATTCACTCTTATCCAGGTTTAATTGGGCAAGTTGTTTCAAACCCGTTCCACCGACAGATGCCAGGTAAATAGATGCTGCCATAGCACATAATCCCTGGTTCGTACAGATATTTGAAGTCGCTTTTTCCCTGCGAATATGCTGTTCACGGGTTGCCAGGGTCAGCACAAATCCTCTTTTTCCTTCGACGTCCGTTGTTTGTCCAACCAGTCTCCCCGGCATGCTGCGCATGTATTTCTGCTTCGCCGTAAAAATGCCAAGGGCCGGTCCTCCAAAAGATTGGGAAATTCCAAAACTCTGGCCTTCCCCGCAGGCGATGTCCACTCCGAATTGACCGGGAGGTTTGAGAAGTCCGTATGCCAGGCCTTCGGAAAAACAGCTGATGAAGAGTGTTTTTTCATTGGCCAGCTGCTCTCCAATTGATTGCAGGTCTTCAATAACACCAAAAAAGTTGGGGGATTGCACCGCAATTGCTGCAAATTCTGAGAGGTCTCCCAAGTCACTTAAATCAGTTTTACCGGAATCAAGATAGGGAAGCTCGATAATCTCATACCCCGTAGGGGACAAATAGGTTGAAATCACCTGGCGGTAATAGGGATTGATCAGGCTGGAGATGGCAACTTTTGTCTTTTTGGTTATACGAATAGCCATCAAAACAGCTTCAGCGAGAGCTGAGGCCCCGTCATACATGGATGCGTTTGCAACTTCCATCTCCAGTAATCGACTGACCAGGGTCTGGTATTCAAATATACCCTGGAGTGTTCCCTGGCTTATTTCGGGTTGATAGGGTGTATAAGCCGTATAAAACTCTGAGCGGCTGAGAAGATAATTCACAGTCTCCGGAATATAATGGCTATAACTGCCTGCTCCGATGAAAGCCATTTTAGGATCACCACAATTCATGGACTGGGAAAGGGTGAGCATATGATCGTTTAGCTCCCACTCGGTTAAAGGATCTGGAAGATCAAGATTGTCCTCCAGACGGCAATCTGCGGGAATGCAAGAGAATAAATCTTCCAGTTTTTTCTCTCCCACAACCTCCAGCATTTCTGCAATATCCTCTTTTGTATGAGGTAGGTATCTCATTTAATCTCCTGGCTAAGGAATATCGTTGTACAATAATCGATAATCGGGGTGAAATAACTATAACATTTTTTTAATGGCTTTTCTGGCCGTGCGAGCCGGTCGAATATCATTCCTGATTTCAACCTTGAGTTTCCGGTTATTCCCTTTTAAGTAGACAATCGACCCGACTGTAAGCTGAATACCGGTCTTGATGAACCCACAGCTCAGTCCCCTGAATTTCATGCTATGGGGACAATCCTCGCTGACTATGCTGTAGATTGTATCCTCGTGTCTATCAATTGCCATGTCTGTAGCGCAGGTTAAGACAGTGCCAATAGTGTGGCCTGATTCATCAACCACTTCCGTGTCTTCTCCCGGAATTACCTTTCGAGGGTCATAACCGGCAAATGCGGAGGTATATTCTGATACCGCCAGATTTAACAGGGCTTGTGAACCAATAAACTCTTTGGTAAATGTTTCTAGGGATTCATCATATGGCAGGGCAAAAAGCCAGGGGTGACCTAAAAAAGGCCAATCCCCAATGTCCTGATGAGAGAGAGGAAGAACCGCCCCGGCTCGCAAGGAATCTCTGGCGGCAAGTCCGCAGGTTAAGGCTTCGTACTCCTGCCCGGCACTGATAATCTGATCCCAGAGGTAAACAGTGTGTTCTTTTTTCACAAATATCTCAAATCCAAATTCTCCGGTATAACCGGTTCGAGAGAGCAGGATTGGAACTCCATTTGCCAGTTTTACATCACAGATGGCGGAGGCATCCGCATTAAAATATCCTTTGAAGTTAAAATAGGGAAATTTATCCAGAACGGACTCGGGGTTTTGGATAATTTTCTCAATAATTTTTCCGGCAGCCGGGCCTTGCACATCAATTTTGCCTAATTGATCGGTAAGATCTTCTATTGTGGTTTCAAAAGCCCCTTGGTTTTGCTTGAGATGATCGGCTACTGCAGCACCCATTCCGGCATTAACAATCACCATAAACTGATCTGTCCCCACTTGATACACCAGCGAATCGTCAATGACACCGCCTTTCTCATTTAGAAAAACACCATAAACGCATTTCCCTTCCTGAATCGGAGTTTTTGAAAGACCGATACAGGCATTGAGATCCTTGGAAAAACAGTGCTGAAGCAGTTGAAAAGCATCTTTCCCTATTAAGGTAATGGCCGCCATGTGGCTGGTATCAAAAATGCCGGCTTTTTGAATAACAGCAAGGTGTTCTTTTTTTGGGCCAGTGGGATACCATAACGGCATCTCATACCCACCAAAATCACCGATTTTAGCATTTTGCTGCTCATGATAACCGAAAAGTGGCGTATGTTTAGATTCTGTTTGCATATATATTCTTCCTCATTATAATAGGTTTCACGGGAGGAAAGGTGTAAAAATATCAGACCGGACTAGGCGATGATTTCATCGCAAGGAATCTTAATATTGTAGCACTTATAAACGACAAAAGCCTCAACAGATTGAATTTCATCCACCTTTGAGAGCTCCTGGGTGTAGAATTCCAACAGCCCGAATCCTGTTTTTAAAGCGACCGTTAATATCAAGTCATACCGTCCGGTAACAACACCGACCGAGATAACGCCTTTAACTTTGCTGATCTCCTCGCCTTTTTTTACCAATTCAATTGTGCTCAGTTTTACGCCGATATAGACTATACTCCGATTCGGCACCAATTCCGGGTTGATCAAACCGGTGATCTCGACTATTCCCTCCTCTTGCAGCTTTTTCACCCTGGATCGCACGGTGCCTTCAGCAATAGCCAGTTGATCCGCTATTTCTTTAAAGCGAACCCTTCCATTTCTTAAGTGCTTGATAATTGAAACTGTCAGGTCGTCTATTTTCATGATTAATAAGGTTTGTGTTATTAGTATCTTATAAATTATTTTCTGCAGTTTTGGCAGAAAATAATTTGTTAGGGTACTTATCCGGTTTATCTGAGTTAGATTGGAAATGTTTGATCGATATTTTCCTGATAGCCCTTATTTTTATGCTGTTATGATACTGAATATGATAGAAATTGATATATATGTCAATGTGGATGTTTAATTTTGTTTATTACATGAATTAATATTGACAGATTTGATGTGATGCGCAAATATCTTGCTTTGTGAGCGTTTGAAACGTAACAGCTGAGGGATCATGAAAAGATTTTCGAGTATTGAGGGGAAGACAAACGTTGTATTAGTTGGTATGCCCGGTGCCGGGAAAAGTACCATCGGTGTACTTCTGGCAAAAAAACTTGCGTTGGATTTTATAGATACCGACCTGTTAATCCAGGTTAAATACGGAGATGCCTTGCAGGAAATTGTTGATACAAAAGGTTATCTTGAGTTAAGGAAAATTGAAGAGGAGGTGATCTATTCCACCGGATATATTGGGCATGTCATAGCAACAGGTGGTAGTGCAATCTACAGTGAAAAAGCAATGGAGCACCTCAAGAAGTCCTCTTATATTGTCTTTTTAGATGTAACCCTCGCAGAGATTAACAGGAGAATCGTCGATTTTAAAACCAGAGGGATCGCCATGAGGGATGACCAGACCTTTGAAGATCTTTTTTCGGAACGGTATCCCCTATACAAAAAGCATGCAGATTTTACCATCCGTTGCAATAACAAGAACCAGGAAGTGATCTCCGGAGAGATTTGTGAGAAACTGTTGTCCTTGGGGTAACAATCTCTCACCTAATCATTATTGATCTTCTATTCCACTGTTACCGTTTTCGCAAGGTTTCTTGGTTGGTCCACATCCTTTCCCAAGGCGTCGGCAATGTAATAGGCAAACAACTGCAAAGGAATTACGGTTAACAGGGGTGACACCATCTCATGCGACTCGGGAATCAGGAAGAAGTCATCCGACAAGTCTTTGATTCTGTTGTCTTCACTGTTAGAGATGGCAATAACCTTTCCCTTCCTGGCTTTTATCTCTTCCATATTTCCCAGCAGTTTATCAAACGTCTCTCCTTTAGTGACGATAAAAAGTGAAGGGGTTTCTTCGTTCACCAGGGCTATGGGGCCATGTTTGATATCGCCGGCTGAAAAACCTTCGGCATGGATATATGAGATCTCCTTAAGCTTCAACGCACCCTCTAAAGCCACCGGGTAATTAATGCCGCGGGACAAAAACAGGATGTTTTTATAGTGTTTGTATTTGTTAGCCAGTGTTTTCAGTTCATCGGCTTTTTCAAGGATTTCGGATATTTTATCGGGAATGGCGGTTAACTCGGAAATATATTGTTTACCGGCAGATGTTGGAATATCACGCATTCGACCCAGCATAAGAGCTAATAAAAAAAAGACCGAGACTTGTGAAATAAACGCTTTGGTACTGGCAACCGCAATTTCGGGACCGGCATGAATATATACCCCCCCGTCGCTTTCTCTGGCTATGGTGGAGCCTACTGAGTTACAGATGCCCAGTACCCGACCACCCCGGTTTTGTATTTCCCGCATGGCAGTGAGTGTATCCAGGGTTTCCCCTGATTGACTGACAGCAAAGAACAGAGTGCCTTTTCGGACAATGGTATTTCGGTATCTCAGTTCTGATGACTGTTCGGCCACTGTCGGAATCCGAGCCATGTTTTCCAGAAGATAAGCCCCGATCATGGCAGCATAATAAGCCGTCCCCATTCCCATGGTTACGATATTATCTATATCAAAATACTCGCTTTTCTCAATATTGAGTCCTCCCAGCTTTGCGGTTCCGAACCCCGGCAGCAGCCTGCCACCACCACCATAGGATCGCCTGATCACTTCCGGTTGTTCAAATATCTCTTTTAACATGAAATGGTTAAAATCCCCTTTTTCGAATTCAGCCATTTCCCATTCAATCTTCTCAATCTGTTTGCTGACAACTGAGTTATTCATGTTAACTGTTTTATAGGAATCCTTGGTGATAAGAACGGTTTCCCTGTCTTCAACATAAAATACCTGCCTGGTATGGGCTATCAAAGCGTTAACATCCGATGCCAGTAACATCTCTTTTTCACCCACGCCAACAACCAGGGGGCTACCATTTCTTGCGCCAATCAAGATATCAGGATGATCAAGAAAGAGGATAATCAAGCCATATGTTCCGTCAAGTTGTGCCAACGCTTTTTGCACGGCTTCTTCTGGGTCTCCGGTGTAGTATTTTTGCAGCAGATGGGCGATCACTTCGGTGTCGGTTTCACTTTGGAACTTAAATCCTTCACTGGTGAGCCTGCTTTTGAGTGATGAGTAGTTGTCGATGATCCCATTGTGAACCACGGCTATTCTCCCATTGGCGGAAACTTGAGGATGGGCATTGATATCATTCACCTGACCGTGTGTTGCCCAACGGGTATGAGCTATTCCGGATTTGCCATGGATGGTTTTGGAGAGGGTTTTTTCCAAAACCGATATTTTCCCCTCTTTTTTGTGTACGGACAGTTTTTTTCTGTTTATCAAGCCGATGCCGGAAGAATCATATCCACGATACTCCAATCGCTTCAAACCTTCCATTAATATCGGGACTGCGTTTTTATTGCCAATGTATCCGATGATTCCACACATGATTCTCTCCTGTTTTTATCCGTAAATAGCACGTCTGATCTGCCGAATGGACATCTTGCCCGCCTTAAACCGTCTTTGATCCATTTCATCCTGAATCAGTGAATAAATGGTGCTGTTATTGAGTCCTTCTTTCTTCAGCTGAAAATGTCTTTGTTGTATAAATTCATGAACTTCTAACTCATAAAAGGCATGAATTTCATCTAATAGACGATCAAATTCTCTTTCGCTAATGGAGAAGGAATTCAGAATAAAATGTTTTAACTCTTCTCTGGTTATCAACTTATTCATGAAAATAGCTTGGTGAATAATCGGAGTTTAATCAATATAATTGCCCGAAATAGGGTAAAATTACATGGAAAGGTTACCCTATTTTTTTAACTTTGACTAGTCATCCGCCCCGGTTGCTTGCTGAAGCAAAAAAAACTCTTTTCACAATTGGTAAATAGAGATAAAACCTCAATAGTTATTCACCGGCCATTACGTCACTCTGAAAACGCGTTAGTGATTTTTAGGGAAACTTTTTGTGACGAATCTGCCTTCATCTAAACGCTTTTGGCTTAATTTTTCTTTAAAGGCTAACGTGAAAAAGATATTTATAGCAGTTTTATTAATTCTTACTCTGGTTTTTGCCGGCATAATCATCAGTTATTGGGTATCCCAATCCGGATTAAACCCTTTAACGCCTGAAGTCCGACAAACGCTCCAAGGAGAGTTTGTCGAACTGGAAGATGGGTTCATCAGCTATTACTGGAAAGGGGATGAGGGTGGCGATATTGTGGTGCTAGTGCATGGACTATCAACACCCAAGTTTGTCTGGAATCAGAATGTTGAAGCTTTAGTTGAAGGTGGATACAGGGTACTGGCTTTTGATCATTATGGCCGGGGATTTTCTGACAGACCGGATATACGATATGATGCCGATCTGTATGACAGGGAGCTGCTGAACCTTCTCAATGCTCTTGAGGTTAAAAAGAAAATCTCGCTGATAGGATATTCAATGGGCGGAGGGGTGGTGACCGGTTTTGTTGCCAGACATCCCGAAAAAGTCAAATCGGTTGTGCTTATTGCTCCAGCCGGATTTATTCCTGAATACTCGGGATTGGCGGCACTGGTATTAGCGCCGGTTTTAGGAGATTGGCTGATGGCTCTATTTGGCAAGGAAGCGATGGTTGCTGATATCAGGGCTGAAGTCGCAGCGGGGAAATCTCCACCAACCATGTTGACTGATTTTGAGGAGCAGTTTCGTTTTAAGGGATACCTGCCATCCATTCTATCGACAATGCGCAATTATCCCATGTCTGATCTTTCCTTAGATTATGCCACAGCAGGAAAACAGGGGATTCCAACCTATGCAATCTGGGGAACGGAAGATAAATCAGTGCCATTTGCCGGAACTGATCAGGTGAAACAGTATATTCCACACGTTCAAATATTTGCCATCAAGGGTGCCTCACATTCAGTGCCTTATGCTGAAGCAGATCAGGTTAACAAGATTTTACTGGAAGTGCTTGCAAAATAAGTTTGGGTAACGTCACTTCCTTTGTAGGGTGGACCAAGCGAAGCGGATCCACCTTTTTGTATTTTGAGACAGCTTGCAAGTCCGGGAAGACGGGGTGGAAAAGCGTTGTTTTTTCCCTGTGACAAAGCTGCCTGGCAGGTTTGTCTAGCCCGGGGTTAACTTGTTACGGATATCCTCCCTCAATTCATTTTTCAGGATTTTCCCCACCGGATTCCTGGGAATCATGTTGATGATTTCAAGTCTCTCCGGAAACTTGTACTTGGCTATTCCGAGATCAGCCATGTGAGAAGTCAAATCTTCCAGTGTGAGGCTTTCATTGTTCATAGGGACAGCATAGACGCACATTTTCTCACCCAGGATCTCATCGGGCATACTGACCACAGCAATCTCCTGAACTTTCGGATGAGACATGAGGTAATTCTCAATTTCCTGGGAACTGATGTTATATCCTCCCCGAATAACAATGTCTTTATTCCTCTCGTAGAATGAGATGTAATTGTTCTCCCTGATTTGAAACAGGTCACCGGTCTTAAAGAAACCATCTTTGGTAAACGCGTTTCGCGTCGCTTCCGGGTTTTTATAGTAACCCGCAATAACACCGGGTCCCTTGTAAACAAGTTCTCCTACGTCTCCCACGTTTGTGAGCTCGTTTTCTTCAACATCGATGATTTTGACTTCAATGAATTTGCTGGCATTGGTTTTCCAGCTTGAACCCGCTTTTCCAAACTGGGGAAAATGGTCCACACGAACTTCCATTTCCGGTGTGTCCATAAGCCCTGAAACTATTCCTGTACCCTCATTTTGTCCCCAGGTATTTCCGGTATCCACATTCCATCGTTTCTTAAATTCCTGCATGGCAAAAAGAGAGGGTGGGGCAGATCCAACTGTAATGCAGCGCAATGAGCTCAAATCGATCTGATCCACCAGGGGGTGTTTGGCAATGGCATTAGCAACAGCTGGAACCAGAAGGGTGTAATTAACTTTCTCCTGAATGATCTGCTGGATGAAGACAGCCGGTTCAAAAGGGTGATGAAGGACTACCTTGCCGCCGTGTACTATCCATGGGATAAATACCGTACCGACTGAAGCCATGTTTACAAGAGGTCC
>JAHJTV010000056.1 GCA_018829445.1 bacterium
TATATAATTTATTGAAATTTAAGACTATAGAAAGCTGATATGTTGTCATTCCGTGCTCGATACGGAATCCATAATTATTTCAAAACGCTGGATGCCGGATCAAGTCCGGCATGACAGAGAAACCTAAACTCTCAAGTTACTAAATGCCCAGGCACGGATCGGTTTTTTGAAGACTTTGCTTCGTTTTGCATCTTTCTGCTCGATGTTGCGATCGCTTAATTTGATTTGACTGTGCAGAGACGCTTCGTCGAAGCTTTGACCAATTTCCTCTTCAATGGTTTTCAATGCTGTGGGCATATGAATCCATATCTTTTCTACTTTATTATTATGATCCAACACTTTTCCGGACAACAATAAGCGATCCATGGTATCGAAAAAGAGCTGAACATCTTCCGGTTTACTCCCCAATTCACAAGTTAACAAATAAGAGACATCAAACACCCCCTCCGGATCTCCATAACGATCTGTCATTTTTTCAGCAGCAAATCGAATAGCCTCTTTTTTATTGAGCCCTTTATCTTTCGCAATAGTCTTGAGAGATCGAAATTCCCGGCTTTTCTTTTCAAAATAGCCAATTCTGTTGCCTTGCCTCGGGTTTTCAGCCTTTCCGTTGTTCCAGTATTCAAAAAGCACCTGTGATGATTCTTCCTGATACAAAATCACTTTGTCTCTCAACTCCGGTTTCACTTTTTTCGGGTTAACAGAATACAGCCACCCATTGATTTTGTTCATCGGAATACAAAGCATTTCTTGCAGTCCACCAGGAGTCTGCAAGGGTATCATCATATGTTGATACCTTCCACAGGCTTGAATTTTCAGGCTTTGATGATGCCAAGCCAACCCCATCCCTTTAATAATGGGTTTCATTGGAACAACTGGTTGACCATTGTTAGATAGAATTGCTGAACTTAAGAAATCAGAAGAGATTAACAAAACCTTGCTGACTCCAACAGAAAACGAAAAAACTATCATAGAAAAAACCAATAAAATATGGTTCGGTATCGAATCAGATTCGACTCTAAATGAAGAGGGTGTTCCTGTTCTCCCTCAAATTTGGGGGTTTGACCAAGTTGAAACCCCATTTCTATAGCAGATGGATTCAGATGTCATTATCCATCGAAAAGTCAAGTAACTTAATCAGAAATACAGTTTCCAAGCATTCCTCGGAAACTGTATTTCTGTTGGGACAAAACCTAAGTAGCTCGGTTTGACAAACACAATAAGTATTACTATTATTGAAAAAGGTAATGATTATTACGGAGAATAAAATGAAAGCATATGCAATTACTCCCAAAGGCCAGGTTACGATTCCGGTTTCATTGCGAGAAGAGTTGAATTTAAAGCCTGGTGATAAGGTCATTTATGAAAAATCATCGGGAGGGATTTTGATTAAACCAGCCCAAAAAAACATGTTGGATGATTTTGGATTCATGAAAAATATTGATACTCATAAAGCCGATTTGAATGACATCCGAAAGGCAATCAGAAAGAAAATAGCTGGAGAGAGGTCTTAGAATGATGAAGATCTTTTTCGATACAAATTTTCTTTTACGATATTATCTGGACGATATTCCTACTCAAGCAAAAAAAGCAAAAACATTAGTAGAGGCTGCAGTCAACGGTGATCTTGAATTGACCACCGATCTGGTCGTAATTTGCGAAATGGTTTGGGTAATGGACTCGTTTTATGAGCTTGATCGAAAAAGCATCGTCGAAAAGATCAGCAATCTTTACCGGACTCCCGGCATAACAGTTATCAATGGGGATATTCTTCCAGATGCACTTATTTCATACCTTGATAAAAATGTTGATTTTACGGATGCAGTAATGGGAACAAGTGCTATAAAACACAATATAAAGTACATAGCCTCATTTGATAAAAAGCACATGAAACGTTGGAAAGATGCCGGGCTGGAGAGAATAGAATCATTTGAAGATCTGAGAAGCTAAACGTCTACTGAAGAACTGGTTTGAGAATAATTTGTTTTCTAGAAAGGAAGTTTCAGTCTACATCAGTAATGTCCGGTTAGGTTTTTGCAACAATAATGAGAAACGGCTTTCAAAATAATGGAATGTACAAAGACGCCATTACTTTAACTTTAGCTATTTCTTGTTTAGAAAATGTAGGATGGGCTACTTGTTGCCCATCAATAGAAAGCAATGTTGGGCAACAAGTAGCCCAACCTACGAGCAGATGCAAATTTCTAACCGGACAATGCTGAGTCTACATGGAAATGTTAAGTCTCAGATGTAAAAAAAATTAGCCATAATCCCTGAGGCTATTCAAACTTTTCACCCAAATCCGAGTAACAGTAGAGTAACAAAATAACGTTCTCGGATGGGCTTGAACGGACTCGAAACGGTTTTAAACGACACCCTGATCGGTTTTAAAGTCTTATGAATAATGGGATTACAGGATTTACCCGCCTTCCCAAAGAAGAAAAACGGGGTCACGTCTTTCATTTTGACATTTTGTAGATGAAGAAAGGGATCTACCTGTTGCCTTGTTCTATTTAGACTTCAAATTCTGTTCTTAAGTTATTCTACAGATTGCCCAATACCAATATGAACTGGATAGTATACATTATCATGTGTTCTGATAACACTCTCTACACAGGCATCTCCAACGACATTGAAAAGCGTTTCAAAGATCACCAAAACGGAAATGGAGCAAAGTATTTCCGGGGGCGCAAACCTGAAGAGCTGGTATATGTAGAGGAAGGTCATTCAAGGAGCACCGCCAGCAAACGAGAACTGGAGATCAAGAAAATGACCCGGACAAAAAAAGACCAGCTCATAAAATCATCCAATGAAGAGTTAAAAGTTGGATGATGATAAAAGAACTGGAAATGAATCAGGTGATTTTGGAAAACTAATTTTCAATCGAAAAGACAATTTAATATTTCTAAAACTGAGACAAATAATCGCTGATAAGCGATCCGACTTCACTTAAAAAAGCCGTCACCAAAAAAAATGATCCCGGAACCGTGAGATTGACCCGGAATGCAGATGCGATGCATTTCTCAAGGATCTCTCCGGATGAATCATGAACCGGCAGTTAACACCCACGCTTCGGCTTCGGGGATAGATTCACAGACGGCCACCATGTGGTAGCCGATTTCGTAGCACTCCTTAAGCAGAGCCAGTGAACTTAGGTTGATGGGGTTTTCCGAGACCAGACTCACCCTGCTGTATTTCAGATCCTTCCAGATCTCGGTGAGTTTTTCCGCCCCCTGCTCGATCATGTTTCCGTCGATATTGGACATATCTGCCCGGGTGACGTCCCAAATTTGAGGAAAACCGGGGATATACTTCTCCGAAACGATCATTCTCTTACTAATATCAAGAACCATATCGACTGTAAGTCGACCTATAAGCTCTACCAATACATAGTCTTTCAAAAAAACAAGCTCTGCAGAACAGCCTTCACTCATAATTAATCCCGGAAAAATTGTCTGATTTAGCTGGATACCCCTTTATAAATTAATAGTGATGATTGATCAAGTATTGGATTAATCCTGACCCGGATAAACCGGATAGGTGCTTTATATGAAATTGTTCTCTCCGTATAAATAGTGGAGCATTAAAGAATATGTCCCAATACTTATACTAGTCCTTGCTTGATAAGCGTTGAGGAATTAATGTGATAACATAAATTGATGGCTGATTGCCACTGATTTTTTTTGAGCTATCAAAAACAACTCCCTATTGTCTGTTCATCACAGTGATTATCAGTTTCGAAATAGTGAATTTAGATTGCATAAATTTTAAAGTCTCATGTAATCTTGGTTAAATCTCAACACATAGAGGAAAATGAAGCCAAACAATCAGAGAAAGATTAAGCTGGATGCCGCGCTGGCAGGTCCATTGTTTATGCTGTCTTCAGCCCTTTTATTTACCGCTCTGAACCTGATGGTAAAACTGATGCGACCAGAATACACTGTCTGGCATATCGGATTTTTCAGATTTATGGGAGGAGTTCTGGTGCTGCTAGCTGTCTTCGGCCGAAAAACCAATCCATATCGAGGTGATAATACCCGATTACTTATAATCAGGGGGTGTGTCGGATCTATTGCTTTTATCTCCTTGATAACCGCTATTCGTATTCTCCCTGTTTCCACGGCATTGGTCATTTTCTACACCTTTCCGGTTTTTTCAGCCGTCGCCTCCTTTTTGATTTTCAAAGAGCGGCTTGGTAAACCGGAAATCGTTTGTATGATGATCGTAATCGTAGGTGTCGGTATGTTGCTGGACTTCAGGATGTCGGAAGATTTTTTCGGACAGCTGCTTGCATTATTAGCGGGTGTGTTTGCCGGTCTTACCGTGACATTGATTCGTTCCCTACGGAAGAAGAACGGACCGGTAATTATCTATCTATACTTTTGTACCATGGGAGCTCTGGTAACCTTTCCCATGTTTGCGGCTGATCCAATCCTTCCAGCCACTTCAGTTGAATGGGTGATGATCCTGGGAATTATTTTTTCTTCGGTTTCCGCACAATTGTTAATGAACCAGGGCTTCTTCTATTGCCGAGGTTGGGAAGGTGGCGTCTTTATGTCCAGCGAAGTGATATTCACTGCGATAGTTGGAATCGTCTTTCTTGGCGATCCTGTTTCCTGGCGATTCTGGACCGGTGGATTATTGATTATGGGCAGTGTGGTGGCATTGAATCGTTTGAATGCCGAAAAGCAGAGCCATTAATGCAATATAACTCCAAATAGTGTTGGAGAGTTCTCTACCGGGAAGATCAAGTACTCTATTTTCTCATACTTTATCGGTTCTCAGACAACAAAGAAACCGATTATCTGGATTCAGATTAAATGTCAATTACAGTTAGAATAACCCACCCTTGATTGTGGTTTATTGACCCCTTTTTCCCCCCTGGCCCACCAACTCCCTAAAATCACTACCGGTCGGATTCTGAAATATTTTCAGGTCAAACTCCGGGACAATTGCCAAGATATGGTCAAAAATATCTGCCTGAATCGCCTCATATTTCGTCCATTCACTATCCCTGCAGAAAACATAGATTTCAATTGGCAGTCCATACTCCGTGGGTTTTAACTGCCGTACCAAAAAAGTCATGTCGTGATTGATCGATGGATGATTCATCAGATAGTTCACAAGATAAGCCCTGAGCGTCCCAACATTTGTTAGTCGTCTGCGGTTGATCTGGCTGGTCCCTTCAATAGTCTTATTATAATTTTCCAATTCAACTTTTTTGGTTTGAATATACTTGGAAATATACTGATTGTTCTGAAATCGATCGATCATTTCATCACTGCAAAATTTTATCGTATTGATATCGATGTGAATCGCCCGTTTTATTCTTCTACCGCCAGACTCTTTCATGCCACGCCAATTTCTAAACGATTCGCTGATTAAGGCGTAAGTCGGAACCATGGTAATGGTTTTATCAAAGTTCTGCACTTTTACGGTGGTAAGTCCTATCTCAATAATATCGCCATCAGCTCCATATTTTGGCATCTCGATCCAGTCGCCTATTGTCACCATTTTATTGGCTGATAGTTGAATTCCGGCCACAAATCCCAGGATGGCATCCTTAAAGATAAACATAATCACCGCTGTCATGGCTCCCAGGCCGCTAATCAGATAGACGGGGGTTTTATCGATCAGAAGTGAAACAATAAAAATACCCCCGATAAAATAGGTGATTAGTTTAGCAACCTGAATAAAACTTTTAATGGGAATTTGTCGCGAGACGGAGAAGGTATTATAGATATCGTGGAAAGCGTTTAGTAAAGCACCAACAATCAACACCGCCAAAACCACCAGATAGATCACCAAGGCAGTTTGTGTGAAAAATACGATTCTTGATTTTGTACCAAACGTCAATGGTATCAGCAAATATAAAACAACAGCCGGTATAACGTGTGCAAGTTGATTAAAGAACTTTCTTTTCTGTAGTGCATCGTCCCAATCGGATTTCGTTTTAGCCACCAATCGAGCGACTCCCCTCAAGAGAAATTGTTTGGTAATCCGATCTGCAATGAAAGCAAGAACAACAACCAATAAAAAACCAAGACCTTTTGACAATAGCTCGGTGTACTCAACATTTAAACCAAGCTGTAGCAACCAATTTTGAATTACAGCAATCATGCCGTCCTCCGCTCAGACATTTGTGACGAATTTATCTCCAGATGTTTTAATTATTACCTGATGGCTTACTGTCAATCAATACATTAAAAAAACCGAGGCAGGTCTTTCATTTTGATATTTCCTTTTTTATTGAGTTCTATCGGAAAAAACGGGCAAAGGAATGGTTCCCGGTCAGCATCTATCATTTACCAAAAATCCAAGACTAAAAGGTGCACCGAATGAGATAAAAAACTTTGCTGGAATTCATTTTCTCAATTGAGATGCCAGTCTGTAACAACGTTATTGATGAATCTCTCAGTGACACCCAGATTTCCGCCTCTCTAATAATATTTGGGGGATTAATTGCTCTCATCTCAACCTGCTGCCCCCAGAGTTCGATTGAAAAATGCATAATTTCTTATGCATTTGTGGTTGATTTGATGTTTCTTGCACATTTAACTATGCATAGAATGGAATTGTTATTGACATAGCTACATTTGCCTATTAAACTATGCATATCATCAAAATATTAAACCAAATACCTAATAAACTATGCAGATATCTCAGAATGCACCAATAGAAGCTCTGCTGCAGGAGATTGGAAAAAACCTGACACAACTTTCCAGGCAAGCCGGACTGGATCGTTTGAAACTGGCAGACTTATCTGATCTTAATCGAAATACAGTAGGTTCAGCGTTGGCA
>JAHJTV010000057.1 GCA_018829445.1 bacterium
AGATCTCCAAAATTTGTTTAAAAAACGCGTTGCTACGTAAATTCTGGGACTAATTTACACTTCCAAATTGATTTAACAGGCTTCTCGATGCGAAAAAAACTTATGTTTAAACTCAAAATAGACTTTTTCTACAGCCTCAACACCGCTGGAAACAACCGTTAGGCTTTGATTAGAGTGCTTTGAATAAATCAAAATAAGATAGAATATTAAAAATGGGGATCGGTCAACTTCTATCTATTCAGTACTGTCCAATGCGACTCAGTATCAAAGCCTTTTTCTATTGCTAGATCTCTTGATTTTTCAAATTTTTTGACTTTGTTTTCTAAATTGAATGTTCTGAGTGATTTATTTTCGTCTTGCGCAGCCTGACAGGCATCCTTGATGGTTGAAAATTTTAAAACAAGCCCTCCGGTTTTAAGGTCATCTAGTGAAGATACAGATTCCATCGCTATTTCATTTCCTTTCATCCCAAGGAATTCAGATGAAAATTTCATTTGAATGATTCCATTATACGAAAGAGAGCCTACGTGAATTGCACTGACATACCAGTAATCATCATTGCTATTGCAGTAAACTGGCTTCGGCACTAATTCATTCTCCAAAAAAGTGTAAATACCACTAAGTTCGTATTGCCTTTTAACTTTTGTTACACCCTCGGCTTTACCAGCCAATGCTGAGACTAAACTAAAATCCGCATTTAAGCTCCATTCAAAGTTCTCTATACGTGAACGAGTAGGATTTATAATGGAGTTCTCACTTCCTGGTTTTACTATATTAGTATCGGGTATTTTGTTGGAATAAAGCCTACCTTGTCTGATAAAGCGGAAAACTTTTATTTGCTTCTCATCAATCTGCATTGTTTGGTATTCCTTTTTATAGACATCACCTAATACAGTTTCGTTTACAGGATCTCCTTTAACCCAAGCCATACCATCATCAAAATATATAGGGGTAGTTGCGTAAAATTCAACAAATTCACGTGGAGCAGATGGGCGTGTTATTACTTCTCTAGTAGTTTTTGGAGCACAACCACTTAAAACTACTAAAAGAAGAAAACCTAGTATGCATGTATTTCGAATCATAATATTTTCCTCCATTTTTGGAAGTTGAATTATTCTGGGAGTTATGAAAAACAAAATCGAAATAGAATTGTGAAGAAGACTGAACGTGTAATCTTGCAAATTTCAAAATCAGAAACAACAAAAAATAAAGAAGAGTTTTTTCTAAAGCGTTATATAAAACAGGGTTTCACAGGACAGTTATTTATTTGAATCTTAATCAATAAAATATGTTGTACAGCCGCCATCCAATTTCCAATTTAATATTACTTCCTGCCTTAGTATTTAGTTCTTTCCAACGATCCCAACTTACAACGTACTTATTAAAAACCTTCTTACTATATACATAGCACGTGATATTCAGGTAATTAAGGCTTTCATATGACAGTTGTTTTTCGAATTCACTTAGTTGTTTTAGTAGTTTCATCCAACCAAAATCATTACTTCTATTCATTCTTTTTATTTCAACATAGAATTTAATTTTGTTTTTCTTTGGCTTGAAACTGCTAGTATGGATTTTTCTCAAATACTCTATCGTTAAATCTAGAATATCACTCAATTCAGGTATAATTTCACCATTTGGATATCTTAGTCTTTTTATAGAAGGTGAATCTAATTCTATTAGCCCAGTCTTATGTACTCCACTAAATTTTTTGAAAAAACGTTCGAAATTCTTATCATGAAAGATAAAAAGATTTCCATCTTTTGATTCTTGTACATCAAATTCAATTTTTGAGATATCAATGATGTCTTTTTCATCAAATTTAAGATGATAGTCGAAAAATGCAGAATAAATTTCTAACGTATTTTCAATGTATTCCTTCTCGACTAAATCAATACTGTCATTGCGGGAAATAACATTCTTGGGAATTTGTAGAGTAACGATTTCCACTGCCCCTAATCTATGTGCATAGTCATCAAAATGAATCGCGTTTGCAGCAATAACAGATTTTGTGCAAATGATGAATAAGCTGATAATTCCCACAGCTTTTAAACTTCTGCTAAATTGACACATCAAAGGTACCTCCTTATCGTTTTTGGGCCTAACGAGGCTGTAGAATAAGTCTCGCCTCTAAATCTTGTGATATTTTTCCGCTAAAACTGCGATCCTACGTAAAATCTGAGTAAGTATTCAGTTTTGAGTTCTGTTTTACTGGCGTGCTGCGCCATATTTTTGAGGTTTTGTCTGCCCTCTGACTTATTCTACAGCCTCAACACCAGCATCACCCGCTTTGCCCAGAGCGGAGTGAGCGCAGCGAACGGAGCGGCGGGGAAAGTCGGGTGTATGCATTTGTTATACTATATTTATTTTGTTCTAGATTTTGGACGAGAAATCCAAAAGCAGAAAAATATAAGTGCTAGAACAATTACAATTAATGAAAACGAGTAATAAACAGGAGGGCCAGAAATTATAAAAGATAATGCAAGTAAAGTAGCCATTCCATCACAAACATGGTTGGCAGTTTGAGCTTTGGTTTGATTTTGTAAAGATAATGAACGGAGTAACACAACAAACCAACTTTTTTCAGTTGTATTCTTATTATTATTCATAGCATTCATCATCTACTCCTAAAATTATTAATAACGACGCAAGCGACACACCAAAAGAACTAAAAAAAATCGAAGCAAAAAAACGCCAATCTATAGAAATAATCCCTAAAATCGAAACAATGGAAAGGCTTATCATAGCACCAGAAATGCCAGAGGAAATAGCCAATGATAAGATGTATTTGAAAGATGCCTTCTTTGGTTGGCTTACTGTAAAAATATCGTATTTACTCTCAATTAAATCTTCTAAATCATCAAAACGTTTGTGAAGTGAACCGTACCGATTCTCAGATAATAACTCTTCATTTGATTTCTTCTCAGTCCGATAATCATCAAGTATTTTTATTTTACTATTCATGATTTTAAGATGGTTTTAGATTAGCAAATTTTGTAGCTTTTTCGATTTGTTTTTCAAGTGCTTCAAAATGATCTTTAACCATTTTGATCTCTTTTCTTGTCATCTGAAAACAAACACTTTCTGTTGGGCTATCTTTACTAAATCGAAGTTTCACGACTGCCATCGGTACTAAGCCTTCACAAACTGGGGAGTAGTCTTTAATAGAACTATCTGACTCGTATTTTTTATCAAATATTACTCGTAAATCAACAACTTCAGTTATACCGACTAGCTTCGGTAAACCAGAATGCTCATAAGATTTTTTTTGTTGGGCTTTATGAAAATCTTCAATGGATACTTTTTTTGCTGATTTCAGCATTGATTTAATACTATTCAAATCTGTTGATTCGAGTAATCCTGATTCTTTTATATCATCAATGAGGTCTTCAATGGAGTCATTTGCCGCATCTCCAACTGGAGCAAATTCCTTTATGAAATTCGCCACAATTGATTTGTTGGATCTAAGAATAGATTCATCGATTCCTAAACGTTTTGCTGATTCATCAAATATCTTATCATCTTCAGAAGACAATGAAGATAAAAGTATCTTTGCTACAACCGACGGAAGCTCTTTGTTTATTCTCTCGTCCAAGTTTGAAATCCTCTTTATATCTTTTTTAAAATCTTCATTTTCAAGCCAAAGCTGTTTTGAAAATAATTTAGATTTCATAATCCCTCCTGTTGAATTATTTATTTTTTGTATAACGCCTGGATCACCGGCTTTGCACGGATTATTAATAAACGACTAGTTTTGCCAGGAACACTGTACTTTCGCATAGTAAGGCGCCTATCGAGTCCGGTGAATCCTGTTGTTAAAGCACATATCCTAATATCAAAAAATGACAGGTAAGAAAATTCTTATCTTTCTCAAAGTCATCATGTTTAATAAAAGTTCTTACTACCTTATATCCTAGCCAAATTTTTTCTGTGATACGAAATTCAGTACCAATCATTATTGGAGCTATTGAATTATAAGGGATTAATAAGAAGGAATAAGTAGTCTTTTGTGACACATCATTTGTCCAAGGATTGGTTGAGGTTGTGTTAATCGAAAGTGTTGGAATACTTGCATTCACTATTAATCGATCTACAATTTCATATTTAATGTACAAATCCAAAGATAAAACTGAATTTAAGGTTTTTTCACCTTCATAAGTACCAACCCAATAAAAAATTGTTCCTTGATTGGCAATTAATGAAAACGCATCATTAATGGGATGATCGCTTTTACCGGTTCCATACTTCCAATTAACGCTAAGCAAAACTGGAAAAGCTTCATAAAAATCAATGTTTGGATCGTCATTACTGTAACCATATCCAACCAATATTCTTCTGTCTTCTGCGTGTTCTGCAAGAACATTGTTGTTGGATAATGGTAACGAAATAAGAAAAATTAAAAGTAATATATTCGCTTTCATGCTTTAACGCCAAGCTAACCCGCCACGCCCAGAGCGCAGCGGCGGGTGTGGTCGGGTTTAGCTTTTTGTTGGACTATATTTTTTGTTTTTTGCAATCATTCTAGAAACAGCGTGAAATGTAGCAAGATAGAAATGAAATATCCAAGAATACCAAATACTTTTATCGTAATTCTGGATCTGTTTTGGATTATGATGTCGAAAGGCAAATTTATTAGCAATTTCAAATATCACGGACTCATCTCGTTTATTTAATACATTTTTCAACATATCTGAAGATTTTAACCATTCAAAAACATCTGCCAAGTCCCTAATTGCTTCCCTTCTACTATTTAGATTTAATTCTCTGTTTCTCCATTTTTCAATTGCTTCTTTTACTTTAGCGTCAATATTTTTTTCTCCCAAAACTGGTAAATCTGCCTCCAAAACATGTTGGATTCCATCCGAACCTAAAGAGAGAATTCGGCCATCTCCCAATAATTCATATCCATCACGGTATCGAGACAAAAACGAATTCATATAGCCTCTATATTCTTTCTTTCCCGCTGCTTTGTCATAGCTCTCATAATCCCAATAATTATATCCTGACTCGGAAACTAAATCCTCTATTTCACCAGGTTTTGAAATTTTGTCATAGAGATATTCAATCGTATCAAAAAGGTTTTCTTCAGTGAGTTTTTTATCATCCCATTCATCTATAGGAAATGGTTGAAAATCCAATTCAATTATTGCATTGTGTTTAGCTTCTTCTGATACACTTACTCCGCGCCGAATGTCTAGTTCTTCTTTAAAGTAGTCTTTTTCGGCAAGTAATTCATAAACACTTGTGAACTTTATACACACACCAATGAGAGTGAGTTTTTTAGGATTTGTTCTTTGACTGTAATATTGCCTTTTCATCATATCTTTGTTGTCCAACGCCAGTTTCACCAGCCGCTACGCCGATGGGCGATAAACAATGAATTCACCAAAACCACATAACTTGCGTCCTGCAGCGGCGATATGCGGTCTGGTGTAAACTTTTGTTAGGAATTTTTTTTATTAATGTAGTGATTAGTCCAGTGTATTATTCCATTAAAATCTTTCAATTCTAAATCCCATTTATGTGCTTCCGCAAAATCAGCTGCTGGTTTTGTGAACTCAGATGTAGTTGCGATTATTGCTTTACTAGCCCCCATGTGATGTTTAACACCAAAAAGTGAGCGCACCAAAGATACCCCCACTTTTCTTTTCTTTGCGTATTTTTTACATTCAATTAGAAACCTTAGAGATATATCATCAATTTTTTTGATAGCCAAAATATCTACACCACCATCTCTTGTTTTCGCTGTTTGTTCGACTAAATATCCCATTCCCTTAAATAATTCAGCCATGAATTCTTCGAACATAAATCCATTTAACTGATATAACAACTGCGGATTCATTGCGATTTTTTCAATTATAACATCATTGACCCTAACAATTAAGGGTTTAGCATTGATTAATGCAGTGCCTTCATCTGATACACTAATCCAATTATCTGCGAAATATTGGGCAACGACTTGAAATGCTTTATCGTATTGCATTGGAAAAGCAAAACCTAAAATCAATTGGGAAACATCATTATTCTTAGAAATTTGCTCTTTTGTTGAAAAATTGTCGTGCGCAACACAATTAATAGAGAATAGCCATGCCTCATGTTCATTTAATTCTTGTATTTCATTTTTTATTAAGCCAGTTTGAATTGGTTGCACGTGAAGGACCGCGTGTGCAAGTTCGTGATAAAAAACCAATCGATCCTTTAGTTGACTAGACAATGAATTAACAATTAAAGAAATGGAGCCATCACTTTTTCTTATTGTCATACCTGGCGTGGTTTTATCAAATTCTCCGTTTATCAATAGGTCACATTTGTAGTGTTTACAAATTTTATAGGCTATTTCTTGAAATGGGAGGGAATGATGATGGCGAGCAATTGAAACTGTCTCAATAGACTTGTCAATTAAGTCTTCAAATCGATCAATTCTAGTGTTTAGCATATAAGAATATTGACTATTTTCCATAGCGTTAATCGTAAATTCAGTAAAACATTGTTTTCCTAACAATTTAGTGAGTATAACTTTCACTACGTTTTTCTGGTTAAGACCCAGCAACTGAGAAAAAATTCTATCTAGTAACGGTTTTTCGATTTTAAAAAATCGCTTCCGGAAAAAATGCTGTAACTCTTTGATGCACTTATAGTTATCGGAAATTTTCCTGAAGTACAACCAGAAAAACAAAATTTTTCATGTGTATGATATATTTATGTTTTTCTGGTTTTTTTTCAAACCTGCATATCAAGAATTTTCTCTATGTTTTTTGGGTTAAAGCCCATGCTTTGAGAATTTTTCTTTGAGGGGATTTTAAAAAAATAGGAGCTGGTTTTTCATTTAGAGAGTGGGGGAACATTGTCAGCATGGGGGATATAAATGGTCTCAGATAAAAAGTTTTGACTCTTGCCTCCTTTGTTCAAGTTATAAGTTTTGGCGGGGATGTAACCCCGCCCTACTGTTGGCGGGGATGTAACCCCGCCCTACCGTGATCCATGCTTTTGGCAACAATGTTTGTTTACACGTTTACACCCCTTCTCACTATTCATCATCGTCTTCATCATCGTCATCGTCCTGGACAAATCGTTTTATAAAACCGGTATCAAATTTCCCGGCTATAAAATCGGCATCGTCCATTATTCTTCGATAGAGAGGGATGGTTGTTTTTAACGGCTCTATTTTGAATTCATCCAGCGCCCTTTTCATTACGTTAATCGCTCCCTGTCGGGTCAGATCGAAAGTGATCAGTTTAGCAACCAGTGAATCGTAATAGATGGGAAGCTCATATCCCTGGTAAAGATGGGTATCAATACGAACGCCAAAACCGCCCGGCAGATGCAGTTTTTTGATCGTTCCTGGCGACGGCATAAAATTGAAGTCCGGGTTTTCTGCATTGATTCGACACTCAATAGCCCACCCTTTCAAATTCAGATCTTCATATACATAGCCCAAAGATTCACCTGCGGACAATCGAATCTGTTCCTTGACCAGGTCTATCCCGGTCGTAATTTCCGTGACCGGATGCTCAACCTGAATCCGGGAGTTAATCTCCATGAAATAAAACTCACCATCCCTGTCCAGCAGAAATTCAACCGTTCCCGCACTGAAGTAATCGATGGCTTTTGCAGCGGCTATGGCTGCCTCTCCCATTCTTTTCCTCAAATCCGGGGTTAATCTTGGAGAGGGAGCTTCCTCAATCAGTTTTTGATAGCGACGTTGAATGGTACATTCACGCTCACCGAGATGAGCCACATTCCCCTTTGAATCGGCTAGAATCTGAAATTCAATATGACGGGGCTCTACAATAAATCTTTCAATATAAAGCGCATCATTGCCAAAAGCGGCTTTCGCCTCCATTTTTGCTACCGGATATTCCTCTTTCAGCTGATCCAGATGAAAACAGACACGTATTCCGCGCCCACCACCACCACCGGATGACTTTATCATAACCGGGTAACCGATCTCTTCGGAAAATCGGATGGCCTCATCAATCGTGTCAACACTTCCCGGACTACTAGGAACAACAGGAATGCCCGCCGCCTGCATTTTCTGCTTGGCCTTGATCTTATCCCCTGCAAAGGAGAGATTCTCAGGAGTCGGGCCGATAAAAACGATGTTGTTATCTTTACAAGCCCTGGCAAAAGACTCCTTTTCCGAGAGATAACCATAGCCCGGATGAATGGCATCAGCACCGGTTTCCCTGGCAGCTTTGATGATGTTATCGATATTGAGATAGCTTTTAGCGCTGATGGGCTCGCCGATACAAATGCCGCTGTCTGCCAGGCTGACATGCAGTGACGATTCGTCCGCCTCCGAATATACAGCCACAGTTTCTATACCTAGTTCTCTGCAAGCCCTGATAACCCTGACTGCAATCTCACCCCGATTGGACACTAATATTTTTTTAAACATGGCTAATCAGTCTCAATTACAAACATTAAGTCATCATCTTTCAGTGCCGTTTCGTCCTCGGCAGCTATCTCCACAACCTTTCCGGATGCGGGGCATTTTATTTTCTGAAATACCTTCATTGTCTCCAATAGCCCCAGAACCTGTTTTTTCTTCACTTCGGTGCCGACCTCCACATATGACGGCTCTTCAGGGGATGGCTTGCGATAAAAAACTCCGGACATCGGAGCCCTGACTTCCACACGTTTGTTATCTGTCATTTATTACTCCAGTCAATTTTAGATTAATTCCTCTTCCTCTCCTTACTCCACTACTAAAGACTTAGGTGGGACAAGTCCCGTGGTTTTTAGCCCTTTTCGGCAACTTCACCGACTTGTTTTTGGTGATCTGCAATGCTTCGATAATCTTCTTCCTGGTATCTTTCGGTTCAATCACCTCATCAACAATTTGTGACGTATAGGTGTTGGCTATCTCAAACACCCCCACTTTCTCCCTGGATCGGTTTAAGTATCCCTCATACGCATCATCTTCAATCCCCTTCCCATATAGCTTTCTATAGTCAGCGGTTGAAGCTTCAACTGCAAATTGAGAGATCGGCCAGGTGTAACAGAGATCCGTTCCGATTCCTTTAACTGCGCCCAGGAGCATACTGCCTGAATCCGAATAGGCTTCTCTCAGAACAACACAGATTTTAGGAATGGTGGAGGATACCAGTGTCGCGATCAATTTTCCCACATGCCTCAACAGCCCTTTGGCTTCCTGATCTTCTCCGGCTACTTCGGGCGGGGTATCAACCAGGGTAACCAGTGGAATATTGTAAGCGTCAAGTGCCTGCAAGAATCGATAATATTTATCACAGGAGTCTATCTCCATAATAGATCCGGGTTCCTGTGGGTTATTGGCCACTAATCCCACAACATTTCCGTTAAACCGGCAAAAGCAGGTGATGATATTTTTAGCGTAATCCTTCTTTATTTCATACAGTTCGCCATCATCCACCAGACTTTTAATCACCTCATGCATGTCGTAAACTTTGTTAAAGTCATCCGGTATCAGACTGGCCAGTTCTCCCACCTCTTTCCCCGGAACATCGATGGGATCTTTTTTGGGAGGGGAATCTTTGAAATTGGATGGCAGATAGGATAGTAATTCCCGCGTAAGGATTATGGTCTCTTTGTCACCATCACCTACAACATCACAGGTTCCGCTTAATGCCATATGGTAGTCGGCACTGCCCACATCCTTGTTAAACTGCTCTGAGGTAGCAGCCTGGGTCTGCCTGGGCCCCCCCAGCCACAGGTTTCCGGTTTTTCGGCTCATCAACAGGAAATCACACAGGGTTGGTGCATAAGCCTGCCCTGCAATACAAGGTCCCATTAGTACATTGATTTGCGGAATGACACCGGAATAGCGGGACATCAACGCAAAATACCAATCAATACCGGCGGGCATGACGTCCTGGTGACCCAAGCGGCCACCTGAGGAGTCCAACAACCAGACCATTGGTATTCCCCACTCGGCTGCCATGATGATCAATTCCGCACATTTTTGTATATGCTGCGCCGCGATTGATCCGCCAAGCACTGTAAAATCGCTGGCATAAACAGCTATACGTCTGCCATTCACTTTACCGGTGCCTACAATTGCACCATCGCAGGGAGCTTCCGATTTTTTCCCATCCATTCTCTGGGCTGTGGTGTTCACACAAGATCCCAATTCGCTGAAGGTTCCGGAGTCCAATAAACAATCAATCCGTTCCCTGGCGGTCATTTTTTCGCGATCATGCTGCCTGTCTATGTGTTTCTGTCCTCCTCCCAGTGGGTTTTTCTCACGAATCTCCCTCAATCTGGTAACACCATTTTCCATTGTTATCGTCATATCTACCTCCTGGTCGTTATGCTGGTTTAATATATCGTCTTTTATCCGGCAATTCCTCTTTCTTATTCTTTGTGACCTCTAAAGCCTTGATAATCATACTGCGAGTATCTCTCGGATCAATGGGCTCGTGAATCATGTAATAAGAGGTCCATGTTCTTGAATTCATAACACTCATCTGTTCCTTGAGGATGTTCAACAACGTATCGTACACCTCCTGGTAGTTTCCAGCTTCTTTTGCTTTTTCCAACTCTTTATGAAACACGGCCAGCACCACCGCTTCCGGCCCCGTTGGAGCGAATTCCCCCGTGGGCCAGCCATAAATACAATCAGGATACATCCTGGAACACCCCATCACAATATTGGCTCCGCCATACGCCCTTCGCAAAACAACGGTAATTTTCTGACAGGTCAGATGGGAATAGGAATGGAGGTTTTTTGCCCCATGACGGATAATCCCGATTCTTTCCCACTTATCTCCGGGAACATAGGCTGTGGAATCCACCATGGTCAGAAGTGGGATATTAAAGGCGTCCAGAAAATTCATAAAACGATCATATTTATCCGAAGAATTAATCTCAAAAATCCCACTGAGTTCATCAGGGTTATTGGCAACAATTCCAACCACCTGACCGTTAAACCTGGCAAATCCGGTTACCAGGTGAGTGGCGTAATCCTCCTGAATTTCTAAGAACTCTTCATCATCATCTATAATTTTTTCTATAATCTCATGAATATCATACGTGAACTTGGGATTATCCGGCATTACATCCAGGATACTTTCATCCCTGCGATCCGGTTTGTCACTGGTTGTTTTCAAAGGCACCTTGTCCCAGCAGCTCTGGGGAAGATATTCCAAAAGGTTCCTGGTGAGGCCGATCGCTTCTTCGTCACTATCGGCTATCAGATCACATTGCCCGCTTTTTTCCATGTGAAAATCGGCAAAACCTGCGTCTTCCGATTGTTTTTCCCCTCCGAGCCAAAGAAAGCCGGTTTTACTATTCATGATCACAAAATCGGAGAGGGGAGCAAGAGTTGCCATGGTTCCTGTACACGGCCCAAGCAGGAGCATTATTCTGGGGACAATTCCGGAATACAAACAATACACCTTGATCAAACGGGCCAGACCATTTAACCCCGGGTTTCCGTCTTTAATTCCGAGTCGCTCACCGGCGGAATCAATCATGCCGATAAACGGAATTCGTCTCTGACCAGCCATTTCCATGAGATCTACCAGCTTCCAGACAGCCTGGTCTCCCAGGGAACCTGACATTACTGTGAAGTCCATGGAGTAGATCATTACGGATCGACCCTTAATCTTGCCAAATCCCATAACAACACCTTCTGAAGCACTGGATCTTAATTTGCCGTCCAAAGGCGGTCTTGCATCATTCACCAGTGATCCGATTTCATTAAAGGAATCGGCATCCAGCATCTTTTCAATTCTTTCCCTGGCTGTCAGCTTGCCCAGGGAGTGCTGGACCTCTATCCGTGCTTCACCGCCTCCCGGAACAACAGCCTCTCGATGCTTCTCAAGTTTGTTGAGATATCCATCCATCCATTTTCCCATTTTTCCCCCTCCTTCTACAAAGTGTTATGCCCCATCATCAAACCTATCTGATAACAGTTCATTGGAAATGACAGGCTCCAGCTTCCTTTTCGACAACCGGTGAATATCAGAATTTTCCACCGTGGTCCTTCTTGACCTGATCCCTGTCCACCTCTCCTGAATCCAACTTCGGTAATGAATCTACAAATACAACCTGTTGCGGTTTTTTATACCGGGCGATTTTTGATCCTACGAATTCAATCAGCTTTCCAGCTTCCAAAGATTTTCCAGGTACCAGAACGCAGATGGCTTTTATGGCCTCACCCCATTTCGCATCAGGAACGCCAATCACGGAAACCTCTTTCACACTTTCATGTTCCAGTATTGTCTTTTCCACTTCTGCCGGATAAACATTTTCACCTCCGGGCTTAATTAACTCTTTCTGTGCTTTCCGTTTGACATACCACAGATAACCGTCCTCATCGAATTTCCCGATATCACCCGTATGATGCCAACCATTCCTGAATGTGTAGGCGGTATCTTCTTCCAATCCCCAATAACCCAGAAAAACTGTTGGAGATCTGACACATATCTCCCCGGGTGTTCCCACAGGTACTTCCTTGTCATAATCATCAAACAGTTTCACCTTGGTCAGCACACTAGGCTTGCCTGCACACCCCGGTCTTTCCATTATCGGTGCCCTTGAAACCCCCATGGCTTCAGTTTGGGCAAATCCTGTGTAACAGGTGCACCCCGGGACCAGTTTCATGAATCTCTTAATATTCTCCGGACTGTCAATTCCCGCCACATGCTTCATACTGGAAATGTCATAGTTGCCCTCTTCATACTTATCCATGATCATCCCCAGGATGGGCGCAAAATTAAAAAATATGGTTCCTTTCTCCTTTTCTATCAGGGTCAAAGTCTCTTCCGCATCAAAACGTTCAGCAATAACGTTTTTTCCTCCCACATGCATCACGGCTAAGGCATTGGTCAATCCGGCAACATGGAACAGGGGTAAAAAGCCGATGTTGCAATCATTTTTGTTTAACCCGCATTGAAGCATGGTCAGTAGATTATTATAAACCAGATTCGCCTGACTCAAGAGAGCTCCCCTGGGGTGTCCCTCTACTGCTGCCGTATGAATTATGACGCAACCGTCATCAGCGCTGATATCGATTTCAGTTTCAATAATGTCGTTGAGAAACAGGTCAACCATGTCGGTAAACCCCTCCTTAAGGTTTCCCTCACCCATTAGATATTTTCCTTCAACCGAAGCCAGGTTTTCTGTCGCGGTTGCCACGGTTTCCTGAAAGGATTCTCCGGCGAATACCATTTTAGGTGTGCAGTCTTTCAGGACGTATTCCACCTCTTCCGGTTGAAATCTCCAGTTAACCGCCAAAACAATCGCACCGATTTTTGCAGAGGCTCCAAAGAGAATCATATAATCATCACTATTGTAAGCGACCACACCAATCCTATCCCCCTTGACAATACCGGCTTTTGTTAACCCGGCTGCCAGCTGATCACATTTTTCCTTATAGTCTCCAAAACTCAGCCTTCTCTCCTTGAAAACAAGACAATCCTGTTTTTCGTTCAATTCAGCATTACGACAGATAAAATCATATATTGTAAAATCATGGACGTTCATATTGTCTCCCTATTTACTTTATTTAGAATTTCCCGGTTACTTTATTTGAAAACAACTCCGGCTTTTTTATGAATGAATACCGGTCATGTGTGATTTAAATCCGGATCCAGAACTTGACATCCCAATTGCCCGAAGCTACTTCTTACATGTCAAATAAGGGTCAATCAACAGATTTTTAAATGTAGGTTAAAACGGTTTGGTTTGTCTGACTACCAATCTGATTTGTCTGGATACCTATATATCAATACAGGAAGCATTGCAACCGTTTTGTGGAGTGATGACTCTATGAGAGCGGCTTGGAGAGGTCTGGCATTATAGGTTTTCCCGAAAATTCGGAGGGGAATTGGGGCTGGATTCAGCCCGCGAGTCATACCATGCGAACTGCAAGTTTCGGCCAGTCGATCTCTTGCAAAACATGCACGTATTGATGAACCAGCCCGGTTTTTATTGCTTCCCGTCTCTTTGTCCTGCCCTTTATTTTGTGAAAAGGAAGCATTTTTGAAAGGGCTTCTTCTTTATACTTACTTATGGGTGTCAATACATCCTGCCTGCGTGAATAATAGGCATCTTCTCCCTCCTCACAAGGGATGGAAAATACATTGAAGTGACGACATGCTTGCGGCCTCATGGGGTGAATTCCGCAACCTCCGTCAACTAGAAACGGACAAGGTTGTCCTGCCTGATGATCTGTACATTGCTGTTTTATCGTGCTGCGAATACTGCCGGTAGTTTTTTCAATAACATACCAATATAAACCGGTCAGTTCAATGGGATAAACGGGGATGGTCGTATGGGTTCGGCAGCAACTGGAACATCCCTTATGACAGGCCAGTTTTCTTCCCTTCATCTCTTCCCGACGAATTCCCTCCTGTACTCCCAAATCAGTTGTATAGTACACATCAATCAACCAGGGGAGCCATT
This sequence comes from bacterium, assembly GCA_018829445.1. Classification (GTDB taxonomy): domain Bacteria; phylum SAR324; class SAR324; order XYD2-FULL-50-16; family XYD2-FULL-50-16; genus JAHJTV01. Next base: position 14,392 of record JAHJTV010000057.1, read on the forward strand.
CATGACGTTTCTCTTCCAGAGGAAAAGAAAGCTTTTCGGGAGCGGGATAAGTGTTTCCGTTTGGGGATTTGGTCATGTTTTTCTTCTTATAATCCGGTTTTTGCCAGCTTCTCAAAGAGACTTTTCTGCTTGTCATCCAATTCCGCAGGAAGTGTGGCTGAAAGCCTGACCAGCAGGTTCCCGGGAATTCCCCTGGCATTGGCCAATCCCTTTCCTTTAATGCGTAAAAATGAATTATTCTTTGTCAGAGGCGGAATTTTTAATTCGATCTTGACATTATCCAGGGTAGTAACATCAACTTTACCTCCAAGGACAAGATCCGTCAGTTTTACCTCTTTCTCGATGATTAAATCGTTGCCATTCCTTTTATAATCCGGATGTGGTGAAACAGTAATTCTGCAAAAAAGATCGCCTCTTCTCCCGGTTAACTGATCAATGTTTCCTTTACCCTTGACCTTTAGTTTTTTACCCTCTTCAATACCCGGTGGGATAGAGATAATAATTCGATCCATACCAACCCCTGAATTCAAAGAGATCGATTTCTTTCCGCCGATGATCGCCTCTTCAAAAGATAGTCGAAGTTCCACTTCTCGATCCAGGTTGCTACCTCTATCTCCAGCATCTCTCGGATGAGTCTGGTTTTCAAAGGGACTCGCACCTCCAAAATTAAAGGAGTATGCAGATCCTTTTCCAGGTTTGCCACGACCCCCTCCCCCAAAAATAGTTGAAAAGATATCACCTCCGAGACCAAACTCCTCAAATATATTGCCAAAATCAAACCCCTTGAAGATGTCTTCCTGTGAAAAACGGTTTGAGAAGCCCTCGGCACCGAAATTATCATATTGCTGCCGTTTGTTATCATCACTTAATACAGCATATGCTTCATTGATTTTTTTAAACTTTTCTTCAGCCTGCTTTTCGCCTTTATTTTTATCCGGATGGAACTTCATCGCCAATTTCTTATAAGCCTTTTTGATATCGGCTTTTGTTGCACTCTTGTTCACGCCAAGGATACTATAGTAGTCTTCTGCCATGATTCAATTCTGTTTATTGTTTTTTCTGAAAGACAATCACGCTGATAACAACATTTTAAATTCGATATTATCTAAAGGTATGTCCTTTAAAATAAAGCATTTGCGAAATATATTCAAGCTGGAACCTTAGTTTGTGGGAATTCATTAATAATAAAGATCTCAATCTCATTAACCTGATATTCTATAAATCAATTACTTTCCAAGTTCTAAGGATTTTGATTTTTTAGTCTGTAAACGATACGATAAAACACTGTCTGCCGAATACAAAATCAGCGCAGCCCAAATAAAGATAAAACAGATTATCTGTGCGGTTACTATTACTTCGCCCCATAGAAATATCCCTATTAAAAACATACACGTAGGAGCAAGATACTGAATAAAACCCAATGTTGCCAGCATTAAACGTTTCCCAGCCAGATTAAAAAGAAGCAGTGGCAAAGCTGTCACCAAAGCAGCTCCTATCAACATCAGATCCAATTGCAGGCTTACTTCTTTAAAACTGCCATGTCCCTGAGAATTAAGATAAAGAAGGTAACTAACAGCCGGTATCGATAAAATCAGTGTTTCGATAGTCAGACCAACCAGCGAACTGATGACAACGATCTTTCTAATTAAGGCATAAAAACCGAAGGAAAAGGCCAATGTTAATGAAACCCAGGGGAAGGTTTTATAGAAAATGACCAGGTATGACACCCCTATAACTGCCAAGATAACAGCAAACAACTGAAATCTTCTTAGTCGTTCTTTTAGAAAAATCATCCCCAGCAGAACATTGACCAGAGGATTAATATAGTATCCCAGGCTCGCTTGAATGATAAGTCCATTATTAACTGACCAGATATACACCCACCAATTCACACTGATAACAATTGACGTTACCAGCATGATCATCATCATCTTGGGATTTCTGATAACCAAAAAGAATTCACGTCCCTGTTTGAACACCAATATCAGTATGAACAAAAGCAGAAAGGACCACACAATTCGATGGGTGATAATCTCAAGAGCAGGCAGATTGTGTAATTCCTTCCAATAAATGGGACTCAGCCCCCAGATGAGATAAGCCGATATGGCACTCGTAATCCCTATCAGGGCTGTTTTGTTTTTATCTGCTTTCAAGTCTGCCATTTAATAAGAATGTGTAATACGCCCGAAGTACATAAAATCTACTGCTTTAGCATCATTCTGCCAAGTAATTGTAAGGGAAATCTGATTCAGCGCACAAGATTCCTGAATAATTAAAATATTTGACTTCCCTTTCAGAATATCAGAAAATGCTGTTTAAACTAACTTTTTAAGAAAAGATGAAGAGAATGATTTATTGGTGGCAGATATACAGGATTTTTTGGCTATTTGTTATCGCCCTTATCCTAACCCAGTGCAAAAACGACAGTCCAATCGGCAAATGGAAAGATGGCGTAATCCCTTATTATCTGTCCGGGAACTTTTCTGATGAAGACGTTTCTACCTTGAATCAGGCGATGCAAGACTGGGAATCGGTGGCTGATGTTCTTTTTATCGAGGTCACCCCCAGGGCAGGTGCCTATAAAATCATCAAAGTCAGCGAAAATTCCTGGTCCTCCTCCATAGGCGAAAACAACTCCAATTGCCAAATGATTTTTGGATCGGGTGGCAACAAATACTCACATATAACCCATGAATTGGGTCATGTCCTGGGGCTGCTCCATGAACATCAACGACCTGATCGGGATCTTTATGTCCGGATTTTATGGGATAATATCATTGAACTGTTTGTCTCCAATTATGAAAAACAGGACAACCCCCTGATTACAGAGGAACAGTACGACTACGATTATAACTCCATCATGCATTATCCTGCCGATAGTTTTAGCAAAGACGGGGAATCAAACACAATTGAATCCCTGGATGACAGTGAAGTCATTGATCGTCTGGGAATAATTACTACCCTGGATGCATTAAAAGTAATGGAAATATATGGTGCACCCCAAGAGGAAGAATAAATTGGAAAAAAACACCTATCACAAAAACCGCTGGACGATCGTCCCAACCCTTTTTCTGCTGTGCCTGGCAATACACTTTTATGCCCAAGCCGCCACGAAGGGGTCAAGTCTACCTTTGGCTCCGCAGAGTGAGTCAAAGGTAGACCCTAAGGAAAAAACAGATCTTGAAAAGAGAATTGAGCTTTTAAGCACCAAAATTGAACTCCTGGAAAGCCGCCTGGAAGAGGTTGATAACAGGAATCTGCAGCTATCTGAATTGCAGTTCAGTGGTTTTTTTGATGTCGGTTTTTCCAACTATAAGAATCAGCCTAATGTCTTTAGTATGGGACTTTTTGAGTTGGATCTTGAACACAGTTACGAGAATAAATTTCAGGTTGCTGCAGCTCTGGTTTTCGACGATGAAGAGGGCACCTACCTTGGAGTTGGCTTTATAGACTATGCATTTATCGGCAAATCGATCCCTCCAAGGGGAAGACTCTTCATTGAAAGGGGTCTGCATGTTCAAGTCGGTAAATTTGATGTCCCTCTAGGCAACGACTGGAACTACGTTTCAGCTGTCAGCAGAAACACCGTGACTCCGCCCTTAACCACATCCAATATTATGGAAGGTGTTTACAACGATGCGGGGATGAGAATTCTGGTAAATCTGGTCGCCCTTAATATCTCACTTTATTCCACCCAGGGAATAGAAGAAAAATACTCCTACGGAGGTATAAGTTACGGGGGAAGATTTGGCTTGACTCCATTTAACAACCCCTATACGCTCTCAAAAAAATTCTACCCGGTTTTTGAATTGGGATTCTCCTACCTGAATGATTTAGATGATTCCGGAGAAAAATCGGAGGAGATCTCAGCAGTGGATTTTGAAAGCAAACTTGGCGCCTTTATCATCCGCAGTGAGTACCTGAAAAGGGAGAAAGTCGCTGGAGTGATACTGGACGGTTACCATGTTACAACCGGAATAGACTTCGAAGCAAATAATTGGGCCCCGGTCATCTTCCTCTTGAGATATGATGAATACCGGGAAGAAAACAACGTGATCACATCGGATGACGAAGCTGTTTCAGCCGATAGTGATGAAATGGACTCCATGACCCGATTTTCAGTAGCCTTGCGCATAAATATATCCGATACATCCTTTTTGAAAATGGAGTACCAGAATTATCTGACAGCAACAGAACGATTTACGTCCGATAGCCTTTTCAGTGAGACTCTTTACTACGCCCAACTGGTGATAACTTTTTAAAAGCCCCGGAATGAAATACTTGATACTAATCTGTTTCATCGTCTTTTACTCGAATGTAAAAGCTTATGATCGATCAACACTGGAGCATATGCCTTTTATTGTTTCTTCCCAAGGATGCATGGAATGTCATACGAAAGAAGAGGCTATTTCCTTTAAAAATCGAACAACAGAATCCTGCTCTGTCTTCTGCGCTTCCTGTCACGAGCAAACATTGGATCTGGAAGCCCATCATAAGGTGAGTCAACGGATGACAACAAAGATTCCCCGGGGGATCAGGCTACTGAATAATAGAGTAACCTGTTTTACCTGCCATGATTTAAAATCAAAACGCTTTGACAACTCATCATGGAAGGCAGAGAGCCTGTATGAAAGCCTTTTTGACTCCAAAGAAATTTACAAGACCTATTTTCTTATCAAGAAAAACAATGAAGGACAACTCTGCAAAACATGTCACTAGATAATTGAAAGGAGAAAAAATGGACAATAGACGCAGAATCGTGATGATCAATAAAAAATTTCAAATGACTTTAATCGCCAAGTTTCTTGCCGTGAATATAATGGTGTTATTGATATTTGGAGTTCTTCTGTATATGTTTTTAAACAGTGAGCTGGAAGCCAATCTCTATTCAGCCCACGTTACCTACCACAATATTAAAGAGATGCTGTTTCCCATTGTTATAACACTTTCGGCTTTGAATATTTTCATCTCTTCCACTTTTATCACCATATTTGTTTTATATGCATCGTTCAGAATTGCAGGGCCTCTTTACCGTTTTGATGCAGCCATCAAAGAGATCAATCAGGGGAACCTGTCCCCTTTGTTAGTCCTGAGGGAAAAAGATGAGTTGTGCGCCTGCTCCGAATCCCTGCAAGATATGACAAAATCTTTGATAAGCATGACCGAAAAAGGGAGATCAATTTCCACCGATCTCCAATCAATCAACGAAAGCCTAAAGAATGATCAATTAGCAGAAAAGATAAATGAAATAAATTCCATACTAAACGGCATTAAATACAAAAAGTAAGCGGATGTCCGTGAGTTGTTTGCGTAATATCTGCTCATACACATCACAGATACTATTTAACTGGCTTCTGTTTATGAGAGCCAATTTTTGGAGCGGTCCAGGGCGCTCTGCCATCCTTTCAGCAATCCATTGATCCTCTTTTCCTCCAGTCGGGGAGTGAATCGTTTGTCTTCCTGCCACAAGCTGGTGATGTGATCCTGATCTCTCCAGATTCCCACTGCCAATCCCGCCAGAAAAGCTGCACCCAAAGCCGTTGTTTCGATTATTCTGGGTCTGCTGACATCAAGCTGCAAAATATCTGCCTGGAACTGGCAGAGGAAATCATTGGTTGTAGCACCACCGTCCACTTTTAATGCCGAGAGCGAAACATTGGTGTCTTTTTCCATACATTTTAAAAGGTCATAGGATTGATAGGCAATGGCTTCCAGCGCTGCTCTGACAATATGGTTTTTCCCTGTATCACGCGTTATTCCGATCATCAACCCCCTGGCATAAGAATCCCAGTGAGGAGCCCCCAATCCAACGAAAGCAGGAACTATATAAAGTCCACCGGTATCATCAACAGAAGTGGCCATGGCTTCGGTTACGGCGGCATCTTTAAACAGCTCCAGTTTATCCCGTAGCCATTGGATCAAAGCACCTCCCATGAATACAGAACCTTCCTGGGCATAGGTAACTTCGCTCCCGATTTTCCAGGCTATTGTAGTCAACAGACCATGTTCAGACAATCTAGGCGTACTGCCGGTATTCATCAGCAGGAAACAACCGGTTCCATAGGTATTTTTCGCCATCCCTTTTTCGAAGCAGGCCTGACCGAACAATGCCGCTTGCTGATCGCCAGCAACACCGCAAATGGGTATTTCTGTTCCCCAGTCGGAGGAATCCGTATATCCCACGATTTCACTACTGCCTTTAACTTCCGGAAGGGTTTCCAGAGGAATTTTGAGTCTGTTGAGAATTTCCTGATCCCACCTGTTCTCAAAAATATTATATACCAGGGTTCGTGAAGCATTTGAGACATCCGTTACATGGCTTTTTCCCCCGGTCAGTTTCCAGATCAGCCAGCTATCGACTGTTCCAAAGAGGAGCTTTCCTTCGTTAGCCAGTTGTTTGGCTTCATCACGATGTTTTAATATCCAATGCATTTTTGTACCGGAAAAGTATGAGTCTGTGACCAGTCCGGTTTTATTACGAATTATCTTATCAAAGCCTTCGCGGATTAACTCCTTGCAAAAATCGGCTGTACGACGGCATTGCCAGACAATTGCCCTGCCAATCGGGTTGCCGGTCTCCCTGTTCCAGGCTATAATAGTCTCTCGCTGATTCGTTATGCCGATAGCTGAAATCGATTTCATCTTAAGCCCGGCTTTCACCAGAGCTTTTTCAATGGTAGCCTTCTGTGATAGCCAGATCTCTTCCGGGTCCTGCTCTACCCATCCAGACTGTGGAAACGTAGAGTCGAACGGCTGGCTGGCTGAAGCCAGAATATTAGCATTTTCATCGAATAAGACAGTTCTGGAACTACTGGTTCCCTGGTCTAACGCCATCACTATTTTTGCCATCACTTCTCTCCATTCTATCTAAAAAACATCACTTTTCAAAAAGCCAATAGGATTTGTTTTACTCTATCGGATAACCGTATGTCTTATAAAAGTCAAACAGCCAGTCGGCATTCATCAACTCATCAACTCATCAACGTAATTGCACAATAATCTTAATAATAGAATGATCCTCGGCAAATCCAATTGAATTTAAATCGAAAAGCTCAAGAATATTCCTGGAACAAGGCTGCCTGCCACGTTGACAGAACACGTGCCGCTCCCCTATCTTTAATCATGATACATTGAGTAATGCCGGGCATTATAACGGACCATTTTTCCATCTATTAAAATTTATTTATGAATCCTACAATCAACCTGGACAGGTTATTTAATCCCTCAAGTCTGGCAATGATCGGTGCATCTGCCACTCCTCTAAAATGGGGGAACCTCATCCTTTTTAATATACTAAAAGCGAATTTTACCGGGGCTGTATATCCTGTCAATCCGAAAGAAGATTCCATCATGGGATTTAAATGTTATCCTGATGTAGCTTCGATACCGGGAAACGTTGATCTGGCAGTTATCACAACTCCTTCCCATACTATTTCGTCACTCATTGATGAATGCGGAAATAAAAAGATCCCTAATGTGGTTGTTGTTACGGCCGATTTCAGTGAAACCGGTGTGGAAGGAGCAAGACTGGAAAAGGAAATAGCAGAAAAAGCAAGATCCTATGGCATCAACCTGGTGGGACCAAACACCATGGGGATTTTCAGTGCCGAGACCAGCCTACACGCCTTAATGCCGATGATCATGCCACTTCATGGCGGAGTTTCCATGTTCTCACAAAGCGGGAATGTCGGTGTTCAAATGCTGGATTATGGACAGCAGGAAAACGTCGGATTTGATAAGTTTGTCAGCAGTGGCAACGAAGCGGTGCTAACAATTGAGGACTACTTGAACTATTTTGCTGCGGATGAAAAGACGAAGGTTATCCTGGGATACGTTGAAGGAGTGGATGAAAACTCCCAATTTGTACCCGTCGCCAGGGAGGTAACCAGGAAGAAGCCGGTTTTAATCATGAAAGGGGGACGAACTGACGTGGGAGGAAACGCAGCCGCCTCACACAGCGGTGCCATGGCAGGTTCAACCGCAATTTTCAGGGCTGCATTCCGTCAGACAGGTATCATTGAGGCCAGCAATAGTCAGGAGTTGATAGATTGTGCCAAGGCTTTTTCCAGCTATCCCCTGCCAAAAGGAAACCGCATCGGTATTATTACACGAGGAGGAGGATGGGGAGTTCTTGCTGCTGATGCCTGCGAGGAAAACGGTTTATCTGTTCCTCCTTTGCCGCAGAGTCTAATCAAAAGAATGGATAAGATCCTTCCCAAATACTGGAACCGGAAAAATCCCATTGACCTGGTTGCCACCATCGCTTTTGATCCTTTCCCGGAATGCCTGCAAATGTTGGTTGAGTGGGATGGTGTGGATGCGATTCTGGCCCTGGGAGCCGGATTTCGCTCTTTTTCGTACCAGTACTCCCAAGATATAAAAGGTCCAAAAGAGCTGCTGGACAATATCGAGATGGTAAAAGGATACATGGCCGAGAAAGGAAGTCGTCCTGATGAGACTCTGGTTCAGATCGTCGATAGGGTAAAAAAAACAGGCAAACCAATTATCTCGGTTTCCATCGGTTCGGACTATGCTCACAAGAAGTATTCTGAGAAATACGGCATTGTTTCCTTCCCGACACCGGAAAGAGCGGTCCGTGTTTTAAAACATATGGTTTCTTATTATCGTTATTTGAACCCTCAGGAATAATCTTCACAAAAAAAACATATTTGAAGGTGATTCTCTAATCCCCTTCAAATACTACAGCCACGCAATTCGGTCTTCACACCTTTGATGATCCTTTGTCCACGGTTTACCTGATTCATTGACAATTATTGGGGTATCACTCAACATAATCAGAGTCGAGACCATAATAGTGCCAGTAATTGAGGTCATGGACCGGTCTCTTTCAGACTTTACCCTGTTTTAACTCCATTTAACCAAGAAATGCGTATTAAGCTGTTTTATAAACTATTTGGTGCTTTTTTCCTGATTGCATCAGGCATTATAGTCCTCTGGATTGGGGCATTCTATTATACTATCACCAACAATTTCAGAGACTACGTCAACAAAATGGAACTTGAAATTCAATACGAGGTAATAGATGAACTGAAAAATATTTACACAAAAACAAACAGCTGGGAGGCCATCCACAATAATCAGTCATTGTGGATAGATATTCTGAGTAAGATGTTTGCCAGAAGATTATCATCTCCACCACCACCGCCACCGCTTGCACCCATAGAAATCCCTCCTGAGATGGATCAAATTCGAAAAGAGTTCATGAATCTTGAGGAAAAGACACGACAGAATATCAATAAAAGAGCAATTAATCCAAGGGTTTACAAAAGAGCAATTCGTCCCAGAGTTTATATGAGAGTTGTTTTACTGGATGAGAACAGGAAAGAGATAGCGGGGATATTGGATGATCCCAAGGATTTCAATTTGAAACCAATTGAACTGAATGATAAAATCATTGGCTGGCTGGGGTTGCGAAAGGACAGGAAACTTTCCAATCCGATTGATATTCGGTTTTTACAACAACAAACCCAGCTGATCTTTATCATCGGTGGCTGTGTTCTGATTTTAGCCCTGGTGTTTTCATTTTTACTGTCAAGACATCTGCTATCTCCCATTGAACGTTTAACCAAAGGTACCAAAGCCATCGCCAATCGAAAATTTGACTCCAGGATCAAGGTCAATACCACTGATGAGTTGGGAGAGCTGGCAGAGGACTTCAACGCCATGGCAAAGACCCTTGAACATTATGAAGAGCTGAGAAAACAATGGATAACGGATATCAGTCATGAACTGGGAACCCCTCTTTCAATTCTACAGGGAGAAATAGAAGCTATACAAGATGGCATTCGGAAACCGGATGAAATTAGTCTGGCATCCCTTCATTCAGAAGTATTACATCTTTCAACCATTGTGAACGATTTAAGAGAACTATCTTTAGCGGAAACCGGTGGTTTAACTTTTAAAATGGAATCGTTGAATCTGGCTGATATAATCGATAATACTGTTGCAGTCTATAAAATGCGTTTTGACCGCAAACAGATCAAAATCATAAAGGAACCGGGATCGGAGATGAACATCACCGGCGATTATATCAGGTTACAGCAGGTTTTATCAAACATTATGGAAAACGCGTTGCGTTACTCAGATTCCCCGGGATCACTGAAAATAGGGCACTTCTCAAAAGAGAAGAAGGCGGTACTCTTTATTGAAGATTCAGGCCCCGGTGTTCCGGAAGCATCTCTTCCGCATCTTTTCGACAGGTTATACCGTGTGGAAAAATCAAGGAACAGGGCAAAGGGAGGAACCGGCTTGGGTCTTGCTATCTGCAAACATATTGTCGAGGCCCACCAGGGTTCAATCTCAGCCAGAAACATCCCCGGAAATGGATTAAGAATAGAGATTGAATTGTTAAAAATATAAAAATACCAAACACTCAAAAAAAAACCCATGTCTCAAACTATCTTAATTGTTGAAGACGAAGAAAAAATCGCTAATATCCTGATGGATTATCTTAAGTCAGCGGGCTACGAAGCGGACTGGATTAACAACGGATCTTTGGCTTTGACCAGGTTCAAAAAAACCAACCCCGCATTGATTTTGTTGGACTTAATGCTTCCCGGACTGGATGGCATTGAAATATGCAGAGAAATCAGGAAGGATTCATCGGTGCCGATTATTATGCTAACCGCTAAGGCAGAAGAGATAGATCGGTTAATCGGTCTTGAATTAGGCGCTGACGATTATATTTGTAAACCATTCAGCCCTCGGGAAGTTGTTGCCAGGGTTAAAGCTGTTTTAAGAAGAGTTGGTTCCGGAACGATGACGGAAAGAATCACTGAGGGTGAAATTTCCTTGGATCTGGGCACAAAGCTGGTTAAGATTAACAACCAGAATCTCACCCTTACCCGAAGTGAGTTCAATCTTTTAAAAACGCTGATGTCTCAACCCAACCGGGTGTTTAGTCGAAACGAACTTTTGAATCAGGTACAGGGATATGATTTTGAAGGGTATGATCGTACCATTGATACCCATATTAAGAATCTAAGAAAAAAAATCAAAACCTGTTTGCCTGATAAAGATGTCATCAAAGCCATTTATGGAACCGGATATAAATTTTGCGAAGAGGCAGATCAGTAACAGAAACAATGCCCATAAATGCTTTTATATTGCTTGAAAGAACAGAACATTATATTCACTGTTTATTTAATTCTCAAAAATAGATAAGATAAAAAATCTTTAAAAACAGCAAACCAGCATTTTTATCGTAAAATATGGAGCAGCATATCATGCCACTCCACACTTTCCATCCTTGAGCAGACCCTGTTTTAATTCAAGGATTAACAATTGTTTTAACAAAAACTGAGATAATTATGGAAATTATTAAACGCGCATTAAAGGATGGCCAGTCAGCACTCTCGGAATTTGATTCAAAACTGGTTTTAAAAGAGTATAAAATCCCGACAACACAAGAGATTGTTGTTACCAGCATGGAAGAGCTGGAACAAGCAGCTCAAACCATAGGTTATCCACTGGTTTTGAAAGGTTCTTCCGCTGAAATTGCCCATAAAACAGAAAAAGGATTGATTAAAATTGATATTCGTAATTTAGATGAGGCAAAACAAGCATTTGTCGAGATCCAGTCAAAAATGGACACCAAAGAGAAGCATGTCCTTGTTCAGGAAATGGTCAAGGGACAACGCGAACTGGTGATCGGTTTGACACGGGACCCTCAATTCGGGCCCTGTGTGATGTTTGGTTTGGGTGGTATTTTTACTGAAATTCTGAAAGATGTGACTTTCAGAGTTGCCCCCCTGGAAAGAAGGGATGCTTTTGAAATGATGAACGATATCAAAGGAAAGAAAATACTGGAGGCAGTAAGGGGAATGGAAGCAGCAGATCGAGAACTGCTGGCAGATATCCTTATCGCGGTCGGACAGATTGGGTTGGATCATGATGAAATCCAGGAAATTGACATCAATCCCGTGAAAATTAAAAATGGAAAACCCGTTGCCGTTGATGCACTCATAGTGTTAAAAAACAGTTAATACTGACACCTCATAAGACTGGTTTTATTTATCTTTTAAAACCAGTCTTTTTCCGTTTCACAAACGGATCAATCCCCAAAATCATTCACCTATATTCCCAATATTTAAACGTTTGCCTGTTCCTGCTGATTATATTAGTTTAGGTTTTTAATACAAACAAAATCAGTTAACTGACTCTTTGAATCAAATGCCTCTTAACATCAACCAGTATTATAATATCAACAATGCAGGGGCTGAAGGTGTGAGACTTGCGGCTTCTCTCCTACAATCATACCCGGTAACACGAGCTTGCCTGGGGATTTTGGGGAGAAGTCTACTTCATCAAGTCGAATTTGGATTCTTCAATCAACACAGGGATATTATTGTTCAGGGTGAGAAGGGAAAGGATCTTTTCCTTCTCTGTGATGAGCAGGTGGATGTGCTGGTGGATGGAAAAAGGGTCGTTCAGATGGACGCACCCGCACTCTTTGGCGATAAAGGGATTGTGGAACCGGAATCAAAGCGTGCTGCAACCATAAGGGTTGCAGAAGATACGACCTGTTTTTTCATAAAAATACCCATGGGATTGTTCATTAGAAACTTCGATGACGTGTCAATTCCCGACTCTCAATTCTCCCAAGAAGCAGGTATTTTTTACAATATGTTCAAAGGAATTCAAAACCGGCTTTTCGAGTACGCTTTTATTCAGAAAAATTTATGGGAAGAGATCAATACCACCTTAAAACTGACCAATACCCAACAGATAATCAAATCGCTTGATAATCGCATCGACCTGGGTTGGGATGTAAAGATATGGAATAGTATTCGAGTACATTTAAAACGAGAACTCGGTTATGAGTGGCCAAGTGGTGTCCCATTAGACATTACCACCTTCAGGAATCTGATGAGACAACACCTGGACGAACGTTTTCCCAGGGAATCATTCAATGGAGAAGATGCAGACTATATAAAAAAGAAACACCAGATTTGGCGCCGGTATCTAACTTCAACGGCCAAGCTTATTAGCATGCAGATACCTGAATACAAACTCCCCGTCAGCATTTCCGAAATTCAGCTATTTAACCCACGAAACTATCAGATCAGAATGCAAGGATTGATTAAGGCAATTGAAAAACGGTTCCTTGCGAATAAAAAACGGAAATCAACTGGTGAGTCCTCTTCAAACAATAACAATTTGGATCCGGGGATAATGAGTTTTTTTGGTCGATCGGAAAAGAACAATACATTTGACCTGAAGAGTTATTTGAGTTCATTTGAGAACAAATTTGATCTAAAATATCCTCAGAAAATGCAAACCCAGATAGCCCAAAGGACAGCTTTGGTTGCAGCAAAATGCGAGAATGAATTTAATAAATCCGTTGCGGCTATGAAAAGTTTTATAGAGAAAAATCAATCGGAGCAATCCAAATCCTATCTGGTTAAGGAGAGCGAATTTGATGATGAGTTTATGGTTGAGGAGGATATCATACCAATCAGCAGAGCTATTGCCGCCTACAATAAACAGCTGAAAGATCCCGTTGGCAGGATTGGGCAGATTTGTTACCAACACGGTAGTCGGCCGAATATTATGCAATTGCTGAGAACCTGCACATCCAAGCAGGCAAAAATAGAAGTTGATCGGGCATTCCATGTGATCTTAAAGAAATTGGGGATACCTGCCAGATTGTTGGATATGCCCTTCATTACCAGGCACTTCTTTTTTTGCGAAGCAACACCCGGTTTTGCCATTCCCAATGATGAACTGGAAAAGCACTACTGGATGCCATTATCAAGAGGTGTTAGTCTGTATGCAGCCAATTTTAAATTTGGCGTTATCCCTCCTGGCCGATTGATAGGAGGGAAGGGATGGGTTCAGCAAGCTCGTGATGGAATCTCAAATGAAATCGGTCCCTGGAAGATAATGATACCGGATCGCAGACCGGAAGACCCAGTCAGTTTTAGTCATGTTATTTTGGTTTTCCCATCCAACCTGTTCCCCTGGGAAACAATTCCGGATCCGGATAAAGAGACATTTGGCCTGTTACACCTTCCTGCAATGCAATGGCTGATAAACAAAAAGATTGAACATATTGTGTCCCTAATCCCAATCCGTGATGAAGTATATCAAAACTGCATAAAAACAGAGCAGGTTACCCGGTTGGAAAAAAAAGTGAAAGCTTTCGAGAATACAAAGCTGCATATTACTCCAAGAGAGCATAAAAAAATCGTAGATTTTGTCGAGAATGTGGTTGGATTTACGCCGGATAGAAATAAACCTCTGGAATCGGACCTGTTATCAAAACAGATCTACAACAGGATATTAAAACAAATGACTGCTGATTATGCGGAGATACCAATCGAACATCTGGGAAATAAAACCTACACAAAATGGAGACTGATTTTAAGTGAGATCATTCACTTAATGGAGCAAACAGATATAGAGCAATCAGCAATCAGCGCCAACCCAATCTTTGATATTATCGAAACCGAGTTGATTTCTATTTTAAAGACCTTCTCCATTCCCAAAGCCGCAAAATATGTCCAATTAACAGGGCAAACCCCATATATTCAATTCCCAGCCATTATTAACTTGCTCCAGGATGCAGAACAAGACGTGAATCTTCTGTTTCAGCTGATTCAATCCACTCTGGAATCCTATTTAAGACTCCTGTTTGAAGAGATAAGATATTATAAGGATAAATATGAGGAAGCTTATACGAGCCGACCGCAAACAGATGTTGAATCCCTCCAGGTGAATATAATTATCGAAACAGCCGAAAAGCTCAAACAGGTGATCAATCAAAAAAGGGCAAAAATAAGTTGATTTACCAGAATTTGAACAAATATCACTTTGGATAGAACCGAAACAATATTATCCAACACCAAAGGCACAAAGTTCGCATTAATAACTGTTGTTGCGGGACAAGGATGTTCCGGCTGCAAATCAAATCGCAGCGCACAAGGAGCGGTGCCAACGTTCATCTTCCTCTTTTTTCCCCCTACCTCCAATAGTTCAGTTAAAATTTAATACTCTATTTCACGGATGGATCAAACATGAATATTGGCATGCCTGTTATTATACAGCCATTTTTAAATAAACACCTGGACTCTATAATTTCTCTGATTGTTGGCATTCAACAGAAAGAATTTAATATAAAAATCACTGAAAAAGAGCAACCGGATTTGCAGAATATCGAAGAGTTCTATCAAACAGGTTATGGCAACTTTTGGACAGCGCTTCATTCAAATAGGGTGGTTGGTACCATTTCACTGAAAGATATTGGCAATCAGCAGGCCGCCTTACGAAAGATGTTTGTTGATAAACAATTCAGGGGAAAAGACCAGGGTGTTGCTTCTCAATTATTAAAGGTTGCACTTGATTGGGCCGCTTTGAAAAAAATAAAAGAAATTTTTCTGGGCACAACTCCAGAATTCTTAGCTGCACACCGGTTTTATGAAAAAAACAGCTTTACGGAGATAAATCAGGATATGCTACCCGCAAATTTTCCCGTGATGGTTGTTGATACTAAATTCTATCGATTCAAGATGCAAAATTGATTAACACGGTTTGGTAGAATTGCATCAGGAAGTAATATTCACGAGCACCCTGCCAAAGCTACCCAAAAGGCTTTTATCCTTGTTTACAAAAAAGAATAGTTTAAAACCAAGCTATTGATCCACTCCCCTTTGAGTGCAAAAAAATAAACCCGAGCAGGCAAAAATCCTGCTCCGGAGCGGTATTGGATTCTCTAAAACTCGACAAATTGAAGAGAAAAAGGAATTTACGGTTGATTTTACAGTCAAAATCGGAAAGACTCTCTATTGTTTCTGAAAACGAGCCAAAAATTCCAATATTGAGATAAGGAGAGTATATGAATATCGGAGAATGGACAACAAAATGGGCCCGGCGTTATCCGGACGAACCTTGCATAAAATATGGAGATCTGGTTTTATCCAAAAAAGAGTTTCATCTACGTACAAATCAAACTGCAAACGCCTTCAAAAAAGCCGGAGTTAAAAAAGGAAACAGAGTTGCTGTACTCATGGGAAACAGTAACGTATTTCTTGAAATCCTCTTCGGATTGGCCAAATTGGGTGCTATCATGGTCCCCCTAAATTTCAGGCTATCAGTCCCGGAACTGGATTTCATCGTAAACAATTCCGAACCGATGTTGATGGTTTATTCACCTGAGTTTTTAACAGTAGTTGACGAACTAAGACCAAAAGTTCCAACCGTACAGCGGTTTATCTGTGAAATGGATGGCGGCTCCGACAACGATCTGCACTTTGAAAAATGGATTCAACAATATTCGGATGAAGATCCCAAACCCGATGAAGAACCAACTCTGGATGATCCTCATATTATCATGTACACCTCAGGTACTACCGGTCGTCCAAAAGGAGCTGTCATAACCCAGGGAAACACGCAGTGGAATGCGATAAACTGTATCCACATGTACTCATTTGAATCTCAAGATGTTGGAGTTTGCTGCGCCCCGCTATTTCATATCGGCGCTTTGAATGCTTCTGCTACTCCTTCTCTTTATGCAGGTTGTTTATATGTTATACAGCGATTCTTTGATCCCTCAGGTATTCTTAAAATCATCGAAAAAGAGAGAGCAACCAGCATGTTTGGGATTCCTATCATGTTTCTGATGATGAGCCAGATGCCGGAATTCGAACAAACCGATCTTGCCTCTTTACGTTTTTTTATTGCCGGAGGATCACCCTGCCCAAAATCTTTGATTGAGACCTATTTAAAGAAAGGTGTCAATTTTAACCAGGGGTATGGATTAACTGAAACCGCAACAGCTGTAACTGCCTTAAGAACCAGTGATGCCTTAAGAAAAATAGGATCATGTGGAAAGCCCGTCTTCCATGTTGATATCAAGATTGTTGATTTGAATGGGAATGAGACACCAACCGGAGAAATGGGAGAGATTCTGGTGAAAGGGCCTAATGTCATCAAGGAGTACTGGAAAAGACCGGATGATACTGCCGGCACCATTGTCAATGGATGGTTATACACCGGCGACATGGGTTATATCGACGAAGAAAACTATTTATATATCGTTGATAGAAGGAAGGATATGTATATCAGCGGTGGAGAAAACGTTTATCCTGCTGAAGTGGAAGATGTCCTGATGTCCTTTAATAAAATCGCTGACGCCGGCGTAATTGGTATTCCGGATCAAAAATGGGGAGAAAGTGGATTGGCGGTTGTTGTTAAAACTCCAAACGCAGAGGTCACGGAAGAAGAAATTATTGATTTCTGCAAAGGGAAACTCGCCAAATACAAAATTCCCAAAAAAGTAGAATTCACTGCAGCCCTTCCCAGAACCCTAACGGGTAAAATCCTGAAAAAGGATATGAGGGCAATGTACATTAAATAACCATGAATTCAATTGATTTGTTTTTCGATTTTAGACAAATCAATTGAATCTGCTCCAACCAGACTTGATAATCACCCTCCTTTGAACAGACATCCAATTGATCGCCATCGCTTAAAGCAGCGCTATCCAACTTTTCTCTTTAACAAAAATAAAAAACGCCCCAAACAGCTTATTAAATGCAAGGGAAAGTAAACCGGGAGCTGTCCTTCCTTGGTTACTCGTGCAATCCAGATGAGTATCCGGTTTAAACATGCGCATAATTCATTATTTAAACCGGTTTGATAAATCAGTTGTATTTTCTATTTTACTTGAAGTTGCAGCCGGATTCTTCATATAATGGAAGTTAATCGTAACTCTGTTTTTTTGAGATAGTAATTCACTGATGCCCGGACTGATTCCCAAAATGGGTCATGATTCACTCTTATCCATTACATCATTTTAAACAATTTTGAAGCTGTTGTCAGGGTTTTGCAACTATGCCTAAAGAAGATCTCCAACCTTTAATTCTAACAATAGACGACGAAAAAGCCATTCGAAGGAGTTTTGTCGATTTTCTGGAAGACTCCGACTTTCGGGTTATTGAAGCGGATAACGGTGCTAAAGGCCTAGAAAAGTTTGCTTCAGAACATCCAGACCTTGTTCTCCTTGATCTTTCGATGCCGGAAATGGATGGTTTTGAAGTATTAAAAATATTGACCAAGGAAGCTCCGGATACCCCGATCATTGTTATTTCAGGAATTGGCGTTATCGGGGATGCCATAAAAGCAATTCGACTGGGAGCGTGGGAATACCTGTTAAAACCCGTTGAAGATCTTAATATGCTCGAACATGTTGTTGAGAAATGCCTGGAACGAGCGAGGTTAATTCGAGAAAACAGGCTGTATCAACAGAATCTGGAGAAGGAAGTCGCCCGCAGAACAAAAGAACTGGATAACACCAATAAAAGATTAAATGAAGCGCTGATCGATCTTAAAAACAGTGAGAAGAAATTTCGCACATTGGCTGATACCTCTCCCATGGCAATCATGATGTTTCAAGATCAGCAATTGGTTTACACCAACAGCGCCGGTGAAACTATTACCGGATACAGTGTCGAGGAATTAACCTCAATGGATATTCGAAACCTGTTTCATGAAGACGTTAGAACTGATGCTTCCCGACTACTTGTAACATCCCAACAGGAAAAACCAAAATATGTCAGATATGAATTAAAAATTATTACAAAGAACAATGAAGTCAAATGGATTGATGCATCCGGCGGCTATACGGATCTTCAAGGTAAGCTTTCAGGCATCATTTCCTTTGTAGATATTACTGACAGGAAAAAGCATGAAGAGACCCTGCATAACCTGAACAAAGAATTGGAAAGACGAGTGGTGGAGCGAACTTCGGAACTTCAAGCTATGAACGCGGAGTTGAAAGAAGCCAAGGCTAATGCAGACGAAGCCACACTCGCCAAAAGCGCTTTTTTGGCTAATATGAGTCATGAGATTCGAACACCGATGAACGGGGTTATTGCCGCGGTAGATTTAGCCCTTGAGGAGGTGAGTTCTCCTCAAGTCCAACGATTCCTCAAAATTATTCAATCCTCAAGCTACTCATTATTGGGCATCATCAATGATGTTCTGGATTTTTCGAAGATAGAAGCAGGGAAACTGGAAGTGGAAATGAAGCCATTTCAACTGGAAACCGTTTTAAATAACGCAGTTTCTCCTTTTGTTAGTGTTGCTCAGGAGAAAGATATTGATCTCCTTATTGATATCGAACCCGGGACACCTAATTTTCTCGCAGGAGATCAATTAAGAATCATTCAGATCATCTCCAACTTGATAAGCAATGCCATAAAGTTCACGAATAACAACGGTACCATTACCATTGGCGTAAAAGACTCTCAGGAACCTGCAGATAAAGATTACACAAAACTCTTGTTTTATATTCGGGATACTGGCATTGGAATGGCTCCAGACCAACAAGAAAGAATCTTTCAGCCCTTTATCCAGGCCGATATTTCAACTACCAGGAAATATGGTGGTACCGGTCTCGGACTTTCAATCAGCAAACGGTTAACGGAATTGATGGACGGTGACATCTGGGTTAAAAGCAGTCAGGGAAACGGGACAACGTTCTATTTCACCATTCTCCTTAAAGAACAGATCTCTCATAAGGGTATAAAGCCGGCAAAATCTTTCAATTTTTCAGACAAAACAGCGCTTATTATCAATAATAAAGTCGACAGCTCCAAACTTTTAAAACGGATCCTTGAATCATTCGGCTTTCAAGTAGATGTTTCTACATCCGGAGATGAGGCAACCTCGATTCTCACACACAAAGAAAAATCCTTTGACTTGATGATAATCGATTGCTGGATATCGAAAACAAAAAACAGTGATGTCTATTGCAGACTCAGCACAACATTTAGAAAAACCGGACCGGTCATTCTAATGGCCGGTATTGGGCAAGAGTCAAAACTGGATGAAGCTCTGAAACAATCCGTGTCTTGTATACTTTACAAACCCTATACTCCAAGTTCTTTATTCAACAGCATTCTTTATGCTTTTGGTTACTCTTCTACACCATATCCGCAAAATGATCGCAGTCTAGGAATAATTGCAGAAGATTACAGGGAGAAACTGCGGGGAGCAAAAATTCTGGTTGCTGAAGATAACCCAACCAATCAGGAAATAGCAAAAGCAATTCTGGAGAAAGCTGGCATCATAGTCGATATTGTAGATAACGGCAAAAAAGCGGTAATGGCTGTAGATAAAATTGAATATGATGCTGTCCTGATGGATGTTCAGATGCCAGTGATGGATGGATACGAAGCAACTCGCAGGATTAAAAGCAGCGGGTACCACAAATCACTGCCAATTATCGCCATGACAGCACACGCCATGAAAGGGGATGAGGAAAAATGCATCGAATCAGGCATGGATGGTTATGTATCGAAGCCCATTAATCAGGATAACCTTTACGCAGTTTTAGGTTCAAAAATTGATTTATCCTCAAAAGCACCATTTGCTTCCCCGCAGGAGCAATCCTCGGAGGTTCCAAACATACTTCCGGAAAAGCTGCCTGGAATAGAGATTCAAAAGGCAATAAAAAGCCTCAAAATTGAGACCGAGGCTTACATAAGAATTGTGAAAAAGTTCTATTCTTATCACAAACCGCTTTTTACAGAATTTCATAGTCAAGTAGAGAATTTTAATGACACTGACCTGCTCAAGAAAATCACACATGACATAAAAGGAAGTTCCGCCAACATTGGGGCTTTTGAAACTGGGGAATTGGCTAATAAATTGGATTTATTGTTAACCTCTGAAGATATTGAAAAAGGTCTGTCAGGTGATATAAATGACCTAATCGAAAAACTGGATTCTTCCCTGAATCTTGTTTTTTCATCCATAGAGACACTATTATCCGATGATATTGCGAATCAAGACCTACCCGATCAAAAATCGATACCCATGGATAAAAAAAACATCACGGATCAACTTAAAGACCTTAGAGAGGCAATTGATAACTATAACCCGGAACAAATAAAACGTGCTTTAACCCTACTTAAGCTGGATAACAGGAAGGAGGATTTTACATTGATAGAAGAGAAGCTGGAGAACTATGATTATGAGGAAGCACTCAAGGAATTAAATAAATTCGCCAAGGCAAACAATTTAAATATCTAATTGTTTTAGATCATGGAAAATCAAACCAATACACAGCCTTTAATCCTTATTGTCGATGACGATACAATTAATATCGACATCTTACTGGAAGCCTTACAAGACGAATATAGGCTGGGTATTGCCAAAAATGGCATTAAAGCATTGGAATATGTAAATAACACCAAACCGGACCTGATCTTGTTAGATATCATGATGCCCGAATTAAACGGTTTTGATGTTTGCGAAAGATTAAAATCATCCGATGATACAAAAGATATCGCCATCATTTTCTTAACCGCTCTCCAAGATACAGCCAATAAGTATAAGGGATTTGAATTGGGTGCTGTAGACTACATTACAAAACCATTTAACATAGTTGAAGTCAAAGCAAGAGTTCAAACCCATTTGTCCGTTAAAAGGATGAGTGAAGAACTCTCCAATCAAAATGTCATTCTGCAATCAATGGTTGAGGAAAAAACTCACCAGATTCAGAATATCTTCAAATCGACCATCCAGGTTATGGCTCAAATGGTAGAAACCCGTGATCCATACATTGCTGGTCATCAACAGCGGGTTGCAGGACTAGCCTGTATTATCGCGGAAAAAATGTCGATGTCTTTTTCTGAAATAGAAACCATTCGTATTGCAGGGATTCTTCATGATATAGGCAAAATCAGGATTCCTTTGAATATCTTGAACAGACCAGGCAGCATTCTTGATGCAGAATATGAATTATTAAAGATACACCCCCAGATCGGATTTGAATTGCTAAGTGGTATCCCTTTCGAAAAACCAATTGCTCAGATTGTATACCAGCATCATGAAAAACTTGACGGCTCAGGCTATCCCCAAGGCTTAACAGACAAGGAAATACTAAAGGAGGCAAAAATTTTATCTGTGGCTGATGTTGTGGAAGCCATGAGTTCCCACAGACCATACAGAGCAGCTTTGGGGAATGAACGCGCATTGGAGGAAATAGTCAAATATAAGGGGATTCATTTTGATCCTGAAGCGGTTGAAACATGCCGAGTTTTATTTGAAGAAGAGGGATTTACGATTTGATACTAAAAAAGGAAAAAATTCACGAGATCCTACCTTAATTTAATGCTTCCAAGTCTCAGTGAAAATCTGTCCTATCTGTTATCAACAACCTTCACTTTAAGCGACCTGGTTATCCGGCTGTTTTTGTTGAAGTAAAGAGACAGTGTCTAAAATCCAATATCTTCTTGACTGCTCTTAGTTTATAGTTCCCAATGGCATTATATTGGAACTTTTACTTTTTTCTGTCGGTCATCAATTGATCACCTTCAATTTTTCCTTTGATCTTTTTTCTGTATCGGGTTAAATAACATATACGGGTATACACAGGATTGCCACTATCAACAATAGTCATATAAGAACAGACATTCTGAATAGCATCTGCTTATCAAAGTAACCAACGGCTATTTTGACGTTTATGAAAAAACTATACTTGGAGATTTAACATCATATGGCTGAGAAAACACCAATAGGAACATCACAAGTTAACGATTTTTTAAGAAAACGGCGGCAGGTTTCTCCAAACTCCCAACAATCCGCCAGTCCAAGGAGAACCATTCAAAGAATTTCTGCCGACGATGCACCGCCTGCCCGCGGTTTGATCAGGAAAGTGAGTTCTTCTGATACTGAAAGAAAACAACCTGAAAGACCCGTCGGACAATTAAAAAGAAGGGTTCCGACAAAACAAGGAGTTGTCTCGCAAGCAGCAAGACCTCCAAAAACGGGTGAAGACGATAAAGATAGGGTAAAAATTGTAACCAGGACTCTTCCTGATGGAAGAGTTGTAAAGAAAAGACTCGTTAAAAAAATCGTTAAAAAGAAAGAAGAGTTGACCCCGGAAGAGGAAGAAAAACTCAGATTGGAGAAGGAGCAACTTGAAATAGAAGAAGCAGAAAAAAAAGCCGAAGAGGAACGCTTAAGAAAGGAAAAGGAAGCTGAAGAGGAGCGTTTGAGACTCGAAAAAGAGGCTGAAGAAAAGCGCAAAGAAGAGGAAAGAATTCGCCTGGAAAAAGAAGCCGAACAAAAACGGATCGAAGAGGAAAACGTTCGCCAGGAAAAAGAACGACAGCGGATCTATAACAAAATAGCGTTTTGCAAAGGCGCCCTTAACGACAAAGATAAGAAAAAAGCTCAGAAGATAGCCGAGGAGATGGTAAAACGAAACATAAAATGGGATGGTTACATCTCGTTAACCAGCGGTATTGGAGGAGCCATCTTGAGATAGTATGCATGTTGTAACTCATTGTACTATCAATCATCACAAGCAGGATCAAACGTTGATACTTTAAGTAAAATGAATATTCTTCTACTTTCAGCAGCCATTATCCTGCTCATCGGCTACATGCTCTTTCTTGGCCGAAGGAAGGATTACCATCTTCTCCTATTCCCGCCTGTCACAAAAAACCTCCCTAGATCGAAATATGAGCAGGCTCTAAAAGAATTAAACGATTTTATCAAACAACCCAAACCAAAATCGCGTCGTAAACAGATCGAAAGAAACTCCGAACAATACTACCTGGAACAACGACTTAAGCAGGCTCTTAATGAAATAGAGAGCGAGCAAAAGAGTTACTATCTAGCCTGCAAGGAGAGGGAAATTGCCTGGAGGGATTATTACAACTTTTTTAAAAATATGAGTTTTATTGAAAAATTCATACTACCGTCAAAAATAAAGGAGTTGCTGATTCTCAGAAATCTATATCTGGACTCGGAGAAGAGGGTTGAATTGGAATTGGGCAAGTTCAATGCCCAGTCCCGAGTTCGCTTTCATGAGGAGAAAACCCTTCAGGATAGAGAAAAAGAGATTTCACAAAAGACAAAATCGGCAGCTTTGGTTTTACCCAATGATTCCGAAGAACAACAAATCCCTTCAGATGAAATCATTCGCAATGGATTTGAAGAGATGAAACTACACGATGATTCCTATTTAGAAATTGATGAAATCGAATCCGAACCGATCAATCAACCGAATTCAATTGAACAAACCATTACAGAATCCAGGAAAACAGAAGTTAGACCGAACACAAACACCACTTTTTGTCAGGCAGACTTCCTCGAAAAAATCCCTGATTTTTCTGGGCTTTCTTATATTGATGAATCATTTTCAATGGAGGAAATAGGATTATCAGTTGTCCTGGATGCAAACTTTGACCGAACCTTTTTTGTATCTATTCTGTTCACCGGAAGACATCAGTATAAAGATTGCAGTTTTGTCAGCACTGATTTTTCATATAGCATTTGGCAACGATCCGCAGAGCCCCATCGAATACTAAACTCAACTTTCCAAGATTCCAAGTTTTGTTTCGCCCGTTTTGAAGTCATTGCTTTTTATAATTGTTCTTTTATTCTTGTAGACTTTACCGGAACCCAGTTCCAAACCGTAAAATTTGTTAATTGTGTGTTTGAGGAGTGTAACTTAAAAGACGTTGATTTCTCGAAAACTGTTATGTCATCCGATATGCTCGAGAAAATTGATTTTTCCGATTGCCTTAAACCTCCCAAAAACATTTCTTCAACAAATCAAAAGGAAAAACAAACCGACCAACAATCCGAAAACAATAAAGAGGAAGAAGACCCGATTCCCATTGCTTGAACAAAAGCCGGGAGGATTGGATTTTTTTTCACGCTGTCAAAACCATAATGACTTAAGATTCTATGAAACGACTATTCTTCAATAATTCAAGTTCATTGCTGCTCATCATCCTGTTGATTTTCACAATGACGAAAATCGTGCTTGCAGATCAGAAACTGCTTCTGGATGAAATTGATCCTGCCCAAAACAGATTTGGTGTTTTTAATTCCTTCGAGCACAAGCTGCTTGTCGTATCAATAACTCATAAGAATACTCCGCCATTTGACTGTCAGGTGAACCGCTATATTTTTTATGATTACGGAAATGAAAACTATTATGAAATCCACGGTGGAAACCTGAAGATAAACTCCAACTATACCAAACTGATATATACTAAGGTACACTCTCTTGAGAGCGTACCTGCAAAAGATAACCCTGATTGGAAAGAGAATATCCGACACTTGGTCAATGTGCTGAGTATTTCGCCACTAACTCTCGAAAGTGGAAAAAGCACCAGCACTGATGGCAGCAGAATCTGTTGGCAGCAACCTGAATTAATTGAAATCCCCTCAAGAAAAAAGACACCTTTTCGCTATCTGTCCGCTAATGACTGTCAGTATGCCTGGTGCAGTGACCTCTATTGGTCCGACCTGGATCACGTTCAATTCTGGATTCAATTAAAACCAAAGGAACATAATTTAATAAGTCTAAACACAGTAACAGGTGTTCACGAATTCAAAGACAAAAAATCAAAGTCATATAGAAAATCCCATGTACAATTGAATGCTCCAAGGGAAAACCTGGTTACCGAAAAAAACCTGAACGACGGCTCTTTTTCTATAAACTCTCAAGTCGGCAGCACAAAAAAACTGCAGTGGAAAAGTCAACCAAACGGCAGAATCTTAATTCAATTAGTGAGAGACAATGAGAATAGGGAAGCTGCCAATAAAGTTCGGGAACAAATTGTTGAACTCCGCAGTAATAAAAGATCGATGGAAGCATATCAAATCCTTAAATTCGGTTTTTGGCTTTCACCGGATGACCGTCAATTAAAAATGGAGAGACTTAGAGTTTTTGCCTCACTGATGCAGATCGATAATCTTTTGAATTCCCTGGAACGTGATTTTAATAAAGAGGATCGTTTTACCACCTGCCAGGATCTCCATGTTGATCCAATTATTATAAACCTATGGAAACAAAAACGGTTTAAAGACAGTTTTAATAAATTATGCTTATAAATCTGTTCGTTAATAATAAATTCATTATCCCATTTGCCGTAGTCCTATTATCGACAGCTCTTTTTAGTTCATGTTCATCCAAGAAGGAGCCGGCAAAAAAAACAACGATTGACATCCCACCCGGTTGGTATCTGTCCATTTACAACACCAAGGTCAATGTCATCAAAGCGCAAGAAAAAAAACCTGGATATATGATAGAGATTGACCGACAGAATGACCTGATTGATTCTGACTACTACCTGAGAATTGCCGAATCGATCTTTCCAAACCAGGATAGAATCCTTAAGCAGAAAAGTGTCCAATCCAAACAGTGGTACTTTGAAAGACCCTGGTGGTATGAAAAACAGGGCAATGTCCCGGTCCCATACGCTTTGACCGCAGATACCATCAATTATTATCTCAACCGGTATCGTGATCTGAAATCACATATTAAGGGGACAGCTCAATTGGTGGAATTCAAGGAGATTGATCTAAAAAGAATTGAACTGCTCTACACCGTCAAAATTGTCGAAGAAGGTTCTGTCCAAGTTGGCGAGGAGTCTCTGCCCAGAATAAAAGTGGTTTTTACAATGAAATGGTATGAATACTGCGGACAACCCTGCGGTTGGGGATTTGAGAAACACAGAGAGGTTGTTTTTGCCGGAAAATACAAGATTTTAAGAATATCAGGCGATGGCCCGGTTAAAAAGTGGAATAGTAATCAAAAGACTCCCTATGGACCGGAACAATGGATTAAGTTTTAACAGGAGTAGATCTTCAATTGTTGACAGGAGATAAAATGCAGGTAATCCCTGCATTTTTCGCGAAATATGAACTAAAATTGGCGCAACTCATCAGGTAAGAATTTCGGGAATGGTGCTAGCTGAAAATCTTATCGATCTTTTCAGCCATTGTTGCCGCATCAAAAGGTTTAACGACATAGTTACTCACACCGGCTTTAATTGCCGCAATAATATTCTCCTGCAAAGCCTCTGCTGTAACCATTAAAACGGGGATATCCTTTAACGCATCATCTCCTCTAATCTCTTTAAGAAGTTCGAGTCCTGACATCTTTGGCATATTCCAATCAGTAATACAAAAATCAACCTTCTCCGATTTCATTTTAGCCAAAGCTGTTGTCCCGTCATCAGCTTCAATAACATTATTATAACCTAACTGCCTAAGAATATTTTTTACGATACGTCTCATCGTAGAAAAATCATCCACTACTAAAATTCGCATATCTTTATTTGCTGCCATGAATTACTCCCACTAAGTATTCTTACCTAAATTTGGTTTCTGTGTTGAGATTTTTTACCATCGTCTTATGGAAAATAAATAATTAATCTCGTTTCGTCAAGCAAAGCCTTATCTTACAATAGAATTGATTATGTAGCGCCGGCTTCTTTTGCAAATTTTAAATCAACAAATTTGTCTAAGTCTATCTTCCCCTTCAATACATGCATCTTATCGCACATATAATCTTGTATTTTCGAAAGATCATCGACCACTGGCATCAACTCGTTAGTCATGACACGATCTGGAGGATCAGATAACACTTTTTTAATAACTTCTTCACCTTGACCCAGAAAATTAGCTCCTATCTTTGTTGCTTCTGCTAAATTTTGTTGAACAAAGTGTCCCGATTTTACAAAACTGTTGATTAACTCCTGAACAGCATCCGGGTGTTTTTCAATGATTTCATTTTTTACAGCAACAACGCAACACGGATGTTTTGGCCACAGATCTTTTGAAAGATAAAACTGCTCTCCATATCCTTCTATTATAGCTTGTGCACCAAAAGGCTCTGCCACAATAAAACCGCCTATCTCTCCTTCCTCATCCTCTTGTACTGCCAGAGGCATTTGGGAAGGTGCCATAACTTCCAATCCTACGTCTTTTCCTGCTCCGGGTTCCAGTCCTTGCTCAGTCAGTAACTGATGAAGCAGCATATGATGAACTGAAAGCTGGTATGGAATGGCAATAAGTTTCCCTTTCAAATCATTCAAACTGGTGATATTTGCAGCTTTGTTTTTAATCAGAATACTCCCTGTCTTATGAGCAAAAAGTACCAGTTTGATACCAACACCTGCCTTAAACAAATCCATTGCCATTGGTGCCAGTACAAAAGAAACATCTATATCTCCGGCCATCATTGCCGCTGAAACCTGATTCCACCCCATGTAAGGAACAGTTTCAAGATTGAATGTTTCAAATGAAGAGGTTTTGTTCGCATCATGCTCTTTAGTAATTCCCAAAATCAAATGATCTGTGATTTTAAGATGCCCTACTTTGAGTGTGGGTTTATCTGCCATCATTTTTCTCTCTTTTGTTACTTATGTTAATACATTATGAAACAACTAGATAGATTATATTCTACAAAATCATTAATAAAAAAACAATAAAAAACAATTTCCGCATGTTTTTTGTCAATCAATATATTCACATCAACCAATGGATGTATTCTTATAACGATTTTCTACTTTTCCCCGAGTAACTATTCATTTTAGCATCATTTTTAGCATCATGTATCTATTTTTCTCTTTTTGCCTGCTTTGAATAAGAAAAAGCTTGATGAGTTAAAACGGATACGCTAGTGTGTGAACATATGTTCCCTTTTGATAACTTTTGTTCGCCTTTGCTAAACGTCAATGAAGCCACTACCGAAAGTAATATTTATTGTATCACTTTTATGCGTTTGCATATCAGCTTCCCTTTTCATGATTCTTGAGTCCGGTTCTTTTTTTCAACAATTGTATTTGAACAATAATTCTTTCGCCTATATGGGATACTGGGCTGCTTTCCTCAATGAAGTTTTCATGGGCATTATGGCTGGTGTCTGGCTGCCCGGAAAAATGACGAAAAATGGAGCAAAGCCCCATCCTATCAATTTTTTGTTTAAATTCCTCTTGGTTTTTTTATTTTTAACCACAGTCTGTGGTTCAAGTATGAATGCAATCTATCCCTTAATTAATATTATCCAAAAACAAAACAACAATGAAAAAGTGATCGAAATTTTGCACAGCCAGGCAAGAGATAATGAAACCTCACTAAAAACCTTTGTAGAACAAAACCAGAGGACAAACTCTGCTATCAGTGTACGCAACCAGGATAAAACCAAAACGGAGATGAAACAGCTTTACAGTCAACGTAAATCGACATTCAATCTTTGGGTTCAGATAATTACTATCATACTCATAAGATTTGGAGTCCAGATGGCAAATCTCTGTTGTATTTGGTTGGTTGGATGGATCTATTCAAAACCCGTTGCTGAGGAAATAACTGACAATACTCTTGATAGGAAATCCCAACCTTCCACCAAGATCAAACAAAAAACAAAGGAACCGCTCAATGACATATCAAGACATCAGTTGCCGCAAGTTCATGAGACTGCTAAAAACGATGTCACACCTCTTCAAGGAAAGATCAATCCCGTGTCAAAGGTTAAAAAGGATGCCTCCACCGATCTTTCAACACAAAAACAAACTGATTATAAAAAGCCCGTAACAGCCCAATCATTCAAACATCCAACCATTTCGGGCCACGTCGATAAAGGCAATCACCCTTCTCAAATCAATATCCTGCAAAAACCGGAAAATTCGCTCGATGTTTTAAGAATAAAAAACCACATTACCAAATTACTGCAGTCAAGAAATGAAGGAATCAGCCTCTCAGAAATTGGAAAAGCCATTGGGGAAAAAGAAGCAAACCTACGGGATATTATCAATCCACACACAAAAATCAATAAAGATCACAAACCCGTTTTGGAAAGCATTCTTCTCAAAATAGAGAGGCTATATAACGAGGAGTCGTCAAAAATTTACTAATTTAATTCGAAAGAAATTCTATCTTTCTTATATACGCTTCTGCAGATTGCAGGTCCCGTGTATCGGTTTCTATCGAAATAGCCGAAATTGGGGGTACTTCCTTTTCATCAAAAAGTTGAAGAAATCTATCATGTATCTCAAAATCGGTTATGACGGTTTTTCCGGCAGGGCTATTACAGGGAGTGCAGATATATCGGCCACCTTTTTTATAGTATCTTCCCTCATAAGGTTTATTATCAATCTCTTTTTCACCAAGGAATATTCCTATAAAATAGGGTACATCTGGAATTATAAGACTTCCACTCGATATTTTTTTTCTGCCGAATGAAATAATAATGCTTATTGAGTCACGAGTCATTCCATTTTCCCAGTCAACTCCCGGTGAATATTTATTCACCCCCCACTCTATTCTGACTCGTTTTACATTTTTGATATCAATCTCTTTATAAAGGAGACCGTTGATATCGCCTGCATTATCAATCAGAAGGGCATTATTTTCAAATCTGAATCGGAGATCATCTGCATCCAGCTTAAAGGTGAATTTATTATTCTTTAACCACTCCTCTGGAGTTGTCTCTTTAACTTTGGCAAAATCGATTGAATAGATAACTTCAGAAAACGCCGTTTCCATGAAGCAAAATAAAAACAAGCAGATGCATAAAACAATTGTCTTTTTCACCGGGACCTTTCCTAAAATTGAATAATTTTTACTAAATTGATTTCTCCAATAGCTTGACGCCACACATTATCTCTTTTTCTTAATTATTGCAATTAATTATCTTTTCGATGGCTGCAGTAATGCTCCAATCTTTCTATGACCAGCATTAAAGCACATGCAAACATATAAGGCTACTATCTAAGTATGGAAGTCCCCACATCTTCGCCCTTTAGAAACCTGATAAGGTTCCCATCTTCAACGATGGACAGTACACATAGCGGTAGCTCATTCTCCCTGCAAAGCGCGATGGCTGTTGCATCCATGATTTTCAGGTTTTTTTCCAGAATCTCAGCAAATGTTAGTCGTTCATATTTCCTTGCAGACGGATCATTCACCGGATCTTTATCATAAACACCATCGACTTTGGTTCCCTTGATGACAATATCCGCCTCAACTTCCAGTGCCCTCAAAACGGCAGCAGTATCCGTTGAAAAGAATGGGTTACCGGTACCTCCGGCAAAAATTAGTATTGTACCGTTTTGCAGAAGGTTCATCGCTCTATTTTTATGAAAGGTTTCTGCTACACCAGGAGCTTCTAAACCTGTAAGCACTTCAGCTTTTTTTCCTTCATTGATCAATGATTCTTTTATGCAGATACCATTCATCAATGTAGCCATCATACCGATATGATCAGCAGCAACCCGATCCATTTTTAACGGAATATCTTTTGTCCCCCTGAAAAAGTTACCCCCTCCAAGAACAATTCCGATTTCAAATCCAAGGTTGTGCACTTGGCAGATCTGACTCGTTAGTGATTTAATTACATTAAAATCAAAACCTTCCCCCTTTAAACCACCCAAGAACTCGCCACTCAGTTTTAACAGTACTCTTTTATACTTGGTTTCCATAATTTTCAGACAAAAAAAAAGGGGATCTGAAAATCCCCTTCTATTTAACTAAAACTGATTCTTGTAAAATTGTTTTACAACAAACTTGGCGCCTATTAACTTGCCCTCGTCTGCTAAATATTGTTCTATGGTCTTGTCTGGTTCCTTCACATAATTTTGATATAACAGACAGATCTCTTTTTTATATTTTTGTAACCGTCCCTCAACCATTTTTTCAATGATATTTTCCGGCTTCCCAGAGTCTTTCGCCTGATCAATTAAGAACCTTTTCTCCTTCTCAACGATTTCAGCATCAAGTTCGTTTTCCTCTACCGCTTCCACATGAGAAGCTGCAACATGCATTGCTACGTTTCTAGCAATCTCTTTCTGCTTACTTGCGTCAATCTCCTTATCGGATTCTAATTCAACTAAAACGCCGATTTTACTATTGGTGTGAGTATACGCTCCAATTACGCTATTGCGACCAACTTCCCACTGTTTACCTTCAACAAAAACAATATTCTCACCCAATTTGCCAATTATTTCTATGAATTGCTCTTTTATCGGACCTTCAGACCCACTTTTCTCCATCAGATCCTCAACTCCAACTTCAATTGCTTGTTCAGCTATTTTATTGATAAACCCCTTAAACAGATCATTTTTTGCAACAAAATCGGTCTCACAGGCGATCTTTACCAACGCTGCTTTATTGTCCCTTTCTACGATGCAAATTGATCCTTCTTTTGTCTCCCGACTGGATTTTTTATTCGCAATAGCTTGTCCCTTTTTCCTTAAAAACTCCTTTGAAGCCTCAAAATCACCGTTACATTCCGTTAGGGCCTTCTTACAATCCATCATTCCAGCGCCGGTGATCTCTCTTAACTCCTTTACCATTGCCGCAGTGATATTACTCATATTTACCTCTGATTAGATATGGTTAAAGCTTAAATACAGATTCCCTCAATCGTTAAAAGTGTTCTGTATATATTTGACAACTGAGCCTTTTTTTCTGACTACTCTTCTTCCGTTTCCAGGTCTTCAATTGCACCATTATCCACTTCAACCGTTTTCTCTGCGGATTCGTCGTCTTCAGTCTCAAAATCATCATCGTTTGCAGCAGTCGCTCGAGCCTTTGCTTTCTTCTCTAATGCTTCAGCCTTCTCTTTGTCTTTATCCTTTTTTACTTCAAGGATTTTTGATTCATATATCTTCCTGCCTTCAATGGATGCAGAAGCGATAACGCTGGTGAAGAGTTCAATACAATGAATCGAGTCATCATTTCCAGGAATTACATAGTCTATTCCCCTTGGATCACAATTTGTATCAACAATTGCTATAATGGGAATGCCAAGTTTTTTTGCCTCATTGACAGTAATGAATTCCTTTCTGATATCAACAATAAAAACCGCTGCCGGTTTTTTTCTCAATTCGGTAATTCCGCCTAAAACCAGATCCAGCTTTTTCCTATCTCTCTCAAGTCTTACGCCTTCTTTCTTCAGCACTCCAACGTAGTCTCCATCTGGTCCAGCTATTTCTTCCAATTTCTTCAGTTTTGTTATTGACTGTTTTATTGTGCTGAAATTTGTCAACATTCCGCCAAGCCAGCGATAATTCACGTAGAAATTGTTACTTCGTTCAGCCTGTTCCTTGACAACGTCCCTTGCCTGGTATTTTGTACCTACAAATAACACTTTGCCGCCATTTGCGGAAAGATTCAGAACATACTCGTATGATTCCTTTAACCTTTCCAAAGTCTTTCTCAAATCGATTATGTAAATGCCCGATTTGGCACCGTAAATATACTCTTTCATTTTTGGATGCCATTTTTGAGTCTTATGTCCTAAATGGGCACCAGCACCAAACAGATGCTTAACAGATATAACTGCCATTCCTTATTTCTCCAATATTTGTGGCAAGTTGGGAAGAATTAGTTAATTAAATAAAATAGTTAATAAGCCTTTTAACAACACTTGATAAATATTACCAAATTCTTTCATGATAGCCTGACAATACATCTCTGACAAGATTAATTATGCCGAAATATATCATTATCTTCTCAAACGCAAAAAAGCCCAGCAGGTGTTTGCTCCCACTGGGCTTTTGATTCGTGTATCCGGCGGCGTCCTACTCTCCCACACAGTCACCCATGCAGTACCATCGGCGCTGAAGGACTTTACTTCTGTGTTCGAAATGGGAACAGGTGTGA
>JAHJTV010000120.1 GCA_018829445.1 bacterium
CGAATGTCAAGCTTTAAATTTCGCCCTTCCAAAAGAAGGCCAATAGGAATCTAATCTAAACCAAGCCTTTCTAATTATGGCTTGACATACGCAAATTAACCAAGTATACTATGCCTGCCTTGTATTTTCAGGCCCCCGTGTTACTGAAACGGAGGCAAATTTGGTCTGCTGGCGACTTATCCCCGAGTCAGTTCCCATGCTTCACACAAGTTCTGCCAACTTATCTTACCAAATTCCAAATTTATCGGTCCGTCCGATTCATTTCCCTATCCTCACACCTATCAGGAGCCGCAAATGCAATACCTGATCCCAGCTTTCTTGGCTTTGGTCGTTGGAATTGCCCTTTGGCTTATCCAGCGAAAGCGCCTCGCTCTCGATTACGAAATCATTGAATCCGAAGAATTCCGTCGTGAGGATGTACAAGGCAAGTATTTCATTGTACGACTTCGTAATTTTGGCAACTCTCCTGTTAAAGAGGCCGGCTTGGAAATACGGTTTCCTTTCGGAACCATTGACTCGGCAAATTTTTCAGATCACAGCCTTGTTACTGATATTTCAAAACATCAGTCTACCTTGTGCGCCGTTATCCCCCTATTGAATCCTCGCGAAACCATAAATGTCACTATTACCGTTCTTGGTGACCAGACCATTCCGACACCTACAGTATCCCTAAGGGCCGCGGGTGTAACTGCTCTTCCTAAAGCTAGTGACTTCATTCCTCAAAGCGTCGTTTCGTATGCAGTTGTTATTGCCTTGGCAGTGTCACTGGCTGCCCTTATATCCCTGTGGTCTTCTTTCCGGCAGGCCGAGATAAGCAAATCTTTGACCGCAGACCAATTTGTCATCACGCAGGAATTGACGCAATCAAAGTACGAGACCGATAAGAAATTCGAGGAAACCAAGAAAAGAATTGAGCAGCAGGAAAAGGAATTGCAAATCCTAGAAGAACAGAACCGAAAAGGGAAACCAGATCGCGAGCAAATCATCTTTGCTTTACTGAACCGATCAGGCCTGTCAAACCTGATTCCGCAATTAATAAGCACTGGCGAGGGCGTCACCTACTGGAAAACGGGCCTATATCTTCTGCACTCTTTCTTGCTTGACCAACAAAACACTGATAAATACTTCAGGGCAATGCAAGAAATCATTAATGTCCCGGAGATTGCCCCATCCTCTTACGGCTTTACCGTCTACCTACTTGCCAAAATGGAGCAATATCGAGGCAACACAAAGCAAGCAGTAGAGTACTTTGAAATGTGCAAGGACAAAACCCCTCTGATGTACGACCACCTAATGTCCCAGGATGAAGCTTATGACCTACACGCACTTAGAAACTATTTGAAAAATGATAAAAAGCCTTAACCCTTAATATCCGTCCAAATAAAAACCGCCTAACCTCCTGAACTTTTTACCGATTTATCACGGTCAGCTTTTTGCAAAAGCCATTTCCCCTATTCTCCCCTTTAACATTTTCCCCTCAAACAACTTTCGCCCCGCTCAAATCCACCTCCAATCAGGGCAGATTCATCAATCTACCAACGGTCGTGTGATACAACATTATTAGCACGGCTTGCTCAGGGATCTGTCAAGGCCAAGCCCTTCTGGTGCTCCCTTCGGTCGCAGCCTTGACAGCCCTGGCTCGCCGTGCTGTTCGGAGGGTAGCGACGGCGAGGGGGGCGACTTTTTCGCTCGGGCTCGGAGAGCGGTTTTCTCAAGGTAGAGAAACCCTCTCCTCCCAGTACTCATTTTGGCAGTTTTGGGGGACCCATCCTGTACCCGTTCTACCGCTTACGTCCCCCCTCTCCATACCCGCAAGCTTCGTCAATTGAAAACCACGTTTTTTGCCATTATCTTGCCGACTTGCAGCTAACTTGCTGAATCACTAAGCGGTCTAAGGGTTCGATTCCCCCCGCCTCCACCAGTAAAATGTAATAAAATCAGCCGGTTATCTTAACCGGCTTTTCTTTTTTCTTGTGTCACGGGTGTATTCCTGAAGGGTGACTGCATGGGTTGGTGCAAATTGACATAAATCTTGACACATTGGTTTCCAGAGACTATAATTGTTCTAGTTTATGCTAACCTCCATTTTCTTCACCTTAAGTTTTTGCTTTCTACGGGGGTTTTTTCTTTCAAG
>JAHJTV010000112.1 GCA_018829445.1 bacterium
AAAAAGATTAAACTTGACAAATCCCATGGAGTTAATTTATGAAAAATAATTATTTAAAATACATCAAAGAAGTTTGGAAAATGAAAAACGATGCATATAGTGGTTTTAAAAAAAGTGGACATTTAAGTTATGTTAAGTATATTAATGATGAAATTAAAAAGGATAAATTTCAAATTAAAAATAAAGAAACAGCACACAGCTAACCTACGATCGCACAACAGCGACTATACGCTCCGTTCCTCGGCAGCAAGCTGCTGTAATTTTTAACACTAATCTGCCGCACTGTTTAGCGTAATTTTGCCATGATGATTAACAATAAATTGCCGCATTGATTAATAATTCCGTTTCAATCCCTCGGCTCACCAGTTAAATACGCGGTTATTGAGGTTCAGCCTATTTTGAGTTTACACGCGTAAAGAAAAAGTCAATGAAATGAACCGAGTAGAGCGGTCGGAATTTAGAAGAGCACTAAAGTTTCACTCTCCGGCTAAAATTGTATTTAACAAAGATGGTTCAATGATATCCAGAGATTTTTCTACTGCGTTTACAATAAGGTCATAGCAGATATTATTAATATTGCATATTATCCCATTAGAAAGTCTAAAAATTTCATTTTTTGCATCTTCAGTAAATATTGCTTTTGTAACGCCTGCCATTTTAAGTTGATGCTCTATGAAACGCATAGTATCCTCCACTGATAAATTATTAAATTTAAAACGGATTCTTATTCTGCGTTTAAGACTTGACAATTCATTCATATTTAATTTATTTATTAATTGACTCTGTCCAACAAAAATAAAAGCAATACGGCTTCTACTGTCTATCTCAAAATTTGTAATATTTTTGATAGACGACAACGTACTTATCGGCAATTCTTGTGCTTCATCAATAACTATTACTGGTTTAATGTTTTGGTCGCTATTCAGCTTTAGGATAACAGAGTGTAGTTTGCGGAGCGCTTCGTAACCATTATACGGTACTTCCATATTCAAACCATGTAGTATTAGTTTTCCAATATCACCAATTTTGTATTTTTCAGCTGTTATATAAACATGAGGGTAAGTTGTCTTATCCAGTTGAGAAATAAAATATCTAATAGCTGAAGATTTCCCGGAACCGGCTGTACCGGAAATCAATGCGAAATCTTCATTACCCACAGCTAAGGAAAGTCGTTCACTGATGGACTTGATTGAAGATGTAATAAATAATTCGCTTGTACTTATGGTTTTTGAAAAAGGCAATCTACTCATTCCGAAATGATTTTGAATTTTTTCTTTCATTGGTGTTACTCCTTGATTATATTTGAAAACGGCAGGTCGGAATCATCTGCTTTTTGTTCAAAGTGTTTTTTCCTAATATCTTCAAAATATCTTTTTGCGGCAGAAGAAATTTCTCTTTCTGACTGTTTTTTTTCTTCAGGAATACAGTTCCACTGTTCACGAGAAAATTTATAAGATTCTACAGTACTATGATACTTGCCCAAATAGTAAATGAATATTTTTCTCAAATTACTTGGATCAAAAAGAACTTCTACCATTTCTCCAATTCCAATATCTTTGATTTTATAGCTGTTTTTATTCAGACTAATCGTTCCGTATTTTGATACATTTCGACTTTCGCGCCACAGAAAACAAGCATTAAATTCTTCAAGATTAGTTATTCGTTTGGGGTGGCATTTTTGCACACTCTTTGCATATCGTTCATCCGGCGTTTCTCCGGTTGAAGTATGTTTTTTTTGATTATGTTCAATTTCGATCCATGACCACAACGTTTGATTTAGTTCGTCAATTGTTTTTATGCCTGCACAAACAGCTTCCTCCTGAAACCGTTTAATTTTTTTCATGTCGATTTCCATTTTTCCTTTGCAGTAGGCCTGGTAAGGTGGATGATGTATTTTTCGCGTGCCTATAGAGTCTGATGCAATTGTAAATTGTTTTGAAATATAAGCAGAACCGTTGTCAACGTAAATTTTGCATGGAATTCCAAATCGAAGAACTGCCTGCCTGAATGAATCTTCCAGACTAAGTACTTTTTCATCAAAATAATACTTTGCAAAAATTATTTTTCGTGAATAGTCATCTATCCAGGCAAATAAATATACACGTTTCTTTTTCCCCGCCTGTTCAGGGTGTTCAACCTCAATCCCATGTCTCGCATCTCCCTGCCAAAGTGCATTTGCATATTCCGCTTCAAATTTACGATACACTTTTTGAGCAACAGTACCATATCTATACTTGAAATTGTAACCGGATTTACGTAAATGGTAATAAAGAGTGACTGGCTTTATTTTTTCAGCACTTTCTTTGTAATCTGGATCTAAACGTAAAAGTTTTACAAGCATTCTAACACTTCTATATGGATTTTCTTTTAGTAGATCCTTTGCCCGTGTTAGTAATTTTTCACTAAACAGTCGTAACTGTCCTTTGTCATTTCTCCGTTTCCGCAGAATACCGGCAATACCTTTTTCT
Organism: bacterium; assembly: GCA_018829445.1. Taxonomy (GTDB): domain Bacteria; phylum SAR324; class SAR324; order XYD2-FULL-50-16; family XYD2-FULL-50-16; genus JAHJTV01. Next base: position 2,469 of record JAHJTV010000112.1, read on the forward strand.
TTAAAATCACGCACATATTGCCGTAATGCTCGTTCACCAATACCCAGGTTAATTTGAGCAGCTATGCGGAGTTCTTTTTTTTCTTCTGGTTTAGTATAATCTGATGCTATTGGCTCAATTAAAGCATACTTCTCCTGCAAATCAGAAAATTGCTTTTCATTTAGGTGTAATTGTTCGATAATCTTATTGTTAATACACATAACATGTGCCTCCGTTCTATTTTTGCAAGAATTATAGAACGGTAGGCTTCTTTTTGGTAACCAGATTTTAGTGAAAAATTCAAGGACCGAGAGCCAAACAATTTCGAGATAAAATCGCCATAACGTATTGGCATTGAAATACTCCGAGTAGAGTGTTTGCTCGATTATTTTGATTTTTCCCCAGTTCTCTACAGTATGCTTTGCTTAAAAGTTCAAAATGTGTCCATCTTTCATAAAAAGAAAAATCTGAAAAATTTGGTGTTTTTTTATATTTCGGGAATGAGCATAAAACTGCGAGCAAAATTGTTATGGAAATATTCCATTCAGCACAACGTAGCTTCGCTCTGCGTAAATAATTTGAAAATGTTTTTTCGTTTTCCGCACCCATTTCCAGTGCAGCTGTCAAATAACTTTTATACACATTTTTCACATAACCGGAAATAGCTGAAAGGGTTTTCGCACATTCAAATCTGGAATACGATTGAATAAATACCGGTAAAACAGTTATAGTGTAAGGTTTATTACTTTGCCCGTATTTGCGTAATTTTTTGATTATTTGGCATTTCAATCGAATTACAAATCCATGTTCCATTTTTAAATCCTGCGGATTCAAATCTCCACTTTTTTCGACAGAGCTTAACACTTTTTTCCAAGGATTTTTGCGTAGTACGAATCCATGAAATTTTGGCTCATGAAAATTTTTACATAAATGACATTTATGACTGGAAAAATATTTGAGGACAAATTCTTTAAAAGTATAAGGATTGTAGTCCTCGATGGCTAAAGTGGAATGGATTGTAATACTGATAACAATATATTATCGGCAGATCAATATTTATTATTTCGGAATGAATTAACGAAGAGGAAAAATATTTTTAAGTATGCTGTTGTCTAAAGGAAGAATAATTTTATAAATTACAGCTGCCTGCGGTACTCGGGTCTTGCGACCACATTTTTTCAAAGGCTGAGAGCAAGCTCGCTTATTCGCCTTTGAAAAAACGTCGCATAGTCGCAAACGTTAGGCGACATTGCTTTTTTTAATAAGTAATCACCAGGTGTTATAGAAATAAATATGCTTTTTCAAATTTTCCAAATCGCAGTAATAGTATTAACAATTCTT
>JAHJTV010000011.1 GCA_018829445.1 bacterium
ACTTTAACTTTAGCTATTATTTGTTTAGAAAAAGTAGGATGGGCTACTCGTTGCCCATCAATAGAAAGCAATGTTGGGCAACAAGTAGCCCAACCTACGAGCTACGAGCAGATGCAAATTTCTAACCGGACAATGCTGATTGTTAATAGACTTTAAAAATAGGGAAATAGTTAGTCAGGCAAAAGTTTAGAAAAGTAATAATTAGTCTTACTAATTATTTGACTGGCGAAGTTTTGTCAACTAAGAAATGATAAGGGTCACCATACGGCTAATGGTTTATCGTAGATGACGCTACCATCAATTTGTTAAAAAAGTATTAACAGAGTGTAAAATATTTCAGTTGATTATTCCGGATCTATTTGGTCTGCCAACAGATGAGCCTGTTCCATAAGCAAACAGGTACTTAAATATATGCCGTAAGGCGGATCTATTGAACAAGTAATGTCTAACAGATGATTAGAAACCTATTTCTGGTTAATTAAATGCTATCTTTACAGTTGTTGAAATGTTTTTGTTTCAATAAAGTAAGGTTTTAGATATTAAATCATCGAGGTTCTTATTTCGGTTAAAGTCGCGGTGAATCAGTTCCCGGGCTTAGAATGAAAAGAATAAAACAGAGTTTAAAAAGCATATGATACTTTCAAAACTAGTAGGGAAACGGGTAAAGGAAACACCAAAAGACGCCATCACACAAAGTCACATATTTTTATTGAGAGGGGGGTATATCAGGCCTATCTCCACAGGTATCTATTCGCTATTACCGCTGGCACGTAGAATAACGCGCAAAATCGAAACTATCATTCGCGAAGAGATGAATCGTATCGACGGGCAGGAGATATTAATGTCTGTAGCTCAGCCGGCGGAATTATGGGAGGAGAGCAATCGTTATCAGACCGTCGGTGCTGAACTGCTGCGATTCACCGATCGGAATGGAAAGAAGATGGTTTTGGGAATGACACACGAGGAGGTCGTGTCTGCCATTGTCAGGTCGGAAATTAATTCTTATAAACAGTTGCCCTCAATGGTCTATCAACTTCAAACCAAATACAGGGATGAAGCCAGACCCAGAGCAGGATTGTTACGTGTGCGTGAATTCACCATGAAGGACGCCTATTCCTTTCACACCTCAAAAGAGGATTTGAATGAGTATTACTATCGCTGTCACGAGGCATACGAGCGCATCTTTAGACGTATCGGACTTAGCGACTTTGTCTCGATTCAATCTGACAGCGGGATGATGGGTGGTGCTGTTGCTCATGAATTTATGGCAGTAGCAGAATGCGGTGAAGATACCATTTTTATTTCCGAGGATGGAAACTATAAAGCCAATCGTGAAGTGGCCACCACCTCCCTGAAGTTTGAAAAAGAGGAGATGCAACCCCTGGAAAAAGTTGCCACACCGGGAACAACCACAATTGAGGAGGTGGCCGGTTTCCTGGATGTAAAAACTTCCCAGACGGGAAAAGCAGTTTTTTATAGTGATCAGGACGGTAATCTTATTTTCGTCGTTATCAGGGGTGATTTTGAGGTGAATGAAATCAAGCTTTGTAACCATATCAAGGCTTCTGAAATCGAATTCGCCACGGAGGAACAGGTTAAGGAGATCGGTGCCGTTCCCGGTTACGCCTCTCCCATGAACATTAATACGGAGCAGGTGCGAATCGTTTTTGATCCCTCTGCTGTTGAAAGCTCCAATCTGGTGGTGGGTGCCAATGAATCCGGTTTTCACTTCAGGAATTTTAATTTTGAAAGGGACATGGCCAACCTAAAAGATAGGGTTGAGATAGTTGATATTGCCAATGTGAGAGAGGGAGATCCTGATCCTGTGAATGGTTCACCGCTGCAGATGAAACGCGGTATTGAGATTGGAAACATCTTTCAACTGGGTACAAAATACAGCGAGACCATGGGTTGCAACTATCTGAATCCCAACGGCAAAGCTGAATTGGTTGTGATGGGGTGTTATGGTATCGGTGTGGAAAGAGGCATGGCATCGGTTATTGAACAGAATTTTGATCAGTATGGTCCGATCTGGCCATTTGCCATCGCTCCGTTTGAAGTCCATATCTGCGCACTCAATACGAACAAGGAAGGGGTCGGAGAATTGGCGGAAAAGCTTTACAGGGAACTGCAGGATGCCGGAATTGAAGTGCTGTTTGACGACAGAAACGAAAAGGCGGGTTTTGCCTTTAACGATGCCGACTTGATCGGAATCCCCTATCGATTAATCATCTCTCCTAAAAACAAACAGGAGAATAAGATAGAATTCAAAACCCGCGATAATAGCCGAAAAGAGATGTTTGACATCGAAGAAACAGTTGGCAGAGTTGTGGACATCATTAAAGAAGCCAGACAAAAGGCGGCTTCAATCTGATAAAGATTTGAAACCGCAACCAATTTTCATATCTCCGGGGCACCGGATGGGATCAGGCAGACGAAAACCAGTGTTTCGTTTCCTGTATTTCTGATCTGGTGTTCAAGGTTGCCCGGGATAAAGGCAACAGATCCCGCTGATACCGGAGTGAATTCTCCCGAGATGAAAACTTCACCCTTGCCTGCATGGAAAAAGATCTCGTGTTCCCAATCATGGGAGTGTTTCGGACTGAACCCGCCCTCTTCAACCTCAAATACCCGCATGCAGAAATGATCCGCCCCATCATTCTTGCCGATCAGGACTCTACCTGTAACACCTTTGACGAAATCCCCTTCAAACTGCTTTGATTCCTGTTCCCTGTAATTTAAGACCTTCATATTCCTCTTGAGTGTGGTGTTTAATTTCACTGAATTAAACAATAGTATACCGTTTTATTGGTTTTTTGGACAAGCCCCGGGAGTGAATATAGCGATTCCAATTTTGGAAAAACCAGTTTTTCTATTATTTGATAACAGGAGCAAAAATTTGGGGACAATCTTCAATGAACCACATTATTCAGTATTAATCACCGGATTTGTAACCTGTTTCCTGATTTTTCAGTGTTAAATGAATGAAGCTTTTATCTTATTGAACGCCTTCAGTGTTCCTTTGTCAGGGGGTGACTAAATACCCAAGGTGACGTTCGCAAGCTCCCTGACCCTGGGCTATTGATGTGTATCTCCTTCGGGGAATACCGTGCAGAAATTGTCCGGGGAAAATACCCCAACGGGGTTAAATATTCACAGCCCGGGGTCAACAAACTTGTGAGCGCCACCCCGGGACAAGTAAAGCACTCCAATTATCAGAACTCTGAAGGAGTTCCATAAACTCAATTCATAAGACAATGTAAATATCAAGTTTTTAAGTAAAGAACAAATTTACCCTGAAGGCTGTGTCGTTCGGTTTGACACAAATCTCTAAAATTAGAATTGCTGGAATGAATATGGTTGGGATTTTTTGGCAAGAAAGCACTTTTATGGGCATATTATAGTGGTTTCTAATTTAGTGAAAAGATGTTATCGGTTACGTTATCAAAAATGATGAGAAACAAGGGGATTTAATGGCATTAAAGGATTTTATTCTAAACGAAAAACCACTGACACCAGGCTTTAGTAGGAAAAATCTGCTGTTCCAGACGATTTTTCCAGTCTGTTTAACAATTATTCTATTTGTTTGTGCTACGTTTTTTGTTGCGGTTCCCGCCTTGAAAGATAACCTGGTGGAGTCAAAAAAGGAGATGATCCGTGAACTGACAAACACAGTATGGTCATTACTCGCCAGCTATGATCAGAAAGTTAAGTCTGGTGAAATATCGTTGGAGGAAGCCCAAACTAAGATGTTATCCCATATCTACGAAATTCGGTATGGCAATGAATCAAAGGATTATTTTTGGATCATCGACTTGAATCATCATGGGGTCATGCATCCCTACCAGAAGGATTTGGACGGCAGAAATCTTTTTGATTTTCAGGACAATACCGGCAAGTACTTCATTCAGGAGTTTGTTGACACCGCGAAAACAAAAGGTCAGGGGTATGTTGAGTACACCTGGCAATGGCAGGATAATCCCCAGAGCGTCCTGCCCAAACTCTCCTTTGTCAAAGTATTTAAGCCCTGGGGCTGGGTGATCGGCACCGGAATTTACCTGGTTGATGTTGATTCAAAAATCAACAGTATCAGCAGCCAATACCAGCTGCTACTGATTGGGATATTGATCGTTATTGTTATCATATCGACATACATTATCCGTCAGGCGAGGAAACAGGAAACGGAACGGTATATGTCCCGGAAACTCTGGCATGAAAGCGAGTCCAGGTATCAAACCCTGATAGAAAGCATGAACGAGGGCATGGCAATTCAGGATGAAACCGATACCATTGTATTTGTAAATGAGAGCTTCAGTCGAATCCTGGGCTACCATAAGGATGAGTTGATCGGCAGAAATTTGTATGAACTGGTGGATGAAACCAATGCCGAGATTCTAAGAGAGCAGACCGGGAAGCGTGCCAAAAACCTTCATAGTTCGTTGTATGAACTATGCTGGAAGGGTAAAAACGGAGAGAATGTGTTCACACTGATTTCAGGTCATCCTTATTTTGACAGATACCACAACTTTTCCGGAACCTTTGCCCTGGTCGTTGATATTACCGAGCAGAAGAAAAAAGACCTGTCTGTCAAGGAGAGTGAAGCAAAATTCAGGGCATCTTTTGAAGCCAGCCCCAACCTCATCTTGATCTTCAAAGTCGATAAATTCCAGTGTATAGATGTCAATGATGGATTTTTAAAACTAAGCGGATATTCCAGAGAGGAGATTGTAGGACGAACACTTGCCGAATTTGTTTTATGGGCTGATCAAAAACAGAAAAACCATATTCTCGAAAGAATCAGGAACCTGTCCCGGCTGGTTGATAAAGAGCTTAAGATTTTATGCAAGGATGGATCAGTGTCCACCATTGTTATATCAACCAGGTCAATCTACCTGAATGATGTCCATCATATCGTCTGTTTTGGAAGAGATATAACGGCAAAAATCGAAGCGGAAGAGAAATATCATTCCATACTGAACAGCATGAAAGACGGTTACTTCGAAATCGATTTAAGGGGGCGCTGCCTGCTTTCCAATGATGCGTTTGGCAAAATAATGGGCTGTTCTCCCGAAGAAACGTTAACACTGGATCATAGAGAGCATTTGACGATTGAAAATACCGACAGGGTAGACAGAATATTCAGCCAGATCTATCAAAGCGGAGAATCGATCGATGTAGTGGAAGTGGAATTCATAAAAAAAGACGGTGCAACAGTTTATTCAGAGTTTTCAGCTGCGCTGGTAAAAAACGCCAAAGGAGAAGCCACCGGCTTCAGCTGTATCATCAGGGATATAACCGCCAGAAAAAAGAGTGAAGAAACAATGAACCAGATGCGGTTATATCTTAAGAATACCATCGACTCCATGCCCTCCATTATCATGGTGTTTAATAAGGAACTGATCGTAACCCAGTGGAACCTTGAAGCGGAAAAAGCCACCGGGATTCCGTTCTACACAGCCCAGGGGCGTAGTATTAAGGGCCTCCTCCCAAAGTGCAAATCGATGATTGATAAAATCACATCCGTACTGGACGAACAGCAATCCCTGCATATCGATAAATACCAGGTGATAGAAGATGATGGACAACTGCTTTATTTTGATGTCTTGATCTACCCGTTTAATAGTGATTTTTTGGAAGGAGGAGTACTGAGGATGGATGACATCTCTGCCCGGATACGTATGGAGGAAAGAATGATCCAGTCGGAGAAAATGATGTCCGTTGGCGAACTGGCAGCCGGGACAGCCCATGAGATCAATAACCCGTTGGGAGGTATTCTGCATGGGGCGCAAAACATAATCAGGAGACTTTCTGCAGATCGAGAAAGAAATAGGGAAATCGCCGGGGACTGCGGAGTTGATCTTGATAATCTTCAACGATATCTGGAAAGACAGAAGATTCTTCACTACCTGGAGGGAATCAGGGAATCGGGAATGAGGGCTGCGGATATTGTTTCAAGAATGTTGCAGTTCAGCCGTGTCAGCCATTCGGAGAAAACCAGAGTGCCGATTCCGGATATGATAGAAAAATCGATCGGTTTGGCGGAAAGTGACTATGATCTAAAGAAAAAATATGATTTCAAGAAGGTAGAGATTGAGAGGATATACGAAGAAGGTCTACTACCGGTTTCTTGCACAGAGACGGAGATAGAGCAGGTATTGCTCAATATTATTAAAAACTCGGCTCAGGCCATGGCAACTATGCCGGAGAATGGCCATCAACCCAAAATGACGATCCGGGTTAGCAGCAAAGATGATATTGCCGAGATCGGTATCGCAGATAATGGTCCTGGTATGGAGGAGAGTGTCAGAAAACGTGTCTTTGAACCGTTTTTTACTACCAAACCGATTGGAGAGGGAACCGGGTTGGGATTATCTGTTTCCTACATGATCATAACCACTAATCATAACGGAACCATTGAGGTTTCCTCCGTGCCAAATCGTGGAACCACTTTTACTGTTCGTCTCCCCTATCTGGCACCACTGGGGGAGACTGTAAAAAACTGAAAAAATTTGATATCAGGAAGCTTTAATCTCAACCAGCCTGTATTCTTTTGATCCCATTCCCAGCTTCACTCCATGATCTATCTGCACCATGGGGTTGCGGTCGGGATAAGCCAGCTTGGAAAGATTCTGCTGGTATCGCTGCCGGGTCAAATCCAGTGTAGCCATATCCAATGCGATGGGGTCAAAGGAAGCCATGATTCCCATATCCGGCACCATCTTTTCTTTGCTTTTCAGACAATCGCAATCCTTGGTCATGTTTGTGAGAAAGGTTATGTAGGCCATGCTGTCCTTCTTCTCCAGGTAAACCCCATAGGCATGCTCAACCATTTTCTTCTGCATATTGTCGCTGGAGGCGTCCCATGTAAACTGAACCGCGCCGGTTTTGCAGACAGCCAGGCATTCTCCGCAACCGATACATTTTTCTTCCTGAATAAAGGCAGCTCCGTCGTTTTCCAAAATGCAATCTTCGGGACACCATTTAATGCAGGTTTTACAGAGATCACATAAAGCAGCATCAACCTTGGGGGCAACTTCCGAATGCTGGTTGAGCTTACCCATCCGACTGGACAGCCCCATTCCCATATTCTTGATGGTAGCCCCCAGTCCGGAGAGCAAGTGCCCGGTGGCATGGGAGACGATCAATAATGCATCCGGGGCAATGGCATCTCCGGCGATACCCACTTTATCATAAAACTCCCCATTGATGGTGATTTTGCGTTCCCAGACTCCCAGAAAACCATCTGCCATGATAATGGGCGCTCCCACGTTCTCAAAGGTAAAACCGTGCTCATAAGCCAGGAGGATGTGATCCAGGGCGTTTGAACGATTGCTTTTGTAGAGGACGCTGGTTTCGGTCAGAAATGGTTTGCCACCGTACTCTTTGACCTTCTGCACCAGGGGCCGAATCTGATCTGGTGTCAGATGAGTACGATTTCCTCTTTCGCCAAAGTGGGTTTTAATGGCAACACTCTTTGAGGGATTGATGATTGATTGAAATCCGGCTTCATCGAAAAGCAGCCTGGTTTTCCGTTCCACTGAATCCGGATTTTCATTATCCTCAAGCGGAACAAAAAAAACATCGGGTCTGTTTTGAGTCATTTTACTATCTGTGCAAGAGTCTCAATTGGTTAAAAACCGATCTAAAAGATAAAGAATTATTTTTATACAATCTCTTTTGTAATGGCAAATGTCAATTTAGAAGACAGGCTTGTTCTCCATAACACTATGCCTTGATAAGCGAGATCTAATTAATAGGTCCCGTAATACGGCGTCCTCTTACAATCACTTCCTCCCGTCCATCGAAGTAGCCACGGGTCAGGTGGTGAGTGGTACCTCGCAGGGATCTTTCCACCGACGGTGCCGCAATTAAGAGTTGCAGCTTTAGCTGCTGGCAGAAATCGGTCAGGGTTTGCAGGGCTTTCTGATCCAATCGCGAAGATTCATCCAGCAGCAGAAACCGGACGCTTCCCCTGTTTTCAGACTCGGACGGGTGCAGGGATTGTTCCTCCCAGCTCATCAAAACCATGATCAAGACCGCAATTCCCACGCCGATCGATTCACCGGTAGAGAGGTTGGTTGAGGTCACTTTTTCATATTCTTCATTGCCTTCTCTTTTAACTTCAATGCCCAGACCGACATAGTGTCGATAGTCCAACAGCAGATCCCCTTTTACCTTGCCTGCTCCTTCCCGTTCATAAAGATCCGCCATTAGGGTTTCAATGGAAACATTCTCTTCACCGGCTTCGGAAAAAATATCAAGCTGTTGAGGAAGGATGCTCAAAAACCGTTTCAGTTTAGGCTGGGTTTCAATATTGATGCGGATGGATTGCAGAAATCCAAATTTAACGCTTTCAAGCTTTTGATTAAGCTTTCTAATGCGACTTTTCTGTTTTCTGATTTCGGCGTTAATGTGGGAAGGTATTCCATGTACGTGTGTCCTGAGACTTCTCTCTTGTTGTTCCAGGTTCTGGTTCAGGGTTTCCAGCTTTTGTGTGATCGTTTCCTGAGCTTTTTCAGGATCATCGGTCTGCAGATCCACCGGGATCACCTGGTTCAAGTAAACAAGCAACTGCCGCCAGATGGACAGGCATGTCTCTGCCGGATCTGCTTCATTGTCTTCAACAGCAGTAATCTCCCTGATCTTGGATAGAACTGCCCGGGCATCGTGAATGTTCTCCAGGATTGCCAGTAGCGTTGCCTGGGAAGCAGAAACGTTTCTCCAGTATCTTTCCGGTTGTTGGTTGGTATTACGAACCGTTCCATAATAATCCGCCAGCAATCGATGATAGTTCCTTTCATGTTTTGCCTGAGAATGGAATGCATGCCACTTTCTAACAGACGGCCTGGAGAGGCTTAAGGAGCTCTTGAGTCGACTTGCGATTCTCTTTCCGCTGTCTTGAACCTGTTTAATTTCTGCTTCAAGGCGATATCTTTGTTCCAGGATTTGATTCAATTCCTTTTCCAGTTTTTCTTTTTTCGCAGCCAGTAGTTCGACCTCTTCCTCTCCCTTTTGCAGACCTTTTTCAAAATCGGATACTCCCAATTCTTCCAGGTTTTGCTGTAATAATTCCAGCTGCCCCTTCAAAGTGTTCAGCCTGGCCTGCTCCCGTTGAGATACTCCTGTTTCTCGTTTCATCTCCTGGGTATAATCTTCAATTTCGGCTTTATGGGATTTTAACTCGGTTTCAATTTTGGTGAGTCCCTTCTCCAGATGTTGATTGATCGATTCTTTCTCCTCAAGCAAAGTGACCTGGTCTTTATACTGGAAGTGGGATTGTGCTTCATTCAATCTGTTTAGAACTTCAAAAGCCTGCCGTTGATGTTCCATGATCTGGCGGAACTGGTGTTCGGTTTTTTCCAATGCTTCCAAAGACTCAAAAGAGGGATGTTGGAGAAATTCCAATCCCTGCTGCAACTGTTGATACAAGGAACGTTTGTCCCTGACTTCTGTTTCCTTTTTTTCCAGGTGGTTAAATTGTTCTTCAAGAGCCTGATACTGGTCTTTAAGGTCGGTAACATTCAGCAGCTCCTTTATTGGGTAAAATCGTCGAATAATATCTTCTTGATTCTCAAGCTGTTCAATCTGGTCAGATAGTCTTTGCTCCGTGAACTTTAATTTTTCCAATTCATTGTCAAGATCCGAGTGCTGTTTTTTGAGGTCATTGATCCTGGAAACAGGAGATCCCGATTCAACGAATTCAGAATGAACCAACAATTTATTCAAGATGTTTTGACTCTCTTTGATGCTTTTTGTGGTTTGCTCGTTTTTTTCCAATTCGTGGGAAAGCTGTTTGATTTTTAAACCGTAGGTCTCAAGTTTAGAGCCCCTGGCCTCTTTCCCCAGAACGGGAACTTCCGGTAGCCGTTTCAACCGCCATGCGTCACCGTGCTTTACCAGAATGGAATCTCCCAGTTCCAGCGCTTCGGGCATTTTCTCCTTGAGGGATTCCTCAACCAGCCAGATCTCGTCGGGACGATCAAATGCTCCTGACAATTCATTGGCTGCCTTGTGAATGTCTTTTACGACCAAAGCCTCGGTCAGGGGGCCGAGCCTGCTTTCAAGATTTGCTGCCCATTCCAGGGGGATCTCTTCATATTTATCGGCCAGGAGTGATCCATAACCCTCATCCACCAGACTTTTTAGGCCGGTTTTGGTTGAGCCCTCATTGATAAGGGTGTTGTAGGTTTTCTGCAGTCGTTTCTGTTTAGCGGAGATTTCATGCTTGTCAAAATTGACCTTCTGGAGCTGTTCTTCCAGGTGGATTCTGAGATCAGTCAACTCTGTGACTGTGTTAATGGTTCGAGCGGTGCGATCCTCCAGGGCTATTTTCAGACTCTGAAAATCCTCCCAATTACCCAATTTTTGATTTAAACCGTTTAATGTTTCATTTAACTGATTGAGTTCCCTCGATTTTTGATCAAAAGATTGCCTGGTCTCCCTGAGTCTTATTTGATGTGACTTAAGCGTTTCCGTAATTTCGCTTCTTGTCTGATCGAACTGCCCTGATGATTGGATGGTTTCCAGATTAACGGATTTTAAGCCATCAAAGAGCCTTTGCTGATTGCGAATATTTTCGTTAATCTCTCCAAGTCTTTTAGGAATCTGATCCACCTCCTTAATCTTTTTCTCAAACTCAAAAAAATCATTTAATACCTCCCTCGCCTTTTCCCCTGCTATGGAAGGAAGAACCTTTTCATCCGTGATCTCTTCCAGCAGGGCAAGGAATCGTTCAAAATGATCCTGTTTGAGTTTCACCTCACTCAGCTCAAAGTAAGCCTTTTGGTGTTCGCCCTTGCTCTCTTCATACAGCTGCCTGGATTTTTCGAGCCATTGTGCAATATTGTCGGCAGACAGTTCGCTGGAATCAAGTTTTTCCCTCGCTTCTTCCAGTAGACGGGTTGCCTGTTGATACAGCCCGACCTGTTTGGAAAGTTCCTGCCAGGCTTGTCCGGCGTTTGAGAGCTGCCGTGCCAGTTCCATCTGCTTGTCGGCCAATTGACGCTCTTTTAACTGCGCCTCCTCCAATTTATCGTTGATGACCTGAAACCGTTGCTGTGCGGCGGCCGATGCCTCAGTCTGTTTTTCCAGTTCTTTCGTTTTTTGGGAGATATCCGTATTTATTTTATGGGCAGTTGACCACCTGCTCAGGTGTTCCTTTGCCAGGTCATATTCCCTGTCAATATTTCTGATCCTCTCTTCCCGGTTTAACTGGTCATCTCGAATTTTAATCAGTTGCGATGATTGCTCCTCCCAGGTGGCTTTATTGCTCTGCTTTTCCTTTCGCAGATCGAGAGCTTTTTTCTGTTTTTGCTCTGCATCCAACCGAGTGGCAAAAAAAGCTGAAGAAAACATCTCCAGACCGGTCTGGTATACGCTGCGAATAATCTCCCTGGTTGCCTGGTAGCGTCCGATAGCAGATCGGGTTCTTCTGCAGGTCTGCAGGTTTTGCTCCATCTCCTGAATACCCTTGACCAGCTTGTCGTTCTCCGGCAGTAGATAGTCTCTTAAACTGGAATGAAGTGATCTGGATAGGCCACCATAGAGGCTGGTGTGCAGAAGCTGGTTATATTTCTTCCGGTCTTCGTTTTCAACCAACCGCAAGGGGGAGATCTCATTATCAAACAGAAACCGGAAATAATCCTTTGCATGGCGGAAGGTGACCAGATCGCAGTTTAACTGCTGACAGTTATCCCTGATCTCATCGAATTCAAGGATCTCCTGCTGATTGGTTTCGATATTGGTATTGACGAGAAGCTGTTCGACATCTGCATCATGGGCGAGATTGGAGATGGCAAAATGTTTTAAAACAACCTGGGGGTATGTTTTTTTGATGAATTGAACACCGATCAGAACCCGATTCCCTTTGGCTGTGATGATATCCAGAATGCTGAAGATAGGCTCCTCGCTGCTTTTGTCATCCTGACCAATTCTCCCATAAAGACCCTTGTCTTCGTTTTTTCGGCCGGAGACGGTAGTCACATTCTGAAAGTTAAGATAATTAAGATCAGGCATCAGGCAGGTGTAAACCGCAATCATGATGGTGGTTTTACCGGTTCCGTTTGCCCCTTCCAGAATTGTCATACTGGGATCAATATCAAATGACTGAAAAAACATCCCTTTCCAGTTGATGAGGATGGCACGTTGAATGCGACTGTTGCTAATCATCATCTTCCTCCGACTCATCGTTGGACTCAAAAGGGTTCTCTCCTCTTACAATACTTTCCAAGGCTGCCCGGGGATTATCCATATTTCTGATGGGGTCCATAAAACGGAATATGGGTTTACGGGGATAAATCTTGGTGAAATCGGGATTGATCGATATAAATCCATAGCGGGCTAGCTCCCGCAGCGCCTTTTTTACTGAAAGCTGGAAATTGAGTGCGTCCTGCTCGCTAATCGCTTCCTTATATTTCTTTCGTTTTAGAAACAACTGGCTGACCTGTTTTTTCCCAAGCGTGAGTTCTATTTTGTCCATTAACTCCTGAAGATCAAAAAAACCGGTTGACTCCAGATACTGCGGATCCATTTTCATTAATGCTAAAAACTGACTGATGATCATGGCCTCCATTCCCAGAGTGCGAACCTTGATTTTACTGGAAACGGGACGAAGATAATAATAGCCCTCTGTTGCGTACAGCAACTCAAAACCGTACAACTCATAAAACATTTCGATCTTATCCTGGGTCTTGGTAATGAAATCGAATGCTTCGATCTCCTCTTCATCACAATGCCAACCGGAACGTAGTTTTATATCCAGATCCGGAAAGATCGGGTCCAGCAACAGGTCATGTAAGTCGTTGATCTCTTGGTCCATAATAGTATAAAGGAGTTATTTTAGGTCTGCGATCAGATTCTGCAATTCAAACTCAAGGTCTTCCAGAGGCTTTTCCCAGGAACTTGACCGGGAAGGGTGCTGGTTGATCTCTTTTAAAACTAAGTCGATCAGGGTCCCAATATGCGGGTAAACCCGGCTCAAAGAATGTTCTTTCAGAAAGGGGCGAATAATCTCAACCAGATCAACCGATTGGCTGGAAGCCAGTCGCTGCTTAATCTCCTCTATCATCAAATCCAGAACAAGATTGCCATCGTCATCCTCTTCCTCAATATCCGCATGACAGGACAGAACCCTTGTGACCTTCTTTTTGTTTCCGGGAAAATGAGTCTCTTTTAAGGTTCTGTATACAGGAGGTTCAAGGAGATTAAGAAACCAGGGAGATTTGGGATAATGCTGAATCTGTTCAACCAGTCTCTGGGACATCTCCCGATTGGGATCAAACCTGACAATTGACTGCAGAAAATCGTTGACTCTTCTGTAGTACTGGGACCATGAACCCACTCTCTCCTTTCCCCATTGTTCCAGTTGATCCAGTCTCAGATAAATACCATCAATCACGGCAAGAACTCTGGGTTGACTGGATTGATCAGCCGCATCGGAGATCTCGTTCAGCCCCTGTTTAATAGCGCTGTTTTCGGATAAAAGGGTCTGATAGAGTTCCTGGAGAGTAGTGCTGGTGGTTTCCAGAAGCTCTTCGCAGGCGACAAGAGCCTCCAGCCAATCCTTATCAAGCAGTCGGCTTATTTTATTGCGCACCTCATCCTGCTCCAGATCCAGACCTTTTTGCCGTTTTTCTATGGCGGTTATCAACTCGGCAACCACATGTTTGAGAGGAAGCCTCACTGATTCCTCCCAAAAGTGATCAGATCCACTCGAATCAAGGGACCTTCTGATATCAGAAAGTGTCGATACAATTTTTGCGGCGATAATGGTCAGATTTTGCCTGTTAAGTGTTTCATGATGTGATAGGTGACCAATGATCGATTTTCCCAAAGCTGATACATCAAACTGAGGCATTTGCCCCAATCCACCGCCATCCACTCTGATCAGCAGTTGATTCTTCAATAATCTGTTAATGGCATGGTTGAATCTCTGGGGAAGAGATTCAACCATGCCGCTGGAGATATCGTTGACAATGGCAAATATCCTTTCCAATTCAGATGGGGTCAGTATAAAATTTTGCTGAATTTCAAGATAGGTATGAATCCCCATTAAATAAGCAGCATCCAATCTGCTGATATTCAATTTAAATCCACTCTGATAGATTTTTTTTACGACTTCCGGAACCGATGGGGCTCTTTCTATCGATTCCATTGAAGTTTTCTCCCCTGATCCGAAGTTGGAAAAAGCAAACGGATTAACATGACACCACTATGCACGCCTCTGAAATAAAAATGCTTGTAGGCCGTAAAAGAGCTTTTGTAACACAAGACGGATTAAAGCCAAATTCCTATTTTCAAATAGTCGAAGGTACCCGGTGTGATTTACCAATGTCAACGAATATTTTTATTGTGCTAACCATGTGATTTTTAACCAAAAAAATATACGCAGATGGTTTTGCAGGATTTATACAGCCGTTAACTTTCTGAATTTTAAGATTTACAGCTAGTAGAACTTGAAAATTCCATGTTCTGCTGTTAAGCTCATGCCTGAAATGCGGAGATCCAATTGGACGGATTAACTGTGTTTTCTTAAAAATCGAGTATTAAAAAGAGAAGCAAACAAAAAAAGGAGAGTCTAATGATTAAAAAAACCGTAGCTTTGATTTTTGCCATTCTGCTATGTTTCCCCATTTTCTTATCTGCAAGGGAAATATCCGATGTGGAAATTCCCGAGTCCCTTAATTATGAAGGTGTTCCCCTGGTTTTAAACGGAGCTGGAATCCGTTCAAAATTCTTCATGGATGTTTATGTGAGCGCCCTGTATTTAGAGATCAAGAGTCAGGATGCTGACATGATCTTGAGAGATGACAAACCCATGGGGATCAGACTTCATATCGTTTCAGGACTGGTGGATGCCGAAAAATTAAAGGATGCAATTAGTGATGGCTTTGATCAGTCCACCGGAGGTAATATTGATCCCATTAAATCCCAAATCAGTCAGTTTATGGCTATCATGGGAGAAAATGTCGTGAAAGGCGATTTTTTTGATTTCATTTATCTGCCTGATGTTGGTCTCAAAGTATACAAAAACACAGCCTATACAGAAGATATCAAAGGATTAAACTTTAAACGTGCATTTTTCGGAATCTGGCTGGGTGATGATCCCGCAGATGATGATCTGAAAGAAGAGATGCTGGGACTTTAAAAACAAAACATCACTCTTGTAAATACCCTTTCTATTAAACCGGTTATTTGGCTTTCCAGTCGCTAACCGGTTTTAACCAAAACCGGCAAATTTTATCCAATCCCTCGTATTTATTCCCACAGTAGCCTCACAAATCTACCAATTAATCAGTCAATCCTCAGCCATTACTGACGTGCTCGCAAAGCTTTGACTGATTGAGATGATAATTTGATTCAGTTTTTATGATTCGAGTTTCTTAATCCTGGCAATTTAAAATTTCCTGCTGATGAAAAAATGGTAGGGTGGCCTTACATGTCCGCCTTTGAGCTTGTACTGGCGGGGATGTAACCCCGCCCTACCATATTCCCTGCTCTTGGCAAAATATGCTTATTTAAGCGCTTATGGGATGTAAGACCGCTCTACCAAACTCCCTGCTCTTTCTTCTTTTCATAAACTGGTGCAGGCTTCTTCCAAAAAAAATGATTGACAGGTTTGAGTTAGGTTATTAGTGTATTAGTCAGATAGCACACTAAAGCTATAAAACATGAATCCATAAGGAGTTCTTATGATTGAAGTAAATAATCTGACTTTTGAGTATGGTGCCCAGGCTTTATTCAACGGTTTGAATGTGGGATTTGAGAAAGGCAGGATATATGGGGTGTTGGGTAAAAACGGGGCTGGCAAAACCACCCTGCTGAAAATAATCTGTGGATTATTGAAACCCAAACAGGGGACAAGCTCGGTTCTGGGAAGATCAAGTTTAAAAAAGTCGCCGCAGTTACTAAAGGATATTTATTTTATTCCCGAGTCCTACTATTTGCCGCCGGTAACCATTGAAAAGTATGAGAAGCTCCATGCCTCGTTTTATGATCGGTTTGATTCGGATCTGTTTGGTCATTACCTCAAAGAGATGGAACTGGACAGGAAGCAGATGTTGAACAGTCTCTCCTACGGTCTGACCAAACGGTTTTTACTGGCGTTCGGACTGGCAACCAACAGCCGTATCTTACTATTGGATGAGCCTTCCAACGGGCTGGATATTCCTTCGAAGAGGGTCTTTCGGAAGTTATTGGCGGGAGCGATTACTCCGGATAGGACATTCATTATTGCGACTCACCAGATAAAAGAGATGGAGGCGCTTTTTGATCACCTGGTTTTTATTGATCAGGGAAAGATGCTGCTTTCCAAGCCAATATTTGAAATTGCGCAAAAACTAAGATTCAAGACCGTCTCCACAATGGAAGAGGTAGGCAGAGTCTTGTACAAGGAAGAGATCCCGGGAGGTTATGCGGTGATTGAGAAAAATGAATCGGGAGAGGAATACACAGTTGATATTGAGTTTTTATTTAATGCTGTAACAGGATCATCAAACGAAGTTATTTCGGAATTAAGTTTATAATAAGGAGTCAAACAGTGGAATTAATTCTAGACAGGTTCAATCTGAAACGGGTGATCGGTTTATCAAAAATCGCAGTTGTGGATGAATGGCGTCCCTATTTGTTGACAGGAACGATCATCGGGCTTCTGATCTTTTTCAGCGGAGTTTTTTTAAAAAGCGCATCCATCGGTTTTTTATTAAATATTATGTTATTGGCAGGGATTGTTCAGGTGAGCAAGGTTTTTTCCGAAACTCATCAGAAGGAGAAGGGGATCTACTATTTCATGCTGCCTGCATCCATCGAGGAAAAATATCTGGTTAAACTGCTGTCAACACTAATCGGTTATTACATCTTTGCCTTGCTGGTTTGTCTGCTCAGTAACCAGTTGTCTATTCTGATAGCAGGATTCTTGTATCAATCATCTGATATTCCCGGTTTCAACCCTTTACAGCCGGAGTTTTTTGAAAGGTTCAAGCTCTATCTGTTTTTTCATTCGATATTTTTTGCCGGATCATTGTTCTTCAGAAAAAACAGCTTTTTAAAGACCGTACTTGTTTTTTTTGCTGTTTCCATCCTATTAACCATAAGTGCAGGATCTTATCTGAAAAACCTATTCGTTCAATCACGATCGGGTCAATCGAGCTTCTACCTCCATTTTGACAGCATGGGTGACATTACCCAGGGGATTGGTGGATCTCTTGGCTCTTATGTCGCTACTTTACAAGTGGTAGCTTTTGTTGTGATACCTCTGGTACTTTATGGTGTCTCTTTCCTGAAATTCAAAAACTCAGAGATCCGAGGATAATGAACTTTACAAATGAAAAGGCAATATTTCTACAGATAGCGGATCACTTTTTTGACTCAATTTTGGCGGGAAAATGGCCGGAGGGAGAACGTATTCCTTCGGTGCGGGAGATGGCATTGGCAATGGAGGTGAATCCCAACACCATTATGAGAACCTACTCCTACCTGCAGGATAATGATGTGGTTTTTAATCGCCGGGGATTGGGATATTTTGTCTCCCCTTCCGCTAAAGAAAGGGTTAAGGCTATAAAACGAAACAATCTTATTGAGAATGAACTTCCCAAACTTTTTGAAGCGATGAGATTGCTGGAGATAGATTTTGAAGAGTTAAGAGAATTGTTCAGTATCCATCATTCCAAGCTTTAGTTCCCCCAAACAATATCCCCGATTGGAGAGCCCAAAGTCACTGGTTTTCATTCTCGAAAGTGACCAAGCTCTCCTTATTCTTTTTTTCCTTAAAATCAGAATTTTTTAAACTGGAATGGAGCTTTCGATTTTGCTACCATATAAAATACAACGAATTTGATTACTTATTTGTCTTGATAACAGTCAGACTTAAATTGGAAATAGGCTATGAGATTGGAACAATTCAGATGGTCCCAGGCTGAAGATTGGGAACCGGAATCCCCGAAAACGGTTAATGAGCATGTGCAGCTTGTTTTTCTGTTCGGTAGCAGAGTGATAATCAAAAACCAGTTACAGTTTGATCTTATTAAGAAAATTTACCCCAAAGCTTTGCTGATCGGCTGTTCGACTGCAGGTGAAATATATGATGGCGAGGTGAGGGATGAAACCCTTGTGGTAACGGCTGTGCAATTTGAACACTCCAGGATTAAAAAAGCTTTTGTCAGACTTGGCGAATCGGTGGATGCCTTTAAGGCGGGCTCCCTAATTGCCGAGAGTTTGGATGATAAAGAATTGAAGCATGTTTTTATCCTTTCAGACGGCTTGAATGTCAACGGCAGCATGCTTGTCAAGGGACTTCTGCACAGTCTGCCTGGGCATGTTATGGTTACAGGCGGACTGTCCGGTGATGGTGATCGTTTTGGTGAAACCTATGTCTATTGGGGAGATCGTCCGGAAAGCAATGCGATTGTCGCCGTGGGATTCTATGGTAGTAAACTGAAGGTTGGCTATGGTTCCATGGGAGGCTGGGATTCATTTGGTCCGGAACGTCTGATTACCAGATCGGAAGGCAATGTCCTCTTTGAATTTGACGGTCAATCGGCATTGGATCTGTATAAAAGATATCTGGGAGACCACGCCAAAGGTCTTCCCGCCACCGGACTGCTATTCCCGTTGTCCCTCAGGGAAAAAGATGGAAAAGGTGAAAAAGTCCGCACCATTCTTGGCATTAATGAAGAACAACAG
Source organism: bacterium (assembly GCA_018829445.1). Classification (GTDB taxonomy): domain Bacteria; phylum SAR324; class SAR324; order XYD2-FULL-50-16; family XYD2-FULL-50-16; genus JAHJTV01. The sequence goes on from JAHJTV010000011.1 coordinate 18,679, forward strand.
AGTCTGACGTTTGCGGGGGATGTCCCTGAAGGAGCTTATGGCAGGCTGATGAAAGCAAATTTTGATCGGTTGATTGACGGTGCTATCGAAGCAGCAAAGGCGAGCTACGAAACCATTGGCTCAAGTGAAGTCGAATTAGCGGTTTTAATCAGTTGTGTTGGCAGAAAAATGGTTTTGAAACAGCGGATAGAAGAAGAGGTGGAGGGAGTGAGGGAGGTGCTAGGGCGGGAAACGGTACTCGCTGGATTTTACTCATATGGAGAGCTTTCCCCTTTTACCTCCGGTGAAAGCTGTGCTCTGCATAACCAGACCATGACAATCACAACGTTTTCCGAGAGCTAATGGATGAAAAATCTTCATAGCCTTCTCAAACGCCAGTTAAAACGATTTAACATTGACCTTAAGACAGCGCCGGCGGAGATAATCGGCTTTATCAGATCCGTTGACGAAGCTTATCATCAATCGGATATCGATCGTGATATGCTGGAACGCTCACTGGACTTAAGCTCGCAGGAGCTGATGCAGGCAAATTCGGAATTGAGGGCGATTTTTTTGACCTTTCCGGATATGTTTTTCCGCATGGATCAGGAAGGAAAAATCCTGGATTACAAAATCGGGGCTCACAGTGAGATCCAACCGCCGGTTAATAACCTGATCGGAATGAAGATTGATAGAATACCCGTTGTTGAATTCAAAGTGCAGTTGATTGATGCGGTTAAAAGGGTTAAGGAGACGGGAGAACTGGTCAGTATTCAGTTTAAGATAAGAGTGATGGGAAAACTGAATTATTTTGAAGCTCGCCTGCTGCCTCTTCTGGAAACTCAGATCATCTGTATCGTCAGAAATATCACTGAAACAAAGATCGCTGAACTTGAACTGATTAAAAGCGAACAGCAATACCGAACTGTTCTTGAGTCTTCGCCTGACCCGATAGTTGTCTATGATATATCCGGCACTACCGAGTATGCCAATCCCGCTTTTACCAGGCTATTCGGCTGGACTCTTCAGGAGTTGAAAGACAACCGTATCAAATTTGTTCCTGAAGAGGCCAAACTTGAAACTCAGCAGAAGATACAAAGGCTTAAGGAAGGTGTTGATGTTCACGGGTTTGAAACCCATCGTTATAATCGGCAGGGGGATGTCCTGGATGTAATCATCAACGCTTCTCTCAGGCATAATAATGAAGGCAAGGCAATCGGCAGTGTTGTCACCTTTGTCAATATCACTGAACGGAAAAAGCTGGAAGCGGAACTTCAGTTTGCCATGGAGCGAGCCGAAAGTGCCAACCTGGCCAAAACAGAGTTTCTGACAAATATGAGCCATGAGCTTCGAACTCCCATGCACGCAATCCTGGGTTTTGCCAGACTTATCGTCGAAAATTTTAAACGATACAGGAAAGAGAAAGTACTGGATTTTGTAAAAGAGGTATTCGATGCCGGACAACGTTTGATGCTGTTACTGGATGATTTGTTGGATCTGTCCAAACTTGAAGGGGGAAGGGTTGATTTCAATTTCCAGAAAGAAAAACTGTCCGAGGTAGCATCTCTGGTGATCAAGGAAACCAGGTCGGTCTCAGCTGATAAAAAGATAGATATCGTTTTTGATGCTCTCGGTTTTGAAGATTGGGTAATGATAGATCATAACAAAATGGTACAGGTGTTCAGGAACCTGCTGATTAACGCTATCAAATTCTCGTCCGAGGAAAGCAAGATTTTAATAAGAATAGTCAAACAATCCGGCATTATTATCTTCTCCATTAAGGATTTCGGAATCGGAATTCCCAGTGACGAATTGGAAACGGTTTTTGACAAGTTTGTTCAAAGCAGTAAAACCAAAACCGGTGCAGGTGGAACCGGTCTCGGGCTGGCCATCTGCTCCGAAATCATTAAAGCCCATGAAGGAAGAATCTGGGCCAATAATAACCCCGAAGGAGGAACTACTTTTTTCGTGTCCCTCGCCGCAGTTTAAGTCTCCATCTGTATTACTTTTGATTTTTATACTATTATCCTTTTTATAGCAGTGACACCATAGCCAGAAAACGATTGACTTTTGTTTCAAATCCTTGAACAATCTCTCCCAAAACAATTGAAGCTTTCTCTCAATGGTTTTAACGGATTGAATTACCGTTTCCTGCCACTGTCTCTATTGAGTATTCAACAGAGGAAATCAAAATGAAAGAAGAAACCTATCTCCCCATCCTGCTTGTTTTCCTATTCATCCTCATCGTGTCAAGTGTGAATGTAGTTCAAGCTGAGTATATCAGGGGACTGCATGTTTATCTGAAAGAATCTCCCCAATACCAGGCAAAAAACATCGTCAAGCTTAAGAAAGGAGATGAGGTCATCATTCTGGAAGAAAAAGGCTACTGGAGGAAGATCAGGGCAGGGGAAGTCGAAGGATGGCTGACAAGAATGAGTCTGGTTGATACAAAACAGATGATAAAAATCTCCGGTTTGGAACTGAAAAAGACACCGGTGAAGAAAAGGAATTTGAGAGCCAGGGTTGCACAGGCTGCAGTTGGTGTAAAGGGCCTGCGGGAATCCCAGGTAAAAATGATTGAGGACAGCTACGATATGAAAGCATTGGAGAAAATGGAGTCCTTTAAAGTCGACGAGGAGGAAGCCACCCGTTTTGTCATGGAATACAGTGAATAATCGATCGTTCGGTTGCTTATGGAAGGAATTAAGATGAGAAAGATCTTTATACTGCTTTTTGGATTAATCATTGTTGGATTTACCGGACAAGAAGCGGTAGTGGCACAGGAACCTGATTTTCGTCTTCGTTTGCACCAGCTGGACAACGATTATACCCAGGAGGATATCGAAGTGGAGATTGAGTTCGGCAGAAACCTGGCCGCCAGAATTCTCTCAACCTATAAGCTGTTGGATAATAAAGGGCTCCAGAACTACATTACCCTGCTTGGAAACGGGATTGCTACCCAGGTTGGAAGACCGGAACTGCAGTACTATTTTGCAGTCATCGATACCGACGACATTAATGCCTATGCTTGTCCCGGCGGGTACATCTTTTTTACCAAGGGGGCTATCAAAGTCATGGAAAATGAAGCCCAGTTGGCAGGTGTCATTGCTCACGAAATCTGGCATGTTAATTTTCGGCATGTTGTTAAACCACTGAAAATAAGGGCCAAGGGCGATTCACTTACGAGTGGAATTGCTGCTGCTATCGGCAGTGGTACGGCAACTGCCAGGGTTTTATTCAACCAGTTAACAGAGAAGGCTTATCAGCTTCTGTTTGAAGAGGGGATCTCCCGGGAAGCTGAACTTGCCACCGATACTGCAGCGGTAGAAAGCCTGGTAACACTGGGTTATGACTGGAGCAGTTACAGGGACTATCTTCGCGCCATTGAATCAAAACCGGAAAACAAATATAGAAAGGTTCTTTCCAAAACCCATCCCAGCATAACTCTTCGAGTTGAATCAATTAACAACCTGGCTCAATCTTTAAACATTTCAGACGAATTGGGGAAGAAGAATGCGAACAGATATAAGAGCAATACTGGATCTCTGTAAACTAAAGATCCTTTTAGGGGTGTTTCTGCTGTGCTTTTCACCTGTTTTACTGGCCGACCCTTATCATTATAAGAATGTCCTGGTAGGAGATCGAGCTGCAACCATGGGAGGGGCATACAATGCCGTTTCCGACGATTCAACCGGGGCCTACTATAACCCGGCAGGGTTGTCATTCTCTTATGGGGACAGCCTTTCGGGAAGTGGAAATGCCTATCATTCCACGAAAACAACCTACAAAGAGAGTATTGCGGATAAAGACTGGGTCAGGGATAGTACTGCCGTTTTACCCAGTTTTTTTGGAATGATTAAAAAAATCGGATCGGCCGACCTGGCGATTGCCTATGTGATCCCCGACTCCATTATCGAGCACCAGGATGAACAATATGACATCAGCGATTCTCATCCAACGGTAGCAAATTATTATTTGAGTCTTCACTCGGAGGACCGGACAAACATGATTGGCCCGGCCATCTCCTTCAAAATGAGTGATTCCTTCTCCATTGGAGCCAGCCTGTTTTACAGCTATCGAATCTATCGACATCAACAACACCAGTTTATTGTCTACAAAGACACCAGTGCCGATACCTCCTACGAGTCAGTCAAATTGGAGGAGTATTCCTATATGCCTAAAATCGGAATCCAGTTCACCCCTTTTGAACCGCTATACATTGGATTGACCATAAGCAAATCCTTCCTGCTTTCTCGAGTTCTGAAAAGAGACTATTCAAAAATCGAAAGTGGAGACTACACACTGTTTGCAGGGGCTTACTCCCAGGAGGTCGATTATCCTATCCAGGTCTCACTGGGAGTCGCGGCTTATCCTTCACCCAGTCTGCTGCTGGCAATGGATGTTGATTATTATGCAACGACGGATGAAGACCTGCAGAGTGTCACCAATATCGCACTGGGGGGAGAATGGTTTTTAAATGCTACGAACGCAATTCGGGGAGGACTATTCACCAACAATGATAATCGACCGGAGTGCACCGAATCATCCTGTTCCCAGGCGAAACTGGACATGGCAGGACTGACTCTTGGCTACTCCTCATTTACCCGGACATCCTCCTTTACGCTGGGAATAGTATATTCAACCGGATCAGGAAAAGCGGATGTTTATGGCGACAGATCTGTCATTGTTGATATGGAGCGGGAATCATTCACCCTGCTGTTTGCGGCGGGATATAATTATTGAGGTGAAACTGTCTGGGAAAAATCTCTGTTGCAACATAACATACTGTAATTAAAATTTTTATCACCTAAATAAATGAATTTTGGGCACAAAAATCTTGTTTTTAAACGGTAGGGCGGCCCTACGTGGCCGCCTTATAATAGGTTCCGGCGGGGCCGCAGCCCCGCCCTACCATTTATATTCTGCACTTTTGGTAGTGCAATGAAGGTGCTAGACCTTAAGTTAATGACATTAGGCCTTACATGGCCGTCTTTGGGTAAATAAGGATCGAATGATAAAATGACCTAAAATATTACATTAAATCAGTAAAATAGAAGGTTGTTTTGGGTCCAATTTTTCATTGATTTTGTCTCTAAAGGGGATAAAATAAAAGCAAATCCTCAATAAAATTGCCTGGTGAGAGCAAAAACTAAACGAGTGTACAAACAAATCAGCCAGTGATTTTTTGGAGCAACGGCTTTTAATTTTTATTGAATATTATTCGGGAGGGTATCATGAAAAAAATGATATCAATTCTACTGATCTTGATGGTGACTGCTGTTCCCTCAAGCTGTTTTTTTCCGGGTGTATCTGATTCGGAATCCTCCATAGGCGGTAGTCTTTTTGATTCGGGTGTGACCTTAAATTCCGTCCTCAGCGGCTCTGTCTCCAGTGAGGTGGTAAGTTCTACTGAAGCACCACCGGAGCCTAGCCAGTCGCAGTCAGCATCAAGGGATATTGCTACCAGGGTGAACAGCAGCACTAATTCCTGCAGATCTTCAAGCTTCAGCGTATACCTGGTAGGAGGGGATGGAAGATCAATCAGTACCGGTACGGCCACATCCGGATACTTCTCCACCGGCGTCAATGCAGATCATGAGGTGATTGTCGATTTTGGTTGCGGTATGAAATGTATCGGTAAACCGGGTTCCAGTGATCTGATCTGTGACATCGTTTCCAATGCCATTATCCGCGCCCTGGAAAGCTCACTGGATACCACCATTTCATCTGATCCTCTCTTTGACGGCTTGTCCATCGCAAAAATCGTGGAAGGGATCAGTGAAGCATTAAAACTGATGAGTACGCTTGATACCTCCAATCCCCTGACAGACAGAATCGAAAATGCCACGGACGTGGAAACCATGGAAAGGATTCTCACCTCATCAGTGCTGGGATCACTGTTCGAGGCTATAAAAACCATGGCGTTGGAAAGAAAGGCTTATAACGAGGCCATCGCCCGGGGAATGACACATGAGGAAGCGTTGGAATACGCGTCGGCTGCAGCCTGGTCTGTGGAGAAGGTGATCAACATGCTGACCGGAATCGGGATGGATGTTGAAATGGAATTTGACGGTATGATGTCTATTTTTGGGGAACTATTTGAAAATATAGATACTTGGGTCGGCATCCCTTTTACTGAAGGGCTGAGATCTTATGTTCTTGGCTTGTACACCGCCCTTTATATGAATAATGAAACATTAAACACCACCCTGGTTTGCCGGGCTCGTAAGGATGATGGCAATGAAGTCCCCATCATATATCCGCCTTACAAGGTTTCTGCCAGCAAGTTAAGCTGTTATGATACCAGCAGTCCCAGTGAAACGGACGCCATGGGAGTTACCACGGGCGGTGGTACGGCACTGGCAAACGATTATAGAGTTGGCGCCCTGATTAAACCCTCGGTAGAAGAAGCCAACCGTAATGATCCCACCGGTATCTATGATAAGTATAATGATGGCATGCAGGATTTCAGGATTGGGGTGTTACGGGTATTTGACGAGTTTCAGGCTGCAATGCAGAAAACAGTCGCGGAAGGGGGCTGTGCAGATTATGTGATTTTTAATGATGACGGCTATGTTAACGGGTTTCTCGATGGCTGGAATGAATGCATCATGGGATTGGGCATGGAGAACTACTTTTCAGGAGTTCTGGGTATTTTTAAGTTCATGAGAAACAGGGAGCTGCGCGAAATCAAGTTTTCCCTGGATGACCTGTACAACGCCATGGTGGGAGTTGACTATATGAATGTCAGGCTCTTTGCCGATCTCTGGCAGGTTGGTCTGCCCGGTAATCATGTTGAAGTTAACATCATCGGTGAAAATGATTCCACCCACATCCAAGCCTACCAATTGTATGATACAGGAACCAGTGCAAATGGCAGCTCAATTCTCAATATCGTCTGCCCCACCGGTCTGTGTGATGGAGCAATCCCAAAGAGCTCCGTCACCACCACCCTGGCGAATTTTAAAGCCATGCTCAATACTTATAAACCGGGCTATAGCACCATGATGGGCGATTTTGAGAACCTTCCGACTATGTCGGAAATTAAAAACTTTATTTTTACATCCTCCCATTTTGAGCCCTATAACCTGGCCGGATCAAAAACCATCAATGTCATGGGGAATCAGTCGGGGACAACGGGTGAGGCCAAGTATACGGCAAATGCCCCCATCATGTGCAAGATTAACAACGCCAATAACGTCGGTGACTTTGTAGCCGGAACCAGCTCCATCACCTGCGAAATAGCCAGTTCCGTTACCTGGGATAGTGATGGGAGACCAAGTGCTTCTACCTATGCCTCCTATTATGCCCTGCAGGAAAGAGGGGGCTGGGGAGCTGCCGGTCAAAGTGATCTTTATTATGGTCTAATCAGGATCAGCAATGGAACCGAGTATATGCTTAATGGACGTCAGTTCAGGGTTCGCGGAGTTCGTTCGGGATATTCTCCTGCTGACAATCCAACCGTAAACGGTAGCACCCTGCAATCAAAAAACTTGAAATTTTGTGATACCCGAAATAGTGAGAATGGATCGATTGAAAGTTACTGCTGGAGAGAAGTCTTTGATTATGTTGCGGTATCATTTCCTTTAAGCTGGTACTATTTTGATTACTATTATCCCTATACCTGGGATGTCCCCATAACTTGGGAATACTGGAATGGAGATAGTGAGAGTTATGTGTCGGAAACCTGGAATATGCCGATTGCCATGACTCAAAACAATACTCCGGATAACTATGATGACGATTGGGCAGTTTGCCTCAAAATGGATGAAACGGTAGTAGATACAACCGGGGATGATGGAATTTCTGAAGTGGTGGGTGTTACAGTTGATAACGCAAGTGATATAGTAAATTGTTTTACAACAACCGATGAATATTTCTATTATCTTAATCCGGAATGGGGAGCAACGCAGAGGACTGAACAGCAGTACCATCTGGTCAGAAATGATGGGGTTTGGATGCGTGATGCATCTCCTGATGCATCATTGGTGCTCCAAAGCACTATTGAGGCTAAAATAACGGGCGGGGTATCTCTTGGCCCGACTTCAAAAGAATATAGAATAAATTGGTACGAAGTTGCTAATTTGAGTCATGACGCCAAGTACGACCCCTATTGTGATGACAGGGATAATGATGGAGAATGCGACTGTACCGACGAAAATGGCGATGGGGAATGCACACTGTCAGACACCTTTACCGAACCGACACTTTCGGATCCCCCATTCTGGTACGATGCGACGGATGCAGATTCGGTCAAGGCCCTGACTGTTCTTCAGACCTGTGGCAATAAAAGTGGGCTGGATCTTTCAAATTGCCTGGCAACCCTTTTAGCCGTTGGTATTGATGCAAGAAACATGAACCAGATAGACTGGAATAGAGTCATTGAGTGTACCAACACTGAAAAGACCATGAGCTGGGTGGATATATGGCGTATGGTGGAACAGGATGATCTAACTAACAACTTTTACGGCAAAGGCTGCGGAACTAGTGCCTATGACTACATGGGAACCGTCAGGATGCTGAACCTGAGACAACGCAACAACGCCTACGATATTGAACGGCCCAACAAGATGCTGCGCTTGATTTCAGCAGCAACGGCCTCAACAGGCACCGGGGTGACAGTCGAACGTACTGAAGAGGTGTTCTCATTTCAGGAGGCCCTGGCTTTGGTTTACCTGAGATTGTCGATGCCGGTCCGCGCCCAGGTTAAATACAACAATACTGCAATCAACGGAGCCGGGTTGTATTTTAAAGATGTCCGGATTCCCGGAAGGGATTCAGACCCGGCATCAGGTTTGCTGAGGCTTTTCCTGGAGAAAGGCGGGGTTATCGATCCTGCCACTTCAAGCGGACTGGAATAGATAGATACCTTTCCCGCTATTGCTAAACACCCTGCCAGAATGCAGGGTGTTTTCGCCATAAGCCATCTGCCAACCGCTAATTGCAAATTGCAAATTGCTAATCGCCAACCGTTAAAAAACATCCTTCAGAAAAGCGCTGTTCAGATTTTTTACTTCATGGGAGGAGCTAAATCTGGATATGGTGATCATTGAGAATTGATGAAGCTGGATCTCCTCATTGGTGGCCTTGATAACCACTCTTACCATTCCGGCGGTGGTGCCGATGGTTGTTCCCTGGCGATTGCTTTCAATGATAAATTCCCCTTCATTCGAGATGGCATCGACCAGTTCGGTATCGATATGAACCTGTTTGCTTCTGCTCATCATGGATCTGGCTTTCAGTTTGCCATACATCAGGTGAATACGGAATATGGTTCTGTTTTCATGGGTAACTTCTTCGATAAACCTGATTCGGCTGAGGGGTAGCAGATAGATCTCGTCGGAATCATCCAGCATGGAGGGTAGGATGGTTGCTCTTCCTGACTCTTCGGTGATCACCTCGTCGCCATTTTCCAGTGTAACTCCAAACGATGTAACCGATTCCTGGCTTCTTTCGTTAATCTTCAATACCGGTTCTGATTGAGCAACTACCCGAACAACCTCGGTAACTCTCTCCACACTACCGGCTGTGACTGGAATCAAAAATATTGTGAAAATCAAAAAACAGTAGACCGTCCGGTTTCTATAGGAAAACTTTTTCATGGATAATTGTGATAATAGTTTGTAAAATCAAACCTCCGGAAAAGGAGGCATTCATTTTCAGTCAAAGCGCAGGCAGATCTCGCCGAATTTCCTTTTGTGCCGCGAGTTTCGCATATTCCTCTTTAAAAAAACAGATAAAATGGGTGTTTGAGTTAAGACTTTTAAAATCAACCTGTTGCTATACTGCCATTTCAGGTAATCAACTGGCAACAGGATAATAAAAGATAAAAAGCTAATTTTGGAATCGCCCGACTCTTGCCAACTTTTATAAAAACGATGATGCTATTCTTTTATCGATCACATAAAACCTGAATGATGATTAAAGATGGAAGCAAACATTCTAACCCGCATGCACTCCGCCGAACACTTGTTAAACAGCACCATGGTGAAGATGTTCGCTTGTAACCGCAGTTTTAGTGCGCATATCAATAAAAAAAAATCCAAATGCGACTACCATTTCAAAAGACCCCTTACTATCGATGAAATAGCTGAAATCGAAAAGCGTGTAAACGATATCATCCAAAAGAATCTGCCCGTAACCGAAGCTTTACTTAGGAGAGAGGATGCCAACCAACAATTCAACCTTGAGCGGTTGCCTGAAAGTGTAGGAGATGAAGTTCGTATCATCCGCATTGGAGATTATGATGCCATCCCCTGTATCGGGGAACATATCCAGTCAACCGGTGAGATTAAAGGATTTAAGATCACGACGGTTGATTTCGAAAACGGAATTCTCAGGATTCGATTTAAGATCACTAAATAGTTACTACTTTCCGGTGGCTCCACAGAACTAACGATAGGGCAGTCCTACGTGGCCGCCTTAGAACAAGTCCCGGCGGTGCCGTAGCCCATCCTCACCATAATTCTTGCTCTTTGCTGTCACAATGATGTTTTAGAACTATAGATACTTAAGATAGAATATCAAGCAAATATCCCTATCTCGTTTTTCCTCCATCGGAAAATCACAAAAGTGTTTGAATGATTTGCACATTCAAAAAAATCGGTATAGAGTTGTTCTAGAATTTTATTTTGGTATAACAATTTGGCAAAAGTCCAAAATGAAATTTTTGTTTTGATACAGAAAAACAACACGTAAAAGTGCAAAGAAACAATTTGAAACCACCCAGGAAAACTGATTTTGTCGTTTTCTGATAAAAGATACTCATTAGGAGGAGAAACTATGATTAAAAAAATGTTTGGGGTTGTTTCAGCCATGCTTTTGATAATCGCTACGAGCGGAGTTCAGGCTGAAACTTTAAACTTGCTAACCTGGAAGGACTATGCGCCTCAATCATTGAGGGACAAATTCCAGGCCGAAACCGGAATTGAGGTCAAGGTGACTTTTTCAAACAATGAGGAGATGATTGCCAAGCTACGGGCAACAAGGGGTGCCGGTTTCGATTTGGCACAGCCCAGTCAGGACAGGATCTCTTCCGTGCAGGAAAAGTTTCAGATTTACCAGGCGATGGATTTTTCTAAAATTGAAAAGAACCTGTTTATTGCATCCATGCTTGAAGCAGTAAAAAACAATACGATGGTAGACGGAAAACCCCATGCCGTTCCGTTCTGCTGGGGATCTTCCGGATTGATCGTTAACACCAAACTCGCACCGAATGCCAACGATTATTCTGATCTGCTTAATGCTTTGTATGTGGGAAGAATCAGTTATCGGTTGAAACGCCCAACCTTGATCGGAATTGCATTTTCTATGGGGGATGATCCTTTTGCAAAATATGGAAACGCAACTGAGTACAAAGCCTTAATGGATAGAGTGGAAGCAGCTTTGATAGCTGGAAAAGGGCTGGTTAAGAATTACTGGACCAATGGTGATAACCTGCTCCAGTTGGTCAGAACGGGAGAAGTAACCGTTGCCATGGGTTGGGACGGCGGTGGTTGGAAACTACACGAGGAAAATCCAGATATCGATTTTATTGCCCCCAAGAGTGGAGCTTTAGGATGGATTGATACGTTTGCTATTCCTGCCAAGGCCGAAAACGTTAGTGGTGCTTATAAATGGATCAATTTCATCATGCGACCTGAAAATGCAGCTGTTTTTACCAATCAGGAAAAATATGCCACAGCATCCAAAGGTGCAGCTGAAATGACAGATCCGGCTATCAGGGCCAACTTTTCCAGAAGTTTTTCCCAGGCTGCCATTGACAACATCAATTGGTATCCTCCGGTTCCAGCAAATCTTGAGCAGATTGAAGGGAAACTGCTGGACAGGGTAAAAGCCGCTCAATAGTAATCTGAGCTGGATTATTGTCCATTGGCTCATAAATAAGCAACCATTGCCAAAAGCAAGGATGATGGTAGGGCGGGGTTACATCCCCGCCAGCACTTACTAATTCAAGAAAGACCAAAACATGGAAAACGATCTCTCCGTTAAGAACGTCACTAAAAAATTCAACGAGTTTATTGCGGTTGATTCAGTCTCATTTGATATCGCCAGGGGGGATTTTTTCTCCATCCTGGGACCTTCCGGTTGCGGGAAGACAACACTCTTGAGAATGATTGCCGGGTTTGAATCCCATACTGAAGGTAAAATCGAAATCCGCGGTCAGGATATGGAGAATATTGTTCCCAATAAAAGACCTGTCAACATGGTTTTTCAACACCTGGCTCTGTTTCCCATGATGAATGTTGCTGAAAACGTGGCTTTCGGGTTAAAACGACGAGGGATGAACAGATCCGAGGTGGAACCCAGGGTAAAATCCATGCTTGAACGGGTGGGATTGCCCGGTTTTGAAGAAAAGCAGGTTAATCAATTATCAGGGGGACAAAAACAACGCGTGGCCATTGCTCGCAGCCTGATTCTGGAGCCGGCTGTGCTGCTTCTTGATGAACCTCTGGGAGCATTGGATTTAAAGCTGCGAGAACACATGAAAGTGGAGTTGAAGAAATTGCAGGAAGAAATCGGAACCACGTTTATGTATATTACCCATGATCAATCCGAAGCGTTGGTTATGTCGGACTATATCGCGGTAATGAACAAAGGCAGGTTTGAACAGATCGATACACCCAATAATCTTTACAATCACCCCAGCACCACTTTCGTCGCTCAGTTTGTCGGCGAAAACAACGCCTGGTCGGGAACCCTGACCAGATCCGATGGTAAGACAGCAGAGATCAAAACCACGGATGGAAATGCCTTCAAAGTCGATGCTAACGACACAATCACAGAAGGATCCAAAATTGACCTTTTTCTTAGACCCGAGGCATTGCTGATTCAGCCTGATCCCTCCCTGAAGGATGTGAACAGATTTGATACCGTCGTCACCTCAATACTATTTGACGGTGCCAGCAGTCGTCTCCTGGTTACTCCGATAAACACCAAAAAAGAGATTATCGTTGCCCTTCCACAAAACAGGCAATATGACCACATTAGACCCAAAGATAAGATAGAGTTAGGCTGGAGTGAAAATGCCGGTATCTATTTCGCCAAAGACAATTTGTTATGAAAACACATCAGAAGTGGGGATTCTATATATTTCTAATGCCGGTGATCCTGTGGTTGGTCTTACTCATCGTTTTACCTCACATTGATCTCCTGATCATGTCGTTCAGATCCGAAAGCGACTACGGAGAACTGAGCTGGGGGGTTGCCAACTATAGGGAGTTTTTTGACGAGCCGATCTATTGGTTCACATTTGTACGAACGGCCATTTATTCCATTATTGTCACTTTTTTGACATTAATTATCGGACTGCCCGTCGCATTCTACATTACCAAGGTAGCCGCAGTTAAATACAAAGGGCCGCTCACCCTGCTTGTTCTTCTACCATTCTGGGTCAGTGAACTGGTCAGGGTTTACGGTTGGATGATTCTCTTGCGCGAAAGCGGGGTCATAAACCATTTTCTGGTGAAACTTGGAATCCTTAATAAACCCATCGAGATGTTGTATAACGATGCCTCCATGATTATGGGTCTGGTATACACCACTATGTTGTTCATGATTGTCCCCTTGATTTCGGTGCTGGATGGTTTGGAAGATGAACTGATTGAAGCAGCCTTTGATCTCGGGGCTAATGTCAGATCGGTCGTGTTTAAGATTATTATTCCTTATGCCACGCCAGGCATAGTTTCAGGTTCCATTGTAGTCTTTATGCTGACACTTGGCAATTATTTAACACCAAACCTGATGGGCGGAAAAAACTCACTCTGGTTTACCGAACAGATCTATAACCAGTTTATTGCAAGTTTTAACTGGAACCAGGGCTCGGCATTCGGTTTTCTGCTCTTGATCCTGTCATCTTTGATCATCTGGTTCGGTTTGAAGATCAGCAAGCAGAATTTAAGCAAGGTGGTGCAATGATAAGAACTTTACCGCAGTCCAAAGCTTATTCCAGCGGGTTTAAATTATATATCTGTCTCTATTTTATTTTCCTGTTTGCACCCCTTGTGGTAACTTGCGTTTTGGCCTTTAACGACTCCCAGTTTCCTTCATTGCCCTGGAAAGGGTTCACCGTCGAATGGTTTACAGCTGAGCGACCAGACAGGATAGGTATTTTCCATGATCAATCCAACCTGGACAGTATCTGGGTGAGTGTACAAACTGCCTTTTTTGTTTCTCTATTATCTTTGGTTGTCGGAACCTGTGCAGCTTTTCTTTTCGAACAGGAGGACTTTCGCTTCAAGCAGTTTCTCTATTTTCTGATGCTGGCCCCATTGGTTATTCCTGGTGTGATCTTGGGTATCTCCATCCTTATGGCTGCAAATAGTATGGGAATCCTGTTCGAAGACCATTTGGGAGTCGATATCCCTATTTTGAGACCGGGATTCTGGCTGGTTGTTCTCGGGCAGTTTTCCTTCATCTGCACCTTTGTAACCCTGGTGGTGTCAGCTCGTTTAAAGAAGTTTGACCGCACCCTGGAAGAAGCTGCGTTGAACCTGGGGGCAAACCGGTTTGAAGTCATATGGTTTATCACCCTGAAATATCTAAGACCTGCTATTCTTGGTTCAGCTGCAGTAGCTTTTTTGATGTCTTTTGAAAACTTTAACACCACTCTATTTCTGGTAGGTTCCGAGACAACACTCCCCATAAATCTGTATCTCCAACTCAGGGACGGCAGCACTCCGGTTATCAATTCCATCTCCTTTCTGCTGATCGTCTCAACCTCCCTGTTGGCGCTGGTTAATCTCTATTACAGCAGCAAACAGAAAGAGATCTAGCAGAACCCCAATTGCATATTAATAAGTAATTATGAGTCTATAACCGTTGCTTTTGTTCAAACAATAAATTATTTTATCAAGGGATTTCAATGAATCGGTACCTGTTTACAAACGGTCAGGTTGTTACCATGGAGCGGGAGGGATTGGTTTATCCGGCCTGTGCGGTGGTAGACAACAAAATACTTGGTGTTGGTGAGACGGATTTTTTAAAAAATATGCTCAAGAGGGGTTATGAAGAGATAGATATGGATGGTGGAACATTGCTGCCCGGGTTTGTGGACTGTCATCTCCATTTTGTCCTCGCTTGTTATTTTAAGATGAATCTTGATTTAATGGGTATCGGAGTCAGCTCTTTGAGTCAGTTGGCGTCAATTATAAAGAAGAGGGCAGACTCGTATCCATCAGGCAAATGGATTTTTGGATTAAGAATGAGAGAGGAGGATTTTGTTGAAAAGCGCTTGCCGCTTTTGGAGGAGTTGGATGAAATCGCTCCTGATCATCCGGTACTGCTTATGCGATATGACGGTCACTCCGGAATTGCAAACTCTTTAGCTTTAAAGGCAGCCGGAATAGATCATAACTCGTCTAGTCCCCACGGGGGAGAGATCGGGAAAAAGGATGGAAAACTCACCGGGGTGTTAAAAGAAAAAGCAATGGTAAGTGTTTTAAATGTTTTGCCCATTCCGGAAACCGAGGAGTTTATGGAGGGATGCCGACTGATGAAAGAGGCATTATTGTCGGCAGGGGTTGTCGGATTTCACAATGTACTGTTGACCAGCGGAGATGGTCCTTCCGGTGCTCTGGGGGCGTATGAGATCCCTCTGTATAAAATGTTTGCGGATACCCTGCCATTTCGTCACTACCCCCTGATTTCGGGAGGTTCTGTTGAAGAAACCATTCGTTTGTTGGAAAGTGAATTTGGTGGAGAAAAAGTGAATGGAATCTGGCAGGGTGGAGCCATGAAGATGTTTGCCGACGGTACCTTTGGGTCAAGAACGGCTTATTTTTATGAAGAGTATAATGATTGTCCGGGAGAATTTGGATATATGGTCTGTGAAGCAGCTGCACTGAAGGATCAGATATTTAAAGCCCATGATGAAGGTTTAAGGGTTGTTATTCATGCAATTGGAGACAGGGCTGTTGATGATGTGGCTCGGGTTTTTATGGAGGCGGTGATTAAGTACGGGCATAAGCCGCTATACCACCGCATTGAGCATTGCAGTATGGTTCATCCCGATACTTTGAAGATAATTAAGAATGCAGGTGTTGTCTGTTCCATGCAGCCCAGCTTTATCGTTTCCGAAGGCATATGGATCAAGGACCGGGTTGGAGAGAGAGTTGGGACGGTTTACCCCATGAAGACTTTAATGGAACAAGGTATCAGCCTTTGCGGTGGCAGTGATGCTCCGATTGAAGTTCCGGAACCCTTGAAAGGGATTTGGGGGGCTGTGGTCAGGGAAGGATTTACCACGGATCAGAGGCTTACACCCTATGAAGCAATTTCGCTTTACACATCCCTGGCTACCAAAGATACATTTGAAGAACGTCAGAGGGGGACAATTACTCCAGGAAAACAGGCGGACTTGATAGTGCTGGGAAAAAACCCCCTGGCTGTCCCGGCAGCGGAAATACAGGGCATTAAGGTTCAGCTGACCATGATTGATGGAAAGATCCACTATCGTAGATAAACACCAGTTTTTAAGGTGTCAACGATTGGCTAAGAATGATTCAACCTAATCAAAAAAAACATGAGCATTTTATCCTCATCTTATCAGAAATTCATCTTATGCAGAGAGATTATAAATGGAAGAAAAGAGACTAACCTTTTTTGAAGCTTCATCAATCATAGCTGGTTATGGCGTAGGTGGTGGCGTGATGGCTGTTCCGTTTCTGACATCACTTTCCGGATTCGCTCCTTTTTTCGGGGTTTTGGCGGTAGCTTTTTTCTTCAGTATTGTGCTGCATCTGATGCTGGCGGAAATTGCCATTCGAGATACAACGTCTGATCAACTGGTTGAGCTCATAGCCAAGTATTATTATCGTGGGCCAGGCAGCAATGTGATCATCTGGGCTTTATTTGTGCTGCTATTTGCCAGTTTTTTAACCAGCCTGGCAGCATATGTATCGGGAAGCGGCGAAATCCTGAACGATCTGGCGGGAATTCCTGTTTGGGCGGGACAGGTGGTGTTTTATATCCTGGCGGCGGGTGTGGTTTTGTTTGGCCTTAAATCCATCGGGCTCAGTGAAAAATATGCCGTGATAATAATTCTTGTTATTATCGGAATACTGACTGTTGCTTCACTTCGACTTCCGTTTCATGCAGTCTGGGTCGGCGGTGGAAGCAGCAATACCTGGCTGGCTCTGTTCGGTATGATCATGTATAGCTTTCTAGCACCGTTTGCCGTCCCCCAGGTGGTGCGGGGATTGTCCTGGAATCAGAAGTTGATCCCTCGTAGTATTATCACGGGAATTTTTATTAATCTCTGCGTGGTAACCCTGATATCATTGATGGCCACCGGAGTTTCGGAAGAGGTAACAAGGGTTGCTATTTCGGGATGGGGCAAAGCTCTTGGTGGCTGGGCTCACTCTTTTGGCGGTCTGTTTATCCTGGTTGCCATGTTAACCTCCTACTGGGCGGTATCCTATGCGTTGGTTGTGATCCTGAAAGAACGACTTGGAATCGGTGATCGGTTTGCCTGGTTGCTGGCCACCTTGCCAACCCTGGTTGTTGCTTTGACCGGATTAACTGATTTTATGGGGTTCATGCGAATCACCGCAGGAGTGGCTGGAATTGTAGTAATTCTGATGGTGATTCCGACTTTAAGAGGAATCAGGAAACACGGAGAAGTCAAGAACCCTGAATGGAAGCTCAACATTTTCGGAAACACCCTGTTTCAGGTTTTGCTGATAATCGTCTATATCCTGGTGGGGTTGGGGTCACTGGTATCGATTTAACAAGTCCGATGTTACCGGAGTAGGTATTGTCTAACTCCCACATCCGGTAACAGCCCAACTTTATTCATAAGCCTTTTTTAAAACAGCCAGAGCTTCGTCGACATTCACATCGAGGGGATTGTAGATCAATGATCCGTCATTGATGGCTGTTTTGGCTATCTCTTCCAATTGTGATTTTTCTACTCCTGCCTCTTTTAAGGTCATGGGTAAACCGCTGAGGGAATGGAGTTCTTTCTGTAGATTTCTGATGAGTTCTATTGATTTCTCAGCCCTTTTATCTTTTGGCGTTGCAGCATAGATTTCTGCTCCTCCCAGTGGAAACAGCAGTTCGGAGATATACTCCCTGGATGCGTCGATATTGTACTCCAGGCCAAAGGGGAGAAAAATTGACATGGCAACACCATGGGGAACATGACAAACTCCTCCTGTAGCATGGCCAAGAGCGTGTACAATCCCCACCATGGAATTTGAGAACGCAGCACCGGCCAGACAGGAAGCATTGCTCATGGCCAGGCGAGCCTTTTTATCCTTTCTGTCCTTGACTGCCTTAACCAGATTATCCCGAATCATACTGATCGCCACCATTGCATGAGCATCACTAACCGGATTTTTCTGATCACAGATAAAGGCTTCAACAGCATGGGTAAGAGCATCCATTCCGGTTGCAGCGGTAATTTTCGGCGGCATGGTCAATGTCATCCTGGTATCCAGAATCGCCACTTTCGGTAAGAGGTGATAAGAAGTAAACGGCATTTTCATCTTCTTTTCCGGATTGTTGATAACTGCTGCCAACGTTACTTCGGACCCGGTTCCGGAGGTGGTGGGTATTACAATCAGGGGTTTCATAGGCTTTTTCAACATCTCTGCGCCCATGAATTTTGCCAGATCATCCGCATCTTCAGTGATCACAATGTTAAGACCTTTTGCCGTATCAATGACCGAGCCGCCTCCCACAGCCACAATAGAATCACAGTCATTACTGCGGTAAACCTTAACCAGTTCATTGACCGTGTCAATGGATGAATCGGGTGGCGTGTTATCGAATATAGCACCAATAATCATATCGGAATCGGCAAAAGCATTTTTGACGATATCCACTAGACCGGCTCCGGATACACCTTTATCAGTTACAATGATGGGTCTTTTTGCCCCCAACTGATCCAGCTCGTAGGGAAGATTCTCCAGGGCTTTGTGTCCGGACACTATTTTGACGGGATTATAGAATTCGTAATAGTCAGGTAGCATGTCGTCTCCTCTTTTTTGGATGTCGTTTGATTTTGTTTGCCGTTGTATTGACTCTTCTCGGTTGAACGGTTTAATCAGATAGTTTTAATCAAAGGCCTGTTGAGATTCCGAAGCTGTAAAGCCAGAGCCTTATGAAGTGTTTTTTCAGAGACATGGCTGGAACCCGTTTCATGATTCTGTTATTGATGATTTTTGGAAACAGGTACCCTTGAATAATAATTATGCATCTGGTAAAAACCATGGCATAGCTCAGATCCCCTCTCAGACTTAACCTGTGCTCGGCATAGGACTTTGCTATCCCTTTCTGTGCCGTAAATAGCATGAAGGCGGATTCCAAATTCTTATAGATTACTATCATGTCAGCCTCCATCGGCTTTTGCCCCAGATACTTCAGCTTTCCGTTTTGAGTAACAACCGTCATGCAGGGACCGGATGGTAGGATCTGCATCTGAATCCTAAGATTATCGGGAAGCACAGCCAGCTCCCGTTTAATCTCCACGTCGTATTTTGATGCCGATTGCATTGCCCTGCCCAAAACAAATAACACGGTTCTTACGACCATTTTTTTAAACCGCTTGCTTCCAGGCATTACTGGTTGATAACTGTCCATGCTTTTGCTCCTGTCGGATTATTTCGGTAAATTGTTCTTCACTCAAAATGATTTATTTATTGATTTCCATCCCAACAATTATAGATGTTTCCCTAAACCGTCAAGAAACATTTATCTGCTTTTCAGTAATTTTGGGGACGTTGTTGACTATGTATACAAAAACTTTTTGTATAATCAAAATCCATCACGATATTCTTTTATCCCAGGCGTTGTCTAGGCAGGCAGGAATACATAGCTTTCAAAGGATCGGTACTAAGGTTATCTGATCCGATATGAAAAGTTTGTATACCTTGTCAACAACGTCCCCTTCTTCCATGGACCGGCGCTAGTGAATGAAGATTTGATATTTCCAAAAGGATCCAACTTTTGGGGGAATGAGAGTTTCTAAAGATGTAGGAGGAGTGAACACAACTATGCACTCTGTCTCATCTAATAAAGAAAACTTAGTAGCGTTTCAAACTCCTTTTTTCTTTCAGGAGGTGTTGGATTTAAAATCGCATTTGATTGCAGGATGGCAATCAGTTTTTTGGGTGCAATATCCTTATCCCCGACAATCTCCGTATGTCCCGCCTTTACCTCTATATTTTTCAGGCGGGAATCTGAATCGATAGTGGCATTATATTGTTCTTTAACACTAAAAACGAAGTCATCTTCCTTGCAGCTTCCATCTTCATCATAAATTAAGCATGTATTTCGTTCGTCAGTGACGATTTTTAAGTAGCTGCCAACGTCCTGGCAAAGTGAACCCGGGTTCATCATAAAGTCGGAACCTGGGTGGATTTCACTCCATTTTGATCCCGTTATAAGCTGACAAGCTCCCATAGAAATTCCTAATGATGCGATATGAAGAATTGTCAATCCACAATGTTCGGAGGCACTGATACCTGCAAATGGGGAGGAAATGGTAATCAGGCGGTAATTGGCATCGGGCAGGAGGGCTAATCCATCAGCTCGATCCTTAATGAATGCTCTTCTGGCAACAAGACCACCCTGACTATGGCCGATTACTGTTATCCGACTCATGCCCATTTGTTTTGTTAATCGATTAAGTGATGCTATTAACTCTGCTGAGCTTTCTTCCAGACTGTCTCGATCATTGTAGTTGAAGCACAATGTCTGCTGACCATGAAACTCAAACACCTGTGCCAAAGCTCTAAAGTCAATTCCTCCCGACGAATTACAGCCATGGATAAAAACATTGATGGGTCGCTGAGTATTTATTTCAGCTAAATTATCCTTTTTGTCACAAATTGCCAGACCGGTTGTTTCTATAACCTCGTTTTGTGGCATATAGCGAACATGAGAAACATCACTGCTACAAGCAAAAAGGAATGCGGAAACAAATAAAAGCAGTAAACATCGGGCAATATGCATTTGATTCTCCACTTCATCAGGCGAAGGAACTAAATATTTTTGTATGATGATATGAAGCGCCATCAAAGGTGTCAAGGGTTGGTTTTCTTTTAAAGTTTTCCCTTGATCATCTTAAATCATTTTTAGTTAAGAAATAGAAAACCCTGATTTTTTGCCAAAGGCCCAGACAGCAAAAACCGAATCGGAAATAGACCTGACAGAATAATAACTATCACCTCTTGGTCTTGGATACCCTCTGATTGTTTCGCTGTGGATATTCTGACCCCCCCCGGCTTCTTGAAATAGTCTATGACAAGTGCAATCCGTTCAAAGGGATGGAGGAAATTTAGGGGACGTTGTTGACTATGTATACAAAAATTATTGGATAATCAAAATCCATTACGATATTCTTTTATCCCAGGCGTTGTCTAGGCAGGCAAGAATACATAGCTTTCAAAGGATTGGTACTAAGGTTATCTGATTCGACATAAAAAGTTTGTATACCTTGTCAACAACGTCCCCTTTTCTGTGCGATAGAGTTACTATTGCAGTAACTCTATCCAGGAGCAAGGTTTTAATCAGGGGAGTTCGGTCAGGGTAACATCATCAATGGTGGCGGTTTCGCCCAGGGCACTGTTTGCCTGCTGAAAGTAGATCATCAGCTGCTGTTGGATTGAGCTGTCGGTGGAAAAATCCATCGTTATGCTATAATAATCTCCGGTGGCGTCCACATTTTGACCGGCTAGCTCAACATATCCATCATTTAGATAAACATTCCAGAGATCTGTCGGCAATACATCGTAGGAAACACTGTCAAGCGTTACACCCGTACCATAGATACCGGCTGTCAAGGTCAGTGAAGAAGTCTGACCCTTGAATGTCACTCGGTAATTCTGATTCGATTTCAGCACGATTTTATCCTGCTTAATTCTGGAATGGGTTACCGCTTCTTCCGTGGTTCGTAAAACCATGGCTCCACTAACCACTTCTGCTATCCCCATGACATTGTCCCAGAAGTATCTGCCCTGGCTAAAGTCGCCATTAACCAGCGGGTGAGCACCACTGTCGTTATAGCAGAGTACAGTTGCTTGCTGATCGGCGGTGATATTGTATAATTGCAGGCTGCCCGCACTACCACTTATTTTCGGTTCTGAATGGGGTGTCCAGCCAAGATCCATATCTCGTGAGTCATCTGAGAAAACAGAAAACGCATAATTTTCGCCGTAGGATTGCTCATTACCATTATAGGTTACAAAAGCCCCGGTTGGAGGAGTGCAACCAAACCAATCGCACAAGAAACCACTGGATGGAGCCAAACCACCTTCGCTTATAAAATCACCGGTTACAGCAGTTGAAGTGGCGCTGTTCAGGATGGTGGCAACTTCGTTCCAATCCGCCATGCGGTAGTTCTCACCCAAGTCCAGACAGTATGGATCACCGCTGCCGTTATAGGGTGAAGTGTCACGTGAGGTTGTGAATTGAAAGTTTTCGAAATAAAGAGAGGTATCATCTTTGACTGTTATTGTGCTTTGCACCCTCTCGGAGCGATGACCGCTATCATTCTTAAACCAGGCATAGATAGTTTTTAAACCGATGTTCTCCGATAGTTCAAATGCGATTGTGGTTTCAAAATCCATGTTTTCATTTGCAGGAATCCAGAGGTCGGAAGTAGTGTCAGCGGGAGGTGTACTGTCTTCCGACACATAATAACCGGTAATGCCAATTGAATCTTCTGCGGATAGAGTTAACGAAACATATTTGGAATAGGTAAACTGGTCCCCATTGTTTATAATTATTCCCGGATTAGTCGGCGCGGAAGCACTTAATATAATCTCGATGTCTTCAACATCCAGCGGATCCAAAGTGAGTTGCGTTGTCTCTCCGAATCTGCCGTTGGCTTTTACTGCTCGGAAAGTGTAGTCACCGCCTTTCAGATAAGCAATATATAAACCGTTGGAATTTGTAATACCAATGAGTTCGTCACCGTTTTCGCTATCCAGAGTATAGACATTAGCTCCCTCCACCAGTGTTCCACATCCGCCGGAACCGTTATTCTCGCAAACAGTAATGCCGAAGGCCGCCAGAAGATTACCGGACGCAATCAAACTGTTGACAACAGGTATGGAGCAAAGAGAAGTCCGCTCGTTTGTGTTAAGTGAAGTCTGAATAGTGCAGCTTCCGATAAATTTATTGTCAGCTCTTTTGTAGAAATTCAGCTGCATAAACAGGGTTGCAGCATAAAATGATCCGGATAAACTGAGATCTGCGGAATAAACATCCGTAGACTCATTATAGTTTATTGGGGAGATCTCTCCCTGGTACAGTGTATTGTCGGTTCCCGGCCCATTCATTACATAAGTAATCTTTAAGTTACTGCTGGTCGTGGTTTGATTTATAATCTCTTGTGGAATTGTGAGATGAAAATTAGCATCGCCTCCGTCAATAGATATTGAGTGGGTGCTTTCCCCATAAATGGGAATCAGATCCATTGAGATCGTCTGACCGGCATAGATAGTCTGTGTCTCTTGTGAAGGCAAAGATTTAGCTATCTGATTATTACCGTCCACGTACAGTTTTAATTCAATAGTGTGCTCACCGGTGGACAGGTTGAGAAAGGTTGTTGTTATTCCGGTTGAGATATCTATTGCGTAATACATCTCTTCTGCAGCACCATCAAGCACAATACCCAGTTTTGCATCAGAATTTGTCAGGTTGGGAATCTCGGCATAATGGAACTTAAAACTTCCCATTCCCGTTATCGTTTCAATATCAATTACTGAATCCCCGATAATGGGCGCAATTGTCATAGGAACTATGTTTACCTGCTCCTCTTCAACGGTAAAAGTTGCAATACCGGCATATTCTTCTGTGTCCAAGTGGCTGAGAAACAGGATGAAAGTATAATCTCCCGGGGCCATGATAAAAGTCTGCTGTAGTTTCACTTCCCAATTGCTATCATTAAGGGATGCGGTAACATCGTATTCTCCGATGGTTGCAGTCCCCTCTTTAATAGCCAAAGTACCGGTATAGATTTGCAGGCTGGTTGCTTCATTTCTAAATTTTGGATCGTTTTCCAAATCCATTTTTTGAGATGAAGCAGAGCTGGAGGGTATAACCTGCTGTAAAATCGCATTTGAGGTAACGTTCAGACTGACAGCTTGTCCGTTTTCGTCGGCATTATCCACCACCACGGTTGATTTTTTGTCGGATGAATCACCCGCGGCAAAACAACCGGATAGGAAGAATAGGGCTCCTAAAAAAAGCCAGATGTAAGTTAGTTTTAAACGCATACTTTTGTCTGAATATTGGGGGCTTCAGTTTTGTTGAAACCCCAATCCTTATTTGTGAATAGCTCTTAATTCAACCAGAGCAGAATATTGTCAACCTTCCATGATTCTGCAAAATAGGGTTCAGAATCCGATGATGAGTCCTGAGCTGCTGTTTCGGCATAAATGTCATGGGTTGTATCAGGCTGCAGAAAAATTACGGTGAAATTATCACTGCTTGCATCCGTATCCCCTGTCAATCCTGCTTCGATACCGTCAACATAAACCACCGTTCCGGCTGGAACTGCGGCACCATTAGAATCAACCACGTTCACCCCTAATGCTTGTAATACCTTACCATCAATGGTGGCATTCCAATCCAGGGTCATGTCGCAGGTAGTATCGGTTGAACCGGCTGCAGACAAAGTGACGGTATAAGTACAGCCTCCAATTTTCTTATCCTCAGAAGTATCCCAGATGACCACTTCACAGGTCATGGTATCAAACTGGAAACCGGTGTAGGTTTGTGTGCCAAGCCACCAACTATTACCGATATCATGTGTCGGATCCAGAGTTTCCAACGGTATGGTATTATTTGCTCCCGAACCCAGGAAGCGAAACTCGAAATTGCCACCGGTTACCGTATTGACAGCATCATAAGCCGAATCCAAAATCCGGATATCAAAGGTGGCATCTCCACCAGATTCCGTTAGCGTGAAGGTAGAGGTGCCAAAAATGGGTCTGAGATCAAGGGTCAGATCAGAGCCGGCAGTAAACGTCTGGTTGGAGTTTTGATACCTTGCTACTACAGTTCCACTACTGTTTTTCACTTCAAATACAACGTTATGCGTTCCTTCAGAAGTATTAATGTAAAGCCCGACGGCCCCTGTGAACTCATCAAAGGTAAGCACAGTCACTGCTCCATCAATAGTAACCGTCATGGTATAGTCTGAAGCAAAGTCCGATCCTGCATACTGAAAATCGAAGAAGGGTACATTTGTATGACTTCCTGTCACAATCGTATTTCCGATGACCGGGTGAACCTCAAAAGCGATGCTGTTACTGCTGTTTTCCAGAATGGTAACGGTACCTGATGTTTCACCAAAGTATTGCTGGCCAGACCCGCTGAATGTCACAGAAACAGTATATTGTCCGCCTGACAAAGTGACAGCCTGAGTCAATACAGCATCGAAGGCACTATCCAGTCCGGCAGTAATATCATAACTGGATACTGCGCCTGAAGAAACGGATACAAAGGTAACGGTTCCCGTAAAATAGGTCGCACTGCCATCATCAAAATTGGGATGTGAAAATTCAAAACCGTCTTCTGAATCCGCCAGTGAATTCGCAGCCCCCGCGGAAGAGGCGCTACTGGCTAATGCTGAAAAATCGAGGCTGAGAATAACACTTGTTGAACTGCTTCCAGTGTCGGTTCCAGGAGTGCCGGTGTCGGCAGTATCGCTGGAGGAGCCACCGGATGAACCGCCGGAAGAGCCACAGCTCATCACTAGAGGTAACACCAACAAACCAAGAATAAAAAACCATTTTGAAAACATTTTCATAATTCTACCCTAACAAAAAAAACAGCTCAGACAAGCCTGCCTGAGCCGTTTTTTATTATTGAAGCAATCACTCGAAAGTGATTTTTAAAAATAGTTGAATCGTCTTTATTATACTTAGCACTAGCAAAAGAGGTGCCACATTTATCGTAATAATGGCTTTAAGCATCTCAGATTTCGATATTTGAGTCAAACCCTACCTGGCGTAGTCGAATCAATTGACCCGATACTGCTCCATTCAGTATATTGGAGGTCTATATGTAAAGTCTGATAAAACCTGGTTAATGAAAAGGAAAAATCTGACTGACTACACTCCCTATTTCCAAGTGCAGACTCGGAATCAGTTATCGATTTTAATACGTATCGACTTTAATCATTTTGCCTTGATTAAGAACAAATATCTTGTCGATTCCTTTTTAAACCAATATGTTTTGGGAACAGACATGAAGAGTTTGGTAACATAGAAACGACGATTTTGTAAGTTTTTTCAATATTTCATAAACAAGTTCAACAATGACAGGTGTATTATGAGACACTATGGGACACGTGGTACAACTTTGGTATTTATATTTGTGATTCTCCTCCTTTATACGCTTAAGGCAACGGCAACTCCCTGTTATGTCCTGGTTGAAGAAGCAGCCAATTTTGATCCCAACATTATCCAATCATCTTCCATCTCAATCATCAGCCGTTATATTGAAAAGGTTGAGGCGCCACCCCTTGCCGGTTTGAGAATGGAAGACTGTACTTACACTGTTAATCTGACCGAATCCATGGATGGTTTTTTTATTTCCCTGGCAGGAAACAAAATTAATTCCATCGGTAACTCAAAGATTCCTGGAATGAATGGCTTTACACAGGCACTACTGCGTGCGGTTTATCGAACCTTTGATAGCGAAGAGCAGAAAGACCAGATCTGTTCAAATTATGAAGATCTTCTGGAAAATGACTGTAAAGACGTTGAGGCAGTTTTATTTCTTTTTAATGAAAGAGGAGAACTTGTTCCTGAAGGTTCAACTGTGAGGGAAAATGATCAGTTTAACATCATGATTCAGCCGGTCAATACCCTGTATGCCTACATCGTTTCTCTGGATTCTTCGGGGAATTTATTCAAGGTATTTCCCAATCCAGCCGTGACCTCCCAAGAGAATCCTTTGCTAACCGGCATGCAGTACTTCTTTCCCCCTAAAAATTCCGAGGTTATTTTTGCTTTTGATAATGTTCCTGGTGAGGAGAAACTTTTTTTTCTGCTCTCCTCTACCCAGGTTCTCGATATCGACCTGTTTTTTCAACAGTTGGAAGGCGTTGAATCGGAAAAGGAAAAAGTTAGTGCTGTTACGTCTTTTGAAAACCAGTTCACTACCAGAGGGTTTAAGCTCACAAAGAAGAATCAGGCAATAACCTTAAAGCAGGCTGATAATGATATTGGGACTCAGCAAAAAAAAGTAATGGCAGAGTTGCTGAAGGGGTCGGGTATTCTGGTAAAAACAATTTTACTCAGGCATCTTCCCTAGGATGGGGAGTAATAATGCTTCCAATTTGATTTTAAGGGTTTCAGCTTTATCTGGGTTTAGATTTACTATTATGGTGGATCAAAAAAAATCAATACACAACGAATAGAATGGAGATATTATGGCTGAACATGTTTGTCCCTGGTGGCTCGGATATTTTTTAGCCAGTCCTGTCAGAAAACTGTTTCAAAATCCCATAAGGATTGTATCTCCATACATAACCGAAGGGATGACTGTGATGGATGTAGGGAGCGCCATGGGATTTTTTAGTATTCCCATGGGCAGACTTGTTGGCCTTTCGGGTAAAGTAATCTGTGTCGATTTGCAGGAAAGAATGATAGCTTCTCTTAGAAAGAGGATTGAAAAAGCGGGATTGACTGACCGAATGGAGACCCGAACCTGCAGCCAACACTCCTTGAATATTGAGGATTTGGGGCAATCAATCGATTTTGCACTGACATTTGCCCTGGTTCATGAAGTCCCGGATAAAAAAGGGTTGTTTACCCAGATCCTCCACACCTTAAAGAGGAATGGCAGGCTTCTGGTTGCGGAACCATCCGGGCATGTGTCTCAAAAAGAGTTTGGGGCTACAATAGGACTTGCGAAAGCAGCGGGCTTCTCCGTTGGAGAAGATCTGAACATTGCGAAAAGCCACGCTTGTCTATTGATCAAGGGCTAAATCCGCTTTACTATTTCCTTGGCGGGAATCAACCCCGTTGCTGCCGCAGATACAATATTCCCGGCAACTCCCGGCCCGTCACCCGCTACAAACAGACCGGATATCCTGGTTTCAAGATTATCGATGGTATCGATCTGCCGTGCAAAAAACTTGATCTCCGGGGCATAAAGAAGGGTTTCATCGTTTGAAACACCTGGCACCACAAAATTGAGTTTTTCCAGTCCCTCAATGATATTGGTGAGGATTCGTTCGGGAAGTGCCATGGCAATATCACCACAAACCACATCATTCAACGTAGGTTCAATGTAGCCCTTGTTAACCCTGTGCCAGGTGCTTCTGCGGCCGCGCTTCAAGTCTCCAAACCGTTGAAGAATCGGTTTCCCGCCTCCAATCAGGGTTGCCAGTCTGCCGATGGCTTCTCCATACGATTGGTTATCGGTCACAGGTTCCGTTAGAATCACCTTGGATAGAAATGCAAAATTGGTATTCTCCGATTTTTTATTCATAAAGGCATGACCATTAACACAAACAAAATCGGCGTAATTCTCCTGGGCTACAAATCCTCCCATGTTAGTGCAGAAGGTTCGGGTTCCATCGTCATACTTCCCGGTTTGGATAAAAAAGGTTGGATCATAAATTGTGCTGCAAAGATCTCTCATTATATCATTGTGAACCTCCACCCGTACCCCGACTTCAATCCCTCTCTGTTGGACTTCAAGGTTGAATCTTGCCGCCAGATCTCCCACCCAGTTGGCCCCAACTCGACCTGGGGCCAGGATCACATTCTTGGCATCATATTCTTTTCGGTTGGTGATAACTCCGGTTACCCTGCCTTTTTCAACTTTAATATCTCTGACCTCTTCAGAAGTGTGGATTATAACGTCCTTTTCCTTGAGATAATCTCTCATTCTCGCAATATGGCCGGGGAGATTATCGCTTCCCAGGTGTTTCTGCTTAATAATCAATAGATCAATGCCATGCCGTTTTGCCGATTTCCTAATATTCTTCGCTTCTTCCATATCTGTGGGAAATACGGGTCCGTCCATACCGAAACGATTAAAAATATCCTCTGTTTCTATGATCAGTGCTTCTGCGTTTGATTTTGACATGAACTGAGTCAAATCGGTTTTTCCCAATTTGTGGATGTAATTGAGTTTCCCATCGGAAAAAAGTCCGGCTCCACCGATACCTGATAGAATATTGCAGGGTTTGCATTTGATGCAATTCTGTGTTTTGCTCATGGGACATTTCCTTTTCAGAGGACCTTTCCCTTTCTCGATCAGTAAAACACTGGCATTGGAGTGCTCGCACAAATAATAGGCAGAGAACAAACCAGCCGGGCCGCCCCCTACAATAATGACGTCATAGTTCTGTTTCCCGGGTTTTAACTTCGCTGGGGACATCTCTCCTCCAAAACGGATTATTGGGTGGTTGATTTTACATCTCGCAAAGGCTCATTATATTCCGATTCTTGCCGGATATTGAATAGATTTCAACACAGATATTCAGTTTTTTCTGATTTGAATTACCATGACAGGGTTTTCCAATTGAATTGATATAGAGAATTATTCCTTCAAGTAATTCCTCCGCTAAAATCCTAAATTTATGCATTATTTTAATATAAAGCCCATTGAATGCGTTGTTTCTTAATTCATCTATTGCTATTTGCGATTGAACTGGTTTAGAATTGATTTCAAAAATACAATAATCTATTATTACCGGAATTTGTAAGTGTTTTTTAGATGAAAACCGGAAAAACTTACAAACCTTTATTGATTATTCGTTTTTTGTTCAGGCTATTTCCAGCGGAGAACGATCTGCGTGTTGTCTATTTGAAAATAGTTTCATCAGAACCGCCATACAAACCTCTACAACGAGTCACTCCATGAAATTCACGACTTCGAATGAAATCGATCAGATCATCCATATGATTGAATTGGGATTGGAGGAGCATTCAAAATGGATTAAACTTTGGAATTCAAAGGCAATCTGCCAATTGCCCCTTCCGGATAGTTACCTTGATAAAAAAGCATACCAGGATTGTGATTTTGCCAAATGGTTTGACAGGTGCAGTAAAGAAAACTGGTTGCATCAAGTCGATTTCGAGAGTATCAGTTCTGTGCATAAATCCATGCATGAGGAAGCAAGAAAATTGTCCGATCAGATTCACAAGGGCGAAACAATTAGCGAAGAAGACTATTATAAATTTGTCAATTTCGAATGGAGTTTTTCCCATCAGTTACAGAAATTGAAGGATAAGATAGCGAGGCTGCAAATCTCGTTTGATCCGTTGACCGGGATCTTTAACCGTCAAGCATTAATGCCGATTCTAATGCAGGAGAAAGCTTATATCGAACGGGATGGAAAACAGTGTTGTCTTGCCATGGCAGACCTGGATTTCTTCAAAAATGTCAATGACACCCATGGACATGCCAATGGGGATGTCGTTCTGCAAAAGGTAGCCGGTTTCTTAAGAAATAATCTGCGGCCTTATGATGCTCTTTTCCGGTATGGTGGAGAAGAATTTCTTTTCTGTCTGCCTAATGCAGATACCGACTCCGGGAAGAGATTGCTGGATCGCCTACGAATGGATATAGAGAAAATGCCGATTAAGGTGGCTAACGATACAGTCATATCGATAACACTTTCAATGGGTATTACACAGATGCTACCAAAAATCTCCATTGAGGATAGTATTGTCCAGGCTGACGAGGCCCTTTATGAGGCAAAGAATAAAGGGCGTAATCGTATTATGGTTTATCATTAGAGCCAAAATCAGTATGTTATTCTGAACAAAAAAAGTACCGCCCTCCTTATCCCACACTATTGAGTAAGATGATCCCCGGCTTTTTCGCCGGGAGATCTTATTGTCACCGGCAATTTCCAGTAGTGCCCCTTCGAAACCCATCATGGCTCCACAATTCCCAATTCGAGCGTTTTATTGGAAAAAATAAAATCTTGAGGCTTGACAAGTTTTTAGATAATAATTAGAATTCTAACATTAAGAAATTATACTTTAAATTTTCTAATCAATTCTGAGAAAAAGATGGTAAACAATGATTTTGTTATTTTACTGCTAAAAGCTTACCCGATGTTGATGCGTAAGCTGATGCACGATTATCAGCCACCGGCAGATATCATTAGTCTTAACCGCTCGCAATGGAGAACACTTTTCCTTCTGCACAATATTGAAAAGCCCAGTATGAGCCAGATATCAAAATTCATGAACATGGAAAAGGGTTCAATAACCACTGTTGTTGACGGGTTGATTCGGAAAGGATTGGTGAACAGGATACAGGATGAAAAAGACAGGCGTAAAATACTGCTCGAGCTTTCAAAACAGAGTGAAATAGTAATAAAAAAGGGGATGAAAGCAATCAGTCATCACATTTTAACCAAACTCAACAGTGTTAATGATAAAGATGCCGATAATTTGTATGTTGCCTTAAAAACCATCTTCGCAATCGCGGAAAAACTTTAGATGGATGATCTTTTGAAAAAACCCAGAGATGCCATATTGGGTGAAGAAAGAATTGGCACTCTTTCCTTAAGGTTGGCCATACCGGCAATTTTCCTGGTGGGATTTCAGATAAAGGCTGCCTCGCTCTTCCAGGCTATTGGAAAAGCCAGACCTGCTTTAATACTAGGGATGAGTCGTCAGCTCCTGTTTTTGATACCGTTGGTGATTGTATTGCCAATGTTTTTAGGTGTAAACGGCGTATCTCTGGCTTTTCCTGTTGCAGATCTGCTGGCAGTGATTTTAACTGCCTTGTGGTTTGCCAGAGAGATAAAACTGTTGGAAAACGTGAGGCCGGTGATGGTTCAATAATAAAACTAAAATCTTCCATACAAGGAGAAAAAATGATAGATGTTCCTCAAAGTATAATTGATATGGTCAATGCTCCCAATAGAATGGGCGTATTATGCACGGTTGATCCCGATGGCAAACCTAACGTTGCTTATTTTGGGAGCCCAAGGTTTCGCAGCGACAAAACTCTGTCATTGGGTTTGATGGGTGGAAGAACCCTCAACAATCTGAAGTCAAACCCCAATGCGGTTTTTTTCTGTATTGAATCCAGTCCGGTGACCTTTACCACACCAGCTTGCCGTATCTATCTGGAAGTTCAAAAAATCGAAACGGAAGGAGAACTCCTGGATCAGATCAGGGTTGAAGTTGCAGAACATGTGAATGCTGATGCTGCTAAAATGATCTCCTCAGCGATAGCCTTTAACGTCACCGAGATCAGGAATCTGGTAGATATGTGACAGGTCATAACACCTCTTCGGGTTTGTGTTTGGTCGCAGCACTTTTTGGGTTCAGTGCTGCAACCATTATTAAACTTTATGGATGGGAATTTGTCCCTCCCTCCGGTCCCAACGGTTTAACAACAACAATCAATCGGGGCAATAAGGTCAAGGCCGCAATCAGGGCAATGACCATGGCCAGGCCGGTCAATAATCCAAAGTAGATACTGGGGATAAAATTGGACAGCACTAAAATGGAAAAGCCGATGATGATGGTGATGGACGTATAGTACATGGCGTAGCCGATGCTTTCGTGTGAACGATACATGGCTGCCGTGTAATTTCGGTCTTTGGCAAATTCACGTTTGAACCTGTGAATGTAGTGAATCGTATCATCCACGGCGATTCCGACACTGATGGCTGCGATGGTGATAGTCATCAGATCCAGTGGAATTCCAGCCCAACCCATGAATCCCAGTACTACGCCCACTGAAAGGACATTGGGAAAGATGGCAATGACAGCAATCTTCAGCGATCGGAACAGGATCAGGAACATGCACATCAGTGCAAAGAGGACAATACCCAGGGTTTTGATCTGGGAATCAAACAGACTTTGCAAGGTGTTATTATACATTACCATCATGCCGGCAATATGAACCTTATCCTCCTCAAGTCCCAGCTTATTCACCAGCTCATATCGCAGTTTTTTTAGAAATTCATTACGTCGTAAGTTGGGATCGGAGTCGATCATGCGGATGGAAAACCTGGCCTGGTTGTGCTCTACTGAAACATAAGGATTAAGGATGATCTTCTTGAACTTGTCCGGCAGTTCATTGTAGATCAGGGCCAGCAGAAAATTATCAAGATCGTCACCGTCATTCAGGGTTCTTCCGATTTTGAGCATGGTGCCCAGTGATAATACTTTTCCGGTTTCAGTCATATTATCCAGGTAGTCATGTACCATTTCCACCTTTTTCATTTTCTGGGCGGTAAACCAGTACTGGGCTTCACTCTTTTCTGCTTCGAATTCTTCTTCAAATTCATCGAATTCGGAAAACTCGTCATCACCTTCGGCCTCGACAATTTCCTGTTTTTCCTCTTCAAAATCAATAACCACTTCAAGAGGAGTAGTACCTCCCAGGTTTTTATCGATGGTTTTCATTCCCTGGTAGATTTCAGTGGAATCCTTGAAATAGTCGATAAAACTGTTTTCCACAATCAACTGGGCTGATCCGCTGAGACTGAATATCAGTATCAGGGTAGCCGATACCAGGATCTTTCCGCCGTGTTTTTCGGTAAAGACTGCCAGCAGTTTAGTGGCGGAGAAAAATTTTTCAAATGAAGTGTTGGGCTGGGTTTTTTCCATCTGCATCATAACAGCCGGAAAAACGAGAAAGGTGATAATGAGTGAAATACCGATCCCAGCTGTCATCATCCATCCAAAATTAATGATCGGTTTAATATCACAAAAAATCAGCGAACAGAAACCTGCCATGGTCGTTAAAATGGCAAAAAAGCAAGGCTTGGCCATGGAATAGGTGGCATCCAGAACCAACTCTCTTTGATCAGCATTAGGGTTTTCCAATACCAGTTCGCGGTATCGCACAATCAAGTGAATGGTCATGGCCATGGTGATGATCAACTGGATGGAGATGAAGTTTGAAGAGACCACCGTGACCTCCCATCCGGTCATGCCTAACAGGCCAGCAGTTGCAATTACGGAAAAACTGCAGGTCAGTATGGGGAGAATGATCCAGCGCAATTCACGGAAAATAATCCACAGCATCACGATTAAAAATAAAAGAACCGCCAGGCCAAATACCTTAAGATCATTTTTTACAAAGGTGATCAGATCATCTGCTATCATGGTGACTCCGCCCAGAAACAGATCATCGGCTTCACCACGATACTTATCCAGAATAGACCGAACCCTGGCGATGTTCTCATGGTCTACCTGTCTAATTTGATCGCGGTATTTCTTAAAATCGATCTCCATTTGGGATTGTTGTGTTTGTAATTCCGGAGTAAGTGTTCCCTCTTTTTCCTTTTGAAAAAACTCATCTCGGCGTTTGATGAAATCCTTCCAGATTTCATCATCATGCAGATTGACCAGGAGAGCCGTTCTTTTAAAATCCGGGCTTACCAGGTTGTTTGCATAGATAGGGCTGCTGAGAAACTCTTTCTTGGCGAGATCTCTGTCAATGCCGGGTGATTCGAGGGTTGGTACATCTTTCAGCAGTTCCTTAACCGGTTTGGGAGGACTTTCCAGCAGGGGGACATCTAAAATGGAATTGATTGTATCCACTCTTTCCAGTTTCAGCAGGTCGTCTCTGAGACGTCTGACGATATCCAGGTTTTTATCGGACAGCAGGTCACCTTTCGGTTTAAAGGTGATGAAAAGAAAATCCTGGCTTTTAAAGCGTTCGTTAAACAGCCGCGATAGTGCCAGATCCTTATCTTCATCCAGCATCAACGTTTCAGACGATGCATCGATCTCAAGGTATCTGGCTTGGTATGCAAAAACACCAATTATTATAATCAGTAACAGTAAAATCAGCTTCGGATATTCCAAAATCACATTGTTGAAAAATTGTTTCATAATAATCTACTCTCGGTTCTTCTGTTTATTTATCGCCAGTAGGGACTTTAAAAGCATCTGAAGATTTCAGGTTTTCCAACAGATCATCAAACGATTTGTCTTTTAAAAAACCTGAAAACTGTGAACGGTAAGTTTGGACGATGCTGACGCCCAGAATCTCGATATCATAAACCAACCATCCGTTATCGGTTTCCCGGAATTTATAGATCATCTCCATTTTGTCATCTTTTGTAACCAGATGAGTAATCACATGGATTCTATTTTTTTCCTTCTTGGCTTCATCAACCACAACCTCTTCATCGGTATACAGGTCCAGTTTTTCCAGGTAGGATTCTTGAAGACGTTTTACGAAGAGATCCAGGTATTGATCCCGCTTTTCCGGGCTGGCTTCCGTCCAATGTTTCTTTCCGAGACAGACCTTGGCCATAAACTCAAAATCGAAGAAGGGGACGACCGTATCTATGATTTTTTTATCGCGGGTTGATCTGTCAAGACTTTTGTTTTTAATGGTATCAATAACTATGACGATACTCTTGGAAACAATATTTTTGACATCTGCCAGGTCGTCGGCAAATAAGGGGCGTGAGAAAACAAGTGCAAAAACGATTAAAAAGGTAATTTTTTTCATGGCTACTCCTCAATTTCTTTTTGTCTCATTTGTTCGTAGGAATCTCTTAAAAAAGGATAAAAATCGATTGCGTCCCGTTTAAGGCTTTCATATTCTCCGATTCTAAAAGAGGTTTTATTAACATTTTCCAGCACAAATACTGCCACTTGTCTTTCAATTCCCTCCACATATTCTGTCTTGGGATCAAAATAATATGTGTCCGGGTACATCGAAAGAGCGTCTCGCAGGTTTCGGGGGCCAAAGAATGGAAGGACAAAATGGGGGCCGGGGCCAACTCCATAAAAGCCAAGAGTCTGTCCGAAATCTTCATCATGCGCTTCGAAGCCTCCCCACTCTTTGGCCGGATCCCAGAATCCCAATATGCCGACAGTTGAATTGGTGACAAAACGAATGGTCTCTTCGCCGGCATTTTTGAATTTCAGTTGCAGCAGATTGTTAACCAATCGAACCGGATAAAGTATGTTGGTAAACATATTGGCTATTCCGCGTCGAATAAACTCGGGCAGTATCCAACGATAGCACTTGGCAACCGGTTCCAGAATCCATAGTAGCAATACATCATTAAAACTGGTCATGACCCGGTTATAACCTCCCAAGGGATCCCAAACCTGATTCTCTTCGGCATCTCCAAACTCCTCTTCGAATTCATCAAACTCTTCGAAATCGTCTACCTCTTCATCCTGAGCGATATCATTTTGCGAGGGTT
Organism: bacterium; assembly: GCA_018829445.1. Lineage (GTDB taxonomy): Bacteria > SAR324 > SAR324 > XYD2-FULL-50-16 > XYD2-FULL-50-16 > JAHJTV01. The sequence goes on from JAHJTV010000011.1 coordinate 54,788, forward strand.
GCTGCTCCTGTTCCTCGATAATTCCGGATTCCTTGGGCTTTGATTGATTAATTTGAACGGTACTTTCTTCCTGAGACGGAATAAGGTTCGGAGTGGGTTGGGTTGTATTGCTTGAACAACCTGTGTTCAGCAGCATCACCAGAAAAGGTATCCACAAAAACTTAAAACTTTGGTTTATCAGGATATCTTTACTAACCAAACGATAAAATGCAGGCATATCTCTTTCAGTCTAAGATTAGAAACCAATCAGGGATTATATTTTCGGTATTGTGGTTCCGATCTCTTAGAACCTAACAAATCAAAAACATTAATTTTTTATTCAATGATAAACAGTCACTTTTTGATGATCAAAGCAATCCGTTTCAGTTTTGATTTTTAATCAATAAAACGCTTATAATTCAATTATGACATTTTGGCGCCGGATTAATGATTTGTCAAATCGGAAAACATTTAAGGGGTATTGTTGAGAAAAAGATTCAGGTGAATTGTACAGATTTAATAATATCAATCGGAAAAGTTAGCTTGTGGTTGTGTGATTTGTGGTTGTAATGGTAAGGTAAAGTAAAGTTTACAGATGAACCAGTTTAAACGTTTTTTCTCATCAAAATTTTTCAGAGCCTCACATGAAGGGTGTTACCATTTCAAGCAAAGGCGACAGCTCATCTTTACGTGACTTGCACAAAATCCAGCTCTCTGTGCCAGACAAGGATTTCTTTTTGCACTTAAAAGCTGAGCTTCAGACCGAGGACAAGAAAAGAAAGAAAGGGAAAAAGGGCTTTTTCGCTGGCGGTTTTTTTAGCGGACGAAAATCCGGGCAAATCGATCTTGAGGTAGCCAGAGAACAAATCAAATCCTTTAATAATTCATTCAAGATTAGAAAAACGAAGCAGGGCACTCCGGAAATTGTTGCACCCGGGTTGATGAGCATTCAGGAGATGAAGGATTATCGAGGAGCTGTGAAAAGATCTGCAGAGGCCGAGGAGGAAGGACACAGCTACCGGGCTCTGGAGGCAATCGTCAAGTTCATTGATTTGAGAAATAGTGGTGTTGTGTCAAACAAGCAGGATGTGCTCCTGGATTGTCTTAAGAATATCGGATTGGCATTGTGCGAGGATGGTGGATTGAGTATGTTTCACGCAACCTGGTTTTTCAGTGTTTATAAGGAATATCTCGGTCACTATCGGATGTTCAGAAAAGGGGAGTATGAGCGTGCATCTCAGATAGGCAACAAGGAGGTGAAAACGATAGCCAAGCAACTATTCCGGAAACAATACGAGTTGCCTCATTATTTACAATTGATTGATGAAAGTAAGAGGGATATCAAGCAGCTAATAAAATATGCAAAAGACCCTTTTGTAAAACGAAGCTTGCACGGTCAAAAGGGATGTTCTGGTCAACACATCAAGAAGATTTTTCACGATTTTCTTCAGGACAAGCCCTCAAAAGGCACTGAGCAGAATTACCTGAATGAGGTTAACATCATCATGTCATATGCCCTGTTTTTCTGCAGAATTCCCATGATGACTCCGCTGGTCGATTTTATCATCAAATCCATTCCCAATCTCGGGACAGAAACCACTCTATACAAAGAGAAAATATCCATTTCCCAAAAGCTGATACAACTCGAATTAATGGCTGGAATCGGCAGAAACGACGGGTCGGATGCCTCTGTCAAGAAAGTTCAGGAGGATGCCTATGCCATTTACAAGCATTGCACAAATCTAATCACTGATAATCGATTAACCAAGGATACAATCAAAGATGATATCCACACCTTTCCCTTCTTAAGACAAGCTATTGTTCTGATTAATTACAGACAGGTTTTAAATCGGAATAAGAAAGCCTTTCTGAAAATGCTGGAAGACTCTCTTAGCATTTTAGGAGTCCTGTCTGACGCTGCTCGAAGCGGGCAAAAAAACGTACTGAGAATTATTGAGTATGTGGACGTCTACGAAAGAAACCTGGAAGCGATTATCCATCAAATCAAATCAGAACTTGCAGAATAAAATCCATTGGCATGGTTTATATGAGTAATACCAAGCCTAATAGAGTGTTACAGATCTTTTATTATACAAATGATCCGATTCAGAAAAAAACGTATTATTCGATATAGAATAATAATGACTATGGGCAGGAGCATTATTGCCAGAAATATAATAAGGGTAATGGAATTGCTCTGCTCCAACCGTTTTCTCGCTTGTTCAACCCGATAGATCTTTCCGCAAATTCCGGCTTTATCCGCATACCGGGGATTCTGTTTGCAGTGCTCAAATCCGCAACCTGCAATCAGAAAAACCATTGGGATAATCATCAGAAGTTGTTTTAATCCGATAAAGAAAACCGGGAATTTAACCATATGCATAGGGAATGATTCATTTTTAGTTGATGATCCTGTGTTCCCATGGAGGATAGGGGTTAAAATAGTCCATGAGAAAACTGATGAGCAACCTGACCTTTGCTGAGAGAAATCTTTTTTGAGGATAGACCAACCAGATATCGGAGTGTTTAACTTTCCACTCTTCCAGTACCGGTATCAACTGCCCTTTTTTAAATGCCTGGTAAGCCGTGAAAGAGGCAAGCCTGGTTATTCCCAGACCTTCAATAGCTGCTATCAGAAGTGAGAGAGCACTATTGGCATGCCAACTGCCATTAACTTTCATCTCAATCTCTTTTTTTCCTTTTTTAAATTCCCAAATATTGGACGTTCCGACCAGACAATTGTGGCTCAGTAAATCCTCCGGTTTTTGAGGGATCGGATGTTGGGCAAAGTAAGCAGGACTACCGCAGATATGATAATGAACATGGGTGACCCTGCGGGTCATAAATCTAGAATCAGTGGGGCGTAATCCAATGGCAAGATCAAAATCATCATCCTGAAGATCCAGGTGTTTATGATATCGCAGATCAAGTGATAATCCGGGATAATTGGCTATAAATTCAGCAAATGCTTTGGCAAAAAAACGTTCACCCAAGGGACCGCTAACGGAGTCAATTCTTATAATTCCCTTTGGCTCCACCTGCAACTGTGTTACTTCCGATTCTGCTTCTTCCAATTCGGCTACAATTTTTGCACACCGTTTGTAATATGATTCCCCAATCTGGGTCAGTGAAAGCCGTCGTGTTGTTCGATTTAAAAGTCGGGCTCCAAGACGGTCTTCCAGTTTAGCGATTTTTTGACTGACATGGGATTTGGATATTCCCAGCGTACTGGCCGCTTTGGAAAAGCTCCCGGTTTCAACCACTTGAACCAGTTCTTCGAACCCTTCCCATCTGCTCATTGTTCACTCATGAAAATAATGTTGTTAGAAATTATTGTCTATTCTCATATCCAATACAATGCTACGATTTTATAAAAAATACATGCTAGCGACATCTCTTGCCAGTATTTGACAAAAAAAAATCGAATTTTTAAACAAGTGCCTGAGATTAGGAATATTATGGTATCAGGTTTTTGATCGTATTTGAAGGAATCCCATGACACTGATGATCGCAGCACCACAATCGTTCATTGCAAAGCACAAGACGGTCACTGTGCTATTTGCCCTCTGGTTGGGGCATTTTGCCGTGGATAGTTTCACCGGAATCTGGCCGATCTATAAAACATTGGCAGGTTTAGATCTGGTTAAGGCGGGATTAATAGCATCAATTGGTGGATTTGTCGGTAACAGCCTGCAGATCGTTTTCGGCTATTTTGGAGATAAAGGTTGGAGTCGCATATTGCTTTCTCTGGGAGTTTTAGCCGCCGGCAGTATTATTTTTGTACCTTACATTGAAACGACCAATTACTTTTTAATGGGAGTTTTGGTCATGTTAACCTACCTGGGGTCATCTGCCTATCATCCCAGTGGAACTGGCACAGCCAGCACGTTTACTACTGTCAGCATAGGAAAAATTACTGCTTTGTTCTTATCCGGCGGATTTGTTGGGTATGCTTTTTCCCAGCTTCTGTTCACTAAGATTTATGCTGAAACAGGTGGAAAAACAGCCATCATGTTTCTGTTGGCCGTTGTTGTTGGGGGGCTGCTGTTTCTTTTATCTCCACCTGCAGCAAAACAAAAAACGAAACACAGTGGATTCTGGGCTGCAACCAAGGGGATCAGGCAACCGCTGACTTTTCTTTATATTGTGATGATCTGTGCTTCAGGCGTGAATATGGTTCTGGTTTTTTTGCTGCCGGATGTATTGCAGGCCAAGCAAGCCTCCACCTGGATGATATACGGAGGTGGGCACATGCTGATGGTGATGGGTGGTTGTGTTGGTTTGTTGCCCGCCGGTCATTTGGCTGATAAGTATGGACCAAGACAGGTAATGATGGTCGGATTGGTTGCATTGGGGATTTTATTACCGGTTGTCGCGTTGTTTGAAGGCAACAACAACATTACTCTGGCAATATTGCTGTTTTTACTGGGTGTTTCCAGCAGTACCTGTAACGTGGTCGGCGTCACCTACGGTAATCGCCTGATGCCCAAACATACCCGTACGGTTTCAGGATTATTAATGGGAAGTGCCTGGTGTGTTGCAGGTGTGTCCACTTTTATTGGGGGCTGGCTTGCAGATCCAAAATACGGCGGTTCACCTGAAAGTGCCCTGATATGGTTTGTTTTTGCAGTTGGTTGCGGATTTGTGTTCAGCTTTCTGCTCCCGCGGGCCTCCACTTTACAAAGATAGATTTATTCTTCAGAGGGCTCACAGTTACTTGATAACTGTGAGCCGACGCCGATTTAGAATTGAAATTGTAGTTTAAATACCAGCTGCTTCTGATCACGGTATACCCACATATTGCTTTCTTCCTTTTTTATGTCCGGATAGAAGGCGTCAAAGAAAAGAGTTATATTATCATTCCAGTTATATGATGTTCTCAAAGAGTGCATATAGCTGGTATAAGGCTCACTATAGCTGGTCATCCAGTTAACCGATAGGTCTTCGTTGAAAAAGGATTTACTCCAGACCACAACCAGCGAATTTGAATCTTCGGGAACGGTTTGGATATCGTCATTCCAATCGATAACATGGTTATTTACAGCTTCCAGGCTCAAGGTATAGTCCCCCCCCGGGGAATACTCCAATCCCAGTGCCGTATCAACAACATCCTTTTCAATAATCTGATAGGCCCCATTATTAAAGGCTTTGGGCAATTTTTTCCCGATTTCCCCTTTTAACAGGAAGTTTCCAGTTGCGTAATTGAAGGTGATTCCGGCCATGGTATAGCGCTGCTTGATTTTGGTAAAAAGTAGTTTTCCGGAATTGGTGTATCCGTCCAGGCGGTAAGCATAGTCGTTATCTATCAAACTGGCAGCCATGATACCAACATCACTTTTGCCGAAGGTTTTCTTCCATCTCAGACCATATTCAAATAACTCTTCATCCGATGTCACGTCCTGGTAAACGGCAAGGCCGGCAAACGGGTCATAATAGTAAGCTGTTCCTTTTTCGGGGTACTCATTAAAACCTGGATCAGGGATAAAAAAGAAGCTCCAGTCTCCGATGGTTGAAAACTGATCAATGATTACTATGGGTTGTCCGATTCTTGATTCTTCAAGAGAGATGAAAAACAGTTCCGAATAGTCCCTGGGGCTGATCACATCAGTTATTGCTCCTCCGTCAGATTCTCCCCAAATTAAGATCTGAACACCGGCTTTTATACTGGTATCTGAAAAACTGGCTTGCAGAAAAGCTTCCTTACTGCTGGTTTCAAACAGAGCCTCTTCATTCTCAGCTTCAGCACGATGATCATTACTCCAAAAAGCGCTTAACTTGGAATCAAACTGCAGAAAGAAGTTATTGAGGAAAAATTTCGAATACTCAAGGCGAAATGAAGTCCGGTTGTTGTTAATTCCATCCGGATCTTCGGTTTTGTAGGATACTTCATGTCTCAACGTGAATCGGATAGGCTCCAGGAGTGAAGATAAAAAGGGGGTTGTTGCAGTTTCGTCCTCCAGCAACAATTCACCCATGTTCTCATCTTCGAAGACAAGCTCTGTTTCATCCAATCCTTCGGATTCGAAGGACTCGTCCTCAAATTCCAACTCTGTATCATCAGGAATCAGGGTGTCCTGGGCACCGAGCGGAAAACAGAATAGAAGGATAGCAAACAACAAACAAAGTGCTTTCATTTTTCTTATTCCACATTTCTCAGATTATTTAATATAAGTGCGAAGTTCATTCAGGTTCCTTTCCCTGAAAGCAAAATCGGTTAGGGTTCTCTGGGTCAAGAACTCATCAGGCACTTCCATATTGAATGCCACGGACAGAAGCTCCATGTTGGTCACTCTGCGGGTGGAGAGGTTGTTCATTGTCACTTTTCTGGATACCCATACGTTATCGATTTCTTCTACGTCTCTCATGATCAGTTGTTTGTAGAGCTTTCCATATCGATTATAAAGGTTGGCCTTTAAAATAATGAATCTCTCCTTATCGATCCAGGAAATGGTTTTACCGTATCTGGTTTTTCTCGCTCTTTCCGGGGTGGGTACCGATTCAATAATCCACACCGGTTGTTTTGCATAGGTACCCTCTTCAAGTATTTTGTATGTATAATCATCTATTTTTTGGGACTCCATGTCTTCAATGGAAAACTCCGTGCCGAAAAAACTGCCGCTCTCATCACTCTCCTCACTGCTTGCAATCATACGTTTTACCTTCCCCAACGCCGACAGGTAAAGCCAGGTATCGGAATCCTTACCCGGGGCATCGTAGTCATATGTCAACATGCCGATTCCCTTATCACTGACAGGTTCAAGAATAATGGCGATGGATCGCGAATCTTTGTTATCAACTCCAGTATCCTTTTGAACACTCTCAATGACTTTGATTCTGGGATTTTCGGCACAACGCATCTGTTTTTGCGCGACCGAGTATTTACAGGTAGAAAGCTTCATCTTCTGAACAGCCGAGGTATAAGATTCCTTGGATATCTTATCCACTTTAATCATAATATCCCTGGCTGACTCGGCTAAAAGTGAAGATGATATCATCAGAAAAAAAACAGCTGAAAATATCTGAAAAATAAATTGAAGCGATTTCATTTTTCCTCTTTTGGTTATCAATTTGTTAACACGCTGGATTGTTTTGCCCTTTTTCGTTGAAATTTGGGCTTAAAAATCAGGATCATTGCCGGCAGTAAAAAAAGGTCACACATCAGGGCTACAAAGATTGCCGTTGTCCCGAATCGTCCCATATTTGAAGTTCCCATATGGGTTGAAAAAGCCATAATACTGAATCCAAATCCGAGAATTAATGTTGTGAACGTAATGGCCTGGCCGACTTCACTGATGGTATCTTTCAGTGCCCTGTTGATATCACCATCAATCAGGACTTCTCCCCGGTAGTGGGTAATAAAATGGATGGTATCATCAACGGCAATTCCGATAATAACGGGGGCCATAATCATGGTATCCATATCCAGCGCTATTCCCAGCAATCCCAGCAGACCAAATGTCAATGTAGCCGGTATCAGGTTGGGGATGATGGAGATTAAACCGGCTCTGAATGATCCGAAGATAAATATCAAAATAATGCTGATCACAAAAATTGCCAACCCAAGGCTCTTCAGTTGCGACCAGGTGATATAATCGGAGAGCTCCATAATCAGGGCCAAACCTCCCGTGATAGTGACTTCCGTATCCGGGTATTCCTGTTTTAGCATTGTTACGGCTTCATCAATATCCCTTCGCATAAAATCAAAGGCTTTGATATATTCATAGGAACCGGTGTTGAATAACTGGACGCTGATATGGGACTTGCTATAATCATCCGAAACCAGCTTTCTTCGGTCGTCGGGATTGGCATTGTTAAACAGAAACAGGGTTTGTGACAATACGTTTTGATTCGCAGGAATGATATACATCTCTTCCCTGCCCTCACTCAGTGTTTGATAGGAATCCTTCACAATATCAACCAGGGATGAGGTCCGAACAACCAGTGTACTGTATTTCTTTTCGATCTTTTGCTGGAGATCATCCATTATATTGAGAACAAACGGGTCCTGAAAGGCATACTCGGCTCCCATGTCAAGATAGATCTCCATATTCTGTGTCCCCATCATTTCCCGATCGACGATCTCATAAGTATCCCTGATTTTCGTTCCCTCCTTAAACTGCTCGATCATATTGGAATCCACCCTGACCCTGGTAGCCCCATAAATGCAAACCCCGAAAATAACCAGGAAGAAAACGGCGAAACCAAACGGACTTCTTTGCACAAGAGGCAACACCCGGTTCAACATTTTATGTATATAACGGGAAAAGTCAGGAATATATTTGGCTGTTGCCGAAGAAAAGGAAGATATAGCAGCGGTTATCTTTTGCAGCATCGAGTAAAACCTGGGAAAAAGCCTGTCAACTGCCGCTCCAAAACGGTTCTGAGAAAGTTCTTTCTCCTTCACCGGTGACCAGAGATCCAGCATGACCGGCAACAGATATATCGTGAAGATAAAGGCCAGACCAACACCAGCCGCTGACATAAAACCGAATACTTTAATGTGGGCAATGGGAGTGAAGGTCAGAGCCAGCATCCCTACCATGGTCGTAACTGAGGTCAGCAAGCATGCCAGGGCCGATTTGCGAAACGCCATTCTTAGAGAATTTTGATGATCTTGCCCTTTTTTCCTGAAGAACAAATAACCCGATAAGATGTGAATGGCATCTGCCGTACCCACAGCCAGAATCAACATGACTGTCAGCATCAGCATGGTGGTGATGGTAATCCCCAGCCAACCTGCAAGTCCGACTGTCCAAATAGTACTTAACACCACAATCGAAACCGGCCAGACTACGGCACTCAGTGAGCGAAAGAGAAACCACAGTAATATTACCATGATGAACAACATCCCAATGGTCATCGGCCCCATCTCCTCCATTATTTCCATGCCGTATTCCATCATTGGAGCATTTCCGACGGGGTAGTATTCCAGGTGATCTACATATTCAGCCTTATTCAGAACGGCATTAATCTCTTCCATCAATCCCAGATAATCATTCATGTCGGTGGGTTTAAAACGAATCCTTTCTGCAGGAATTCCTTCATCCACCTCCATGGTTATATCGTCCATCGCCAATTCTTCGCCGAATTCAGAATCTTCATTGGCAATTTCGCCAGATGACGATACGAAGTCCATGGGAATGGTGCCGAAATCTGTTTCAATGAAAATCCCCCCATATTTTTGATCCTTTGAAAAATAGAGCAGGGGAAATGTTTTCTGTGATTTTGCTGTTTTTTGAATATTATCAAGATCCTCCTGTGAGGTCGGAATGGTGTTTCCTACCAGGTGACTTGAAATTAATGAATCCTCTTCAGCTTTTAAAACAGGGGCATTAACAAGAGTGTTAATTCTGACAATGTGCTCTAACTTGGAATTTTCTCCCTCCTTCAACCTTAACCTGAAATTGAGAAGATCTTCACGAATTCCTTTTACAACCTGTAAGGAATTGGCGGAAAAAACATTGCCATCTTTGGGTTTATAGACTATGAAAACACCATCATCACTGCCGAATTCATCTTTAAACTTATCCAGTGCTACCTTAATGGGGTCATCATCAGCGAACCATCCCTCCAAGGTCATATCAAATTCGGTCTGCTTGATACCGAAAGCAACAAACACGGTAAATGCTATAAAAAACAGCCAGACCAGCCATTTTTTTCTTCGCAGCCAGTCGGGAACGGTCTCAAAATAAAGCGACATGGAGTTTAAAATGCTTTTCATGATCTTCCTCTCTAACAATTTACTTTTTCAACATGCTGATCAATTCTTCCAACTCTTCAACATATTCGGTTAACGCCCTTGAACCCAGGGGGGTTAATGAAACAGTTGTATAGGGTTTGTTATCCTTGAACGCCTTATGAATTTCCAGATACTGAGCTTCCTTTAGCTTTTTTAGCTGTATTGATAGATTGCCTGAAGTGAACGATAGTTTTTCCTGCAATTCACTAAAACTGACAGCTTCCTTTTCATTGGAGGCCAAATGAGTCAGAATCCTCAACCGAGCCCTCTCATGTATGATTTTGTCCAGTTTGGCCACCGGTTTACTCCTTGCTGTTTTCTGAATCCTTCGTTCCACTGATTGCCGTAAACAACAGCAGTCCACATCCCATGCTGAGAGCCAGATAAATCAGGGCTGAAACAGTGGGAAACAGCAGGGGCAAAATGCCGGTGATTATCAGCCAGTACCCGGTGATAATGTATTGTTTAATACGGGTGACACTGCCAATGGAGTTATAAATAATACCAACTCCGATTGCTATAATCGGAACAATATATTGTTGCCCGTCCATCAAATATAGATATATTGAAACGAATAATAGCAGTAAAATGATAGGAATCCAGACATGAATGAGTTGAAACCGGTAAAAACTCTTTACCAATTGCCCAAAAGTAATTTGTTGATCGATCTTTTTTACGGATTTCACCCACAAGACTCTTTTAAGCACAATAAGCGCAATATAGAGAACGGCTATAATCGCTATCAATATTGTCCTGATCATTATGGGAATACCACTGTAATCGCCGTATTGGTTCAGTAGAAAGTAGTAAAGGCTGGATAAAACAATGAATGCCATACCTGCAATTAATGAAATAATTCTGAAATGGATGGGAAGCAATAACTGTTTTATTAGAGGCCTGTTGCTGTCAATGGCTGATTTTATTGAAGCAACATCTTCTAAGAGTTTTTCCACTTGCTTCTTGTCAATATTGGTCATATTCGCTCTCCTGGTTTGCAAAGTACTTTATGTTGTAAACTTCTTTTAGTTTTATACTCCCATTTTATTGTTGTCAAGATGTTTCTGTTGCTATCCTAATTATATGTAATCTTAAAAGTTTCTGCTTATTTAACCTATATAAGTATTTTGGGTTTTAGTATTGCATTTGGTCTCCCTCTTCCAAGGGAAGTGCCTGTTTGAAATAAACAACTGTAGCATTCCGTTCAGCTCTATTAAGGCTAACTTGAAAGCTGCAATGCCAGATGGTCTGCATTCAAGATGAATACGGTGAGTCAAATCCTGGAAAATCTTGTTTTGGAAGAATATTTGTTAAATTTTTAATTGATTGAATTATTTTCAGGTTTTCAGTAAAATGACCGTGTTGCGTATAATAGACTCTGCGAACTCATTATTAATGAAGGTTTACATTCAAAGCGTACAGGAAAATGAGACAACTTCTTCGTTTATTTGTAATTAAAACCGGTTTGGTAATATCGTTAATTTTGACACTAATGGCGAGCTGTCCTTTGGAGGCGAGAACCATAAAAATCGGGACAGATCGCTGGCCACCGCATGAGGATATTTTTAACCAGGAGGCTCCCGGTTTTTGCACCGAGGTAACCCGCGCTGTTTTTAAGACTATGAATGTTGAGATATCCATTACTCAATATCCCTGGGCAAGAGCAGTTAACCTGGTTTTTTCGGGTATGAACGATGCTCTCTTTTGCGCATTGCACTCTGAAGAAAGGGAGTCTTTTTGCTTTTTCCCCGAGGAAGCCTTAACCTCCTTAAAATATCTTCTCTTTATCAATAAGGAGCGATCCGATGAACTGGTCTTTAATACTTATGATGATCTGGTTGGAAAACGCATCGGATTGGTAAGAGCCTTTGCATATCCCAAAGAGTTCATGGATTTTGTGAAAGAGAATTCCTTTGTACAGGAGGTGGAGAGTGATGACATGAACTTTAAAAAACTGATTACCAGGCGAATTGAATATACTATTGCTGACTATGCAAACGGCGCACTTCTGATTAAGAAACTGGAATTGCAGGGGAGGATTATTCCCTTGTTTGATAACGTCATTCACGAAGCCAAACTCTATCTGATTTTCAGCAAAAAGACTGTCGAACCTGGTTTCGTGGATCGTTTTTCAAAATCATTGGCCGAGTACAAAAAAGGTGATGAGTATTGGCAAATTCGCAGAAAATATTACACTATTGAATAAGACTACCTAACATGATTATTCCTTTTAAAACTGATAGATCCCTCGGGAAGCAATTACTTGTCTTCATCCTCCTGTTTAGCTCCCTTTTTACCTTTGCCTCCACCATCATTCAGTTGTGGGTAGACTATCGTAAAGATGTGAAATTGATTGAATATCGAATTGATCAGGTTCAGAAAACTTACATTACATCTCTTTCGTTAAGTATTTGGAATATGAACGAAACCCACGTTTATACTCAATTAAACGGTATTTTGCAGCTTCCGGAAATCGCCTGTCTTGAAGCAAAAACGATTGATAAGGATTATCTGGTTGGAGAGCGACCATTGGCACTGGGGCATTTAAAAATGGAATTTCCCATCATTCACATCGATCCCTTTCAACAGTATGAACCGGTTAAAGTAGGAGATTTAATTATCTATGGAGATTTAGGTCACGCGTATAATCGGTTGCAGACACGGTTTTTAATTATTCTCGGAACTCAGACAGTTAAGACTTTTTCTGTGTCGATTTTCATTCTGTTTCTTGTTTGGACCATGATCACACGGTATTTAAACATAATGTCAGACTATACCAGGAAGTTGACCATGGACAACCTGGAGGCTCAACTGGATTTGGGGAAGAGGAAAAAAACAGACAATGAATTGGATTCAGTCGCCGATGCCATTAATGATATGCGTCGAAATCTGCTGGAAGCAAAAGAGGACTTAAAAAAGGAACTTGTCATTCAAAGGGATTTAAATGACAAATTACTGATAACAATACAGGAGCTGGAAGCGGCTGAGGAAACTTTGAAACAGAAAGAGGAGCAATACAGGACACTGGTTAATAATATCCCCGGAGCAATATTCAGAAGTCATGGAAATAATCGCTGGAACCTCTATTTGATCAGTCCTGCCATTTTGGATATCGCTGGATATGACTCCAACAGTTTTATGGGCTTGGAAGGAAAAAGTTTCGCTTCGATTGTATATGAAAATGATCTGGACTCACTTAAGCAAGCTGTTGAAAAAGCAATTCGGGAGAAGAGCCCTTATGTGATCGAATATCGTATCGAACATGCAGACGGCAGATTGCGATGGGTGTATGAAAAAGGACAAGGTATCTACAGTGAAAAAGGCGAACTGATGTTTTTGGATGGCGTTATATTTGATGTTTCTGATCGAAAGCAGACACAGGAAATGATGATTCAAACTGAAAAAATGATGTCGCTGGGAGCTTTAGCTGCAGGGGTTGCCCATGAAATCAATAATCCTCTGGGAGTAATTTTGATGGGGGCGCAAAACATCCAAAGAAGAACATCTCCCAGTTTTAAGAAAAACATACAAATCTCCAATAGAATTGGGGTTGATCTTGAGCTTTTACGGCAATATTTTCATGAACGACAAATTGATGCTTTTATACAGTCAATAAAGTCATCTGGAGAACGGGCTTCACGTATCGTTTCAAACATGCTTCAGTTTTCACGAGTTAATCATGATCAACCATCTGCAGCTGTTTTGTCCGAATTGCTTGATAGGAGTCAGGAGCTGGCAAGCAGTGATTACAATCTTAAAAAGAAGTACGATTTTAAACACATCAATATTGTAAAACAATATGAACAGGAAATGTCCCCTGTCACCTGCATTGAAACGGAAATTGAGCAGGTTTTGATTAATTTGTTTTCAAACGCTGCCTATGCAATGGCAAACAATAAGAAAGAGATAGAATCGCAAATTACCATAAAAACAACTACCGACGGCGAATTTGCTAAGATCGAGTTTGAAGATAATGGACAGGGTATGAGTGATTCTATATTGAAACGAATATTTGATCCGTTCTATACCACCAAGCCTGCTGGTTTGGGGACAGGACTGGGTCTTTCTGTTTCCCATACCATTATCACCAAGAATCATGGCGGGACGATCGTGGCGGAATCTGAACTGGGTAAAGGGACAAAATTTATCATTCGCGTCCCTTTTGATTCAATTTTATTGAGTCAGGCCAAAGAGACAGACACCGTTAATCAGTTATCAACAGGGGCGATAGGAATAATTCAATAATCCTCACTTGGACTTTGCCAAATATCTGACAATTCGCTTTCTTTTCAACAGTAGATTCCAAGAATCAAATTCAGATATAGCAAGGCCTTTTGTAACAGTGATGATTGGAGGATTTTTATTTACAATTACTTCCTCCAATATTCGGGCTATTTACTGAATTGAATGTTAATCCTCCGGAAATCGGTGGTACCGGGGCACCATGATGTCTCTGGCAGACTCTGTCGGAAAAAATGCAGGTGTAATCCCGGGAGGGATATTATTGGGTTTGTTAGGGTAATCGATGTAGGGCAGATTAAGAAAACAATTTTTAAAAGTCGTTTAATCTCCCGGAGAAATTGCGGCTACTACCATATTCATGAATGCTTCAAACAACTGGTGGTAACTGATACCAAATGCATCTTTGAAATGCTCCCGCCTCATGAGGATGATCTGCATTACGCCAAAAACTTCTCCCCATAAAATTAACATCAGTTGAACCGGTGTCAGTTCTGTTTTAATAGTGCCGTTATCTTTTGCCCTTTTCAGAGTGCTGGTCATAATGTCAGCAATGGCATCCGTTTCATTTTGACAGGCATCCAGATAAACACCTTGAGGCGTGGATGATTTTAGTTCCTTATGGTAGATACAGTTGTTTGACTCGTAAATCATAATCAATCTAAGAAACTCCGGATGTTCCAAGGAAAAGTTAAAAAAAACCTCACCCAGTTTTCTAAGTTGATTGCGCTCGTCCTTCGATTCCTCAATGGCACTTCTAAGCATGCTGGACAGGATCTCCAGCCCCCTCAATACAACAGCAAGAAAGATCTCCTCCTTATCCTTAAAATACAGGTACATTGTTCGTTTGTTATACCCTGCGCTTTTGGCAATTTGAAGAATAGTGGCATTTTCATATCCGTACTCAAAAAGCACTTGCTGAGCGATGTCGATTATTCGGGTTTCGCGTTGTTTTCGTTCCCAGGCTTTTCTTTCTTCTGATGTCATAATTTTTCCTGTTGGGTGTGGTCTTAGCAATAGCAACAGGTTTGCGAGTGTGTCAATGTTATCTGATAAAAAGAGAAAGTGCCTGTAACTGCTGAAGAAGTATTAATCATCGCTTTTGCTAACAAGCGGTTATTGCATGACGGCTCGATAATTTTCCCACCGGGCATCGATCTCTTCCTGCATTTGATCTATTAAATCCCCGGAAATAGATCGAAATCTGGATTGTGTTTTCAAATAATCGGAGACCGGTGTTAGTTTCTTTTGTTTTAAGAGTTTGGCAGAAGGGCCGCTAAATGTCTTTTTCCCATCCTCAATCTCATACAGTTCATATAAGCCAGTTGATATCGCCAGTTTTCCAACTTTGATCGAAAGTCGTTCTTCCATCCCCCACCCGGAAGGACAAGGGCAGTGAATGTGGATATATTTTAATCCCTTTATCCCGATTGCCTTTTTTATTTTATCATGAAAGTCAAGAGGATACGATGCTGAGCAAGATGCTACATAGCTTGGATTATGGGCAGCAACGATGGCCGGAATATCCTTACTCCTTTGTTGTTTTCCCAAAACAGGAGTTGTGGTGGTTATGGTTCCCATGGGAGTGGTGCCTGATCTTTGAATTCCGGTATTCATATAAGCTTCATTATCGTAGCAAATATAAAGAAAATCATCTCCCCGTTCAATAGCTGCAGACAGGGCTTGAATTCCGATATCGGATGTTCCGCCATCACCAGCCCAGGCAACTACGTTTATATGCTCCTTATTTTGAACTTTTAACGCAGCCCTGACACCGGCAGCAGCAGCAGCTGTTGATGCGAATACTACATTGAGCGAGGGGACTTGGGTTGAGGCTATCGGAAATAATCCCTGTGTTACCGTCAGACAACTAGGAGGTATAACGGTGATGGTGTCACGTCCCAGGGCTTTTAACCCGATCCGGTATAACAGACTGAGACCGCAACCGGAACAAGCCCGGTTTCCCGGGTGTACAAATTCTTCAGCAGTCAAATTAATGGCGGTTGTTTTTTTTATGGTCATATTCCTTCCTATCGATTAAGACCGATCCATTGAGGTTGATTGTCCAACTCCTGTTGCGAGGCGATGGATCTGTTGATAGCTTCAATCAGATCTTCGTTTTTTATCAACCGGCCTCCCAAACCAATTATATGGTTATGAATAAATGGTCTGTTTTTTATATTATACATGGCAGCCTTGATATCACTGTACAAGCCCCCTTGGTAGCCATAGCTGATGGATTTTTCAAAGACAACGACTCCTTTGGCATTTTCCAGAGCATTCACAATCGCTTGTGCTGGAAAGGGGCGATAGAGATGAACGCTTAAAACCCCAATTTTAGTGCCCTGATCTCTGAAATCATCTGCTATATCTTTCAGTCGATTGGAAAGAGACCCCATGAGGACAACAATATAGTCAGCATCATCACATTTGTAACCTGCAACTAACGGATTTCCACCTCTGCCGAAGAGGTGTTCAAATTCTTTATCGGTCTCTTCAAAGGTTTTAATGGCGTTCACCATCTCCTGGTGATGGTTGTGTCGTATATCCATGTAACCGTTGCGAAACTCTCCGTTTGCATCAGGTCTTCCGTATGGCATGGTAACCGTGTTCAGATTTTCAGGGTTTGCCGGATCAAGTGTGTGCTTGTAGTAGTACTTGGGTAAAAATTCATCAACCAGTTTTTGACTTGGCACTTCGTATGGCATATAGGTGTGTGACAGATAGTAGCCGTCGAAACAAACCATTACAGGGATACTAACTGTTTGTGCCAGACGATAGGCTTTAATGATAGTATCAATGATCTCCTGGTGGTTATTAACATAGATCTGAATCCAACCCGCATCCCGTTGTGACATCGAATCCTGGTGATCGTTCCAGATAGTCCAGGGGGCACCTAATCCTCGGTTTACCACACACATTACCAGCGGAAGTCTGGCACCTGCCGACCAGTAAACCTGTTCACTCATGTATAAAAGTCCGTTCGCAGAAGTTGCAGTGAAAGCCCTTGCCCCAGCGGAAGCTGCTCCTATGCAGACACTTAAAGCGCTATGCTCGCTTTCAACTGCTATGTACTCGGCTTTCATCTGACCTGACTCAACCATCTCCGATAGCTTTTCGGTCAGTGGTGTTTGTGGTGTGATGGGATAGGCAGCAATTACCTGGGCTCGTGACAGCATTACTCCCGTAGCTGCTGCAACATTCCCTGATTCAATTATTTTCATTGCTGTTTCCCTCCTTCACAGTGATAACACTTTCCTCCACCATTGTAATCGCTCCTGTTGGGCACTCTTCTGCACATATTCCACAGCCTTTGCAGTATTCAAGATTAATTGTTGGATTGATCTCTTTCGAAATCACGGCATCGGGACAGTACAGCCAGCAAAGATGACAAACCGATTTGTTTTTTTTGGCAGGCGTACACCGTTCAAGATCGATAATTGGCCTTTCCACCCGCCATGAACCTGTTTTACCGGCATCGCCCACTCCGTGTGTGCTATTGGATGTGACTACCTTGTATGGCAATTTACTCATCTAAACCTCTTTTAACTCTGTTCTTTCGAAGGTTAACCTGGCAGAATGGGCATTCTCCTCTGGTTTTCTACCCTGGAATTCCTTTTTTATGTTTTCCAGCAACAGATCCATATCCAGAAGATTGGACGCTTTTGCCAATGCCCCGATAATTCCTGAATTAACAATCCCCTTTCTCAAACCGGCTTCATCGGAAATCGCAGTGACATCAACGATCGCCAGTTTTATGTTTTTAAAGTGATAATCTTCCGGTGTTTTAGGAGTGTTCAATACCAAGATTCCACCGGGTTTAAGGCCAGCAGTGACATCCTCTTCATCCAGGAGCAGATGATCCAATACGATGACTATATCCGGTTTTTCAATCGGGGTAAGATCGTTAATCTCACTTTTGGATATTTTCAGTGATGTACTGATTGGGGCTCCTCGCCTTTCGGTTCCGAAAGAGGGTGCCATGATAATTCCGTCATATCCGGATTGAAAAGCTGTATTGGCTACGATCTTTGCAGCTGTGATCGCTCCTTGACCACCACGACCGTGCCATCTAATCTCAATGGTTTTACTCATTCTGATTTAAATTTGAATTTTTTGTTCTAAGACGGGAGTAGTTCCGCAGAACATAAGGACAGGTTTGAGCATTTCCCTCGATAATCCAACAAATATAGCCAAATGTAAACATGTATCCTTATAACATACTGAAAATCTATTGAATTCCAGGGTCTTGTTCATTGGTTTGCGCCTGAAAAACTATTAACAATGGTCTTCCTTGTTTTTTCGATCAGTTCTTCCAGTTTATCATAGGAATAGTTGGTTGAATCGATAGGATCACCTACAACGACTTCTATGAGACCTGGTGAAAATATAACACTTCCCTTTGGTAAAACTTTTCTACTTCCATTGATAGTGATGGGGAGAATGGGGAGTTTTGCCTCTAATGCCGTGACAAAAGCTCCCTTTTTAAATGAATGGATTTTACCATCGGGAGACCGGGTTCCCTCAGCAAAAAAAAGCAATCCTACTCCAATCGGAAGTCTTTTCAATCCATTTTGAATGCTCTTGATTGTTTGAGAACGGTCACTGCGCTTAATGAATACATTTCTGGATGCGTATAAGGCATATCCGAAAAGTGGAATGAATAATAATTCCTTTTTGATTATCCACCGAAACTGAATACCAAGTTGTGTGATGATGGCTGGGATGTCAATGTGAGATTGGTGATTAGAGATAATCACATAAGGTACTCCTTTTTGAATCTTTTCTTTGCCCACGATGGTGGTTTTTACAAATAGGGCACGTTTGATGGCAATTGCCCATATTTTAGAAATGTTAAAAGCCAGGTTTCCGGTTCGACTGAAAAGAGCAGCAGTTATGATGGGAATGAATAGCAAAATAGTCATTAATGACAACCAGAAGAATGCCCAGATTATCTTTAGCAGGTTGATTATATGCATTTTTGTACTCTATCTCACCTCGTAAGTGAATCTTCAGCTTTCGGTCTTAATGATAACACCACAGTCTTCACATCTATACTGACTGACATCGGAATGGTTGGTTATGATTTCTTCAAAATCGTATTGTTTCTTACCAGTGGCTTCATAGCACTCAGGGCAGTGGTTATTTCCCAATTCCTCCGGAGTAATGGTAAGATGACATGTTTTGCATCGCAGTTTGTTTGAGTTCTCTATAATTAAAACCAGGTTTTTATGTAGGCAATCGGACATGAGGTGATTATTCCAGTAAATATTAACAATGTGTCAGCAACCAACAAAAGACCATTGAATGCTTATTGAGTAGTTTTAAAAATAATACTCTACTTAAAATAATACTTAAGGACAACCACACTCAAATCTTGCCCTGCTTGAGGAACCAGGGTAATCGCATGAAAACCCTGGCAAGTTCCCTTTTTTTCATCCAGTGGAAAATAACAATCGATTTGTTCCCAATCTGTTTTTGTGCCATTCGCCGAAGGGGATAAACAATCAATAGCCCGGGGTCAGTGAGCCTGCGAACGCCACTCCGGGATAACAAGGCAATTTCCCTAATAAGAACGCTGAAAGCGTTCTACAGGGATTTATGATGAGGATTAAAACATGTCTTCAAATATGTTTATTGAACTCCTTCAGAGTTCATATATTTTTCGATAACTTCCTTCCTGGGGTGGCACTCACAAGTTCGCTGACCCCAGGCTTTTATTATTGAACCCCCGTTGGGGTTCCTTCTCAAAATTTCTCATTGAAAACAATTCAGACAACAGTTTTATTCATTGAAAATTTCATGCGATTGCCCTGCTTGAGGAACCTTCATCTATTGACATTTGATGATTTTGAGAGGAAAACTATTTTCTTTAGAAGACAGTCATCCATGTTTATTTTGTTTCTGTTATAAGACTATTCGGTTTTTGGTGCGATAATTTAGGATAAATCAAACTGAATCCATTATGGTACACTTGTTCCATGTCATAGCAGTTTAACAGAAAAAGCTTTAAAACCTTGTAAAGGAATGCAGGGAAGTACATTAAAAATAAACCAAATATTCGCATAAACCCATGAAAAAATTTAAAATTATAAATCTGGAACGATTCATTAAAAATGACACAATTCGGGAATGGGTAGAAGCCCTGATTATTGCTTTAGTCATTGCCCTGATTTTCAGAACCTGGGCATATTCGCCATATAGAGTCCCAACAGGATCAATGATTCCCACGATTAAAATTGGAGACTATCTGTTTGCTGATATGCATGCTTATGGTTTTGTGGTTCCATTTACT
The DNA here is from genome assembly GCA_018829445.1 of bacterium. Taxonomy (GTDB): domain Bacteria; phylum SAR324; class SAR324; order XYD2-FULL-50-16; family XYD2-FULL-50-16; genus JAHJTV01. The sequence goes on from JAHJTV010000011.1 coordinate 75,037, forward strand.
GATATCAAACTTTTTTCTGAAGATGTACAAAGAGGGGATATTATTATTTTTCCCAATCCTCGTGACCCCTCAATTCCCTACATTAAACGTGCTGTTGCCATCGAAGGTGATATGGTTGAGATAATAGGTGAAACTATTTACGTCAATGGCAAACCTGAGGATCAAAGTATCCCCTATTATAACGCTCAGCATTTACCGGTTCCTTATTCAATTGAATTTGCAGTTCCCCAAAAATTTACTGTTCCGGAAGGAAAAGTGTGGCCCTTGGGAGATAATCGTCGAAACTCATTGGATGGACGTTATTGGGGATTCGTTGAAAAAAAGGATGTCAGGGCTAAAGGACTCTTCATTCACTGGTCCCATGATCCTCAACAGGGATTAGTGTCAGGGTACAGATTTGATCGTATCGGCAAGTGGCTTGAGTAATAATCATAGTATCAAAAACGACCATATCGTCACTCTTAACTCTTTATCGGCTGATATATTGAGAGAATGAATACTCTAGAAGACAAATTTCACGACATACGACCTTTTACGGATAGCGAGTTCATTGAAACAAAAAAAAGACTGATCAAGAATGGGTTATTGATCTCCAGTATTCGTCTGATGATGTGGCCAAAAATTCCCAGATCTTTGATTGGTCTTTTCGAAGTGCTTATCCAGATTTTCTTGAAGATTCGACTTTTTAATATCAGCACAGTTGATGATTTCCAAAAAAAAATAATTGGAAATAGGATGCTGAAATGGGTTCTTGATCATTCTACCGATAGCCTTACTTTTACCGGCCTTGAAAACCTCGATGTGAATGAAACCTATATGTTCATCAGCAATCATCGGGATATCGTTTTAGACTCTGCATTAATTGACTACATTCTACATATAAACGGCCACAAGGTACCTTACATCGCATTTGGTGATAATCTATTGTTTAACGAAATGGTTGAAGATTTAATTCGAATCAATAAGGCTTTTATCGTCAAACGTAATTTGCCCCGCAAGCAGCAGTTAAAAGAACTGAAGCACCTGTCTGAATACATAAATCTGATCTTAAAGAATGGAAATCATATCTGGATTGCTCAAAAAGAAGGTAGGGCAAAAGACGGGATTGACCGCACAAATCCCGCCATTATCAAGATGTTCCATCTTTCAGAGCGCAAAAACCAGCCCGATTTTTCGGCTTTTATCAAGTCTTTGAATATTGTTCCTGTTTCGGTTTCCTATGAAAAAGATCCTTGTGATAGAATCAAAGCCAGGGAATTGTTTCAATTAACTCGAAAGGGAGAATTTAAAAAAAGGAAAAAATATGACTTGGTTTCCATGGCCGCTGGTATCAGCAGGGATAAAGGGCACATACACGTTGCCTTTTCCAAACCGTTAAAAGGTAGCTATGAAACCGAGAAAGAAGTAGCAATGGCAATCGATAATGCCATTCAAGAAAGTTATCGTCTTTGGCCAAGAAATTATATTGCCTATGACGAGCTGATGAAGGTAAAAACCTACTCAAGCCATTACTCCGATTTGGAAAAACAGATTTTTTTAAGCCAATATAAAAATTTGAACCCGGGAGTAAGAGAGATATTGCTGCAATCATACGCCAACCCGATAAAAAGTAAAGAATCCATACTTGAATCAAATCAATAACAAATCATCCAGCAAAATCCTGTCGACAATTGATTGTCACGCCATCCAATTGCCATAAACATTCTCAGTTGATACGCTTAATGATCATAATAAACTTAGTTATTCTTCAATAATCAAATCTCTTTTTCATAACCAAACAATCTAGTAACGGGAAAAACCACCATGAAGCTGGGTATTATTGGACTTCCAAACTCTGGCAAGTCAATTATCTTCGAAGCCCTGACTCGAAACATTCAGGATGTTCCAAATAAATCAGAGAATCGGATTGGAACTGTGAGAGTTCCCGATGAAAGGGTAGGTATCCTCAGCAAGATGTACAATCCTAAAAAAACCATTTACGCCCAGGTAGAATATTTTATACCACGAAAACAGGAACAAAAAAAACAGGCAATCTGGAATCAGGTCAGGGACTGCGATGCCTTAATTCATGTCATTCGTAATTTTACCGGTAATGGGCTTGAAGATCCAACTCCCGAAACAGATTTTATGGAACTGGATCAGGAACTCATTATTGCAGACCAGGTAGTTGTCGAAAAACGATTGGAAACCCTGGATACGGAAAAAAAGCGTGGTAAGAAATATAGTGAAGAGGAATATACCCTGCTGAAGGAATGCTTGTCCAATTTAGAAAATGAAACCCCTTTGAGGAAGGTTCCGGAATTGGCAAAATCCCCTGCTCTAAAAGGTTTCACTTTTCTTTCCGGAAAACCCAAACTGGTTCTGTTTAATAATGAAGATACGGACGGCTCAATGCCTCAAACCAAGAACCTTACCGACAATGAAGACTGTGTGGTCGTCCGCGGCAAGTTGGAACAGGAACTGGCTCAAATGACAGATGAGGAAGCCCAGGAATTTCTTTCTGAATTTGAGATTGCTGAGCCAGCTATGGATCTTGTTATTAAAAAATCCTACGATCTCTTGGGCCTCATTTCATTCTTTACTGTAGGTGAAGACGAAGTAAGAGCCTGGACCATTAAAAAAGAAACCATTGCTGTCGATGCGGCCGATGTGATTCATTCCGATATTAAGAAAGGATTTATCCGTGCTGAAGTTTTGTTTTATGATGACCTGATGTCAGCCCATTCCTATGCGGAAGCCAGGAAAGCCGGAACTGTTCGTTTGGAAGGCAAAACATACGAGGTTAAGAATGGAGATATCATCAACTTCAGGTTTAATGTCTAATAAAGTGATTTCACTTCAAAGGAATTCTGACTTTCTGAAAACAACGGTTTAGTTGGTTTCCGTTGTTTTCAGGATTTGGTCTATATCTTCATCTGAATAATTTAATTCATCTTCCAGAGACTGAATTATCTCCTCTTCATTTGGATTTGTGCTGTTGTCAATCAATCGATAACTCCCATCTGAACTCCAAATAATATCCACTTCCTGCTTTATAGGCAAAGCATCTGTTTGATCTGAGCGTTTGTTTTCACTGCCATCTCTTTGATCATAATTAAAACTCGGATCGAACTTAATACTGTAATCCGCATCTTTCGGGAAAAAACTGAGATGTTTTTCATTTATCAATCGAACGAGGTTATCTGTATATATTGCGGCTGTTTGGCCGGCGGTCCATGAAGCCACAAGTTTTTTGTGTTTATTATGGTCAACCCCAAAATAAACAGCTGATAAAAAAGGATGGCCATTAAGTGAAATAACAGCAACATAGGTTTTATACTTTGCATCTGTTCCTGTTTTTCCTGCCAGAATCGAAGATGATTTCAAATGACTGCTGGTACCGCCACTTTCATTGCGAGCTGCTTGCAGGGCCTCATATATGGGCATCTGATCTTTCAGGGTGTACTCTTCATTCGTCCTGTCAGGTAATTGCACCGGCAAAACTGACTCATCCGGTAAGATAAACAGCGATCGATTATTTGGTTTCTCGGGATCTTTCTTAGAATGGGTCAGCATCTGGCTATAAAGATTGCTTAGATCGATCAGTGATATCCTGTGGGTTCCCAGGGGCAGCGAATAGTCTGCAACAATTGTTTGCTTGTTAATATCTAAAATCGACGCAATGTGTTGCTTAAATAATTCAACATTAAAAAAAGACAGAAAATCAGGATGATGAATGAACATCGCTTTAAAAAAGTCCTGCTCTTCAACTCCTCGATAATCCTCAACCCAGCTATTAAACCGATCGTGATCTGCAACCGTAAAAGCTCCGACCTTGACGCTGTGGATGTTTTGGTTGGCTAGAAAATCGGTCACCAGTTCCCAATTGATGAAAGTGATTTTATCCTGTATTAACGGATCAAATGATAACAAACCGTTTTCGTTGTAATAAAAATGGTTTAACGATGCAATTTCTTCAGGATGAGAAGTTATACTCCCGGAGTTTCTATTCCCCGCTTGTTCCTGTTTTTTCTCCAGTTGTTGAAACTGGTTTTTAACATCTCCGATAATTGAATGCCAGCGCATAAAATCTTCATAGTCGGCATCAAGTGTTTTTGCCATGGCTAAGAAGTCTCGGCTTTCATTAAGCTCAAGATATTTTTCCCTTTTCATGCTTTCAAAAATGATCCGGTGTTTTTGATCTGCAATCGGGATTCTGCCAATATACTGTTTCTCTCCTTCACTCGTAGCACTAAAAAATTGAATATATTTGTCTTTTATAGAAAAAAGATAATCCGACGATGATAAGTTGGTTGCTTCATATTCATTGAAATACTGATCAACGGTATCCTTCAGTTGAGATTCAGATAGTTTGGCGGTGAGATTGGATAGCAGGTAAATCATCGGCTTGTTAATAGATTTTTTTAGAACTGTTTTAATATCCGGATACCTTTCAAAACCGGGTTTTGACTCATCACATCCTCCATAATTTTCTGGAGAATATCTTGGCCCGGAAAACAAACGGTATTCCAGGAAGCAGCTGTTGTTTAACCTGTCATCCAGGGACCACCCTAATTCCATTGCCTTTTCCAGCAGAAAAGGTTTAAATGCGGAGCCAGGAGATATAGAGGCAGTCAGGTAGTTCCCACCAACAAAAGCGATTACTTCTCCATTGCGTAAGCTTTTTAATATGAATGCACCCTTAATCAGGGGATCATCTTGCATGAGAGAGATAATAGGAATTCCTTGATCATCAAAACCGTCTATGCCAACGCTAACGTAATTACCCTGCTTAACGACCGAATTAAACTCAGGTGACATGTTTTTCGGCAAAAGCAGTGGTACAACGCCAGCTTGCAGCCCCATATCCAGATACAATTTTTGTTCAATCCTATTAGTAACTTTGACTCGGTATATCCCAAATCGTTCTGGCGCTGCTGATTTTAAAAAAGGTGCGTTTGCGGGATAATAGTGTTTGGTTGCCCAAATGGAAAGCTGAGTCCGATATTTCAACAATTGGTAGTTGGCAAGATCATGGATCTCTTTTATAAGTGTTGTTTTAATCTTGAACCCATATGTTCCTTTTCCAAGTCTTATTAACTCTTGTCTGATGAATTCCACGTTGGGGTCAAAATCTAATCCCGCCATATCTCCCGACTTAAATGGCAGTTTCCTGTCTTTTGCCTTTGCGTAAACGATTTCATTGAGCAAACCCAAGTTATACATCTGTGTCAGTACCAGATTCTTCTTAAAATCAGCACGTTTAATCGTTCTAAATCTCTCCAGGGGATCATTCGCCGAAAACGGGTCATAGTTGGATGGACCGGTTAATTGTCCAACATAGTATGCCAGAATATTTATCGTATCGATTTGCTGATCTTGAAGAAATTTGTTTTTCAGATCTATGGGAACCAGGATTTCAGAGATATCCTTGTCAAATCGTTTTCGCATAAATGCCTTAATTCCATGGTACATACCTGCAGTATAAGTCAGGTTAACATAATCCTCCACGATCTGTTCCGGATTTTTATACAGCGGTGCCAGCCTGATTGCATTCAAGGTTTTAACTAATTTTCCCTCCATCTGACGAAATATTCCCCCACTCTTGAACCAGGGATTGTGATCATCATGATTAAAAAGATTCCCGGCTATTTGCTCCAATAAGCCGGATGCTCCCTGTCTGCTGCCTCTAATTGTCTGGAAGACGGCTCGCAGTTTTCCTTTCCAGGAAATTACCTCATAGGAAGCTTCCAGCAATCCGAAGAATCCACGATTTTGTATACCGTTAAATGAGCCAATCTTTCTATCTTCTTTTGCGAATAGAATTTTAGTGAGGACTGAAAGATCCGATGTGTTTGATGAGATTGATTGAATGTAGTACACCCGACTGCCGCCAAATGATCCCAATTGATTATTATTGCGATCTGCAATAATGACAGGGCTGCTCATTACATTGTCTCGATAATCAACTGTAAATTTTTCGTCCGGAAACAGTCTTGAATACTCCTGCAACCATTTAAGTCCGACCATGGACAAACATAAAACAACAAACAGAAAACCCAAAACTGCAATCGATAATTTAACTCTTTTTACAGGCATAATACTCTCATGATGGCAAAGGTCTCTCTTGGGTGATTTTGTTAATAATTCCTATTGAGTGCTAAGATAAATATTATTTTGAAGAATAAGACCTATTTTATCACTTGGTTTTAGCAGATTATTATTCGGGTTTTTAGCGTTATATGTGTTAAGAGAAGATCTTAGTCCAGTCTTCGGTAATTTCTTGTTCTGCTGACTCCCAAACTTAATCATATCGTCCTTATCCTTTTACCATAAAAAGTAAATAATTATAAGCTATTAAACATTGATACTCATCCGGTGTTTATTTGATTCTAAGACAACTATTTTTTCAAACATTTTCACTCACTTCAATTTTGTTGAGATCATTTTTCGATTGTTTTCGATCATTCTTTACAAAGCAACACTTCATTTCAACCATTTTCACTCATCACCATGAAAACAGCCTTAAATATCTCTAATAAACATCATGTAAACATATGTAACTATATGTAATGTTATAGAAAACAATGCTTGGCACAATTCTAGCTAAATGGAAATTCAAGATATCTAAACTTGTTGTATAAACGAGCATTTCAATTCTAATCCAATTTGAACACCGCCAAGTTAAGTACGAATAAGGAGAGGATAATGGAGAAAAACTCAATCAGAATCAAAAGAAGAACTCGAAAAGGATCTGTTTCTTTTAACCCGGATAGAGGGTTTGTTGCCAACGCTGTGGCAGAGTTTTTACAAAATGGTGGTAAAATTGAGCAATTAAAACCGGATGAAAGGAGTTTCCAAGAGGCAATGACTCGCTATGAAGGAAGTATTGCCGCTGATGAATTCTTATTGGAGAGTTAATAATAGTCAACAAATTGATTCATGTTTGTGGTATCAAAAGTATGCGGTTGGCGGTTTGTAGTGCTGTCACAACGTCTAACTCCTGGAGGTTTAAAAACTGCCAATCGCTACTCTCCACAGGCATATTAAATTGTCTGATCAGAATGGAATCAATTTATCCGGTTCGATAAAAGAAAGTACTCTGCCGATTATTCCACCAGTAAGCTATTTTTCGTCATTTTTATCCAAAATAACTTTATTGCTGTAACTCAGTTTTTCCCCTTTCTTAAGCCACTTTCCAAAAACTGCAATTATAAAATAAAAAAAATTGTCATATTTTAAATTTCGGCATATTTTTCGCTTAAAGTCGACCGTATTTAATTTTATAAACCTTCAAAATATAAAGACCAATGAAATCCATTCCAATGAAAACCAAACATCGTAGAAAACGACATTTGTCGTTTGATCCGAATCATGAGTTTATTGCTGAAGCGGTTGATGAGTATCTGAAAAAGGGCGGTAAAATTGAACAGCTGAAGTCCGAACCGGAAAAGACTAATCAGGCAACTTGGTTTGCAATCGAAGACAACTCTGAGGCGGATGAATTTTTAAATGAATAGGAAGTAAAAGAAGTATTCATGTGCCATTTCTTTAGCTTACGTTAATTCCATCCAGCTTATTTTAATCCTTCCTGAACACCCTCATGTAAGTCGAATAGCAGGTGTGAGAACGAGCTCTTTTAATAATCTCCTTCAACTTTTTATTGAGAAATTAGGTATTCCATTATCCAAAATTTTTAAGTATCCCTTGAATAAGGGATAACAAAGATTGTAATTTGGATTTAACGTTTTATGCCAAAATGGTATTTTTATTCCCATTTCCAGGTTTGACCGGTAAATGAGCAGTTAACCCGGAAAACAACTTTGTAGAAGGAGTAAACAATGCAATTATGTCTCGAGCTTAAATATCTGAATTTGTTTCTCATTGCGCTACTGCTTGCATTTTTGACGTCTGAGAAGGCTTTTGCGGATGAGAGTTTTAACAGTCCTTCCGGCAATAGTAGCTGCGTTATTGGAGTTCTGGTTACTCACAATAAAACAGTCTTAATAAAAAGTAGTGATGCGGGGCCGGTATTTTCAATTCAATCTAATGAAGGGAAGACTCTGGCTGTCGACCTCACAATAAAAGAGTTAATCGTGAGATATCCTGATTTGAACCAAACACTTACAAAAGGGTTCGCAGGAGATGACGCCAGATTATATTTGCCATCGTCTCCGATGGAATCATCACGATTTTAAGATCTAATCATCTGAATATCACTGATTCAAGTGCAGATGATCAAATCCAATGCAAACCAAATGTCTGAAGCCATTAGATTTGCCCCGTGCTGGTGGGGCAGAAACCCCCATGTCCAAACCCTGCTTCCTACTATCAACAGACGAAATAATTCCATATCAATTATTAAACAGCGATTAGAAACCGATGATGGAGATTTTTTGGATCTGGCCTGGACAGCCGTACCTAGCCAGGCAATTGGAACACCGATTATTATAGCTTTCCACGGTCTTGAAGGGTCAATAGAATCACCTTATATAAAAGGGCTTTTCCATTCAATAAGGGATCATCATTGGATTGGTGTATTAATGCATTTCAGGGGATGCAGTGGAGAGCCGAACCGGACGACAAGAAGATATCACTCCGGAGAGACCAATGATGCTGATTTTATAATACGCCTGATAAAAAACAGATATCCTCGGTCCCCTCTTTTTGCAGTTGGTTATTCATTGGGGGGAAATATGATCCTCAAATATCTGGGGGAGCAGGGCAATGAATGCCTGTTAGATGCAGCTATTGCTGTGTCAGTTCCCTTTAAATTGGATAAATGTGCAGAAAAATTGGAAAAGGGGTTTTCCAGGGTTTATCTCAGGCATTTGACCACGCAATTAATTGAAAGTACGTTGGTAAAAATGAAATTGATGGATTTTTCGCATCAGTTATCTAAAACAGAAAAAGAGATTAAGAAGCTGAAGACCTTCAAGGAGTTTGATAACTTCGTTACGGCTCCACTTCATGGGTTTCTAAATGCCGAGGATTATTACAAAAAGTGCAGCAGCAGGCAGTTTCTAAAGAAGATCCAAATACCAACCCTGATTCTACAGGCAGAAGATGACCCCTTCATATCCAATGATGCCATCCCCGCATCGGAAGAATTGTCAGATCAGATAGAATTTGAATTAAGTAAAGGAGGTGGACATGTTGGTTTTATTTCCGGTGGTTCTCCTTGGAAACCGCAATTCTGGCTCGAAAGAAGAATCCCCGAATTTATCAGCAGTCAACTTGCTGTTGTTGATGAAAACATTGAGTATCTTGGATAGGAAAAATCACAAATGATTTCCCCGAATAGTTAAAATGGCTCAAAGGTACGGTTCAAAAAAAACTGCTACAGTGATTTTAAAAGATTGATTTTACCTATCTCTCCCAGGATAAGGATCGCATTACCCTCCTGAAAAAGATAATCGGGATGCGGCATCGAAACATTGGATGATTGTTTTTTCCCCTTTTCTTTGATTAGAACAATATCAACCCCAAACCGCGCCCTAACCTGCAGCTCTTTCAAAGACTTTCCGATAAATGGTCGGGGAACGCTGATTTCTGCCAGTGAATATCCCTCCATAAAATGTACTGTGCTGTCAGTCTGTGATGAAGATATTTGACTGGCAAAAGAGGTAGCTAGATCCCTTCGTTTTATCTCTTTATTATAAATAGCAAAAATATCACGTCGCCATATCATCCCCTTTAGCTGGTTGCTATTTGAGGCGTCAACAACCGGAATTCCTTCCAAACCGCTTTGATCCAACTTTTCCAATACAGTTTGACAATTATCCTGGGGAAAAGCAGTCACCAGGTTTTTTTCAGCAACATCTCCGGCAATCATAACATCAGCCAGAAGATCCTTTTCAAATAAAAACTCTCGGATGGTTGCCAGTGATACTATTCCAACTAACTCTTTTTGAGCAGTCAATACAGGCAGATAGGGCTCTTTGGACGTCAACAGCCGGTTAATCATTTCGCTGAAGGAGAGATTCTCAGGGATGGAATTATCTATTTTTGTGAAGACATCCTTCACAAAAATAGATTTCATAATGTCTATTTCGGATCCATGACTGATATGAATATTTCGTCTCATGAGGTTCAAGGTATACACCGATTCCCTGGAAAGTTTGGAGGAAATAGCAGTACTAAAAATACAGGTGATCATCAAAGGCAGGATAATAGTATAATTGTTCGTCAACTCGAATATCATAATGATGGCAGTAATGGGGGCATGGGTAACGGCAGAAACAAAACCTCCCATGGCAACCAGGGCATAAGCACCGGGGGCTGCAGTGATCGTTGGGAAAAATCTGTGGATTATACCTCCATAAAAGACCCCCGTCATTGCCCCCAAAAATAAAGAAGGTGCAAATATCCCACCCGAAGCACCTGATCCGACAGTTATCGATGTTGATACAATTTTGACCAGTACCAGCATAAGTGCAAGAGTACCGATCGTTTCCCCATGTAAAGCGTTGTTTATCGATTCATATCCAACTCCCATGATATCCGGGAAAAAAATGGCGATTATTCCAACTAATGCTCCCCCTAGTGCAGGTTTAAGATATACCGGAATCTTGATTCTATCTTCAAACAAATCCTCAACGAGATAGATGGATTTGATAAATATAAATCCAATAACAGCTAGAAGCAATGCCATAAACAAGTAAAACCACATTTCATGGTAACTTACAAGTTGATAGCCAGGTAAACTGAATTCGGCGAAGTTTCCCTTAAAACCATGTGATACAACTGTGGCCATGACTGAAGAGATCACAATGGGCGAGAACTGCGCAAATGCAAAATCCTGAAGAATGATTTCTACGGCGAATAAGGCCCCGGCAACGGGAGCGTTAAATGCGGCAGCTATTCCGGCGGCAGCACCGCAGCCTACAAAAGTCTTTGTCCGCTGGGCTGAAACATTTAAGAACTGTCCTATGGTTGAACCAATGCTGGCCCCGATCTGTACAATTGGTCCTTCACGCCCTACTGATCCACCAGTTCCTATTGTGATAGCAGTGGTAATTGCTTTCACAATTGCTACTCTTGGTCTGATATATCCACCACGAATAAGCACTGATTGCATGACTTCAGGAACACCGGATCGTTTAGCTTCTTTGGAAAACAAATGAATAATCGGTCCTACAATTGCTCCTCCTATTAAGGGGACCAAAATTTTCCAATACCAGGGAGCGTTTTTGATGTTTTCCAGAATGGTTCCATTACCGGGAAATGAAAAGTCCGCTATCTCCTTAATCATCACTCGAATAAGAATTGTGCCGAATCCAGCCAATGCACCAATCAGCAGAGCTGCAATGATGACGAAAAGATTTTCGGTCAACTTGACCCGATCCAGGCACTTTTCAAAAGTGGTTTTTGAGAAAGGAAGTTTTAATTTCATGCTCTTCTATTCAGTATCCGCCCTGCCAAGTACCAGTCGATGTAATGTTGGGACGGTTTTGTTATGGTTCCCCCGAATGTCATATGTTTTGCATTCAAGTCGTTTTGGCCATTCCAGCAATCGCGTTCTCGGACGATACATGTCAAGAAAATCAAAATTGGCGGTTGTAAACCTTCTCACATCATACTTCAAATTTCTGGCAATCGTCAAAGCTTTCAGAAAAACCTCGGGTAGGTTAACCGCTGATCCAATATTGAGCAAAACCCCATCTGTCAGCTGGCTGACTGTTTCAGTCAACACCTTAAAGTCAAGGAAGGAAGCTCCACCTAGTATTGCACCATCACAGGTTGGATGCTGATGAATGATATCACCTCCGATTGCCACATGAACTGTCAGGGGTATTTTCAATCGGTAGGCCTGGTACAAAATACTATTGTCCTTAAAGGGAAGCGCAAGCTGTCCTATTTTTTCTCCTACCGAAATCCCATATCCTTTCCCCTGCTTATATCCTGCAGATATAGCTTCATTAATGTAACGCCCGGTTTCGTCCACCATTCCAAACGTTCCATCTTCCAGCCCCCGTTCTACATCTTCTGATGTTTCCCCAATCAGGGCCACTTCAAAGTCATGAATGGATACAGCTCCGTTTACAGCAATATGATTGATGTATCCCCTTTTCATCAAATCGATCAAAATATCAGAACATCCCACCTTAATCACGGCTCCTCCGAGCATGATCATATTTTTTCGATTCCTGGAGTTTGCTCTAATCATATCATCAGCAATCAGAGACAAACTCGCATTATCGATTTTTGTTTCATGATCTAAAGGAATCATATCAGAAATCTTGAACTTATTTTGTCGATCTCTAATTGAATACGTTTTAATTTTTGAAAAATCCAGCATTCTTAGCTCCTGTAAAGAGGGAAAAAATCAGTCCTACCTATAATTTGTAACTAAAACTCAAGTTTTGATTCCAGTGTCATCAAAAGATTTCTTATTTTTTCATCTTTGGAGAGTTTAACCTTCATCCTTTCAATGGCGCTGCTTACGGTGCTATAACTACTGATATCAAACATACTACCGATCTCGTTCAATGTGTGCCCGGTTTGCTTTCTTATCAGATACATAGTGATATCTCGAGGGACATTGATCGCTCCTCTCTGATGCTTAGTCAATTCCTTGTCGTCAATATTATAAAACTGGCAAACCTGATCCATGATCGCCTCTGCTTTCAACATCAACTCTTTTGCATCAGGTTTTTCAGGATATGCTGAGTCTCCTAAATGATTCCTTCTGATTTGATTTACGAATCCATATGAACCCAGGATTGAAAGCACATTCTTCTTGCCGAAGAACTCGTAGATATCCTCTGACGCATCCTTTTTTAGTAAACTGGCATCGATCTTTCTCTTGCCCTTTTCCCCTCCGTTTTTCTGAATGATGAGATCTCTGTTTAACCATTCATTCTCGTTTTTATCCGATAAATAGTCATTAAAGCTGCTCCATTTATAAAACTCCGGCTTTTTAACCAGTCCGGCTTTGACCGGGTCAAAACAGATGTAGCGTAATAACTCCAGCAAATAGTGCTCTTCTCCAATTAAGATAGATTTAAACCTTCCCCTGAATAATTGTCCATCCATCCCGTGACGTCGATTAAATCTTTGGGTATATACTCCGTTTATATGTCTCATACAACGTGAAATGTTGGCATCAGGTGTCTGGACTAATAGGTGATAATAATTTGGCATTAAACAATAGGCACAGATATTCACTTTCCATAGTTCAACCGCTTCTTTTAGCACTTTCAAAAATGATTGATAATCCTCTTTGTCCAAAAATATCTCTTCCTGACGTCTTCCACGGTTCATTACATGATACCAGGCATCTTTATATTCAATCCTTAAAGGTCTGCTCATAATAGTCCGTTTTTCTGAAGGTTAAAAATAACTACCCGCTTTTTTGCAGGATAGCTTTTGAATATAATTGAGTCAACAGCAGACTTGACCCCTTTGCCTTGACGCAGAACTACCAGTCCCTATATTATTATTCCACCGTTTATATTAACATGTGCCCGATCCAGGCGAGTTTTCATCTGATCGAGCCCCGATGAGTTTATCCTCAATGCATTTAAAATTGAGATGGGAATAATGGAAAAATTAAAAGTTGGCGTTATTGGCGCAACAGGAATGGTGGGGCAGAATTATATCAGACTGCTTGATAATCATCCATGGTTTGAGGTTGTTTATGTAGCAGCATCTTCTCGATCGGCTGGAAAAACCTATACCGAGTCTGTTGAAGGTCGCTGGTTGATGGAATCCGGGATACCTGTTGGCGTAAGGGATCTGATGGTGGAGGAGGCTGGAAATATTAAGGCAGTGGCAGAAAAGTGTGATTTTATCTTTTCCGCCGTGGAGATCGACAAACAGTCCGTAAAAAATTTAGAGGATCAGTACGCTATCGCTGGGATTCCGGTTGTTTCAAACAATTCGGCCCATCGGCATACCAAAGATGTTCCCATGTTGATACCCGAGATAAACCATCAGCACATCGAAATCATCCAGGCGCAAAAAAGACGGTACAAAACCGACAAGGGATTTATTGTTGTTAAACCCAATTGCAGTTTGCAAAGTTACATGACTCCGGTCTACGCTTTGATTGCAGCCGGGTATCCAATCAAGGAGATGATTATCAGTACCTTACAAGCGGTATCGGGTGCCGGGTATCCGGGGGTTTCTTCGATGAACATGATTGACAATGTTGTTCCCTATATTGGTGGGGAAGAGGAAAAGTCAGAGATCGAACCGTTAAAAATTCTGGGTAGGATTAAAAATGGGGAGTTTAAAAACTATGAAGGAATTGCGATCTCTGCAAATTGCAACCGTGTCCCGGTTATCGATGGCCATGTAGCTTGCGTTAATTTAAGATTTGCTGAATCAAGACCTGGAATTGACGAGATCAAAGAGATCTGGAGTTCTTTCTCCTCACTGCCACAGGAGCTGAAATTGCCTTTTGCACCGAATAAACCCATTATTTACATGGAAGAGGCAGATCGACCACAACCCAGAAAGGACAGAAATCTCGATAAAGCCATGGCGGTTTCCGTGGGAAGACTAAGAGACTGCAACGTGTTTGACTGCAGATTTGTCGGGCTTTCTCACAATACAGTGAGGGGAGCCGCGGGCGGAGGAATCTTGAATGCGGAACTCTTAAAGGCAAAGGGATATTTCGGTTAGAAGCGTTTTGATGGGACTTTGACCGGAAAAGGGTGATAAGATTTCCATAAAAGACAAAGGGGATACTTGCTGCCACAAGTATCCCCTTTTTATTACTCTCCTTTTGTTTGGCCCAGCTTTACCTGTTCTACCCAGCTGCTACAGCTTTGCATTGGACTCTCACTGCCTGAAGGCCTTTATCACTCTCTTCAATCTCGAAAGAGACCTCTGCAGAATTTTCAAGGGTTTTAAAACCATTTCCTTCAATTGCTGTGTAATGCACAAACACATCACCGTGTCCAGCCGACTCGATAAAACCATAGCCTTTTTTGGCATTAAACCATTTAACCCGACCTTCGGCCATCTTGTCTTACTCCTGATAATTTAAAAATCGTGTAGGAATGTTGCTTTGAAATCCTGTATCAAACCTCTTCTGCTCTAAGCGATCGGTCGATCTTACAAATGGTTTCAAAAAACCAGCCCCACCTGCCCAAAAATTACCGAAGATTATTGCTGCTCCGGAAGAAAGCTATTCTTACAAACTTATTAAATAAAATGCAAGACTAATTTCCTGTGATTTAAATATTTTTGAACCGATTTTTTATTAATATTAGGAACTATAGGTGTTCCAGGTACGGCAATAGTAGCCTCTACTCTTTGCCAAACAAACGATCCTAGAAAAGCAATTTCCATACCGTGCTCAAATTACAGTCTTGATCTTTCTGCTTCTTTGTTATCTCCTTTTCCAACGTCTAATAATTCCTGATCGGTTTTGGGATATAAAGCTGAAACTACGCGGCCCTTATATAACTAACAGGCTGTAAATACTAAATAACCTTAACGCTGTTATACACTTTACATATGTCACTTACAACTGCTCTGCCAGGCAGGTATCTTATGTTATATTTTAAGAAGCAATCTGCAAATGAATGCAACTGCTTGCAGATTGCACTGGTTATCAGGCTCTTTTAGGGTATCCGGTTATCTGCTGAATTTCTTGATAGAGAGGCTTTAAGCGTTTATAAAGCTTCAAATAGACGTTGTTATATAATCCCTCGTATACCTTTCTGTTTTCGGCAATCGGTTCGAACTCTTTTCCAACCCTGGTCATCTCCTTAATGGCAATATCAAAATCAGAATAAAGCTTAAGGCCGACCGCAGCGTCGATTGCTGCACCCAACCCCGATGCTTCATAGACATGAGGCCGTGTAGCCGAAAGTCCGAAAATATCGGCAGTCAGTTGCATCGCTGCCTCACTTTGCGATCCCCCGCCAGCAACAATCAGTCGTTTGATTGGTACGCCGCTTCTTTTCTCTATACGCTCTTTTCCGTCTCTTAATCCATACGCTAAACCTTCTAAAATCGCTCGATAAATATGAGCCCGTGTATGAACATCTCCAAATCCGATTATAGCACCCTTGGCTTCCGGCATTCTTAATCCCGGTGACCAGTATGGTTGCAACGTCAATCCCATTGAACCCGGAGGAACTTCATTAACCAGCGCATCAAACAGTTTTTCTGCTTCAATTCCCTGTTTATCAGCAATCACTTGTTCCCTGTGAGCGAACTGTTTCTTAAACCAGCTTACCATCCAATACCCTCGAAAGATCATATATTCAGTACAATATGCATTGGGAACAGGAGCCGGATAGGGAGGAATGATCGGGATTGGTTCCAGATATTTTTTGCTGATGGTGTTAATGGTAGCAGTAGTGCCATAGCTCAAACAGCCGACATTCTGCTCCAAACAGCCGGCGCCCAGTATCTCGCAGGCTTTATCGGTGGCAGCAGCTACAACCGGCAATCCCTTGGGGATACCGGTTTCTTTGGCAGCTTTGGCCGTAATTTGACCTAAAACCTCACCTGGTGGTTTAATATCCACCATCATTTCCCTTGTCAAAGGTGAGATTTTCCATTTCCAATCGCTATCTCGACACCATTGTAATCGTTTGTAATCAAAGGGAAGGTAACCAACCTGAGATCCCACCGAATCAACAAACTCGCCGGTCAGTCTGAAAATGTGATACCCTGAAAGAAGCATATACTTATGAGTCTTTTCCAGAATTTCAGGCTGATACCTTGCAATCCAGTTAGCTTCAGCTTCCGCTTGTATATAGCGAACAGTTCCATCCACTCTGGCTAACTTAAAGAGGGCTCCCATCATCCCGCCAATTGGCTTTATCTCTTCTGTTCTTCGCTGATCCAGCCAACTGATGACAGGTCTTAAAGGATTCCCATCTTTATCCAGATTAACAATACAACTCCTTTGAGTTGTAATGGACACTCCTGCAATCGAATCTTTGGAAATGGATGTCTTCTGCCAGAGGGTTTGACAGGCTTCACATAATTTTTCCCAGAAATAGGTCGCATGCTGCTCCGCCCATCCAGGTTTTTCCGAGAAGTAGGGCTCAATGGGAATTTGAACTTTGGCTTGAAGATCACCCTTCAGATCAAACAATAAAGCACGAACACTCTGGGTTCCATTATCAATAGTGAGAATATGAGTACGATCAGACATGGCAATGACAAATAAATAAGTTAAGAAATTTACTGATAAACCATCCAAAAAAGTTGTATCAGGCTCACTGATTCACCTCAGGTTAATCTCTGCAGGTTACAAAGCAACCTAATATATTAAAGAGACGATATGCAATTGCTTTCTTTGGCACTGTTTTTCTCAGTTTTGATTATTTTAACGCCTTAACCTCTGTTATTTAAAATTTTTATCATTTTTGTCTGTTCTTTAAATTGTCACTTTTTCTTGATAGCGCCGATAATTTTGAAAACATCTGAATAAACAACTTGTCATATTGTGAATGCCTGTCATAATATGAATAAATGTATAACATAAATCAGGTGCAATTATGGGCGTAAAAGATCGTAAAGCAAGAGAGTTCAAACGAAGAGAAGACGATATCCTGTCGACAGCCTTCCAGTTATTGACAGAGATGGAACCGGCACAGATGACAATGGAGCTTATTGCCGAAAAAGCAGAGATAGGAAGGGGGACTATTTATAAACACTTCAAGAGTAAAGACGAAATTTATGCTCGTCTTATTCTCAATCGACGGGAGCGATTTATAAAATCTCTTCAGCAGATCGACGAAGAAGAGATCGGAAGGATCCCCCGATTAATGAGATGTTATATGGATTATTGCCTGGAAGATAAGCAGGCTTATGGCGTACACAAGCGTTGCGACAGTCATTGTATCAGGGAAAATCTTAGTGCGGAAATATTGGAAGCTCTGCAAAAACAGCAAAGAGATAAAACAGAATTGGTAAAGAGTATTCTTGTAAAAGCAATGGGAAAAGAGATAGAAAATTCGGATGAATTGCTTCACTACACTTGCGCTGCATGGGGCATGCAGCGAGGGGCTATTGATGCTTTTCTTGAAAACAGGTTTGAAGGAACCGTTTTGGATGAAGAAAAATACTTTAAGATTGTCGAACAGATGTTTTTAGGTGGGATGCCGGTAATATTTCAATGATGGTCAAACTTAACAATTAACTAACCCAAACAGGATTCACATGGCAGAGAATACAGGCAGGTTTCAACCGGACTGGTATGAAGAAGCTCCAAAAGAAGGCAGTTATCGATCGATTTTTAAGTGGGGTGATCCGATGGGATTTAAACATCCCAATGAAAGACTGTATCAGATGCTAAAAGAGAAGATCGGATTAAGTGATAATGATTTCAAAAAAAGGCTAAAAGAGGGACATGAACAAGTAAAAGCCGAGCCGGCTAAAAAAATAACTTCAGAACAGTTAAAAATAATCAAAGAGATAGTTGGAGCAGATAATGTAGCTTTTGATGATTATTCAAGGATAAAATATTCAAATGGGAAAACGACCGAGGAGTCGATTCGACTGCGAGAAACGATTAATGGCCCCTTGACAGATCTAGTAGTACACCCTCGTAATAAAATTGAGGTGAGCAGAATCGTCTCTTTCTGTAATAAAGAACTTCTCCCCATATATGTCTTTGGTGGAGGATCTTCGGTTAATCTTGGTTTTCAACCGGTCAAGGGTGGAGTGACCCTGGTGTTGAATACTCACATGAATAAAATCATAGAGTTAAATGAAGTTAATCAAACCGTTCGCGTTCAGCCCGGAATGATGGGGCCGGATTATGAAGCTGCCCTCAACAATTCACCGGAGCTTTATAAAACCAAACATCGTTTTACCGGTGGACATTTCCCACAATCTTTTGAGTATTCATCGGTTGGCGGCTGGGTGGTTACATTGGGTTCCGGCCAACAATCCACCTATTATGGGGATGCCTATGATATTGTGCTTAGTCAGGAGTATGTAACCCCGATTGGCGAGTTCATGACATTGGAATACACGGCAACCGCGACAGGTCCGAAGGTGAATGATATTATGAAAGGCAGCGAAGGGTGCTATGGAATTCTAGTGGAACAAACCATGAAAATCTTTCGTTACATGCCCAAAAATCAATACAATTTTGCCTTTGTTTTCCCGAACTGGCAAGCTGCCGTTGATGCCGGCCGTGAAATTCTCCAGGGGGAATTTGGGACTCCTTCAGTATTCCGAATTTCAGACGCCGAAGAGACAGATATCGGATTGAAGTTGTATGGGGTGGAGGGAACCATTCTTGATAAACTGATACAATTGAGAGGATTTAAACCATCAAAACGTTGTCTTCTGATAGGGCATACAGAGGGAGAAAAGGGTTTCTCCCGGCATGTCAGAAAAATGATAAAAAAGATCTGTCGTCAATTCGGTGCCATGAGCCTGACCGGGTATCCGGTAAAAAACTGGAAACATGGTCGATTTAAGGATCCATATGTCAGAGAGGATTTACAGGATTTCGGAATAATAACCGACACATTGGAAACATCTGTTACCTGGGATAATCTTCACGCCATTCACCAGGGGGTCAGGAAATTTATAAAAAACAGGCCTAATACCGTTTGTATGACCCATGCATCCCATTTCTACCCGCAGGGAACCAATCTCTATTTCATTTTTATTGCGAAATTTAAAGATATCGATGAATACAAAACATTTCAGGCAGGGATACTCGATGCAATACAGTTGTATGGCGGGTCGTTGAGTCATCACCATGGGGTTGGCAGGATGATCGGCCTCCGGATGGAGAGCCATATTGGGAAAGTTCAGATGGATATTCTCAGAGCGATTAAACACCACCTTGATCCCAATAATATTCTTAATCCAGGCGGTCAACTCGGATTGGACAAGCTGGAAAATACACCATAGGAGAGCAATCCATGACAAATTTTCAATCAAGAGAAAAACTGATAGATGATGCCGTCACTACCGATTGGGATATCATCGTAATCGGCGGTGGTATTACTGGGGCCGGAATTCTTAGGGAAGCAACACGGCAGGGTTTAAAGGTGCTTCTGATGGAACAGAGGGATTTTGCCTGGGGAACCTCCAGTCGATCAACCAAAATGGTTCATGGCGGTTTACGCTATCTGAAAGAAGGTAATATCGCCCTGACCCGTGAATCCGTTGTTGAACGTGAAAACTTAATTAAAGAACTTCCCGGTCTGGTTAACAACAGAACGTTTATTCTTCCCTTTTATAAAGACAAGTTAATAAAGCGGTTAATAGTACATATGGGATTAATCGTTTATGACCTTCTCTCAAAAAAGTGGCGAAAGCACATTTGTTCCCGGGAAGAAATGAAAATAAGGGCGCCTCATGTTGGCAAGGATAATCTGAAAGGAGGTTTTTATATTAATGATGCAGTCACTGATGATGCCCGCCTGGTATTAAGGGTCATCTCAGAAGCATTGGACCATGGGGCAACAGCGATAAACTACTGCAAAGTGGATCGCCTGATAAAAGAAAATAACAGGGTTTGTGGTGTTCAATTCAACGAGGCAGAAACCGGAACGTCGTACACGGTTAAAGGGAAACTGGTAATAAATGCTACCGGTGCATGGGCAGATCATCTTAGAGATCAAGTCAGGAAAAAGACCAAAGACAGGATTCGTCCTTTAAGGGGCAGCCATATCATTCTCTCCAGGGAAAAGCTGCCTCTGGTTGACAATATCTCCATTATACATCCCTCTGATGGCAGGCCTGTCACAACCCTTGTATGGGAAGGGAGGGTTTTGATGGGAACAACGGATATTGACCACAAAGGCAATTTGGATCAAGAGGCGTCAATTAGTCGAGAAGAAACGGACTATCTGCTTGTTGCGTTAAATCATCAATTCCCGCTATTAAAGCTGAAATCGGAAGATATTATTTCAACCCAGGCCGGAATCAGACCGGTCATTGACACAGGAAAAAAGAATCCTTCCCAGGAATCCAGGGATCATGTGATTTGGAATGAAGATGGTTTACTCACAGTAACCGGTGGAAAAATGACCACATTCAGGGTAATAGCATTGGATGCCTTGAAAGCGGCTCAGCAAGTGATTGGTCCCTTGCCGAATCTCAAGCGAAAACACTCCATTTTTTCTGATAAGGTGAATCCACTTCCAAACTCGAAAAAACCTCTATCGCAGGAATCTCTTAACCGTTTGTATGGCCGATACGGTAATTCAGTACAGAAAATGATTGATCAATCTTCAATTGATGACCTGCAACAGATTTCGGGAACTGAAACCATTTGGGCAGAACTTCAATGGGTAGCAACAGAGATGGTGGTACATCTGGACGACTTACTGTTGCGCCGAACACGATTGGGAATGTTGCTCCAAAACGGCGGAAAACAGGAAATGCCGAAAATTCAATCAATCTGCCGTTTGGTTCTAGGTTGGGATGAAGAAAAATGGGATTTTGAGGAAAAGCGATATCTTGAAATCTGGCAAAAATATTACAGTGTTCCGAAGAAAACCTGATTATTTTTTCCTGGAAACTGCAGGTTAGAAAACACGGAAAAACAAAGACAGGATGGCCTGACATTAAAGATACTTTTTTGGACAGTCTTAGTATTTTAGTCTTTAAGAGCGAAGTGAAACAGCCCTTTTTTAACCTGAATATCCATGCCTGTTTTTTGGGAGCTGCAACCACCGTTTCTCTCCTGACAGCGGTTGTCAGTCCAATACAACTTTGACGCAGTGAAATCAGTGCTCACATGATGAAATCAAGGCTCAACCCTTCAGCACCTATTGATTCCCTAACTCCTGGCATCAAAAACCAACTTGACAATATAACCTATTCTGGCTAAAAATCAAGAGATCAAGTCCATCAATTGATGGAATCATATAGTGGAACCACAAGATTAAACTCACCGGAACAAAAGGAATAAAGGAGAGAAATGCCAACACCCCTTGAAAAAGCAAGGAAAGATCCTGAGTCAATGAAAGCTAGAATTTTAGAAGCTGCCCGGGTTCTTTTCGCCGAATATGGATTTCATGGGGTCACCACGAGAATGATTGCAAAAGAGGTGGCAATTGATATTTCGACACTTCACTATCACTGGGGTGATAAGGAAAACCTGTATGAAGCTGTCATTGAAGATCTTAATGATGCAATTGAGTTGAAGTTAAAAGAGATTGAGAAAATCGTACGTGGCAAATCACTGGCTTACCGATTGGAAGTCGCCATTGACGTAATGTGTGATTATCTGTTTAGTCAACCGGCTCTGGCAAAACTGGTGATGTTCAGTCATTTTCTTAAGACCAGATCGCCTGGTGTTTTTGATGAACGTCTGATCAACCAGGTTTCAAACATTGCTATTGCCATGGGATTGGTACCTGACAAGCAAGATGTCTCCGCCACTGCCAATGCCAGGGTTTTGGCTGTCTCCAATGCCATCTATTCATTTACAGCTGGTGAGAGTTTTGTCAGAAAAATCCTGAAAGTCGATCATAGCCAGTATGTCGATGTGGTTAAGGAAACATTAAAGTTCATCCTAATTCCTGCATTTACCCACACAAGTGAGAAATAGGCAGATTGTTCCTCTTATCCCAAAAAAAACTAATTCAATTCAAAACTAAAACTCGTAAACAGATTGTTCTGGTTTAAATTGCCAAAAACAGTCAGCCAACCTTTCACTGCCCAGGTAGGATATTTTGAATGGACAATCCGGCGAGTTTTACCTACAATTTCCACGAAAATCCAAGTTAGATAAATTGAAGTTTTTGAGAAAACTGATTCTTTTGCGAATAAAAACGATTTAATACAATATTTTTGAGTCAGTTCAAAAATTTTTATTAGCTTTCATTAATTTTTGAAACCAGGTTAAAAACCAAAATGTCAAAATTGTATTTTTACTATTCTTCCATGAACGCTGGTAAAACAACTGCTCTGCTGCAATCCAGTTACAATTACAGGGAAAGGGGGATGAACACTCTGCTATATACAGCAGCAATTGATGATCGTTATGAAGTTGGCAAAGTCACCTCCAGGATAGGCTTGGAAGCACCCGCAACATCTTTTAAAGCGGATGATAACCTGTTCGAACAAACGAAGGAGGTTCATGAGCTGGATACGATCCATTGCGTTTTAGTGGATGAAGCCCAGTTCTTAACAAAGGAGCAGGTCTTTCAGTTAACCGAAGTTACCGATAGACTCCATATTCCTGTGCTTGCTTTTGGCTTGAGAACCGATTTCTTGGGCAACCTGTTTGAAGGAAGCAAAGCCCTGTTGGCGTGGGCGGACGAACTGAAAGAACTTAAAACCATTTGCCATTGCGGGAAAAAAGCGACAATGGTTGTGCGTTTAGACCAAAATAACAATGTAGTACGTGAAGGATCACAAATCGAGATCGGTGGGAATGACCGCTATATATCTCTGTGTCGAAAACACTTCAAAGAGCAGGTTATCTATTAACTTGAAAATATAGTGCTTTCGTTTATAGGTGAGGAGATAACACGACCAAACAAAAGGGGTTTCATGATCTAAAAAATTGGTTTTATTAATTGACTTTTTAGGCTGGTCAGGTATCTTTTCTTCTTAGTTGTTTATCTTTTATTCCGGTTGGTTCCAGATTCCGCAATTGATCTGTAAAAGGTGTATAGGCAGGTATCTGAGCCATGTGTTTCAATTGACCGCAAATTTATTAGTGGTCCATTTTCGAAAATCTTCTTCTTTGGGAGACGAAATGAAAAGATTAATTGTTCTGTTATCCATTTTTCTGATGGTTTCTGCTTATGCTCTGGCAGAAGTTAGAGTAGGGGTTGTTTTCGACGCGGGTGGAAAAAACGATCGCAGTTTTAACCAATCCGCTTGGGAAGGAGCTTCAAAAGCAAAAAAAGATTTTGGAATAGCACTTAAGGATGTTGAACCTGGAGATAGTAGTGCAGTTGAAGAGGCAATGAGAGCATTTGCCCAGGAAGGGTATGATATTATTTTCGGAATTGGTTTTGCTAATGCAACTGCAATTGAAAATGTAGCCAAGGAATTCCCTGGCGTAAATTTTGCCATTGTTGATGCTGTCGTTGATCTACCCAATGTTTCCTCCTTGCTGTTTAAAGAGCACGAAGGTTCATACCTTGTTGGTATGATTGCAGGAATGAGATCACGTGTGGTTGATGGAAAACGTGTTGTCGGGTTCATCGGTGGTATGGAGATTCCTCTTATTCATAAATTTGAAGTTGGCTATCGAGAAGGTGCCCGCAAGATTTATCCTGATATTGAAGTTATCGTAAACTATGTTGGTAATACACCAACCGCCTGGAATGATCCTGCTAAAGCAAAAGAGATTGCCAAAGCTCAAATTGGAAAAGGTGCTTCGGTTATCTATGCGGCTGCCGGTGGATCAGGAAACGGACTATTCGATGCTTTGAAAGAAACCAACGGAAAAGGCCCCTGCTATCCCAAGTTTAAGAACAATGATAGAATCGACTCCTGTGTTTATGGAATTGGTGTTGACTCCAACCAGAATTACATTGTTCCCGGGCAGATCGTAACTTCCATGCTCAAAAGAGTTGATGTTTCGGTATATGAAACCATCAAAAAGGTTAAGGATGGAAATCTGAGCGGCGGAATTCAGATATTTGGACTTGAAAATAATGGTGTTGGATTTGCTATTGATAAATTCAACCAGAGGCTCGTTAACAAGAAAATGGCGAAAGTGGTTAATCAGTTTCGACAAAAAATTATAGACGGTGAAATCATCGTTCCTGATAAAAGATAGTCCTTAAGGTCATCATCCCCGGTACCCTGGGAATGATGATCCCTCAATAATAATTTTCTGGACAATCCCAGAACTGCCACAGATTTTATAGTATTTAAAATCAAACAACAGAAATCAAATCTCAAAAAAACGATTATGCTCGCTGTTCGATTAAAATCCATTACAAAGCAGTTTGGTACGGTTCTGGCGAATGACGCTGTGGACATCGACATTGAAGGCGGTACTATCCATGCAATTATTGGGGAAAACGGTGCCGGCAAGACTACCATCATGGAGATTCTTTACGGCTTTTATCAGGCCAATTCAGGAGAGATCGAACTTTACGGAGAAAAGGTGCATATTTCCAATCCTCATGATGCTATTCATCATGGGATTGGAATGGTGCATCAGCATTTCATGTTGATACCTCCCATGTCGGTCGCTGAGAACATTATCCTTGGTATCGAACCCACCGACAAAGGTGGTGTTCTCAAAATCAATGAGGCAGAACAGAAAATAAAAAAACTATCCGATGAGTACGGCCTGGAAATCGATCCCCAGGCGAAGGTGGAAACTCTTTCTGTAGGTCTGGAGCAACGGGTTGAGATTCTTAAGGCTTTGTACCGGGATGTTAATATTTTGATCCTGGATGAACCAACTGCTGTACTGACACCTCTTGAAGTAAAGGATTTTTTCCAGATCCTGAGAAAACTGAAAAAACAGGGAAAAACCATTATTTTAATCACGCACAAACTGGAAGAAGTACTGGAAATTTCCGATCAAGTGACAGTGATGAGAAATGGGAAGAAGGTTGGAGATCTGCCAACTAGCGAAGCAACTGCAAAAATACTGGCAAATATGATGGTGGGCCGGGAAGTGCTCTTAAGGATTACCAAACCCAAAATAAAACCCGGTGAAGTGATTCTCAAAGTCGAAAACCTCTATATCGAAACCAAAGGTAAACCCAAACTGAAAAATGTCTCATTCGAGGTTCGTGAAGGTGAAGTCCTGGGCGTCGCCGGGGTTGAAGGAAATGGTCAGACTGAACTGATTGAAGCCTTAACCGGTCTGCGGAAATCCAACTCCGGTCGAGTCTGGTATATGGGTGAAGATGTCACCAATCGTTCTGCCCGAAATCTGCGGGAGAGTCAAACCGCCCATATTCCTGCCAACAGAAAAGCACATGGTTATGTTTCCAAATATTCCAATGCGGACAATCTGATACTGGGTTTTCACCATATGCCGCCCTTCTGCGGTGCCAGCGGTTTCTTGAATCGAAAGGTGATTGATGAGAATGCCGAATCATTGATGGAAAAATTTGATATCAGACCGCCCATCATCGATATTCCAACATCTTCTCTTTCGGGAGGGAACCAGCAAAAACTGATTGTAGCCCGGGAGTTCCATAGGGATCCCAAATTGCTCATCATCGCTCAGCCTACCAGGGGAATAGACATTGGGGCTATTGAATTTATTCATCAGCAGATTCTTGATTTGCAGGCCAGGAAAGTGGCAGTCTTACTGGTTTCTGCCGAACTGGAAGAGATCAGATCATTATCAGACAGGACCATTGTTATGTGGGAAGGAGAAATTGCAGGGGAAGTAACTGCTGAGGAATTTAACATCCAGGAGATCGGCCTGCTCATGACAGGACAAACACAATCTCAGTAACCATTTATCAAATCAATCTTTTCAAGCATGTTTGTTAAAAGTAAAAACATAAACGATCTGAAATCATGATAAAAAAAGCCGTTGACGTTCTGTTTCTGCCGGTAATTTCGGTGTTTGCCGCCTTACTGGTTGGCTCCATTCTGATTATTGCCATTGGAGAAAATCCGTTTGCCGTCTATTGGGTTTTCTTTAAAAATTCACTCTTTTCCATCAACGGAATTGCTTATACGCTTTTTTATGCCACCCCGCTCATCTTTACCGGGTTGGCCGTGGCAGTTGGCTTTCAGTGCGGGCTTTTCAATATCGGGGCTGAAGGTCAGCTTTATATGGCAACAATGGCGGTTACTCTGACCGCAATCTACCTGGGCAACCTTCCCGGATGGTTGATCGTACCCATTTGTTTTGTCACCAGTTTTTTAGTAGGAGGGATCTGGGGAGGTATCCCCGGCTTCCTGAAGGCCAGATTCGGTGGACATGAAGTTATCAACACCATCATGATGAACATGATCGCCTACAGTTTTGTGAACTACCTGGTTGTTGGACCTTTTCACAGGAAAGGAACTTCGATTCTTGAAACCGAATTCATCCCCGAGGTTGCAAGAATCCCTCGAATGCATGAAATTCTCCCCTTTTTCCCCGAACGAATCCCGCTGAACTTCGGCTTTTTCATCGCCTTACTGGCTTGCGTCGTTGCCTACCTTCTGCTTTGGAAAACGAAATGGGGTTATGAAATTCGAGCAGTCGGTATTAGTGACAGCGTTTCAAAGTATGCGGGTATCAATGTCAAAAAAAATATAATTATGGCCATGTTCATCGCGGGAGGATTTGCCGGGATGGTTGGCATCCATGAGGTAATGGGCTATCGTTATACCTATCATGATAGTTTTTCCCAGGGAGCCGGCTTCGTTGGTATTGCCGTCGCCTTATTGGGGCGAAATCATCCGGTCGGTGTTATCCTGGCGGCATTGCTGTTTGGCGCTCTTAATCGGGGTAGCCTTTTTCTGGATCTACAATTTGATTCACTTTCAAAAGATCTGGTTATGGTGTTGCAGGGCACGATAGTGTTGTTTGTCGCAACGGACAAATTCTTTAAAGGGTTTCTCAACTTTTTTAAATTCAAATCGAAAGATGGAGTTCCTTCAGGATAGGATTTTTGCAGATTATGCCAAATTACGTTAATACTGAAAACATTGCCTCACTGGAAGATCTCATCAGGAAGATCCCCAAAAACGACCTACATGTTCATCTGGATGGGTCCGTGCGGCTGGAGACCATCATTGAGATTTCAAAAAAGGAAAAGGTGAATCTTCCCAGCTTTACGGTGGAAGGTTTAAATGAGCTTGTTTTCAAAGACCAATATGAAAGTCTGGAAGATTACCTGACCACCTTTGGATATTCCGGAGCAGTCATGCAAACTCCGGAGTATCTGGAACAGATTGCTTACGAGCTTGCCATTGATAATCAAAAGGAAGGGGTTCGGTATATAGAGGTCAGGTTTGCGCCGCAGTTGCATATTAATGAATTAATGGATATGGAAACTGTGCTCAAATCCGTATGCAAAGGTTTGGAAAAGGCCCAAAAGGAATTCAATCAACGACCTGAAATAAAGGAGGGAAGCGAACCTCCCTTTTTTTCCAGCGTTATTGTCTGCGCCATGCGAGACTTCGGCCCCTGGTCGCTGTATTTTAAAAATTTCATTAACTCGTTTACCTATTCCAGTAAAAAGGATATCTGCCACCTGGCATCCCTGGAACTGGCAAAAGGTGCCATTTCTATCAGGGATAAGCTTGGTCTGCCCATCACAGCCTTTGATCTGGCAGGAGCCGAAGCCGGTCATCCCGCAGCTGATCACTGGAGAGCATTCCAATATGTCCATGAAGCTTTCATGCACAAAACTGTGCATGCCGGGGAAGGTTTTGGACCGGAATCCATTTTTCAGGCCATCACCGAACTGCATGCTGATCGCATAGGACACGGTTATTTCTTACTGGATACTTCAAAAATTATTAATCCAAGAATCTCCAACAAGGAAAAATACGTATCCGATATTACGCAATATATTGCGGATCGCAGGATCACCATTGAGATATGTCTTACCAGCAACTTGCAGACCAACCCGGAAGTAAAAATGATTAAAAACCACACTTTCGGCAAAATGCTGGAACACAATCTTTCTACAACCTTTTGTACAGATAACAGGACCGTCAGTAAAACATCCGTTACCAAAGAGATCATGCTGGCACTTGAAAATTTTAAACTGAGTAAAAAGGAACTGCGAAATTCTATTATCTACGGATTTAAACGCAGTTTTTTCCCTGGGAAATATCAGGAAAAAAGAGCTTATGTTCGCAAATGCCTGAACCACTACGACGAAGTTATAGCGCAACATCCAGATTTTTAAGGTGCTTATCCGGTTTATTCGGAATAGGATTTAACGGGTTTGCTCTGATAAATACATATTAAAACATGAGACCAATATGTGGGAAATAATAGATATTGAACTGTTTGCATCTGGTGTTCGGTTATCTACGCCGTTGATTTTAGCTGCCCTTGGTGGAATGTTTTCCGAGCGGGGGGGAGTGGTAAACATCGCCTTGGAAGGGATTATGATCTTTGGCGCCTTTGTGGGAGCTGTGATTGCCTTTGAAACTTCCAATCCCTGGTACGGGTTGCTGGCGGCAATGCTGGTGGGTGGTCTGGTTGCCCATGTTCATGGCATTGCCAGTATTCGCTACCAGGCAGATCAGGTTGTGAGTGCAACTGCCATCAATCTCCTGGCAATCGGTATTCCCGCTGTACTCGCCAATGCCCTGTACAATTCAACCACGGTTACACCGAATATCCCTTTGATGCTTCCAATTATTGAGATCCCGGTCATCTCCAAAATTCCATATTTAAACGTTCTCATAGGAAAATACTCCATTGTGGTTCTATTCGCTTATGCTATGGTTCCAATATCCTGGTTTATTCTTTTTAAAACCAGCTTCGGTCTTCGCTTAAGGGCGGTTGGGGAAAATCCGGAAGCTGCTGATACAGCCGGAATCAACGTATATAAGATGAGGTATTACGGGGTATGGATCAGTGGGCTGTTAGCAGGACTGGGCGGGGCTTTTCTTTCCATTGCCCATGGAAGTTCCTATGTCAGAGACATTTCTGCCGGAAGGGGCTTTATTGCGTTGGCAGCTTTGATTTTTGGTAAATACAGACCGGGTCTGACCCTGTTGGGATGTATGCTGTTCGGAATAGCAGATGCTTTCCAGATTCGGGTACAGGGAGTGATTCCCATTCCCACTCAATTTGTGCAGATGTTTCCCTATATTCTGACCATGATCGTTCTTGCCGGACTAATGGGGAAGACAAGAGTTCCGGCTGCAGATGGTATTCCTTATGCTCAGGCAAAATAGACAGTCCATGGACCTGATAAACCTTGAATTAAAAGCTGGTTACCCCATGAAATTTTTATTGCCAGGAAACAGAACAAAAAAATATTTGTTATCCTTCCTATTAATATTCGGATTATGCGGCTTTTTAATTGTATCGCCTGTTTCCGGGCAAAGCCAGCCAAGTCCCGATTCAACTGATCTGTCAAATATAAATTGGAGTGACGAAACGGAAGAGGAGGAGGAAGCCGACCTTACCAATGAATCCGCAGAAGAAAATCCGGCAGCTGCAGAAACTCAATCAAGCGATCCCTCCGGAATGAGTTGGGAGGATGAAGAAGGAGAGAACACCGGCGACAAAGTGGATGACTCCTTCATGACAATGACGAAAGCGGAGGAGAAAGATCTTGCAACCAAAGAAACTCGGATTCACTTTTTCGGGTTTATTCTGTTCATCGGCTATATCCTGGGTGGTGTTTTAACCGGTTATTTTTCCAGGAACAGAAAACTGGCCATCAATTATCCTCCGGAGCTGCTTATACTTCTGCATACAGTCTGGCCTCTTGAGTGGCTGTTTCTGACCTTTGCCGGGAAGAAGGTTCGATGAAGTTCCGGTTTAAGTCAATGTGTGCCAGTCACGATATCCGATTAAATACAGAATTCCATCCAATCCGAACGTAGAGATAGCCTGCTCAGCCGTTTTCTTTACAATCGGTTTTGCTCTAAAAGCGATTCCCAGACCAGCCTTACTTAACATGGGCAGGTCATTGGCCCCATCACCTACTGCAATCACCTGTTCAAGATTGATGTTTTCTTTTTCAGCAATTCGCTGCAGTAGACGAGCCTTCATTTTGCCATCGACGATTTCACCCTCAACCCTGCCGGTTAACTTCCCATTTTTGATTTCGAGTTTATTGGCGTAAACATAGTCGATACCTAATCTCTGTTTGAGGGCTTCTCCGAAGTAAGTAAATCCCCCGGAAATTATAGCTGTGGTAAAATTTAGTTTTTTTAGAATCTCAATAAGGCGTTCCGCTCCTTCAGTTAATGGGAGGTTTTTTGCTATTTCCACCAGCTTGGATTCGTCCAATCCTTCCAGAAGTTTTACACGTTGAATCAAACTCTCACTGAAATCGAATTCACCCTGCATAGCTCTTTCCGTGATAGTGGAAACCTGATCTCCGACTCCGGCAGCCTTGGCAAGTTCGTCAATTACTTCTATTTCTATGAGGGTTGAGTCCATATCAAAGGCGACCAGACGCCGATTCCCCCGGTAGATGTTATCTTCCTGTAAAGCAATATCGATCTCCAGATCATTAGCCGTCTGTAGGAGGTCGTTTTTCATCTTATTCTTATCAGGCGGATCACCTCGAAATGAAAACATAACACAGGCTTTTTTTCGGGTCTCCGGTCGGTTAAGATGGATTCTTCCGGAAAGACGAGAAATGCTGTCAATATTAAGACCATTGGCGGCAATAATGGAAGAGATCTTCGATATCTGTTTCGCAGTAATTGTGTGAGCCAGCAAGGTGATAACATTGCGGGTTTTTCCCTGAGCATCCACCCATGAATTGTAGAGTTCCTCGTCAATTGGGGTAAACTTAATATTGATTCCCAGGTTGTGAGCACACAGTAAAACATCTTTAAGAATGGGCGATGATTGAGCCTCCTCAGGGATTTCGATCAGAATTCCAAGGGAGAGTGTGTTATGAATAACCGCCTGTCCTATATCGAGAATGTTGGCGTTATGCTGTCCCAAAATTTCCGTAATTGAAGAAGTAAGACCCGGCTTATCTTCACCGGAAATATTGATGATCATAATCTCACGCATTCTCAATCTCACAAAAAATACATTATTTGTTTATAAAAGGTTCATTAGACTAGACAGGCTCCAGACTCAGTATCTTCCCCAATAAGTCAATGACATCCTTATGGTTGCCCGGAAGAACCAAATGGTGATTTCCCAAGGGGTTTTCCCGAAGACTGTCAACAGCTTCTTTTGGAAGCTCAATTTCAATCTGGGTACGGCAGGCGGAAGCGTAGCGGGGGCGGTTTATTATCTTACCAGTAGTTGTAAAAATCCGTTCGAGTGTATCGTCCAATCTGAAAATAGTGATCTCATCACCGGTGAATTCGCCTTGAATGGCAGTGCCGATTCCTGTTTCAAAATGGGTTCTGATTTCAAAATCGGATACAAGTCCCGGATCAATGGTGCAGTGAGCCAACAGAGTCTTCTCATAACTGATCTTGGCAACATTCGCCAGCCATGGAATCTTTCCGGTTAATGCTTTTGCGATTATCATTCCTGTTCCGCTGACGATATCCCCTTCGCAGGCAGCCGGAATCCCAATATGGTTCAACATGGCCAGCGCCAGACAACCGGAAACAGCCCTGGTCTTCACCAGTGAAAAACATTCAACGGTAACAGCATCCAGTTGATGGTTTTCAATCGTTGATTGTAGAAGCGAAAAAACCTGACCCGCTTTTTCGATATCCTGCCCATTTCCTCTGGCAAAGGTGGATTTGAAGATTTCCGGTGCTTCCATTGTCTGGAAATCAGGCAGGGTTTCCCAGGACAGCTTCTTAAGCTTGATCCCCAACTTTGTATTCAGGATTTCCGGTTTGATTTCGGATGCAACTAGCCATTCTGAAACTTCCCCGATTAATCCCAGTTGTTGGCCGTTTATTTTGGCCAGTGCATTTTTTACCTGGTAGAGATGATTAAGAAAAACTTTGGTTTGGCCATCCTCAGCGTCCAGTAGCAGCGAATCGATTCCTCTCCTGAATAGGGCGGCTTTGACCTCAAGTGCCGAAGCATTGGAATTGCCGTCGGCAGAGGCTATCATCACATAATATCCTCCCTTTTCAACAACTGACAGGGCTGATCGTTCCGACCCTCCTGATAGAAAGAAAATAACGTCGGGATACAAATCCACGAATTCAATCTTGGCAGGCCCTATCAGTTCGGCAAACTTCTCCTTGCCTTGACTAAAAATCTCTTCTCCCGCATCCCTGAATGCAGTTAGTTTTACTTTTAATGGTACCATCCTTATTCTCCCCGTGGTTTTTCTGAGTGAAGTGATCTGTTCTCAAGGTGAAATTGGTTGATTGATCAAATCTCTCCCAGTATTGTTTTCTTGATCAATGTTAAAGGTGCAGTTTTTTCACTGGTAATTTCTATTGATTTATTGAAATAGGGAAGAGCATCGTTTAGTTTTGATTCATCATTGAACCGAATTTCTAGTATAGTCTCACCTGCTTTAACCCTGTCTCCAACTTTCTTTTTGACGATCAAACCAACGGCGGGGTCAATAATGGAATCCAGTGCGATTCGACCTGCTCCCAGGTAAACAGCACCTTTTCCGATGGTTAAGGCATTGAGCGATTTAATGTACCCGCTGGAGTCTGCTTTCATCAGGTGTTTTTCCCCGGCTGTGGGTAGTTTGGAATAATTGTCTAATGCAGAAGCGTCGCCCCCTTGCTGCTCCACTATCTGTTTGAATTTCAAAAAAGCGGATCCATCCTCTATACTCTTCATCGCCATTGATTTCGCTTCGTCGAGGTCTTCCGTCAGGCCGCCCAGGATAATCATATGTGCTGACAGCAAAATGCTGAGATCAACCAGATCTTTCTGCTCAGGTAGAGCTTGTCCTTTCAGGATATCTACCGATTCAATCACTTCCAGGGCATTACCGACATAGCTGCCCAAAGTCTGGTTCATATCCGTAATTAATGCCGTTACTTTCTTTCCCATTTTGTGTCCAATCGACATCATCAGCCTGGCCAGCTCTTCCGAATCCTGTTCGGTTTTCATAAAAGCGCCACATCCGGTTTTTACATCCAGTACCAACGCATCAATTCCTTCAGCCAGCTTTTTACTCATGATACTGGCAGAAATCAGCGATTTGTTTTCAACGGTACAGGTAACATCCCGCAAGGCATAAAGCTTTTTATCAGCCGGGGCGATCTCTTGTGTCTGTCCTATCAAACAGATTCCGTAATCCCTTACCAAACGTTGATAAGCATCCAGGCCTAGATTAACATTAAATCCCGGGATAGATTCCAGTTTATCCAACGTTCCTCCGGTGTGTCCCAGGCCCCTACCAGAAATCATGGGAACCGGAACTCCCAATGCTGCACAAATCGGGGCAATGATCAAAGATGTCTTGTCACCCACACCGCCGGTTGAATGTTTATCTACCTTTATCCCCGGAACGCTTTTAAGATCAACCACAATACCGGAATGGAGCATGGCTTCTGTCAGCCAGACTGTTTCATCAATGGTCAGTCCGTTTAAATAAGACGCCATGAGAAAGGCTGAAGCCTGGTAATCCGGGATATTATCTTTGGTATAAGCTTTGACAAAGAATTGTATCTCCTCTTTGGTAAGCGATTTACCATCCCTTTTTCGTTCCAATATCTCCTGAAAATGCATGATACCTTTATCTGAATTGATAAAACTCCCAAATCCTAATTATCACTGACAATGGCTATAGAAGCTGAAGCACCTATACGGGAGGCCCCGGCTTCAATCATGGCTCTGGCATCCTCGGTGGTCTTTATGCCGCCGCTGGCCTTTACTCCGACATCGTTACCCACAATTCTTCTCATTAAGGCAATATCTTCAATTTTGGCTCCCCCTCCGGCAAACCCCGTGGAAGTTTTCACGTAAGCTGCCCCTGCCGCTTTTGACAGAGCACAGGCAACGATTTTCTCATCCTCATTCAGGCTGCTTGTTTCGATGATAACCTTAACTGGGTAAGGCTTTGCAGCATCGACCACTGCTTGAATATCCAGCATGGTTTTTCTATAATCCTTAGCTTTCAGTGCTCCGATATTGATCACCATATCAATTTCCTTTGCCCCGGCTTTTACAGCCTCCTTGGTTTCAAAGGCCTTGGATGAGGTAATGGCAGCACCTAAGGGGAATCCAACCACTGCAATTGGAATTGTGTTTTGGTTTTCCAGAATTTTTGCTGCCAGGGATACATTGGATGAATTAATACAAACGGTTTTAAAACCATATTCGATCGCTTCCTGGCAAAGTTTCTCAATCTCCGCATCCGTTGCTTCCGGCTTCAGCAGGGTGTGATCAATAAAGTCAGCCAGTCTTTTATCTTTTAAGTCATTAATATTTTTTGCCACATTCCCTCCTAGGTCATTTCCATATTATCTATAATCATTGAAACCAGCTTCGTAAAATCATTTTTTACCCTGGAAGCCACCGCTGTAACTTCTTTATGAGACAGTTTCTGGTCACTAATTCCGGCAGCTGCATTGGTAACACAACTGATTGCCAGAGTTTCCATTCCCATGTGACTGGCGACAATCGCTTCCGGAACGGTACTCATACCGACAGCATCGGCACCCAATAGTCGTAACATTTTAATTTCCGCAGGTGTTTCGTAACTTGGACCGGTCAAAGCCGCATAAACGCCTTCCTGCAACTTAATTCCCAGTTGATCGCCGCAATTCCTGGCAAGATTTCTCAATCGTCTTGAATAGATCTCAGTCATGTCGGGAAATCGAGGACCCAGCTCATCTATGTTGTTTCCAATTAAGGGATTATTGCCCATCAGGTTAAGATGATCCTGAATGATCATCAGATCCCCTGCCAGAAAGGATAAGTTGATACCGCCGACGGCATTGGTAAGAATGAGCTTGTTTACACCTAAGACTTTGAAGGTTCTGAGAGGAAAAACGATGGTATCAAGCGGATATCCTTCATAAAAATGGAACCGTCCATTCATGCATACCACATGCTTTCCCTTAAGATTACCAATAATCAATTCTCCTGCATGCCCTTCAACAGTCGATTTTGCAAAATTGGGAATGTCGCCATATGGAATTACAACGGGCTCTTCGATCAATTCTGCTAAAGGGCCCAGACCAGACCCCAAGACTATCGCAACTTCAGGAATAACTGGGGTTCTTGATTTTAAATAATTAGCCGTTTCTTTAAGCTTTTCAAGTGTCATCGATTTTTTCCTGCCTGGTGTAAATTATGGGATTGACTTGGTATAGTAGTATATCCTTGTTTTAACTGGCATCATTAAAACAGCACCTGCTTGTAGCTGATTATGCTCGATATTGCAGCAAAAAACAAAACAAGTTTTATTCTGACTTAGAAATGGAATTCAGGCAAACCAATAATGGATCAAGGCAGGGCAATCGCATGAAAACCCTTGCAAGCTCCCTTTTTTTCATCCAGTGGAAAATGGCAACCGATTTGTTCCCAATCTGTTTTTGTGCCATTCCCCGAAGGGGATAAACAATCAATAGCCCGGGGTCTGTGAGCCTGCGAACGCCAACCCGGGATAACTTCCTTCCTGGGGTGGCACTCATAAGTTCGCTGACCCCGGGCTTTTATTATTGAACCCCCGTTGGGGTTTCTTCTCAAAACTTCTTATTGAAAATAATTCAGACAACAGCTGTATTCATCGAAATTTTCATGCGATTGCCCTGTGGATCAAGGTAAGAGCGTTACCATGCTTCATACATTACCATAGGGCCCTAAACTAAAGCAGTGTTGGCGAAAATAATATATTCTAAGCTGTAGGGCGACCCTACGTGGTCGCCTTTGAAGAGGGCAGGTGGAGGTGTAACCCTGCGTCCTGGATAATTGCTATTAAAACAGATGGATTGTATTGAATCAGGATTACTGAGCTTATAAGTACGATTAATTAAATTTAATATTACTATCATTATTTTTTAACAATTGCCTTGCAAACAGTAATCTAACTGGATAGAGTATGAAAAAATTTCAGCTCAAATTAGGTCAGAAAATGAATATTACATTGAGACAATTAGAGATCTTTCTTGAACTTGCACGAAATCCGCACCTGGGCAGAGTGGCCGAATGTATCGGCTTAACACAATCTGCCGTATCCATGGCGATAAAGTCACTTGAAGAAATTCTGGATAAAAAGCTGTTTGATCGAATCAATAAGAAGCTGATTCTTAATGAATATGGACGACTTTTCTATAAAAAAGTAGATCCCATTGTTGCGCAATTAAGTGAGACCGAAAAGCTTTTTCAAGATGAACACTATTTCGGGGATCTTAAAATCGGGGTTAGTTCTTCAATTGCCAATTATCTGATTCCACAGATTATTTACGGCTTCAAAGAGAAGTACAAAGGGGTTACCATGCACATGGAAACGGGTAATACACAGGAAGTTGTTTCCATGATTGAGAACGGTCAGGTGGATATGGGATTTGTCGAGGGTGAGTTTAACAGTGTGGATGTTATCAAAGATGTTCTGGGAGATGATGAGTTATTTATAGTTACAGGTGATCTGGATCTCGACAAAACTAAAGAGTACGATATCGAGGAACTCCTGGATAAAAAGTGGGTATTGCGGGAAAAAGGGTCAGGCACACGGGAAGTATTTCTACACCACCTGGGAGAGTATACCAAGCGTGTTAACGTGTTCATGGAGTTGGACCATGCAGGCGGGGTCAAATCAGTGCTTCACAATAAGGACACCCTCGCCTGTCTGTCACAATATTGCGTCAGGAAAGAGCTGGTAAGCGGTTTGCTCAACCGGCTCAAAGTCAAGAATATTCGCTTCACCCGATCTTTTTATACCGTCTGGCATCGCAATAAAATCCTGAGTCCGATTCTACTGGAATTCATCGAGATGGCCAAACACTACAAAAAGATTAGCACCTCAACTCTCAGAAATCTATAAATCAACGACAATATTTGCGCGCCATTGACTGGTACTCAATTTTGAGATTTCAGGAGGCGACAGCGATTGGAGTGCTATCAAGTCGCATCCAAGATGGTCAATGCCCTGCCTCTTTCATTGGGAAACAGGTCTGCAGGTACAAAATCTCTACCCAGTTTTTTAAAAATCATATATCGGGCACAGTTGCCATGGTCATTTCTGCAGTATTTGTCCTGAAAAGATTTGGCGGTTGACGGTAATTTTGCGGTTGCGCAGTCAAACAGATCACATTTTTCAAAGCATTCACAGGTGTTTGTCATAATTATTGCTCTTTTAGTTAGTTACCAGACCACTCGTTACCTTGAAGATTACTGCAAGAAAACAATAACCCCCTCTTTTCTTAATCTCTGATAGCAATCCATTTTTACTCTTCAGGTTATCTTTTGCTTAACAGGCAATCGGTCGAGATAAGGTAATACCCTTTTATAGGGTCTTATCTATCTTGCTGAAGATCGATGAATTTCAAAAGATCATAAACGAGTAGAATTGAAAAAAAATCTCTTCGAATTTTCTGGGAGTGGCCCTCTGAAATAATAGGTTGTGCTGTACGTATTACTATAGGTTAAATGCAGGATGTCGTAATCAGCAGATTTATAGTTGCTGTGACCTTAGTCAAAGCTGACAATCCGATTTGGTGATGCCTTGTTTTAATGGTTTATTTTTATGAAGAAAAAGGTCAGATTTTTATCGGACACACTGGCTATTCAGGCAGGCATATCCGGCACATACACCACCCTCATTCTGGTTCGCCGATTTGGTACGCACCAGGTAACCAATATCTCTGTTAAAATTTATGATGCTGCCATCGTAGAAGCAAGTGGCATAACGACCGATTTCACTTACTGTTTTAACTTCCTCTGCTGTCTTATCCACCACCAGAATTGATGTCTCCCCCGGCGGTTTAATTCGTTCCATGAGAATATAGGCTTGTTTTTCAGCATTGTTAAATCCTTTCAAAGCGGCTACCATCTCCTCACCATACAGATTATTCCCACCTCCTTCCCGCTGTGGTTTTAAAACGTAATCATGTGGTGATTGCATGGCCAGATCGAAGGCAGTTTGTGAGTTCACCTTCTCATCCAATTCATATATGGCGGCGAAATTTTTTCTAATCTCTCGTGCCAGCTCCGCAGGCAGAAACTGCTCGATGATGCCGGGTTTAGCCAGAACCTGCTGGATTTTTTTAGCTCCTGCCAGTTGCATCCCCACCGAGGGGCACTTGATTGTGGATGATTTTTCGATCAATATCCGACCATTCCAAGCCTCATTTGTTGTATAGTCATTTGGAGTGTAAGCGGCTCGAAAATAGGTCAGAGCAATAACCCTGTTGTTGACAACCAGATGTCCTTTCCTGATGCATCCATGTTCTGCAACTTCTTCCAACGTCATACGAATGGTTTGAATACCGTATTTGTCCAGCAGACGATATTCGATGCCCCGTTGGTCAAACAGGTTTTGTTCTTGAGACTGCACCACCATTAGCAGGTAAGTATTGGGGACATCATAGTAGGTTACGACCTCTCCCATTGCATCCACAACACCTTCCAGAGGGTCATTTTTCACCAGTTTACCTTGACAGTGCAACCGTTTCACCATGTACTGATGAAGCTGGTACACTTTCCCGGAAAGATAGGGAAAACTGTTCGAAATGGTGTTAAATTCAACTTGCTTTGGAATCAACAACCCCGAATTGTTATCATCCGTTAATAGAAAATC
The DNA here is from genome assembly GCA_018829445.1 of bacterium. Classification (GTDB taxonomy): domain Bacteria; phylum SAR324; class SAR324; order XYD2-FULL-50-16; family XYD2-FULL-50-16; genus JAHJTV01. The sequence continues at coordinate 114,189 of JAHJTV010000011.1, forward strand.
ATTGCGGGATATCTGTAAGTGATGAGATGTATCCGTTTCAGACAGAAGATCCAGCAGTTTTTTTATGAAAAGGTCTGTCTTAGCCACTGCTTTAAGATGTTCTTGAAGAAAATCCCTGTTGTTTCCCACTTTCACCATTAATTCATTATACACTGGCGTAAGGGCAACAATGGAATCCAATACCTCTTCAGGGATTTGAAACGGGCTCAAACAGATGGGGGCGTGTGTCAGTACAAACTGGGAGTTGTATTTCACTATTCCGTTAGTGAAACAGTAATCGACTGCTTCCAGGATTATTTCTTTCATCATTGTATTGTAAGGTTGATTGATACGATTTCTTCGATCAAATGATCAGTGGAGTATTATCGGTGGTCTTTTCTAAGTAAAACCGATTTTATTAAAACTGTCCTCTTTTTTTATTTTTTGTTTTTTGAAAATTCTCTCAGATTCATCAGGTTGTTGAATGGGAAGAGTAAAATGTGTCGTAACACCATCTTCCGGGTTCTTCTCTATCCATATCTTACCGTGATGATCTTCAACGATTAGTTTACAGATGGCGAGGCCGATACCTTTCCCGCCAGCGCCGTCTCTGGTGAGACTGCTCTGGGTAAATTTTTCAAATACCATTTCCAATTCGTTTTCAGGAATTCCAATCCCCTGATCGGAAACGGACACTTTAACAAGGTTGTTTTCGGAGACTTTTGTCTCAATTTCCGGATAATTTAAAGTTATGTTAACCCGGCTGCCGTTAGGTGAAAACTTAATTGCATTTGAGAGGATATGCTTCAGGACTTTTAACAACCACTCCTGATCACACTCAATTGCTATTTGCCGTTCTATATTTTTATCCAGATTCAGTGTGATTTTTTTCTCCTGCTGCAGCTGCAAACAGTGGTTAATTGCTATGTTAAATAATTCCGAAAGGTTTTGCTTGCTCAGGTAATATATAGCCTGCCTGCTTTCCAAAATAGAAAGATCGAACAGGTTTGTAATAAACAGGAACAGATTCTGACTGGATTCATTAATATTGTGGAAGTACTTGGATAGATTTTTAATAAAATCATCATCCGTTTCCGCCAGTAATTTTTCCGTTTTTTCCAGGCCCAGTCGGGAAAAACTGTTTATGTGGTGAATGGGGGTTCGAAACTCATGACTCATATTTTGCAGAAAAGCATCTTTAACCTGGTTTGCTTTTTCTGCTTGTATCAACGCCTCTTTTAACTCCACAGATCGCAGTTTAACCATCTCTTCCAGGTGTTCCTGATACAGTTCACGGTTCTGGGCAGTTTTATGCCGCTCCGAAATGTCAATCTGAAAACAGACAACGGAAGGATGATCTCCCCCCTTAAATGACATGGACCGTAGTTCAACCCATTTGACCTGGCTTTTCCCACAAATGATTCTATAAATACAAGGGGGCAAAGGAGAATCACTTTTCAATTGCGTGTCAAAGTGCATCTTAACAACATCGCGATCCTCTTCATATATCAGAGACAAATATGGATTAACCTTTATCTGATTGCCGGTTAAAGCATAAATCCTCTCGGTTTCTTTGTTCAGATCAATGATATGTTCCCCTCTGAATACGAAAACAGCGACAGGAGCATCTTGAAAACTTTGACAATAAAACCTGCCGGAATCCCCTTCAACTTCATTGCATTTGGAGATCCCATCAAGCCTCTGTTTTAATACCCTAACCTGTTCTCGCAGGTTCACCAATTCATTGAGGGGGTCTTCCCTCGTTTTATCCCTCATACTCATTGCAGTTTTATTGGTATAATCTTCGTTTCCAACATAAAAAACCTATGGTTAATCTCCTTAAAACTACTGTCCAGTTCCGGATAGACTTATTCCATATTAGTCCTAACAAAAAAAAAAGACAAGAAACCCAAAAAAAACTGAATAACTAGGTGTTAAACAATGGAATTCCAATCCTGCTCAGTTCCCAGGTCTTCCATAAGATTACCTGAACAAAAACATCGATTTCTCAAACAGCGCATTTTTGTTTCCCTGCAATCTTTCCATTATCAACTGAGTATAACACCGTCCATTACAAATCAAACTGAACCTGAATATTGTTACTTTTAATGTAACGATGCCACATAATGATAGTAAAAATTGATCGATAGGGTTTTAACTTTTCTGTTTTACGAAGAATGTCCTCTTTTGAGTCTGTCTCTTTGATAATCTTTGCCTGAACCATCGATTTTATTAAAGCCAGGTCACCGATTGGGAAAATATCCAGCTTATGCAGACAGCTCAGTAAATAAATATCAACCGTCCAATTGCCGATTCCCTTTATTTTGAGGAGCTTTTTTCTGATGGTGCCGGCATCCTCCGATTTCAGTTGCTCCAGATTCAGTCTATCATTGGCAACTTCATCAGCCAGCCCTTCAACATAGGTTTTCTTCTGTCTACTGAAACCACAGGTTTTAAAATCATCATCTGACATTTTTTGTATGTTTTCCGGAGTGATATCCACCAGTTTCTCTTTGAGTTTCTGAAAGGTCGAAAACGCAGAAGCGAGCGATACCTGTTGCTCCAGGATGATCATCACAAGACTTTGGAATTCCGGATTCCGATGCCAAAAGGGTGGATAACCAAACTCAATAAGAATCTGTTTTATCCGCTTATCCTTGGCGGCCAGCAGATCGCAGAGATCATTCAAATCCTCTTTTCCAAAGGTGTCAGCTGAATTGTCACCAATTCTACGACTTAGTATCATTTATAAGGCTCCCGCGCGATCCATTTAAATACAAGAAGTTAAATTAGACAGCTATTTGTACAATGTGGAAGCTATGTCGTGCAAGCACCTTTCCTGTAGATCGTTCACCTCCATTGAGGCTTTGTCATTTTGATTATCAGACGTCCATTGGAGCAGCAGGCTATTATCATTAATACCGACCGTTTATAATGATAAATTCAAGTTCTATCATTCATAATTGTTTCCTCTTCTTCGTCCAAGTATCTTTCCGGCTGATCATCAGAATCGGTGCCTTTTTTCAGGGAGTGATACACCTGCTGCAGAATATGATCGGAAGCAATCTGGCGGAAGTCCGTGTCACTCATTAACCGGGTGAAGTCTCCTCGTTTCCTTCCATCCGATCAATCACCAATCCTTCAAACGCCTTTTCAAACACATGTCAGAAGTTCTCCAGGGTATTGACGGACGCGGCTTGTCGCAAGGAATCATCGGCAGACGCTTCCTCCTGAATCTGATAAAAAAAGAGCTGGTCGGCCTGGGTAAATCCCGTTCCAAAACGTTCATTAGGAATGTTAATCAATTCAGAAAGATGGATGAGATCATCTTCACTATTTCCAGTTCCCACGTCACCAGGCCCTTTCAGCGGGTTAACCTTCCCTTCGTTCAAATCTATTCTGCCCTCACTTATTTTCTGCAGCCGATAATACTGCAGCTCAACTTCATCCTCCACCATGTATCCTTCTCCCGAAGTGCGTCGTGGCAATTTCAGAAGCAGGAATCTCAGGTAGGTATAAAGCTTTTCCAAATCGGAATCCTGGCAGGGGATTACCTGGGAGAGAAAACCATAGAGATTTCTGAAACTCACCAGCAGACTCTTGAACGATTCCTGCTCTCCCTCTGCTCCCAATGCCCTGAACCGTTCAAAACCGGCCTGTTCAGAATGCCGTCCATTTTAAAGTGATCAAACACCGACTCCTTTCGTTTGGGCAGGAAGTAAATACTGCAGAAATCCTCCACCTCGTTTTCGGATTCAGGTAATATCCTCATTGGGTGATTTTGAGGTGAAGGTGGGTCAAAATTATTGGCCGTTTTTGGGTCATTATAACTGTCCATTAACACTGGGCGGGTTGGGATGATGAACGCTATAACGCTGCTCGGATAACTGAAGAATTAAATGGGGAATCAGGGAGACCCGGAAAGATCCCGCCGCCGGTAACAAAAGAACAGGCAGAACAGGCGCTGAAAATGCCGATCCGGGAAAGCTGGTTAAAAACCTATCCCCCTGGTCAGAAACCAAGAAAAGGCGGCCGGATCTACGACGGAAAATCCAAAGGACTCTGCCCTGCAGCCAGGGAAATCCTCCTGAATCGTTTCTCGATCTGCAACACATTGTACCGGGAAAAACAATAGCCACCAATGAAGTATTAAGAGTCGGAGAAGCCCCGGACAGCAGATATCAGGTTAGTTCTCAAGCCAAACGGACGATCCCCCAACAGGTTGCCGCGTCCACACAGACACCTCAACCCGTTCAGGATGTAAACAAGGAGGTCAAAGAACTCCGCGCAATCATAGCCGAATTAAAAGCAGAAATAATCGAATGTCGGGAAGATAAGAGGTTCTTACAAGAAATGCTTGAGCAACAACTGGCAGAAAAAAACAGGATAATTGAGGAATTAAATCTTCAACTCGACAGAAAATCGGAAAAGATCGATCAACTGGAATATCAGGTCGGAGATCTCCACGAAAAACATGAGGGACTATTGGAGTTCATGGCAACCAAAAAAAGAGAACTTCTTTATAAAACCGAAGATAAGAGAACCCCAACAACCAAAAAGCCCCACACCGACTAAATCGAATATGCCCTCCTTGGCTCTCGTCGAACCAAAACCAAATGCGAAACTGATCAACCTGACCACACTTCTATAGACTGCAAAATCCTTTGGTTATTCTTCATTTCTTTTCTTAATTTCAAACACCTGCATTTTAACCCCTTGTAAATCCGAACATTCCACCCACACTGATTCTTTTATTGGAGATGATTCTGAACTAACGTTTCATCGAAGAATATAATCCAGCTAAGATTCCCCGGAAGAAACCTCCTTTTTGTCACAAAAATGAGAACTCCCAGCCCCCACCATCCACAAACCTACCAGCACGAACCCTCCGTGTCGCCAAAATCCTTACAAGATTATTTATCGTAAAAACAAAATTACCGATTCAATACCCAACACACCAATTCATTTGAATTCTTTAAATCTTTACTGTAAAAACATGGTTAATTAACCAACTCATTTATTTTTTCCAAATTGATCATACTGAGTACCTGGCTTCAAATTCTCATTCCAGAAGCCCGACAACAACCTCCGAAAAACTCAAATATGATCATATTTAAGAATTTTTTATCTGATTATTTATAATTCACAGCCCTTTGTAGAAGCCTCCAAGGTAAAGGAGGAGTGTGTGCGGCTGTATAGATTAAGTTGATAAATAGTGACCGCAAATTAAAGCGTCGATTAAAGCGATACTGGAATTCTGATAAA
>JAHJTV010000058.1 GCA_018829445.1 bacterium
CAAGTAACATACATATAATACACAATATATTCTTGAATAGGCAACACAAATATCAACTCTATAATAAGCTGTATTTATTGCATAATATCAGCTAACAAATTGCTAAAGACCGACCGCCATCGCGCCCTTGCAGAATCAAAGTTGATTGATCTTGGCAAGTAACATCTATACGTAAAAACCGTACAGGCGGCGGCTTAGCATGGCATTCTGTTTTCAACTACCTTCCATTCTTAAACTCCTCAAAGAAATAATGTTGACACGACTCTTGTGGCGTATTAAACTATCCAATGAATACGTCATGCACTCAGTTTAAATCTCAGGAGTATTATTATGCAAAATAAACTAACGTTAAGACTGGAAGAAGAGTTGATCAACCAGGCTAAAGAATATGCTGCAAGCGAGGGGAAATCTGTTTCAAAAATAGTTGCGGATTATTTTTCACTTTTAGTGCAACAAAGTAAAAAAACTGATTCTAAATTACCTCCCATTACCCAATCGTTAGTTGGGATATTATCATCTCCAGTGGATGAGTCTGATTATCGGGATTATTTGGAGGAGAAATATTTGTGAAAATTCTTTTTGATACCAACATCATTCTGGATGTGTTTTTGGCTCGTCAGCCGTTTTTAGGAAATGCAGCGAAACTCTTTGCCAAAGTTGAACAAAGAAAGCTAGTTGGAGTATTAGGAGCAACAACAATTACTACACTCTACTATCTAATTTCCAAACAACTTGGAAAGAAGGAAACTAAACAAGTAATTGCTAAATTATTAAACTTGTTTGAAATTGGATCAGTTGATCATTTGGTGTTAAAAACTAGCCTATCCTTGGATTTCCCTGATTATGAAGATACTGTACTCTATCAAGTTGCACTTCACAACCAAACTCAAGGTATAGTAACAAGAGACCGACAGGGGTTTAAGAAAGGAACACTCCCTGTTTATTCTCCCGCAGAGTTGTTGAATAGCCTTAATTTATTTGAGAATAAGGGAAAAAGATAAACAGAACAAATGTATGAACCTGACTGCATACCGCCGCTGCTGACCTTAAGTTGTGTGATTTTGGCAGGTTCACCTTGGATTAAAATTTGGTGTGGCAGCAGGTTATACTAGAGTTCTGGTTATTTCAATCTTGACGTTTAATCTGGTATCGAATACAATACCATTATGAAAAAATACAAAATTGTCATCGATACAAATGTCCTTCTATCGGCTTTGCGTTCATCAAAAGGAGCATCATTCAAACTGCTGTCAATCATAGACAAAGGTTTATTTGAGTTTTCACTTTCAGTACCCTTGTTCATTGAATACGAAGCAGTTGCGAAACGTAGCCCTAAACTAATCGGTCTCACAGTATCAGTTATCGATGATATTTTGGACTACTTGGCTGAGATTGGGAACAAAAGAGAGATCTATTTTCTCTGGAGACCATATTTAAAAGATCCCAAAGATGATTTGGTGTTAGAGGTCGCTGTTGAGTCAGAAAGTGATTTTATCATTACATACAACAAGAAAGACTTCAGAAATGTAGACAAATTTGGGTTGAAATCTTTAACACCTCAAGAATTTCTTAAACTAATAAAGGTTATAAAATGAGTACACTAAGCCTAAGAATCCCAGATTCACTGCATGATCAAATTAAAAAACTTGCAAAACAGGATGGTATCTCCATCAATCAATTCATATCTTCAGCAGCGGCCGAAAAAATGTCAGCATTGATGACCGTTGAGTATTTGGAGAAACGTGCAAAGCAATCAAGCAAAGCGAAATTCAGAAAAGCCCTTTCTAAGATTAAAGACATTGAACCTGAAGAATTCGATAGATTGTAAAAGATAACAAATTTATAAACCGGACTGCATATCGCCCTCGGTGGGTTGTTTTCCCTGAGATCCGTGGCAAAGAGCATCGTTAAACCACCATCAATGCAGCAGCCGGTTATAATGGTGTTTTTAAAGGTATCATATAGATGACAAAACAAACGGTGAAAACAACAGGTCTTGTTTCCAATATAGATATGGGCAATCGTGTATACACGATTCGAAATCAAAGAGTAATGCTTGATAGGGACTTAGCTGTTCTTTTCGATACAGAAGCTCGGAAAATAAATCAGCAATATAAGCGTAATCTCCCGCGATTTGGTGAAGAATATGCGTTTCAGCTGGATCAACAAGAATTTGGCAGTTTCTGAGAACATTTGAAATCACAAAATGTGATTTCAAGAAATTGGGGTGGCCTAAGATATCCACCAACCGCTTTCACAGAAAAAGGAATATACATGCTCGCAACTGTTTTACGTTCCAATGTAGCTCATCAAGTTGCAAAGCATATAGTTGACACGTTCACAGAAACGAAGAAAATTTTATTAGAAAACGAACAGTTAAAAAGGCGTATCGAACAACTTGAAAAACAAGCTGCTCAAAAGAATGAAGTAATTAGATCACTTCAGTTGATATCAATTGAATTACACAAAACGAAATCTTGAGATCACAAATTGTGATCTTAAGATTGGGTGAGGATATTAACCATGTATCAAAACCGTGTTGTAGCATTTATTGATATTTTAGGTTTCGCAAACCTGCTGGAACAGACAGTGACAGATGTACCGAACCTTTATGTCTGATCTTTCGCATAATTTTATTCTTGGAAAACCAAGCAAGGAGCAACAGAAACTGGCTGATGCATATCTCAGCGCAGCAGAAACGTTGGTGAAAAATCTTAAGGCAGGCAATACTATCGGAGAAGTCTGGCATTCGGTAAACGACACCCTTACTGCAATTGGTTATATTCAATATACGGTTCCTTTTTTCGGACATGGGCTGGGTGTACTAGGTCACGAATGGTATCCACCTATCGGTAACAGTGAAGAATTTACCGGAATTCTCCTTGAGGAAAATGTTATTGAAGTCGCGTTTTTATCTATCACAATCCCGGGAGTTGGAGGTATGCGTCTGGAATGTCCTATTAAAGTCACTTCAAACGGAGGGGAGATGTTAACCAGCACTCCACTGGCAGTTACAATAATTGATATTTGAAAGTGACTCTTGAGTATTGTCTATGAAATTGTTCGATAACAACAATATTTTATCGTCAGTTGATTATTTTAAATTTCAACCATCCGGTAAAACCTGATCACAATCTTTTTTTGTTGTGATTTGTCAGTATTATCATGTTTTAACCGGTAAGTTGAACGGGCCGATGTTGAGAATTGGCTAAATACTCAATATATTCCAGAGCATTAAGGGTTTGGGGAAGATAAGTACAAAGGGGAAAAGAATCATCCATAAACGCCCCGGTTTCTGGATTTTGAAGATTCAGGTGAAACTCCAGTTTGAAATCGAATATGATGGCGGATAAACAGGAGTTGGGGTGTTTCAGAACTCTTTGCAGCGCTCTAAAAAATCTTGGATCATCTGTTTTTAGGCACCGATCGAAAACATGGCTTCCAGGTCGTGTTTGGAGACAGCCCTGAAAGCCAGGAAGGTTTCTGTTTTTATGATAGAATCCACCTTAATGAGTTGATTGGTCACCAGATTTGCAAGTTCATCGTTGGACTTAACCCGTGCTATTGCAATCAGGTCATATTTGCCGCTAACGGAATATACTTCTGAAATGCCGTCAAAGCCTGCCAGTTCTTGTGCGACATCGTTGATTCTGGTTCTTTCAGCATTAATCAGGATGATTGAAGTTACCATTTTAATCCTCTTTTTTATATTTTAACGGGATCGGTAAATCTGCCTATTCCCTTATACACAAACCACAATCCCTTTATTTTTATTTTAATTCATACACTCAAATCATATGCTCATAACATTGTTCTTATTGTTATCCAATATCGACAATCATCCATTTTTGACAAGGAGCTTATGAAGTACCGCTGCCAGTTCCTTGAAATTAACCGGTTTCAATAGGAATCCATCCATACCGGCCTCTTGGCAAAGCGCTTCATCTCCTTTCATACCTTTAGCTGTTAGAGCAATAATAGGAATAGGGCTTGTTGTCCGGTCTTTGGATTCCTTCTCTCTTATACGACGTGTGGTTTCAAACCCATCCATTTCTGGCATTAAACAATCCATCAGGATGATGGCATAATCATTTTCCTCAAGTTTTTTGAGAGCTTGTTTACCATTGGTGGTTATATCAGCTTTGTAACCGAGCTTGTTTAACATACCGGAAATTACCAGCTGGCTGACCAGATCATCTTCGACAACCAGGAATCGGTTATCGGCTGAATAGTCTACAAGAGTTGCTGTTTTATACTCTTTGTCTGAAACCGGACCGGGAGTATCGGTACGATTCTCCTCTGTTCGAAATGCCAACTCAAACCAGAAGGTACTCCCCACATTCACTTCGCTTGTCACCCCGATTTCTCCGCCCATCAGTTCGACAATATTCTTCGCAATTGTCAGGCCTAATCCGGTTCCACTGTATTTTCTTGTTGTGGAGCTGTCCTCTTGAGCGAATGATTCAAAAACATGGGAAACATTCTCCGGAGAAATTCCAATCCCGGTATCCGAAATCTCAAATCTTAGATCAATCTTTCCTTCTTTTATCGAAATCCTGCTAATTGAGAGGCTTACCCTCCCCAACTCTGTAAATTTTAAAGCATTGCCGATAATATTTGTAAGTACCTGTCCCAAGCGATAGGGATCTCCGTACAATGTAACGGGTATGGATTCCTCGATGTGGTAATTGAGATCAATTCCTTTGATGTCTGATGATCCTGAAAAAAGATGAATAATATCTTCGATTGTTTGTTTCAGATTGAATGCTGTTGAATCAAAGGAAAGTTTTCCGGCTTCTATTTTAGAAATATCAAGGATATCGCTCAAAACTTTTAACAAGGCGGAACCCGAACTCAGTATAAACCGGAGATAGTTTTGCTGTTCTTTGGTTAACTTGGTATTTTCCAGAAGTTGGGCCATTCCCAGAACACCATTCATTGGTGTTCGCAGCTCATGGCTCATTGTTGCGAGGAAGTTACTTTTTGCTACATTTGCCTGCTCTGCAGCTTCCTTTGCCAGGATAAGTTCTCTTTTTACCCGTTGACTCTCCGATATATCCAGACCAATACACCCGATCAAAGGGGGATTGCCGATTTGATCAATACGAAATTTGTATAGTCTGTAGATATTCTCTTCCCCGTTTTTTTCCTTTATTGTTCTTGTGTTAACGTAGTGGCCTTTGGATAGAGCAATGGCATCATCATCCTCCATTTTATTGCCCAGATCATCGGGAAATATTTCCGTGGATTTTTTCCCTTCCAGTTGACTGTCACCAACCATATTACTCATGTACTTGTTGAAATAAACTATTCGGTGATTAGAATCTTTAATAAAGACAATTGCACGCAAATTTTCCATAAAAAGTGAGAAGCGCTGTTCGCTGATTCTAAGTCTTTCTTCGGTTCTGCTCCGTTCACTGATCTCCTTTTTTAACTCTTCATTCATCATACTGAGCTCGGCGGTTCTCTCCCTAACCCTTAAATCGAGTTCATCATGTGATGAAACCAACTCATCCTCTATTCTTCTTCTCTCCTCCATCTCCTCTTCGAGCAGACTATTTGTCTCCATTAATCGATCATTGATAAGGTCCACTTCATCCTTTGATTCAGCCAGCTTTTGTTTCTCCTTAACCAGCTTTTTTTGTTCGGATTGCAGTTGTTCCTGGAATTGTGATCTTGTCAGTTCAAAGACGTAAGTTATAACAGTGATCAAAGTTAATGTACCTATAAACCTGACTTTAAAAGAGAGAGAATAAGTATAGATATAAGTAATATCTTGAGGTAGTACAAATAATATCAAGCAGGTTATGTAGAGGCTCACCACCCAGATTAATCCTTCTCTTTTCCCAAGCACGAAAAAAGCATAAACAGGAAAGGCTAGAGCCCAGATACTGGCATCGCCGTTTGAAGCACCAGTATAAAACCAATAAAGGGATAATAGAATCAAGCCCGATACCGACATTCTAAATTGGATCAACCCGGAGGTTTGTTTTCGAATGTTAACAAGTCCTCCAATGAGAACAAGGCTAAACAGTACATCAATGATCCCCCATGTCAGATTTCCATAAGAAATATGGAACACCCCAAAGATGAATAGCGTAAGAGAAATAACTAAGTTAATAGGAAAAAACAGCTGTCTCCGCCGATTTTCCTCAAAACCTAGTGGTATTGAATGAGAACTATAAAAAAGGGATAGGCTGGGCATTTTGGTTTATTGTTCAAATTATTGATTATTCCGTTTATCCTGGATAGGGCTTTATTGATAAACCAATTGAAGACCCGATAAGCTAAATTTTAGCATAACAATACACATAAAAGTAAGGTTGAAATTGTAATTTTAATGAGGGTCCTTTTAAAACACTCAACTTAGCGCTGAAATTTGAAAATACCGGACAATAAAACTAAACAGCAAATCGGAAGTGATCATCAATATGAACAATCAAAAATATCGCCGCTGCAGTTTTCCTGATTTTGAAGTGCATGATTACCAACTGGGATTGCAAGAACATGCGGTTCAACATTTGAATTGACATTGCTGGAAAATAGGAAAAAACTTTGAGCATGATCCAAAAGCAAGATGAATCCGTGAACCAGCATATGGAGAGTGCTATGAGTAAACAGCTTGAGTTTTTTTTCGATTATGTCAGTCCGGCGACGTTTCTTGCCTACACCCAGCTACCTGCCATCATAGAGCGAACTGGTGCCGAGCTTATCTACCGACCATTTCTGCTTGGCGGAGTTTTTAAATCATCGGGAAACAGCTCCCCCATGAGTGTTCCGGCTAAAGGCACGTGGCTGCTCAAAGATCTTACCCGTTTTTCAAAACGCTATAATGTTCCAATGAAATTCAATCCTTATTTTCCAATAAACACTATCCAGTTGATGCGCGGTGCAATTTGGGCAGGTGAACAGAACACACAGGAGCGATATTCAACAGCCATGTTTCGAGCTGTATGGCTGGAGGAGAAAAACATGAATGATCCGGCGGTTGTCTCTGAAGTTCTGAAATCAATTCAGATTGATCCTGAGGCGTTTGTGGAAGCTACAAGTCGGCAGTCGATCAAGGACAAGTTGAGGGCGAACACCGATGAAGCGGTAAGCAGGGGAGCCTTCGGCGCCCCGACCATGTTTGTGGGAGAAGAGATGTTCTTCGGTCAGGACCGGCTGGACTTCGTTGAAGAAGCTTTATTAACATAGAAGTCGCGTCGGAAGAATCCTTAATACAGTGAACAAAACCTGCCCCTCATGACTCGCTCAATCTTTCCTTTTTTCAAGGGGCAGGCGGATAATAAACTTGGAACCGGAGCCAGGCCGGGATTCAACCGTTAGCTCACCTCCGTGATTTTCGGTAATAATGAAATAGGATACGCTTAAACCAAGTCCGGTTCCCTCTCCGACAGGTTTTGTGGTGTAGAATGGTTCAAATATCCGTTTACAGGTTACTTCATCCATTCCGGGACCGTTATCCTCTATCTCCAGGCAGACTGTTTTCTGCCCTTTATCAAGCCACGTCCGGACGATAAACACGGGTTTTTCTGTTTTAGCATTCTGCATGGCTTGGGCCCCGTTTCTAAGAATATTGAGCAGAACCTGCTGAATTTTGGCACCCTCACAAGGCACTTCCGGCAAGTTGTTTTCATATTCCTTTTTAATCTCAATCAGTTTAAAGTCATATTGTTTTTTAAGATCATAGTCGGTGGCAGCCAGTTCCAGTGTCTTATCCATCAACCCGTTCAAATCATGGTCTATCACGGCAGAGTCACTTTTTCGGGCAAAACTGAGCATATTTTCCACAATCTCCGCCACTCTATGTCCCGATTCGTTTATGGAGGAAATCATACGCAGGATACCTCTTTCTTCCATAAAGGTTTTGATACCGTCCATGCTGATGCCAATTTTGGCTGCAACCCGTTTGTTGGCAGCCATCTCCGTGTCGGAAAGACGATCTTTCATGACGTGTGCCGTTTGCATCATTCCAGCCAGGGGATTGTTGATCTCATGAGCCATTCCTGCTGCCAATCCACCAACAGAGATCATCTTTTCACTCTGGATCATCATCTCTTCCATCCGCACCTTGTCAGTCACATCATCAATGCGAATGACCGCACCGTCCACACCATTGGCAATAAGGGGATAGACGGATATATCTTCATAAAGGGTTTCATTGTCTTCCTGGCGAGCAATTTTGGAACCTGTTTGTTCACATCGTTCTGAGATGGCCCGACGGATTCGTTCCATTTCAGAAGCAAGCCGGGGTATGACTTTGGTAAGCGGCTGCCCCACCGCATCCCTGGTCAACACACCTGTTGCCTGCTGAGCCTCCATGTTCCACTGGGTCACCTTTCCTTCAGTGTCTACACTAATGAGCATGGTCGGCATGGAATCGATGATATTTGATATATAAGTCTGCGCCTTTATCAGTTTTTCTTCCGCCTGCTTACGTTCGGTAATATCGCGGGCAATACCCAGCACACCGATAAGCTTGCCTTCGGTATCAAACATGGGTGTTTTAACGGTTTCAAGCAGCTCTTTGTGTCCATCATCAGCAAAAGTTACTTCTTCTTCGTTCATGGTGGGCTTGCCTGCTGCCATGGCCACCTTATCTTTCTCGCAGAAAAAGTCGGCCAATTCCTTGTTCACGAAATCATAATCTGTTTTACCCACAATATCAGCTTCCCTGGCACCAAAGAAACGCTCGAACTTGGAATTACAGGAAAGATAGACACCTTCCGAATCCTTCAACCAAATCAGATCGGGTATATTCTCAATCAGTGTCTGCAAGTGTGCTTCTCTTTTTTGCAGTGTCTCTTCCACACGCTTACGTTCACGGATCTCTTTTTCAAGTTTAAGATTCGCGAGACTGATCCCGGAGATATAGGTAGTAAAATTAACCAGGAAACTCATTAAATGAGCCACTTCTTCTCGTCTATGCCTTGGTATACGCCGAAATGCTTCCAGGTAGGACTCTTTGTCAAATCCGTATTCTTCAGCTTGTCTGATAAACAGGTCTTCATCCACTTGCTCGTCATCATAAAAAAACTGTCCGGCATAGATATTTCCCAAGTGTTTTGATCCAACATAAAGTGGAGTAACAACATCCCACAGGCCATTTTTACACTTATAATCGATATATTCACCCGGTTTGAGATTCTTTGCTAAAAAGAGATCACTTTCGGTACAATTTTGTGCGGTCTTGGGATTAATCCGATGAAATTTGGTACATAGATCCTGCCATCCTGTCGCTTCGATTACTTTACCTTTCAGATCAAGTATGGCTGTTGCCATCTTGGTAAGATGCCAGAAATCATCCATAATCGATTGGATCTCGTCGATATTAATAATGGTGTCAAGCTCAAGATCCGGAATATCGATATCAAGGTTCAATTTTGAATCGATTTTATGGGATTGCCACTCCCCGACGGCAGGGGGAGTAGCCTCCATTTGATTGTTCTTAAGCTGATTCAGCTCTAACTCTCTGATTTTTTGTTCCAGCTCTTCATAGGTTGGTTTTTCAGTCATAAGAAATTTCTCCAATTCTCAAAAAGAAAATCGAACTCATGTATTTATGCATCCTAATTTAAGAGCCGTTGAATGAGCTTTATGGAAATATGCCTTTCTTGAGCATGCATGATTGCAGGAGAGTTTGTATTGAAGACTTGGCTCATGTTCTTATAAGCCTTTAAAACCCTTGACCGGAAAAACCTTAAGAGGCTCACTCTTTCCTTTGGCTTTTAAAAACCTGGGCTCATGAGCAGTCACAACGGTTTCCAACTTCGCATATACTTCTTGAGAAATCAGGATTTCACCGCCTCCAGCTTGATCACAAATCCGTTTGGCAGTATTAACGGTGTCACCTATAACATCATACATCTTGACATCCTCACTGCCTATTAATCCTTCGACCAGATATCCCTGGTGAATTCCAATTCCGGCTGATAAATCAAATCTTTTTAAAAAAACACTAATCTCCTGATTCAATTGAACAACAGCCTTAATTGCTCCGTACTCTGATGGAAAGACAGCCATTATCTCATCTGCCGTATGTTTTGTCTTGATCACGTCAGAAGCTTTCCAGATCTGTTCCGCCTTTTCAAAATAGGAATTCAACATCTCCACAACGACTTCCGGAGATTTGTTTTCACTCCAACTTGTGAATCCCCGTATATCCATAAAAAGAACCGTGCGCTCTCTTCTTTGGAGTGACAAGGTGTTTGCGTCCGTTATGGCAGCAGATAAAAGATCTCGTCCAAGTAACCACTCTGAATACTTTTTCAGTTGAGCCGCAGTCTCTTGCAGCATTGACAGATAGCGGTTTGCAATCACGTTGGTGAAGCCCACTACCAGCCCTAACAGTGGGATAACAATTGCGACGAAAACATGGCTGTCATTGGATAAAAAACTTCCGATCGAGTTGTACTTTGATTCGGTCATGCCTTCGAAGATTGCGTACATGACCAGCAAAATACTGGTGCGAATCAGGTGCTCTAAAACCGTAAGAACATCTGACAGGTATGACGAAGGTTTTTTATTGATTTCCTGGAGGAGGCCGATGCTAAGGGCAAATCCCCAATAAGCCAGGTGATGGGGTGCAGTAAAGAATCTGGCTCCTTCAATTAGCCCCTCAATCACAGTATAAATTGCGGGGGCAATCAGGTTTCCCAAAAAGCGACGAGACTTTCCCTGGTACTGCCAGGTCCCAAGAAAATAAGCCTGAACCAAACAGGCCACCATTATTGTATAGAAGTCGGGTTCCCTGATATAATTACGTGGACCTTCAATCAATAACTCCAAAAAAACATTTGCCAACGGAAAATGGATGCTGTTCATAAACAATTCTTGAAAAACAGCTCTTTTCCTGGTGCCTTTAAGTCGTTGCTCGATTTCCATACTCATCAGTATTATTTCATTATTTTAGACAGTTTGTTTTTCGTCCTAAAAAAAGATTTCCAGATGGCTAACATATCACTTACTGATTATTTTAAAAAGATATTTATGAGTCCACTCCGAAAGCAATCAGTTTTAATTTTTAATCGCTTCGCTTCTTAACTGAATATTTAATTAAACGCACCGAGGGTGCACGAAATAAAGCTGAAAGCAGACGGCTGAGAGCTTTTTTAAAAAAACACCTTACATCAAAGTCTTGGAAGAGTATTTTAAAGTGCAAAACAAGGGTGCGAAATTTGAGTTATAACTTCATTCATCATTTTTTTGGCAGGTATTGCGTTTACTTTTTGCGTTTCCTTTTTTTCACTCCAGGTCTTATCTCATTTGCACATCCAACAAAAAAATCCCGTTTATAGTCTGATAGCACGGAACTGATCGAAGTTGCCCCGATGCCTTGGAGTTCACGGGCGGAGGATATATCAGCAGCTTTTAAATCATAGAGTTTTTCCGGAGATAGTTTGGCTTTAAGCTTTTCCATATACTGATAAACTTTGCCTTGTTTGCTGAAGTTTTGTTTTCTTTGCTGCTTTGCAGGTCTTTTGTTCCTTTCACGTATGGATTTTTCGGTTTTTTTGAGGTTGGATTTTTTACCGGAAAAAAACCGTGGGTTTACCTTTTTATACTCGGATAGTGTTGTTACGATAGTGGTTTTCCCGACTCCTTTTAATTCGGGCACCGCTAATAATTTTCTCGAAGATAGATAAGGCAATGCTTTGGCATCATCTTTCTTTAATCGATTCAAGTAGTCCAAAACAAGATTCTTTTTTATAACTTTGAGTTCTTGTGGGTAAAGATCGGGATGAGCAGCTTTGAATTCATTAAACGCATTATAAATAGTTCGTTCTCCAATTTTTGAAAACTCGGGCATCATGCACAGTTCTTTTAAGTCCAGCTTCCGAAGCTTCTTTTTATCGGTTTGAAAAAGATTATTCAAAAAATTGGTAATCTGATCAAATTTCTTGAGAGGTTTGTTTCGTTCAAAATCGAGTTTTTTTATGGGCAATATGTCATTGCCCAATGAATGCTCTGCCTTAAATTCCACCGTGCACTTTCTGAGGGTATTTTCTCCTATATCTGAGAATTCGGCCATTTTGCACAATTTGCCATAGGTCAATTTTGAAAACTTTTTAGGATTGGTACGGTACAGATCGTTTAAGTATTTAGTGACTCGTTCCGTTTTTTTGAGCGGCATTTTTCTTTGTAAAACCATTTTTCTTAGGAAGATGAGGTTAATGCTATAATATCATAGCTGTATCTAAAAAAGGACGTCAGTATTACTAATTGACTTTAAGAATCACGAAGGAAGAAATTACACCCTATAATAGTATTTGTCAAAAGTCTTGTTACGCTCAGTATGGGGGAGGTATCAGACAAGAACAAGGTAAGAAATAAAGGTATCTGCCAACCCCATTATCTGGAAAAACAGAGACCTCTTTTATCTGTAGTATCCTTAAAACCAACAACATTCCATCCTTGGATCAGTTATCATGCTGACAATCTGTTAACACACCTTCAACCGCTTTTCAAACCGGGTTGCCGAAACAGCCATTTTCGGAAACTCGCAGACCACTTGCCTTGATTCCTGATATCCCATTTTTCTGTAAAAGTTACCATTGTATTTAGGGATGATGGTATCGACAAAAATAGTCCGTACCTCCATCCAATTCTCCATTATCCAATGGTCGATAAATTCACAGCAGAGCCGACCCAGTCCTTTTTGGTGATATCTGGCATCGAAGTAGATCAAAACCAGTTCTGCGGTTGTTTTGACAACCTGTTTGAAAGTAAAGAAGCCGGCAGATTGACCGGAGGACTCCGAAATGAAAAATTCATTATTTTCAGCCATTTGAATAAAATAATCCGGGGTATAGGCTTTTATTCCCGCATTTACAGCTTCTTCACCAATTTCATCTAAAAAGTTGGATTCAAACGATTCGCACCGTATCCTGTGACAGAATTCAGCATCTTCAATTGAAAATTTACGTATTGTCATAGGAAAATCCTTCTTCGCCATTCGGATTTCTCGATATTCTATCCATAACCCTGCAAGTTACTGCTATAAGTGAGCATTGACAGTCACTAGCTATTAATCAAAAATTTTCTGTTGCCTTTGGTTCCGGGTTAGCAGTAATGATTTTATCGGTTAGTTTTAGGAAAACATATTTTTTGCACCTCGGAAAACTGACTGACAAAATGGGGCGTTAATCCTTCTCTGATATGCTCTTCAAGGTCTTCCCAATCCTCTTTGTTTTCTGCAGGAAACACCAGTGTTGTTACTTTAGCTCTCTTGGCGGCAATAACCTTCTCCTTTAAACCGCCGATGGGCATCACCTTCCCGGTTAGAGTCAATTCACCGGTCATGGCCACATCATTGATGATTTTCTGATTTTTGGCCAGAGAGTATAAAGCACAAGCCATGGTAATCCCTGCCGAAGGACCGTCTTTAGGAGTTGCACCTGCCGGAACATGCAGATGAATAGAATTCCCGTTAAAAAAATCAGCCTCCTTTTTTTGCGTTAGAATGGATCGAACGTAGCTATATGCTATTTCCGACGACTCAATCATCACCTTCCCCAACTGGCCTGTCTGCTTGAATCCTGGTCCTTTTGTCTTTACATTTGTCGCCTCAATAAAAAGTGTTGCTCCTCCCATGCTTGTGTAGGCCAGACCCATTACTACGCCAGGAACCGGTTTCTTATAAATATTTTCTGCGGAGAACATTCTGCGTCCAAGCCAATTGGAAAGTTCGTTTTTTTCGATTTTAATCTCCTTGACTCCGTTCTGTACTATCTCTTTGGAGCATTTTCTAAATATCTTTTTAATATTGTTTTCCAGATTCCGCACACCGGCTTCACGCGCATAACCATCAATGATATTCCTGAGAACAGCTTTTGAAATCTTCACCTGCTCTTTTTTTAGACCATGTAATCTCAGTTGTTTGGGGAGCAGATATCGTTTGGCGATCTCCATTTTTTCTTCCAGGATATAACCCGAGAGTCTGATGGTTTCCATCCTGTCCAGTAAAGGCCCCGGTATGGTTTCCAGTTGATTGGCCGTGCAGATAAACAAAATGTTGGAGAGATCAAAACGCACATCAATATAGTGGTCAAGAAAATCCTTATTCTGCTCGGGATCAAGAACTTCAAGCAATGCAGAAGCAGGATCGCCCTGAAAGCTGGCACCGATTTTATCGATTTCATCCAGCATGATCACCGGGTTTGAAGTTTTACAGGTTTTCAAAGCCTGGATAAATTTTCCCGGCATCGCACCAATGTATGTTCTTCTATGTCCCTTGATCTCTGCTTCATCTCTCATCCCCCCAAGCGAAAACCGATAGAATTTTCTATCCAGTGCTTTGGCGACCGATTGCCCGATTGACGTTTTTCCTACTCCGGGAGCACCAACCAGCAGAATGATCGATCCGGACAAATCGCCTTTTAGTACCCCAACCGAGATGGTCTCCAATATCCTCTCTTTGACGTCATCCAATCCGTAATGGTCATGGTTAAGTATCTTGGACGCTTTATTCAGGTCGTTGTTGTCTTTAGTGGTGACACCCCAGGGAAGGATTGTCAGCCAATCCAGATAGTTTCTGGTTACATTAAACTCGGGAGAGGAGGGTTCCAATACCTTTAATTTTTCCATCTCCTCTTCAATACGGTCTTTAATCTCTTCGGAGGGCAGTTTCAGATTCTCCAATCTTTTCCTGAACTTTTCGAGTTCAGTTTCCTGATCTCCCTTGGAGAGGCCCAGCTCTTTTTTGATTTCCGTTAATTGTTGTTTTAGAAAAAACTCCCGTTGCTGGGTGGAAAGACGTTCTTCGATTCTTTTGTCAATCTGCTTTTGAAGCTTGGAAATCTCCAGTTCTTTCTTAAGCAGCACCAATACCTGTTCGATCCGTTCCCTGATATCCAGTATTTCCAGAATCTGTTGCAGTTCCTGACCGGAACTGGTCGTCATTGATGCTGCCAGATCAGCAAGCATACTGGGTTGATTGACATTGACCTGTCCCATTAAAAATCCCAATTGCTCCTTAAACAAAGGATTCATACTGACCAATTCCTTAATCACATTGATAACCGAAACAGCATAAGCCTTGGTTTCATCATCCACCCCGGTTTTCAATTCATGCTTATACTCCACGGATGCTCTGATGAACGGCTGGGTCGCTATCAATTTACTGATTTTAAACCTTTCAACCATCTGCGCCATCATATGGATGTAATGTCCATCCTTTGTACCGGACACATGTAGCACCTTGGCAACAACACCAACACTGTAGATATCATCCATGGACTTCGGAGGCGGTAAGGGCTCGCCAGGTTGTGGAGTAATTTCCTTGTCAGATCTCACCAATACTAACCCCACATAGTTATTAGCCGCTTCCACAGCATTCAGCAGGGCTTTGGATTGCTCATTCTCGCCGATAACTACAGGCGCCATCATTTTCGGAAAAAGAGGGCGATCAAACAGTGGGATAATAGGTATAACATCGGGAAGTATGGAATCTGCAATGACAATGTCTGCGCTACTCGAATGTTCTTGACCGTTATCATTACCGTTATCGGTTGATTCCACTTCTATATCTTCAATGATCTTTGTGTCTTCATCCATATCAAGCTCCTTACAATTTTATATTGTCCTGTTTTGCTGACTCTCTCTTAGGTTACAGTTTTCCTGTCATTTCTTTCTGATTTTTTATCCAAATGGATCTGAAGCCGTAAAGCTCTATAAACCGATCAGTTGTGCTCAACATCCTTGTTCAGATAAAACATGAGAAAATTTAGACAATGATACAAGATTGACCTTAAGAATTGAAAGGAAAAACCATCACGCAATTGTTTTATGCAAAAAAAAACCATCTTTTTAAAACGGTTGGGCAGCCTTACATTGGCCGCCTTTGGATATATTCCGGCAGGGATGTAATCCCACCCTAGCGTAATCCTTGCATTTGGCTGAATGTGCAGTCTATCTCAAAATCATTTGCAGATATTAACTATCAAATTGAATGATTTAAGGATATGATGGACATAAATTTTTAGCATTTTCGTTCATTCGGGGATAACACTTTCAATATTACAGGGAATGAATATGAGGAAGAAAAAAATCTTTGTTCTTGATACCAATGTCATTTTGCATGATCCCAACTGCATTCAGCAATTTAGTAACCACGATGTAATCCTGCCCATAACCGTCATCGAAGAACTGGATAATTTTAAGAAAGGAAATGAAACCATTAACTTCAATGCCAGGGAATTCGCCCGCTCCCTTGATGACATGAACAGTGAAGCACCATTCAAGGACGGATTTCACATTGGAACAGGAAAGGGAAAAGTCTATATCGAATTGGAAAGGGAGTTTCATGAAGATTTAAAACATAGCTTTTCCACTCAAAAGCATGATCATCGTATTCTGAATATTGCCTACCATGCCCAGGCAAGATATGCGGGAAATACCGTGATGGTTGTCACTAAAGATGTCAATCTTCGCATGAAGGCTAAGGCGATGGGTTTGCTGGCCACGGACTATACAACCGATCATGTAAAGGACATCTCTTCGCTTTATAAGGGAAACCGAACCATTGAAAATGTATCGGGAGATCTGATCGACCGACTCTATCAAGATGGTGAATCATTCGAGACATCAGCTTTGAACCTGGGAGAGGATCTCAAACCGCATGAGTACGCTATTTTAAAAGGAGATAGCAAGTCTGCCCTCTGTGTTTATGATCCTTTCATCGATAGAATAAAACACACCAAGAAATTGCCGGCCTATGGTATCAAACCGAGAAATGCAGAACAGGTATTTGCCTTGAATGCCCTTACAAACCCTGAAATCAAACTGGTCAGCCTATCCGGCAAGGCGGGGACAGGTAAGACATTATTAGCCTTGGCCGCAGGACTGGAACTCCGACGCACCTATCGCCAGATTTTCATTGCGCGACCGGTAGTCCCCCTAAGTTACCGGGATATCGGCTTTTTGCCGGGAGATATAAAATCCAAACTTGATCCCTATATGCAACCCTTGTTTGATAACCTGGGAGTCATCCAGAATCAGTTTAGTGAAACCGAAAAAAAGCACCAGGATATCAGGAAGTTTCTTGAAGAGGAAAAACTGGTAATTACTCCGTTGGCTTATATTCGAGGGAGAAGTCTGGTGAAGGTGTTTTTTATTGTGGATGAAGCACAGAATCTGACACCGCATGAAGTTAAGACGATCATTACCAGGGCTGGTGAAGGAACAAAGATCGTTTTTACCGGTGACATATTTCAGATTGACCATCCTTACCTGGACAGTCATGCCAATGGTCTCAGTTATCTGATTGAAAAAATGCAGGGACAGAAGCTTTATGCCCACATCAATCTGGAAAAGGGAGAACGATCCGAATTGTCGGAAATCGCCTCCAATCTTCTGTAATATTTAAGTGATGTAACGTTTCGGATCTTCCGACAGCCGTTTTTCCATTGCTGCCATGCCCTCACTGACGTTGAGGGTAACCCCTTCCTCCTTGAACGCCATACCCATTGCATACAAAGTCTTGAACAGATTATGAGATCGGCATTGTTCTCCCATCTGACCGATACGGACAATATTCAGACCAAACGCACCGGAGATCTCGACGTTAAATCGATCCGCCATGGTTTTTCGTACCCGACTTCCGTCAATCCCATCCGGGAGAGAAATGGCAACCACGGAATTCAACCGGTATTCAGCAGGAACAAATAATTGCAGCCCCATCACCTCAAGACCTTTCTGCAAAGCCAGGGAGCTTGTCTCATGCCTGAAGAATCGTTCTTCTAAGGTTTCCTCACATATCAATCTTAAGGCTTCATGCATGGCCAAAATACCCGGGACCGGGGCTGTATAATGATACTGATGTTCTCCCCAGAAACGTTGGGCTGATATGGCATCCAGACACCAATGAGGCTTGGTGGCCGTCCTGTTTTCTATGGTTTCCCAGGCATCACTGGAGAAAGCGATGAGGGAGACTCCGGGAATTGTAGAGATCCCCTTCTGACCACCTGTTATCACAACATCGGCTTTCCAGGTATCCATCTCCATCGGCATGGTGGAGAGTGTACAAACTGCATCCACAATCGTCAGTGTCCCGTTTTCCTTACTGATTCTTAAAATATCTGGTAATTCATTATTCCAGACACCGCACGAGGTCTCTCCCTGGGCCATGGTTATCACGTCATAGCATCCTTTTTTAAACGCATCTGCCACCATCTCCGCAGTAATGGGTTTTGCCAATCCGGATTCGATAACCGTTATCTCTGCCCCGACAGCCTTGGCCATAATCCCCAGGCGTTCGCTGAAAGTCCCGTTCTGTAAAACCAACGCTCGCCTGCCAGGCCATAACAAATTAGTAATCCCCATTTCCATTGCGGCCGAGGAAGGACCTGCAACGCCCATAATCTTGTCATTGGCAGTCTGGAATGCATACCGTGCCATCAGTTTTACGCTGTCGATCACCCTGCCCATGGTTTCACCCAGGTGATTGATAACCACACTGTTCGCCTGTGCAACCGCATACGGGATGGGAACGGGTCCTGCTCCCATCAGCAGCAGTGGTTCGGAAGGTAAAATATGGGAAAGGGGTATTGTTTCAGGCGGCAGGTAAGTCGGTTTCATAGTGCATCCATGCATCAAGTTTGAAGTTTTATTATCCAACAAGCCTTAAGCTGTAGCACAGCCACCGCTCTTTTACAATGCCCTTCCTGCGGCTTTTGCAGGGTAAATTTACTCTCCCCTGCAAAAGCGTCACTCGTGTGGATTCAGATTTCGAATCTGAATATATAAGAGTAGCAAAACATCTCAAGAAGAATTATCAGCGTGCTGTCGCACCCAACATTCCGACCTTGAACCGGGGTCAGCCAGCGAAACTTAAAGAGTCGCTGACCAGGCTTTCGCCTAACCAAAAGGAGAAAGTGCTTTGTCGTGGATGGGTGAAGTGGGAATAATGACCTCCAGCATTTTTGGAAGCCCGATCTCCACAATCATTGCGATTGTAATAATAACTGAAGCAAGAACAATGGCGACTGCTATGTTGTTTTTCTTGATCTCTTTCAGTTCATCAATGTTTTTCGTTAGCCATAAAAATACTCTTATACTGCCGCTTAAAACAATAATACTGATGATCAAGGTGAGCAGGAACTGAAGCGGAAGGTAAATAGCTGCTTTAATAACGGTTTCTTTTGAAATGGTTAAAGCAATTTGAAACTGGTAAAAAATGCTGAAAAAGGTCTGAATCATCGGCTGGATAACTTCCTTCATGATATAACCCAACGCAAATATGAAACTCGCATATAATATTGCAACAGCGATGTTGTTGTTCAACAACTCCTCTTCTTCATTGATGTTCCCGGTTATCCTTCCAAAGAAAAAAAATCCGATGGCAATTGTGACAATTCCCATTACCATAGATAAAACCAAACTAATTATTCCGATTAACCAAACCATTTTTCCTCCTGAATAAACTTATATGTAAATGAGCGTTTACTCGTATTAAATCAACAATCTTTACTGAAGTAAGACACAGAAATGCAAAAACTACAAGGCGTTTTCCACCTCTTTCACCTTAAATAAAGGGGACGTTGTTGACTAAGTATACAAACGATTTAATGCTACTATTGAAGGACTCAAAATTTCTGGTTGGTAAAGGGGTCAAGTCTTCTTTTGACTTATGTTGTCTATCCAATTATTGAAGAAGAGTTGTAGAGTTGTCTTTTTGTATTTTTTCTCTAAGGTATTATGAGCCGTCCACTACGAATCGAATATCCGGATGCCTGATATCACGTTGTGAATCGCGGTCGTCGGAGTGACAAGATCTATCTTGATGATTAAGACTACCGTCTGTTTTTAATGGTTTTGGATGAAGCCGTTGGGCTCTGGAAAGTGCATATTTGTGGTTATTGTCTAATGCCGAATCATTATCATCTGCTGATTCAAACTCCTGAAGCTAATCTTTCCCGATGCATACGACATATCAATGGTGTCTATACTCAGTGTTTTAACAGACGCCACTGTTTGGATGGCCCTTTGTTTCAGGGCAGATTTAAATCGATTCTGATTGGCGATGACAACTATCTGGTTCAATCCAGTCAAGGCCGAAATAGTAAAAACACCTGAAGAGTATCCCTGGAGCTGTTATACTGAATACCTGTCTTACCTTCCGCAGTATCAATGGTTGAACCGGTACCTCCTGTCAGGGCGGTTTTAACTCAAAAAACCAAAGGGGATGCATAAAAAGGAAGAAATGGTGTCACTAAGCTCAAATGAAGAAATAGAGCAATTCCTGAAAAAGAAAAATCTGCCTTCGATACAGGAAGCAAAGAGTTAGTCGATCAGATCAGAAATCAGTTCTTTCATTCGATGGTGAACGCGGAAAAACCTGCAGTAAAAGACTTAGCCCTCGAATCAAAACGGATTCACTGGTTTGTCACCATTTTGGATTAGAGCAAAAGGAGATCCTGCAACAGAAACGGGGGATTGCCAACACGCCTCGTGACTTGGCCATCCATTTGATTCACAGAAAATCGATGTGTAAACAGGGAGAGATTGCAGATTTATTCAATTTCAGCAGTTAAAGCGGAGTATCAACGGCGATTGAACGGATCAAAAACCTGCTCCAGGAGGATTCTGCCCTTGCGGCAGCAGTCCGGTTACTGGAGGATAAAATCAAAAAGGTAAGTCAAAAGAAGACTTGACCCCTTCTCTTAACAGACAGAGTGGACTGCAATATGACCGGTTATGGGACTTAAAGGGTTAATCAGCAAGAAATTACAGCGGAAAAAATATATTGATCTTACATTTTAAACTTGACACAAATTTAAGTCTGACTTAAATTCAGTTCTTGTTTGAGGAGTAACT
The DNA here is from genome assembly GCA_018829445.1 of bacterium. Classification (GTDB taxonomy): domain Bacteria; phylum SAR324; class SAR324; order XYD2-FULL-50-16; family XYD2-FULL-50-16; genus JAHJTV01. Next base: position 20,818 of record JAHJTV010000058.1, read on the forward strand.
TTTTATACCTTGTACTTTATCTTTTTGCGACAGATATTGCACTTGGTCCGTTGCCAATCAATTCTCTACACGATTGAAACGCTCAAAAGGAGTCATCATGAAAAAAGCTGTCTTCCAGATTTTAGTCTTCTCCATCGCTGTTTCCTTTTTTACTTTTGTACAAACAACTTTTGCTGCAGATGGGTATGATCCTGATGCAACGATCAAAATAGGATCCATGACCCCTCCTGTCAGCCTCAATAATGTTGGGGGTGCGGGACAGGGTATTACCGAAGCTTTCTATCGCAATGTTTACGAGCCTCTGATGGTGCTTGAGGATGACGGTACAATTAGCTATGGACTTGCATCCTCCTATGAGGTATCCAAGGACCGGCTTGAATATACGTTTAAAGTCCGCAAAGGCATTACCTTCCACGATGGTTCTCCGGTCACCATGGAAGACGTTAAGTTCAGTTTTGATCGTATGTTAACCGAAGAATCCAAAGCAGCTCGCAAATCAGATTTGAAAAAGGTGGTCGATAATGTTGTTATTGTGGATGACAATACAATTAAAGTGAAGTTGAAGCGAAGATCACAGTCCATGATCTATTTTATCACCTATATTGAGATTCATAAAAAGAGTGCAAAGGATATTGAGAGCACTGCAATCGGAACGGGTCCATATAAGCTGAGCGACTACAAACCCGAGACTTCAATTATACTGGTGCGGAATGATAACTACTGGGGTGAAGCACCAAAAAACAAAATGGTCATTATTAAGTACTATAAGAATAATTCAGCCCAGGCAAATGCTCTCAGATCCGGCCAGATCGATATCATTGTTAACGTGGATAGTCCTGAGCAGATTCTGGACTTCAAAGGCGACTCAAGATTTACCATTACTGAAGGCAAGTCGACTGTGAAACAAGTTCTCGCGTTTAATGATAAACGAGAGCCTTTCACCGACGTCCGTGTTCGACAGGCAATAAGCTCTGCAATCAACAAGGAAGCTGTCCGTAAGGCGACCTGGGATAAGTATGGTTTGTTGATAGGATCGTTCGTTCCGCCTTCTGATCCCTGGTACGAAGATCTTTCACAAATTAATTCCTACGATCAGGCAAGGGCCAGGAGACTGCTTGCTGAAGCCGGGCTTCCTGACGGGTTCAATTTTGAATTGATCACTCCGGCCACTGAAGCTCATCAGCTTAGTGCCCAGGCTGTAAAGAATGACCTGGCGAAGATTGGCGTGAACGTAAGTATCAAAGTCATCGATCCTTCAGCCTGGTACACAATCGTTTTCAAGAATCGCGACTACGATGCGACCCTTCAGGAACATGTGAATGATCGCGATCTTATCTGGTATGGTAATCCCAATTTCTATTGGGGCTACGACAACAAGTTTGTTCAACAGTGGGTAATAGATGCCGAAGTAGCTGACACAGAGGAAGATCAAATTGCCGTGTATAAAAACATAGCCAGAACAATTGCCATAGAGGCAGCAAGCAGTTGGCTATATCTTTATCCTCAACTACGATTATCTTCTGCAACAGTCACCGGATATCCGGTTAATGCCAAAAATTCTGCATTTTACATGGGCAACATCAAGAAGATGTAGAGAACGATTATTGCGGTGAGGGGAGTACTTAAAACCATTACGATTGGCAGGTTACCCCCTTCACTGTTTTTTCAAATAAAATGAGGGGGAAATGAACCGATACATGATTCGTCGTTTGACGTTGCTCATGTTGTCAGCAATACTTGCCAGTTCCGCGGTCTTTTTTTTATTGCGCCTACTGCCAGGTGATGCTGCGTTGACTTTATCAGGGATGGAAGCAACTCTTGAAGAGATTGAGGCAACGAGACGACAACTTGGAACGGATAAGCCGATACTGGTTCAGTATTTCCATTGGATTTGGAATATGCTCCAAGGAGATTTCGGCATTTCCTATCTCAATAAACTACCTGTCGCTACCGAAATAAAAAGACGTCTGGCGGTTACGCTGCCACTGAGTCTCTCAGCTTTTGTCCTGGCTACCCTGATTTCTTTCCCCCTGGGTATTCTGGCAGCGGTTCGACGTAAGAGCCTGGTTGGTATTGTTGTCTCTGCAGGGTCCAGCATAGGGGTCGCAATCCCTGTGTTTTGGGTCGGTATTATTCTTATATGGATCTTCGCCCTGGTTATCCCCATTTTTCCTGCAGGGGGGTTTCCTTTTGAAGGCTGGAGTGAACCCTGGGAAGCAATAAAATCTTTGGTACTGCCTGTCATAACGATCGCAATCTTCATGTCTTCCATCTTAATTCGATACGTACGATCAGCGATTCTTGACGTCCTCGGGCAAGACTATCTGCGAACGGCTTGCTCACTTGGCTATAGTGCTCGTATGGCACGCTGGCGTCATGGTATCCGGAATGCGGCTGTTCCCCTGGTTGCAATCATGAGCTTTGAGCTTTCAACCTCCCTTCTCGGTGCGGTCGTTATTGAAAACGTTTATGCAATTCCCGGCCTTGGGGATATGCTGCTCGCGGGGGTTATCAATCGTGATCTTCCGGTTGTCCAGGATATCGTGTTCATCATAACTCTTTTCGTACTTATAATAGGCTTTTTCGCAGAACTCGCTCAACAGATCATTGATCCTCGCCTGCGAATTATTCCGATCAGATCAAGGAGCGCTGCAGGCCTGATGGTTGAAGACAAGCTATCACAGAAAACCCACCCTGATCCAGGAAGGAGCAAATCATGAGTGTTACAACCAGCGAAAGTCCGCAGGAAAAGGCTTACGAATCTTCTCGACTGGAACTCAATTCCTCTCTGATCATTGGTGGAACCCTGATTTCTATTGTTCTAGTCATTGCATTGGTATCCTTTTTCTGGACGCCTTACGATCCGAACGACATGGGAGAAGGAATCCGACTTGGAGCTCCGAGTATGCAACACTGGATCGGAACAGACAAACTCGGGCGGGATTTGTTTACGCAACTCATGATTGGTGCTCGATTGGCGTTTGTGGTAGCGATAGGTTCGACATCCATCGCCGCTTTTATCGGTATATCGTTGGGCCTCCTGGCTGCAAGTACAAGGAATCGCTATATTGATGAAGCCTTTTCATATTTCTTTGATGTTTTGATCGCTTTTCCGACAATTCTCATGGCCATGCTTGTCGTAACCATTCGCGATGCCTCAATCAGCTCTGCCATACTCGCCATTGGATTCTCAGCCTCTGCCATCGTGTCACGACTTTCCCGGATCAGTGCCACAAGTATTCTCAAGACAGACTATGTAAAGGCTGCAATTGCTTGCGGTACGTCCAGGCCAGCGATCATATTTCGGCATGTTCTTCCGAACATATACCCGATTCTCGTGGTACAGCTTATGCTTGTCGCATCAAGCGCTATACTGGCTGAAGCATCACTCGCATATCTGGGACTCGGAGCGCCACCACCACAGGCGTCCTGGGGACGAATGTTGCTGGAAGCTCAGCGTTCGGTAATGCGTGCTCCATGGGGCGCGATTGTACCAGGGGTGATGATTATAGCCATTGTTATGGGCTTAAATTTCCTCGGTGACGGCATCCGTGAACACTTTGATCCTGAAATGAGAAACAAAAACTGAGGTCTCCAAATGAGTCTGCTTAGCGTCGAAAATATGGGAATATCCCTCGTTGGTCCGGGCAACATGTTAGTTGAGGGAATCAACTTCAGCCTGGAAAAAGGAGATCGTTTGGGCATCATCGGTGAATCAGGGTCCGGAAAGTCGATCACCGCTCTTGCCTTGCTGGGGCTTCTTCCGGGGTCAATGAAAGTGACAGGCCGTATATCTCTTGCAGGGACCGATGTGGTGAATAGTTCAGAACGTGATCTTGTAAAGATCCGTGGCTCCAAAGCAGCCACCGTTTTTCAGGAACCTCTCTCGGCGCTTGATCCCCTCATGAAGGTAGGTCGACAGATTGCGGGACCGCTAAAGCTTCATCAAAAGCTTGTTGGAGAAGCCGCTCGCAGAGAAGTATATAAACTCATGGAGCGTGTCCAGCTCTCGGATCCTGATCGGATTTCAGCATCTTTCCCGCATGAACTGTCCGGCGGGCAACGACAACGCATAGCTATTGCAATGGCCCTCGCCTGCAAGCCTGAAATATTAATTGCTGACGAGCCAACCACGGCGCTGGATGTAACCGTCCAAGGCGAAGTCCTTTTACTTTTGGATAAGCTTGTGAAAGAGGAAGGGATGAGCCTCATATTCATCACCCACGATCTTCCGGTGATAGCCCGTGTTGTGAGCCGACTCCTAGTGATGCAGGATGGACATATTGTGGAAGAAGGCTCGACATCGAATATTATCGAGTCTCCAAAGCATCCCTATACGAAAAAATTAATCGAAGCGGCTCGGACAGTAACAGCCGTACCTTATGTCAACGAGAAGATCGGTAAGAGAAAATGACCGTGAACCATCCCATATTCGAGACAAAAGACCTTGTGAAAACATATAGCAGACAAGGCAGTAGTGTGAACGCTCTCGACGGAGTTGACCTGACACTCCGATCCGGTGTCAGTCTTGGTATAGTTGGAGAGTCAGGGGCGGGGAAATCCACGATCCTCGACATTTTACTTGGCATTGAAAAACCAACTCGAGGAACAGTCAAATATCATGGCCAGGAGCTGGACATGGCCAACAGAAAACAGATGAACCAGTTTCGGCGCGAGGTTCAGGTCGTTTTTCAAGACCCAAAGACATCCCTTAATCCCCGAATGCGTGTCGGCTCCATTGTGGGTGAACCGTTGCGCTCATTAAAGATCGAAGGTGACAGTGCTCAGCGGGTCAGAGAGGTTTTAAAGGCTGTAGGGCTGAATCCTGACGTAGTCTCACGGTATCCGGATGAGTTTTCCGGGGGGCAGCGACAACGCATTGCCATTGCTCGTGCTATCGCCTCTTCTCCCATTGTTTTAATCGGTGACGAGCCGGTGAGCGCCCTTGACGTGTCGGTTCGCATACAAATTCTTGAGCTGTTCCAATCTCTCAAGAATTTACTGAATCTTACACTGATTCTTGTCTCGCACGATCTCGCCATTGTTGGTCAGCTTTGTGAGGAAATCATTGTCTTGAAAAATGGGCAGATAGTCGAAGCAGGAGACACAAGAACCATTTTTACAAACCCATCAGCTGACTATACAAAGAAGCTTTTGGATTCAGTACCGACGTTTCTCTCAACTTATCCCGGGTAAGGTTGGAGCGAACAAAAAAAGCTCTTTTTCTTAACAAAAGGAAGCTTGAAACAACTATTTAGATAAAGGATAAAATGGCAGAATTGTTTTCCAGTGCTGACTGGCGGGGAGAAATGGGATTTGATATTCATGCGGGCAATCATACTTTCATTATCGACGCGCCGGAAGCTTCAGGAGGAAAAAACGAAGGCCCCAAACCTACGTATATGCTTGTGGCCGGGCTCATGAGCTGCACAGGAATGGACGTGGTTCTAATCTTGAAGAAAATGCGCGTCCCTTTGAAGAAATTTCATCTTGAAACCAAAACCGATGTTGCCGATGAAGACCCACGGGTCTTTCATAAGATCGACCTGGTCTACTATTTCGAAGGGGACGAAGAATTAAACAGCTATGATACCAAGATAAAAAAGGCGATCCAGCTTTCCAGGGAGACCTACTGTGGTATCTCCATCATGTTCAGCCAGTTTTGCAAGATTAACTATCGTGCCTTTATTAACGGAATTGAGATCGAGCTCTAGCCGATAGTTCTCATTATTGGAGAAATATCTGATATGATTGTAATGTAATCCTATTGAACCCAGTATGAATCACTGATTCGAGAGGACTGAACGTTTTAGGTGATATTGAATTGGCTTAATGGACTCTTCAATCACCCCCCAATGACGCAAAACCCAGGTTTAATCGGTCGTTTATGGAAAACATGAAAGTTGGAAAACAAATTCGATCCATGAGGAAAGCGAAGGGAATGACCTTAAAGCAAGTGGCAGCAGAAGCAGGGTTGACAGCAAGTTTCCTGTCACAGATGGAAAGAAACCTGAGTGGCGTCACCCTAACTTCCCTGGCCAGTGTTGCCAAAGCTCTTGATGTCCCATTGCAAAGCATAGTTACTTTACCCTCTCAAACAACCCCAGAAACGCGCCAGGGCCAACGTCAGGAGTACAGCATCGAAGACAAGAACCTGCAATACGAAAGGATATCCTCTTCGTTTCCCGGAAGCAGCATACAATCCCTAAAAATCAGCATTCCTGCAGGTTATTCCTCTGGTTTTGAATCGCACGCAGGGGAAGAGTTACTGTTTGTGCTGTTCGGGAGTATTCGCTACACTGTTGATCAAAAGACTTACCATCTTAAGGCAGGCGATTCCGTGCACATCGACTCACACCGTTCCCACCAGATTGCCAACGGAAGCGATACAATAGCTGAAATCCTTTGGGTGAGCACAATCAGTCTTTAGCAACGCTGAAAAATCGCATTTTAATTGAAGATCGGTCTCACTTGGCCTGCTTTCAGGCGGTGGGAAGGATGGAAACCGGCAATACGATCCCGTCAGGTCAAAAAGTAAAATCAGTCTGAAACAAATGCTGGAAGTACTTTTTTACACACCAAATAACAGGACTAAAAAAAGTTGCCTTAGGATACAACTAATTAAGTATTTGAAATAATACTACTATCGCCGTATATTTGAAGTCAAAATCCAAGATGAATTCTTGATTATATTCCGCTTCGTTTATTTTCATAAACCCAAATAAATAAAAGCACGTATCCTATCCCGTTCGAGCTTTTCTCGCCAAACTATATTGATCCATCACTTGTCTCAGAGAAGCTTTTATAACCTGTAACGTAAAAATATTGTCATCGACACAATCCTTAATTGTTTCTATCTTAACCACCGAAAAGTGTTGTTTTTCACTATTTTTAATGGTTATTTGATAGTGGATTCAGGCAGAAATAATATTTTGACCGAACAGGGAATCGAATCCGCATGTGTCTGTTTCCGGCTAATCAATACGCTGACACTCCGGGTTTGAGCGAAGCGAATGAAAAATTGGTATCATGGCCTCTTATTTATAGAAAATGTTCAATAGAGTTGAATCACGAGTCAAGATCTGACACATTCTTATACCCTTCTTATAATACTAGCCGGTAGGGATGGGGTAGGGATTTTACCTTGTATTTTCATGATCAAATGATAAAATATTTCCGAAAATCAACTTCGCTTTTATAATCTAAGTAAGGCAGATGATTTATTAAAAAGTATAGATGAAAAAACACAACCGCTTCTCATTGTATCTTATCTTCGCCTTTCTCCTTGTCTGCCTGGGATCGCAATATTTGTTTGCCGATGACTGGGCAGTCAAGCGGCAGACAATGATCGACTTGCATTTAAAAGCCAGGGACATCGCCAACCCTCAAGTTCTGGAAGCCATGCAGAAGGTGGAGCGTCATCTGTTTGTGCCGACAGCCGTCAAGTCGTACGCATATGCCGATAGACCGCTCCCAATCGGTGAAGGGCAAACCATCAGTCAGCCCTATATTGTGGCATTAATGAGTCAATTGCTTCAAATCGAAAAGGGTATGAAAGTGTTGGAGATAGGGACGGGATCAGGATATCAGGCTGCCGTACTGCACACATTGGGAGCGCAGGTATACTCCATCGAAATTATCGAACCTTTAGCTCGAAGAGCAGCCCGGCTCTTTAAGGAGATGAAACTCCCGATTGAAGTCAAACACGCCGATGGCTATTTTGGTTGGGAAGAAGCTGCTCCGTTTGACCGTATTATCATCACCGCCGCAGCCAATCACATTCCCCGTCCATTAATCAAACAGCTCAAACCTGAGGGAGTGTTGATTCTACCCCTGGGGAACATCCGCTATTACCAGACCCTGACACTGGCAACCAAAGAAAAAAGTGGCAAGATCTCAGTGGTTCATCACGGTAGTGTGAGGTTTGTGCCCATGACAGGGCAGATGCTGAGCCAATAAACCGATTGCTACTATTGCCCCTTTATTGACAAGTAACATCAAGCGATATCAGATATCCTAAGATTCTTAAAAAGTATCTTAAACACCTAACTTTTCAAGCTGTGATCTTCGTCTAATTCAAAGGGCAAAAAATATGTACATTTCTAAAAAAATCGTAAATGCTTCAGTTTTAAAGGAAATGATGCTTTAGGTTTAAAAATGCAAGGTAAAAGGACAAATTGATGCGTAAAGTCTCTTTGGAAAATGCTGTGGGACTTCGATTGGGTCATGACATAACCGAGGTTAATACTACAAAAAAGATTAAGCACCGAGCCTTTAAACGGGGTCATCTTATTACAAGTGAAGATATCGGTCGATTGCATGATTTGGGAAAACACTCCATTTTTGTCTGGGATGGCGATAGCGATGAGATTCATGAAGATGACGCTGCGAAAACAGTGGCTCCTCTGGTGGCAGGAAAAAATATTCGGTTTGATTCAGACCCCAGTGAAGGCAAGATCAGCTTTTACGCAACCTGCCAGGGGTTATTCAAAGTTGATGTAGAAAGGCTCTACAATATTAACTCACTGGAGATACCGTCGCTCCCCACTTTGCATACCAACTTCCCCGTTAAAAAAGATAAACAGGTGGCTGCTTTCAGAATTATACCCCTGACTTGTGAACGTTCTATTATCGAAAAGATCACATCAAATCTGGCTCAACCGCTGCTGTGGGTGGAACCCTTTCGGTTCAAGCAAGCAGGTATTATTGTAACCGGCAATGAAGTGTACGAGGGAAGAATCAAGGATTCATTTATTCCCAAACTGACTCAAACCCTGCAACAATATGAAGTTAAGGTGCTGGAGACTGCTGTTTTGCCTGATAAAAGAGACAGGATCAGTGCAGTAATCCAAAATTTTTCTGCCACCTGTGACATCATTTTTGTAACGGGCGGAACCTCTGTAGATCCTGACGATGTTACGGTCGGAGCTCTGCTTGATGCAGGCGTGAAATATGAAGTAAAAGGAAACCCAATACAGCCCGGGAATAATTTTACTGTCGGATATAAAGGGGATATTGCCGTATGCGCAGTGCCTGCGGCTAGTCTTTTTTTCCAGGCAACGGCTTTGGATATATTTCTACCACGATTATTGGCGGGTGAAAAAATTCCCAGAGAAGACTTCCACCGAGCTGGGCACGGCGGTCTCTGTCATTTTTGCAGAGTTTGTCAATTTCCCGTATGCCCTTTTGCAATAGGATCATAGGTAAAGGAGTACCATGTTGAGTTTTCAGGATTGCAAGAAAGTTATTTTTGAGGCCGTTTCGATCTGCGACACCGAAATTATCTCGGTGCGGCAATCAATGGGACGAGTGCTTGCGGAAGATTTGACCGTGTCCCGTGACTATCCCGACACAAATCTCAGTGCAGTGGATGGTTATGCTGTGAGATTTGGTAGCGATTTCTGTTTCAAAAACAGGGGTGTTGTTGCAGCAGGTCAGTTACCTGATTTTAAACTGGAGTCGGGAGAGTGTGCAGCAGTAATGACTGGCGCCACAGTTCCGGAAGGAACTGATTGTGTTGTCAGGGTAGAGGATTGCATTGAAACTGACGGCATTGTTAAGACCCAAACTGATTTGAGATCCGGTGTATTGATCAATAAATCTGCCTTTGAAGCTAGTGCTGGTAAAGCACTTGCGCGAAAAGGGCTGCGGATAAAGCATTCTCTTTATCCCTCCTTGTTTTATGCTGGCATCTCCCAGGTAAAAGTATATAAGCAACCCAAAGTCGGCGTATTGATGACGGGTAACGAATTGCGTGAGGTTGAGTCTGGTGCAGCCAAGGGGCAAGTATTCAATACCAATTTTTATATTATCGAATCTGTACTTAATGCGATCGGTTTGGATTGTTTATATCGGGAATCCGTTCCTGATGATGAAGCTGCCACCCGCAAAGCCCTTGAGACAATGGCTGATAAATGTGACTTCATTATCAGTTCTGGTGGAGTATCCATGGGACGCTTTGATTTTATAAAAAAAGTTTTCAACCAGACAGATTTTTCCCTTATAATCCAGGGCACACCAATTAAACCCGGTCGCCCGTTGATGGTTGCCAAACGGGAAAATAAACTCTTTTTTGGTATTCCCGGGTACCCAGCCGCTTTTTTTGTAAATACACTTCTTTACCTGGTACCGGCTCTGAAGATTGCTTGTGGACGTATTGATCATGAGCATCAATTGTTTAATGCAATCCTCACCACGCCCACACGGTCACGAGAGGGGCGATTGTATTTAAATCGAATTAAGCTGCAGCTTGAAAAGGGACAATGGACCGCACAAGATGTTGAATCTCAGAAGACGTCACATTTCCTGAATTTCGCGGAAGTGAACGGTCTCGCTTATTTGCCGGAGACCGTGGGAAACCTGGATACAGGTGCAATAATACAGGCTCTTCATTTTGACATCGAGTTGAGCTAGAATCCACTCAAATAATTACGTCAATGGATGTGGAGCCCTTGGGATTCACTTATATCAACGATTGGCAGAGGATTGTCATCCTCAAAGAACTGATTGAAGCCGGATACGCAGATCAGCTGGTCATCGGCACGGATACGTTCATTAAGTCCCTGCTGCGCAGATGTGGCAGGGAGGGATACTGCAGGCTTTTATCTATACTGTCTCTATTCTGAGAGAGATAGGAATTCCTGAGGAGACAATTACCAAGATTACCGCCACAAATCCTGCCAGAATTCAGACAAATTGATCAAGATGATAAGCATAGTAAGGGCGGGCATTTAGGCTGATGGGTCGATTCATTGATGACGAAGCTACATTCTGAACTGCAGACAAGACAGCATCATGACATGTACATTTTGTAGAATGTCCCCCCTTACAGGTGATATCTTTGTCTGTGCCTTTGAATGGTTTACCAGGTATCGATAAAATTCCGGCGTTTGTTTTTGGTTTGTTTTGTTTTGGGAGCCGAGGTGATTGCCTTGATAATTATTTCCCTGGTGTCCATGGGATCGATGACGGCATCAAATTCCAAATGAGAGGCGGCTTCAGTAGCTTTTCCCATTTCGTAAGCTTTGGCCACAAGATCATCGAATACAGTCTTCCGTTCAACCTCATCTTCTATTGCTGCGAGTTCTTTTTTAAATCCAAGTTTTACCGCTCCTTCCAGCCCCATCCCGCCAATTTCCCCGGTAGGCCAGGCGACAATATAGTCCGGAGTTAAGAAACTGCCTCCGGTCATAGCCATAGCACCCAAACCGTATCCCCTGCGAAGAATGACAGCGACAAGAGGAACGGTGATACTTGCGAATGAGACAAACAAACTTGACATTCGCCGTACTGATGCCTCGGCTTCACTATTTGGTCCCACCATAAATCCGGGTGTGTCGGTTAACGAGAGAACAGGCAATTCGAAAGCATCACACAATTGTAAAAAACGAGCCGCCTTTTCAGCAGCTTCCGCATCAACAGCACCACTCAAGTGCATGCAATTATTTGCAATTAATCCTAACGGTTTTCCTTCCAACCGGATAAAACCGGTTACAATGCCCTGTCCATATGATTTTCGAAGTTCAATAAATGAATCCACGTCGGCCAAAACATCTATCACGTCCCGAACCGGATAACCCCTTCTTCGATTCTCCGGAATGATATCCCGCAGCGCCGATTGATCGGGACAAGACCACTGTTCAACAGCCCCCTGGAAATACCCGAGCAGTTTTTTTGCGATAGCCGTCGCTTCCGCTTCATTTTCCGTTACAATATCCACCACGCCGTTCTTTACCTGTACATCAATGGGCCCGATGTCAGTAGGTTTAAAAACACCCAGACCCCCTCCTTCTATCATGGCAGGACCCGCCATACCAATCCATGACGTGCGAGTGGCTATTGTAATATCGGCACAACCGAACAAGGCGGCGTTTCCGGCGAAACAGTATCCGTTGTTAACGGCAATACGGGGAATTAAACCGCTAAGGCTAGCCCAGGTATAGAAAGATGTATAGTTAAGACCGGCAATAACCGTCGAGACGTCCGTATCCCCCGGACGTCCACCACCTCCCTCGGTATACATGATGACGGGCAATTTTAATTCCTCGGCCACTTTTAAGATCCGATCCAGCTTTTTGTGATGAAAATACCCCTGCGTTGCGGCCAGGGCTGTGTAATCGTTGACAATAATTACAGCCCTGCTTTTCTCTTTACCAAACAGATCCCGGTTGATCGTGCCAATCCCGGTAATTATACCGTCTGCCGCCGCACGGATTTGCAGCTCTTTATAATCATAGCGATTACGTTGAGCGGCAACAGCCAGTTGACCATATTCCATAAAAGAATCGGCATCAGCAAGATCGGCCAGGTTTTCTCGAGCCGTTCGATAGCCGGCTGCATGACGTTTTGCCACTGCTTCGGTTCGCGTCTTGTCCAGTGTGCGAGATTGGAGTTCTTTAAAACCGGATAGTTCCGGTCGCATTTTATCATTCATTAGCTTTGTTCACCTTCCAAATACATAAATGGTTTTGCTTGTGTAATTACAAAACAACAAACCTCCAATGACACAAAGATAGCCTGCTGCTTACAGTTGGTTAGTTCACTGGTTTCGATCCGAAGGATGGGGCAATCCATTTGCCATTCTGGAATTGCGGTCTTACCGCAAAAACCGCTTTAAGTTCGGATCATGGAAAAGAAGATAATCGAGCAATTGTTCGATTTTTATAAATGGGAACTCCCCATCCTGTCAATAAAATAAAGCAAACGTTCGAATTTTTGAAAACTCTATTTACCGACTATTGAGATTTTTGACCCATCTCAGTTTAATGCATCCCGCGCAGTACAGGCGGACGTTATCAGATAAAATCCAGTCGTTTCTTTGGTTTTACCAATCTTCCGTATTGTCGCATCCAGCTCATCTCCTCCGGGGGTAACGGGACCTGTTGCATTGGTGCCAGATTCTGAGTCAGTTGGTTCCGATTCTGTGGAGCAGTTAAAACAAGGTGAACATGGGGATTTGTTTAGACAAACTGATAGCAGAGTTCCGGGCCCAATGATCCCTTTCTTCAATGGCTGGAATGGCGAAATAATTGACTTTATTGGTAAGGCCTTTCAACCATCAAATGTACATTTTCATATACGATCCATGAGCTGCCATCATTTCGTCACACATTTTAATAATATCATCGAGGGACAGTTCGGCGCCGGAGTGTGGATCGAGCATGACTGCACGATAAATATCCTCTTTTCTTCTGGTTACGACCGCTTGGATAGTCATTAACTGTGGATTTATATTTGTCATGTTCAAAGCCGCCAGTTGCAGCTGTATATAACCGGTCAAGATAGCCATGGGGTTTGAGTAATTCAAAAACAGAGTGTCGGGACAAACCTCTTGCATGTCATCGGCGAATTCCTGCATGACCGGGATTGTTCTTAGAGCCCGCATAATGCCCCCAATCCCGATAGTATCTGCAATCGTTTGCTTCAATCCGTATTTTGACGGAATAGCAAAATCAATCACCGTAGCCGGTTTATAGCCACCAATCTGCACTGCATTTACGACAAAATCGGCGTCTTTCAACGCGGCTTTGCGATTTTCCACACCCAAATTCTGATTTGGGACAAATCTGGATTCAGGATTGGACAATATCTTTTCAAGTTTGATTCCAGTTATGGATTTATGATCTGATCTATAAACCACAATCCGGATAACGGGGGAAAAACTTCGATTCTATTTTGCTGGGTAGCTAAAATACGTTAATGAGCAAAACAAATATCTGTTTTTTCTATCTCCTGCCTTCTGAATCCAACATACTGCCACATATAATTATTTACCCAAAAACTTCATTTACACATTTTCAATATCACCCATTTTGGATGTGGGAAAACAGGGTGAGTGATTTATAAGGTACATATTCTGTTTATCTGAATTAGAAGATGTTTAGCAGGGTTCCTTCAAAAGCATTCGCTTAATCAAATATTAACATCCAGCTAATAATCACATAACATTCTGAGCTTAGCTTTAAATCCATTCATACCCCCTTTCGTAAATATTTTCAGAGCCCCCCATCAAAGGAGAGATCCAATGCGTGAAATACTGGATTTGGAGCCGACTCGACCTCGACATATTCTAAAAACCAACGCTCTTAATAAGGTATATCCAAATGGGACTGTCGCGCTTCAGGGGATATCGGTTTCTATGAGAAAAGATGATTTTGTTGTTATAATTGGCTCTTCAGGAGCTGGAAAATCTACATTTCTGCGATGTTTAAATCTTTTAATTCGCCCCACAGCAGGATCAGTTATTTTCATGGGAAGTGATATTTCAGAAATTAGTGGTCGTAAGTTGAATGAGGTACGAAATCGCATCGGAATTATCTTTCAACAATTCCATTTGGTGCGCCGATTAAGTGTTCTTGAGAATGTCCTGGTTGGACGCTTACGGTTTAACACTTCAGTCTGTCGCTTTCCACTCAGTATAATACGACTTTTTTCTAAAGAAGATAAAGAGATTGCATTTCAATGTCTAAAAAGTGTCGGCATTGAGGAACTGGCTTTCCAGCGGGCAGATACGCTTTCCGGAGGGCAACAACAACGCGTTGCCATTGCGCGGGTATTGGCACAAGAACCAGATGTGTTTCTTGCCGATGAACCAATCGCTAGTTTAGATCCCAAGAGCGCTGAGATTGTAATGGAGATACTTCGTAAAATTCATGAGACAAGAAAGATACCGGTTCTTATTAATCTTCACCATATTGAGTTTGCAAAACAGTATGGGAAACGCGTGATCGGAATGAAAGATGGTCGATTGGTCTTTGATGTACCGACTTCTGACCTGACCAATGAAATTATTGAAATGACTTATGGTGAAACAATAATGGAAGAGAAGGCCGATAGATACGCATTTGCCTGATGGTTGAATTTTAAAAGTTATGTTTCATCCGCTGAAGCAATAGTATTTATTAGATATTAAACGCCAGGGTGATTTTTTTTATATTTTAAACTCGGAGAAACCTTATGAAATCAATTTATCAAACATTCGTTGTTATTCTAGTTTTACTTGGTTTAGTTCTCTCTCCTTTGATTAGCGCTGCCTCACCCAAAGAATGGCCGGAAGAAATTCGTGTGGGACTTATTCCAACTGAGGGTGGCGCAGACATTGTTGAACGATTCAAACCATTGATGGAACATTTGGAAAGAACACTTGGTATCAAAGTCAAAGGGGTTAGCGCCTCTGATTATGCCGGTATCATAACTGCAATGGCTCATAAACACCTTGAATTTGCCTATTTTGGTCCCAAATCCTATACCGAAGCTGCAGAGAAAGCTAATGCCGCAGCGATTGCTCTGGAATTGAACAAAGAAGGCGAAGCCGGATATTATGGCATTATTGTCACTCGAAAGGATTCAGGAATTAACACGATGGAACAGGCGAATGGCAAAGTGTTTGCCTTTACAGATCCTAACTCCACTTCAGGATGCTTGGTTCCCAATATTTTATTTGCCAGGGATATGCTTGTAAAACCGGAAGAATATTTCCGACAAGTTCGATTCTCGGGATCGCATGGAGCCTCGATCCTGGCAGTGAAAAACGGATCGATCGATGTTGCTGCAACAAATAATATAGACATGGATCGGATGATCGAAAAAGGCCAGGCTTCTTTGGATGATTTTAAGATTCTATGGAAATCTGAGCTCATTCCTGGAGCCCCAATGGCAGCAAGAAAAGATCTCCCCGAAAGTCTTAAGGCGGCTTTTACCGGCGCTTTAATGAGCTTCAATAGTAATAAGGAAGGATTGGAAAAACTTCAAAATGGTGGATACGCATATGCTGATGACACTACTTATGATGTGATCCGATATTTGAAACGATTAAAAGCGCAAATGGCAAAAAAATAAAGGTTGTATCATGAAACAAGAAATCACCCTGGACGACATAACACCTCAAAAGAATATTAATCAAACCATCCATTTGGCAGGGATGATAGTGCTAACTCTTATTATATTGTCAGTTACATGGGTTTGGTGTGATATTCATCCGTTTAAGTTATATCAAAAGAAAGGAAACGCATTTGAGTATCTTTTTGGTCGAATACTCTCAGATGATGACAAGGCACAGGCATTGGACAGGGCAAAACGCTTTCCAAAAATCATTGCTCATGAGGAAGCAATGATTGAAATAAAAACAAAAATGGATAGACAAGGTCGACGAATGGACTCGACCCAATTGAACAAACTGGCGGAAAATCAAGCTCAGGAACAAATTGATGCAATGCCGACTGAAAAAATAGATGCGATTGTCAAAGAAGAATATGAACGTATTTTAGATGAAAAAAAAGGAGGTTTTTTTCCCCCGGAAACACATCCGAATCAATTAAAAGCCTATACCCTGGCTCTTATAGAAACCATCGCTATCGCCATTTGGGGGAGTATTTTTGCCGTCATTTTGGCTGTCCCTGTGAGTCTTTTCGCAGCCACAAATACATTGAAAATTCTATTTCAGGGGGAGAGCTTTTTTCACAAGTCTTTACACTGGTTCTCCTATTTTTTTGTTCGACGCTTCCTAGATTTTTGCCGAGGATTCAATGAATTTGTTATGGCATTGATTTTTGTGGCAGTGATTGGACTTGGACCATTTGCAGGTGTTTTGGCCTTGGCAATTCATACCTTTGGCATTCTTGGAAAGGTATTCAGTGAAGCTATTGAAGCCATTGAGCCTGGACAGGTTGAAGCCGTTGTTGCAAGTGGAGCGCAACCCATTCAAGTGGTTACGTTCTCTGTTTTTCCACAGGTAATGCCGCTTTTTGTCAGTTATAGTCTTCTCAGATTTGAATCGAACGTCCGCAGTGCGAC
The DNA here is from genome assembly GCA_018829445.1 of bacterium. Taxonomy (GTDB): domain Bacteria; phylum SAR324; class SAR324; order XYD2-FULL-50-16; family XYD2-FULL-50-16; genus JAHJTV01. The sequence continues at coordinate 37,609 of JAHJTV010000058.1, forward strand.
GATTTTGGGATTTGTAGGGGCAGGCGGTATCGGGTTTTTAATGTTTGATAAGCTCAATGGATATCTGTACAGGGAAGTGGCAACCATGATGATTATGGTCGTTGCCAGTGTAAGCATAATCGATTTTTTCTGCGGTAAGCTCCGTAATCGGTTCATTTAACCAGTTGCTCCCCCAGATCATCGGCGGTTAGTGTTTAATGGAATTGATTATGTATGATGCGAATAATCTATTCTGTTTTCCTCCTCCTTTTGCTAACCGCCGATGGTTGGATTAAACAAAATCGGCCGGTTTTTTATTTTAAGTATTAACTTTTCTGAATAACAGCTGCTTTATGACGAACAAATTATTCCGAAAGAGCCCTTCATTATTGCAAAAAACAAGGGATTGAATCCTGGTAAAAATGTGTAAGGAATCATTGATGAGTAAAAGGTGAAATTGGAGAAATTTCAAACATTAAAAAAACCATATGAAACTTTTTATCATCGATGCAATCGGGCCTTTTTTTGTTGGGTATAACAAAAGGGTTGTAAACTGGTCTAAAATCCCGTTTAGAAATCTTGAATGTGGAAATCATCTTGATCCCATCAAGATAAAAATGGTGAAAGAAGCTTATTCAAAATTTTTAATAAGAATATCCGCACTTGGTTTCAATGCCATTTCCATTGATGACGTCGCACACCTGGTTGAATTCGATTTCTATCCGGAGAGTCTGAAAATCAAACTACGTGAATATAAACAGCTATACAAAACGATATTTGATCTGACCGTTCAAAAGGGTATAAAAATCTTTGTTAATACCGATATCATGTTCTTTAATCCCTTCATTGAAGGAATTGTGGGAACTTCGATAGCAAAAAACACAGAATTGTTGCAGGAAGCCTTAATCAGGGTTTTTACTGACTTTCCAATAGATGGAATTATATTTAGAATTGGCGAATGTGATGGTAGCGATGTTGTTGGAGATTTTAACAGTCGGCTTATTGTTAAGACACCTAAAACAGCCAACAGGTTTATAAAAACCCTTTTGCCGGTTTTCGAAGAGTTTAATCAGCATTTTATTTTTAGAACCTGGACCATTGGCTCATACCCGATTGGAGACTTAATCTGGAATCCCAAAACGTTTAAAGCAGCTTTTGCAGGCATTAACAGTCCACACTTCATTGTCTCCATGAAATACGGAGATACCGACTTTTTCAGCAACCTGGAGTTGAATCCACTGTTTTACAGCTCTAATTTCCAAACAATACTTGAACTTCAAACCAGAAGAGAGCGCGAATGCTTCGGGGCACTACCCTACTATGTCGGATGGGATTACGAAAAATACTATAAAAAGTTGCAATTGACCAAAAAACTGGTCGGGATCTCGGTCTGGTGCCAAACCGGAGGGTGGTCACGTAATAAGGAGTTAACTTTTATTGATGACACCTCGGTTTGGAATGAGTTAAACACTGTTGCCAGTATCAAGATATTCAAAGAGGGTTGGAGTGCAAATCAAGCTGTTGAGGGTTTCTTTTCCGATAAAGAAACATTGCTGTTTTTAGAAGGGTTTCACAATCTCCTATTTAAGATTTTGTACCCAAAAGATTTTGCAGATAAAACACTCTACTTTCGAAGAACTAGAATACCACCCTTGATGTGGCTTTCGTGGGATTATGTTTCAGTAAATCCTTTAATCAAGGCTCTTTATAGATTTTCAAGTATCCTGGGAAGATCGACGGATGTTAACGAAAATGATATTGAAAGGATTCGCCAAATTGGTTTAGAACTAAAAATCGGGCGAATCAATTTTTATTGTGATACATTACGGATGCTCTTATACTGCTCTCTCACAGTTTCAGGTGCCTTCTCTGAAAGCAATTTAATGGATTTGATCGACCAATATACAGCAAGATTTCCTGGTAATAATCTAAAGTTTAAAATCACGCCGGAACGCCGTACCATTATAAATCTGGGTTGGTTGATGCCTCTATTGATCCGTAAAAACTCATCCTATCGACTATTCGATAAAATAATGCTGAACGGCGGGTTGTCCAGGATTCAGTTAAGCTTGATGCTTGGTTTCAGCAAGGATCATCTGCCGAAGTTCGCAAACAAAAGAGCCATGAGACCAGAGGTTCTCTTCAAATGACAGCAGCTTCCATTTTTATCAGTTCTCAGTTTGACCCTGACGATGCCCAGATTGTTTCAAGGATCTGCAATCTGTTAACAAGCTGTGGTATTTTGCCTGAACATAGCACTTATTCTCTTGGCTTTCCTGACAGAATTGTTCCCATAATTCAACAACACGAGCTATATTGTGCCGTGCTGACAACCAAAAGCAGTGAAAAAATGCTGGCCGATGTATCCTTTGAAATAAAATCTGCTTTGTCCAGTAAGAGAAAAGTTATTGTTTTTCGCGATATACAGGTTCCTGTCCAGGGAGATTATCCAGAAAAAGTTCAGATTGTCTACCATTCGACCGCTTTACTTAAAACAAAAAATGATGATTTCTCAGAATTGACAGATCATGTAAAGGAGTTACTGACTCTCTATGGTATTAACTACTGTGACGCGCCCATTGATGGGGAAATCCTTAAAAGGTATGATTTTGCCAGAGAACAGGCACAAGTGTTGGGAAGTGCGATCCTAAGGTATTACAATGACGTATTCTACCCCAATCTTATTAAAAACAAGGCAGCCAAAAACTTTCCAACAAGTGCCGATATAACTGCAAACAGAATAATCAGATACGAAATTGACAAAGACCCGGAGTTCTGCCGGGACACCGTCATTTCTGAAGAAGATGCAAAAGACCCGTCAACACTTGGTAAACTTTTGGATCAGTCTGAATTTGACAGTGATTTCACCTGGGTAATTGATCCTCTGGATGGAACATTGAATTTTGCCTACAACTTCCCCTATTTTTGTGTTTCCATTGGCGTTCTGAAAAGGTCGGAACCTGTGATCGGTATTGTTTTCAACCCAACAACCCAGGAGCTATATTGCGGTTTGAAAGGAAAACGTTCTGAATGTATCGATTTGCGGAGTGGACAGAAAAGATACCTGAACACCGACTTTGTCAAGAGAAACCTGGAAGACTGCATTGTCATGACCCATTTGTCTACAAAGGAGAAACCACGGGTAACAACAATCAATATCCTGGACAATATTATGAGGCGATGTCGAAATGTAAGAATGCTCGGTAGTGGACAGATGTCTCTGGTTTCTATTGCTCTTGGACAGTTTGATATCTTCTTCAATTACTCAACTAACATTTGGGATGTGATTCCGGGAGCAGTTATCCTCTCGGGAGCAGGTGGTTATGCGACAACTTCCCTGGTTGAAGATACCGCTTGGGATTTACATTCACAGGGAATACTGGCTGCGTGCAATGCAAATATCGGAAAGCAGATAAAGGAACTGCTGTTAAAAGATCTGGGAGGTGACTTCCCCCGTCTTTGAATCAAACGCTGTATCACTATCTCAATATAGCACTATCCTTTACCAGGTCTGCTTCACAGAGTTTTGTCGGTACTTTTTCAATCGACAGATTCCGGACTGTTTCAGTCAATGATCCTAATAGCATCAGGTTTATTACAGGGGATTCTGCTTTTTCCCAAGACAACCGGAAATCTGTTTTTTAATCGTTGTTTTACTCCGCAGTATCGTTATTGTTTTCCAAATGATTTTCAGGTTCTTTCATCTCTGGCTCTTCTGCCGAAATTTTAAGCTCTGAATCATCCTCCGAATCGCTTCCTTGACGCCATTTTAATTCAAAAGCTAAGGATTCTTTACCTTTTTTTGCAGATGCACCTACTTCAAGCGTGACATTTTCAGCTGGCGTCAAAGTAACGTATTCCCTGTCATGTTGAATACAGGCTTTTCCCTCTTTCAAGAGTTTGATTATCTCTTCCAGATAACTTAGAGCCTGCGAAAGTTTTGTGTGCGATTTATAGGATACCTTGTTTCCCATGATTTATCCTTTCTGATTGGTTAAAAAATCACCGAAAAACGGTGTAAAGGCAATTATATATCTGTTTGATATTATAGCCCTGGTTTTTGCCATCAATTAAAACAGTCTATTCATCCCAAACGGAGCTATACGCCATTGGTCAATAATTCAAAACAAACCGTGGCGGCTTTTTCAAAATCAATACCGCCGGTCAGTTCAAATATTTTGCAGTTTTTGAGTAACTCCAAATACGCCTGATCAGAAAAATCAGTTGTGATTAAATGATCGTCCGGTTCATAAAAGAGCCCCGGATCTTTGGCAAATGCTGGAATCAAATCAGTCCGCTTCATCAACTCAATCAAATCAGGTATAAGGGGATCACCATTCCTTTTCCAATTTAAGATAATGATGCCGGACAATTCGGCTTCAAGCTCAAAAGCGTTTTTACCATAAACATCATTTATATAGACATCATATTTCTCCTCCAGCGACCATAACTTTTCTTCAGCCATTGAAAGATATCCATGCATTTTGTCTTGTGAAATAGTCCCCTGAAGACGCTCATTCCCAAGTACCGTACCCGGGTTGATTCGGGGAAGTTTGGGCACCCCGATCATTCTGAGACTGCCATCGATCATCTTGACCATTAACCGGTCGTTGCTGATAAATTTTGTTCCCCGGTTCATGAGATGTAAAGCAAGAGTTGATTTTCCCATCCCGGAAAATCCGGAAATTGCTAGTCCTTTGCCCTGGTAGGAAACCGCAGCTGCATGCAATAACAGGGCTTTTTGGTTTAAAATCCACTGGATAAACCGATTGATGATGAAATTGACTACCTGATTATCGTTTTCCAAGCAGGGTCCAATGGCCAGATTATTGCCGCAACCAAATAGAAACACCATGTGAGTCAGTCTTTTTCTTACAAGCAAACCATCTTCAAATTGTTGGAACTCTTCTTTTATCTTCAATTTCCCTGGATCCGGTTGCTTGGTAGTCAGGGAAAACGGAATCTGTAGAGGCTGAGATTCAATAGCGTAAATATGAATGTCACAACCAGCGCTGTCTTCCTCTACAAATGTACTAAAATAACGCTGCAACTTTCCTATTAAGCGATCCTGGTTGGCTTGTACACGGATTCTGCAAAGTCCGAATCTAAGATTCAGACAACTACTCGGTAGATAAGATTTTACAAGTCCGTTAACAGTATCCTTTATGGTCTTTTGTATCATTGTTCGATTAACCTTTGAAGGACATGATCAACCAAAAGACCGGCTGCATTTATGTCATGCGCAACTTGCAACCCTCGAAACCCGCCAAAAGCTGAAACTTCAAATACAATCGGGCCATCAGGTGTTTCTGCAATGTCTACACAGGTATAATCCAAAGTAAACAGGGATTGAGCTCGATACGCCAGATCAATTAGATTTCCATCCGGTTCGTGGCGTTCATATTTTCCACCGGATAGGGTTGTGGTGTTCCATGAATCGTTTTGACATACTCTGGCATACGTTGCCAGGTATTTCCCTCCTAAAAAAACCATCCCCAGGTCTTTGCCCGGAAGCGAACAAAATTTCTGAATGTACATGATTCGATTGCCACTTTCCTTGAAATCTCGTATCTCATCCAGGGAGGACTCTGAGTCTTCAATCACTCTCATCCCCCTCGCCTTCGATGTGAATAACGGTTTAAAAACAGCTGTTCTAAATTTTTCAAGTGTATAAAGGGCTTCTGTTACGCTTTCTGTAACCACTGTCGGAGGAATAGGAATGTTTCCCAGTTGCAGGGTTATAGTACAGGTAAACCGATTCAATAAACCCGCTATTTTACAGGGTTTTGAATAGATGGCAACCCCCTGGGCTTCTAAAAATCTGAGGGTTTCCAGGTGATTTATCATCTCGGGTTCATAATTGTTTGATAGCTTTTTAACCAGAATTGCATCCAAGGTAGACAGATCAAAGTCTTTAAACCAGACTTTCCCGTCTTCCAGATTTACTATTACTTCGTCCATCGATATTAACAAGCGAAAACCAGTCTTCAGATCCACTGAATCTGCCAGCATTTCCGACGACCATTTTCCTGGAATGCCAATGACACCTATTTTTTTATTCATAACCAAAAATGTATTACACCAATTAAAACGTTATTGCATAAGGAGGGATGTGAAAGGTATGAAAGGATAACGGATCATGCATTACGATTTTTTTAAGCAGGTAAACTCCCCGTTGGAACATATCATTTGCCATTTTATTATTGAGCTGAAATCGCGTAGATGTGATAAACGATCTTGCCAGCCCCAATGCAAGTCTGGCTTCGAAATTGACATCATTGTTTTCCCGGGCGAATTGACAACAGAATTCAAAAAACCGGTTGAGTGCCTCGTTAATAAATGGCCTTTTTGCTTCAGAAATAGTAGGTAATCTAAATATGGACACTAGAAAAACAGATGCATCCTGAAGATAATCTGTTTCTGAAGATCGATGAAGATCGATATAGTGGATTTCGTCTTCCATATCATTCAGAATGATGTTGTCCACATTAAAATCCCCATGGATTAAAACAGAAAAAGGAGCGGGCAGGTTTTGCTCCAGATGTCGGGCATGCTCCAGCATAGTGGCCAGACATTGATAGGGGCTGTTTCCGATAAACTGATCTTCATCCCGAATTTCAGGATGAATATGATAAACATCATCAAGTCTCGCCAGCAACTGATCAATAAACCCTGAAGTAATCATTGTGGGTTTTAATGTGCCTTGCCAGATTCGATCGCACGACTGACAGACTTTTTCCGCCATACTCATAATTACACTCGGTTGCGCATTGATTAGAATCTCCTGGTAGGTGCTGCCTTTCAGGCATTCAAGGAGAATTGATGCGTTGTTGCCATGCTCTCGATAGTCATATATTTTTGGAGGTAGGCCTGGCATTAGAGTTTCCCATCTTTCGATTCCTTCCTTCTCTTTTTTAATCTTGTCAAGTTTACCATCCTTAAAAATAACAGACTTGCTTTGCGGATTGATGTTTTTGGGCTGAACCAGTCCGATTCTGCATCCGGAACGTGTCTCTCCAAGCGAAGTAAGACTGACATTGCTGTGTAATGATCCAACATTCGTATGATTCAGTCCTTCCTCCAATGCCTCATACTGGTGGATTTTCAGTTTTTCACCCAGAATAGAGGAAATTATAGCCTCCCCGATATTTAACAAAGAATCCCCGATTCGCTCCAGGTAACGAAAAATAAAGAGCGCGGTGATAAGATTCTGAATTTCTGGGTTTTTATTTTCATCTTTAATGTCAGTTATGATTCTATGAAAGTTCTTTTTATATATTAAATCGGTTTTAAATTCACATCGGCAGATTTTCAGGGCAAGAGACAGGTCAGCTTTAAACAGAGCATCGCTCGTTGCTTCAAGCCCCTTCATAATCACACTGATGAAAGGTTTTGTGTTGAATCTTTCTGCGATGAACTCCGGGTTGTCGAAAAAGAAGAACTGTCTCATGATGTTCACGCAGAAATCACCAATTCTTTCCAGATTCACTGAAATTGTATGAACCGCCCTGGTGATATTAACCGGGTTTTTATCTTTTTTTTTAAGAGGATACTGTTGTGAAAAACACTTATTTTCAATAATGTTTTTTAAAACGTCGATATAGTCCTCACGGGCTTCAACATCCTTCAAACGTTTATCACTTTGTTTTTCCAGTTGCTTTCCAATTGTCTCTACTTGCTTAATAATTTCTGAAACTAGAAACTGGTAGTTCTGATCGATTTCTTTCGATAGGATCATCTTTTTTTTGTCTGTTACTAGGTTATGGATAGACTATCCTCAAAATTGCTCTTGGACTTGGAGTTTTCTTTCCAACTAACCTGCAAACTGAGCTTCGAACCACTGGATTTCCGTTTGGCTTCAATTTTCATTTTCAACAACCCCTGGGGCTCCAAATCGATTTTGGCTTTATCGTTTCCCATGGAGATTATTCCTTTTTCAATACCCTCTATGATGGATTTCAGGTAGTCCACAATGGTGCTACTATCCTGGTAGGATTCATGTTTGAATTCGTTATTGTTTGCCTGCATCACTTCTCCCCTTAGTATGAGTTCAACAACCTGTTTTTGTATTCATTAATTACTTTTTTGCGACTGGCACCGGCAATAATCAGGCTTTTTCTGATATCGCGATCTTCCCAGGCGGGGTGCACCCCAATTTCTCTTTTTGCTTTCTCTTGGTTTTGATCTTTAGGATCCAGCACCTTTTCTCCAAAATGGGTATCATCCCCCATAAAAATAAGAATAGGTTTATTACGTCCTTTTCCAGATTTATTTTGACGATCGACCACGTTAATCAGAAATTCAGTGTATTCCTGTGATTGTGGATTCCATACTTCATAACCATCAACATCATAATCAGCCAAAAGAATCGGCCAAAATTGTTCCGGATGAGGAATTACGATACCGGCATTCAATGATTTTGCTTCCTCAATAATTTCTGAGGTCCGATAAAAGTAGGTCAAAGAAAAGTTAGCTTTAACAATTTGTTTTACTTCTCTGAGGAAAATCTGAGCCCGTTCAATTAGATCAGGATGACTTCCATCATTTTGCAACGCAAAATAGTCACGAATGAGTTTATTTCTAACCATCTCCGGTCGGGTGATCGATTCGTTTTGCTCCAGCAACTTTTTTAATTTCGTGGCATGAATCTTAACAAAGTTGACCAGATTGAGATCACTCCCTGTTTTTTTTGCCGGGAACTCCAGACGATGCCGATATTTTTCATCAATAATTGTGTCAATAAACTCGAACAGCTGTTGGTTTCGATATTTGAAGGTGTAATTAAGCATTTCCTTCAATATTGGGGCTTTTTCACCTTCAACATCTTCCTCTTTGAAATGCAGTAACAATTGCACCTTGCGGTTGAACTGTTGTGAATAACAGTCAACCTCGACACCGCTGAAACCGTTTAGTGATGTAAGTCGATTATGTTGGGTGGGAATAATTAGCTCCTCTTCACGATTGGGGAACGTAGCTGCAACCCTTCGCATAATCAGGTCAAGGGGCACGAACTCAGGATGCCAGTGTACTGCTAAAACAGATTTCTGATTAGGATATATCTCTGGAGGTGTTAGCAACCGCTCGATTTGCTCCCCGGATAAATCAGTAGATACCAGCTGAAGATATCTTTTTTGATCCTCTTCGGTAACTTCGAGTGGAAGTTGAAGTTTTTCTATTGGTTTCAATGGTATCAATTATTTTAATGTGTTGAATGTTTTTTGGTAGAAAACAAGGATTAACTCGCCTGAGCCATCAATGCAGCTGCACAGTTTCCATCTTCAGCTTTAATTTTCAGTAGAAACGGCAATTTCCCGATACCGTATATGACGTATATTGGCAGGTGATTGTTAGAAGAGTATTAACTTTTTGTTAGAATAGTGAGCAATTCTGTTTTCTTTTTTCCTTGAAAATTAACAATCATCGTTATCCTAACCAAATCATTAAAAAACCTTAATTAATAACTAACATGCGAACTGTAATTATTTAACTAGTCGGTCTGCTTTTTTTTGATTTAGATACTCTGGTTCATTTTTACTTTTTCTAGATTCTCAAAGATTCAACAGCGCTTGGGACACAGTGTATTCAGTTAGGTGTATACCTGTTGACAGGTCTGGATACGGACAGCCGTGAAGGTAAATAAAATAGCATTTTTGCTTGGCTGAATGTTTTGAATATTTTCTCATTAATCTTGTTTCCTTACTCAACCAGCACAAAACACATAAGATGAAACAGACCATAATAAATGCCCAAATCATTCTGCGAGATCAGATCTTAAAATCTGAAGCCATTGTATTGGAAGACGGATACATTGTATCCATCGCTCCAGCTTCTGTTTCCGGAACGAATATTCTTGATTTGAAAGGGGCTTATTTGCTTTCGGGATTTATTGATCTTCACTGCGATGCGATAGAAGGCGTTATTGAACCAAGAATCGGGGTTCACTTTCCCCTTGATTTTGGGATCGCGCAAATGGACAGGATTAACGCGATGGCCGGTATCACTACTTCATTTAACTCAATATCTTTTGCAAGCGATGAATTCGGAGTTAGAGGCCTGAATATGGCTTCAAATATCGTTAAAGCCATCAAGGAACAAACCGGAAAATCACTTGTGGATAATCGCATCCACTGCCGTTATGAAATTACGGATCCGGAGACATTACCTGTAATACTGGAGCTGATTGATAATGACCAAATCGATATATTGTCTTTTATGGATCATACACCTGGTCAAGGGCAATTTAAACAAACCATCGACTATGTCAATTACCAAAGAAGCAATTACCACATCTCTCTGAAAGAGATAGAGAGTCACCTGGAAAAGAAAAATGAAAACAGAAGAGCATCCGCTCAACGAATAACCCAGATTTGTGAATATGCGCGAAAACGATCCATATTTCTGCTTAGCCATGATGATGATACTCCCCAGAGAGTATCCGAACTAAAACGCCTTGGAGTGACAATCAGCGAGTTTCCCATAAACTTGGAAACTGCAATAGAAGCAAAAAAGCAGGGAATGACGACAATCTTCGGTGCGCCAAATACCTTAAGAGGAAAAAGCCAGAGTGGTTCCATCAAGGCCATTGAAGCAATAGAAAAAAAGGTTGCTGATTGCCTCTGCTCTGATTACTTCCCTTCTTCCCTAATGTCGGCTGTATTTAAACTGCCAGATTTGCTAGATATTACTCTCTGCGAGGCAATAAATATGGCTACTCTGAATCCTGCAAATTCAGTGGGTTTGACAGATAGGGGTGAAATAGAAGTCGGACAGGTTGCGGATCTGGTTAGTGTTCAAAAAATCGGAGATCAACATCAAGTTACTTCCACATGGAGCAGGGGAGAACAGGTGTTTGTTGCCAACTACAACTTATAGGGATTTATGTAGGTTTTGGCCGTTTTGCCCCATTTTATCACTTTAAAGAGTGTCGGTTTTTTGTCCGGGATAAGGTAAGTGGTGAATAAGATTTAAATTTGAAATTATTGAAAAACCATACCGCCATTTAAATCATTAATTGCCAGATAAGTGAACATCTATGGACCAATTTTCTACTCAATTTATCATCATTACAGTTCCCAAGGGTATTGTGTTTCGCAAGTTCTCCTCCATGATCAATTTAGTAGAACACGTGGGAGAAACCTATACGGCTGCAAGTTATCCTCCACACGTTACCCTCAGAACAGGTGCGATTGTTCCCATCAAAGAAATTGATTCATTCATCTCCAAATTCGAGCACCATATTTGTGACTGGAATTCATTTGATATGGAGACCGATGGTATTATTAATGAGGAGTATACAAAACATGGAGAACAAAAGTTTTTTATCTATTACCATATTAGAGAAAATTGCGCATTAAACCAGCTGAATCGCCACTTGTTGGAGTTTACCCCCTTTATTAAGAGTCAGAAGAAAACGTTTTGTCCCCATTTATCCCTGGCATACAAGGATCTTTCCCAAAGAGGCTATGAGAAGATTAGAGATTTAATTGCATCTAAAAGCCAGTTGTTTCCAGAAAAGATCAAGTGGAGATGTGATAATGTTTCCCTGTTTTACTGGAAAAACTTCAAATGGGTTCCCTATCACGTTTTTCATTCGGTTGACAGCATTAAAAGCTAGGTTGACAGAACGAACTCATTGGATCCCGACGTGACATTGGGTACAAGGAACACTTGTAGAAGAATGATCTGAACTTCATGGGGGAGAATCTTTGCCGGGAAGTATTCAATTGGGGATATTTGTAGCTCTTTTCATGGGATAAATCGTTTCGGCAAGAGCACTCAAAATGGTCTTATCATGCAGGATCATAATCATGGAGGTACCTTGAGTCCGTATCTCATTGAGCAATTCGATAACGATATTGATTGATCCTTCGTCCAATGAGGCAGTAGGCTCATCCAAAAGCAGCAGATAAGGTTTTCCAATAATAGCTCGTGCGATATTGACACGCTGCTGCTCCCCACCGCTGAAAGTAACCGGGAAGGCATCCAGATGAGTACACGGTATGTTTAACCGTTCAAGTATTGTCCGTGCTGATTTTCGAGCTTTTTCCCTGGAAACCCCTTTTCTGATTAATGGTTCTGCAACCGTATCTACTGTTGAAACTCGAGGCATAATTTTGAGAAACTGCGTAACATACCCGATCTCATCTAAGCGAAGCTGAATCCTTTCGTATTCAGAAAGTCGGGTCAAATCAACTTTTCCATATCGTTGTGAATAGTAGGAAGCAACGCCGGTGCTTGCAAGATAGGTCCCGTATATACATTTTAGCACTGAGCTTTTTCCAGTTCCACTAGGGCCCGAAAGGGCCAAGGATTCGCCCTCCGCGACCTTAAAAGAAACATCTCGAAATCCATTGATTTGCTTACCTGCAAGACTATGGATTGTAAATGTCTTGCTCAGATTTTCCACACTCAATACGTTCATGATCGATAATAATTTTATGTTAATGCAGAACTTACAAGGAGTTGCGAATAGGGATGCTGCGGGTCTTCCAATACCTGATCAGTCAGACCAGATTCAACAATATGCCCGTTTTTCATGACGATTGTACGTGAAGTCAGCATCTTAATCACTCCAAGATCATGAGATACCACAATAGTAGTCACATGAAGTTCATGCTGCAAACTTCGTATTAAATCAAGCACGCGTGCCTGAACTGAAACGTCAAGTCCTGAAGTCACTTCATCCAACAGCAAAAGCATCGGTTCATTAGACAATGCTTTAGCGATTTGCACTCTTTGTTGCATTCCACCAGAGAAATTCCTAGGGGGTTCATCCATTCGGGAAACCGGAACCTCTGTTTTTGCAAGCAACTCAGCACTGCGCTCGCGCATATCGCCAACATGCCTCCAATCCGCCATGAGTAGTCGTTCAGCAATATTGCCACCGGAACTTACATTCAATCTGAGTCCCAGATGTGGATGTTGATACACAACACCAATCATAAAATTACGCAATAAACGTTTCCGGAACGAATTTAGCGTGAAGAGATTTTGTCCCTCCAATGGCAACCCGATTCGATTCTCCACTTCGGAATTGGAATGATTGACATATAATTCACCTTCATCGGGCTCCAAATCAAAATTCAACAGTTTAATGACAGTGCTTTTACCCGATCCGCTTTCACCGACTATTCCCAGCACCTCTTTTGGGAACAGCTCAAATGTAATGTTGTGACACGCTACCACAGACTGGCATTGCGGACAGATATTGCGATCATGTTGCGGCCCGGTGAGGTTGTAACAAGAAGGACATCCTCGACCGTGACGTTTTGATAATCCTTTTATTTTTAAGACAGGACGAATCATGGCTTGTATCCTTCCCTTTTTTGATCAAGCAGATTTGAACAATATGCTGTATCGGAACAGGAATAGATCCGTTTCCCTGATCTATCATCAATCATTTCATTTAAAAAAGTATTTTTACTCCCACAACGACAACAGGTTGCTTCTCCAAAATCTTCAACGCGAAAGACATAATCCCTAAACTCAATTGATTTTACATCTGTGTAAGGTGGAATTGCATATATTCTTTTTTCACGGCCTGCTCCGAATAGATAAAGCCCTTCTGACATATGCAATTGAGGATTATCCCATCGCGGGATCGGACTGGGGTCCATAATGTAACGATCATTAACGAATACAGGGTAGCGAGAGCCGATCATAATTTCCTTGTAGGCAACAATATTCTCATACAGATGAAGCCACATCCTGCTATAATCAGCTTCAGCATGCATCCGCCTTGTTTCCCGTTCAGAAGGTTCCACGATTCGCAACGGCTCTGGAATAGGAACTTGAAGAACCAGTATTTGCCCTTTTCTAAGTGGTTCTTCAGGAATACGGTGTCGTGTCTGAATCAAAGTAGCTTCCTGCACTTTAGTCGTCAAACGAACGCCCGTGACTTGCGATATAAATGCTTTTATATTAACGGCGTTGACGCTGTCATCCGACCCTTGATCAATAACCTTCAAGATTTCATCCGGCCCTATCAGCGATAAAGTAAGCTGAATTCCACCGGTTCCCCATCCCCTGGCAATGGGCATATCACGTGATCCAAACGGTACCTGGTAACCGGGAATTGCAATAGCCTTCAATGTTTTTCTTCGGATCTCACGTTTTGCCCCTTCATCGATAAAGGCAAACGTATAATGACATGATGTGTCGATGTCTTGTTGCTGCAACCATTTCCCTAATTTCATGCCTTTTCCTGTGCTTTTCGCAGACGATCCAGTTCCGATTGAAAGGTAACATAATGAGGCAATTTGTAATGATTACAAAAGCCCATCGATTCAATCCCATCGATATGCTGAAGTACAAACTCCTGATCTTCAGAAGGGGATTGAGGTTCTTCGGCTTGCATTGCCCTGTCTAAAACTGCCATGGCAATGGCTTTTGTTTCATTGTGACCGAAGCAGATACCATAACCGAGAGTGAATACCGGGGAATCTCCCTGTCGATTTTCAGCTTTGGATATCACTTCCGCTTCAGTAACTTTTATTTCCCCTGTTCTTTCCGCTAATCCCGTATAAGGATTTTTTACATACACATCAAGGTAACCAACTCTGAGTTCGCCAACAGTGGGATGAACCATGCCATATCCACGCATATTTGAATAGGCCAGGGTTAGCAATCCTCCAGTTTCACCCATTGACATTGTCTGGAGAGATGCACTGCGCGAAGCTGGGAATGATAGAGATTCCCTTGTAATATCAAAAATTTTGGATGATTCCGATTCATTTACATTGCGCTCTACCAGCAAATTTTCCCGCCGCAAAATATCAATCACCTTGGGGAAGGTTTCCGGCAACGTATCTATCTGAGTAATACCTTGAAATAGTGAAGCGATATATTCCCGATGAGCATTTGTACCTTCAGAAATAAGATCAAAGTTCAACAATCGCAAGGTATAGTCCGGTGTTGGCCCTAAAATCTGTCCCCCGGGAATATCCTTGAAAGCTGCTGATATTCGTCTGATTATACGCATTTGAGAAGTATCTACAGGCAATGAATACCCCAACCTGGGAAGAGTTGTTCGGTATGCCCGTAACATGAAGGATGCTTCCAGAGAATCACCAGCAGACTGTTTCAATGCTAAAGCAGCCAGTTTGGGGGCATATAGTGATCCTTCACTCATAATACGATCAACCAAAAAATAAAGTTGGTTCTGAATCTGTTCAACATCCAGTGGTTCTGACTCACCCCGGGTTTGATTATAACGAAAGAAATCAGAAGCCTTGTCTATAGCCTCTCGTCCGCCTTTTACAGCTACATATCCCATGGTTCTTCCTATCCCAAATTAATTCTGGTTGAACGCGGAATGCACATCACCTGTGAACTCCCACGCAAAAAGATACAATCCACACCTAGCGGATATTCGCTATTAAGATCACGTATGTTGACAAGTTCATCACGATTCAAGCCGATCATCTGAGGTGAGATTGACTCTTTGATACCGGGACCTTTTAGAATGATTTTGGAAGAGTTAAAACATTGTGATCCGTCATCATTTTCAGAAAGGATGTAGATGATAGTTGCACCACGATCCGGATAGGTGCTTGATCCACAATTGGCTTCGCATATTCTTCCATTACTCCGGTTTCCTTCGATAATAATGTAATGAGCCTCGTTAAGTGCAACCTGTCGGGATTTTGTCGCCTCAAAAATCTCCTTTATCCGAAAAATTTCATCACCAAGATAAACAAATGTGACTTCATGATCTAGAAGGGTGTGCGCAACGGCTAATAACGAAGTTGACCAGAGGTGGGTTTCTTGAAATGTAGGTAGTTGGTAGACGACACCCGGATGACTCATGGCTTCAACAATTACTCTAAAAACCTTTTGTGTCGGATAGACTTGAGAATACATTTAAGCCTCATCTGCCATCGATTCAAAATTTACCTTGGTTGCAGCTGTCAATTTTCTTTCCTGCTGACATTGAGTATTAAGTCTCAACATGAAACATTCGACATGGGGTTTTATTTTATCGAGCTCCCCTGATTTTGGACTTCTTATAATTGCATTTACAGTTGCGGCAAGAGTTGCTTTCAACGGTTCTTTTCCCATGATAGTCGCGTGACCGAACACACCGCAACACTCGACTTCAGCAGTTGTAACCAGCAATTCACCTAGATAAAAGTCGACACCAAAACAATCCTGAGTCTGAATCATAATTAAGCCATGCTCCGGTGGTTTGTTTATTTCGACAGGAGTTTTTGATAGCATCATTAATAGATGATCAACTTCATAGGGCTTCAGGATTGGCATCAAAGTTCGCAGTTTTTCTTCAATAGTTTGTGTGTCACTAATTATATTCACTATCATTCTCCGAATATTGCTTCCAGAATTTAACAGGCGGACCCCAAGAATAAGTGTTCCCAGGATCGACCTGTAAGGAGAGAATCAGATGAAGCTTATTCAAGAAATAGTCTGGTATATCCTTAAAATCAGCCCAACCAATTAATATGAACAGTAGTGTGGATTTGTTAGTCAGATATTAGAAATATGTTAAGATTGATTAATGTTTTTAAAGTTAACAAAGGCTAAAATCAGGGGAGATTTTTTCGAAATCGTATCTAGTTGTATCTCATAGATTTTTCGGTTCGGTACGCACTACTTTTGTTGATTCACCTAACAAGACGAAATACATATGATTTATGCTTTTGTCAGATCAAGATATTTCCTCCCTTTGCTCAATCCCTCGCTTTGAGCTTCGATGGTTGCTCCTATCTCGCTCAAATAATTTGCACAACTGTGCAGCCCAAACCCATATCCATCTATCCTGGTGGTAAAACCATTTCGGAACTGATAGTCGTCTATCTAAACCGAGAGTTGTGTGACTTAGGATCAGACCAAGCTAGTGCCTCATAGATAGGGAGTAGATGAGAGATGCTGAACTTGTTCTGGCGAGCGGTGGCCAGGGGGAGTATCTAAAAAAGCGGGTAAAAAGAGTGCTTAAAAGCCCCTTTTTCCCCCGTGGGGTGAAAAAAGTAAATCAGCTGCTAACTCCAGAATAGAAAGGATCCATAAGGGATTTTAAGTGAATATCTTGTCCATCACTCTCAAACAGCCTTTCTAAAGTAGTATTTAAGCACGCCTCCAAGCCGAGAGTGACATCTAATGCCACTATCTTTATTGACGGGATCGTATTCCTGAGGTGGACACAATAATCGATTTCCCTTTCCCTGATGGTTTCTTTCTTCGTGATAGTGGGTTGTGTATTCTCTCAAAGCCTGCCGTAAGCTCTCTTCGCTAAATAAAATTAGCCCTGAGATGCATTCAGACTTGATGGACAATACCCACCTTTCTGCGAATGCATTCAAGTTCGGGCTCCGAGGAGGTAATTTCAGGGGCTCCATTCCACCGGATTTGATGATGCCACAAAAGGATTTACAAAATTTCATATCCCGGTCATGAATCAGATACTTGCATCCTGACAAGAAGCCCCATTCTTCCATTGTTACATTCCGGGCTACTTGCTTCATCCAGTTTTCATCAGGGTAAGGAGTCATCCCAGCAATGTGAATCTTTCTTGAACCGATGTGAATGAAAAACAATACATTATATGTGATTAGACCGACCGGAGTTATGACTTCTGTCGTAAAGAAATCACAAGCTGCAATAACATCCTGGTGATTCTTGATAAATGTAGCCCAAGTAGTATCCTGATTTCTATCCGGTGCGGGTGGAATGCCATTGCATTTCAACACATTTCCTACGGTACGGTCGCTGATATTGTATCCCAGGTTGGAAAGTGCACCCGAAATGCGGTCATATCCCCAGCTAGGATGTTCTTCTGCAAAACGAATCATCAGTTTTTCTAGTTCAATACTTATGGGAGGTCTTCCATGTTTCCTTCTGTAAGGTGATCCGTCGAATTTCTTTGCCACAAGCTTTCTGAACCATTTTAGAATTGTTTCCGGTTTTACAATACAAGATATCTCTTTTAAAGCGTTCAACCCGATTTGTTTCCCGACTTTGGCAAGTTGAATCCGCTCGCTGTTGTGGAAGCTCACTGGTTTTTTTATTTTGGATTTCAGAATTTTATTCTCAGTAGCAAGATATTCATTCCTTGCGAGCAATTCTTTGTTAACACTTCCACTCACCAGAGCTAAAGCTTCAACTGCTTCCATCATCAGACATCGAGGGAAGCACAATAAATTAAACGGACGGAATTATTGTTTATTTCAAGCCTGGAACTATTGTGAATAGGGAATTTAGAGGGAAATTACTTTTATCACCCCACGGGATATTGATATTAACTCGTAACTATTCAGCACATAAAGTAACAATAGTACATCATTCCCACGAAGGTGGGGATCTCAGTGATTAAGCACTTTATTCTATATTTGCAAAAGATTCCCGCCTGCGCGGGAATGACGGTGAGTACCAGGGAGTTAGCTGAATAGTTACCGAAAAATCTTATTATGACATAAATGGAGAATATTATGAATAATCAAACATATACAGTATTAATTATATTAAGCACAATCCTGTCCATTCTAACCTACGCAATCATAATCCGAGCATTACTTTCCTGGATTCGATCCAATCCCAATAATCCTCTGGTTCGATTGTTAAATCAGGTAACAGATCCGATTATGAAACCTTTTGAGCGTTTAGTTCCATCCTTGGGTGGATTGGATATCACTCCGATTATAGCGATTGTTTTAATCCAAGGTGTTCAATGGCTTCTTCCGCGATTGCTTGGAGCATAGTAGAACGAAATTCCTGCCACCATTTTCGTCATACGGTTACGGGCGGATTGAAACACTTGGGAGTTGCCGAATTCTTTATAAGCGAATTGTTGGAACATAGTAGCGGGGATATGGTGTGCTTTGGTCGGTATGTGAAGAGGTATCTACCTAATGATTTTTGAGTTGGTTTCATTCCGATTGCCATGATAGCTGGGCCAGAACACCTTTATGGTCAGAGACCGAATCAGGTAGAACTTGATAACTCAGAAAATCCATCTCACGAGAGATCAATATCCAATCAATTCTTTTATTGGTTAGCGGAAACGTTGCGATCTCATTTTCCTCAGGTTTATAGGTCTTTAAGTCTAATTTTGTAGCAAGAACTTCCATCGGCGATTTTACCCTCCAACCTGAATTAAAATCGCCCATAATGATCAGTGGGTTTTTCTGTTTTGAAAGTTTACTTACCAATTCAGTAACTTGATTTTTTCGAACTGACCCTCTGAAAAAATCCAAATGAAGAGATACCACGTCGATTTTCCGATTCGGTTTACCAGGCCAATAAATTGTACCGACCACAAAGCCTTTGGTGAGTGTAGGGGGTGAAGGTTTGAAGGTATATGACACCGGATCACTGATTTGGGTTTTGGATAAAAAAGCGGTTCCGTAACTTAATCTCAGCCCTTTTACATGTTCGCCCTGAAAGGCATAAGGATAATTTGCATTATTTGCCAGATAGTTCACATGGCTGAAATTGCCACTCCAAAGCGAAGGGCCATCGGCTTCCTGTAGGGCTACAAGATCCGGTTTTTCTCGCAAAAGAAGACTTCCAATATTTTGTAAGTTGGACTTGATTACAGTTGTCGGTAAGAAAATTTGATTAAAGCCACTTTTAGCGCCATGTGCAATATTCAGCGTCATAATTCTTAAAATCTCAGAATTTGCATGAGACCAAACGGGTTTTGAATATCGGTGCATTACTGGCGGATATGATATATAAGGTCCTGACAAGTAATAACCAGCTCCCATAAAAAAAACAAAAACTGATCCAAAGAGAATCACTAATCCTTTTATAAACGTAAGAAAAGTTTTCTTTCCCATCGAATACGATTAAAATACGCGGCTTAAATAAATCTGGTCATTTTCAACAGTAAAATTTATAATTCTCTCGCGGTAGGAACCTCTGTTACCAGAAGCCCCCCGCACAGACCCGGACGTGCGGTTTTCTCGCATCCGGTTCTTCGGTTGTACTCACTGTCGCGCCGAACGATTGCTTTATGCCCACACCCTGTGTTGTCGCTGCG
>JAHJTV010000059.1 GCA_018829445.1 bacterium
ACTTTAACTTTAGCTATTATTTGTTTAGAAAAAGTAGGATGGGCTACTCGTTGCCCATCAATAGAAAGCAATGTTGGGCAACAAGTAGCCCAACCTACGAGCTACGAGCAGATGCAAATTTCTAACCGGACAATGCTGATATGTGGGTAGAATAAACCAAGAGGATACCGATGGATTTAAAAAAATACACCAAAAAGGAAATCATTCTCACTGCATTAAAAAGCGAAATCGATGCGGAGAAAGCCTATCTTGAGTTGGCGAAAAGGGTCAAGAATTTTCTGCTGGCTGACAGGTTGAAGTTTCTGGCCCAAGAGGAGAAAAAACATGCGGTTTTTTTAAAGGAGTTGTTTAAGGGGGAGTTTCCGGGGGAACAGCCGAAGGTTCCTGACGAGTCGGTTATCGTACTGCCTGAGATTAACATCAAGGATGAATCCATCTCCATGAGCGAACTGCTGGAGCAAGCCAAAGCTGCAGAAGATGCAGCCGCCACTTATTACTCCTCCATGATATCTTTCTTTTCCGAGGAGGATCAGGATCAACCGGTTGATGAAAACACCCGACAGCGTCTGGAAAATGTCAGGGACCACCTGTTATACCTGGCAACCATGGAGGTTGGACACAGTCGCATGTTAGAAACGGAAGCGGAACACGCCAGGGAAAAAGAACACCAAAACATGGAATGGGATATGATCCATGTCGGGCCTTGAAAATATATCTTATAAAACTGATATTGTTAATTATTACACAGACAGCTTAAATGAAACTTTCACTAAAAATTATCATGATCATTTCCCTGTTCAGTATCACCGGTACCGGATGCTCAGGTATCGAGCCGACAAGACCATTTGTTTCCGCTGAAGGTAAACTGCCTGCTTGCCCATCCTCTCCCAATTGTGTCTCAACACAGGCTGAAGATCCGGATAAACGGATGGAACCCCTTCCGTTCAAAGGCGATCTGGAACAATCCCGGCAACAGATCCTTGCCATCGTCAATTCCTTAAAACGATCAAAGGTGACCGATAACCAAAAAAACAGCACCCATGTTGAATTCAGATCGGCAGTGTTTCGCTTTGTGGACGATGTGGACTTTTTCTTTGATGAGTCAGCCGGGATGATCCACTTCCGCTCCGCAGCCAGAAGCGGATACTTGGATTTCGGAGTGAATCGCAAACGCATGCAACTCATCTCCGACCGTTACCTTAACTAGAAGCGTTTATGCAAAACCCGGGTTCAGGCCATAACTTCCTCTTTGACCGATACCACCACCTTATATAAGACGGTCAGGATTAGCGCCCCTATGGCCCAAACCCCAACGGCAATAATCGATTCAGGGAGGGTGGGCATATATTCAACCACCTGATGAAATGGATTGGGCGAGAATCCGCCGGCCATTAAACCCAAACCCTTGTCAATCCATATACCCAAAAAAACCATCGCGCATGAGATACCCAGAATCGGTTCTCTTTTTCTTGTTGCAGGGATAATAAGCAAAACAGCAGCAATGGCAAGCAAGACAACGGAAGTCCACATCCAGGGAACCATCATGCTTTTTCCGTCCAGTCCGGCGTACAGATAGATAAAGTGTGCTTTATGGCCGGGAATATTACTGTAAAATGCGACAAATACCTCGCAAACCAGGAAAAAGATATTGGCCAACAGTCCGTAGGTTACAATGATGGCAAGGGTTTGGATGGCTTCTTTGCCCGAGTCAAACTTGGTAAGCTTACGGATAAGAAAGGCCAGCAGAATAAGCAAAGAGGGGCCCGCAGCAAAAGCTGAAGCCAAAAAACGGGGAGCAAGAATCGCTGTCAGCCAGAAACTCCGTCCGGCCACACCGCAATACAGAAAAGCGGTTACCGTATGAATGGCAAACGCCATGGGGATTGAAAGGTAGATTAATGGTTTTGTCCAGGCAGGCGGGGCCACGAGTTTTCGTTCCGCCTCCAGCATGGTCCACCCGAGAACCAGGTTAAGCACCAGATAGGCCATTATTACCATGGAATCCCAAAACACCATGGCCGTCGGGGTCGGGTGCAGAAAAACATTCATGAAACGGGAGGGTTTCCCCAGGTGGATCAGTAAAAACAGCAGGCACATGCATAGTGCAGGAACCGCCAGAAACTCACCCAATATGGTGATTTTCCCAAATTTTTTATAGTTGTGCAGATAATAGGGCAAAACCAACATCACTCCCCCGGCGGCTACTCCTACCAGGAAGTTCATCTGGGCAGTATAGAGTCCCCAGGTATTGTCTCTTCCCAAACCGGTGATAACCAGACCGGTTTTAAGTTGGACGACATAATAATAAAACCCCAGAGCAGTGATGGCCCCCAGGCTAATCATCCAGATCCAGTATCTCCTGCTTCCTCTTAAAACAAAATCCAGCATAGTCCTCCTCAAATGTATGTTAACGGTAGGGCGGCCTTACATGGCCGCCTTTCACCTCAAACCGGTGGGGATGTAGCCCCATAAGCGTTTGCTCAAGCAAACGATCATTATTAGTTTTCAATTAACAATTGATTGTTGACTATTTGAAAAACCCACACAAACATAATAAGTTGATTTAAATGAAGAAATAATCAATAGCCAATTGATAATAACTTGAGAGTATAGGGTTCTCTGTCATGCCGGACTTGATCCGGCATCCAGATTTTTGAAATAATTATGGATTCCGTGTCAAGCACGGAATGACAACATGTCAGCTTTCTAT
>JAHJTV010000060.1 GCA_018829445.1 bacterium
ATATCACCGCTCGTCCTGATATCTGGCAGCATTTTCCGTCCTCCTTCCTGTGGGTTGATGATTTGGGATGGTTGACGGAATTATCTACTGATAAGTGTCGTTATGTCAATGAATCATTTCATAAGTATCGTTGTAGGGTTATATGTTTAGCGCAATTGTGACATGGAAACGTGGTACAGTAAATAGCTGCCCCCATTGTACTAATATTGTTCCGGGCACAAGCAAGAATAGCTTCCATTTCTGCATGAACAACTCGACCGTATTCTGTGATGTCTTTGATTCGACTTTTCTTTAGACAACCTTCAATTACTTCTCTATGTTCTTTAGGAACTTTTTCTAAAATGTCTTGGATTATTCTCTGTTTTTCTTTCGCATTTGAATCTTCTCCCCGTTTATAATCTCTCCCATCTTCTGCGTCAATAATTTCGTTTCTTTCCTCATTGTATTCAGGCCAATAAAGACCACCTCCAGCTTTTGGGATATCATTAGCACCTGTTGCCACAATGTTTTTGTCCTTTGCTACTACTGCTCCAATTTGACGTGATAAATCTGCAGAGCGTAATGAAGCGGAAAAAGCCATGAACATTGCAAATTCATCAAATGTTGGAGTTACATAGGGTCTGCCAAACATTAAATCAAGAATTCTCCATAGATCATTTTGAAATTTATCAGAATTCCCATCAAAATGAACAAAAAAGTCTGATAAGTGAAAAGTGTCTTGAGTATGCTGCCCAGAATCATCTATTTCATTTTGATCCCTTTCAATTAATTCAGATGCTTGATCCTCACTTATATTTTTTAGATTTTTTGTTAAGTAGTTGAATCTTCTCTTTTCATCAGCATAAACGCCGATCAAAAAGAATCCACTTGAGTAGATTTTTCTAAATCGATGAACTTCTTCGGGATTTTTTAATGAGTTAATAATAAAAGCTTTTCTTTTAAAAGGAGCTGGTTGATCCCTTCCACTTTGTGACGTTCTGATCTCATTAATCTTAGCAGCAGTAGCAAGTGCAAGAATTGAATAATCTCCAGTTTTCTCTCTAATTTTATTACCTTCAGTCATATAAGTAGATATTCTCGTATAATCGGAATCACTATCTTCTACATTTCTAAACTCTTTTATTATTTGTTGAGATATTCTTATCTCATCCGTATTATAATTAAATGAACGTAAACGATCCCTTATAATAGTTGTAACTTGGGATAGATTCGTTCCAACAGCACCAACTAATCCTATTATCAGTTCAGAATCGGGATATGAATCATCAAAATAATGTTCTTCCTTAGTTATATTTTTTTCTTGAATGGTTTGTTTGCCTGGAATTGAATCCTTGAGGGCAGTATCCAAATTATTTAGATCAGTTTGAACCGGATTAGCAGTATCATCATCACCTTTTAATAATCCGTTAACAGAAATCTTAAGTATTTCGGATACTTCATTTTTTCCCTGAAAATTGACAGTTCCAGTCGATGGATACCAATTAAGGATACTTCCATTCTTATGTTTGAATTGTTTTTGGTTTTCATTTAGGTCATTCCATTCACCATCCTGTTCAAGCGCACTTAGTTTTTCTTTTAACTCTTCAAATGTACCTGTAAATTTCATTTTCACCTTAGAAAATTAATTTAATCTTTATCGATATAAGTTTATCAATTGCACCTTCCAAAAAAACTAATCTTTTTTACTAACTGCTTTTATAGGAGTCTTCCTTTTCATATTTCAGATATGTTCCAACATCTTATCCGCTGGTTCTTCATTTATGTCTTGAGGAACCAGTTCACCTCGGAATGCTTTGACCAAGATGGAAGCCGTCAATTTATCAACCCCATTCTGGGCTCTTTTAAGTTTTTCTTCCATTTGACTAGCAACGGAAAACAGGGATTCTACTCTTTTCACGATTTCCTTTTGCTCGTCCATCTCAGGAAGGTTGACTTTGATTGAACAGACTTCCTTGCTGTTAATATTATGTACTCCACTAGTCGATCTTGCACCTACTTCGATTTGTTTTCTAATTTTTGGAGAACTCATGTGAATTTTTAAGTATTCAGGAAGGATTTCTTCCTTTTTTAAGCGTAACCGAATTAAATATCCCGCATAAAGAAATCCCTCTTCATCTTTTGATATTATATTAACTTTTCCAATTAAAGAAGCGCTTCCATTTGATCGTATTAAAAGTAAATCCCCTTTTTTTAGAGATAGGCTTTCCAACTCTCTCTCATTGAAATCAGCATATTTCATATCCGTTTTATCAATTCCATGATCACTAATATTCGGTATTCTAAGAACTGGAGTTAAGCTGTCATCATATGAACACTTTTTTGAGGTTCCATACCGAATTCCTTCAATGAGATTTTCAATGGTGTTTCTCTTCCAATTGTATTCTATATTTTTATGATTCCGCCAATCCTCAGTCAACCTCCCGGAAGTAGCATCAGCCAAAACAGATTGGCGGAAGCGTTTGATGATTTCTGGGACTTTATCCAAACGGGCTTTGCAGGTATCAACTTTGGCGAGGAGGCAATCCAGTTTGTCGGCGATGCGTTTTTGTTCAAGGAATGGTGGTATTTTTATAGGAATCTTAGCAGCATTCTTTCCTGATAACTCAAGAAAGGTGGTTCCACTCGATAGCTTTTCAGCAATGGATTTTGAGTTTCTAAGATAATAGTATACATATTTACTATTAACCCCTTCTTTCAAGACAAAACTCTTAAACCCCTGATTAGTTGCAACTGGATTACTAGCGATAGCCACATAGCCCACAGGGGCCCTACTGGAGAAGAGTACCGTTCCTTCGGGCATCAAGGTTGCTGAGGATGTATCAAGTCCTTTTTGACTTAAAAATCGTTTCCCATGTGATATATGGATTTTTTTGTATCCGCTAAGATCGGCTGGAGTTATCCAAGGAATACCATCCTTATCAACAAAATTTGATTCATCTTTTGTTTTTGGTGTACCTCCACCAACAACTTTTGCAATATCTCCTATCAAACTTTCAACCCAACCTTGAGGCAAATCTTCACTCATTACTCAACCTCCTCAACACCCAGTTCGTGCAAGATATCTGTCAAATCTGCCATTGCCCCTTCAAGTTCAACCATAGCTTCTCGGGCTAAGAAATCCGGTTCAGGTAAATTGGCAGCATCTTCGAGGGAATCGTCCTTCAGCCAAGAGATATCGAGTGATTCGTCCCTCTCTAAAATAAATTCCCTTGTGAACTTGCGGAGCCTGCCAGTTTCACCCAAGTCTTGCCGTTTTGCTTTTCCATATGGATCAGTTCCATAAGATTGAACAAATTCTGTAAAGTGATTTTTAGTTAAGGGAGTGTTCTTCCCAAAATTGGGCATGTTGGATCTCAGGTCAAATACCCAAACCTCTTTGGTATTGCCTTTTTCTGTTTTGCCCCTGGTGAAGAACAGTACATTGGTTTTAACACCTTGAGCGTAGAAGATTCCTGTTGGTAACCTAAGAATTGTATGAAGATTACACTTTTCCATTAAATCTTTACGAATGTTTTTCCCAATATTACCTTCAAAGAGAACGTTGTCGGGGAGAACGACCGCTGCCCGACCACCGGGTTTTAATCCTCGGTAAATATGTTGAAGAAAAGCCAACTGCTTATTACTTGTGGGATAGGTGAAATCGTCCCTTGAGGGTAATCCCCCACCTTTTTTGGAACCAAACGGTGGATTAGTTAAGATTAGATCTGATTTTGGAAGCTTCTGTCCCTGTGGAGATAAGGTATCCCCATACATCATTCCTGATTCGGGAGCATCACTATCCAAACCGTGAAGCATCATGTTCATCATTGCCAGACGGTGGGTATCCTGGACGTGTTCCATTCCGAAGAAAGTTTTGTTTTTATAAGTGTTGAATTCGACCTCTGAGAGTTCAAAGACATCATGCCTCTCCCTCAGGTAATGATTAGCAGCGATCAGGAAGCCTCCCGTACCGGCAGCTGGATCTTGAATCACCTCTCCCAGTTTTGGCTGCATCAATTCCACCATTACATTAATGAGAACCCTAGGGGTAAAGTACTGACCCGCACCGGACTTCTTTTCATTGGCATTTTTCTCAAGCAATCCCTCATAGAGATCCCCCAAACCTTCCTGTCGTGCAGAATACCAGTCCAGTTCGTCAATGCTGGTCACTAAGGAACTAAGTGTCGTTGCCTTTTTGATAAACGAGGAAGCGTTGGTGAAGATCTCCTGAACCTGCCTGCTTCCTTTCGTTCCCAGGTGAATCAGCATGATCTTATAATGTTCCAATCGATCGGGAGCGGGTTTGTTCACCAAATCTCTCCACCGGTAGCCTTCGGGGATTTTGTCTTCCTGTTCGGTCTCTTCTGCCATCTTGAGGAAAAGAAGGTAAGTCAATTCCGTGACGTATTGATGGTAAGTGACCCCATCATCCTTCAGCATATTACAGAGGTTCCAAAGCTTGGCTACAATATCATGTGTTACTGTCAATGCTTGCTCCTATTGCTTATTGGGCCTGTTTCTTCCAGACCAGTTCATTAATGTCTTCTAAAAGCTGTTCTAGTTTCCCTTCAAAGACCCTATTGATTCTATTAAATCCGCCAACTTCACGGAATTGAGCACTGTTCATGCTCTCCTTGTCAACGATGAATTCCTTTTTCATCTGGGTAGCAATCCTCTTCAGCCAGGTCTCTTGGGGTTTTGTCCATTCGGTTGATGTTAAAATACCTTGAACTGCTATATCAACTCGCTGTTCCCATGAAATCAGTGCATCACCCAACGCAGCCTGTCTGATAAATCCGATAATCCCTGCTGCAATATTCGCATTTGATGTTGCCTTGTAGGCTGTTTGCAGATCCCGTTCACGAAACCCCTGCAACTCCAATTTCAATTGAACTTCTTTGAGTTCTTTGCGAGTTAGGCTCCGTGGTCTCTGAAGAATAATTTTCAATGCTGCGATGTCATTGGTTGGATCTGTGATGAATTTTCTGAACCCTTCAATATAGTCTTCCGGCTTTTCAACTCTGCCATCCCCATAGCCAATGCTGATTTCCTTGATTCTGTCAGGTTGTTCAGAGATCGGGATAAAAGTCGGACCAGAATCACCTTTCGTATCCAGAAGTTTTCCAATATCTGAGTTCTTTTGGAACCATTCAAATACCTTTTCAATGGGCTGGGACATGATGTCGATAATGAATTCTTCAGGAGTCTTATCCGTCTTTACTTTGAATCTCTGTTTTTGATTCTCATCCAGAAATCTTTTCTTTGCCTGAAGCTTGGCGATGAATTGATCCCTAGCATGTTTCTTCAACTCGTTATTGGCAACAGTGCGGATCTCATTTTCCAATTGTGTAAACGTGACCTTCGGATCTACCACTACCGGTTTCATATCCGTATAGTTTTGGAGACCCGCATAAACATTCACCGCATCATAAATGCGGAATACTTCTTTACCGATTTCATCACATAACCTTGTTGCCCTTCCCAGCATCTGATCAAACAATATCCGGCTGTTAACCTTTCTGATAAAAACGAGGTTACAGATCTGGAGCACATCGATCCCGGTTGTTAATAAATCCACCGTTACGGCTACATTGGGGAATTTCTCATTCTTGTATTTTCGGATCTGCTCCAAGGGCTTATCAGCCTTGCCCGTGATTTTCTTGACTGCATCATCTTCAATTTCCCCATAGACCTTTTTAAATTCTTTCTTGAGAAGATTGACTACAAGATCCGCATGTCTGTCGTTAACGCAGAATATTAGGGTTTTTTCATCCAGGCTGGGGTCAATTTCTTTAGCTAAACATTCACAGACCACTTGATTGAAGGGTTCGGTGATGACATTTTTGTTGAAGGCGGAAACATCAAAGTCCAGTTCATCGGGTGTATTATGAAGTTCAATTTCTCCGGTGGAGGTATTGAGGACTTTGACTGAGGAGTTCTTATCCCAGTGGACACCTTTTTCAGAGAGTTCTGTTTTGATGGTGTAGGGTGGTTCATGATCAACCAGATACCCATCCAAAACAGCTTCCCTGTAACTATAGCTGTATATTGGTTTTCCGAAGATATCGGTGGTATGTAGAGCGGGGGTTGCCGTTAGTCCGATTTTGACGGCATCAAAATAGTCAAGGGCTCTGCGGTATTTTGAAATGTAATCTCCCTGGCTCCTGAATAACAGTTCTTCATCGCTCATCTCCCGGTCCAACAGGTATCCTCTGTGACACTCATCCACAATGATGCAGTCGTACTGATCAACCTTGGGTTTCAGGGATTCATCCCCTGCGTAAAGAATCCGTCTGACCATGCCCTGAATGGTTGAGATGTGGACGGAAGTTTCTCTGTCGGGGATCGCATCCCCAAGTTCCTTGATGGCAAAGATATCAGCAAATTTCTGAAGACCTACCATCTCTGTATCCTTAAAGGCATTGGCTGCCTGTTCACCAAGAGCGGACCTATCAATTAGAAATAGGATTCGTCTGAATCTCTGGGCTTTTAGTAGGCGAAATATCAGAGCAATACTGGTTTTTGTCTTTCCCGTGCCGGTGGCCATTGCTAAAAGTGCTTCTTGTTTGCCTTCCATGATGGCTTTTTCGGTCTCGACTATTGCATTCTTTTGGTAATACCTAAGGGGAAAACCAAAAGAGAAGGTCATTTGGGCTAGTTTCTGTTCGGCATCGTCAATATCAACCCGGCTGAGATCGATCAATCCCTGGGGAGTATACCAGGACTCTAAGGGTCGCCTTAGATTCTGGGGTCTCCTAACATCGCAGAACCAGATTCCACTCTGTGTTTCCAGTTGTCTGAGGAAAGGTCTTCCGTTTGTTGAGAAGACGAATGGGATTTGGTGATCTTCCCATGGTCCACCTTGAAGTTCACAGCAATCCTTTAGGTTGAAATCCCGGCTGTACCTTTTGGCTTGGTCAATAGCTGCGGAGACATCCAGGTTCTTTCTTTTGGCTTCAGCAATTCCGATGGCTTGAAGTCCGTTGAATAAAACATAATCAGCGGGTCCACTGGTTGTGGGCCATTCAGCGATTGCTTTGTATTTGCCTTTTTCGGGCCTTACCCCTTTTGCAAACCTTATGTTTTCGGTATCTACGATCCATCCAGCTGCAAAAAGTTGTTGGTCTATCAGTTTACGGGTATCTGCTTCCGTCAGTTTAATTTTATCAGCAGCTTGTTTGGATGCTGTGATTGTCTCCTGAATTTCCTTCTCTGTTTGTTCTCTGGCTTTTAGCTGGAGTTTTTCCAGTTCCTCTTCGTAAAGAGCAACTTCTTGTTTGGCTTGTTCCTCGGTTTGTTGTGCAAGTTCAAGGGCGGCATCTAATTCAGTCCAGGCTTTTTGGGATTCATTTTCGGCTTCCTTTCTTTTTTCAATCTCAGTCTGGGTCAGCTTTTCAACACCTTCGACTTTTTCCACCAGTTCATGAATCTGATTGCGGGCTTCCTCAAGCTCACTCTTTAGTTCAGCAGTTGCATCAGCGGGGTTAGGTGGGATTTGAAAGGCACCAGGTTTGTAGGTATTGTCTTTGAAAACCCTGAAAAAATGAACAGACAGTTGATGGGCAAACCTTAGATTTTGGAGAGCTATCTTAGTCGTCCCGATTCCTTCGTGTATCGCATCATTTCCAGCTTTACGAATGCTATGGAACATTTCCGCCAGGTTATAATCAAGATAGCCCTGATATTTTAATTCCTTTAAAACCTGTGCTTGCTCGTAATGTCCTTCGGTATAGATACCGATCCGGGCAGCGATATTTTTAGCAAGGAATTCACCAAACAATCTGAGCTTCGCCAAGGAAGATGATGGATCAGTCAGGCAGTACCGCTCCGCCATTGCGGCTTGCTTGACCAAAGCAGGATCAAGATCTGATAGAAACTGAAAATTGGGGGAAAGTAAATTCATTTGTCCATACCTGCTGATACAGGTGAAAAATCAACTCGGAAAAAATCTTGTCTTTCAGTAGTATCCAACAAAGATCTAACCACTATTCAAAGGAAAAGGCAACTTAGATGATTGTTTTTCTATGGATTTTGAATAGTACTCATGGGAACTCATATTGACAAACCAAGTTCAACTTTCAATAATCCCCAAACAGCAACAATCTGATAAACAAAGTAGATTAAGGAAAACAATAAAACTGAAAAATCGAAAATCGTAGAAAAACTGGTATAGGAAATGGGCTGCTTTATTGGCATTGAGACCAGTTATTGTCTTCTTTGATTACTATCCAACAGAATCCGATACACTTATTAATTATTGGATATTATGACATATTGTTGTTCTGACAGAGGACAAGTAGGCTTTTAAGAAGAAGTGAGAAATAATATTTTAACCTAAGAAAAGAGGAATGATGGCTAAAATTATCAAGAATGGAGGGCAGCGGCTTAGGGATGAATTTGAAATTGTCTTTTATTACACCGAGGAGTATGGCGGGATGGAGTGTTCACATTTCAGTTGTTCAATAGAAGGAATACCAGATATATGCAATATGCGAGACCAGAGATGTTATGATACATGCTGCACTACGGGAGAATGGGAAGGGAAGCCTCTAAAAACACCAGTTATCGAAGAGTATTCTCGCCTCTTTCAATATCCTGCTGTGCTACAGTGTGATTGTGGGAAAATCTTTCCACTCATTGCCCCAACAATTAGGTGTGAATGTGGGTGTATCTACAACAATCGAGGAGAGCCTGAATAATCCTTTTGATTGATCGTTTGCAGAAGGACTCCAAATTTAGGTTAAATAAAGACTAGAAAAGGCACCTGTATTGATTGAAGAACTAATTCACAGATAATTGTTTAACGAATAGTGACTGTACAAAATGAAGGTGTCACCCATTAAAGTGTTTGGTCAGGCTTGCGTTGTTGCGTTTAATTATTACTAGGTTATTCTGGATACAAGAACGCAACCCCGAAACAAATAAAGCAAAGCCTAACATTTCGAATTTATGGCCCATTTCTCGGCGTCGGTGAAGGACAGGAAGAGGTCAACTTTTTTGCCATTTAATTCGCAGTATTCCCTGAAGAGTTGCACGGAACTAAGGCTCAGATCATCTTCGGATACCAGACCGATTCTATTGCGGATTTGATCTTTCCATTGTTCGGAAAGCGATTTTACTGTTTGCTCGATAGAATCGCAGTCGAAGTAAGACCAGTCGGCCTTGGATGTATCCCAGATCAGCGGAAAATCGGCCGGGAAATTTCCTGAAACGATCAGTTTTTCAGACGCCTCAAGGATTTTTTCCGTCGACAACCTGCCTTCCAGCTCAATCAGTACGAACCTTCCCTTAAAATACAGATTTACTTCATCGCTCTTTGTCATGATCAATTTGAGAAATTTCTGCAGAACTTTTTTTTCGTTGTTATAACTACATTCGACCTCAATAATCAACAAGATTTTCTTTTCGCAAAATCCGGGATCACCCATTAAAGTTACGAATTGTCCCTGTTATGCGGAAATGGTACCACTGATAAACCCGGATGATCGGTATTACCGAGATTGAAATTCAGGGTGAACCGAAATCAAATGTGAATGGAAAAGGGTTTTTGCCAGAAATTATGGGCAGAAAACCTGATTTTTGACGCACTTCTCCTATTAAAGTCCTGATTCCCAGCTTTCATTTTATCCGACTCAAGCTGCTTTCCTTATTCTATAAGTAGTTACTATCGTTTCCTGAAAACTTTTAATTTCCAAATTGGCAGGAACATCTTTATTGGTTTTTGGTACAAAAGGAACAACTTTATCTCTGAAAACCATACCGGGAGTAGCACTTCCCAAAAACTCATGAGGACGCCAGTTATTATACCATTGGGAAAATTTACTGCAAAGGTGGGTAAGATGCCGATATCCTCGGATGATAGTAACCTTTTCCAACTATTCGTGTTTCAAGGTTTCGATTACTCGCTCTGTTACAACGATGCTTCCGTGTTCTCCGACTGCACCATATCGGATTTTCGCCCCATTTGAATCAATGAACTCTCCAAAAGCAGCGCTGGTAAAGACACTTCCGTGATCCGAAATGATGTGCTTGGGCTTTCCAATATTTTCGAACGCCGCTTCAAGTGCATTGATCACAAATCCAGTGCTGGGTACTTCAAGTGGTGTTACTGCCACAACTTGGCGGGAGAAATGATCAATGGCAACCAGAACGCAGATCTTCCATAAACCCCAATAATATACTTCCGTTAAATCAATACTCCACAAATGATTGGGGTACCAGGCCGGGATTCGACAACCATTTTCGCTCTTTGTTAGATAATTTTTTGAGCACCTTATTGATTGCGGATTCCTGGGCTTGGGATGTTGTAAGATGTTACGAACGGTCGAAGCAGCAAGGAATATGTTCAGAAGTTTTAATTGATTGGAGATTCGAACTCTGCCCCAATCGATATTATCTTTGGAAATACGCCAAACCAATGCGGCTAAGGATTCCAGTGTTTTATTCCAGGGTTGTCGATTGGGTTTAGGAGTATCGTCAATTTGTCTTAACCATCGATACAAGGTGGATCTGGCAATACCAAAGGTCTTGGTTACATGTCGTTTTGGTATTTGGAAGTACTCCATATGCCAGAGAATAAATAACCTTTCTTTCAGATTGTATCGAGCTTTACTTGAAGATGAATGGATCTGTTTCTGGAAAATTGTAATTTGAGTTTCAAGTTGATAGATTCTATCGCGGAGGAAGACAATTTCCTTATTTTTCTCATCAATGGGCAACTTTGCTATTGACTTCAATCCGAGTTTTCGAAATTTACCTGCCCAGGCTGCCGCCAACAGTGCGGCTTTTAAAATCATAGAAACAGCATAAACCATGATTTCTGTTTGCTTCTTCATTGCGGTCAAAATTGAATCAGCTATTTGTAAAATTGGCTTCAAAATGACCGATGAATAACATAAACTTGTATCACTACGCAATGGAATGATGACTTAATAACCGTGTATTATCAATTTATTGGATGGTCCCATTATCGCATGACAGGGACAGGGTGACCCTTTTTCCTTTCTATAAGGTAAGTCAAAAGAAGACTTGACCCCTTTTTCTGACGGTTGTAAAAGTCTGAGTGATTTGATAATTTTAATTCATAGACAAAACAATTTTTCTTGGAAAATGTCCCGACTCTTAACTGATACGTGCTCAATTGATGGGCCATTTATGTTTTGATGATAAATCGGATTGCGGTTGACAGGTAAGTCACAAAGACTGACAAGTCTTTGACCCTCTGAGGAAGATGCACCATTGTCTGTAATAAAACCTTGTGTAATCACATTAAGCCTTTGAATATTATTCATTATAGATAAATATTTCGATTTTCCACAGATGATTCGAATGGATTTGATGAGGATAAAAGGGACTGTATCCATACTATTAGAGGATTTATGACAAACGATAAAACAAACCAGTTTATTGGTGCCCAGAAATATATTTTAGACAGTGAGTTAGCGCAAATTGTCAACGTTTCCATGCAACTTGAAATGCCTTTGCTGTTAAAAGGAGAACCGGGCACAGGAAAGACCATGCTGGCACACGCCATCGCTGAAAACCTGAAAATGCCACTGATTGTGTTGAACGTAAAATCAAGTATGAAGTTGGTGGAAACCTTGTATCAATACGACACTCTCACTCGACTGAACGACAGCCGTTTCGGAGATTCCAGCAGGGATGTCTCCAATATTGAAGACTATCTGAAAATGGGAAAAATCGGGCAGGCTTTCACCTCTGATCAACGGGTGGTGTTATTGATTGATGAGATTGATAAGGCCGATACCGATTTTCAGGATGATATGCTGGATGTGTTGGATCAGATGCAATTTGATATAATCGAAGTTGATAAGACCATTTCGGCAAAACATCGACCGATTTTCATCATCACTTCAAATGCAAAAAAGGATCTGTCTGACCCGTTTCTTGGCCGATGTAATTTTCATCATATTGCCTTTCCTGATCCCAAAATGATGCGAAAGATTATTGATGTCCATTTTCCCAATATTGATCAGCAGTTAGCGGAGAATGCCATTGAAACCTTCTACAAACTACGTGAAATGGACGCCATTGAAAAACGACCGGCAACACGTGAATTAATCAACTGGATCAGGGCACTAAATGCAGATCCTGATTTCAAGGCTGATGATTTGATTGATAAGGAAGTCCCATTTTTAGGAGTTTTATTCAAGAAAAGCGGTGATTTCTCCCGGGCTTCAAACTACTCAAAAAGAAGACGACGCTTCTAGGTTAAAGCTATGTTTATAGATTTTTTTTATACGCTGAAAGAGGTAGGAATATCCATCAGTCCGACCTCTTTTCTGACACTGCAGAGAGCCTTGCGATTGGGTCTTATCAACTCGGTTGGGGATTTTTATACGACAGCCAGGGCAATTCTGGTCAAAAGCGAGAGATATTTTGACCTGTATGATCAGGTGTTTGCCTATCATTTTAAAGGTGTGGAATTACCGGATTATGAAAGTCTGGAGATGGATGAAATTGCCAGAGGACTCCTGGACGAGTGGCTGAAAAACCCTAAAGAGATAGCGGATGCCCTTGGTATTGATGAATCCGAACTGAAAAACCTGTCCCCCGATGAACTGCTTGAATACTTCAAAGAACGCTTAAAAGAGCAAACAGAGCGGCATGATGGCGGCAACAAGTGGATCGGCACCGGCGGGACTTCTCCGGTTGGTCATTCCGGATATCATCCTGGAGGAATGCGAATTGGCGGGGTTTCCAAAAACAAGTCCGCTGTTAAGGTTGCCGGAGAAAGGCGGTATAAGGACTATTCCGTTGATGCTCCCCTGACCAACGCTTCAATTGGTGAAGCGCTTAAGCGATTGAGGAATCTGATCCCGTCCGGCCCTAGAGATCAAATCAATGTAGATCAAAGCATCTACCAGACCGTAAAAAACGCCGGTGAAATCGAAATTGCGTTTGATCGCAGTCTCAAGGATCGACTGAAAATTTTTCTGTTTATCGACAATGGAGGCTGGTCCATGGACCCCTTTATTCCCATTGTCCAAACCATTTTTGACTATGCACGAGCTCAGTTTAAGGATATCAAAACCTTTTTCTTCCACAACACAATTTTTGAAACCGTCTGGGAAGATCCCAAACGCTATACCAGGGCAACCCTGGTGGATGATTTTCCCCGTTTTGACCCGGAAACCCGATTGATCTTTGTCGGAGACGCCAGTATGGCTCCCCACGAATTGATGGCCAGAAATGGATCTATCTATTCCTTCGAAACCAGCGGCAAGCCAAGTATAGAGCGGCTGAGGTTTCTCACCGAACTGTTCCCTCACTCCGTCTGGTTGAATCCGGTCGCTGAGCACGCCTGGGGCTACACCCAGACAATCCAGGTAATCAGAAATGTGATTGAGATGTTCCCACTCACTCTGGATGGACTCGAAAAAGCCGTCGCCCACCTGGTAAAAAAATAATTCTTCCAACATCAAAATGACGCCCAAACCTGGGCGTTATCCAACTAATAAAATAGAAGATTAATCACCAACTTGTTTTCTATTGTCAAAACAGCTCGGATTGGATAAAAGTAAACAAATGTACATTAAAATCCAAAATACCGAACATCATGAATAAGCTGACCTACTATATAAATTCCACGTTCAAAGATAATATAAAATCCCGGATTTCAATTGAAAAATCGGAAGGAGAGTATTCTGATTTTCCCGAGGGGCTGAGACCTGAACTGGTTTCAGCCCTTGAAAAACAGGGGATTCATAATCTCTATGATCACCAGAGCAGCGCTTTTCAGTCCATAACGAACAACCTGGACACGCTTTTGGTCTCCCATACGGCCAGTGGGAAAACCCTCTCTTTTTTTCTACCCATACTGAATGAATATATAAACACGGAAAATCCATTCTCCGTATTATTACTCTATCCAACCAAAGCACTTTCCAGAGACCAGGAAAATACCTTCGGCTCTCTTATGAGCGTTGTTGAAAAGAGTGGTCGCTTGGGGACTTTTGACGGTGATACACCCCAGGATGAAAGAACCCGCATCCAGAGATCCAGTGATTTTATCATCACCAATCCGGATATGCTTCACGGGGGTATCCTGCCGAATCATAACAGGCGTTGGAAAGACTTCCTGTCCCGTTTAAGATACATAGTTATTGATGAGGTTCACATTTACAGGGGTGCCTTTGGGTCTCATGTAGCCAATGTATTCCGACGCCTTTTAAGGGTTTGTGAAATCCATGGCAGCAAACCCTGCTTTATATGTTCTTCGGCAACGGTTGGAAATCCCGGGGATCATGTCAAGGCACTCTTCAGGCGGGAATTTAACTTAATAGAAAAGGACAGCGCTCCAAAACCAGCCCGAACTATCTACTTCCTGAATCCCTCACTGGCCCAGAGTGCCGGCCATGCCTTGTACCGAAAAGGAACAGCATCCATTTCAATCCCGTTGATCAGGGAAGCGGTTAAACAAAAAGTCAGAACGATCTGCTTCTGCAAGTCCCGCCAGGAAGTGGAACGATTGCATCGCGCCGTCACCGACGGTTTTCCCTCCCTGAAATCGCTGGTTAAACCCTATCGCGGTGGATTGCTGCCCAACGAAAGAAGAGAGCTGGAAAGAGATCTGGCGAAAGGAAAAATTATCGGAATTATTACCACCAATGCTCTGGAATTGGGAATTGACATCGGGGATTTACAGCTTTGTATCTTATCGGGTCACCCGGGCACTCTTGCCAGTTTCTGGCAGCAGTCAGGCCGGGTGGGTCGCAAGGATAAATCTTCAACGGTTGTTTTTATTGGAAAAGACACTCCAATCGATCAGTTTTTGGTGCATCATTCCGATTTTATCACCAAAACCCCGGTTGAACAGGCCCTGCTCAATGCGGATAACCCCTATATTCTGCTTCAGCATTTGCCCTGCATGGCCCATGAACATCCGCTGAGAAACGAAGAAAAGGGCTTTGATACAATGGTCTATGAGGAAGCTGTCCAGATCTTAAAGGAGAATAAAACGATTGTTCCCTACCGTGATACATTCCGGTACTCACTGCAGGATTATCCGGCTCGAGGGGTAAACCTGAGAGGAATGACCGATTATAACGTGGAGATCTACTGCGGTTCGATTGTGATCGGTGAGCTTGACCCCATTGGTGCCCGTGGCGAACTGCACAAAGATGCCATTTATCAGCATCTGGGGAAAAAATACATGTCATTGGAACTGGATCTGGAAAAGAAGCTTTGCCGGGTTGAAGAGGTCAATGTCGACTACTACACGCAAGCCCATTGGGAAGGTCGGGTTGAATTGACCGAGACTGAAGAGCGCAAGGAGATCCACGAAGCACTATTTGATTTTGGATACATTCACTACAACAAACAACCAAAACTGTACAAAAAGATTAGGGAACGGACTTACGAAAACATTGGATATGGTCCCATAACTTTGCCCCCGTTTGAATACGATACAACAGGCTTATGCATGCTGCCACCCCGATCCTGGGTTACGGAGATGGAAGCAATAGACAAGCGTTATATCGGAGCAGCACTCTATGGATTGAGTTACCTGCTTCGTCATACCTCACCGGTTTTCTGCATGGCGGATACCAAGGATATCGAAACCGATGTCTCCATGATAGAAGCCGATGATCAGATCTGGAAAAGCGCTCTTTATGTTTTTGATTCCATTGAAGGAGGTGTGGGATACTCGGAAAAGATATTTGAGAAAATTGAGCTTTGCCTGCAGCTTTGTCTGGACGTGATAACCAGTTG
Source organism: bacterium (assembly GCA_018829445.1). Taxonomy (GTDB): domain Bacteria; phylum SAR324; class SAR324; order XYD2-FULL-50-16; family XYD2-FULL-50-16; genus JAHJTV01. Next base: position 15,715 of record JAHJTV010000060.1, read on the forward strand.
CGATTGTATTTCCGGTTGCCCGGCTTGCGTCCCTCCCTTGCCGCCGGGCGTGACGAATGAAGACCTGGAAAATCTGCTAATAGAATCAAATGCATCTGTTGCCTGCACAACCTCTTTGTTGTCCATGCTATTGAATGGAGAAGTCAAAAATCCATCTGTAGAAACCATTCAGACCAAATTGCATGATGCATTTGAGTTGACAAAAGAGGATACGGAAAGAATGGATATCAAACATAAACTGGGAAGAGCTGCCAATATTCTTCAGAAAAAAAGGGAACGCATCCATTGATAAATAAAACATTTGTTCATTGTCCCGGAATAGGCCCCAAGACAGAGGAACGCATTAAAAAATCCGGTATCAAATCATGGCAGGAATGCCTCATAAAACAGGACGATTTGCCGTTTGCCGGAAACAAAAGACAAGCCTTTCTCCGGCAGATCGAAAAGAGCATCGTTGCCTTAAACAAACACGATATCAATTATCTGGTGTCCGCATTGCCCACCAAGGAACACTGGAGAATTCTGGCGGAATATTTTGACAAGGTAACCTTTTTCGACATTGAAACAACAGGACTTTCCTCCTATGACAGCCTGATAACGGTTATTGTCTGTTATCAAGCAGGCAGGCTGCATACCTTTCTTTACCAGGAAAACCTTGACGATTTTCTGAACTTTGTTGAAGAATCAAGCTTGCTGGTGGCATTTAATGGCAACAGTTTTGACGTACCCTTCATCGAAAAATCCTTTAATATTCCAGATATCGGCTGTCCATACATTGATTTGCGCTGGATCTGTTATCACGCCGGTTATGAAGGCGGTTTGAAATCAATTGAAAAACAGATGCACGTTCACAGACCGTCACGAATTGAATCAATTGACGGATTTGAAGCGGTCAGTCTTTTTCTGGATTGGCAGAATGGAGATGATGAAGCGCGAAAAAAGCTGGTCGCCTATTGCCAGGCTGATGTCCTCTCAACTTATCTGGTTGCCCACAGGCTACTGGATGAATTGGGAATCCAGATGCCTGTTGTTCAACAAGAGAATATCTTTGACAAGATCACTTCTTAAAAACTCATTATATTTATCTTAAAGGTGAAATGAAAACCCATCCATTCTCTCTTACAGATTTCAAAAGATTTACAAAATCGCTGTTCGTTTCCTTGGTAACCATTTGCATGTTTTCCGCAATCGGTATGGCCGAATCACCCTCAGAAGGCTTATTTTCTGAGATTCACACAAATAAAGGTGTAATCAAGCTGAGACTTTTTTATAAAAGAGTTCCTGCCACTGTTGCCAATTTTGTCGGTCTGGCGGAAGGTACTAAAAGCTGGGTGGATTTGCGAACAGGAAAAGTGATGAATGTACCGTTGTATAAAAAACTGAAATTCCACAGGGTAATTGACAACTTTATGATTCAGGGTGGAGATCCACTCGGTAACGGCAGGGGCGGCCCGGGGTATCGATTTAAAGACGAGTTTCACCCGGATTTAAAGCACGACAAACCCGGAATCCTTTCCATGGCCAACGCCGGTCCCAACACCAATGGCAGTCAGTTTTTTATCACCCATGTTCCCACTCCCTGGCTGGATAATAAACATGCCGTGTTCGGAGAGGTTATTGAAGGCATGGATGTCGTTAACCGTATTCAGCAGAATGATGATCTGATAGAGATAAAAATCATCCGTAAGGGAAAGGAAGCGGAAGGTTTCAAATAGACCTGAAGATCATCGGCTCTTGTCAGTTTAATGTTCGGTTCCATTTAAGATTTCAATCCTAACTTTTTGAGCTTTCGATAAAGCGTACTCTTGTGTATACCGAGCTCTCGTGCAGCTGCCGCATAGTTATTGTTGTTATTGGCAAGAGCTTCCAGTATGATTTTATGCCGCGGAGATTCAGCGTGCTGATCACAAGATTCTCTTGAAGATTTGTCGATCATTACGTTTTTTAAAACATCGGGAAGATAGTCATATTTAATAACTCCATTGCCGCAGAAAATATAGATTTTTTCTATTATATTTTCCAATTCTCGCACATTACCTGGATAATTGTAGGCCATGAAGTAAGGCAGGGTGTTTCTGGAGATGAGTTTTATTTTATTTTCTCCTGATTTATTTTTCCGATCTACAAAATATTCGATCAGTAAGGGAATATCTTCCTTTCGTTCACGTAGGGCAGGGAGTTTGAATTCCATCACATCAATGCGGTAGTAAAGATCTTTACGGAATTCTTCTTGTTTGACAGCCTCGTAGAGGTCTTGGTTAGTTGCAACAATGACGCGCACGTCAACCGGAATTGACTTAATCCCTCCAAGCGGGACAATCTGTTTTTCTTGTAACACACGAAGGAGGCGCACTTGAAATGCAGGACTGGTTTCACCGATCTCATCCAGAAAGACTGTACCGCCTTTAGCGACTGTAAAATGGCCGGGTTTGTCTTTAACAGCATCCGTAAAAGCTCCGGCTTTGTATCCGAAAAGCTCTGATTCCAATAGTGTATCCGGTAGTGCCCCACAGTTTATGGCAACAAAAGGTTTATCTTTTCTTGGTCCCAAATCGTGAATGGCTCGTGCAAGCAGTTCTTTCCCTGTTCCGGTTTCACCTTCAATTAAGACCGTGCTTGACGATTCTGCAACGTAGGGAACAATATCAAATATCTTTTTCATGGTAGGGCTTTTGCTGATCATGTCTCCAACACGATAGCAGGTTTTTAAGTTATCTCCGATTTTTTCAACCAATCTTAGATCTCGAAAAACACCAATACAACCAATGATTTCTTTGCTTTTTGTTTTTAAGGATGTGGTTGAAATATCGATAGGTATTTTTTCTTCACAGTGACTTAGGATACTGATAAAAGAATCATTGAAAGATTTACCCTCAGAAAGAGATTTTTTGACAACACAGCCGGAATTGCACTTGTTTGACTTAAAAACATCCCAACAATGTTTACCAAGCGCCTTATCCCGTGATATTCCGGTGGTTTTCTCAGCCCCATGGTTAAAGGAGGTGATTTTCAATTCATTGTCAACAGTGAATATTCCATCTGAAACACTGTCGAGAATCAATCCACTGGTAATTGGGGAATGTTTGATACTGTAATTAGTATGTTGCATTTATCCTTTCGATTCAAATCGTTCTCTTCCCTAAAATCGGGGAATCAAACAAGAACTTACGCCATTATCCGGGAATCCTGCTCAGGGTACACTGAAAACAGATTAGATATTCCGATCATTACAAAATATCTGACTTTACATTCTGCACTCCAACCTTTAAACAAAATAACCATTTTATTCAGACATCGAAACACAACAGCATCTATTTGACATTATTATGTCCGCATACAGTCAATGCTATGACGCATGGATTTTTGGTACACGACCTTTATCCAGCATTTCAAGTTTCAGTCGAAATTTCTTTGTCACTGAGAGATTGAGATCCAGACGAAGATCTGACCGTGGAATTTTCATGGCTAATCCCAACAATTGGGGAAGATATAAAATAGAAACATTTAAATCTTCATGTTGTCGCTTGGAAATTTTTTGCTGATTAGCTTCCAGGTTTATTTGACACATTGGACAAACAGTAACGGTAACATCGGCCGGCTTGGCCTCTCTTAATATCGAGGTCACTAATTCAATGCTGATTTCCGGTTTTAAATTTATATGAGAAGCGCCACAACAGGTTCCCCCCATACCCCATGTGTGCACCTGGGCGCCAGTCGCTTTAATCAGGGGTTCCATGGAGTGAGGATCTTCAGGATCATCGAACACGGCATAAGGACGAATACACTGGCAGCCATAATAAGGGGCAACCCTGATATTGGATAAAGGGCGGGTTACCAGTGATTGAATGGTATCTGCTCCAATGCTGACGGCTAAAACATCTAAAAGGTGCCTGATTTTTAATCGATTGTGAAATCGCAACCCCTCGATTTCCAACACTCTATTAATTTTTTCCAGTAATTCTGGGTCTTTAGCAGCTTCTTTTGCCGTTTTTGTTAAATTGAGATAACAGGCACTGCAGGGGACTAGAATTTCGTCGCTTGCATCCATCCTTTCAGCAAGAGCCAGCGTCCTGGCCGGCAATACAAAAGAAAGCAGTGTGCTGGTTGCTTCTGCTGCGCTTGCACCGCAGCATGTCCAATCCGGAATTTCATATAGTTCAACACCCAGTTCCTTCATCAGAACCCGGGTAGATTGATTGTATTCTAAAGCTGTGCCATCTAATGAACAGCCTGGAAAGTAAAGGAATTTCATATATTTTTCTCCATTTCTTCAACTTTCTTGAACAATGCTCCTAATGGCAAATCTCCTTTTGATCCAAAATGGGGTGACAATTTTCCTTTGGACATCAGCTTCAAGCCTAAGGATGCAAATTTAAGGACAACCATGGGATCTGTCAGAGTTAAGAAAAAGTGTGTCATCATACCTAGTTCTCTGACCCTTCCGTGATCATTGACGCTGTCAAGAAAACTCTTATAAAAAAGATTCGCTATTTTATATTCTGAAAGTTTTTCTCTAACCGCGATCAGTTTTAGTTGATGCATGGCATCGGTGAGCGGCAGCCCGCGAGGACAACGCAATGTGCAGGAGTAGCACGACGAACACAGACTGAATGTTCGACTATGAAAAATGGCATCTTTTTGTCCCATCAATACCATACGCCACAATTGTCGGGGTGTATGATCCATGGCAAACTCATTGGGGCAGGAACCTGTGCACGTGCCACATTGAATACAGGACTGAATCATCTCCCTGATATGTTTCAAACTATCGCTACTGGGATCAACTTCTTGGTAATTTTGGGTTTGTTCTACCTGATTCATCTTCATGCACCTTTTTATTTGTCATTAACGTTATATAGATAAATCGTGTACCATCCAGTGACTTACCTGATAGAATTTCTTAAAACAGTTCAACAATAACCCTTCCCTTTAATCGATGGAGAATCTTTATCACCATCCCCAATATTCAGGTTCTGACCTTTTAAGCTGGCAAAAAACGACCGCAATCAAATTGGCATTCAACGCTTCGGACCTCGAAAAGAGAAGGAATCGAATAATCCGCTGAATAGGTGTTTCAGAAATCAGTTTCTAAATATCCATTCATTATGATCCACAATCTTGTATATATCGTTGCAGGAACCTTTTTTACCTGTTTTCCTGATAATATTTCTGCCTTCAAGCTCTTTTAATCCTTTTTCATAGGTCTGTTCCGACCCCTGCCAGACTTCCAAAATTTCCTGCGTTGACACACGAGGATCATAGTAAGCAAGACCTTCAAAACAGAGGAATAGCGATATCGTTTCAATTGATAGATCCATTCTAAAAATATCTGTTCTCATAGTTTTCCTCCTGTTGCTATAAGATGTACAAGTTCACAAGTCCGGGACTCAATACCTACCGACAGGTTTATTCATTCCCAGTGTTTATTTACCCGAACTCCCTTCATAACTCCATCACCGAGAGTCCTTTCTCCTTTTTTAGAAGAAAGGGAATCTCTGACACTGGATGGAACACTAAATTATCATGCAATGACATGTGTAATGCCTCCTAACAGACCGTCGATTTCGGCAAAGATCTGTTTTTCATTAAAATGTCGAATTTGAGCGGCACTACTTGGACAGTGGCTCGCGCAATTGCCGCAACCTTTGCATAATGCTTCATTAACTACTGAGACACTTCTAAATTCATCGAACTCAATCGCAGTGTAGGGACACAACTCAATACAACTTTGACAGCCCACGCAAATATCAGCATCGATGCTGGAGATCATTGAAGGAACTGTGATCTTTCCTTTATCCGATAATATCATTGCTTTTGCAGCTGCTCCGGAAGCTTGAGCTACAGTATCCGGTATATCCTTAGGTCCTTGACAGGTACCGGCTAAAAATACGCCATCATTAGGTGTGTTTAAAGGTGCAAGCTTAGGGTGCTCTTCCAGGAAGAAACCATCCGAACCAATGTTTATACCGAAAGTTCTGGCTACATCTTGAGTGTCTTGACGAGCTTCCATGGCCATACAGAGTATAACCATATCCACAGGAACTCTGATTCTTTCTGCAAGCAATGTGTCTTCAGCTATCGCAATCATATCGCCTTTGAATTCTGTTTCCTTGCCTTGGTGTGTAATTTTAGCAACTTTACCACGGATAAAATTTGTTCCCTCATCTTGACACCGCTGGTAAAACTCTTCATATCCCTTTCCATAGCAGCGTTGATCAATATAAAAGTCGAAAACCTTGGTGTTGTGTCCAACCTTCTCTTTGATCAGATGGGAATATTTCAAGGCATACATGCAACAAACCCTGGAACAATACTGATGGAAATTGATATCCCGGCTGCCAACACAATGAATTAATGCCACACTTGTTGGTTTTTTAGTGAACTCTCCATTCTCATCGCGAATAAGAATCTCTCCACTTGTGGGACCGGTAGCATTACAAAGCCTTTCAAATTCCAAACTTGTATAAACATTTGGATAAACCCCATAACCAAACTGTTTTATTTTATTGGCATCCATCAGGTCGTATCCGGTTGCAATAATAACTGATCCGACATCGATCTTCTTTATTTCGTTCTGCATATCATGATCAATTGCTTTGGCTTGGCATTGGTCAACACAAAGCTTACACTCACAGCAACCTCCGCAGTTGATGCATTTGGCAGCCTCACTTTGTGCCGCCTGTTCATCAAAGTTCAGATTAACCTCATCAAAAGATCGCTTTCTGGCATTTGGTTCCAGAAAAGTGGCTTTTATACGTTCGCTTTTAACAGCATCTATAGGAATAGGTACAAATCCTTTTTCTTTTGTCACCTTGGTTTGTTTTTGCTCTTCTATGAATAGATCCATCTCATCGTTTAGATACCTTTCAATAGCTGTTACTGCCTTATGCCCGGCTGCGATTGCCTCAATGACTGTCGCTGGTCCTGTCACTGCATCCCCGGCTGAAAAAACACCGTTGACTGAAGTTTCCATGGTTATCGGATTCACATTGAAGGTTCCCCACTTCGTCAATGCAACATCTATTTCTTCCAGAATTGGTGAGGTCTCAGGTCTTTGACCAATGGCTGGAATGACCATATCGCATTCAATGATAAACTCACTGTTCTTTACAGGAACAGGACGCCTTCTGCCGCTTTCATCAGGAGGTCCCAATTCATTTTTAATGACCTTGATACCGACGACCTTGTTTTGTTCAACAATAACTCGCTGTGGTGAAACCAGATTAATAAAGTTAATACCCTCTTCCTTGGCCTCGAAAATCTCCTCATGATCTGCAGGCATCTCTTTTTCTGACCTGCGGTAAGCTATTGTGACTTCTTTCGCCCCCACTCGTAATGCTACCCTGGCAGCATCCATGGCAACATTTCCACCACCAATCACAACCACTCTTTTCCCGACATCCTTGCTTCTTTCGAAGTTGATTTTATTAAGGAAAATTACCGCGTCAACTACACCATCCGAGTCTTCATTTTCGATATTCATGGAAATGGGTAAATGAGCCCCTATGCCCAAAAAGATTGCGCTATAACCCTCTTTTTTTAAATCGGACAGGGTAAAATCGCGACCCAGAGTATGATTCGTTTTAATTTCTACCCCGGTAGATAGGATATGGTTGATTTCCTTATCAAGTATTTCAGGAGGAAGCCTGTAATCCGGAATACCGCTTCGCAGCATTCCACCGGGTTTTTGCATTTTTTCAAATAGGGTGACACCAATCCCTTTCAATCTCAGATAGTAAGAGACTGTTAAGCCGGCCGGTCCTGATCCGATTACAGCAACTTTTTTATTGCTTGGTTCAATGTCAGGAATCGGAACCTTGTCAAGATCGGCATGATCTGCAGCAAACCGCTTCAAATCTCTGATCGAAATAGGAGCATCAACTTCTCCCCTTCGACATGCACTCTCGCAAGGATGAGGGCAAACTCTCCCAAGCGTCCCAGGTAGGGGAATTCGTTCCATGATGATATTCAGTGCTTGCTGGTAGTTGCCGACTTTTACCATCTGCACATAACCCTGTACGTTGGTGCCAGCAGGGCAGGAAACTTTACAGGGTGCTGTATCCCTTTTATCGATGGTATAGGTAATCGGAACAGCCTGTGGGAAAGCGCGATAGACTGCTTTTCGAGTCTTTAATCCAACATCCCATTCGTTGGGAAGTTCAACAGGGCAGACTTTTTCACATTCACTGCAACCGGTACAATTATCTTGCACATATCTGGAATTCTGGAAAACCTCGACATTAAAACTTCCCACTGATCCATTAATGGAGTCCACTTCACTAAGGGTCAGCAACTCAACATTAGGATGCTGAACGATTTCCACCATCTTGGGAGTACCGATACAAGCCGCGCAATCAAGTGTTGGAAAGGTTTTGTCGAATTGCAACATATGACCTCCAATCGTGGTGGTTTTTTCTACAAGGTAGACTTTTTTCCCGGATGCAGCGATATCCAGCGATGCCTGCATGCCAGCTATTCCGCCACCAACGACCATGATGTCTGGATGAACATCCACCGTTTTCTCATGAAGCGCTTGGTGATATCGAACGCGATTGATAGCACCAGCAGATAAAATTTTGGCTTTTCTTGTCGCCAACTCCCGGTCAGTAGTAACCCAGGAGACTTGCTCCCGAACCGAAGCCATTTGAAAAAAATAAGGATTAATACCAGCAGATTGGCAGGCTTTTTGAAAAGTTTTTTCATGCATCCTTGGAGAGCAAGACGCAACAACCACCTTGGTTAGGTTATGTTTTTTTATCGAATCAATGATCAACTCTTGTCCCGGGTTGGAACACATAAACTTATAATCGGTTGATACTACAACACCTTTCAACCCTCCAACAAAACTTGCGACTTCAATAACATCAACCATATGTGCGATGTTAATCCCGCAGTGACAGATAAAAAAGCCAATTCTCTCATTCATTCCACATTCTCTTCCAATGGATGACCGATCTAGAAATCATCATGTTCTAGGCAATATTCAAGACTCAGTGTTCAAATAGTTACTTTTTATTCTGCACCAGATATGCCAGGTGGTAGTTCTAAAGATCGCCAAATAAAATAACTAAATTTAACAGGAGCTTATAAGAGATCGAAAGGAAAAAAGATACATTGAGAATAAGAACAAAGTAGCATAGTGCACCTTTTTTAATAGAAAAGTCGCGTTTATTGCGACTTTTCTATTAAAAAGTAAAAATATCAGTAAATAAGACAATTATGAGGCAATATAGTAGCAGAATATGCGACCTTATACAATTATTGGCTTCAGCAATAACCCAGGAAAAGTCTTTTGGAAGTATTATTAGTTCTAAAGGCGAACCAAAAACCAGTTATATTCAAAAAATTACCAGAGAGGTGCGCGATTAAGCAGAAAGAGAATTAGCCACGGGAAAGTAGCCCATCCAGGGGGATTTCATTTTCTTGATCCGGTGGGTTCTGATCAAGATGCTTGTTTTTCTTGGGAGGAGTCATTCCCAGTTTTTTCATTTTACGGAAAAGGGTGCTTTTATGGATGCCAAGTTCCCGTGCCGTTTCCAGCCGGTTGAAATTATTTCTTTTTAGTGCTTCTTCGATCACTATGACTTCATTCGGGTTGCAATTTTTGCATAACCCCATACTACTTATCCGGGAAATGGCATGTGGGTGTATTTGTTTAGACAGATGTGTCAACTGAATGGTATCTTCTCGGCAGAGGATAAAGGCTCTTTCAATGATATTCTCCAACTCCCTGATGTTGCCTGGAAAATCATACATCATTAAGGCATGTAAAACATCACTATCCACGCCTCTAATTGATCTGTTGGTCAATCGGTTTCGGCGCTTGATAAATCGATCAACCAACAATGGTATGTCTTCTTTTCGCTCTCGAAGCGGTGGAAGCTCCAGCCGAATGACATCAATTCGATAATAAAGGTCTTCCCGAAACAGTCCTTTTTCAACGAGGCTTGAGAGATTCTTGTTAGTCGCAGCAATAACGGTCACATATGTTTTAACCGGTTTTAAGCCACCCAACGGAGTATACTCTTTCTCCTCCAATACTCTTAACAGTTTGACTTGAAAAGCAGAACTGGTATCACCAATTTCATCAAGCAGGATAGTCCCATATTTTGCCATTGCAAAGTGACCGGGTTTATCTTTCACCGCATGGGTAAATGCTCCTGCTTTGTAGCCAAAGAGTTCCGATTCCAGAAGGGTATCTGGTAATGCCCCGCAGTTAATAGCCACAAATGGTCGGTTACTGCGATGGCCGGAGTTATGTATGGCACGAGCCAGGAGTTCTTTTCCGGTTCCCGTTTCACCTTCTATTAACACGGTACTTTCACTGTTAGCGATTTGAGGAACGAGTCTAAAAATGTTCTGCATAACCGGATTTCTGCTTATGATATCTCCCAGTTGAAAACGCGAATTCAACTCTTTTTTAAGCTCGTCGATAAGGGTTAAATCCCGGAACGTCTCAACTCCGCCGATAACATTTCCTTCTTTATCCTCTAAAATAGCAGCAGACATGCTCACAGAAATCCTACCCTTTTGTTTATGCATTATGACTGCAGATAAATTGATATACGATTTCTTTTCTTTCATAGTGCGACGTAAAACACAGTTTGCATCACACAAATTTGAACGAAAAATCTCGCTGCATGGTTTTCCTATTGCCTCATGACGAGAAAATCCCGTAATTTTTTCAGCCGCTTTATTGAAGGATTTTATTTTAAAAGCCTCGTCAATGGTGAAAACCCCGTCATTGATACTTTCGAGAATAATGTCTGTCGCAGTAGAGTTAATGCATTCGTCGCAAATTTTTTTACTCATAAAAGTTTCCAGGATTTTGTAGCGGTTCTTTTGGACAGAATAGGGATAAATAAGCAAATAAACGGCAGGATTAAATTATCACACCTTACGCTCAGAACCTTTGCTTCAGCATATTAGCCCCAAAAAGGATATGTCAAGATGAGAAGAGTAGATGATAAGTGAGATGAGAAGAAGTTGCCAATCTACTGTCAAGGCATTCTTCCCGAATTTGGAGAAAACAATGTTCTCTTCAGTAGATGTTTTAATAGTGCGGTCAGATGAAAGGGGAGCAATATACATACAACCGAAAAATTAACCTTTATAAATATCCTGCTCCTGTTAATAAAAAACTGGTGGGTATTTCCGCTAACAAACTGGGAAAATGGCCCTTACTCTATAATTTGGAAAAGGAACCGTATGAAAATTATGATCTCTCAGATAATGATCCGGAATTGGTTGCCAAAATAGCAGTTATCATGAATCTATGGGAGAAGCAGATGTCTGAAAATCCGTCAGGTATTATAAGAAGTTCCGAGTGAAGTCTTAATGTTAAAGTGTCATCAAATAAAAGCGGAAATGGGAGCTTTTTATTCGATATGTGTCCCGCGATTTCAGGGAATCTGCTCGACAGGTTATCAATGACGCTAAACTAATTCAACCCTTATAAAAGAATCCAACAGCCTTAATCGAAATTCGAATCGTGAGCACAATATGACTAATGAACAAAACCAACACCATTTGACAAGACGTGATCTGCTTAAAACTAGCTTAACCGCGGGAGGGATAGCTCTAGGCATGACAGCTGTCGGTAGTATTAGTCGCGTTTTACCCTGGTCTTCAACAGCGTTGGCGGCAAACACATCAAAACCGAATGTTGTAATTATTTATTGTGACGACTTGGGATACGGAGATCTTGGATGCTATGGCAGCAAAGCCATCGAGACGCCAAATATAGATCAACTGGCAAAAAATGGTGCCCGGATGACGGATTATTACGCCTGTAACGCAGTTTGCGCTCCTTCACGAGCAGGATTGCTGACAGGACGATATCCTCTTCGATCGGGTGTTATTGGCAATATTTATCCGGATGACGAACCTCTCAAACGTGTTATTTCCAGGGAATACCTTGGCGCCGCATTTCAGTCCCTCGGAGGACTTGATGTCAGGGAGGGAAAAAAGATCTCCGGTATCCCCGAAAAGGAATTGTTGATGGGAGAAGCTTTGCAAGGAGTAGGTTACAGGACCGGCATGGTAGGCAAGTGGCATCTGGGAGACTATAGTCTTGAACCACGATTCAATCCCAGACGAAACGGGTTCGATTTCTACTTTGGTGTGCCGCACAGCAACGATATGCTCCCCTGCCCACTGTTTCGTAATGAAGAGATGCTTGAAGAAAATATCGGTGAGGATCAAGCTAAACTGACAGGATTATATACGAAAGAAGCGATTCAGTTCATCAAGGAATCAAAAAGAAATCCTTTTTTTCTCTACTTTGCTCATACTTTCCCTCACCAGCCGTTGTATGCCTCAGAAAAATTTGCAGGCAAATCCAAAGCCGGAAAGTTTGGTGATGCTGTTGAGGAGATAGATTGGAGTGTTGGGAAAATTATGGAAACCCTGATTGAAATGGGAGTTGAACAAAACACCCTGATCTTTTTCACCAGTGATAACGGCCCATGGTATGAAGGAAGTGCGGGGCCGTATCGTGGACGAAAAGGACAAAGTTATGAGGGCGGTTTCAGAGTTCCCATGATTGCTTCCTGGCCTGGTCATATTCCAGCTGGAAGTATCTGCAGCCAGCCGATGATGAATATCGATCTATATCCAACCATTCTGCCATTAGCGGGAGCGGAACTGCCAAAAGACAGGATTGTTGACGGTCGTAACATCATGAACCTACTGACAGGTCAAGGAGAAAAATCTCCTCATGAAGCCTTGTTCTTTTATCATTATGATCTTCTTGAAGGTGTTAGGGTAGGTAAGTGGAAGTATTTCCGCAGAATCAATCGATATACCTGGCCGGTACCTTTGGATGCGATCGAACTCCCCAATAAACTCGGAGGGGATCAACTCGGAAATCGATGGCCTCTTCTCTATAATCTTGAAACTGATCCGGGGGAAAGTTATAACGTTATCGACACTTATCCTGAAATAGCTGAAACGCTTAAGAATATCTTGCATAAATGGGAAACCGAAACGGAAAAAAACCCAAAAGGGTGGTTGTCATAAAATCGTAAAAAAGCAGCTTAAATGCAATCCATGCATTGTTGTACAATTAACTGTTTAAATGAGAATTCAACCTGGGCTCATGACGCCATGATAACAACCTTCTTGGCTGTGGAAGCGTGGAGGGCAAAGTAAGAATTAAAAATCAAAGCCTCATGTCATTCGCTAAATGAGGCTCGTCAGTTTTCGTATCCTGCCAACTTGACCTATCCTTGTTATATCACATCTCACATAAATACCTGTTTTTATAGCCTTGTAAATTTTCATGCCTGGTATATAAAATGCAGTTTTGATAACAAACAGCTTGATACGGTTTGTTGTCGAAATTAAGACCAAAAGCTTTTAAACGTAATGGCGGTAATTTCATTAAACAGGTGGGAAGGAATATAATGAATCGAAAACAGTTGGATCAAATTTATTTACCCTCAAAAAATGGATATACAGTAATCAACACCGATGGAATCAGGGGAAATAACAGATCGCAGCGGACTCAGTCAGAGTTAAATCTCAACTGGTTCTGGTACAAAATTAAGAATCATTTTCAGTTCAGCCTAATGCTGATTAGTATGGTATCTATTCTTGGGTATATCGGTTACGCCATCGCCGGAACATTAGGGGTGTTGTCAACTATGATCGCTATTGGAATCAGTATTTTTGTAAGATCCGGTTTTAAAATCGAACAGATCCTGGCAAAGAAAAACGTCCGTTTGATCCGTCCTTTTGAAGGAACAACTCTTTATGATCTGCTTGAACGGTTGATTCGTAAGGCCGGTTTGGAGAAAAAACCTTATCTTTTTTTGGATTATTCTCCGGAGATCAATGCCTATACTATTGAAGACAATGAAAAATCAGCAATAATTGTATCAAAAGGGTTATTGGAGAACCTTAATCAAAGAGAGTTGAATGGGGTATTAGCTCATGAAGTCGCTCACTTAAAAAATAGAGACGTACGAATAATGCTGTTTACGGATCAAATAAGAAATCTGACTGCATACATGGCATTCTTTGGGCAGATTCTGTTGCTTTTCAGCATTCCCTTTCTTGTTGTCAACCAGATGGTAATCCCCTGGATAGCGATTCTGTTACTCATCCTTTCGCCGACAGTGAACCTACTGTTTCATGTTGCACTGTCGAGAAACCGTGAATTCAGAGCCGATCTGGATGCAATAGCGCTATCGGGAGATGCAATGGGTTTGGCAATGGCTTTAAAGAAAATTAATATTCAGATGAGTCTCTGGAAAAAGCTATACGCTTCCTATTTAAAGAATGTCCCGGAAATCATGCGTACTCATCCGAATACCAGGGCTAGAATTGCACTGCTGGAGAAATTAGATGTTCTTGAGAAACGGGAATTAACCTGGCTTTAGTCACGAATCGGATAACAGGTAAGAGTCTGGAGTTAGGCCAAAATCAACTCAATAAATGTGTGATTCAACATGTTCCCGGCTGTTATCCATTTTGGCCTAGTCACCGGTGTTCATCTTCGGCCAATTTTTCATTTCCATCCTTTCTGTCTCACTCCGTATTCATCCCGCAGGTTTTTGCCCTGTGAAAAGCATGAACCTGTTCCAAAGCAACATACTGTTATTATGCATTATATTATAATTACATATTGTTTGTTTTTCTATTGAAAGACTATTCTGTTTGGCACAATTATTTCAATATAACAACTATTCAGTTACATATCAGTTGGGAAAACATTCCGGACAAAGTGGAGGAAACATGAACAGATGGACAATAAATAAAAGAAGGGGCAAAAAATCTACATCGTTCAAACCCAATCACGATGAGATCAACTCAGCTGTCGAAGAATATTTGAAAAATGGCGGTGTAATCAAGAAAATAGCTGCAGATGATAACAATTTACAGCAATTTGTACAACAAAAGGAATCTTCTTCAATTGTTGATGAATTTCTGTTTGGACAGTAGTGACGCAATCTTAGAATACAGCAAAAGTGCTTTTTAACATCTTGGTCAGTGTTTCCTGATTTTCTTTTCGATACTGGTCCTGATAAAGCACTTTTACCCCGTCTTTGGTCAATTCAATCATCTGCTGAATATTGAATTTTCCAGAGGCAAGTTGGATGATCGGAGTCTCTTTGTATTTTGATTTTTCCTGTTTTAAATGTGAGATTAAGATCCGAACAATCTCAGAATCCCCGTTAATGACAAACAGATTAAAATCCTGAAAACCAATTTCATTCCAAATCGATTGAAAATATTGGGAGAGCTGTCTGGCGTTATAACCTGCCAATTTTGATAAAACATCCTTTTCCTCGAAGTCCAGATCTGTTTTATTATCCTCCACTTCCTCATTCTCATTAATCTCAATGGGCAAAGAATAAGCAAATTTTGGCGTTTTATGAATTCGACAGAATTCAACTTTGTCAGTATCCATAAAAGTGCTTTCCAATGCTCTTTGAATTCTATTGCAACTCTTCTCATCCTCGGAAATCATGCAGATCTTTTTAATCTTGTCCGATGAATACCGTTTAAATTCCAGATCCCGATAATACGCCTGAACAGAAGCAAACAGATCATCGGCAACTCTCTCATAGACCTTGTTCAATTCTGCGTAGAAAGCAAGAAATGACAGGTTTTTCAATCGTTTCTCACAATTGCTGATCTGATTCCTGAGATTGTCTATGGCCTCACCCAAGGGAGGATATTGCTTTAAAGAAAGCTCATCCTCGAACTCCTTAAACTTCCTTTGAAGGAGAGCCTTGGTAGTTACACTGCAAATGATTATTCCATCATGCAGAAAGATTTCAAGACACTCGATATCCAATTTTACAAGTGATTCAAGGCTGTTGACCTGCTTTGTAATATTTAAAAATGTTTTGTTATTGGTGTCTCCCAACTGTTGGTCGATGGTTTCTGCCTGCTTAACGCTGTCAAAAACTATCAGCACATTTTCATTACGGGCTACCGCCACATCGCAATCCTGTTCATTCCATGTTTCAGATATTTCAACCAGATTTTTCAGAATATCCATTTTGTTGCCGGCAATCATATCCATGTACCGTTGTTGATCATCAAGGGCTTTGGAATTGGACAGCGCTTTCAGCTGATCTTCAAGTTTTTGCAGTTGGGCCTGGGTCTGGCTGTTTTGTTTATTAATCCTGAGAAGATCGAAGGATTCTTCTTCCAAAACAAGGAAATCCGGATCGACTTCGCTGATACGGTTGATGGTTCTGATATCTAAATCGTTATCCTTTAGATTCACAGTGAAAGAGAAGGGAGTTTCCTGATCATTATCTGACCTGATACCAATGAGAAATCGATCTGCGGAATCTGCCAATTGATCCGCTGTAATGGTGCTCGAAAACCCATTCTTCAGCAAAATTCGTTTAAATGCTTCATGAAGTGGCGGATAATCGGAAGTTACAGTGATAGGGGTGTTGGCTTTTATGATACTGGCTGACTGGTAAAGATTATCGTTAAGATAAAGACTACAGCGACTTCTCGCTAATTCTTTTATCTTAAACAAAACTGTTTTGTAATCAATTCCTTTTTGTTTTACCTGCCGATATCCTATTACATGGTCAATGGGAATATTATCCGTTTCAAGCCTTATAATATCACGGAAGTACAATCCGGGACTTAAATAAAACTTCCCCTTGTAGCTCAGGCACCCTTTGTAATCCTTAAACCGGATTTTACTCCCTGTTTCTTGTCCAATACGTTCACAAAGGCTTTTGGGTTTTAGATCCAATCCGTTCCAGCTAATCGATTCAACTGCACTCCATGGAGCAAAACACACTTGGTCTTCTTTATTCAAACAACACTCTTGAGCGGAAAAAGTAATATGCGGAGTCGGCGCTATCTCTGTAAGTAGGGTTACCTGATCTTCGGCGAACCAATCGGCGCTCTTGATCTGGATTCGATTCAGCCTTCTAAATTCGATCTCCTGGTAGGGATATGTTTTTATATAACTATTTATAACCTTGTGCGGTTTTCTTTCAATTAGAAAAAGGTAAGGATAATCGATCAGATCTTTTGACAGATATGTCTGAAAAAAACTCTCAAAATCCACAAAGTTTTTAAATATATCCAGAGTAGTGAATATAAAATCCGGTCTTATATCCGCCAGTTTATTGAGGCTGTTTTCTTTGAAACGAGACCATTTAAATTTTATATGATCAAATTTTACATCAATTTGATCTTTAGCAAACATATCCTCTAAAGAGAAACAAAATTTCTTCCAGAAGAATTGATCCAGTCCCAGTCCTAAAATATTTATTATCTGATTCACGCTATCCTATGGTTAATCGAATGCACCTTTTTCCAAAACGTTTTCTTTGGTATCTTTTCATTTCAATAAGCATCCTCACAATCATTTTGTATATGAATCCATGATTGTTTTCAATATGTACTTCATTCAATTGAATATTTCCTTCTATGTTATCCATTAGCTCTTTCTTTTTTAGTATTTAAAGAGTATTAAATAAAGGGTCAGGTCGATATTTGCTGATAAAACCGGATCTGCCTGAACCAAACTTATAAAAAAGACGACTAAATGTTTTTACCATCTGAAGAATCTCAAAAACTGCAAAGGTCACTTTTAGCAAATCGTTGTGAAAACCGGGTAGACAGTCTTCTTCAATTTGGATCTGACTATTTCTTTGCTCTTTTTCCCAATTCAACAATAGCATCAATTAATTCAGGGACCAGATCCACGTGGCCTTCAAGCAAAGTGATCCGTTTACAGGGAGAAAGGATAAAACGGTATATTTTGGATCTGTTAAAACTATGCAATCAGATCTGTGACGGTGAAGAGGACTATGTCTTGCCCGGAGAATCGATATCAATCCCTCACAAAATAAAAGAAACTGTTCTGGAAACTTGTGTTAGAATGCTGGTATTTGGTCGCGATTTAACAGATATTGAGTACTACTTCCTCGATGAAGTCGGCAAAGCCCTCAAAATCGGAGCCGAAGAGGTCTATGGTGTCATTGAGCAAGTCTTGTACGAAGAAAGAAAGGCTATTTTTATGGACCTGAAACAGCATCTTTCAACGAAACAGAAAGAGGTCTGCGCCATGTTATTGGTTAAAGCCATCAGGGCAGATGATAGGGTTCACCCTGCCGAAATCAAGTATTTCGAGATAGTATCTGACCTGTTGGAGTACAACCAGGCCAGATTGGAAAAATTCTATCGTTCATTTGACATGTTGGAAAAGGACTTACCCATGTCATTAACCGATGAGATTTCCGTATTCCTTTTTAAATACCTGGTTGAAATCGTGATGTGTGATAAACATTATGATCCTGAAGAATCATTATTCATCAAAAAGATTGCAGAGGCTTTTAATATGGATCGGTATCAGCAAGATGCGATATTGCAACCCATCACAGCAGCTTTAATGGTCAAAGCCGATCTCTTTCAAAAGCACCTTTGACAAATTCTTCAGTTCTGCAACTATTCTACCTCATCTCCACTTAAACCATTTCCATGGATACAATTTTTGACGATCACAACACCCTGACCCAACTAAAAAAAATTGAGGGGGCATTCTTAGCCCTTGCATCGGACAATAGTATCATTGATGATTTTCCGACTATAGCAACTGCGGCAAAAGACTATGTTTCAAAATCAAGCCAGGGATACAATGATGATACGGAGATCGCTTTTTTAAATCTATATTGTGAAATACATCGTTCAGGTTCCGTTTACTCATCGAATGAGCGAGAGCAATTGGATAAAAAAAATGGTTACTTCAATCATCCCGGTGGCATTTCTCCTCTTTTGCATGCAAAGCCTTATATTGATGAGAATACCGTCCTCGCTGATCTTGGAGCTGGTAATGGATTGCAGGGACTCCTATTTCAATATCTTTATCCCCATCAACAGACCTTACAGGTAGAATTGTCCACCGAAATGATTCATATCGGTAAAAAATTCCAAAAAGCGTTAAAGATACCGGAAGATAAAGTGCGATGGGTCAATGACAACATTATGAATTTTGAGTTGGATGAAATTGATTTTTTATACCTCTACAGGCCTTCCAAACCGATCAAAGATGGAATAGCTCTTTATAAGAACCTGCAAGCAAAACTTTCCAATAGGAACAGATCATTAACCATTTTCAGCATTGCCGATTGTCTGAAGGATTTTCTACCGGTACAATACAAAGAGTTTTATAACGACGGTCATTTAACCTGTTTTTCCCTGGATTGCTGAACAGCAAAAAACAATGAATCAGACAACCATAAAGAATTCGATTATCTTAAAAGGCGGCGTTGGATTGCACTCCGGGGAAAAAACGGATCTGTTTTTCTTTCCTGCGGAAGAGGATCATGGAATAGTATTTTTCCGTGGTGATAAAAAGGTTAAAATACCAGCGAATTACAAGTATGCAAAACCAAGCGCCCTTTGCACTACCATCGAAAATAAAGGGGTGGAAGTCACAACAATCGAACATCTGCTGTCGGTTTGTAATGGGCTTGGGATAGACAACATGCTGATTGAACTGCATGGAGTCGAGGTTCCCATTATGGATGGCAGTGGTCATGAGTTCTATTCCGCTTTGCAGTCAGCCGGTTTGAGGCAGCTTTCTTCTCCTAGAAAGGTTATTGAGATTCTTGAGACTGTGATGTATCAAGAAAATGAAATCACCATATTTGTCTCTCCTTCAGATAGATCCAATTTTACTTTTTCAATAGACTTCGACCACAAGCAAATCGGACAGCAGGAGGTTAATTTCCAGTTGAATGAGAGAAACTATGCCGAGAAAATAGCCAAAGCAAAAACATTCGGTTTTAGAAAGGATTATGAAAAACTCTTGAAGCAGGGATTAGCCAAAGGGGCGAACAATAAAAACGCTATAATCCTTGATGATGAGGGCAATATTGAAAATATGGAGGCGATGACCTGGCTAAATGAACCCAATTTGCATAAAATCCTGGATCAAATTGGTGATTTTTATCTGGCAAATAATTATAGAATTATCGGAGATGTTTTCTCCCACAAAAGTGGCCACTCATCTCATCTGGCATTCATCCGCAAGTTGATGGATGAATGCACAGACAAATACGTTATTGTAGCTGACACCTAGGGACTATTTAATGCTTTCAATCGCCTGTTTGAAAGCGTTTCTTGTTTTTTCCAGATCCTCCTCCGAGTGAGCTGCTGACATGAATGCGGCTTCAAACGCTGATGGCGCCAGATAGATCCCCTGGTTCAACATCGCTTTAAAGAACTTGGTAAATAGAGCAGTATCACACTTTAAGGCGTCGTCAAAATTATTCACATCCTGATCAATAAAGAAAAAGCCAAACATGCCACCCACCTGCTGAACACGATGTGGAATGGATGACTTGCCCAAAATATCCTTGATTTCATTCATCAACCATACGGCCTTGCTTCCTATGTTCTCATATACACCCGGTTTATCCAACTCCTTCAAAGTTGCCAATCCTGCAGCCATGGTAACCGGATTTCCGGATAGTGTGCCGGCCTGATAAATACTGCCGGCAGGTGAGACTCTTTTCATGATATCAAATCTGCCGCCATAAGCACCGACAGGTAATCCTCCCCCAATAATCTTACCCAGGGTAGTCAAGTCAGGAATAATGTGGAATAGTTCCTGGGCTCCCCCTTTGGACACACGAAAACCAGTCATGACTTCATCAAAAATGAGTAATATCTTTTCCCTGTCACACAGGGATCTTAAACCGTTTAGAAAATTACCTTTAGGTGCAATAACGCCCATATTGCCTGCAACCGGTTCAAGTATGATTGCGGCAATTTCATCGGGATATTCCTCAACCAGTTGCGTGACATTATCCAAATCATTGTACCTGGCAATCAGTGTTTCCCCGGCAAAAGACGCCGGTACGCCCGGGGAATCAGGCTGTCCGAAAGTAGTCGCTCCCGACCCGGCTTTCACCAATAAGTGATCGGCATGGCCATGATAGCATCCTGCAAATTTTATGATTTTATCTCTACCGGTATATCCCCTTGCAACCCTGATAGCACTCATAGTAGCTTCAGTACCGGAATTAACCATCCGAATGCATTCAATATTGGGCATCATTTTCTTGACCTGTTCTGCCATTTCGACTTCGGCTTCCGTGGGAGCGCCAAACGATAGCCCTTTTTTAACAGCCGATTGCACAGCATCAATTACTGCAGGATGAGCATGACCCAGTATCATAGGTCCCCATGATCCGACATAGTCGATAAATTCGTTTCCATCCACATCGTAAATCTTGCTTCCTTCTGCTCTCTTTATAAATAACGGATTCATATTGACAGATCTGAATGCTCGAACCGGGCTGTTAACTCCTCCAGGAATCGAAGCCTGAGCTCTATCAAACAGTATTCTTGATGTTGTTGTAATCATAACAACTCCTATTCTTGAGGTTTCTAATTTAAAATTCGTAGCTTAGGTTCAAACCCATAAGGGTAAACTCTTTCTCTTCTCCAGTCGGTCTCACATTATCATTTGGAGTGTAAGCATTGTCTGGCTGCAAAACAGCGATGAAAGCACCTACATCCACTTTATCCTCAATTCTCCACGTTACCTTAATGTCAACTTCCTGACCGATTTTTGTTGATTTTTTTTCTTCTTCGCCAATTACATTGTAATAGACTGCCTGGTTCCGACTAAAAACATAATAGGCAACATTTACAATCAGATCGCTTTTGTCCGAACGATAGCCTACATCAAGGGAATAGAAATTCAAATTGGAAACAGAGTGTCCCTCTCCAACCCCATATTTGCCATTGAAGTAGATAATTGCATCACCAAAATCACCCTTTTGAACTTCCATAAATGCAGTTGAGTTCCTTTCCCAAAAGTTTTCACCATCTTCAAGCTCACTCCCGGAAGCGGAAAACCCGGTCAGGTTGACATTCCAGTTTTGATAGATCCGATAATCCACATTTAGATAAACGGCGTTTCCAAATATGTCCTTTTTAGACAGGCTTTCCTGTCCGGCATTATCAGCTCCGACATAATAGTGTCTTTTTCCGTCCAAAACCAGCCAGTTCAGCTTGAGCAGAAAGTCATAATAATTCCAACCCAGATTAAACCCCATATAACTGACTTCATTATTATCAAAATATACATAATCCGTATTGTTTGACGAATTAACTGTCGTGGCATGATACGTTGAATGCTCTCCCGTCCACATTCCCATATTTGATGCCGGAATATGGTGCCCTTCATACCTGATGTTTAATAACTCAACATTAAACGACAACTCCTGTCGGGTTCCTTTTTTCACCCATGGATCCGACACGATACTGCCAGACTCATAAACAGGATAATCAAGCTGTACCCAATACAAAGCGGCATCACCTCCTTCTCCCAGTCTTGCCCCGCCAACATAATAGCACCATGTTCCAATTCGGCACTGCTGGGATATTGCATTTGCTCGTCCCTGATAAATCAATCCGATACCGTCACCTACGTTGATAAACTGTTTTCCTATTTTGAGCTTCGCATTTGGATTGTGATTATACTCCAGATAGGCTTCCCTGAATATAACCAACATGGCATCATCACTTGCATCACCCTCCTCGTCAGGATAATTGTTATCATATGAATCGTCCTGATCTGAAACCAGGGTTGATCTGTTTCCCAAGTACGCATTTACCGACATATTGGTGTTGATTTTTGATTTTATTCTCAGTTCAATATCCTGGAACAATTTACCGGAAATATTTTCACCGTTCACTATCCCCTCCTTTTGGGTAGCGTAGAATGCCTTGTATGATCCTTCAATTTGTGCCCCGGGATTAAAATAACTGCTTTCCTCAACTATTTCGTATTCGCCTTGTTTTAAAGGCGTAAACGGCTGCTGTGCACTCACAGAGACTGATACTGATATGCCGATCAGTGTTAAAATCAGAAATCGACTGATTTTAAAAGCTATTTCTGTTATTAGTCTTTTTTTCAACACTCCAAGTCCATGTTTTATCAAATCCATATTCATACAAGCTCACTGTTTGTAATTGAGTAATACGATAATTAGTTATGTGTTGTGATAAGCCTTTTACCTACCCTAAAATTCTATTTACCGCAATTTGATTAAGCTGTTCTTCTTGACGCGCTTCAAGCTTAAAATTTATAGTGGTTTTGGGATTAAGGCGTCTGATCGTTATTGTGATTGCAAATTGCACCTGATGAGTGTCTGAACAATAACCATGTCAAGCCTAATGATTATCTATATAGCGGTCAGATATTCTAGATAAGGATTTCAGATTTCAGCAGTCAGTTGTCAACATTTGGATTTATAACAACCAAAAACACTTTGGTTTTTGGCTGAAAGCTGAAGGCAATTCGAGTTTCAAGTTGAATCTTTTTGTTCAAGCAGTATTATAATTGAAAACAGAGACTTTTAGTTCAGACACCAATTACGCTTAAATTAATATTCAAGACAATTCCGCCGGTAGCTTTTAGAACTTTTAATATTTTAGAGTTATTGCTATTCTTTCACTCAGTTTGATATTGTCTTGGAGAATCAGCTAAGAAATCCTTCAAAAACCGAGGAAGCTATCTTATTACTCCTTTATGGAACATTTATTGCTTTCAATGCGTAACAAACTGTAAGAAAAGATAATCATTTCAGAACAACATTTGATACAACAATGCAAACAAACTCACTAATTAGTCGGTATCCATTGACTGAAGGGTCGGAGTTGTACAGCACGCCTTTGGGCAATATTCTTATCGGCTGTCCACCGGAAATCTTGAAAGTCATGTTGAATAAACATGTTCCCATGCCCGACACAATTGTAATTCCTGGAACGCTTCATAAGTTCAATTCGTCACTAGCGTGTCTGGAATTTCCATTTTATCATTTTATTTTTATCCAGCAGGGCTTGGCTCGGGGAAAACGGTTTAAGATCTACGCAAAAAAATCTATCTGCAGTAAGTTGAAAGAGATGCTTCGTGTCACCCTGGTTGGTCCAAGTTACGACGAAATCATTAATGTTGAATCAAAACTAAAAGTCCCTTCAAAACTGAGCAAGCAGAAAGCTAAACAGATCGTTGCCGAAACTGAATTCCTTGCTCCGAAAGATAAAAATGGAAAACCATACAAATTGAAGGAGATGGTTGAATTCATTTCCTTGGAAATTGGGGATAAGGAAACAGTATACAAACCATTTCAACAATATCCTGAAGTAACCATTGAGCGTGCCGGAGAAGATGAATTTGTGTTAACGTGTGATCGCACACTAAAAAGTAAGTTGGTTATTAATTCACCTTTGGATCCCGTCTATAAAATAAAAGGTGTAAAGGCTTCTAAGTCTGAAAGAGAATCCAAATCACAGTTTAGCGTTCGTTGCTTGGGAGCCAGTGAAGGATTTGATCCCACTCAGCCAGCCAATGGTTTCCTGTTTCGATTCAAGGGAAAATGGATGTTATGGGATTGCCCCGCTTTTTTGCACAGGCATCTTGAAAAAATCGGACTCAACCTGGAAAAAATAGATGCTGTTTTTATTTCTCATGTGCATGAGGATCATCTGGACATCATGGAGAGTATTGGCCAGAACAAGAAAATTGAGCTTTACACTTCTCCTGAGATTTATCACTGTATGCTGTTGAAATTAATGGCAATACTTGAGTGCACCTATCAAAAGGCACAGGAATACTACAATTACCATCCTATTTATGCCAACAAACCTTTTAATCTCTTCGGAGCTTCATTGGAGGTGTTTTATTCCAGTCATGCAATTCCGGCTTTAGGATTAAAGTTGCAGGTTGAAAACGGGGCGAAGACATCCAGTGTATTCCTATCCGGGGATACATTGTCCAGAAGAATGCTGGATACTTTAAATAAATCTGGTGTTTATAGTAAGGCAAGATATGCTGAGCTGATTGATTCTCTGCCTGAAAACCCATGTCATGACATTTCTTTTGTGGATGCTGGAAGCGGCGCAATACACGGAGATCCGGAAGATTATATGGATAATCCCTGTAAAATTGTCTACATGCACACTGGTAAAAAACTGGCAAATATACCCTCCAATCATTTGCTCTTAAAGGCTGGTCAGTATTTTGTAATTCATAAATAAAGTTTTACAGCTTTACAGCAAAAATCAGGCTTAAGGTTGAAGAAGTTTAGGTATGACAGCATGTTAATAGTATACAACTCAATAATCACTGGATTTTTAGAGACTGAATAGTGCATTTGCCCCAATGCCACTTGACAACAATTGTCTTCAGTCGATTCACCTAGCCCAGATAAACTGGATAAGCACCTTAAAAGATCGGTCAAATGTCAAAGAAGTGTTTTGTCGGTATTATTACAAGTTTTTTCTTGGTTAGTTTTGCTTTCTATAGCATACTGGTAGCAAAGTCAGGTCCGTTCCCGGTTAAGGGGCAGATCTTCGACCATAACGATCAACCATTTGGTACAGCTCATGTTTATCCCCGGTATGTTGAAATTTTTGATCTGGAAAACCGGCAAGTTGGGAAGGTTGGAATATTAGTGGAACAAGGAATTGCAAAGCTATTTCTTGTCGAACAAAGCGAAAACAGAATGCTAGTGGGATATGCAACCAAAGGTCAAATTTTCAATCAAAATGATAAGATAGTAGGTACTTACTTTTACACTCCCACCTGGTCTTTTGTATATGACTTAAAAGGGGTTAGAGCTGGCAAGGTAAAATGCATTGCCTGGCCAAGGGTATGTGCTGTCGGCGTGGGAGGATATCTTTTAAAACTCTATAATACTAAAGGCAGCGATGGAAAAACACCGTAAACCTGCAGTTGCTGGAATGTTTTATCAGAGCAATCCTCAAAGGCTGCGCAACGAAATTGATTCTTTTATCTCATCTTCCCCGAAAAGATCAAGCGAGAAAGTCAAATTCCTGATTTCACCTCATGCAGGTTATGTCTATTCCGGCAAAATTGCAGGGGAATCATTTGCAGAAGTAAAGGGCGAGTCTTACGAACATGTGATTCTTTTAGGTCCTTCACACAGGCATCATTTTCACGGTATGGTTGAATCAGACTCCTTGTATTGGGATTTACCCCTGGGAAGCCTTAAAATAGCAGCCGTTGACTCACCTGGAATACATCAGAATTTTGGTTTTCATGAGAATGAACATTGCCTGGAGGTTCAACTTCCTTTTCTACACTCGTTATATCCGGATGCTCGATATTCGCCTATTCTACTCTCTGGTTCTTTCGAGGAGGCTAACAAGTATGCGGATACTCTAAAATCATTGGATTCCGATGAAACTCTATGGGTCATCAGCTCCGATTTTAATCATGTTGGACCGAATTTCCAGCATTATCCGGAGCAATTCGGCTACCATTCGGGTGAATCAATGGATCTGGAAGCCATTGACTTTGTCACCAGAGGAGACATCCAGGGTTTTATAGCATTTATGAAGAAAACAAATGCAACCATTTGCGGCGCATTGCCGATTCTGGTGGCCATGCACCTCATCAAAAAGTTGAATCGAAGAGGCTTTGTTTTTAAAAGTTATGACTGTTCCGGAAAGCAGACCGGGGACTCGAACTCCGTAGGTTATGCTGCTTTGTATTGCTGATGATAATTATGTAGAATAAATAAATGACGCAAAAATGCTCAAAGTATTACAAAAATAATAAATATAGAGATTATGCTAGACAAAAACGAACTGATTGCCAGACTCAAGGACTTTTCCCTGTTTGAAGATATTGCAGATGACAATCAAAAAATGGAAAAAGTGGTTGCCATTTTAAAATCAAAAACCATTAAGGCCGGTGAATATATTTTCAGACAGGGTGATCAAGGTGAAGAGCTCTTCATCTTGATTTCAGGTGCGGTAAGAGTCTGTAAAACCACCATGCAAAAAGAGGAATACACAATCGTAGATCTGAAAGCTGAATATAATGTATTCTTTGGAGAAATCGCTTTGATGGATAGTGATAAACGCTCGGCCAGTATTAAAGTACTGGAAGATTGTGAGGTATTGGTTATGGAGAAAGACAATTTCACTCAGCTGGGCAACGAGTATCCAGAAATTGGCCTTCCCATTACCCGGGTAATTGTCAAACGCATTTGTGGCAATCTGCGCAATGTTAATAATGATGTCATTCTTCTCTTTGATGCCCTTGTCAATGAAATTCAGTCAACCCAGTTATAGTTGTCCAGATCCTACTCATAAAGTTGCAACACCGACAGTTTCTCAAGTCTTTTTCTTTTTAGCCTATCAATTCTGGGTTTCAAAATCGCCTTATCCAAATCCTTAAATGACAAACCCTGTTGATCATGAAGGTCGTTGGCAATGAACTCAAGAAACCTGTCTTCTGAAACAGTCTGCAATCCATTAATATCATTATAATTCGTTACTTCCCCGTCAATGATTTTATAGTTAGCAAACGTCAACGTATACCAAAAAGCTGCCTGGGACTGACTCAACCTGATATCAATGCCTCCCTTATCTTTAAACTCCTTGAGAGTTTTATTCGTTCTTTTCCATACTTCGGCACCGGGAAATTTTGATCGCCTTTCTCTGATATAATAAACTTTATTAGTCAGATTATCCTCCAAGAATTCAACTCCCCTTCTGAGTTTGGCATCGACAGCTCGATGGTGTTGCGCGTCATCAATTATAAACGCAATCTTTGTTTCTCCTTTTTCCTCAATGTCTATCACGCATTCACAATCGATATATTCCTTTTCACTCTTGGCTACTTTGACCGAGGCTACTTTAAAACCTGATTTTTGAGGAATACTGTTCAAATAGATGCCTAGCGTGCGTCTTAATCTCATTCGATCCGGAGCGATCTCTTTTAGATTTTTTTTAAGATTTGCATATTCTCTTTTTAACAGGTTCATCAAAACAGAGTTTACTGATTCGAATTGATCTCCGATCGGATTATCCAAAATCTCGTTTAATACCCGGTTGGCTTCAAATATAATTTCCCTTGGACTTAAGATCTCGGATTGAAAAACCTGGGTAAGCTTTTGTTTATCAATAGGATAAAAATCGTCTCCAATGTCTTCACCAAATATAAAACTCAACCTGGCTTTGACTATATTCAGTGCATCGCTGGAATCACATCCTGTTAATACTGCGGTATTTGAGTGAAGTCTGGAAACAACATGCTGGTTCAGTTCATGACTGAAACGCTCCTCCCACAGTTGCCCTCTAAAAAAGGCGATGGGAAGCATGGCATATGTGTGATCCACAAGAAACTCCAGCATTTTACCAAATGAGTGCACATGATCCAGTGTATTAAGATTTTCCATTCGATCAAAACAGACAACCAGTAATCGGCCATATTTTCCCAAAATCATTCCAATCGAATTTAAAATATCCCGAGCTTCTTGTTCCAGAGCGCGTTCAGACATATCTATTCGCTTTGCCACTCCCAGTTCTTCACAATCCCTTTCATCCAAAACAACGCTTTTCAGCCAGCTGATCGAATGTGATCTATGATGAATACACCGGTACTTAAGGAACACATTCACAAAGTTCCTATCTATTCCCGAAAAGGTATTCATCAGATAGTTTCTTGCTATCTGCTCAAACTTGGGGTTTTCAAGCACAGATTTAAGAATTTTTGAGCTGAGATAGCTCAATGGGTTTTGTCGCAGTTTCTGGATAAGTCCTTTCTGCTCCTGTCTGGTAATGGACGTAATTTTTATCTTTTTTCCCAGCAGATCCAACAGGAAAAGCCCAAATAGACTATCCAACTGAGAGGCAATTTTATCCTCTTTTATGGGACGGCATAAACTGACTGCAATTTCCCTCAACAGATATCTGAATGTCTGGTGCGGATCTTCGATGGGTTGTATATATGAGAACAGAAAAAGAGAATTATCTTTTATCTTACGTTGCAGGAGGCGTGAAATGAGATGGGTTTTTCCGGCTCCCGCTTCTCCGAGTATCAAACAGGATATTCCGTCTTGGACATTATTCAACTTTTGATCAATAAGTCGGCTTATTAGCGAGTATGCCTTATCATTGATGGATTGGATATCTGGAAATCGGTTGACCCATGGATCTCCTGTGCTTGCGGAAACAAACGGATTATTTGTTTTCAGAATCTCAATTTTGGTGCTTGCTTCAATCATCGGTTATCCAAGTAGCTGTGAGCCTCAAGCGCCCGGTATTATCAATATAGGATTGTTCAATTTCTGATTTTGAGAAAGTCGATGGATCACCCCCCTGCAGTTGTATCACCAATTCGGACTTTAACCATTCCAAAACCCTGACGAACCTTTCATTCGACCAATTTAATTCTTCACGAATCAGATGAATCCTGACAAACCTTCTTCCCTTGCTCACTTTATCATAGGCGTTTTTAAACAGTTTCTTCTCCTGAACGTCATCCTGTCTAACACTCTCTGCGGAACCGCCATCAGACGAAATTATGAATCCTTTCAATAGATGGGTTTTTTCATTAATGACCCCTTTCAGTTCACCGTTTTTAAACAGATCATTTAAGATCTCAACGAAGGTGCGATTATTTATCGGCAGTAACGATCTTAATCGCTTTGATGAAAGGTTGGGGTTTTCCCTGATTTTGTTTAAAACAATATCTTTCAACAGGAGATTAAAAGCAACATAACTTGATCTTCCATTCCTAAGGATAGTCAAATTTTCACCAAGGTGGAGCAACAGACGATTGATCACCTCTTTTACCGAGGACTTTCCTTTTTTTAAACCGAGGGATCTGACAGCTTCTACAGGAAGACCGTCTCTTACCTGGTTTACTGTCAAATAATCCTTTTTCCGTTGTCTTAACAACTGCTCCACCAACTTGTTTATTTGTTCATCCATGCTTTTTTTCTTTTATTATGATTAAGCAAACAGAAATCATGGGTATGTTATATAATTTGCCGCAGGGTTCGGTCAACAAAAGCTAACACAGGCTTACCTTACCTGATGTTCAGCCGCATCTGCGTTCCTTCATTGACATCAAGTCACATCAAATCTATGATTACAGGCAAAACTATCGAATTGCCGACATAATAAACAGATACTAAAATGTAGCACGCAAATTTAATTAATCATCATGGATCAGATCGATAAAAGTACACTTGTTAATCAATTAACTTCTCTATCTCCAAAGAAAATTCTGGTTATCGGAGATTTAATGCTGGATCAGTATATTTGGGGTTCGGTTCAAAGGATATCACCGGAAGGTCCAATACCTGTTTTAAATGTTGATAGAGAGGAGTTCAGACTTGGAGGCGCCGCGAATGTTGCGGTAAATATCAATTGTCTGGATTGTGTGGCGTTGCCGGTTGGGATTGTTGGAAAGGATCATTCTGGTGAGAAGCTGCTCAATATTTTTGAACAACATCACATATCCACCGAGGGGATTATTATCTCTGAGAACTTCCATACCATAGTCAAGCAGAGAGCGATAACAGATCAACAACAATTGTTGAGGATAGATTACGAATTTCAGGTTGAAAATGATGCTGCAATACAGAAGGAAATCTGGAAAAAGACTGAGGAACTCCTAAATACGGTTGATTGTGTTGTGATATCTGACTATGCAAAAGGTGTTCTTAAAAAAGATCTCATTGCCTACATAATCAGGAAAGCAAAAGAGCGAAAAATCCCAATAATCTGTGACCCTGGCAAGGGAGTTGATCTGGCCTGGTATAAGGGGATCACGGCGATCAAACCCAATCGATTTGAAACAGAACAAGCTACAGGAATTCGTTTGAAGGATGAGGAATCGATATTAACTGCAGCAAATACTCTTAAGAAAGCTTGTGGAGCGGAATTTGTAACGATCAGCCTGGATAAGGACGGAATTCTCTTTTTTAAAAACATCAAGGACTACTCTTTTATGGAGAGTAAGGTTCCGGAAGTATATGATGTAACGGGCGCAGGTGACATGATGATCAGTACAGTCGCTGTCTTACTGGCGAATAAGGTAACCCCTCTTTATTCCACCTACGTGGCCAATATTGCAGCAGGTTTGGAAACATCACACTTAGGTGTTGTACCGATTCCCTGGTCTGAAATAATGACACAGATAGTTGAAGATGGATTTAATAAAAAGATCATCAAAATATCCGATCTTATTTCTCTACTCCAGAGACATAATCATTCCTCCCTGATCTTTACCAATGGGTATTTCGACAATATCTCAGCCGGGCATCTCAGGTTTCTGCTGGAAATTAACAAAATTCCGGGAAAACTAGTGGTTGCGCTCAATAGTGACGCCTGTATAAAGCGACAAAAGGGAAGTTTCCCGCTGTTGAAAGAATTGGACAGGGCACGTTTGCTTGCCAGTATTGAAAATGTTCACCATATTATAATATTTGAAGAAGATGACGCATCTGCTATCATCACTCAACTGTCTCCGGATGTGGTTGTTAAGGGTGCCGAGTTTAAAGGACAGGACATTCCTGAAATGGAGGCAATTAATAAAGTGGGAGCGAAAATTGAATATATTCCACATTTTTCCTGGTAGCTTTCAAACTCAGGTGTTTTGATTTAACTTATAGATTCCGGATTTTGTTTTGCTTAATATCGTAGGTGGAAGATTTAGAGGCGCCAAACTGTACTCCCCAAAAGGCGGGGATGCCCGGCCTACATTGGGTCGCACCAGAGAAGCAATTTTTAATGTATTATCCTGTCGATATGACCTCCAGGAATACAGAGCAGTTGACTTATTCGCCGGCAGTGGTGCTTTGGGGCTTGAAGCGGTTAGTAGAGGAGCCGAAAGCGCAGTTTTTGTTGAAAATAATAAGCAAAACTGTCAGGTTATCTCTAAAAACATAAAAAAACTGGATGTCGGAGATTGCTGTCAGGTATTTTCGGAAAACGTCATCAGCTGGATTAGCCGATACAATTGGTCGATCGATAAGAATCTGTTTCTGATAGATCCTCCCTATAACACGCCCTTGGCTCAATCAGTTCTCGAAAGTCTGGGGCAAATGGCCGGTTCTCTGACATCAAGCCTTATTGTAATCGAAGCTCATAAATCGCAGGTATTTAAAACTCACAAATGTTTTCAATCGTTTCAACAAAAAAAATACGGAACAACAACAATCGACTTCTTTGAAGTCCTAAAACAGTAAGGGAAAATGAAACCATTGTTGACGATCTTAATGTTAGTCTTTCTGTTTGTACCTCTCGCAAATGCAGGTAATGGATCATTTCTCATCATAAAGTCGACCTACCTCTATCCTGAAAAAAACCAGGAAGGGAAAAAATTTCTGACCCGGATTCATGAAGCCTATGAGGTAATTAACATCTATAAACCGCAGCAGAAATCATTGATGTTTGAAATTGAGTTTCCCAAGGATGATAATACCATTATTGGAACCGGTTTTGTCGTTGAAACAGAATCGGAATTAAAAGAACTCGGAAATAAAAAAGTAAGAGTCTATCAGGAGTTACCGCAACAAAATACCAATTTAACCACCTATCATCTTGTTCCTTCCAACCAGTTATCTTTCACGGGAAAACAGCTGGAGTCTCCGGATTTTCAGAATCTAACCTGGAAAGCGGTTAATTTCAAAACCAATGCCCCCTTAAGAGTGTGGGTGCCTGAATGGGCTGGAATCTATCGTCCGGACAAGGATGCAGAATGGCTGACGATGACTTACAAATCGGTGATCAAGAAGAACCTCGATAAGGATCTGTTAAACAAAATCTTAATGGGACAGGTTGAAATCGGTTTTACGAAAGAACAGGTTAAAATGGCACTGGGTGATCCATTAAAAATGCAACTGATTGAAGATAACACCAAATTGGAATGGATCTATACAAACAGGAAAGTTATTTTTGTGAAAGACGTGGTTTCCAGGGTTTTATAGAAAGATTCCATATCTATTTTGAAGATTTTGCACATCTGAATCCAACATCCTCCCAACCATAGACAGGATTACTGCTATCTCTGAACCAGCCCACGGTATAAGACGATGGTTTTGCCCATGATCCACCCCTGATTACTTTTTCCTGTCCAATTTTTGAAGACTGATACGGACTGCCAGGATACGGCCTTAAGTAGCTATCCACCCACTCTCTAACATTGCCCGCCATATGTTTTACTCCATAGGGAGAGTAATCTTTGGTTTGTGAATCAGCTATTTCCGGTCCCAATGTGCCTGATTCCAAGGTGCGGGCATAACCATCATAAAACTTTTCTCCTCTCCACGGATATGTCCGCCCATTGCTGCCTCTGAAAGCCTTTTCCCATTCAACTTCTTTCGGCAATCGTTTATTCTGTACTGAACAATACCGATATGCATCTTTCCAGTTGACCATCACCACAGGATCTTTCTCCTTGCCAACAGGAGGAACTCCTCCAGGCCATGATTGTGGCGGCCTATGTTTGAATTTTTTTACAAAAAGATAATACTCCGTATTGGACACTTCTGTTCGATCTATATAAAAAGATTGTAGCGGTACTTTGAACATGGGAAAAGATATCTCCCCGCCTTTGTCTGATCCCATGATAAATTCTCCACCGGGAACAAACATCATTTTGTTTTCCGATTTAGACGATTTTCCTGAAGATATATTTTGGGGTTGCTCGCTGGAAGCCCCGCTGAATCTGAT
Organism: bacterium; assembly: GCA_018829445.1. Lineage (GTDB taxonomy): Bacteria > SAR324 > SAR324 > XYD2-FULL-50-16 > XYD2-FULL-50-16 > JAHJTV01. Next base: position 49,222 of record JAHJTV010000060.1, read on the forward strand.
TGTTTTAGCCCACTCAATGACGCCATTATAGATATTCAGCATCTTCAATGATGCTATATATTGATTTCCGCGTCTGGTTACTCGGCCATAGATGAATGCATCCACGCCGTATAGCTCCCCCATCTTTTTTGCTTTTTGCTCGTCTATGAAGTCTTCCATATTGAGCTTTTGCTCCTCCAAGATCAATTGCAGGTTCTCCCTGTCAACAACCTGAAAGTTCCCATCTTTTGTTATGGCAACCGAAAGATAATCAATTACCTTGTTGGAGTCAAAATCACTGCTGATGTTCCAAAAGCTGATCTGGTTTATCCTGCTGGCTTTTAGCCTTTCCAGATCATCTTTGATGGATAGACTGGTTTTCACTGCCAGGTTTTTAATGGTGACGGTATCGACTGTCAGGTTCTCCAATTGAAATATATCGGCCCAGACAATCGCAGAACTCTCAACATCAATTGCCTTAAGAACAATTGTATCTTCATAGTAACTGCCATATACAAACAGATCTACACCAAGCAGTTTTCCCAATTCCTTATAAGTATCAGATGATACCATCCCCGATAAATTGAACCGTTGCTCCCGCAGGATTAATTGTAATTTTGATCTGTCAATAACACGAAACCTTCTCTTTTGAACCAGTTCGTTCTCTGTAAAATCGATCAATTCATTGGTAACTGATTTTTCTAAATTCCCTTGGATACGGGAAAAAGCCACTGTTCCGTATTTCCTTCCCGGAACTTCGCTAATGGATTCGGCTATCTGTTGAGCCAACTGAAGCGTATCAAAACACAGTGCTGTCTCAAACGTTAAAACCGTGATAACTATTATTAACAAGACAATCCTGCAAATGAAAAACCCCCGTCTTTTTTTATTGTTGGTTTTTTGTATATAATCTTTTGAAATCATATCTTTATTTCAAATTTTTAGTTTCAATTGATTTTTTTCGTCGTAGAGTATGCTAACTAATTTCGTTCCTGTTGGGGACGAATACCACTCTTCCAGTAGATTTTTATTTGAGGATAATTAACATGTTTAACGTAATATAGCCTATCCTCATACATCAAGCAACACAAGCGGTTAAAATGGATAATATACCATGTCACTATTTATCGTTTCACTTCCCATCGGAAACCCGGAAGATATAACTTTGCGGGCAATCAGCGTTATAAAAGAAGCAGACTTTATAATCTGTGAAGAGTTCAAAAACGGTCGTATAATTCTAAAAAGCTTAAACATAGAAAAAGATCTTTATTGTTTAAACGAACATAATGAACAATCGGAATCTGATCCTATTATTCAAAAACTCTTACATGGACAAAAAGCAGCCTTATTTTCCGATTGTGGAACACCTCTTTTTGCTGATCCTGGTACTCACCTTGTCAACCGCTGTGTGGAACTTGGAATCCGGGTGGTTCCCGTACCGGGTGCATCTTCAATATTGGCAGCTCTGGTAGTAGCAGGAATCCCAATTAAACAGTTTTATTTCGCCGGATTCCTGTCCAGAAAATCCGATGAAAGAAAAAAAGAGATTAGTACACTAGCTCAATTCACCTGCCCGATTATAATCTATGATACGCCCTACCGACTCAAAGCTCTCCTTTCTGATCTTCAAACAGAGCTTTCACCAACAAGACAGATCATTATCGCTTTTTCCCTAACACAACCACAAGAAAAAGTGGTGCGGGGATCTATCGCTGAGATTTCCAAAGAATTGGGAAACAAACCTCCAAAACAGGAATTTGTATTAATTTTATGCCCGTTGCAATCAAAGAAAAAAAGCAAGAAGTATGTCAATAAACAGGGAAGGGGAAGGAGATCGAAGGGTTAAATACCAACTCCTTCTAACATAACAATTAAATAGAAAAATTAGTGTCTGGATTTAAATTGTCGATTTTTTTTCTTTGGTTCATTGATCTGACATTATTGTCTGTTCCTGCAATTTTTGTCGATTGCACCTCCCCATTTTCTCTCAACAGCGTTGTTAATCTGTTCATTTTCAACGAGTTCAGAAGGATACCAGGGTTTCATCCTGCAGTCGACGACTATTGGTCCGTCAAATCCAATGTGCATTCTTTGAACAACTGTTTTTCCATAGATATCTGCAGCCGGTTCAAATCTTGTGAAAACATGCCAGATAAAATCAGAGGTGGATCGGCATACTTCCTGCGGATCATCCACAAGAAAAACCATTGAAAAGCCGTCAATTGCCGGTTCATGGACTAGCTCATTTGCCAGATCAGGTTTCAGGTGATAAGGATCTCCCTTCACACACAGAGCCCCGGGACAAAACAATTGAGCTCTTGAAAACGCTGAATGTTTAAAGTTCTCCGTTATTTTCTCTTTAAGATTTCGTTTTTTATCTCCGATACCCATCAGAATTGCTTTACTTCCCTTGTTTACCTGAGGGCCTGTGTAATCAAGTGTATCCTGTGAAATATTTGATAGAATATAGAGATCATTTTTAAAATCTGCACACTCTAAGGCTTTAACCAATAGTGTTTTGAAATCTTTGATGTCACAATCCCCATCGTGAATAATTAAAAACTTGGTTAAAGACAGCTGCCCTTCTCCCAGAATTTTGAGAGCTGCTGTAAAAGCCTCCTTGTAATACCTGTTCTTGACAATTGCTCCGGCCAGCGAATGAACTCCCGACTCTTCATATGCCCAGACTTTTTCAACATTTTTCAATACTAACGGGTAGAGTGGTTCCAGAATATCCTGAAGATATTCCGTAATATAGTGATCTTCCTGGGGAGGTCTTCCAACGACTGTTGCTGGAAATACCGCTCCATCCCGATGGTATATCTTTTCAACATTTAAAAACGGATAGTCATGTTGAAGAGAGTAATAACCATAGTGATCTCCAAACGGTCCCTCCGGTTTTCTCTCTCCCGGCGGAATATTGCCAACAATCGCAAAATCGGAATCCAGCACGATTTTTCTTCCAAGTTCTTCTGTTTTTTTAACGCTGAGTTTCTCTCCCATTAACAAAGAAGCAAACAGTACTTCCGGGATATCTTCCGGCAACGGAGCAATTGCCGCAATTGTCAATGCCGGAGGTCCTCCGACAAAGATGCATGCGGGTAACGATCTGTTGCGGATTTCCGCTTCATGATAGTGATTTCCGCCCCCCCGATTAATCTGAATATGCATTCCGGCCTGTCTTTCGCTGAAGAGCTGAATTCTGTACATCCCCAGGTTACTTTTTTTTGTGACAGGGCTCTCAGTGTAAACCAAAGGCAAAGTGATAAACGCACCGCCATCTTCCTGCCAACTTTTTATCTGGGGAAGCAGTTGAAGATTTGGAGGATCAATTTTGTTCTTTAAGACAGGTCCATTCCTTTTATGTTTGACTCCCAGCTGTATCCCCTGCCAGACAAGTGATTTTGCCCGTAAGAGTTTGCCGAGATTCGGCGGGAAAATATTCAACACCAAATCGGCAAATTGATTGATAAATTGTTTTGGTTTGTCTCCAAAAGCCAAATCAAGTCTTCTTTCAGAGCCGTATAGGTTTGTGGCAACTGGGAATTTAGTTCCTTTGACATTTGTGAATAAGATCGCAGGACCTTTTTTACTGCAAACCAATCGTTGAACTCTTGCCAGCTCAAGATTGGGATCAATCTGCTCTTCAAATACCCAAAGTTCACCATTCTCTTTCAATTTATCCAGGAAATCCCTGGTGCATCTCATCGGCTTTTTGTTATTTTTCATCTTTTGACTCTTTTTTTCTGAAACTCTGCCAGACGATCAATACGAAACCAAAACTGATTAAATCATCCGCAAGATTGTTGACAAAAAAACTCTTCTCAAAAAAATGAAAAAACATATAGTCGGTCACTTGTTTTCTAACGGCACGGTCGATTAAATTACCAATGGCACCCGAAAGAATCAGGCTGAATCCCCACATTTCGCCCTTAGTCAAATTGTGGCGATTCTTAAAAATAAAAATGCACAATCCGATAATGACCAATGCCGATACTCCAGTTAATATCGGGACTCTGATGGCAGAGGGGATGTCGGCAAGCAGACTGAAAGAAATCCCCTTGTTTTCTTGATACGTCAAATGGACAAAGTTGGGAATCAGCTCAATATATGAACTGGAAGTCAGTGTATTTCTGACAATAATCTTAATTATTTGATCAATAGAAACCAAAATAGATATGACAACAATATAGATTCGCATAATCTGCAATAAATACTTTTAATAGGAATAGCTTTTCATCGGTATGTAAGATAAAAACATGATACTACATAATTATCGATTATATGCCAAGATGTGAATTTGAGATCCGGGTTTGACCATTGTCTTGTTTTTCTCTTTGACAATCCTCCAGATATGCATATAAGAAAATAGGTTGAAATAGATGAAAAAACCGAAGTTACCAAAACAAGAGCACTATTTCCGGAATACCCGAATTTAATCATGTTGATTCCAATATGATTTTTTGCTTGTTCTTTTTAATAGTCGGTGTTCCATACAGCTCAGGTAGGTTTATTACGCAATGAAAGCCGATTCACTGAAAAACCTAAGGGGACAGGGGAAAAACCTGCTGATGATAACATCAGTAATGATGATCCTCCTGTTCAGCGGATGTGAAAAAGAAAGCATCATAAGAATCGGAGTGGCTGTTCCGCAAAGCGGTGATTTAGCTCTTCAAGGTATCTCAACAAAAAACGCAGTGATGCTTGCTGCGGATATCCAGAATTCTTCCGGCGGTATTTTAGGCAAAAAGATCCAGATTATTGCCGAAGACGATGTCTGCAAACCTGAAATCGCCACCAATGTCGCCACGAAGCTGGTTCGCGAGGACATAGTCGCCTTGATCGGACATTTTTGCGACAGGGCGACTATTGCGGCGATGCCTGTTTATCAAAACAACAACATTCTGGTAATCTCACCATCTTCCATATCTCCTGAATTGACACTGGAAGGCAATTATTCCCTGTTTTTTCGAACAATCCCCCATGAAGCAACTCAAGCGATGTTACAAACAAAGTTTATTGCTGAATACTTAAAGGCAAAAAGGGTCGCAATTGTCCATGACAAAGGTTTTTACGAAAAACAGATGGCTACCACTGTAAAAGACGGGTTAGTTAAAAGAAAAATTGAAGTGGTACTTTTAGTAGGAATTAAAACAGGTGAAGCCGATTATTCCGATCTTATCGGAGAATTAGAAACAATGAATCCCGAAGTCATTTTCTTCAGCGGATACTATCCCGAAGCAGCGAAAATCGTTGCTCAATCAAGAAAGATAGGAATCAAGGCCGATTTTGTTTCGGGTGACAGATTAAAGGATCCTTCTTTTATTAAAATAACCGGGAAGTATGCTGAAGGATTCTATGTCTCATCTACCATCGATATCTCCAAGAATCCTTTAACAATCCAGGTTAAAAGGGAACTGAAAGCAAGAGGACAGGACCCCGGTAATTATGGGCTTCAGGCTTATGCCGCTATCACATCGGTTTTTAATGCCATAAAAAGATCCAATTCCACAAAAGCCGAAGACATGGCGAAAGTATTAAGATCGGAATCGGTAGCAACTCCATTGGGAGATATCTCTTTTGATAAAAAGGGAGATGTGGTGGGATCAGGATTTATAATCTACCAGGTAAAAAATGGCCGATTTGTCACTGTCGACTGGTAAATGCTTTTTATCTCCCCTGTTTCTTTGCTCAATAGATACTCAGCTTTACCCCGAATGAACTCCCGATATTCAATTATAATTTTATCCTGCCATCAGACCTACTGATGAATCATTTACTGAAAAGACACAATAGGGTAAAAGAGGTAATAGAAACAACCCTTATGGGCAAGGAAAGCAATTAATACAAATATCACTGATTCTGATACTAGAAACTACTATTCAATTTTCAGGAATTAATTATGATTTCGAAAAATCTCTCCCTAAGAATAATGACAGGGCTTCCTCTGGCTGCTGCTGCTATTTGGTACATTTTCGGTGCAAACGAAATTATTTTCCGAGTTATCACTGTATGTATCGGTTTTATAGCGTATTACGAATACGGTAGTGCCTTGAAAAGCAAAAAAGTGCCGGTTTGGTTTCCCCTCCTTTTTCTCTCTCTAATCTTAAGCTTTATCTCCTTCTGGCTGTTTTTGACTGACCGGAACGAAGCAGCTTTGGTATCCTTATTGGTATTGACGGCTTTAATCACTCTGTTTTCAATTTCCAATAATGCCCGCAGGCACAAGCTGTTTTTCTGGTATCTTTTTCCGATCCTTTGGATCGGATTGCCGCTTATTATCGTTTACCTGCTACGATTTAGAGTAATTGAAGGCAAAGGTTCCCAATTGATCTTTTTTCTGGTCTGGATTGCAGCTTTTAATGACATTGCAGCCTATTTCGGAGGAAAACGTTTTGGAAAACGCCCCCTGGCTCCGATAATCAGCCCCAAAAAAACCATAGAGGGCAGTGCGTTCGGAATTCTGGGAGGTTTGATCTTTGGACTGCTTCTGATTTTTGTTTGGATGAATGATCTTTTCCCTGTATGGAAAGCAGTTTTTATAATTGTGCTTGTGGTTATAGCAGCTCAAGCAGGCGATTTAATCGAGTCAAAGTTCAAACGATACTGCGGTATTAAGGACTCAAGTGGTCTAATCCCTGGTCATGGGGGATTACTTGATAGAATAGATGCCTTTCTGCTTTCATTACCGCTTTACTTTGGGTTATTGTATATGTTCAGAATAATATATTAATCACTAATAGCACGCATTTTGGAGTTGAACCCAACCATCTTGTGTGCTGCTTCCTTTTTACAGCATGGGTATTTTTTATTGTTCCATGTTCACCTGCTATATAAACCCAGTCCCCTGGATTGGTTTATGGTAATCAGAGATTTACTTGTTACACCCCAAATAAAACATAACTCTTCGCTGTTTTTTATAATCAAACAGTTTTAGTATAAAGTTTTACCGGTGTTTTTTCCAAATCTCACCATTTGAAAAACTTATTATTCACCAAACTCATGGATAACGCTGTTCAAGGGATTACAATTCTTGGTTCTACAGGTTCAATCGGTCAAAGTACTCTTTCGGTTGTAGATCACAATCCAACTTTGTTCAGAATTGATGGACTAAGTTGCTTGAACAACGTGGAAATGCTTGCCAAACAGGTTCTGAAATATTCGCCCAAAATTGTTGCAACAGGTGAGAATAAATCTGATGATTTAAAGAAATTGCTGGGGAATAAAGCCAAAGAAGTTCATATTCTTGAAGGGAAAGAAGGGTATATCGAATTGGCCAGCTCCCCTGGATCAGACAAGCTGGTTGCCGCCATGGTCGGTGCCGCAGGAATCGAACCTGTTATTGCAGGAATCAGGTCAAAAAAAACAATTGCTCTTGCAAATAAGGAATCAATGGTACTGGCAGGTTCGTTGTTATTATCAGAGGCCAGTAAAAATAATGTAAAAATACTACCGATTGATAGTGAGCATAACGCAATTTTCCAGTCCTTGTATGGGGAAAAAAAGGATCATTTGGACTATATCACGTTAACCGCATCGGGTGGTCCTTTCAGAACCAGGAATCTGGATGATTTCCCGTCTATAACTCTCAAGGAAGCCTTGAACCATCCCAATTGGAATATGGGGAGAAAAATTACCATTGATTCGGCAACCATGATGAATAAAGCTCTGGAAATTATTGAAGCAAAATGGTTGTTCGATATTGAAGCCAGTCAAATCAGGGTTTTAATTCACCCACAATCGATTGTTCATTCAATGGTGACATTTAAAGATGCTTCTACTATCTGCCAAATGGGAACACCGGATATGAGAATTCCTATTGCGAACTGTCTTGGTTTTCCAAAAAGGATCACTTCCGGGAGTAAATTTTTAAACTTAGCTGAAATAGGAACTCTGACTTTTGATGAACCTGATTTAGCTAAATTTCCTACCATTCAAATGGCGTATGAGGTAATCCAATTGAGTGGTGGTGCTCCTGCTGCCTTGAACGGCGCTAATGAAGAGTTGGTCAGCTACTACCTCGACGAAGACATTACCTTTATCCAAATATTTGATTCCCTGGAGCTGTTAATGTCAAAATTGAAGACACTGTTTGCATCAAGTGATATTTCTCAATTCCCATTTTTGAAGAAAATCGAACAACTTAGTGATGCAATTCAAGCTGATGCCTGGGGAAGAAATTTTATTAAACAGCTGTTTTCTAAAACGGGTGAATTGGCAGTAAATTTCTGATTTATTTTATCCGACCAACCAGAAGCCCCCCGGCTTTTACCAAAGGCATTTAATCATCAGGTTTTACATTGTCTTGCTACTGCAGCTGTGTTTGTAAATCATTAGATCTTAAACAATTGGATTATTATGTTTATTACAATAATTACCGTAATTCTGGCGTTGAGCTTCTTAATATTTATTCATGAACTTGGACATTACCTTGCGGCAAAAAAAGTCGGGGTTCATGTCATGGAGTTCTCAATCGGGTTTCCGCCTAAGGTTTTCTCAAGGATCATTGGAAAAACGGAATACATAATTTCCCTTATTCCCATCGGTGGATATGTCAGATTGAAGGGGCAGAGTATTGACGATGAAGATACTTCTGATCCGGAAAATTATGCCGCAAAGTCCGCTCTGGAACGATTATTTATTCTGGTTGCCGGTCCCCTGATGAATCTTCTGGTCGCCTTAGTATTGATGCCTCTTGTTTTCTACATTGGATATGAAATACCCGCATACCTTAATGAAGCACCCGTGATTGGATCGGTTGATCCGGGGAGCAAAGCTGAGATTTTGGATATCAAAAGGGACGATCTTATTCTTGCAATTAATGACAAGGACGTCTCAACCTGGAAAGAGGCTCAAAGCCAGATCTTATCCTCCAAGGAGCCTATTATTCTTGTAAAGATAAGAAGAGGGCAGGAGATCGGCCATCGAGCGCTTAATTCTGGCTACTTCAGCGCCCCTGAAGGCATCGGCTGGCATGCCAGGATCACTCCTGTTATCGGGAAAATCTCCCCGAATTCTCCGGCAGAAAATGCGGGTCTTCAGCTCGATGATAATCTCATTGAAATCAATAATGTAAAGATTTATGATTGGTCACAAATTTCGCCAATTATTCAAAATTCCAATGGAAATCCAGTCTCCTTTGTTATTGATAGAAATGGACAACGAAAAGAATATATGATATCTCCCACATTGGAAGATGAGTATAATTACTGGATTATTGGAATCAGTAGTAAAACAGAGCAGGTATCTGAAAATTTTACCAACTCAATCACCTTGGGTGCAAAACGAGTATACTATTTAACCACCAGAACGTTTGTTTTTTTATTTAGACTTATCACCGGCCAAGAAAAAAGCGATTCCGTTGGTGGTCCCATCATGATTGCCAAGATGATGGGACAGGCAGCCCAGACAAGTATCAGCAGTCTGTTAACATTGGTTGCTTTCATTAGTCTTCAATTTTGTATTTTTAACCTTTTGCCTATTCCTGCACTCGATGGCGGTCATGTGTTGTTTCTGGTGATTGAGAAGATTTCAGGTAAAACTCTGTCAAAAAGCTTACGCTTGTCAATCCAACGAATTGGTTTTTCCCTTCTTATGTTTTTGATTCTATATATTTCGGTTCAGGACGGATTGAGATTATTCGGAAACTGATCCCGAAAATAATTGGGACACTATTATTCTAATATAATAATGAAGCAGTATAATATCTTAATTTATGGAACAGGTGCTGTAGGGATATACTTCGGCGGAAAACTATACCAGGCTGGTTTTAATACTACATTTGTTGATCTACCGGAGAAAGTAAGAAAGATTGAAAACAAGACGCTTTCAATTCGATCTGAAGGATCAAAAGACTATGTTTTCAGTCCTCCGATCGTCGAAGACGTTTTCGATCTTCCGGTACAAGATATCGTTTTAATCTGTGTAAAAGCATTTCAAACTTATGACATTGCCTTAAATTTATTGCCGGTCATTAAACCGACTACCATTATTCTTTCCCTCCAGAATGGGTTGGAAAATGAGCGAATATTATCCGATTTATTGGGAAAAAATCTGGTGATGGGTTCTGTAATTTACTTCAGTGGTATTTTAGACGGCCCCTCAACAGTGGTTAAAAAGGCTCCCGGTCAAATTATCTTTGGGGAAACGGATCATCAGGGGTCTCAAAGGGAGGAGTGGTTATCCAAAATATTCTCCCATGCAGACATCAATCATAAGATTTCCAGGAATATCAACCTTGAGGTATGGAAAAAATTTATCTGGAGCAACGCTTACAATTCTGTCAGTGCTCTTACTTCGACAACATTGAAACAGATCCATCAAGCGGAAGGCATCCTGCATACTATCAGACAAATGATGACCGAAGTGCAGCAAATCGCAGAAGCAGAGGGAATTCAAATCCCAAATCAAATCCTTGATGAACTGATTAACTCAGCTGGAAATTACGCTGATGTCAAAACCAGTATGTTAAAAGATATGGAATCCGGGCAAATGCCTGAGTTGGAAGCTATTGTTGGTGTTGTTCTTAAAAAAGCCGAGAAGCATGGAATAACAACTCCTGTCAACCAGACTATCTATAATTTAATCCGATTATCGCTAAAAAATATTGACTATCAAACAGAAGAAAAAAATGCCCTGGAAAGACCTCTCTAACTATTTTGAGACCATACCAACAGGTTTTTTACAAAACCTCTTTAAAGACAGCGAATATCCATGGTCTCCCATTAAAAAACTTTCTGCAGGCATTGAATCTTTTTTTGAAGGTTTAGGCAGCCAAGGCAACTTACCAGCTGACAGAAAAGTATTTAGGAACTCTGAAGGCATTCTGAAAGAGGGAGCTTATTTTATCCAGGAATCTGAAATTCTTAAAGAAGATTTTATCGATACAGAACTAAAGATCCTGATCAAGTCCGGTACACTGTTGGAATCAGGCGCTACAATTAAAAACCATTCAATTATCGAGAGCAATTGCGAGATAAGACAAGGCGCTTATATTAGGGGATTTGTCTATATCGGTGAACAATCGGTTGTTGGTCATACAACCGAAATCAAGAACAGTATTTTTTCAAAGCACGTGGAAGCAGGGCATTTTGCCTATATAGGCGATACTATTATTGGATCATATGTAAACCTGGGGGCGGGAACAAAAATTTCCAACCTTGAATTCAGAACCCTTAAAGCAAAACAGAATAATCATTTTCCCGAGATCAATGTACTTATCGATAATCAAAAGATTCAAACCGGTTTATCCAAATTCGGAGCTATTATAGGTGATGGATGTGAAATAGGCTGTAACGCAGTTTTATGCCCTTTTGTTTTGTTGCAGCAAAAAAGCTGGGTAATGCCAAATATTTGCGTCTTAAAAGGTATTTATAAAAAGGGGACGCTACTAAGAGAATCAAGCAGAAAATAGAACCGGGACAAATATCAATCCTTTCAACAGACAATGAGGCAACTCTGCTTTTTCCAAAACTTCCCACTGCTTACAGGTGTCAGAAAAAGCAAGAGTGTTTTAGGTTACAATTCACTTCAGGCATATATTTGGATGATAAATAATCAGCAGTGAATCTACTGGCAAGAATAAGTACAAAACAATTAAAAAAACCGTAGATTATGTTTTTTTTTACTACTGGTAAGCTTTTTGCTTTCATCGCTGTAATCTTCATCGGGAACGATGAACAACAACCACGTTAATGGGCTCATTTTTTTCGTTTTGATATAACTGTTATCTGGATCCATTTGATTAAGTCAGATTAACTTCAATCTAATAGCTCTGCTTTTTGTCTATTCTACATAACACACCATAAATCATGGATTATAGTATTGTTCTAATAAACTTACCCCTGGCAATTGTTTCCATTCTTCTGCTTTGGAAAGGTTCCGACTGGGTTGTAACATCTGCCTCTAACATCGCTTTCTCACTGGGTATTTCGGATTTGGTGATTGGCCTTACCGTTGTCGCTCTGGGAACATCAGCCCCAGAGTTTGCAGTCACGATCAGTGCTGCCATAGCTGGTAAAGCTGATATTTCCGTAAGCAATGTTGTTGGTTCCAATATATTCAATCTGGGCTTTATCCTGGGAGGCACCGCAAGTGTTTATGCCATCAGTACAACGCCTAAACTGGTCTATCGAGATGGTTTTTTCCTGATATTCGTAACAATTCTCCTGAGTTTTTTCCTGTTTGGCACGGATCTGTTCAGCCCGACTCCAACAACTACTGGGGCTATGACTCGGGTTGAAGGAAGCATTTTGGTTTTACTCTTTCTAGCCTATCTGTCAATGCTGTTCATAAAAAAAGAGGATATTACCGATGGGATAGAGCATGAAAAAGTTTCCTGGAAGGACGGGTTGTTATTGATCCTGGGCCTGGCTGCCGTAGTATATGGTGGACATCTATTGGTTAACTCCTCCTCAAATATCGCCAAGGCTTTTGGTGTATCCGACTGGGTTATCGGGGTGACGATTGTGGCAGCTGGCACATCCGCGCCTGAATTGGCTACTTCAATTATGGCTCTGGTTAAAGGTCGACACGGCATGGCAATCGGCAATCTGATCGGCAGTGACCTGTTTAATCTTTTAGGAGTACTGGGATTAGCGGCTATTATCCGCCACCCCCTTGAAGTATCCCCCGAAGCAAGAAGTAGCATGTACATGCTGATGGGAATGGTAGTCCTGGTCGTGATCTTTATGAGAACCAATTGGAAGATCTCCCGATTACAAGGTTTTACCCTTGTAGTAATCAATCTTGTCAGGTGGATATTTGATTTTATGGGCAAAGTAGACTAACTCGGTTTTACACATCCCAACAGTTTTATAATAATTAAGATTCAAGAAATAGCTACAATGCCTTTTTCACTTTATCCAGATAATCGAAAAAAAAAGAGATCCCTTCCAAGGCGATTCCCCGTTATTTTCCCCTTGGTTGTTTTTATTCTCATTTTAATAGGCTATCAGATCTCCGAAAAGACCTATAATAAGCCATCAATTGGTGTTGTGGAGCTGAATGGTATTATCCTTGAGTCTGAAACAATTATCAAGAAACTCAGGATTTTGGAAAGCAATCCTTTAGTTAAGGGAATCATTATCCACATAAACAGCCCAGGTGGTGCCGTTGCACCCTCACAAGAGATCTTTACGGAAATTCTGAGAATCAGACAATTTAAGAAAGTCTACGCCTCAATCGCCTCAACCGCAGTTTCCGGTGGATATTATGTAGCCATAGGGGCTGATAAAATTTATGCAAATCCTGGTTCGATGGTGGGTAGTATTGGTGCTATCATTCAGACTTTCAATTTTGAAGAATTGCTGAACAAAATCGGTATTAAATCCGAAGTTATAAAATCGGGGAAAAACAAAGATATGGGATCAATATTCCGACCGATTGAATCAGAGGAGAGGAAGCTGCTTGAAAGTGTTATCTTTGATACACATGATCAGTTTGTGACCGCAATTGCAGACCGCAGGCCCATGGAATTGGAAGAAGTAAAATCCATTGCCGATGGAAGAGTGTTTACAGGTAGACAAGCGAAACAGATAGGTCTGGTTGATCAGCTGGCAAGCTTCAGGGAAACAGCAGAAGAGTTAAGGAAAAATCTGGGGATTAAGGAAGAAATGTCCCTCGTTTACACCCCGGATAAGGAAAAATTGATCGAATCCATTATCGAACTGGATTCTGTTTCAATCCTCAAAAAGATTTCATCCCAAATGGGACTTTTTTATCTGACCACCTCATTCTTAGAAAAACAGTGATCTCATATCAGACACACAGGTCGGACGAAAAAATAATCCAAAAAATTTAATCCAATGAACCCAAATTTTCACCCTGAGCTTAGTATTGAGTTTTTAGGATGCTCTAAAGATCCAGTAGAGATTTTCTACTCCGCTTTCCAACAGAATTGTTCCCAGGAACGCGCTTCTGACATATGGATGAGTATTCAAAACCGGGAAATTGCCTATGAAACGATGTGCCAACTTCTCAATAAGAATTATCCTGAAAAAAAACTCACATCCCAGATACAGGTTCATTTTATTTTTATCATTAAAAATGCCAGTTCCCGATGTCAGAGTTTATTGACTCATCAAAAAATAGGACTGGAATCTGCCGAAATGTCATCAAGCATGACATTACCTGCCGATATGCAAACACAGTTTGTAACTCCGCCTGCCTTCACAACAGACAGTAAAATTCTGGCTCAGTGGAATCATTTACAGAGTGCGATGATGTCTTTTTATAATGGTTGTCTTGAGAAGGGAATCAGTCATGATGATGCCAGCCTGGCTTTACCAGACGCTCATGCTCATATGTTTAGAAGACAGGTATCGTTGAATTTTAGGGGAATGCAGGAGTTTCTGGATGAATCGATGTGCCATAAAACCTACTGGGAATTAAAAGAAATTGCATTTCAGATCTATGCGCACATGAAGCTTGAATTCCCCACACTGGCAAAAAGACTCGGTGCAAAATGTTGGGAAAATAGAAACCTGTATTGCGATGAACCATATGATTCTTATATAACCTGCAAATGCAGCCATTCAAGACCTCATAAATCAAGTTTGATCGACTTTTTTCAAAGGGAAAGCTGTAAGGCATCAACAGATTGCCGTCAAAAAGAATCCTATTATCATTTAACATGACGTTTTGTGGCATAATATTTGTATTTCATCTCTTCAGTTGATTGAAATCAAATAAACCAGAAAAGGAGTCGTTATGATAAATCAAATAGTTAAAAGAATCTCGTCTGAGTTGGAAAAATTCGCAAAGCACAATATTTCCATCGATCGAGCTTTAGATCTTATCGAAGCTTCAACCAAGGAACTGGATGAACTGGTAGCGATTAATACGATGAGAGAAAGCTTAAGTGAGCTCAACACGAAAAGCCCAAAACTAAATATTTCATTTCCTGAAGTAGCAACCCCATCCCAGATGAACCAAACCGGTTTTCTCTGCTAAAGGATTTTGGCATGATTTTAAGATGTACCTGGGATTGAAGGATTTTTTATCCCAGGTTGCTCTATTATATTCCTGCCCAAACTGGAAACAGCATATTTTTCCGCTTCAATAAGCCTGTCTTGATCACCATGCTGCAATACAATTTTTACCAGTGACCTGTTGTTGACCACAACGGGATAGGAGCCGATTTTTAATCCGGAAAATCGCTTCAATATCTCTTTCAATCTTTCTGCGATTGTCCCCTCATCCACATCAAATAAAAGCTCTTTTGACCAAGTCTTGCTTCCTTGAAACTTGTCAATGACGGATAAGAATAGATGCTGCAATAATTCAGGAACACCGGGAAAAACAAAAATATTTTTATATTGAATAACCGGCAGGTTCTGTTTTCTTGCAGAAATTAATTCCGTACCTTCAGGGACATATGCCATCTTTAAATGACTTTCGGTGCACTTTTCTCCAAATCTTTGTTTTATGATATTGGACAAGAGTGTATTACACACGAGCGGTTCCTCAAAAGCTTTAGCAATCCCTTCCATTGTCACATCATCATGAGTGGGCCCCAATCCCCCTGATACAAAAAGCCATGTTGCCTTGTTATGATAGGAGAAGATGGTTTCAGCAATAATACTTATATCATCCGGTATAATTAAGCAGTAATTTATCACGATTCCTTGATCGTTAAGCCTCTGGATAAGAAAATTGGTGTTATGATCCTCAATCCTGCCGGATAGCAGTTCATCGCCGATTGCTATTATTATTGCTGACTTTTTCGGTGTGTCTTTCATATGTGATAAACAATACTGTGATTGATTAATGCTTCAATGGATTATCGCCTTTAAATAGAAAAATAAGGCTCCTCCGTCATGGTTGAAAAATTGCATTATAACAATTATTGCAGCTTCACTAACCAATTAGGAAGCGAGTCGAACGAACAGATTTTAGCCTTTTATGAGCTGTGTTTTAAGCTATATTGAGATTATTCCATACAAATGATCAATAGCCAAATTGCAAAAACGGGTTCACTTATCGCTTTATTCATAATATTTTTCTCAGGTTCTGTTTTTGCGGACTCCAGAAAATATATGGATAAGCCACTCATGTTCGGTCCGCAGAATACACTGCTGAGCATGAGTACGACCTTTGAACCTGATACCGCATTTCTGTTGGATCAAAACGACTTTTTTGTGTCTGCTTCATATATTGTCATAAACACTTTTGCATATAGCAGCAATTCCGATAAAACAAATAATCCCAGCGGATCAGCTTCTGAATTCCATTCAAACGATTCTGACGGATACTCTGTTTTTATGGATTCTGAAATGGCCCGGCGACCGTTTAAAATATACTACGGTTTCTCCTCCAGTCTTGAGTTCCAGTTTACTTATCATGATTTCATATTTTATCCGGGGAACCTGGATTCCACGGTTGAAGAATTTCATAAAAGCCTGAACATAGATAACCAGGGACGTGAAATCACAGACAAAAATCGTTTGGATATGTATGTGCATGATAATGAAACCGGAGAAAACATTTATATAGTGACAGAGAATTCACCTGAATTTGTCAGAGAGTCAATGACGTTGGGGATAAAGTATCTGTTGTTTGAAACCAAATCCAGTGCGTCTTCCATCTCATTTTCCTCAAATTATGGAGACTATTATATTGAAAGGGAAGTCAATGAATCGACTTCCGATATCGAGCTGGAAAAGCACACGGACTTCAATGACCATAATATTACGTTGAGGTACTCTTCAATTGGTCAGGATTTTACAATACATGCAGCTTACAGCGTTACAACGGGTAAAAACACATTATTGCCAAAATCCCCTGATAGACTCTTTTATTACTTCCTGGGACTAAACTGGCATCTGACAGATGACTGGAACGTGTTAGTGCAGGCATTGAGATATTCAAGCCCCTACCCAAAAGACAGTACTTCAAACATTGGTGAGGACATAATAGAAATATCGGCAGGGCTGAGATGGTTTTTTGGCAAAGAATCCGTCATTGAAATCGGTTTTATCGAAAACCAGACTCATGGGGAGCAAAACATTGATATTGCACTTTTTTCAACTTTAATGTTTTATTTATGAACCCATCAATACTAAAATAAATCTTTTGAGATAACCCCAAGAACCATGTCCACTCAGAATATGCCTACAACAAGGTTCTCTGAGAACTCACAATAACTCACTTGATCATTATGAATTACATAGTTCAAAAATATGGTGGAACCAGCATAGGTCATTCAGACAGAATGATAAATGTTGCGAATATTGTAAAAGAAACGCTGAAAGATGGAAAACACACCGTCATTGTGCTGTCTGCAATGAGTGAAAGCGGAAAAAAAGAAGGAACAACCAGCAGACTGATGGCAGCAGCGGAAGAGGCGATTGCAAAAGGTAGCTATTATAAAATCATTGATTTAATTGAGATGCATCACTTAAAGGTAGCCAATTCAATTATTAAGGACTTGCGCTTGCGGATTCAGCTGGAAGACCAGATCAGAGAAGAGCTACTTAAATTAAAATCGTTTTTGGATGCGATTCAAGTAATTGGAGAAATATCACAAAGATCCATGGACGTTGTCATCAGCACGGGTGAAAAGTTATCCGCCCGGATTTTCGCTTCGTTACTCAATAGTATTGGAATAGATGCTGATTATATCCCGCTTGATGAGCTGGTTGATAAACCATTTAGTGAAATAGACCGCAGGTTTTGCAGCTACCTGCAGAAAAAACTTGGTACACTTGTACAAGCTTCAGGGGCAAGAGTCCCGGTATTTACAGGTTTTTTTGGTTTTGTACCCAATGGCATTCTAAAAAGCATTGGCAGAGGATATACAGATTTTACAGCCTCATTAGTCGCCGTTGGTATTGGTGCCAAAGAGCTGCAAATCTGGAAAGAGGTTGATGGTATTTTTACTGCCGATCCTAAAAAAGTGGAATCCGCCAAAGTATTAAAAGTTGTATCTCCGGATGAAGCTTCGGAACTGACCTACTTTGGTTCGGAGGTAATTCATCCTTTCACCATGGAACAGGTAATAAATGCCAACATACCTGTCCGTATTAAAAACACATTTGACCCGTCTCTTCCTGGAACCATAATTGATCCTGATCGACAGAATAAGAAAATAAGAAAGGGACCAACAGCTGTAACGGTAAAACGAGACGTCACCCTCCTGAATATTCAATCCAATCGGATGTTGATGGCATATGGTTTTATGTCCAAGGTCTTTGATATATTTAACAGGTATGAGATAGTTATTGATCTGATTTCCACGTCTGAAGTCAACGTCTCTCTTACCATAGCCAATGGACATAATTTGGATGCTGCCATTGTGGAGCTCAAACAACTGGGAAAAGTAACCATCCGTAAAGGACTGGCTTTGTTAAGCTTGATAGGACAAGGGATGCAGCACACCATCGGAATTGCAGGCGATATGTTTACCAGGTTGGCAAAAGAAGGAATCAATATCGAAATTATCTCTCAGGGGGCTTCGGAAATAAATATTTCATGCGTTATTGAAGATAAGGATAGTGATAAAGCGTTGAATGCCGTCCATGAAATGTTACTCATCTGAATTTGACTTTCAAAAAAACAACATTGCCTAAACTGACATCAAAACAGATTGACCAGGTTTTCAAGGTTCTTTCGAAAACCATTACTTCTCCGAAAACTGAATTAAATTATAGCAGTGTTTTTGAGCTGCTGATTGCTGTCATCTTAAGCGCACAAGCCACCGATGTATCGGTCAACAAGGTTACTCCTTCTTTGTTCAAGGTTGCTCCCACACCGGAAAAAATGATCCGGTTGGGAGCATCCGGTCTTCAAAAATATATAAAGAGCATTGGATTATATAAAACGAAAGCATCCAACATTATAAAAACATGCCAGATGCTCATAGTGGATTACAATTCGAGTATACCGGATTCCAGAACAGAGCTGGAAAAACTGCCGGGTGTTGGAAGGAAAACCGCAGGTGTTGTGTTAAATGTGGCTTTTAAAAAATCGGAGATACCCGTTGATACTCATGTATTTCGGACCTCAAACCGAATCGGTTTGGTCAAAGCCAAAACCCCAAAAGAAACGGAAATTCAACTACAAAGGGTTGTACCGGATTGGGTAAAGATAAATGCCCATCATCTTCTCATCCTTCATGGCAGGTTTGTTTGTAAAGCAAGAAAACCCTTGTGTCAGACTTGCTGTATAAACGATTGTTGCCATTATTTTAAAGAGAGTGGTTTTTAATTCTCCTTTGTTTTAGGGGGTGTTATTGGCTGCCGGGGTCCGATTCAGATATTTATCAAACTGCAACTCATTGAGGATTGTCTTATGACTTTCCGAAGCCAAGGGTCCCCATAGAGCGTCCGGTGTTTTCTTCGATTCCTCAATCAATTCTTCAAAGATCTCCAGAGCTTTGTCCTTCTGATCGTTTTTAATAAAAATCTCCCCTTTGTGATATTTTGCCCAAGGGGTTTTATCTGAATTTGGGAACAGTCGAATAGCTTCGTTGTATGTTTCCAATGCTTCCGGCAACTGGTTGAGTTCCAGATAAAGATTTCCGAGAATAAAATATGCTTCGACGACGAATTCATCAACATCTTTGTCCTGCAGTGGATGCTCATAAAAATTCAGAACGTTTTTATAAGCGTTGATTGAATCATCATACTGACCGATTCCCTGATATAGATTGCCAAGCGCAAACCAGCATTCCGGAACTATTTCTCTATCCAGCATGTTTTCCGAATCCTGATAATCGCGTATTGTTTGTCTATATATCCTGATAGCCCGGGTGATTCGATCTGGTTTATGAATCTTAAAATATGAATCTCCCAAAGCTTTTTTGACCATTGGGGTATAAACATGCTCACTGAACAGACGAATAAATTTGGTGTAGTCCAGTTGAGCCTCTGCTGGTTGATCTTTGGCATCAAAAATCTTCCCCTGGTTAAACAGTACGATTGGGGCTAACGGATCATTTTCGTCGTGTAAAATCAGTTGATTAATTTCCAATGCCTTATCATACAGTCCCAATCGGTAGTATGAGTCAGATATCAGAAACATGGGGGCTTTCGCGGATAACCTGGCAGTTATCTCTTTTCGAGTCTCTCCCGGTTTTGACTTAAAACAGGCACTGTTTTCAGGTCGGATAAAATATTTCTTCTCATACTGTTCATACACACCCAGGGCATCCAGATGTTTTCCTTGAAAATAGTAGTCTGAAATATACGCATTAATGGTATCCAGGATTCGATCATGAATTATGTTATTGTTCACATAAATGTTTTGCGGGAACCTTTCACAAAACCCCTCCAAGCTGGAGACCGCATCAGCGTATTGATGAAAAAGAGACAACGTTAAAGCTCGTCTCAACATTGCCTCTTCAAGCTGATCAGATAATACGTGTTTTGTGATGATGAAGTTATAAATTTCAAGAGCTTTTTTATAATCTTTCTCATTGGCTCTTTCTGAGAGAATATTGGCAATTCTCATCTTGCCAATAAGCAAAAGATCATTTGGATATCTATTGATAGCTTTCTCATAAGCTTTTATGGCGTCCTCATACTTCTCCTCTTCCCTTAAAAAATCTCCAATCCTGATAGCGACCAGATTACTGAATGATTCCTGCGGGAAAAGATCAATTAACTCTTCGTAAATAGCCCTTGCTGTATGATACTCCTGATTTTCAAAATAGGTTTCCCCCATGTGAAACATCAGTTCGGCATCCTGCTTCATATAATCGGCATCGATACTCCAGGCTTTTTCGAAATTGGCCTTGGCTTCTTTGTATTTTCTTAATTGAAAAAGAGATTCCCCGATTTTATAGTAAGCTGCATAGATAATCGGTGATGTTTGATTCTCCTCAACGAACTTTTCCAGTAATTCAACAGCCTTTCCGTATCGCTCCATATTCAAATGGATAATGCCTTGATGAAATAGCGCATTCTTTGAATAGGGAGATTCGGGATAGTTCTGCACTAAAATCTCAAATTGATTATAGGCATCTTCATAGAACTTTAATGCCAGGTGATTTCTACCTATATTAAAATATGCCCTGGGGATGTCCTCATATCCTTTATCAGCCATCAAAGCTGCGCCAATGGCTGCTTTATATTCCTGATTTACAAAATCCTCACCACCCCTTTCTTGAACTCTTCTTTGATGTTGAAAGAGCGAATCAGCAGATCTGAAAGCTGCTCGAATTCCAATTTCAGATTCGGGGGCAAAATTATAGATATTTTTGAATTTTAAGCTGGCTTCCTTAAACCTTCCGATTTTATAAAATCTTTCAGCATCATTGAACAGTTTTGTCAAAAATTTGTCTTTGTTCTCTTTCTCCATCTGCTCTTGGGCAATCTGTTTTTTCTCCTCAATCAAATCCTCATCAGGATCAGTTACTTTGATATCCCTATTCTCCTTAATGGTAAAAATTAACCGGATGGGATCTGTTTCAACCTGCTTGGTGATATTCAAGGCATAATTCCTGGGTGTTAATACCAGATTCACATACTTGTCCTTTTCTTCAATCTTGATACTATTTAAGATATCTGTCTGAGCTCCGGGAATGATCAAGCCTTTTTTTAGAAAAACATTGAGCAAACGAATTTTCATTATCTTTCCGGGTTTTGTTGTATCTTTCACCGGATCATCATGCCTTATTGGTTTTTTGGAGTAGATATATAACTTCTCACTGTCAGGATTCAATTCTCTCAATATGTTTGTCAGTTCAATCCCTTCCTGCTGAATGGTGGCTTTTCCTTTGGGATAAAACAGCACATTAATAACATTGTTGTTTTCTTTTGGTCTGGAGATATTAAATAACAAGCTGGGAAGGGCGGTTCTGATTTTCACCCAGTATTCGTTCTGATCAACTTTTATGATTTTATAACCACTCACAAGTGGATTTTTCAAAACCACATAATTTGAGAGATCACCAATGGCGGTATTCCTGAATTTAATGACGAATATCTGGCGTTCCAGATTCTCAATAATCTCATATTCAGGTGCTTTTTTACTGACGAAACTAAGCTGCGCTTCGTTCTGACTGGGAGATGTAAACGCTATTTTTTCCAGTGAGTTATCGACAGCAAAGAGGAAATTCGGTATAACGATAAGGAGGAAACAGATGAAGGTCTTTAAGTATCCTGTGAGGTCTTTCTTTAGCATTTTTGGCTTTCCTTTTACATTTCCAAACATTCTGTTGAAAATGGATAAGCAAAACCCTTGCCTGTATAAGCTTAATAACTCAAAAATTCAATATTAAAGTTCAATTATTGTAGAGTCATCGATTTGTTCATGCAGAGTTTGCCTGTTCTCGTTGACTAACTGTCGGTGATGAATATTGTAAAACCCTTCCATCTTTAAATACCGTTTGTCTTCCAAACTGAGGTGGCGAATCATGATACATTCCCCCTGGAAAAGTGCTCCATCTTCGATGCTGAAATCACTTGTATATACTAAGCCTTCCAAACGACCGGGAGCATGAATCTCCAGTTTATCCACCGCTTTAACATTTCCTGAAACCATTCCTGAAATAACAACAATATCTGCTATGATATCAGCTTCTACTATTGCTTTCTCAGTAATAATCACCATACTGGGAGCATCGTTTTTACAGATAATCTGACCGTATACTGTTCCATCAATCCTAATGGTCCCATCAAAGCTGATCAGTCCTTCAAATTTACTTCCGGCACCTAACAGCCCTGAAATCTCAAACGTCTTTTTCTCTTTCATATTCCGTTGGGGTTATTCTAAAAAGATCTCTTTGTTCAAAGCAAACTGCTTTTTATTCAACAATCTCCCCTTGTATGAAAAAAGGAATACCATGGCGTCGGTATAATACTCATTAACGTCGGTTAACGTGAACCTCAGACTATTGGTACTGGTTTGCCTTTTTATATAATAAGGTTTTCCGGATGAGTAACTTGCTGGAAATCCGTTATCGCCAACTTCTGCTTCAGTCACTGATTTGTACAAAGGAGGAGACTGGTCAGTATTCATCAAGGTGATGCAGATATAACCACCGACAACCTGGGGAGGATTGGAGGTGTTCAGAGTCTTGACGGATAGTTTTAAAACATCCCCCTCAACGGATGCTTCAAATACATCAACTTCAACAAATCTTCCCTCCTGGTATTCCTCTTCGGTCAGTGTTGGTTTATTTGTGATCCAAATCCCTTCAGTCGAATACTCCGGTTGTTCAACGATCTCCTGCCTTACTACGTTAATTTCTTTTGATTTCTCGACTGCATTAATCCAATATCTGTCATGATCAAGCCTGGCAATCTGATCGCTTAGAAGTACTGCCTTTTCCCTGGATTCAGCAAGGTTCTTGGTCAGTTTTTCTGACTCCAGCCTGAGAAAAAGGTAATCAATGGAACCAATAGTTAACAGCAAGGTAAATAGAACAATAATTGCTATTAAAAACAAAACTTTCCATCGCTTAATAGTAAATGAAATTGGAATACCGATGTTCCGGACTATCGTAATCGTGTAAATTTCCTGTTCATCCATATCTATTATATCACCCTTCTCGAAGCATATATCCGTGCATTGCAAGTTCTTGAACTACATTATCCTGCAGGCTTTTGACCTCGTCAGACTCCAGCGTTTTTTCATAAGATCTGAATTCTATTGAAACTGAAATTGACTTGTTTTCACCGAATTCCCTTGTATGATAAACATCTAAATAGTCAACCCTGTTCACAAGATTGCTGACAGAATAAATCCTGTCACTAATTTCTTTAAATAAAGTCTTTTTGGGAACCACCAACGACAGCTCAAAATAAACACCGGGAAATCTCGGAGGTGTGATATAAAGATACTCTTTTTTCCCAATCGAGAACATGACGTCAAAATCAAGCTCTGCAATACAAACATCCTCCCTTAGTCCCAAGATGTCCATATATAATGGCGATAATGCATATATTTTCCCCAATATGGTATCCGCTGAAGTTATCAAACCGGATATGTACTTATGCTGATAATCGGTAAGAGCCTCCGCTTCAATGGGATCAAACGATATCATCCCAATCTGGAGACTGGAAAACAGATTTGATATATCGTTCTTCAAACGATAAAAAGCTTTCCCGGGTTTGTCCTTTTTAGTTGATACGCCTGAAATCAAACGATTTGATTCCAGAATACTACCTGAAGCCACTTTCCTGTAAACCCTGCCAATCTCAAATAATCTAAACTCAGTGCTAATCTTCTGGTTTTCTTGTATCGAGTCGATGAAATGAGGTAATAGAGAAGTCCTCATTTGAACCTGATGATCAGCAACCGGATTCTTTAGCTTCATGATCCCTTCCGGATTGAAATTAAAAAGATCTTCAGCCTTCTGATTTGTTAAGGGATAATTGTATACTTCATGATATTTTGACTCAGCCAGAACCGCTTTGCTTTGTTGTTCGAATTGATGCTGCAGATTGAAGACTGGTCTTTCAATAGGAAAAACGGGGGCTTTCGGTTCAATGTTATTGAAACCATAAATCCTGCCAATCTCTTCAACCAGATCTTCAGGTATGGAGACGTCTTTTGTCCTTCTGTAAGATGGCACCTCTACTGACATCTTCGATCCATTGCCGTTGACCTTAAAACCCAAAGATGACAATATGCCTTTAATCTCGGCATCTTCTATGTCTTTCCCAAGTCTTTTGCAGATAAAAGCGGTATCAACGTCAATCTGAATGGGTTTGTTTTTCTTGTTCACGATGTCTACAGGACTACCGCAAATTCTCAAATCCGGGTTGGTCATTTTCATCACTTCCACCGCTCTTTGAATCGCCAGCATTGACATTTCCGGATCCAAAGATTTTTCAAATCGTTTGCTGGCATCCGTTCTTAATCCAATTCGCGTAGAGGTTTTTCTGATATTGACAGGATCCCAATTCGCAGCTTCCAGAAACACCCGGCAGGTTGAATCAACCACACCGGAGTCCTTTCCTCCGACGACCCCTGCCACAACAGAGGCACCATTACTGTCACAGATTGTTAAATCCTTATCGGTTAGTTCAACCTCTTTCTGATGGAGCGTCATTACTTTTGTCCGATTGTCAGCCAGTCGAACGATCAGTTTTCTGCCTGCAATTTTATCCGCATCAAAAGCATGCATGGGCTGTCCCAATTCCAACATGACATAATTGGTCAGATCAACCATGTTATTGATAGGGCGCAGCCCTACTCTGCTTAAACGATGTTGAATCCATAAAGGGCTGGAATCAATGAAAATATTGTCAATAGACAAACCACTAAATCGGGGCACCAATTCTCCAGCTGTTACCTCCACGTCTATTATTTTTTCACCAGCTCCGGTAATTGAATCCAAATTCAAGCTGAACTGTTTAACGGGTGTTTTATAAATGGCTCCAATTTCCCTTGCAAACCCATAGTGCCCCCACAAATCAGGTCTGTGTGTGATTGATTTATTGTCAATTTCCATAATAATATCAACCTGATCTGGAAAAATTTTATCCAAAGATGTTCCCGGAATTGTATCTTCTTGAAGAATCATCAGACCCGAATGATCATCGGAGAATCCCAATTCGTCTTCCGCACATAGCATCCCGCAACTTTCAACACCTCTGATTTCTGTTTTTTTGATCACAAAATTGCCGGGAAGAGTAATCCCCTCATTGGCATACGGAACAATATCTCCTTCCTTAAAATTGGATGCCCCGCAAACAACCCTTTGTTTGCCTTGTCCATGATCTATCGTTACCAGGCTCAATTTCTCAGCGTTTGGATGCTTCTCAATATTGATAACCCTGGCTGCAACAATATTCTTTAGGTGTACTCCGGTTTCCTCAAACCCTTCTACTTCACAGGTTGACAAAGTAATGGTTTGAACCAACTCCAGGCTGGAAATACTCCTGTCTATTTCTACAAAATCCTTTATCCAGTTGAGTGAAATTTTCATGCTAAATTCAATTCGATGTTTATTCTAATATACTGTAATATATTATGTATTTATAACTTCTAAGGTGCTTATCCAGTTTATCTGGGCTAAGTGATGGAGAATTGCCGTACAAAATTGAGATTGCCCCCATGTAAAGGCCGAATATCCGTTATGTCATATTTTAACATCGCCAATCGATCAATTCCCAATCCGAACGCAAAACCTGAATATTCTGAAGCATCAATATTCCCGGCTTTCAAAACATTCGGATGAACCATGCCACATCCCATCAACTCAATCCAACCCACTTGCTTACAGAATTTGCATCCGTTGCCTTTGCAAAGCAGGCACAACATATCCAGCTCAAATCCAGGCTCTACAAATGGGAAATAGCCAGGTCTGAGGCGGACTTCCACCTCGCTTTCAAAAATCTCTCCCAGCATGGTTTTCATAAAATATATCAGATGGGCAACCGAAATATCCCGGTCCACCATCATTCCTTCAAACTGATGAAAGCAGGAATCGTGTGAAGCATCGGTTCTCTCGCAGCGAAAAACCTTTCCCGGTCCTACAATCCTGAAAGGGGGTTTGATCGTCTCCATACCTCGAATCTGAATCGGGGAGGTATGAGTCCGTAACAGATGACCATCCTCAAAATAGAATGTATCCTGCATATCCCTGGCAGGATGATGTGAAGGAATATTAAGTGCCTCAAAATTATAGAATTCCGTTTCAATGTGAGGACCATCCAAGACCCGAAATCCCATTGCCACAAAAATATCCTCTAAACGCTTCTGAACGGTTGTTATCGGATGCAGACTGCCAAAATCTCTGCTGAACGGATCTATAGTTATATCAATCCATTCTTCGTTCATTTTCTCCTCAAACTCTTTCTTTTTTAATACTTCCTTTCTACTTTCAATTCGTTGTTGGAAAACTGTTTTGAGCCTGTTAATATTTTTGCCTATTTCTGCTCTCTGCTCATTTGACAGTTCTTTTAACTGTTTCATTATGGACGTTAACTTCCCCTTTTTCCCCAGAAACAGTGTTCTTATATTTTCCAATTCAACGATATTGCCGGTTGATTCAATTGAAGAATTAAACTCCTCATCTAATATTTCAAATTCTTTTTCCATAATTCTTAAATAGCTAATGCTGGTTTTTCCAAATTCAGACTTTTTTCAAAACAATGAGCAATCTGTATGAGTTTTCCTTCCTCCAAATGATTTCCCAACAATTGTAGTCCTACGGGCAAACTGGATTGTGTGAATCCGCCAGGAACCGATATACCGGGAATACCTGCAAGATTAGCAGGAATGGTAAACGCGTCTCCCAGGTACATCTGCAATGGATCATCTGTTTTCTCACCGATTCTGAACGGCGGTGTGGGAGCAACCGGAGTGGCAATGGCGTCAACCTTTTGAAACGCTTTGTAGTATTGAGAACGGATCAGGTTCTGTATTTTTTGAGCCTTCAGATAATAGGCATCATAATAGCCCGCCGAAAGTGCAAAAGTCCCTATCAGGATTCTCATCTTGACCTCTTTGCCAAAACCTTCATCCCGTGACTGTTCATACATTTCAATCAGATTCCCTTTTTTAGTCGATCGCCTGCCATAACGCACTCCATCGTATCTTCCCAGATTTGAACTCGCTTCACAGGGAGCAATAACATAGTAGGTGGCAACAGCATGTTTGATGTTGGGAATACTGATATCCACGATTTCCGCCCCGGCGTCTTTTAAAACAGCCAGATTGTTTTCAAAAATGCTCACAACTTCCGGATCACAACTTGACAGATCCAAGTCTTTTATCAACCCTATTTTCAAACCCTGAACAGATTTATTCAAATATGCTCTGTAATCCGGAACCTCTACTTTAAGGGAAGTTGCGTCATGTTTATCATAACCCGCAATTATCTGTAACAGAATTGCGGCATCTTCAACATCTCTGGTCAAGGGCCCTGCCTGGTCAAATGAACTTGCAAATGCGACCATTCCCCAGCGACTTACCCTACCGTATGTCGGTTTAAGTCCGACGATTCCGTTGAACGAGGCAGGTTGTCGGATCGATCCACCCGTATCTGTTCCCACTGCCGCCAATGCTTGCCCTGCCGCCACTGCTGATGCGGAACCCCCTGATGAACCACCGGGAACACAGTCTAAATTCCAAGGATTCCTGGTTACCCCAAACGCTGAGTTTTCAGTGGAAGACCCCATGGCAAATTCGTCCATGTTCGTCTTCCCTACAAGGTTGTACCTTACATTTTGTAGATTTTGAGTCACCGTGGATTCGTAAGGTGGAACATAGTCTTTGAGAAACTGAGAACCACATGTGGTCGTAATACCCTTTGTGGAAAAAATATCCTTAACCGCAACGGGCATCCCTTCTATCTCATGGACAGGATCGCCGGATTGAATTTTTTTGTCGACTTCAGCCGCATCTTTAATAATCCGGTCGCCTCTGAGTGTTAGAAACGAGTGCAGTTGAGACTCTGTTTTTTCTATCCTTTTCAACACTGATTCACAGATGTCAACAGTTGTAATATCCTTTCTTTTTCGCATCTCATGAAGAATATGCACCGGTTGTTCATAAAGGTTCATTTCAATATTTTTGTGTGTGTATTGGCATTGCAGGTGGAGGGATAACTCTGTAACTTCACTATTTATCTTTATTATGCCATAACTACAATGAAAAATTGCCAAAATTGGGATTTGTATCAGTGTTGAACCGGTATTCTATGAACTGTTCAGACCGGGAGCAATCCGGAGTAAAAACTTTTATGTAGTCTGTTACTGAATATTGTTAAAAAAATGGTTGATTTTTGTCATTAGCATTTAGACCTAAAACCATTCATGATGTAATATCAACAATTCAATAATTCAGTATTAATAAAAAGGATTGAAGTGACAGAAAGTAAATATGATACCTTAATGACGGATGTAACCAACGGTGCATTGAAAGATAAGGTTGACGAACTCATTGAACGTATGGGAGAAGTCCTTGAAGATGAAGGATTAGGGACAATGGACGACATGATGGAGGAGTTGAGGGATTATCTTCACTCCAAAAATAAACTGGAGGAATACACTGATGAGAGCGGTGTAATGAAGATCCCACTGGAAACCGTGTTTTCCTGGTTTAAAACCTCCATTGAGAAGAAAAAAGAAGGATTAAGATAATCTTTTCAAGACCTCCTGCTATCTTGGTATATAACGTGCTATACCTGTCTTCAAAAAAGTTCCGCCCATAACTTGAGATCAGCATTTTCTAACCATATGAAATTGCTGATATCTTCAAATTATTCAAAAACCTAACAATCAAAACCAAAATGAATAGAAAAAGATTATTCGGTTTACTTTTTTGTATCGGACTCTTTTTCTTGTGCGACCAAACCCTGGCAACCGAAGTCACATACGAAAATAAAAAAGAGTCCTTTCTCGATCAAAAAGACCAGGTTTATAAAGAGGAAAGGAGTTATTCGCAGTCCAAGTCAGCGCAACTCGGATACTACAAACGAGTGACATACTATAACCAGAATGGACAATCAACTGCCTACGAGGAATATTACATACCTGAGATCGTTTCCAAATCAGGAATTTTAAGCTCAAAATTTTACCTGAACAATAAGGGAATCAAATTTAGGGTTGAACATGTCTATACAGAAACCGGCAGTTATCATAACGGTTTTTTCAAGACCATTGTTCATCTTGATTTAAACGGTTTGAGAGAAAAAATAGAATTGATTTACACGGATGAGGAAAAAAACAGGTCCGGATTTGAGAAATCGGTTCTCCATTTTAATAAAAATGGAGAAAAAGTAAGGGAAGAGTTCTATAATACCCCCATCACTACCAAACAGAAGGGATTCTATAAATCCGACGTTATATATGATGCTTTGGGCAAAAAAACACAGGAGAAATGGTATATGTCCGAGGATTATCAGAATTCCGAACAGGTTGAATCCATTGTACGCTACTTTAACGACGAGGGTAAAGAAACCAAACAGGAAGGCTTTTTTACCCCCGAAATGTCCGAATCCCAGGGCTTTTATAAAAGTACCGTCTTTTTTGATGAGTCCGGACGAAAACTCAAAGAGGAACGCTTCTACATCCCAAACAATCTGCAGGGAAAAGGATACCACAAAGGAGTGATCTATTTCGAAAAAAATGGAGAGCCCAAAGCGGAACTGAGATATGATGCCAAAGGGAACAGGTTCTGACCGGCTTATATTGCCCCGGAAAACCGGTAGTTATTCCGGGGCAATGTCTTAAGGTCTAAGCCTGTCTTGTTTTGTCGGAGGTATCAACAAAACCTGTTAGTAGTATCGGCTATAGGTTTGAAATCCACATGCCGTGTCAAAAGCGGTAGTCGTACTTTCGTGATCAAGGGCCCGACAGGCAGTTGATTTGCCGAGACTCAGTTGATGCGTCGCTGTTACGGTGATACTCTCAACAGTTGAACCGTAACTGTTGTAAATACCCTGCAATGCAGTTGCAGCTGCTGCGGCTGACAATTGGTTGGAATTCGGTGTAGCCCTTACTATCCATGGGAAAGGCGTTGATGGGGTTTGAGATACACCATTAATACTAACCCCATGAATCTCGACAGCAGCCGTTACAATCGCTTTGGCCGGCACACCACCATCAAAAGTTGCGCAGCCTTTGGGTCTGTTTTCTTCACCCTGATCACAATATCGCTGTAAAGTCAGGGTGGGGTTTGCACTTTCAAAATCACTGGCGGAGGTGAAAGACTCATCAGTGAAGCCGATGTATTTCATCGCTCCATCGTTCTCGTCACTTTTAAAATCCTCAACATCAGCAATTGCCACATTGGTAACAACGGCGATCAACTGCCAACCGCTGGAGATGGTCGGTACTTCGATTTCAACGGTTGAAGAGCTGCCTGATAATTGAACGAATTGAAGAAAATCAATCGAATTAACAGCATCATTCTCCAAATCTGTTTCCGTCGCCTCACCAAAATCCTCAACTCGATATTTCTTACCATGATTGACAAATGTCAAAGGAGCTATCATCAACGTTACAACCGCATCCTGTGCATCATTTGAAGTATCTGACGCTGATGCTTGAGACTCCGATCTGTTTACTGAATCTGATTGAGATGAGGATTCCGCAATGAACAGATTCTCTTTCAGTGCGCTGATATCAATGCTTACTGTCGACTTTTCCTGATCCGATGATTTACATGTCGACAATGTGGCAATGAGAACCATTGACACCACGATCAAAATGCCTCTTTTTATTAGTTTTTCCATGTCAACTTCCTTTAAGTGTTAATTAAAATCCGCCTCTCAATTGAAGACCGTTGATGGTCCGCTGGGATGGTTTCTTGGTTGAGATATTGACTTTATAATCGTATTGATACTGGAGTGACCAGTTAGGATTAAAAGCCCATCCAAGACTGAACGTAAACCTAATCGGTATATCCGTTCTTGCATCCCCCAAGTCAGATATCAGGGGTTCATCATTAGGGAAATTCTTATAATGCAGTCCAAATCCAACGCCTTGCAGGAATCCTGACTCCCACTTATTGGACCAATCGAAATCCATGGCAAAACCACTGTATTCACTCTCTTCTGTTCCGTCTGAACCCGAGCCTAAGGCAATTACGCTTTTGAAGAAATCGAGATTATCGGCATCCACGTTCGTGTATTCCCATCTAAAAAGAGTGATATTACCCGTATCCAAACCGGATGCAGCAAAAATTTTGTGATTGTACAACACCCCCCACAAGTGTCGAGTTGTACCATCTTCTTTATCACTGCGGCCGAATTGATAACCTATCTTGAAAACATGATACTGGGCATAAGCTTCTGATCCCAGTTTGATATCCATTAGCGTATAGCGACCATCAAAGCCGTTTTCATTCGGTTGGGGAACATATGATGCTCCAACGATCATAACAGCAGAATTCAAGTTTTCATAAATATCCTGGCTATAAGTACTCTGCGCATATCCCAATACTCCTTTAATCTTCCCGTAACTGAAGATCCCCATTAAATTGACGGCTGTCTGGGTATCTGCCTGTTCATCATCGTCAATCTGTCCGCTGATTTCATAATCCTCAATGGCAACCGGCAGACTTAAATCGTTGCTGGGATTGCTGTCGCTGTTTAGCTGAATACCACCAATTATCTTCCATTTGAAGCCTTCAGCTTTGGCTTCTGCCGGTTGTTCTTCTTCTTCCAGTGAAGCTAAATCAACTCCATAAGCGACCAGATAGTTTCTGGTTCGCTCATTCCCATTTTCATCAACAGCTTTAACCGTGATGATATTTTTCCCTCCAATAAAATTGAACACTTTTTCGATATTAAGAGTTGTCGCAGGTTCAAAGCTTTGCGCTTCCCCATTGATGATAACTTCAGAAATTGTATCATCATCATAAATAACAAAGCTTACTTCCAGCTGACTCGAATCAACCTGCTGTCTTCTAACCAGATCAGTTGTCAATATATTGGGCGCCGCCTCATTTTCATCGTCTTGAGCAAATAGCGATGAAACGGGAAACGCTCCCAATATAGTAATAATTAATAAAACCAATAATTTTGATTTCAATTCTGTCTCCTTTAAATAATTGTGGCTTTATGAGCATCTAATCTTCAACAACAACGTTGATATTCATTTTTGTTCCTGTTCCGGCGGCTGCATCTATAGCTTCTTGTATGTAGTCTACCAGTTCTTCACGGGTTTCCGGAACGGCTCTCTCACCGCTTATAATGGAGTCTATACCTCCGGCAGCCTCGATATTCTTAACTCTGAGACGGATGGCTTCTCGAATTGACTCCGGAATTTCTGCAGTTTTTGAATTTTCCGTATTCAGAGCATCGGTTCCCGTTGTTTCTTGTTGATCTTCAGACAAAGAAGGATCGAAATCCGGTATACCTTCAAAATCAACTCCCTGTCTCAGCTCGTCAACCAGAAACCCCAGTTGCCCTTCAGAGACATCATATTCTTCTCCATCGTTGGTCGTAACTGTCATATCACCACTCCTGTTACCCAGGGATGTCATGTCAGGACTCGTATTGCCATCTCCAACGGATCCTTTAATGCCAATGGTCGCAGTCGCCGTTCTTAAATTGAGCGACTTCTGCTTACGAACAGTAGCTGTTTTTGCACGAAACTTTCCAAATAACATCCTGATCGCTCCCGACTCCTTTTTCTTCTGCCATTTTTTCAATTGCATAATCGCATTTGAACCAAGGTAAACTCTATGCTCATCAGGATTTGTAAGCATCAACGCACTTCCTTTCAAAGTCCGAATCGTATCATTTTCATATACAATCACCGGATTATTCTTCTGTGTAAAAAGCAACATTCTATGATCTCTTACAATAACGACATTGCCACTTTTTATTGCCACTTCACCGTATTTGATCGCAGCCTCGGTAAAAGGAACGATACAAAGGATGAAAAGTGATACAATAAGTGTTTTTTGGGTAAGTCTATTCATAAACGTCCTTCCATTTTGAATCGTTTGAATTGATAGTAAATTTCCGATTTTATCCACTAAAATAATAGTAGCAGCATTTGCAGAAGTCAAATGATTATTCACTGTATGGATTACATGTGGTAGGATCAGCTTTGAATGACATTCATTTGGTAGACATTTATGAATTTTAGTTTTATTCAATAATATCAACTGATTCTTTTGGAATGTGAAACATATTCTCGTCCATTGTTGAACAGTACTATCGAGTTCACAAAATCAGGAACATATGGTAATTGAAAACAGGTAGCAATAATCAACAACATATGGGAATATGTTACCTAATAGTAATAATAACAATATGTTTTGTTTTAGATACGCGATACCAAAGATTTTTCTTACAATGATATTATTTGACAAAAGATAATTGAGAGATCCTAATAATGAACGATTCCAAGCATTCCATTGTGGTTTTTTTCGTTGGCTACATTGTCCTGTTTTATTTACTGGGATTAATGCTTTGGCCATTTTTATCCTCAATAATCTTCGCAGGAATACTGGCAGGGAGCTTTAGCCCTTTAATGAATTTGATAAACAACAGGCTACAGCATCCGAAATGGTCCGCAAGCCTTGTTTGTCTTATAATCGTTTTGGCTATTTTTCTTCCCTCAGTGTTTATCATTATAAAACTGTCGGAAGAGGCATTGAACCTGTACCAGGCTATTGGAGTTTATCTCAGCAATAAAGATTTTGAACAGATATTCGCTAACAAAAAATACTTCCCTGACCTTGTAAAAAAAACGTTTGAATTAATGCATCTGGAATTCAATTTTGATACTATAAAGGGCATTGTGCTGGAAGCATCAAAAAATGCCAGTTCAGCTGTTTTTGATATTATAAACTCCTGGATCAGTAATATTTTTTCTTTTTTCTTGCACTTCATTATTATGCTAATCGTGATTTTCACTCTCCTGGTGGATGGCGCCAGGATAAAATCCTTTATTCTGGCGTTATCTCCGCTGCCCGACGATGAGGAAGAATTGGTAATTGATCGTTTTAATCAGATTAACTATGTGACATTGATAGGCAATGGGATTGGAGCTTTGATTCAAGGCGTCTTGGCGGGTATCGGGTTTTGGGTGGCCGGGATTGAATCCCTGACTTTGTGGACCACCATGATGATCGTACTGGCTTTTATCCCTTTAGTCGGCATTTCTATAATATACATCCCTGTATGCCTTTACCTTTTGTTATCCGGTGACACCATCACATCTATAATGCTATTTTCTTACTGCACCTTGATTTCGTTGGTTGTGGAAAACTGGTTTAAACCCAGGTTTGTTGGAAATCGCTCCGAGATCAACTCTACGGCAATCTTCCTTAGCATTGTGGGGGGATTGGCTGTTTTTGGAATTCCCGGTATTTTTTATGGTCCGTTGATCATCTCTATTTTCCTAACATTTGTAGATTTGTACCATAAAAGATATACCGATACTCCTGTTTAAATTTTCTGGATTGAACCCTGGTTTTAGAAAAAGCGTAAGAAATCAACAGTTTTTAAGCAAGACAACAAATCAAATAATTTTGGAATAATGATGAAGCATTTTTTTGAGCAAACAACAATTTTGGATGACACTGCCCTGTCCGAATTATTGAGGACAGCCAGACGGGAACTGCGACAAAAACCGATGAATCTTTCCGAGATGTCAGCCAAAATGGATCTAATCTGTTTCAATGCAAGTGCTACCAATCAATATATTCCAAGGGGCATGGATTCCTTAATTACGACAAAAAACCTGCCGTTGGGTCAAAAAATTCCAAAAGAGATCTCAACAGATCTGGAAAAATTAATCTCACTTAATCCCGGAGATGTATTTGGATATTTACTGGGAAACATTCAGACCAAAGCGATATTCAACTATCTTGATATCCTCTTTGTGTTAAATAATGATTATCGATTTCGTCCTCAGGTTGTTGCCCATTTTTCCTACCCTGAATTGATCGACTATCTGATCGATTTTTTAAACGCAGGCGTTGTGGATGGCACCAAAAGAAAGATAGATATTTTTGATGATAAATCCGCTGTTGCATGGAAAACCGTTGTTAAGGCCAATGAGCTAAAAACAGTTGATAAAAGCATTCGGGCTCCTGTAATTATTGAACGCCCCTTCTTTAATGACATCAAGATAAATATCAGTAAGGGTGGTAAACCACAGATCATTGACAGTTCGTTTGGAAATTTAAAATCTGTTATTGGCTATTTCAACAGGTATAAAAGTCCCAATGGTGAGTTGATCAGCTCAAAAAACAAACTTTTCTTCAAGCCAAAAGATATCCATAGTATAAAGGTTGCTTCATCACAATCCAAGGTTCTTCTTGGGCTCTCCCATAAAGGGGAATATATTGCTTCAGCACAGTTTGTAACCCATGAAATCGGTCTTAAACATATTTTATTTAAGGATATTGACTTTTTTACCTTTAAAATTAACAAAAAAGCGACAGATATCAGACCGGATCAGATTACCCGCATTGAAGTCAATATCGACACGCAACAGGTGATTTTTGATCGGGGGGTTTCCGATGATGAATTTCATGTCTCTCGATTCGATAAACTGAAACTGTACAAGAATGAAAAAGCGGTATTTATTCACAAGATTGTTCCATTCAACCGGGGTGCAGCAAATTTCGAACAAATTCAGACTTTTTTTGCATCTCGCTATACAGAATATGAGAAAGCAAGACAGATTCTAACTGCACGAGGCGAGCTAGGCCTGCTAAGTTCCCGGAATGTTTGTTCTGGTGATCTAATGACCCATGTAGCGCTTTCCAGTATGTATCAATTGGGACTTTTGCCCTTTGAAGCTAAATGTGTGGGTTTTTCTCCGGAGGATATAAAAAGCCCTGAAACGACAGCCAAACTCTTTCAAAAAGAGTTCGAGGAACTCCAGGGACTATTAGCAAAGGTTGTGGATGTTTCCAAATCTCCGGATTTTACAGAGCATAATTTTGACAGACTATCCAAAACCATGCGGTCTTTTGTATTAATAAAGGATACAGCAGATGTAAAACCGGAGATGTTCGAAAAACTCATTGATGAGTTGGAGAAGCTAACAGAATACATGGACAACTTCTTCAAGTTGGATATTTATAAAAGTCTGCATGATGGTCTTGAATGTGAACAGGTTCCGGATTTTGATAAACCGGGTGGAGAACATGAAATCATGTTGCCTGATGAAAGTTCAAGGATGGATAGTAAGACCAAGCAGTTTATCAGCGAAAACTATTCCTTTTTTCAAAAAAGAGACTTGGTGCAAAAAGCATTACTGAGAATTGAAAAGGTGATGTTCTATAATAACAACATGAAATCGTTTGCAGAAAACCAAGCATTTGAACCCGATTTGATTGTCTATAAAAACGAAGAATACCAAGTAGATAACTATTTATTTGCCTCTTACCCGGCTTATTCCTTATCAAAAGTATTGGAACCTGAAAGCCTCCGAATCAAAGATGAACTCGAAGAACTTCTTTTTGTTAAATTTATGCGAGATTTCACAAAAAGAACATTTCTTAAAGCCCAGGAGTTGAATAAATCATTTCATCATCAATACAAGCATACCCTGGCGGAACTGGCTTTTAATGTCGATGAAAAAGTGAGGCAGCTTACCAAGGAACTTGAATTACTGGAGCAGCCTGAAAATAGGGAAAAAGCATATCAGGAGCTTTTGGATAAGATTACCTCCATGTATTTTGATCATTTAAAAAGCAAAGAGCAGAATATTGCAGGATTGGAAGCAGAAGAGAAAAAAGTGCAAAACTCTCTTAATCTGTTCAAAAAAGAGCTTGAAAAACTTCTTGGAGAAGAAATAGAGGCCGAAAACCTGGACCAGTGGCTTGATTCAATACCTGATAGGCTGGAGCTTTTGAAAAAGGAAGTCATTGCCAGACATAAAGAGATATTGGGAAAGACGTCCCCTGTTTTTAACTCCTATGTCAGACTATATAATACTGCCCTTCACTATTTTAACAAAGTGTTGGGGTACGCCCCTCTTTTCCAAAAAGCTCTTTGGATGCATCGGCATCAAAAAATGGTTGATGAGGTAAAAGCCAAATCAAAGGAATACTTACTTTTGGAATCAACCGAGCTTACCAATAAAATTAGAGAATCGGAAACGTTCCAACCTGACGAAAAAAAACGTGAACAGTTAACTGAAGAAGTTCAAATTCTTATCGGAGAACTAAAAGAAACCCTGGTTGAGTTGAAAGATATTCCTTCAAAAGAGCTATTCCAGTCGCCTAAAAAAACCAGTGATACATTATCAGAATACCTGGATTACTACCAAAATGAATCATTCAGATTAACCAAACTGGCGGGCATGCTGCAAGCAATCTATTTAAAAATGAATAAAATCCAAAACCAATTGTTCAAGAAACAGGAAGAATTGGTGCAAGAGGAGCTTAAATCGGCAGATCATAAATTCACCTTAAAAGTTCTAACTATCATAAGAGACGACCCTGAAGCAAAAAAGGCAATCGAAAATCTGAATGAGAAGATTGAAAACATCCCAAAAGAGATCAAGGATGACCTGGGAGAGCTTCGTTCCAAATTAATTGAAGCGCTGACCACTTTTAAATCAACAGTAGTCAAAGAAAAACTCATTGAAATTTCCGATTATCGAGACTTTTTGAAAGAGAGTAAAAAACGGGATAAAATCAATAATCTGGCAAAAGAGTTGGTCAATTTCAGCCAGGGAATTAAATCAATTCGCCTGGAAAGAGAAGGGGAAATAAAAGATCTGGAGTACCTGAAAACCCAGGAATCAAAATTGGAAAAGATTGCCATGTCCAAAGCATTACCCTCAACAAGAGTTTTACTGAAAACCCAATATATTCCCATGGTTGAAAGAGAAAAAAAGACTCTGGAAAGGGTTAATCAGTTTCTTGCCGAAATCATCTCCAAAGAGGAGCAAATCACTAACGGATTGACCTCAACGTTTTTTAAAAGACGGTATGGATTTCCTCAATTCTGCAAGGGAAGTTATTGCATTGACTCGACAAAAAGCACTAAAGACCATACTGAGAAAAACACGAATGCTACCTATTCTCTCTTATCGGAAAGGATCAAAAAAGGGTGTGGGGTTGCAACAAAGAAAGTAGAAAGTATAGAACTATTAAAAACTGAGATTACAGGGGTCGAAGGATTAAGAGATCGGATTTCCCAGATCTGGCATGATCGAATTAAGGACAGGTTTTTATGTCTTCCGCCATCACTGAAGCTGGAAGACGTCCTTGAACTATGTGAGTATAAAGATACTATCTGCCGCAATAGTCCCAAAGCTCAAAAGTCGAAAAACTCTTTACTTCTGGTGTATATTCAGAAAATAAAATACGATCAGATAAAGGCGAATCCCGATTTGGTGGAACGCTATAATCAGGCTATATTGAGCAACATATTCATCAACATTGATGATTCCGTAATCTATAATAATAGGGATTCGATTTTTGAAGGGTTTATTCGTGAAACGTTTGGCGCCTGCAATGATACAATATCAGCTCAGATAACAAAAACGTTTCTGCAAACCGGTTAATCTGCTTCGGTGAATTTTCAACCTATTTGCATCTTCCAAAAGAGTATTTGGTACAAGCGTTTTTATTGATTCCTGTTGCACCGGAAAAATCCACAAGCTTGTTATTTGCATTTTTGAGATTGATATCATCGCAGCGGGCTCCTTTCAAGTAAACGCCAATTAACTTAGCCCCTTGAAAGGAGGAATCCCTCAGGTCAGAAGCGGTCATATCTACAAAAAACATTTTTGAATTATCAAAAACAGCTTCCGTCAAGATCGAACCTCTAAAATCAATATATTTTAGAGAGGCTCCCGAAAAATCAGTACTGTCCAAGTTGGCACCGGTAAATACGATGTTTTCTAGAACCGCATCCCGTAATGACGCCCCGTTCAAGTTTGCGTTTGAGAGATTCAGATTTCTAAGAGTAGCACCTTCCAGGTTGCATGAGGAAAAGGTTCCTCCAGTACATTCCTTTGTCTCCAGAAAACGGCTTAAGTCTTCCTGATCATATGCGAAGCTTGGCAGGCTTATGAAGGAAAATAAAGCCAGTACAATAAAAACTTTCTTCATAGTTCACCTTTTTGGGGTAACAGGTTCAATTGTGTCCTTAGCCTGAATATTTACAAAAGCCATAACGACTACTTAAGCATCTAATACACGACAAAAACCTTAACCGCTTAATAGAATTGGCAAATATAAACCACTAATATTCTATTAGCAATTTAATATAATTCAATAAAGCAAAAACTTTGATTTGCATTTTGATTATCTCACTGATACCAAGCCTCATTTTTTGCCGCTTAAAACAGGAAAAAGCAAAAACTGATCCCTAATGATATTTTTTTTCGATTTAACACAAAATTTGTAATGCAACGCTTTGATTCTAATTTGCCGCTAGACAATCTTTTAAGTTTCCTCTGCAAATACAACCTAATAACAATCAATTCATTCATTGACCGAAAATCGCGTGGCTTGGAAGATAATTTGCATTGAAAAACTTACATTATCTTATTTATACTAACACCATGTTATCATCATTAACCTACATAAAAACTCAGCAAATAATATACGATGGAATTTATTCATGATTCAATGATCATATGGTTTATGTGCGGTGTCGCTTTAATCGGATTATTACAGATTATTGCCAAAAACCGTCCCACTGAAGTACAGCTGGGAATGGCCACCAAGTCTGACCAGTTTTCCATGAGTACTATATTTTTGAGTGTTCGTAGTGGTGAAGCACCCCTGTTTTTTTGTGTATTAGGCATTACAGTATTTTTTTTCCTGTTCTCTATCGCATTTTGTAGGGAGATTAGTTTTCTAATGCCGTTTTAGACTCAATTGAACAATCCAAAATGCCACCGTGTTTTGGATTTTAGATCCATTTGAGCAAAAATCAGCTTGACACCCTGCCAATGGATCTCTTTTTTCAATTTAAAAAACGGGTTTGAAAGAAACTCCTGTCCCCACATCCACTGTCTGATGTAAAATATACCATTTTCTATATCGGTTTTCTTAGCATAAATCGCAGCCAATCTTTTAATCGAACTGTGAACAGAGTTCTCAAGTTTATTGTTTGGCTATCCAATATCCGGTTTGAATCGCTTTTTCTTGAAGGTGATTCATTTCATTCAAATTTTTAGGGACTGTTTTTGTTTGAGATGGGAAGGTTCTTTGCTCTTTTTCGTGACCGGATATTTGAACGATTTATCAAACCAGTCATTATTAGCGTATCACCAATTGATGAAATTGCCCTCGGTGTGGGAATTGGAGTCTTCATCGGCTTGACCCCAACTGTGGGAATCCAGATGTGGATTGTTTTTTTGATCTGGTTGTTTTTTAAGTATATATTAGGAATTCGTTTTGATTTAATTGTAGGAACAGCCTTGGTGTGGATCAGTAATCCGCTCACCATGTTTTTTCTGTATTATATGTTCCTGGCGACAGGTCTTTTTGTCCATTCAATATTGGGTTTCGTAACCATTCCGCTTGATTATTACACTTTTCAAGTTCGTTTTTATGCTGTTTTGAACAATCCGGGAAACAGCTTTTTAGGAAAAATCATGGAAGGCAGCAAATTTCTTTTTTTTGATTTAGGACTGCCGATGTTTGTTGGAAGCCTTTTTTATGCTATTCCCTGCTCAATTATTTCCCATGTTTTGACACAAAGGTTATTACTGAGGTATCGCAAGAAAAAGGCTGCAAAAATGGGAATAAGCTATGAAACCTGGAAACTGAAGTATGAAAAAACCAAGCTTAAAACAAAGATAAAATAAATGAGACCAGTTTTAAGAATGAATAAATTGGAAAATCAAGCCCCACATTCTACTGTTTTTTTGCTCTCTGTTGTTCTTCTGATACTCCTTTCAATTACGGTTAGTATTTTAATTGGGGGTTGCTCCACTATCGAGACAGATTTTGAAAATGCAAAGGAAAAAAACACGGTCGCAGCCTTTGATCAATTTTTGTCAGAACATGGCGATTCAAAGTACTCCAATGAGGTTAACGATTTGCGGGAAAACGCCTATTTAACTTATATAAAAGACTCAGCTAACAAAGAAAACTCTTCGGATGTTTTTAGACAAACAAGCATCATCGATTCTTATTTCACTGAATACCCGAATGGCAGATACGCCAAAGAAGTTAATGAATTCAGAGAAACACTCCTGTTTAAAAAAGCACAAAAGATCGACTCCCCATCATCATACAGATCATACATCATCGAATATCCAAATGGAAGATACCTGTCCGAGTCCGTCCGCTTGAGAGAAAAGGCTCTTTATAAAATGGCCAGAGATTCAAAGAATATAGAGCATATGGACTCATACCTGGCAGAATATCCCTCTGGAGTCTACCATAGCGACGTCTTAAAATTGAAGGAAAGAACACTATTTGAACAGGTCAAAAATGTCAATACGCCGACAGAATACGAACACTATAGACTCGAATTTCCCAAGGGACAGTTTATTCAAGAAGTCAATCAGCTTTATGAAGAAGTGCTAATAAAGGCGGCACTGGAAAAGAATACCATGCAGGGTTTTGAGGAATATCTCTTGAAATTTCCGGACGGAACTCACAAAAACAAGGCAATGAGTAGTCTTGAACTACTTCTGTATGAAAAAGCCGTATCTCAGAATAGTGTAGAATCATATGATCGGTTTTTAATCCTGTTTCCCCAAAGTCTTCGAACAGAAACGATACGAAAGCTAAGAGAGGAAGCCTTATTTAGACATGCTCAGGAGAGCCAATCATTGACAGGGTATTTCCGTTATCTCGTTGAATACCCGACAGGCATTCATGTTGAAGAGGTAAAGCTGTTCATAAAAGATGATCAATATCAACGAAATGGAGAGGTGCTCTCGGAAAATGTTGATGTTGAAAAAGCGTGGGATTATACCCTAAAAGTGGATAGTTTCTTTCAATACATCTGGTTCATGAATCAGTTCCCCGATTCAAAATACACCGAAAAAGCAAAAGATCTCTTGGAAAAAAAGCGATCAGCATTAGACTTACTGAAAGAATAAGATATGAATATTAAAAGGTTATGCTTTATCCTGATGGCAACTCCCCTCATTATTACCTCCTGTTCAAAATCTGCCTTTAACTGGCCCCCCCTGGAAAACGATAAATCCCTGCTGATAATCGGTCCAAAATATCGAAACGATACGGAAGAGCCATATAGAAATATCCAAGTGCTCACCAGCGCCATTTCAAAGGCAAGTAATGAGGTTATTTCCAAACGAACCGATAAGGAAGGACAGGGATTCGATCAGATTAAGGTTTACAATTGGATACTGGATCAGGAAAAACTCGGTTTTTTTTGGAGTCGAATTGAAAAATCTCTCTCTTTGCCTGATTTCCAAGACAGAAGCACATTCTTGAAAAACACGATCATCAACTATTCCGAAGAAAAGGAACTTCAGGGTTTTTTATTGGCAATGCGCTTTACTCCTGTTTTTGATCCTCTATTAAAAACCAGGCACCTTGAAGGATTCAGACTTATTTATTTTTCATCGGATGAAATGGAAATCAATTTCTTTAAGATCCCGGTTCAGTTAGAAGCACCCGATGAAGAATCATTATTAAAAGAGCAGATAAAACGCTTGATAAACTCTCTTGACTACTCTTCAGCCAGTCTCGAACGAATGGGATTTTTTCACATGGAAGGGGGCTGTTTTTATACAGGAGATAACCAACTTGAGGAAGAATGCGTTGATGAATTTTATGTCGGTAAATTCCCTGTTACTAAGAAACAATGGGGAGATGTAATGATGATTTCAGGTCTTGACGGGAATATTCCGGAAAAAATACCGGTCAGTAATATGAGCTGGATTGAAATACAGAATTTTCTGAATAGACTTAACGAAAAATCAGAATACAGCTATCGATTACCAACGGGTATCGAATGGGAATACGCTTGCAGAGCCGGAGGCAAAAACGTTGCCTATGGGACGCGTTCCGGATCAATCTCTGCAGAAGAGGCAAATTATACCGACATTAGAAATGAAGTGATATCAAACGGGATCACAGCAGTTGATTATTACCCC
Organism: bacterium; assembly: GCA_018829445.1. GTDB lineage: Bacteria > SAR324 > SAR324 > XYD2-FULL-50-16 > XYD2-FULL-50-16 > JAHJTV01. The sequence goes on from JAHJTV010000060.1 coordinate 92,622, forward strand.
TCCAACCAGCAAGGGCTTTACGATATGTCCGGAAACACCTGGGAATGGACTCAAGATCCTTTCCTAAGCAGCAGTAACAAAGGATTTTTCAGATCGCTTTTTGACAGATTTTCTACGACATCCAACAAAAGAGCTGTTCGGGGTGGGAGTTTTGACAACTCAGCTAATGAGGTGCGCTGCAGCTCGGAACAGTTGGTTTCTGAATCAATTGGCGCGCCTGACATGGGCTTTCGCCTTGTAATAGAATGAACAGGTATCATTAAACCGGTTCCCCGGAATTTCTAAAAGCCCTTTCTTCAATAATCTCATTATTGTGCTTTTGGAAATAGCAGGTCCACCTTTGTTCCCGAATCGGGAGCCGATTCTACCATAATGACACCACCATGTGAAGTCATCGTGGTATAGGCGATTGATAATCCCAATCCTGTGCCTTGCTCTCTGGTAGTGAAAAAAGGATCAAATACCTTTTTTCTTACATCCTCAGTCATTCCTTTTCCGTCATCTTCAAAAGATACTCTGATCAAAGACTGCTGTTTCTTCTTGAATTGTTTGTTGAGCCTTTTCAGAATCACCGGATCTTTTTCGATGTAGTTCTCCGTGAAAATCTTAAGATTTCCCCCTTCAGGCATCGCTTGGCACGCGTTGACAAAAAGGTTGTGGAACAGTTGCTTGATCAGATCCTTATTTCCTTGAATAATTGCTTTACCCGCTTTTAATTCCAGCTCGATTAAGATACCCAATTGTTCTGCTGAAAATTCTGAGAATTCAGCAAATTCATTTATTAATTCATGTAGATACACTTCATCTAAAACAATCGGACGTGGTTTTGTGTATTCCAGAAGATTTGAAATAATATGGTTCATGCTGCGTGCAGCGGAATTTATATGCATTACCAACGACATCTCTTCAGACTCAGGAGCAAAATCCATCTTCATCATTGATATGAATAGTTCCATGCTTCCCAAAGGATTTCTCAATTCGTGGGCAACCTGCATGGCGATCTCTCCCATGGCGGTCATCCTGTTTTTTCTTTCGGCTTCCTCTTCAAGACGTTTTAATTGAGTGATATCTACCAGGTTAATAATTATTCCCTTCAACTCATTTTCATCCGATCTCATCAACGTCGTTGTGCTTTTTAAAATGATCTTCTCGGAGGTTCCTTTCTTAAGTGTGAACTGCTGCTGATAACCGTCCTCAAGAAGAGGAGCGATTTTCTTGATGGCCCCCTTGGGAAGAACCAGAAACTGGAAGAGATCATTAATATTGTGATTGATAGCATCCTCGTTCCTGAAACCTGTAATTGCAACCGCAGCTCGGTTGAAAGTCCGAATTTTACCAGATAAGTCCGTAACGATAAGTCCATTGGACAGGCTTTGCAGGACATTGGTTAATTCCTGGTTTTTCGAATGTAAATTCGACTGTAATTCCCTTATTTTTTCCGATAATGCTTGAATGGTTGGTTGCACTTTTTCTATTAACTCGCTCCAATCCTCTTGTGTCTGTTTTAACTTTTTTACAAGCTCCTTCTCCAAATAGAGCTCTTTTCTCAAATCAGAAATCTGCTGGAGATAATGTTCTACGTTATGTTCTAAAGATGGGTTGGATTCAGCGGCCACACTTTTCCTTTTGATAAAAATGCGAATAGCAGGTTTCTTGAGTTCAATATGTTTGCTTCTCAGCACATTATGCAAAACATATACTCAATCAGGAGGGTTTATTGATTTTTTCTGAGGAGAGGAAGGGAAAGTCTGGTGTAATCGCTTGAATAACCGAAAGCAATCTTGATAAAGAGTAATAGACTATTGTCAAAACTCCCCTTCACTATCTCTTTTTTTGGAGGCCTTTAACATAGGTTTTTACAAACTCATGAATCTCGGACAATTCTTCGGCTGTCATTGAGTCAAACCCGTCGATCAGTTTTGACTGAAAATTATCTTTCAGCATCGAGTACTCAACTTCCAGGGCAGTTAATGCCAGTTTTTGATCTTCTATGGTCTTCTGCATTTCACTGATAACTCCGCTTGTTTTCTTCTCCCATGATAATGGGGATTTCAGAGTTTCGGCTTCATTTTGCCCTTCTGCCGCGACAAGAGGAGTAGGTTTTTTCCCTCTTTTTTGTTGTTTATTCATCTGAGAAGAGATTCGCTCTTCAAAAATCTGTTCCGCAGATTTTGGGGATTTTATCTTGGATTTTCTCTTTTCTGAAGGCGTTTCTTCCGGTTCTGATATCCGATCCATTGAAGTGACATCTGCCTTTACACTCTCATTTTGTTGAACCTGATTCCTTTCGGCTTCACTATCCTCCTTTTTCTTTTTCAGCCAGAGATTGTGATAAACTTCAAGTGATCTTAACGGAACGTCTTTGAACGATTTTTTTAAATTCTCAATTGTTGTTTCCGGGTGATGATCTAAAAATCCGAAGACTACTTGATATAGACTTCCCTCCTTACCTTTCTCATGATTGGCTTTTTTCTTTTTCCAATGCCCGTAATAACTGGTGACTGAGCTTTTATTAGCATCCGGAAAAGCTTGTAAAAGTTGTTCACAGGTTACATCCTCATTGGAATTCAAATAACTGAAAACCATCTCCTTCAACTTTCGGGGGCTGATCATAACTCGCTTCTTAGCCTTATTTTCTACTTTTTTTTCACGCTTGCGAGTCCAAAAAAGATGATATTCATTAACCTTGGATGGTGGGATCTCGGAAAGAGCATCTCTTAATTCACCAAGGGAGGTTCGAGGATACCTATCAAGATATTTGTAGATCTTTCTTTTAATAAGCGTTTCCTTATAATTACTCTTAACGACGATTTTTTCTTTTTTATATTCGTTTTTTGCTCGCTTAATCGTTGTTTTACTTATATCTTCAAGTCCTCTAACCTGGGATAAGGTTCCTTGTGTTATCTCATGGAAATCTTTCCCCTGATTTATCAATTCATCTATGATTATTTTAACCTGTTCTTTCTTACTCATTATGACTACTCCGAACTAATATTGATAAATCAACACATCTTCTTATCTGAAAACTTCTACTGTTCATCTTGCTTCTTTGAAAAATACTTGCCTAATAATTCATAAAAACAGCATTATTGCAAACTGAGGGGTTGATTTCATGGAACCTGTCTGAAACCAAAAAGATACCATGATTTATCAAATGATAATCAGCGTCGGTATCATAGCTTCATAACACTACATTTTATACATTAGAAAATCAATGACTTTTTGATTCAACGCTGACATGGAAAAAAGACTGACAAACAATCCTTGCAATCAAATATTTATTATTGCTTCAATACCGAGGACTTTTGTGCAGATGAAGAGATCTGTTTTTAGGTTACGACAGATGGATGGATTAAGGTACCTAATTCACAAATCTTCATCCCAATCATTCATTCTTATATCAATTTAAAAGCTCAACAATAGAAGGTAAAGCCACCCCCGATTTCATCGGAATATAAATATCCGTGATATTGACAAAAGCGTTCTCAGTGGGATTTATTTCAATTATCTTTGCCCCGGATCGGCTTGCCTGAATCGGGATATCAGCCGCCGGATAAACAACTCCCGAGGTTCCAAGGATCAATAAAAGATCTGCCTTAATCGCAGCATCATAGGCTTCATCAAGGTATTGCACAGCTTCTCCGAACATTACCACGTCCGGCCTCATAAAATTTCCACATACCCGACACTTTTCTGCAAGGTTCATAAGAACTGTGAAATCAAAATCCGTCAGTTTGTTCAGTTCCTTTCTGGTTTTTTCAATAAATTGTTTTCTATCAACTTTTATTTGATTGCCGCACCCCAGACATTTCATCCGAAACAGATTACCATGAACTTCAATTACGGTTGAATTGCCCGCTTCCTGATGAAGATTATCAATGTTTTGAGTGATTACTGCTTGAAGTTTGTCCATGGACTCCAAATCATATAAAGCCAGATGACCGGGATTGGGTTCAGATTTTTCGAAAGAGTCTATTATATTGCGAAAAACCTGTAATAACTGATTATTTTTTGTTTTAATAGTGTTGATAAACCCCTGCAATGTGCCAACTTCCCATGGATCCACAATGTCCCATAAACCACCCGGATCTCTGAAGGTTGAGATTCCGCTTTCCTCAGAAAATCCCGATCCGCAGAACGCCACAACCCTGTTGCTGGCTTTTAAAGCTGAAGCCGCTTTTTCTATTATTTCCGGAAAATCTTTCATAAGCGTAATAACCCTCTTTTTTATTATTAACTCAACTTTCCCAACCGAAGAATTGGATATATTGCTTTGCATCTGTTTATCTCTTCGGTGTTAGTAAGTGAGAATACAGGAGAAAGGAGCTAGGAGTCAGAAGGTTAATCTGAGCACCTTTAGTACATTTTACATGTTTTTTATAACCATGGAGCGTAGCGACTCCTTTCTTATTCTGTCTCCTGTCTTCTTTATTCTATTAAGCTGTAATTTTAAAATATTTACATTGCCAATCCAATTATAATTCTCACATTTCTGGAAGTGGGAAAGTTGAGTTATTTACAGACTACGGTATCCATCAGGGCTGATAGTACAGAAAACTGCAGACCTCCGGAAGCTCACGGAAGGCGGACAAATAGTCAAATAATCGATCCTTCAAATATACATCAGACATCTTAACCAGGCTTTCATCTTTTAAATAAAGTCTGGAAAAGACACCCCCACCGCCCCAAAAATGGTAATCACTTATTTTTATCACGTATTTTTTATCATACTGGGACCTATTTAATAGCCAGGTTGTTTCAGGTTCATATTCCTCTAACTGTTTGAACCAGGGGAAAAGCGACCGGCCCGCCAGATTCGGTTTTTCAACGCTTTTTTGATGGTGCCGGTTAAGTAAATTAAGATCTCTGCTACTCAGTTTCACCCCCACCGGTTTATTATGATAACGTAACCATTTAAACAAATCACTGCGTTTGATTCTTCTGTTAGCGACGGAATTGACGGATCTTATCTTAATATGGGGAAACAGGGTTCCATCTATTCCAGGTTCGTCCTGTGCCAGAGCATTCAGAGTATTCAAGCAAATCGTCGCGTTCTGGGGAGATGTTTGTGTAAACAACCAGGGCACTTCTTTGTTTAAGTACTCACGATAATCTCTTTTAATCAAGCTCGAATACTGATCTGTTATTTCTTTCCTTTGTGATGCTTTTTTTACCATAACATTGACTTGTTGAGTATGCCATGAACCGTTTTTACGAGCCACAGTCAGGTCAGCAAAAACGATAGCTTCACCATGACAGCCACCACTAATCACAGGCACATTTTCAATATATCGAACCTTTCCCCCGGATCTGCTCGGGTTTAATCGATGATCATGACCCGAAACAGCCAGGTGAAAACCGGGAACAGCTTTCAAAGTCTCCCGTAAGTCGTTTGCAGGGGGAATTTGTTTTATTTTGCTTTCTTCGGTATCCCGAAATGGATTGATCCCTGCATGAAAGCTACCAATAATAATGTCCGGCTTTTCTGTTCTATTTATCGTTTTAATCCAACGCCGGGCAGATTCCTTAAGAGATTCTATCTCAAGCGATTGCAGCTGATTCGGCCCCATCCACATTAATACCCCGGGTGTGGTAAAGCCGATAATGGCAATTTTGACTTGATTCCTGATTAAAATAACATACGGTTTAAATGCTGGTTTTCCTCTCCGTGATATGTTTGCTCCAAGCCAAGCAAACCTGGATCTTTTGACATACCTGGTTTCAAAAAGCGGATTCAATCCCAGATCATGATTCCCTACAGTTACAGCATCATAATTTAATCCATTAACAAAACTCAGGAATTCATCATCTGATGAGTTCCTGGAAAATTGATGATTATAAAATGATAGAGGAGATCCCTCCAGCAAGTCCCCTGCATCCAACAAAATCAGATCAGGGTGCTTGATTCGCTGCTGCCGGAGAAATGGGCTAATGTGTAATAATCCCTTCCGTTTGCGCTCTGGATACACGATTGAGGTCGACAGCCATCCGTGGATATCAGATGTTATCGCCAGATGGAGGGTAACGGTATCAGAAGCAGAAGCAGAACCATAACCTTGAACACCCATTATGAGGACAATAAGGAAAACAGCTATACGATCAGACATCAGTTCAGTAATTTATACGGTATTTCTCTGGTCAAGTATCATTTTATAAATGTTTTGTTATCTTAATCTTTTTTAGTTAACACTGCCACATACATGACATTTCCATCCGTTGTCGGAGGTAGGAATTTAATTCCGTTTGAGAATTCATTCCCCGTGAAGGGGCAGGTGATTGTTACCATTTCGAATTCCGGGTTCAGATGTAAAAAAGACTCCACGACCTCTTCATTTTCCTTCTTAAATATTGAGCAGGTAGCATAGATGATTTTTCCACCTTTTTCCAGTATCTGACTGGCTAGCGTCAATAAATTCAGCTGCAATTGCGAATAATGTGTAATTCTATCGTCCAATGGATGCCATCTTATGTCAGGCGATCTTCTCCAGGTTCCTGAACAGGAGCAGGGAGCATCAATCAAAACCTGATCCGGAAGACTTTTAAAGGTGGGAAGCGCTTTCCCATCCCATTCCAAGGGTTTTATAATATTAAACAGATCATTTCTTGAGATTCTTTTTCTTAGCTCTGTTAAACGATATTGATGAGTTTCTGTTGCGTAGATGAGTCCCTTTCCTTTCATCATAGCTGCAAGGTGTAATGATTTCCCTCCTGATCCGGCACAGACATCCCACCATATGTCTCCAGGCTTTGGATTGCAGACTAATCCTACCCCCTGGGAGGACAAATCCTGTATTTCCAGTTTTCCTTTTCTATAATCATCCACTTCAAACAGATTAATCGAATCCTGCAATGCAAACGAAAATTGATGATTTGGATGGGCAGTAAATTGAATCTTCCGATCCGCTAGATAACTGAAAAGACCTTTTGGAGTTTGCTCTGTCGACCGAATCCACAATTTCGGTCTTGTTTGAAACGAACTTAGAACTGAAATTGGCATATCCCAAGCAATCCTTGGGTTCAACTCTCTGATATCAATTTGATTTACATATTTTAAAATTAAGGATTGTTTCCGCGTCAATTCCTGTGGAGAGGCCGAAAAAAAATCCTGCAATGTGTCCTCGGTTAATCCATAAAGATTGCCCCAAAAGGAAACCAGGGGTGTTATTTCATTGTTATCCAGCAAATATCCAAGCAATAAAGCCAAGGAGGTCTTATTTTGTTCAATATTACGTATCCAACCATACCAGCGAAAATAACCAAAAATGCAGCTGGATATTAATCGTCTGTCTTTTGAGCCATGTTTTCGATTACTTCGAAAATATGCCGACAACCAGGAATCGATTGGTTTCTGGTTATTAAACGTTATAAATGCTTTATTGAATACAGTGGATACTAATTCAATTTGACGCTGATATCTATTGAGTATTGTCACGGCCTAGTGGTGATTTGTTTAGCTGGAAGTAATTGGGGGAGATGGATTGCAGATAGTCCGTTTCGGATCTATCTGCTGAAGATAAATGATTGTGGTTAGATCGGCTCAACTTCGTTTTCAATCAACCGATGTTTAGAAATAATACTTTCTCGTTCGAGTTCCTTGCCTTTCTTCTTATCGCTATAATTGTACTTTCCTCGCCTTAGTTGTTTTTCCAGTTTATCCACACACAAATCAATTGCTTTATACATATTGGCCGGATCTTCGGCTTCAGAGTTAAGGTAGAATCCATTCCCTTTAATGGTTGCGTGTATGTGTTTTCGATGTTTTTCCACACCTAGAAATATATCCGCATTCAGGTTAAAATCCGTATATTTGTTAACCCTCGTTAGGCGTTCTTCAACATAATTTTTTAAAGCTTCAGTTAAATCCATATGTTTTGCTGTTATAGATACATCCATACTTATCCTCCCACAGAATAAGGATTGATCGAATCGTATGTATGATAAAATGTGTCGAACCCGAAAAGGAAACTTCAACAAGAACGACAGTAAAAGTGTCGCATGTTTTCCAAATAAGTTCCAGCAATATTTAAAATTTTCTAGTCATCAAAATCCCTGAAACGCTTAATTCTCACCTATTAGGGATTCGCCTCCCCAGGATATCCGACATTGAATTCATCCAACTAAAAATTATCTTTTCGGTGCCTTAATGCTGCCATTCTCTCTGTTCTTGAAAGGGATTTGCTGGGGTCTATGCTTTTTATGACACTATCTTGATCGATCCTGAAAAATGGATTGATCTCCTTCTCCAGAGCAATGGTTGAAGGTGTTGAAAACATACCAGATTTTACCTTTTCCTCTACTTCAGTCATGTAATCTTTTGTTTTTTGATTGTCCGGTTCAATAGACAACGCAAACTTGAGATTGGCTTTCGTATATTCATGGCCAAAATATACTTTTGTTTTCCCCGGCAATGAAGAAAGCTTATCCATTGCCCTTTCCAGATCAGCGGGTTGACCTTCAAACATTCGCCCACACCCGGCTGAAAAAAGGGCATCTCCTACAAAAATACAATCTTCTATCTTATAAGAGAGACAATAGTTTGTATGAGCAGGAACAGCCAACACTTCAATAATCAAATCTCCAAACGGAATCGTCTCCCCATCGGATACTTCTTTTCCTGCCACATCAATTCTCTTTTCACCTTTCGGCTTGATGACAGTGGCATTGGGAAATTGATTTACCAGAGAAGAGATATCCCCTGCATGATCATAGTGAGAATGAGTTGCCAGGATATAATTGAGATTAATATTATTGTTTTCCAGAAAACTCAATACAGGCCCTGCATCACCACAATCAACCAATGCGGTTGCTCCACTTGAACCGGATTGATGAATTAAATAGCTGAAATTATCATCAAAATATGGAATAACGTCAATTTCTATACGTGTCATCTGTCTCCTTTCAACAATAAATCATTAAAACGATTAAAAATAAGTGGGTTTAAAAAGCTTCAACGGATGCGTTCTTTTTTCTTCCGGGATCTCTTCCAAGTAATCACTTAAGGCTTTGCCGGTTAAAGGATAAGTAAGATCATTATTCAGTTCCAACAAAGGGATTAGGAAAAAATCCCTGTTCAATAGATCATAATGTGGAATAGCTAGATTCGGTTTTTCCACGACCTGTTGACCGACTAATAATATATCAATATCGATTGTTCTTGTTTGCCACTTAGTCCCATCTCTTTCGCGCCCGAGACTTAATTCAATGGATGAAGTTATTTTTAACAACTCATCTGATTGGATGTCAGAGAAAAAAAGGACACAACAATTATAATAATAAGGCTGAACTTTCCTAAGGAAGGGCTCTGTCAGGTAGAGGCAAGAAGAGTGAAAACCTTGTGGGAATGTTTTTTTTAAGATCGCTAAACTATCGATGATAAACTTTTTTCGGGGTGAAGTATTACCACCGATAGCCAGGTATACCTCTTGCTGAGATGTCAACGATACAACCGTGCCTTTGTTTTACAGGTATCCACGCTTAATCAGGAATTACCTTTTAAAACTTCATGTTAAAATCTATAATACGCAATTCATTTGAATACAGATGATGAAAGCTATCTGCTGATTGCGAGTTCATATCCAAATTAGCTTTTGGCGGTTGGAAAAAGGATATTCTTGTAAGATTTTCATCAAAAGTAATTTCCTTAAACGACAGGTATACGCCTGCAATCAAGCCAAGAAACCCCCCATATGTTGCTCCAGTTAAAAACTGACTACTGAAATGGCTTATGGTATATCTTTCGTCTGTTGGTAGCTTATCATCAAGCATTGCCCAACCGGTCATGAGAATTCCCCCGGTAAATGATCCCCAAAGGACATTAAAAAACACGTTTTCCATTGCTGGTTGGGGCATTTGTGCGACCATTGGTTGGGCCCCAATTTCGTTCATTTGAGCATGTGCAGACATGGTGTACAGACAAGAGGTAACAATGATCATTAATCCGATAAACGATTTTTTTATTGTATGCCGCATAAGCTCATTTTTTAGATGCCAGTACTATCAAACTGATACCAATGGTTTATTAAACAACAGGTGCCGTCAATTCCAGAACGTTCTCCAGACTATTTAACGAAGTCTGGATTAAGCTCTTTTCTAAACACCTTTGAGGGATAAAAAGTAACAACCGTTCTTTCTGATATCTCGTAAGAAACCTTTGTCTTCGGATTTCTCCCGATTCGAGATCGTTTATGACGAACTTTAAAATAACCGAAACCGGATATCATAACTTCTTCACCTGATTCCAATGCATTTTTTATAATTCCCAAGATTGCCTCAACAAGGTTTTTTGCGCACTTCCGGTCAAGAGTTATTTTAGTCATAACATCACGAATGATGTCTTCCTTAATCCTTGTCATATTTCTCTCCAAAAAACTTTACGACTTCTAATATTCAAAGCCTAGCAAATTTCATTCCTAAGAAGGCTTTGAATGGCTTATGTAAAAAACAACCAACACGTTGTACAAAAAAAACAATAAATAATATATGGTTAAGGATATAATGATACTGGACTGAAATCAATGTAAAAATACGCATCGGTTTCGGCCAACTATCTATAAAAGCAGTATATTTTGGGCTCTACCTAAAATTAAATAATTACGGAGTTAGTATAGCAAAAAAAAATCTTAAACGGCTATAACTATTTTTTATTTTTTAGATCTTCATCTTCTTGGATCTGAATCATATTATTCAAGATTTCATTTCATAATGCTTGCTAAATGCAAAATTACACCAAATCTTCCCATGAAAAAGTTGCCTATTCATCAATCCCCAACTGTCCGCAAAAACCCTTATCTGTTTGATGAGATCTATTGGCATCCTCATGGTGTTGTGTTAATTTTTGATATCAGGACGACAGATATTCAATTATTTTATTGTTTTCATTAAGTTTTACTGACGGTTTTTAACTTCCCAAAATTAGTTAAAAGCCGATCAGCAAAGCGATTGCTTGGTCTTAAAAACGGCAATACATTAGATATTTAGGAAAATCATGGTTTGTAATCGGTTTAAATTCTTTTTATATCTTTTTCTTCTGTCATCTGTTTTTCAAGTGATCAACTTCAACCTTTTCGCCGAGTCGGCTCTTCCTTTTTCATTGGAGCTTGGTAAAAAACAATCGCTTAACCATAACGTACAGATATTGGCTGAACTGAATCCAAACACTGTCAAGAATTCAAGAATCTTAAAACTATTGGGTCGGATTGACGAAGGTTACTATATCTATTCAGTCTTTCCCCAGGGAGAATTCTCACCGGAACCCACGCAGGTGTTTTTGGACACACCGTTACTAATACCGGAAGGAGAGATCAACGAGTCTGAAACAATCAGGGTTGATGACGAGGCTTTTGAACAGTCTTTAAATGTCCATCAGCACGATTTCTGGATAGAACAGAAATATCGGGTTTTAGATTCGTCTAAGCTCACAAACCTGAATATTAAAGGAAGTTTATTGTATCAGATATGTAATAAGAGAATCTGCTCTTTGCCTTTGACTAAAACTTTTAATATCAGTATTCGTTGATCTTCCGTCTTTAAGTCATCTGCTTTTAGTTTTCGTGGTGCTTAAACACATTGGTAAAAAATTCGGATGTTTATAATCATGGAAAAACTTACATTGACAACCATCGACCATGCCTGAGTTGCCCGAAGTTCAGACTATTGTGAACGAACTAAGTCAAACAATTATCGGTCGGATCATTAAATCCTGTGAGATAAAGAGGGATTCGGTTATTGACCGAAGCTCGACTGATTTTCGAAGGGCGATCAGGAACTGCAAATTCACTTCGATCTCACGAAAGGGGAAATATCTTATTTTCCAATTTGATAAACCACTGTGGATGATTGTCCATCTGAGGATGACAGGAAAATTTATATTGGTGGCAGATCATCAGGAGAACCGATATGGACGTGTAATTTTTAAATTAGATAACGGTTTGCAGATGATCTTTCATGATGTACGATGTTTTGGAACCATTGAATTATCTTCTGATATTGACAAACACAAAAAGCTGTTTTCCCTTGGGTGTGATCCTTGGGATAAAGCGCTTACACCGGAATCACTGGCAATTAAGTTGCGGCATAGAAAAGCATCTGTAAAATCCATACTTTTAAACCAGTCCATTATTGCCGGTCTGGGCAATATTTACGCTTCTGAAATCCTATTTGATGCAAAAATTGACCCCACGCGAGTTGTAACAAAATTAACTCTTTCCCAACTCAAGCAATTAATAAAATCCACAAAAAAAATACTCGCTTCAGCCTTGAAAAATAATGGGACCACAATCTCGGATTACCGTCGAGTTGATGATAAACAAGGAACATTTCAAAACTTTCTGAAAGTATATGGTAAACAAGGAGAGCCTTGCCAAACGTGTAAAACGCCTATTCAGAAAATCAAACAAAATCAAAGAAGCACTTTTTTCTGTAAAATATGCCAGCGATGAGAACTCTACTATACAAGTTTATAAACTCCTGTTTCTTCCTGATTTTTTTAACCGCCACCGGGTTTGGGGATTCTCTTTATGAGATCAATACAGGCGATTCAAATAGTGCATCATGGCAATTTACCCATGAGTTGTCACAAATGTGGCAGCAGAAGTATCAGGATAAGGAGAGTTATTTTTCCCCCCGTCATGTGCAAGATTTAAAACAGAGATTTATAAACCTGGATAAGCAGGACTGCAAACTGGTTATTGCCCCTCTGAAATTTGTTACTGAGATGCCAATTACTGATTTGAAGGTCAAAATTGTAGTGGTCTTATGGGAGGTTTACCTGGCTCCAGTAGATTTGTCGGAGCGGGGCAAAGAAGTCTCTTTTAACAGTCATCAAAACTGGTTTCTTCCGGAAAACTCTTATATTATTCCCACCTTTACAAATCATCTGGTGACAATAGTTAAAGATGCGTCAAACGATCTTGACTCCGAGATTCTTGAGTTTGGGAAAAAATTAAATAATTTCTACACCATTAATGAGGCCGATGCGGTAGGATCCGATTCCGGGTCAGGAGCAATCTTTGACCTGGAGGTAGAGCCAGGGTATCAAAATTCGACTTCAAACCAAGTTTCAACAGATCAGGATTCGACAATGGATCTTAAAACTTCAGACGAAGTAATACCGAGCGAATTTACAATCGAGGAATTGAGTCGAGCTGATATTATTCAAGAATTGGGAGACCATGAAACTGGAATTTTATTTTACGAGATGATAGGAGCAAGTAACATCCTGTTAAGCTCATTGGGCCACCGATATTCACTGGTTGGGTTAGAGGATTCACTTCTCGGGAATCTACTGAAGTTTAATCCCTTATTGGAGGGCTTCTCTTTTTCAAGGAGTCCAATTAAAACGGTCAGTATAACCTATGCGTTATTCGTCCATGAATCTGAAGATATTGAATTTGTAAAAGAGTTAATAGGAGTATTGGTTGAACCACCAAAATCATATTTTCCTGGATCTTTTCTCCATTCCAATTTAAAACTCAATGTAACCAAAGAAATATCCCCTCTGTTTCTTCATGAAGGCAGCATTGAATTTTTTAATATCTATTAGGAAAAACAATACAGTTCAATTACGGAATTTTTTATCGGAATTTGATTGCAAACTGTTTTTATTGCAATATGCTATAATAATTGAACTTATAGGCTTAGCACCATCAAAATGGGTTGCCAGAAACCTTTCAATTAATCAAGATTCTCTTTAATCTTAAACAATTGACATTTTTTATTTCTCCTTGTCATTCGTTTTTATTCATAATGATGGTATTCGGCAGATTTTTTGAATAAGTAATGCCGAAAATCAGAATTCTCTGAACAAAAAACAACAACCATCAATACTGGTCGCACTGTGAAACGCACCAACGCAATCATTTTTATTATCTTATTGTTCATCAATTATACGTCAATTGCTGTTGCTTCAACAAAAACGAAGTTAAACTTCAATGATGTTGAGGTGTTGAGTGTTATCAAGCTGATGAGCAAAGCTACGGGAAGGACCTTTGTATTTAACAACAATATATTAAAGGGGAAACGAATAACCCTGCTTTCAAACCAAGAGTTCTTCCCTGATGAGGCCTATAAAATATTTGAAGCAGTATTAAACATTAACGGATTGGCTACTGTTGAAGAGGGTAAAGTTATCAAAATTGTAACCGATACACAGGCAAAAAGTTCCTCTGTTCCGGTTTACAAAGAAGATTCGGATATCAACCTGGGTTCATACATTACCAGAGTCATACCGGTTGAAAACGGACGAATTAGGACCATTCGATCCAATTTGGCACCCCTGGTTTCGAAAGATGCCATATTGATTGCCATAGAAGATGCCAATGTTCTTATTTTAAAGGATACGAAAGAGAATACTCAAAGATTTGCTGAAATTGTCAAGTTACTGGACAGTGATGAAAAAGAGTTCTCAAGTATTAACCTGGAACTGGTACCTCTAAAGCATGCAGAAGCGACGGAAACAGCAGCCCTGTTGGAGAAAATATTTTCTACGACTCCTAAGAAAGGACAGGAAGAAGAAGCCCGACTTCGAATTCTGGCTGACAAAAGAACAAACAATGTAATCCTTATCGGTTGGCCGGCTTCCCTGGATAGAATAAAAACCCTTATTACTGAATTGGACAAGAAGATCGAAAAGGATGAGGGAAACATACGAGTCTTTCCGCTGAAGAGTGCCAATGCTCAAAAAGTTTCCGAAGTATTGCAGAAAATATCTACAACATTCCAGAACCAAAAAGATCAAAAGGATCCAACCACAAAAGCGACTATCATTCCCGATATTCCTTCAAACTCATTGGTTATTTATGCAGACAAGGCTGACTTTCCCACTCTGGAAAATGTGATTGCCAAACTAGATACGGAACGAGCTCAGGTATTTATTCAAGCTGTTATTATGGAGATTACCCTGGATAAAAGCCTTGATCTGGGTGTCGAATGGCAAGGTAGCAGTCTGCAGGATATGGGTGATAGTGAGGGTGTTGTTACAGTAGGGGGAGTCGGAGCAACCGGGACTCCTTCCACATTGTCGTCCGCTGCTACGAACACTAGTTCTGCAGGAGCAGTATTAGGAATTCTGGGTGGAACGATAACCTATGGAGGGACTCAATATACCTCTCTAAATGCTTTTATCAGAGCGTCGGAAAAAGACTCTGAAATCGATATTCTCTCAAACCCTCAGATTCTGACTTTGAATAATGAAGAGGCTGAGATTAAGGTGGGATCAATCATCCCTACAATCGGAAGCACAAAAACTGACACAAACGGGAACACAACTACCACCATTGACTATAAAGAGGTAGGGGTTCTGTTAAAAATAACACCGCAAATCAATGTTAACGATTCGATTGAATTGAAGATAGATGAAACCACCAGCAACGTTATCAGCGGTACAGCAGATGCCCTATCTAACCAGGGGGCTATCACCACTCTGAATCGCTCATTAAAAACCACAGTTGTTGTAGATGATGGTCAAACCATAGTTTTAGGTGGCATGATCAGTGATGAAGTGACCCAACAGGAGATCAAAACACCCTGTCTGGGCGACATCCCGATAATCGGTTGGCTGTTTAAAACCTTCAGCTCATCCACTCGAAAAACAAACCTGCTTGTTTTTCTCAGACCGAAAGTGGTACGAACCCAGGAAGATCTGGATGAGATCTCTGAAAACTCCAAAATAAAATATCAAAGCGCTAACCAGGGTCGGTTTCGCATAGATGTTTCCAAGGAATTTAAGCTCCCCATCGAGAATGAAGATTTGGAGGTCAAAGACGATATTGAACCCCCTCAACTATTTAAGGAAGAAGACACCCCGTCGAATTAGACCAGATCAAGAGGTGTTAACTGTTTTGCTAATTCAATCAAAATCTGATTGATAAAAAAAATGAAAGCAATGATTTTTGCAGCCGGATTTGGAAAAAGGCTGCAGCCTCTTACCTTTGATACCCCCAAGCCGCTTATTAAAATTCAGGGAATTCCGATTATTGAACAGATCATTCATTACCTGGTTGGCTTTGGGATAACTGATATTATTATCAATACACATCATCTCCATAGCAAACTTGAAGAGTTTTTCTCAAGAAACTCCTTCGGCGCTACCATCACCCTCAGATATGAGAAACAGATTCTTGGCACCGGTGGTGGGCTGTATAATACGAAAGATTTTTGGAATGATGATGATTTTATGGTCTGCAACTCAGACATATTATGCACGGCCGATCTTGCAGAGTTTAAATCCAAACATCTTCAATCCGATGGTTTAGTTACTCTGGCTACCAATCATAGGAGTTCTGCTTCCATGTTGCTGGTTGATGAGGAAGACTACTTGGTAGGATTGAAAAGAGAGGACAATCTAACGATACTTCAGGCTCCGAAAGGGAAAACCAGACCGGTTGGATTCTGTGGCTACCATCTTTTATCACCAAAAACATTCTCCTTCTTTTCACCCACCGTGGCGTTTTCCATAATAGATGAATATATGAAACTCCTAGGAAAACAGGTGAAAATTAAGACCTGGGATATTGGTGATGTGTTTTGGGAAGATATTGGTACGAAAGAAGCCCTGGAAAAGGCAAATAGACATTTCCCAGGTTTTTTTTAAGCTTCGTCGTAAGTTACCAGGGAATGGAAGGGCAGTTGTCCCAGCTTTTCCCGGCCATTGAGACCTAAAAGCTCAATAATACAGCTCAAACCGATGATCTCACCTCCGACTTTCTTGATAAGATCGGCAGCTGCCTTTAAGGTTCCGCCTGTGGCCAACAGGTCATCCACGATAAGAACTTTCTCACCCGGATTAATCGCATCAACATGGATTTCCAACTCATCCGTGCCATACTCAAGTTCGTAAGACTCAGATATTGTTTTCCCCGGCAGTTTCCCTTTTTTTCTAATCAACACAAAACCGCAGTTTAAACGATCAGCCAATGCTGCCCCCATTATGAAACCGCGTGCTTCTATGCCCGCTATTTTATCGATTTGTTGATAACGGTACTGCTCTTCCAGAATATCAAAACATCTCTGCAGACCCCAACGATTTTGAAATAGAGTTGTAATATCCTTAAACTGGATTCCCGGTTTGGGAAAATCGGGAATATTGCGAATAAATTTCTTTAGTTCTTCCATAAACTCCTTTTTGGCTCGGTTTTAAGTTGGTTCAGGTTTGGATTTTTCTCCCTCCTCTTTTACAGCTTCATCTCTTCTTTCGATCTCCTTGCCTGCATCTTCCAGCACATCTGCTGCTTTTTCAAGATAGTCTTCAATATTCTTGGGGATATTCTTTTGTTTCAACTGATTTGCCATACTTGAAAGATCCTTAATATCAGGTGACCCGGTAATATCATCCATTTCTCTTGTAATCGAACTCTTAAATTCATTGGAAGCCTTTCTGAATTCAGTTAATGCTCTTCCTATTGCCCTAGCCAAATCCGGCATTTTTTTCGGTCCGATGAGAATAAGAGCGATAGCCCCTATAATAATCATCTCTGTCATTCCCATATTAAACATTTGGCTTTCTCCTAGGATGTACGATGTTGAATCAGGTTTTTTAAGAACTGTATAAAAGATTTTTCTTTCCAATCAATAGGCCCCATGACCTTACCAATAACTTTGAGATCACCGGTCAGGATATAGGTTGTAGGTAATCCCAAAATGTTAAACGATTCACTGATTTTTTTATTCTCATCCAGAACAATATCAAATGAATAGGGATTGTTTTCTAAAAACCTTCTGATCCTTTCTTTTTTATCGCCGATGTTTATTGCGATCAATCTGAAATTCTCGTTCTTCATCGCATGTTTTAACTCCTCCAACTCCGGCATCTCTGTTTTACACGGAAAACACCACGTTGCCCAGAAGTTTAAAAGGACGATTTTTCCCTTGTTATCTGAAAACTGCTCTTTCTCCCCTGTCATCAACAGATATTCAAAATCGGGAATTCCGGTCTCACCTTCGGGAATTTCAAAATACCGGTCTGTAAGGAATGATTTAATATGAGCTTCGGTGAGTAGAACCTCTTTCTTTTGTTCACACCCAAAACTCAAAATCAATAAAATGAAGAATACAAAGGGAATCACTCTTTTCGTTAAATATGTCCTCATGGTTGTTTTTGTCCGGATGGTGCCAAGTTATACAATCTTAAAACCTGGCCCTAGTCTCTGTTGATCTGTTCAATTAAAAATGACAGTTCTCTTTCCAACACTTTGTTCAGACCTTCCTCTTCCAAAGAACTCATCGACCTGGCTAAATCCAGCATCAAGACATTCTTTTCATTTTCTTCAAAAACGCCCGTAATACAATCAGGAGCCGGGCCTGTCAAAATCACCGGCGGAGGCGGAAGAATCTCATTCTCCCTCTTCTGGACAATCTTTGATACATCATCGACAATAAACCCGATTTTTTTATCGCCCAAGCTAAAAATGATGATTTTGGGTTGTTTGATAGACTTACCGACAATGAGCAGAAGCTTTTTCAGGTTGACGACAATGATGATTTCTCCTCTTAAATGAAGAACACCTTCAATATATGCCGGAACCCGTGGTATCTTTCTGATCTCCACCATTCGAATTATCTCTGTCACGTCAGATAATTTTACGGCAAAATCTGTATTACCCATCAAAAAATGTAGAATCTTGAATGAAGATTCAAATTTGGCTGGTTTAGTAGTATCCATGATACCTTATATCGTTTGGCCCGTTGATTAAGGAAGCATCCCGGCTATCAAGAGAAATAAGTATAAGACTAAATTTTTCTTAAAACAACACTATACATCTTTAAATCAGCAATTCTAATTTTTGAGATTTGTGTCACACCGAACAACATAGCCTGCAGGATAAATTTGTCCTGTACATGAAAAACTCGATATTTACATTGTCATATCAATTGAGTTTATAGAACTCCTTCAGAGTTCTGATAATTGGGGTGTTTTACTTGTCCTGGGGTGGCGCTCACAAGTTCGCTGACCCCAGGCTGTGAATATTTAACCCCGTTGGGGTGTTCTCCCCGGATAATTTCTGCACGGCATTCCCCGAAGGGGATACACATCAATAGCCCAGGGTCAGTGAGCTTGCGAACGCCACCCTGGGTATTTAGTCACCCCCGACAAAGAAACGCTGAAGGCGTTCAATAAGATAAAAGCTTCATTCATTTAACATTAAAAAATCAGGAAACACGTTACAAATTCGGTGATTAATACTGAATAATGTGGTTCATTGAAGAATGTCCCCTGATTTTTACTCCTGTTATCGGATAATAGAAAAACTGGTTTTTCCAAAATTAGAATTGCTGCCGTCATTTAGATGTAGATTTTACTCCAACGCCTGCACCAGTTTCAGCTTCAGTTTCTTTATAAACCTGGGGCCATTAAAAACAAAACTCGTATACAGTTGTACCAGATCAGCTCCTAAATCAAATTTTGCTTTAATATCTTCAGCCTCAAATATCCCACCTACTCCTATGAGACCTATTTTGCCACCAGTGGCCGCCTTTACTTTCCTTAGCACTTCATTTGAAAGGTTCAGAAGTGGTTTTCCACTTAACCCTCCTGCTTGATTCATTAATGGATTATCAGGTTTTGGACGAGAGATGGTGGTATTTGAAACCACCATGGCATCGATTCCTGAGTTCATGACAATCTCACAAATCTGCAGAATGTCATCATCACTTAAGTCAGGAGCTATTTTTAGCCAGATCTGTTTATATTTCTTTGATTCTGAAGCTAATCTATTCCTGGTTTTTATAATTGTCTCAATGAGAGGTTTTAGATTCTGCTCCTGCTGCAAATCCCTCAGGTTTTCAGTATTGGGAGAACTGATATTGATGGTAAAATAATCGGCGCAATCCCATGCTTTGGTTAGACCTATCAAGTAGTCATCCACTGCATGTTCTATTGGTGTTTGCTTGTTTTTACCGAGATTGATTCCAATCGGCACCCTCTTTTTAATTTTCTGCAAGCTGTTCACCAAACAATCAATCCCATGATTATTGAATCCCATGCGGTTTATAATTGCATTTTCATCCCGCAACCGAAATAGACGTGGTTTTTCATTTCCAGGTTGAGATTTTGGCGTAACAGTGCCAACTTCAATAAAACCGAATCCAAGTGCTTGAAGTATAGGTACTGCCACCCCATCCTTATCAAAACCGGCCGCTAATCCAATTGGATTGGGAAAATTAAGGTTTCCCATGGAAACGGTTAACCTGCTGTCTTCAAGTCCGAACAGGGATTCAATTACATCAGTCAAAAATGGAACTTTTGCAGCGGCAATACATGCCCCAACAGCAAGGTCATGGGTTTTTTCAGGATCAAATTTGTGCAGAACCAACCGGGTGAAATTCATGAACTTTTTTTCCCTCCAGCGTAAGTAGTCATTATTTCGCAATCTATCCTTTGAGACAAATACCCATGAAGATCATCCATCTCTACATCTGAAAGGGGTGTTACAAATGATTCCGCCGGTTTTCTGGCTGTTGTATAGACCTGAATTTGTTTAATTTTAACTCCATCTCCCATCAAACGGTTGATCAACTGAACATACCCCTGAAAGCCGGATGGAGTAACCTTTTGATTGTTGGTCGAAAAGAAACAACTCTGAAGAACCACAGGGTACCTGTTTCCTACCAACACAAGGTTGCTGATTAGTTTGGCATAGGGAGTAGAACTCCTGTTTATTTTTTGATAACCGGCTTCATCCCATGAATCCAGTTTGAACCAGATTTCACCATTATTACGGGTAAAAGAATCAAATGTATCAAGCAGATCGGGTCGGGTCAGGTTTGTGCCGTTTGTGAACAATATCAACTTGACATTTCTCAGCCCATATTCCTCTTTCTTTTTTATCAGCCGAATGATCAGATTCGGAAGTATCTTCTTCAATGTCGGTTCACCGTCTCCGGCAATGGATATATCCTTTAATTCCTGATCCTGAAACCTTCCACCCTCTTTTTGAATGATTTTCAACCAGTAATCCAACTCAGATAAAATCTGCTCCAGATCCAACTTCAAATGCTCAATTTTTATAGTGCGATCAACTTGGCAATAAACACAATTATAGCTGCAGGATTTTTCCGGGTTGAGGTTGATTCCTAAAGACAAGCCCCCTGCTCTTCTTGAGACTACCGGGTAAACCAAACGATCATATTCACTAAGACGCGGATGGTCAAAAACACTAAGCTTGGTTTGGTTTTCTGTTAAATCAGACATTTCAGGGATAGAAACCGGAAGGATTTACTGCTATTTTAAGTATTGAATCTGCCTAATTTTATGATTCATTATCATATCATTGGTCATGGATTCATGAGGAAGCCGTTGTGAAATATCATGCATAAAATCCACTGCTTTTTTGACCATTTCATCATTACCGTATACTGCCAATTCCTTAACAATTACCTTGTAAAGAGCGGCCTCCGTCTTCATTCGAATGATGGGGTCGATATTATCAGTGCTGCACCGTTCTAAAATCTCGCGAAACAGCCTTTTTGCTTCTTTATCTATTTTCTCGGAAGTTCCGACAAGCTGCAGAATGACGTCACTCAAGCTGTGCTTGATAGCCGCCAATGATTTTGCATTAATTGTATCGGCCACTTCACAATTGCTCAAATAATAGTGGAGCAGTTCTTCTGCCTTTTGTTCCATGGCTTGATTGTCATTCCTCTGGGCAAACTCGACGGCTCTTGAATTGAGGTTTGTTTTTATTCCCTCTTCCGTCTCAGCAGACAAAACGGTTGAATCCTGCTTCTTCACAAAAGTTTTCAACAGTTCCTCAATTTTTTCCTGCATTAACTCATTTGACTGTTCACATGATTGTTTCAATACTTCCTTGTTAACGTGTTCCTGAATGGAATTCAGAGTATTCGGCAGTATATTTGCACTATTTAAACTTCCAATCGATGCCGTTGATAATTCTTCGGATTTTTTATGGATCTCCTGGTTTTTTTCATCAAAAGAGATTGTTTCAATCAATTTATTCACATGCTCGATAATGGTATCCCGGGTCTGTTGTTGAACGGCTGAGGTGCTAAGACTCTCCATATACTCTTTAAAAACCTGTTCAACTTTCTCTTCAACCTCTTTATTATCGGGCTTACATGACCATTCCAGTCCTTTCTTATTGATCAATCCCTCAATCTTCTTTTCATTGTCCGAGCTGATAACATCGACCGATAATGAGTTGATATGTTTTGCAAATAACTCTTCCTTTTTAATTTGAAGTGCTTCATTGGAGGATTTGCAGGCATATTTGATCAATTCGTCATTTAAGAATGTTTTAACTTCACTCCTGGTTTTTTTATTGATGCTTTCAGTGCTTAAACCCTTCAAATACCTCTGTAATAATTGATCGACCTGCTCTTTAACCGGTTTATAATCTGATTTATGTGCTTGATCCTGAATGGCTGCATTTAAACTGGCTTTGATTTTACCATCTGTTTTTGCTTTTATAATTCCTACTCCAAAGTCTTCTATTCTTTGAATTAGGATCTCCAACGCTTTTTCTTGAATCTTTTCATTAATGGCCTTCTGTTCAGAGGGTGAAAATGTAACAGCCCTCGCAGACTTTCGAAATTCCGATAATACTTTGAAAGTATAAAAAAAAGTTCGAAATGGATCCAAAAACAGTCGCGATAAAAAAGCAAGAAAGGATTTAAACATGGTTTTCTATATGAAGTTTTCAATTGACGGATAATCCCGTTAAAATCAACCATCAACCAAATAAGTTGTTTGCTGGAGAAACCTGATGTCAATAACAGAAAAAAACAGGATTCAACAAATGTTCTAATAGTTTTTCTGAGCAAAGACCCAATGTCAAGCCTACCGTTACATGTGACTGGAATTGATGAGTTTCCTTTCTGCTCTTTTTATTGGATCTTTTTATATATGAACCTCAAAGTCACTCGATGTTTACCCGCTTTTTCTATAACACCTTTAAAATCCTGTAAACATCAATAAGCAGGCAAGGAATATCAGCCATACTGTTAACGCACTATCACTCAAAAATCTCCCCGGTTTTTTATTCGCATGATAGTGGTTTTAGTAGATTGCCACAATTTCATCCAATAACCATCACAACCCGATTACTGCAAATATCAATTTATATGAGACTGCCAATTTACTGACAATCCGGATTCATAACCCCTTCAAACACAAGATAACGGTTTTCATTCCAGAACAATCGGACTACAATTCCTTTGACACAAACGAGTGATTATAATTTTTGATGGTGAACCGGAAACTGATCTCAAAGTATAGAAGATCGACAGCAAAAAGTTGGAATAGCATGGATATTTTACAAGCAGAAAAAGCAATCAAAGAATTAACCGCAAAAATAAATCAATTCAACGACGAATATTATGAGAAGGGTGAATGCAGTGTCGATGATACTGCCTATGACCTGTTTATGAGTCAGCTGATTGGGCTGGAAACCAGTTTTCCCAGTTTGCAGAATCCTGATTCTCCCAGTCAACGTGTTGGAGGACTCCCGACTGAACAGTTTGAAAATGTCCGACATAATCATCCGATGTTAAGCCTCTCAAATCTGTATTCTGAACAGGATCTAAGAAACTGGATAGATTCGGTGCAGTCAAAACTGGAGAAAAATACAATATCTGCCGTATGTGAAATTAAAATAGACGGACTGGCAATTTCAATAATTTTTAAGGAGGGGGTATTCATCCAGGCTATTACCAGAGGAAACGGCGAAGTTGGAGATGATGTCTCCGCCAATGTCAAAACCATTCAAAACCTGCCGCTGAAACTGAAGAAAGAGGTGTCATTAGAATTAAGGGGTGAGATTTATCTGCCCAAAGAGAAATTTAATAAGATTAATCAATTTAAGATAAAATCAAACGAACCGCCTTTTAAAAACCCAAGAAATGCAGCTGCTGGAACGATTCGGTTAAAAAATCCCAAAACCGTAGCGCAGCGAGGTCTGGAACTCCTTCTATATGATGTCGTCGATGGTAGAGACAGCCTATTCCACTCTGAAAACCTCAATTATCTTGAATCATTAGGGCTGCCAGTCAACCCGCATCGTCAAAAATGCTCATCGGGAGAAGAGATTCTTCAATTCTGCACTGACTGGCAGAATAAAAAGAAAAATCTTCCTTTTGATATTGATGGGGTCGTCATTAAACTTGACAGCTTGCAGGAACGTCAAGCGCTCGGATTTACCTCAAAAAGCCCCAGATGGGCCACAGCCTGGAAATTCAAAGCGGAAAAGGTTACATCAAAAATAACATCTGTCGAAAATTCAATAGGAAGAACGGGGATTTTGACACCAGTCGCCAATCTAGTCCCAATTCAGTTGTTAGGAACTGAAGTAAAAAGGGCAACTCTTCATAATTACGAACAAATTTCCCGACTTGGAATCCATGTGGGAGATACTGTTTACGTCGAAAAAGGAGGAGACATCATTCCAAAGATTGTCGGCGTAGATATCACCCAACGTCCCGAAGATGCAAAACCTTTGGTAGCTCCCATTGAATGTCCCGTTTGCCATTCTCAATTAATCAAAGAGAAAACAGACGTCGATTTAAGATGCATCAATCTGTCCTGTCCGGCAATTCTGCAAGGAACCCTTGAACACTTCGTGTCCAAGAAAGGGATGGATATTCAATTCCTCGGCAGTTCCATCGTGAGACTCCTTATTAATGAGGGATTTATCAAAAATCTGGTGGACATATACAATCTAAAAGAGAAAAAAGATGAGCTTCTTCAACTGGAAGGATTTGGAGATAAATCGGTAAACAACCTGCTGAGCGCCATTGAAACCAGTAAAACCGTTCCCCTGAACCAGCTTGTCTATGCACTGGGTATCCGTCATATTGGAGAAAAAGCGGCAAAAATAATTTCCATAACCCTGGGTGAACTCCCGGCGCTTCTTTCCCTTGATAAAAACACGCTTGAAGGTTTACAGGATTTCGGGCCGATAATGGTGGAATCCGTTTTTAATTGGGTTCAAAACGAAAAAAACAGAACTGCTGTTTTGGGCTTAATAAGAGCAGGTGTTGCACCGAAACCTGTCTTAATCAGTAATAACAGAAGATTTGAAGGCTCTACGGTCGTAATTACGGGCACTCTTTCTCAGTCGAGAAACCTGTGGAAACAACGGTTGGAGGACTTGGGGTTCAAAGTTGCCTCTTCGGTATCCACAAACACAGATTACCTATTAGCCGGTGACAAGGCAGGATCAAAACTGAAAAAGGCGCAGGAGCTCAATGTTACCGTTTTAAGTGAAGACGAGATGACTCAACTAATACAATAAAACAAAATGAAAGTATTAATAATAGGTGCCGGAGAGACAGGACATTACATTGCTTCTGAACTATCGGAAGATGATTTCAAGGTATCAGTCATTGATGAAAATCCCGAACAATTAAAAGTCATTAGAAGGAATCTTAATGTTGCGGGATTTCTAGGTAATGGCACCTCTTTATCTTTGCTGGAAAGTGCAGGCATAGAATCCACCGATCTGATAATCGCCAGCACCAATCATGACGAAACCAACCTGATATGCTGCCTTCTTGCCAATCACTACAAAGTTAAGCATAAAATAGCTGTCACCAAAACCGAATCCTTTATGAAGAAAAAACTGGTTTCGAACTATCTCCGTTCCGGAATCAGTCAGGTGATAAATTCGACAATGGTTACCGTCCAGGAGATACTTGATACGGCCAGCTTGGCATCGGCAATTGAAGTATCTGCTTTTGGGGAAAAGAGCGTACTGCTGGTGGGCTGCCGAATTCGGGAAAGTTCCCCCTGGAAGGGGGTTTATCTAAAAGATATTCGCCAAACACAAACAGAGAATCAATTTCTAATCGCCAGTATCGTACGAGACGGACAATCATCCATTCCCAGTGGTCAGGATCAAATCAGGCAGGGGGATTATGTATATATTCTAATACCAAGGCACCTGGCCCATGCTCTGAATGATATCCTCAAAGTTAGAATATCTACTAACAGACGGGCCGTAATAGCAGGCGGCAACCTTATTGCAGAAAAAGTCGCATTGGGACTTGCCAAGAGTCATTTTGAGGTAATATTGATCTGCCGAAATGAATCCAATGTAAATAGACTGCAGAAACGCGTTGGCAATAAAAGCCAAATTACAATTCGACACGGAGATTATAATTCCGTTAAAGAGCAATTAAAATCTGAAGTATCCATCTCATCGCTATTTATTGCTGTTTCCGGCGATGACCGTCAGAATCTGGCAGCAGGAATGGTTGCCCGTTACCTGGGAGCAACAAAGGTTATCGCAATCATCAATCGTCAGGATATGCTTCAATGTGCTGAACTGGTAGACATTGACGTGACTATTTCTCCAAGATTGAGCACCGCAAGGCAAATTAAGAAGATCGTTCGAGGCAGAGAACAATCCTTAAACTATACCACTATCTCGGAAACAAACATGGAAGTGATGGAGATGGTAACTAATGAAAATTCCAGGATAATTAACACCCCCCTGAAAGAGGTAAAACTTCCTGAAAACACATTGGTGGGAGCCATTATAAAAGAGGAGGAACAGGTCATAATTCCAACCGGGGATACGATTATCAATGCAGGCGACAAAGTCATCATGGTAACCATGCCTGAAAGCGTCCCAAAACTGAGAACGATCATCGAGGGAAAATGATTTTATAATCACGGCCCTTGCAACAAAATTGCAGCCATATTTTTTGTTACTGTTGGATGATAGGAGTTTGTTTTTTCGTGTGTCAAGAAGTTATCGCAACTCAATTATCATTGTTCGGGGCGCTAACTTATTCCAGTCTCCAGGTTTTCCAGCCAGAGATGACCGTTGCTTCATGTTCGATATTAAAACTTGTCTCAATGGTACTGCCTTGATCACGCCAATACCAGAATCCCAGTGAAGGATCAAACCAATCCCTGTATCTCAACCATAGAATAACAACATAATTCTCCCATAAGGCACCAATTTGTTGGGAACTCCACAAAGCTATTAGCTGCCAGCCCAGTATCTGTAAAAAAGTTTTAAACTTTTAACGATGCGTTTCTCCAGTGAGCGATAATAGGGCTCAAGCAGGAAAACCTGATTTGAAGCTTGTAATAAGCTTAGCCACTATTTAGAAGTCGTTTCTGTCGTGGCCCGATTAGGACCAGCACTGGAAATGTTTCGACAGCATGTTTCAGATCGGGTGTGATGTCTCTATTAATCTACATTTGATGCGCGGTTAAATGTTGATCAGAATAATGATAAGGCCGAAAGCACTATGATATTAGGGTTTCCAGCTTTCTTTGACAATTTCAGAATATAACTTAAGATTTATCAAAGTGAGAATGCTCAAACTCATCAGTATCAATCTTTCAACATACTCCCTTTTTTGCCCTGCCAAGGAACAGTTACCAGAATTCATGGTTCAGGGCAATCGTATGAAAAATTCAATGAATATAGCTGTTGTCTGGATTGTTTTCAATAAGAAGTTTGAGGAATGAATCCCAACGGGTCCAATAATAATAGCCTTGGGTCAGCGAACTTGTAAGCTTCACCTTAGGAAGGAAGTTTTCGAAAAATATATGAACTCTGAAGGAGTTCAATAAATATATTTGAAGACATGTGTTAATCCTCATCATCAAGTTCTGTGCTGGGGGTTAAAAACTTATCCGGTCAGAACTTTGACAAAGATGGCATAACTTTTTCACCGACTCGTCATGCGACGATAATGGTATTGAAAACTTGTGCTGTTTTTTAGAATTCAAAAATCTAATACCGTTTAAATGATATCCAGGCGAAGCTGTAACACACTGCGGCCCACAGAAACAGGTTTGAAAGTCCGTCGTAAATTGCCAGTATCATTGCGGCTATGGAACCAATAACTGAAGCGAAGCTATTAAGACACCAGGCCATCGGGATCTGACCTTTACTGCTTTCGTTTCGGCCTAGCTTTTCTATCCCCCGGGGAAACAAAAACCCCATCAGGACGCCGGGAATCCCTATCAAGATACTTGTCACCAAAATTCTTACAGCGAAAGATTCCCCGGCAAAAACCGCTATCATTCTCCCGAATAGAAAGCTGTAACTCACCAGGATGATTATCAGTATAAGGTGAGACAATTTCCTGGCTCGATCTGTCAGCCCTTCGAAAACCATCGCCCCGCAACCTGTGGTTAGCAGTAAGGTTGCCAATACAAAAGCAAAAGAATAGGTCGGACTCCCCAGGAACCTGGTTAAAAATTCAAGATATACGATTTCAACCATCATAAATCCAAACCCCAGGGACAGGAAGTAAATCGTTTCAAAACCAAGGGGTATTGCGGATTTTCTTTTTGACCGATAAGGAACCAGAATCATCACCCCGGCCAACAAAAATACCACATAAAAGATAGCTGGCAGCAGCAATCCTCCTTCGATCAACGCTTCCCACTTTTTGTCAAAAATATAATAGGTCTCCCGGATTTTGCTCAACTTCAGAAAATGGTTGAAATAGGGTTTATCATCCGTAGCCGGTTTCAAGCGGAATATGCTCTTTTCATATAACTGTTGCGGAGAATTGAGTATCTCTTCTAGGGTATCGGCGTAAATCGGCCTGGCGAAGCGGTTATTCCGATTAGCCTCTTTCCGCTCCATACCGGGGTAATAAACCGGCGTATACCCCATTTGGTCACAAAAGGCTCTAAACCGGGACTTATGCGCTTCGCCCCACGGTTTTGAGCTGATAACAATCATAATGGTGGAAACGGTTCGAAAAGCCCCTAAATGATTTCCGGGATCTTTTCCCTGCATATTGAGCACCTCGACCAAGGTCGCCATTAACCTGAATTCGGCCCTGGGGGGCGGTATCAGGTAGTAGTGAAAACTTATCCAGCCGTTTTCATCCATGTGTTCAAACAGGGAAATTACCCCTTCAACTGTAATAAGTGTGTTTTCATCGAGACTGGAGATACCCGTCCCGCCGGTTGGTAAAGCGCCTTCCAGGGAGACAATGATTCGATCATACTTGTCCCGATCCATCGCCAGAAAGGTTCTTGCCTTTTGAGAAATCACCGTAACACCGGGCGTTTTTGTTTCCTTCTCCAGCCAATTTCCGATGATGGCATTATCCGTCTGCACCTTAATCTGAGAAACACCGGAATTGATGGCAGCTTGAAGATCCTGACCCCCTATGACCTGCAGGATAAGGATATTAGATACAGGAGTATCCAGGTTCAAAATCAGATCGGTAGGCAGGTGACGATAGAACTCACGGTCGCGGGAATTCCAGGCGGAGTAAGCTGACAACTTGCCGCCATCGATTGTTATTCCAATTTGATCAGGTAAGGCGCCCTGGTAGTTCAGACTCAATCCCGGGGCGAATCTGGCCAGAGGGCTTTTGAACCAGTCTATTCGCGAAATGGCATCACTTTCGGATTGAATATGTCTGGCCCCCGGGTTCTTCATAGCCAGACTCAGGGATTTATAGTCACTGATTTTCAAATCAAGCAACCCGGTTTGAGACAATACGCCAACCACCATCAGGGGACAGGTAATGGCTATCACCCCTTTTTTCCAGTCAGGCGAGAGCAGTACACATGAGATTGCAGCCAGCATCATCACAAAAATCAACCATGTCATTTCTCTGGATTCTGCAGCAACCGCAAAAAAAAAGATGGTCCCGGTTGCTGCCCCCAACAGGTCAAAACAGTACAATGGGAAGGATCGATCGGGATGTTGCTGCAGTAATCCGGAAATAACCAGACCGGAAAAGAAAAAGGGAATCGATAGCAAAAGAAAGATCAAAATCAGGTATAGCAGGTGGAGAGGATATAATGTCATCAATGCCGGGTCAAACGGGCAGCGATTGGCAGCCATAAAAATGGGTAAAAGCAGGATGGAATAAAGCAGGGCTGGCAGGAAGGGTTTTGAGGGTTTGCCGAACAGAAACAGCCATGATCCGGCGGCACCATATCCCAACAGGGCGCAGCTGATTATCAAGAAGGCAAAATGATGCCAGAGGGTGATGGCCAGAAGTCGCGATAATGCGACTTCAAACATGAGAGCCGAAGAGGAGATAAAAAAAACACCACAAAATATCCTGACCGGCAAATGCCTCTTCCCTGGATATTCCATGAGAACGCCCCTGGAATGGAGGATTAAGATTGGGGGAACATGTTATAGATCACTTCCAACTTTTCCTGATAGGAAGATAAAATCTCACCCAATTTATTCTTCCAGATTTCTGTTTCATGAATATTGGGAGTGATGGCACTACCGGAGATTCCCATTTCTTTTAAACGGTTTCTCTCCTCTTTGACCAACAGGGCGTAATCCAGCTGTTTCTGCTGCTGATAATCATCGATCAATAGACTTAACTCTTCATTGATCTTTTCAATGTTTGTCTTGGGCTCGATTTCCGCAATGATCTCAAATACCAGTTGATTGACAGATGGATCTTCAAAATTGACTGTTTTTTTAAGAACCTGCAGCAGTGAGTTTATCACCAGTTTCCGTTTATTCTCGTCATATTTCCCAAGCTCAGCTTGCAGATTCTTCCTACGCAAGGTTCCCTTCAACAATTGATTGGCCAGACCTTCTCCGACAGCCATGAACTCCTGCTTTTTGTGCTCTTCAATCTCTTGTGAATCAATTTTAGGCATTTTAGCCACCTTTTCCATGGCCAGTTCGATCGCACTTTTAACCATATTTTCCCATTATAGATCATTAAAAACACACAAGAAAATCAAAACATGGAACCAACTACCGCAAAATTCGCCTTAATCTCTTCCTTGCCTTTGATAACCCCCGGATGGCCATAGGGATGCCCACATAAAAGGTATTCCACATCCAACTTTGACAACTGCTCAATACTCTCCTTCATCTGTTCCGGACTTCCACCGGGAAGATCCGTTCGACCGGTACTCCTGTAAAATACAAGATCACCTGCAATCAAGACCTTTTTCCCGGGATAATAGATGGTCACATGGCCGGGCGAATGTCCGGGTGAATGAAAAATTCTCAGGTCCAGGGATTCTTCGAATCCCAGTCTCAGATCACCCTCTTTTAAATAAAGGTCAACTTCACCGCCCATGCTTTTGATATAGGCGGCTTCAGACTCGTGAATTGCCACCAATGCTCCCAGCTCTCTTCTTAATGCAAACGCACTCTCGCAATGATCCGGATGACAGTGGGTCAGGAGAATCAAACCGATGAGAGTCGGATCGAGTCCGTCATCCTGAATACTTCTTAGCAGCCTTTCCAGCGCAGCTTCTCCCCGATGCGGCGTTTTGATATGACCGGGGTCTATTAACAGATGACCACCATTCTCCAGTACGTTGGCGAATAGATAAGAATTGCAGTTGTTATCCTGGCCGGACCAAATATAATGATATAGATTGTCGATAAGTTTCATGTTCTCAGACGCAAAAAAGGTTTATGTCGTTTTTTTAGAACCATTTTGTAAATAAGCATATTACATCATTGGTAATTTTACAAGCAATGGCCAGGAGCGATTCACCTCTTTTTCTCCACTCATTTTGACCAGTATTAGTTTTCATTTTAGTTTGGCGACACAACTTGATTAAATTCAGTTAACGTATCTCAGATTTTACTATTACCCATTCATTAAACTGCCTCATTAAAGGATTCTACCGTTTTGAAAATCGAAAAGCTGCGGAAAGTGACCAATTTTAGATTCGTGAATATGTTTGAACTGGATTATCAGGATATGAAAGGACAGCATAAGACCTGGCAATTTGCCTCCCGCCATCAGGAGCCAAGATGCATATCTCGATCCTTTGATGCCCCGGATGCCGTCGTCATTGTTCCTTTTCACAAGGAGAAGAACAAACTGGTGGTAATCAAGGAATTCAGGGTGCCGCTGGCTGATTATCAGCTTGGATTCCCCGCCGGCCTGATAGATACAGGAGAAACCATTGAGGAAGCCGGAAAAAGAGAATTAAATGAGGAAACAGGATTGATTCTGACCAGGGTATTGAAAAAAAGTCCCCCTGTTTATTCCACTTCCGGTTTAACAGATGAATCGGTTTCCCTGCTATATGTGGAATGCGAAGGTGAGGTGTCCAATGAGCACAATGAGAGCTCGGAAGATATTTCCGTTCAGTTTCTCTCACCCGAGGAATGCTTTTCAATCATTAACCATACAGATCTTAAGATCGATGTGAAAACCTGGTTAGTCTTGTCTTCCTATGCGGAAAACGGCAGACTATAGCCATTCTTCCATAACATTGCCCAGGCAAAATCATGACAGAGCAACGTTCATACGTTATTGGCGTCGCAGGCGGTTCCGGTTCCGGAAAAACAACCGTCATCAATAAAATAAGTGAGAAGATCGGGAAAGGCAAGGCTGTCATTCTGCAACATGACTGGTATTATAAGCACAATCCCCATTTGTCATTTGAAGAACGTTCCGGTCTGAATTATGATCATCCCGAAGCCTTGGAAACCACCCTGCTGATTAGCCACTTGAAAGAGCTGATGGAGGGGCGACCCGTAACCGCACCTCAATATGATTTTTCCAATCACCTGCGAAAAGAGGAAACACAGCTGATTAAGGCCCGGGAGATTATCATTGTTGACGGGATTCTTATTTTCAGGGATGAAAATCTGCGTGATCTGATGGATTTGAAGATTTATGTCGACGCCGACTCGGACCACCGTTTTATTCGTCGGATGGAGAGGGATATCACTCAAAGAGGCAGAACCAGGGAATCGGTGGTAAAACAGTACCTTGAAACCGTGAAACCGATGCACGATCTTTTTGTGGAAACCAGCAAGAGATACGCAGATATCATCATTCCCCATGGTGGCAAAAACTCGGTGGCCATCAACCTGTTTATTGCCAAAATAAAATCTGTGCTCGCAGAAAAAGCGACGGAGCGCAGTCAGAAGTAAATCCTCTCAACCTTCTTCAAATCCTCTCTGGAAAATTCCGAAAAAATACGCTTTTGGTTCTCCTTCTTGATTCTGTGACAGTGGAATGTTTCTCTTTCATTTTAATATGTTTTTGAGGAGAAACAGCTATGCTTTTGATTTTTTTCCCAAGCTGATGAGAAAAAGCATGACATGCAAATAAAAGGGCTGGTAGAATTAAGATCCAAAATCAAACCACTTGGATAAACCGGCACCATCATTCCGTATTTTGTTGGCAACTAGTTCGATAAGCCGAGGTTTATCACTTTTTTTATAAATATCTGCACGCCTATCTAGAATGGAAAAACTCATTATTACAGCAGCCATCACCGGCAGCAAAATCAACCGTGATTCAACACCACATATTCCGATAAAACCCGAAGAAATTGTTCAATCATCAATTGAGTGTTGGGAAGCCGGCGCGTCTGTTGTCCACATTCATGTCCGGGATCCCCAAACCGGTTTGGGAACCCAAAACATCGAAATTTTCCGACAGGTCGTTGAACCACTGAGACAGCAAACTGATCTGATTTTATGTCTGACCACAAGTGGAATACCAGGTCGAAATCTTCCCACTGCCGATCGCTTGTCTGTTCTGGAATTGCAGCCGGAACTGGCTTCTTTTGATGCAGGTTCGATTAATCTGGGAGCAGGGGTGTTTTCCAATTCGCCGGAATTTTTGCAGGAAGCCGCAAGTAAAATGAAAGAGAAAGGTGTGAAACCTGAGCTGGAAATTTTTGATCTGGGTATGATTATGACCTGTCTGAACCTGAAAGAACGGGGATTTTTGGTTGAGCCGTTTCATTTTCAATTGGTGCTGGGCACTCCCTGGGGAGCGCCCGCATCTCTAAAATCCCTGGTATATCTCCACGAACACATCCCTGAAAATTCAACATGGTCGGCATTCGGTATCGGAAAAAACCATCTTCCAATAGCGATGGCGGCCATGATTTCAGGCGGGCATGTCAGAGTCGGTATGGAAGACTGCATCTACCTGGAAAAAGGAATCCTGGCAAAATCGAATGCTCAGTTTGTTGAACGAATCGTTCGCCTCGCCAGTGAGTATGGTCGGGAAATCGCATCTCCGACTGAAGCCAGAAAAATTCTGAATTTGGATTAATCCAGCTGCCTAAACTCATTTTCAGGGCACAATTTGTTTTTCGAAGGAGAAGATTCATGATTAAAAAGAAAAAGAACAGTTTTTCAGTTCACTTCAACAAAGATTACCCCTCGATCGTCAGGGGAGAGGGAATTTATCTTTACGACGATCAGGGAAAACGTTATGTCGATGCCAGTGGCGGCCCGCTTATGAGTAATCTGGGACACGGATTGAAGGAAATGGCTGAAACGATTTATAACCAGGCTGTAAAAATCGAGTATGTATTTCGCATGGATTTTACCACTCCGGAAATGGAAGCAGCCTGCACAGGCATTTGTGAGGCCAGCAATGGTGTTATGGACCGGGTCTTCCTGGTCTCAGGGGGGTCGGAAGCCACCGAAACAACCATAAAGATTGCACGTAAATATCATATCGATGCTGGAAATCCATCGAAATTCAAGATTATCTCACGCTGGATGAGCTATCACGGTATGACAGGAGGGGCCATGAATCTGTCCGGATTTCCGTTCCGACGTAAGGATTACACCCCCTATATTTCCAATAATTTTCATATTCCGCCAGCCTATTGCTACCGCTGCTGGTATAACAAAGCACCGGAAACCTGCAACCTTGAATGCGCAAACGCTCTTGAGAACGAAATCCTCTGCCAGGGACCCGAAACAGTCGCCGGATTCATTGCTGAGCCCATCTCCGGTATGTCACTATGTGGCGCTGCCCCAAGACTGGACTATTTTAAGCGGATCCGCCAGATCTGTGATAAATACGATGTACTGCTGATTATGGATGAGGTGCTAACCGGTTTTGGTAGAAGTGGTAAGTTTTTTGCGTATGAACATTTTGACACTCCTCCAGACATCATGGCTCTGGGAAAAGGACTCGGCGGTGGTTACTTCCCGGTCGGAGCCGCAGTCACCAATGCCAGAGTTGTTGATATGATTGCCAACAACTCCGGGGTATTCGCTCCCGGGCACACCTGGGCTGGGAACCCTATGGCGGCGGCTGTTATCAGTAAAACGCTGGAATTTCTCGAAGAACACCAGTTGGTTCAACGGAGTGCTGAAATGGGCGTTTACCTTGCCCGACAGTTGGAAGCTCTTCATTCCCATCCAACAGTGGGCGATATTCGTGGAGAAGGTTTGATGCGGGGGATTGAATTTGTCAAAGACAAAGAAACCCGTGAGCCACTGCCCCCTGAAAAAAAGTTTTGGATGGTTCTGCACGAACTGGCTCAGAAATTGGGTTTGGTCATCGAGAGCTCATTTGGCTGTGATCGCGGACAAGCCGGTGATCAGGTTATGTTTGGACCACCGTTTATTGTCACCAAAACGCAAATCGATGATATCGTCGAGATCTTCGATAAAGTGCTTACCCAGGCAGAAAAGCAGATCGGATTTTGATCAACCAAAGAGCCAATTAAAATCCCCGGTTGAGAGTTGAAAGCCGGGTGGAAAATCATTTTTGAAGCGGATATATTATCGGTGTGACTCTTTTTAGACTAAGTTTTGGAAATGGAAAAAGGATCGATCTTTTCAGAAATATTAAATTGGAGCCAATATTGATTAACATTTTGTAATTGTGATCTGATGAGATTTCTGGGGAGGATACAAACCAATTCCAGAATGTTCAACAAAAGCTAATGGATTTTCACCAAAACGAAGTAGAAATATCTTGACACCCGATTAATCCTTGATTAATATCTAACGACGGAATTAATCGTCTGTTGGAGGCAGTATGAAAGTTGAACCAGAGATTTGCCATTCTTGCTCAACCTGATACAATTACTGCGGTAACAGCCCTGAGCGTGTTAGAAAGCACCTGGTTGTTGGAATTTATTTCAGCTGAAATTCCCATTTGGCTGGTTGTGTTCAACCGCCCCAGTCGAACAATCGAAGGTGCCGTTTACAGAGAATCGTTTTTTTGATGGTAGGTTGTGGATTCGATGTATCTCATCGTCCTGTTGAAATGAAGCCGACAATGAATACGAAGCCTTTTAACATGGTTGTGTTTTTTCTCGGCTGTCGTTTAGGCTTAATAATACCCATTCATAAAAGGAGATCAGTTATGTTAACTGGAAAAAAAAGACTGCTGGTGTTGGTTCTTGCAGTTGCAGGTATGTTAATGACAGCACCAGGTTGCTTTGCAGCCAAACGTTTCTTTGCCATCGCCACCGGTGGAACCGGTGGTACCTATTATCCGTTGGGCGGTGTTTTGGCCCAGGCTTTAACCACAAAAGTGAAGGATGTCATTATCACTGCCCAGTCAGGAAATGCTTCCACAGCCAATTTGAACCTGATACGGTCAAGCAGTATCGAGTCCGCTTTTGTTCAGAACAATACGGCTTACCAAGCCTACTATGGAACTGACCAGTTTGAGAACAATCCTGTCAAAAACGTACGTGGGATTGCTTCACTTTATCCTGAAGTGATTCAGATTGTAACCCGTAAGGCAGCCGGTATTAACAGTATCAGTGATCTCAAAGGGAAGAGCGTTATCCCTGGTGACCGTGGCAGTGGAACTGCAGTGGATGCAGAAAACATTATCACAGCAGCCGGAATGAGCTTTAAAGACTTTGGAGGAGTTGACTGGCTGAGTTTTTCGGGTATTTCCCAAAGAATGCAGGACAACCAGGCTGACGCCGGATTCATTACTGCCGGTATCCCTACTTCGTCCGTGATGGAACTGGTATCCAGCACACCCATTACAATTCTCAGTCTGGATGACACACTGATCGCAAAAATTATCAAAGCCCATCCGTTTTATGCCAAAGTGGTCATTCCTGCTGAAACCTATGCCAATCAAATGATGCCGGTTACCACCATAGCTGTCATGGCCCAATGGGTTTGCGCAGCAGAGATTGATGAGGAACTGATTTACACCCTGACCAAAGAACTCTGGGAACCGGGTTTTCACGTACTGCGTATGCAGGACAACAAACCTGCCCCCGCTCCGTCCGGTGCAGATATAATGGCCCAAGCACATGCCAAGGGAAAGGATGTAACACTCGCAACAGCTCTTAATGGAATGGCTATTCCCCTACACCCGGGTGCCGAACGTTATTACAGGGAAAAAGGGCTGATCAAATAAACCCGGACAATATCACCGTAATTTGATGCCAAGGGGCGTCGGTTAACGATCCGAAGCCCCGAAATATTGATGTTCAAAAAGCCTCTTAAAATACCGTCACGATGGGTTTTAATCGTAGTGACCCTGTTGATTCTCAGCATTTTGGCTACCCGCCAGTCCATTCATCTTCTGTTAATTGAAGATGTTCGTCGCGAACGACCGGTGTTTGCCGCGAGGATTAAACCTGGGGACCAAATTTCAATGGGCTTCTTGCATTCCGTTGAAAACTGCCATGTTTGGGACCATCTGACAGTGGATGCACAATATGAGCTGGTTGTAGTGTCGACCGATTTTTCCGAAAGCCGCACCGGGCTACCTTATGCCGCCTTTGAAGGTGAGATATTTGAGCGTTGGAAAGACGGTTTTCGCATCAGTAACATGAATCGGCCTGTCCCGGAAATATACCAGTGGGTGGACGCAAAATACGAAAACACGATGACACTTAATGACGATAAGGTCATTTCCCTGGCATCCTTGGCCGGCAACACCTTGTTACATGTCCATGTCAGCAGAGTGAACCTACCGGAATGGATTTTGATAAAAGCCAGGCTGTTCTAGCTATTCAGGAGTTATTGATATGACACAATCAGATAACATTATTCCTCAAGTAGAGATTCAGGAAGACAGGGACCAGGTTGCCCAGTACGATCCGGAATTACGCTTTCGCCAGCTCACCGGGATCACCCTGAAATTGACATTTTATATGACACTGGTTCTCTCCCTGTTTCATATATACACAGCTGGATTCGGTGTATTGCAGGAATGGCGGCATCGGGCGTTTCACCTGGCATTTGTGCTGCCGCTGGTTTTTTTCCTGTACACAATTAGAAAGGAAACCGTTACCGAACGTAAGCATCTTTATTACGACATAATTTACGCGGTTATCGGGGGAATGCTTTCACTGACGATTTTCCGGGAGTTTTTCGAGTTATTGCCACTTGAATCGCTGCTTTGGGGAGTTGTTTCTTGTGGGCTGATCTTTTATTTCAAACGTCGGAATCTCTGGAACCGGCCGTTCCTGGCATATCTGGATTTCCTCATCTTTACGATGATGCTGGTTCTGATGGTGGTTTTAACCGTTCAGTTGAAAGGTGCAATCGATTTAAAAACTGTGTTCCAGGACCCGAATAAAACCCTGATTTTCTGGAGTATTTTCCTGTTTGTCATTTGTTTGCTAATCGCCTCACTTTTTGTGATGCAGTGGTTTTGGGCCTTGAGGGGAATACTCGGCGGTCGCGCAGACTATCAGATGAATATGATACCCTACTTCGATGTTTTCTGCGCACTGCTTGCCTCAATTATATCAATTTATATCTTTCTTGAATTTAATGCGTTGGTTTATCGTGCCGGTATGCCCACGCATATAGATATGCTGATGGGTGCTTTTGCCGTTTTGTTGGTGCTGGAAGGCACAAGGCGCAGTATAGGCGCTCCACTTGCTTTTATTTCAGTGCTGGTGTTGATCAACTGTTACCTGGGCCCCTATTTCCTGGATATTCCGGGGTTAAGTTTTTTTGCCCATCGCGGGTATTCCGTAGAGCGCATTATTGAGCACATGTATTTGGGGACCGAAGGTATTTTTGGTATCCCCCTGGGTGTGGTTGCCACCTTTGTTTTCCACTTTGTGCTTTTCGGTATTTTTATTTCCAAAACTGGTCTCGGGCAGCTGTTTATCGACCTGGCCATGGCCATTGCCGGCGGTACAGTCGGAGGTCCGGCCAAGGTGTCGGTTATATCGTCTGGTTTTCTAGGTTCAATCAGTGGCAGTTCAATTGCCAATACAGTGACAACAGGTGCTTTTACGATTCCTTTGATGAAAAAAGTTGGCTATAAACCAACATTTGCCGGGGCTGTAGAAGCTGCTGCTTCGACTGGCGGACAGTTGATGCCGCCAATCATGGGTGCTGCAGCCTTTATTATGGCTGAATTTTTAGGTATCCCTTATCTCAAGATAGCGGCTTGTGCCATTGTCCCCTCTTTTCTCCATTTTTTTGCAGTCGGGACTATGGTTCATTTTGAAGCTCTCAAACAGGGGTTGCATGGATTGCCAAGAGAATCGCTGCCCCGTGTTAAAGTAGTTTTAAAAGAACGCGGTTTGCTGATTACACCTCTTGGAGTGATCGTTTACCTGTTGGTTACCGGATCCAGTCCTTTCCTTGCCGCATATTGGGGGATTATCTTTTCAGTCTCCATCGGTCAGATTCACAAACGTTCAATGCCTCTGTTGCTGCCGATTTTTCTGAGCATGCCGCCTGTATTATTCAGAATCGACCCGCTGACATTCGCCACTTGGTCTCTGGTCATCTGGGGAGGCCTGGGCGTGGTTGCCGCTATCTGGCTGTATCCACGTTATGAAAAGCGCGGCTGGATATATGGGGTGGGGGCCACCATCCTGTTGACAATACTGCTGGCTAGAGGTATTGAGCCTTCAATGGCCGCTTTCTTTACCAATATGGCAATCATTGGTGCCGGCATCAGTTACAAGGAAAGCAAGATGGGTTTTAAGGATATTCTTGATACACTGGAATGGGGAACAAAAAATGCCTTGGCTATCGGTGCTGCCTGTGCTTCTGTTGGGTTCATTGTTGGCGCCACGACTCTCACCGGACTGGGGCTTAAATTCGCGGCAGCAGTGATTGAGCTGGCAACCGGTGTCGCAACCTTTTTTTATAGCATCGATTTCACCGGTCTAATGACGATTGGCAGCACCACATTATTTTTCACCCTTATATTTACGGCCATCAGCTGTTTTATCCTGGGAATGGGAATTCCAACCACGGCCCAGTACATAATCGCCTCCATGATAGCAGCACCGGCTTTGCTGCAGTTTGGCATTCACCCGTTGATCAGTCACATGTTCGTGCTTTTTTATGCTGTTCTGGCTGATGTGACCCCCCCTGTTGCTCTGGCAGCATACGCTGCATCGGGGATATCAGGAGGTGATCCGTTTAGGAGTGGCTTTACGGCCTTTGCACTATCCTCGGCCAAGATTTATGTGCCTTTTGCCTTTGTATATTCGCCCATTATTCTCTGGATGCCGAAAATTCTGAACCCGTCGGCAAGCTTCGATTTTATTGAGTTTATTACCGTATTCAGCACCGTGGTTGCCGGTATTATTTTTCTGGGAGCAACGATTATTGGATACTTCAAGGCAAAGTCAACCGTCGTGGAGCGAGTGGGTACCGGTATTGCTGCATTGTGCATGCTAATTCATGAAAACACAACGTCAATTCTCGGAATCTCCATTATGGTCATCATTTATCTGAATCAACGGCGCAGATTAAAAAAAGAAGCCCAAACTGCTTCATAAACTTCTTAATGTTACGGGGATAAAATAAAAATCCCTTTAATCAAACGGGGGAAAGACTGTTCGGAAATGGCGAAATCGGATTATTTCGCTTCAATAAAACCGGGAAGTAGAACATCATGACAATATCAACCGACAGTTGCCCCCCCTTCCTTACCATTGACGAATATTTGCTATAAGCGCCACAAGCGGAAACCAAGCTCGGAAATTTTGCTCCTTAACTCGTTATCAACGATTCCCTTCACGTCAATTATGATCCCGTTAGCTCTCACCAGTTTGGGGATTAACACAGGCAGTTTATCCAGATACTCCTGATGAGAAACCGCAATAATCAAAGCATCCGCTGCAGGCAGGGAGTCCAGGGAAACCAGGTTGATATTGTATTCCTGCCTGGTCTCATCTTTATCGGCATAACAATCGTGTACCTGGACATTTACCCCAAAATCCTCAAGTTCTTCAATGATATCAATTACCTTGGAATTTCGGATATCAGGACAATTCTCCTTAAAAGTAATTCCTAAAATGGTGGCGGTACTGCCCAGAATCTGACGACCGGTGAATATCATCTCTTTTACAGCCCGCTGGGCAATATAACTGCCCATTCGATCATTCACTTTCCGTCCGGAAAGAATGACTTGAGGAGAATAACCGATCATCTCGGCTTTATAAGTCAGATAATAGGGATCAACACCAATGCAGTGTCCCCCGACCAGTCCCGGTTTAAAAGGGAGGAAATTCCATTTTGTCGCAGCGGCAGCCAGGACATCCAAGGTATCGATATTCATGCGGTCGAATAACAGCGACAACTCATTGACAAAAGCGATGTTAAGGTCACGTTGGGTGTTTTCTATCACCTTTGCCGCCTCCGCCACTTTGATGGAAGCCGCCTTGTAGACCCCCGCTTCCACTACGGAGCCATATACATCAGCCACGATATTGAGAGTGTCTTCATCCTGTCCCGATACAACCTTCAGTATTTTGGTGAAGGTATGTTTCTTATCACCAGGATTTATTCTTTCCGGGCTATAGCCAACTTTGAAATCCTTGCCACACTTTAGACCTGAGATCGACTCCAGAATAGGAACACATTCCTCCTCAGTAGCCCCGGGATACACCGTGGATTCATAAACAACGATATCACCCTGTTTTAAAGCCTGACCAACTGTTTTCGAAGCTTTGAACAACGGGGTGAGGTCAGGTTGTTTTGCCGAGTTTATGGGAGTGGGTACAGCAACTATATGAAAATCGGCCTTCTTCAAATCCTCGATTTTATCCGTAAACAGGATATTACTGTTTTCCAATTCTTCACGGCTGACTTCACCGGTTCGGTCCTTCCACTTTCGCAGCTCGGCCAACCGGTTAGTATTGACATCAAATCCGATGGTCAGGGATTGTTTCGCGAAAGCCACGGCTACGGGCAGACCCACGTAACCTAAGCCGATGACCGATATAATACGATGGTGTGACATATTTATACCTTATAATACTCTCGATACCAGTCAATAAAAGCCTTGATTCCATATTTCAGGGGTGTTTTCGGTGTGAATTTTACATCCTGAACCAGATCATCAATATTGGCATAGGTGGCGGGGACATCCCCGGCTTGCATGGGGAGCATATCTTTGATTGCTTTTTTCCCTAAGGCGTTTTCTATCTCTTCAATGAAAGTTAATAGCTGCACTGGCTGGTTATTTCCGATATTGTACAGTCGATAGGGAGCGTAACTGGTGGCGGCATCAGGATTATCACCTGACCAGCCAGGATTGGGTGTTGCTATATTGTCCATTACCCGGACAACGCCTTCAACAATATCGTCAATATAAGTAAAATCGCGCTGCATTTTCCCGTGGTTAAACACCTTAATGGGTTGATCTTCCATAATCGCTTTGGTGAACAGAAACAAAGCCATGTCAGGTCTACCCCATGGGCCGTAGACAGTAAAAAACCTGAGACCGGTACAGGGAAGCTTATATAGATGCGAATAGGCGTGAGCCATCAATTCATTTGATTTTTTACTGGCTGCATAAAGGGATACCGGGTGATCCACGTTGTCATGCACCGAAAAGGGCATGTTGGTGTTGGCGCCGTACACCGAGGAGGAAGAGGCAAAAACCAGGTGCTTGACGTTATTATGGCGGCAACCTTCCAGGATATTAACAAACCCGACTATATTGCTATCAACGTAAGCCATGGGATTGATAAGCGAATATCTTACTCCGGCTTGGGCAGCCAGATTCACAACCTTATCGAACTGACATTTTTTAAACAGTTCGGCCATCCCTTCCCGGTTTGCCATATCCAGTTTTACGAACTCAAATCCGGAAAAAGCCTGCAAAATTTTCAACCGCTCTTTCTTCAGGTTAACATCATAATAATCATTTAATACGTCCAGTCCAACAACCTCATCCCCTCTGTTCAGAAAATACTTGGACAGGTGAAACCCAATAAATCCGGCTGCGCCGGTTACCAATATTTTTGTCATGGCTAAGTCATCCTTAATGATCAATTCCTGTTATTCATTCCCGTTTTTGGTCTGTCTGGAACAGTTCCTGATTCTATTGTTTTAGTAAGGTGAGATAAGTCTTCTTTGTATACCAATATTAAGTGAATGCAAATCACTTTTTAAACTCCCAACTGTTTACACCCAGCAATCCGGATAATAAGAGAAGATTTGTCAAAAACGCTAGCTTTTTAAAACCGTCAACGCGGAGGATTTGATAAAAAGACGGATAGAGCTCCCTGCTTCAGGAATTGCCTGGTCAGAGAAAAGATGAAACACCAGTTCCGAACCGGCTCGGGTATAAACGGTCAACTGGAACATCGCCCCCTGGAATCTTTTTTCTGCTATAATGCCTTCCAGTACCAGGCCCGGTTCAGATGGCGCTTTATCTGTAAGAATCTGCGCGACTTCCGGCCGAATCAGCAAAACAGGAAAATCAGAATCCAGTTGGATTTTTTCGGGAACCGGGATCAACCCGATACAGGTTTTAAAATGATTGTTTGAGATTCCACTAATGGGAACCAGGTTTTGAAATCCCAGAAACCCGGCAATAAATGAGTTCAATGGATGACGATAAAGCTCCTGCGGAGTTCCCACCTGCTCGATAAATCCCTTGTTAATCACGGCAATCCTGTCTGCCAGAATAAACGCTTCATTCTGATCGTGTGTTACAAAAATAGCAGTCGATATTACCTTTTTTAAGATATGGCGGAGATCGATAGTCAACCGTTCCCTCAAGGCGCGATCCAGGGAGCCCATGGGCTCATCCAGCATTAACAGTTGCGGTTCAGGAGCGAGGCTTCTGGCAAGAGCCACCCGTTGGCGCTCCCCTCCTGAGAGATCGTTTACATCCCTTGCTTCCAGTCCTTTTAAGCCCACCAGATCGATAATCTTTTTTACCCTGCTTGTCAGAACATCAGGATCTGCCTTCTTCATGCGCAACCCGAATGCCACATTTTCAAACACATCCTTGTGGGGAAAAAGGGCAAACTCCTGAAACATCATGCTGAAATTACGTTTATGCGGTGGAATACGGGAAATATCTTTATTCTTCAGCAGAACCTTCCCCTGTTCCGCTTTTTCCAGACCGGCAATGATCCGCAAAAGAGTCGTTTTCCCGCAACCGGAGGGACCGAGCAAACAGACTATTTCGCCTTCCCTTACTTCCAGATTAATCCCTTTTAAGGTGTTTTCATCTTCATGGGATTTATAAATATTGCATACTTCCAGGAATGCTGATGCCATTTGCTTAAAACTCCCCGATCTGTTTTGTTCTGAATCTTTCCAGCGAAAGAAATCCAATCGCCGTTACCAGCATTAAAAGACTACTCATTGCCATGGCCTGACCATAATTGATCTCCCCGGGTTGACTGAGAAAACGGTAGATTGCCAGCGGCATGGTGGGGGTTTGCGGCCTGGCAACAAATACCGAAGCCCCAAATTCACCCAGACTGACCGTAAAGGCGAAAACAGCTCCCACCAGTATGGCTCGCCCCACAATCGGCAGGTCAATGATAAAAAAGGCCTTGAGT
Organism: bacterium; assembly: GCA_018829445.1. Taxonomy (GTDB): domain Bacteria; phylum SAR324; class SAR324; order XYD2-FULL-50-16; family XYD2-FULL-50-16; genus JAHJTV01. Next base: position 137,047 of record JAHJTV010000060.1, read on the forward strand.
GGCGACGCTCCCAGTATCGAAGCGGATTCCTTAATACTCCTGGGGAGACTTCTTAAAGCAGGCAGGATACTCCTGACAACAAAAGGAAAAGCAACCAACGTGTGGGCGATGGGAATAATAATCAAAGAGGTTCTCAGGTTAAGCGGAGGTCTATCCAGCGCAATAATAAACCCAAACCCTAGTGTGACAGCCGAAGTCGATAGGGGTAGCATAAAGATCGGGTCCAGGAGACTGCCAAGTCCGGTCTTTTTTTCCGAAAGATAAACGGAAGCCAGAAGACCGATAATCAAAGCAAAAACAAGCGTAACCGAAGCAAATCCGACCGACCACATGATGGCATCAATGGGCGGCACATAAAAAACAGACCGAATCGGATTCTCAAACAGCGCCCTGTAATAGACCAGCGAGAGTCCGTCACTCGTGAAAATCGAGCGGAAAATCAGGGACCCCAAGGGAGCACCCAGCAATAGGATCATCAACATACTATTGCTGTATACTACCATCCTCTCTTTGAAGCTATTTGGTTTTCTCTGGGTATGGATAATAGCTTCAGGATTCAGCATGAGGGTTGATCTTTTCTGTAAAGCGGTGTAGCCCCACATCAAGATAAATGTGAAGACAATCTGAACCAGCGACAGGGCCGCTGCCATTGGCAGGTTAAACAGGTGAACTGTCTGGCGGTAGATCTCAACTTCAATGGTGGCAAACCTGGGTCCTCCCAGGATAAGGATGACACCAAAACTGGAAAAGCAAAAAATAAAAACCAACAAACAGGAGGTCAATATGGCTGGTCTCAACAGAGGAAATGTCACCTTAAAAAAGACCTGCGCCGGAGAAGCACCAAGCATACTGGCTGCCTCCCTTAGCGAGGGTTGTAGTCCCGCCCAGAAACCTCCGATAATTCTCAGGAACACCGTATAGTTGTAAAAAACGTGGGCAAGAAGAATGAACCAGATAGTATAATTTATCTGAATTGGAGCATGGTCCAAGCCGAACCAGTTCATCAACAACTCATTTAAGACACCGTGGGGGCCCAGGAAAGCTTGAAATGCTGCCGCAACAACCACGGTCGGCAAGACAAAGGGAATGGTGGTGAATGCCTGAAGCCAGTGTTTTCCTTTAAACCTGAATTTAGCAAAAACATATGCCCCGGGCAGCGCAAGAATCAAGGTCAATATGGTTGAGACGGCAGCCTGCCAGAAGGTGAACCACAGGATGCGGAAATAATAGCTGGATGTCACCAGCTTTTCCAGACGGGCGACATCCAACACTCCTTTTGGCAGAAAGCTCAAACCAAAGATTCTGAATAAGGGATAAAAATAAAACACAGCCAGAAACAACAACGGAATCCCGGCCGTGATCAGTCTTGATGGCTTTTTTATGACGGTTACCTTAATACAGTTTCAGTCCAATCCTCAATCCATTTTTCCCGATTTTGGGTGATCTTTTCAGAACTCAGCATAACCGGTCGTTTTGCCATCTTGGCATGCTTCACAAAAACTTCGGGAAGGACAGCATCCCTGTTTCCGGGAAATACAAACATCTGCAGGGGAATGTCTTCCTGGAAGGTTCGTGAAAGCATAAAATCCACCAATTGCCGGGCCAGCTTTCTATTTTTGGTACCTTTAAGGATTCCAACAAACTCTATCTGCCGAAAACAAGACTGATCAGACACAACAGCTGCCGTGGGGGCTTCCTTCAATTTGGTTTTCGCATATAATACCTCAACGGGAGGACTACTGGCATAACTGACCACAATGGGCCTGTCACCCTTGGAAGCAGCGGAAAAATGTCCCCAATAGGCTTCTTCCCACCCATTTACAACCAGCAGGCGAGAATCACGCAGCTTTTTCCAGTAGATTAAATAGTTGTCTTCCCCAAATCTTCCAATGGTTGCAAACAGAAAAGCCAGACCGGGGGATGAGGTAGCCGGATTCTCGACAACTGTTAATCCGTCATATGCCGGTTTAATCAGATCCTCAAGAGTGTTTGGCGGAGCGAGATTCTTGTCCGCAAACCACTTCTTATCATAATTCAGGCAGACATCGCCATAATCCACCGGAAGCAGTCGATGACTGGCATCCAGCTTCAGATTGTCCTGGATTTCATCTAATAAGGGGGATCGGTATGGCTCAAAAATATCTTCCTCCAATGCCCTGCTTAACCGGGTATTGTCAATTCCAAACAAGACATCGGCCATTGGATTGTTTTTGGACAGGATTGCCTGATTGAGGACAATACCGGCATCACCAGCCTTGAGAAAGCGGAGCGTTACATCATACTCCTCTTCAAACTGGGCAACGACTTCTTTACTGATGTTAAAGCTGTCATGTGTCATCAGGGTGATCTCGTCGTCACCGGCAAAGCAGTTGCCGGTAAACAACAGACTGATCAGTAAACTGAATACATAGATTAAAGAGGCTCGATTCATTTTCTTCTCCTTTTTACACAATTCCATTCATGGAATCCCGGTAAATCAGTTCCTCCCCTTTTCACCGGGCAAAAAAAAAGCCATCCGGAAAAACGGACGGCTGAAAATGAATCTGCATTTTCCTCCACCGGCATTATCCGGATCAGGTTCAACGGTAAGGTCCACATAACAAGGACCAATCTCAGCCTGGTTTATCCAAGCTCCCGACAGATTGAAAGCAAGTTTTCGTTCTGTTACTTGAATTCTAGAATCGCCCCCTCCATAATGTCAACCCTCATTTTAACAGGGGTATTGATAGAATAAAGGAGGTTCCCTTGTTCAAGCCGGTTTTAACGGAAATTAACCCTCCCATTTCAGCAATTACCGATTTTACCGCATCCATTCCCCGAGATGTCGGATACATTGGAGAGAGTCGAGAATCCCGGTTCAAAGATAAGCTTTATTGTCTCTTCGTTGTTTGGCCTCAGATGGCATATTCCAGTTCTCACTGTTGAAGATCCTCTGATTCCTGAGGCTGGCGCAATGGGGCTGACGATATATCTGACTGGTCTGTGCTGTCGGGTTTTCCTCCATCTCCCTAAATATACAGTTCATCTGAGTGATAGGGATGACATCAATCGATTTTATACTGAATCCAGTCCTTACCTTAACCTTGCCCAGTTCAGGTACATAGGTGCCGTTATCCTCCCAGGGAGTATACCCAAAAAGGGCACTCCCATGCCAAATAAAAAAAACGAAAAACAGTACTAAAAATTTTAGCCATCGATTTTGTCCAAGCATTTTCTTCCCCTTATCTATACAATTTTGCACAGTTTGATCTTCAAATCCGATAATGAACCATTTTGCACTTTGCATAACACATGTATTATGTTGATATTTTTGCCTTTTGCAGACAATGCATTGATACACTATTGTCTCACTCGGGTCTCATCAGATCACTGAAGATTTATTCCTGAAAAGATTGTTTTCCTGACGGGAGCCCTCCGTTTTTATTGTTGTCTCCAGGAATCCATCACAATTGTCTGGCAATGTGTTCTTTATTGTCGTTATGCAAATCGAATTGTTTAAGGAGAAAAATAATAATGGAGCTTAATCTACAATTATTTTAGCAATTTAATCTCTATTTTAAAGATAAAATGGCTAACGGTCACAATATTGCAATATTAGTTTTCAAAGACATATAAACCCAAATAACAGGATGGGAATAATGAAGAATGAACAGAAAAGATTGGTTTTGATTGGAATTCGTAGAAAAGGAGAAAAGGGATTTAAAACAAGATTTGATACCCGCGTGGACTCTAAAGACACTTCCTCAGAAAAAGTGAGAAAAAACTCTGCGATTAACCCGGGTCATATTTCCGATTCAAGTCAAATCATAAGGATAATGCCCAGTTAGGTTCTCCCGGCATCTGGAGCCTAACTGGGCATTATCCTGTTTCCTCGACTTCTTGGATTTTATCACCGCACTTTCGTACAACTCAAACCAATTCTGTTTTAAACCCGCCGATTCGTTTATCACTCTGAAAGACTGCAAATGGCAAATATGTCATGAGTGGTTGATTGTTCTGACAGATTTTCGTCCCAGGAATAAATGCGATAAAAAGAAGATATTAAGAGGCCATTAAACGTGGATATCAGGATAAATCGGCCATTTTGGGACTATTATTGGTTAAAAAACCAATAATAGTCCATTTTCGATTATTTGAAGTGTTATCTGTCTAGTTAATATCGACGTCACTGATATTGTCAGGATAAATGGTCCCGGGTGCCAGTCCAATGGTGACAGCCATTGCATTTTGGTCTTCCGGATGGCATTGAACACTATCGATTCGGGTTCTGACCTTCTTTCGTCTCTCCTGTTGCTGGATAACTCTCTTGGTCCGTTGCCAGCGGTGTTGAACAACCAGCGGTCTTACCGAAAACTCCTTAAAGCATTCATCCCTAAAACGTTCCGAGTCAACATGCCCCCAACAACTGTAATGACTGGGATCACCACTTTGGTCAACGAATTCATAAATATTGATCTGATTCTTGATATCCATATTCATTTCATCCCATTGAAGTTATTAAAGAGTTTTAATCATACACCTACCTATTATCATGCAAGATCCAAACCCAATAACTTATCTGGCTGAAAATGGATTCCCTATTCCTCTGCAATGGGATATTGGGGATTTATATCCAATTCGGGAATAATATCATTTAACAGTCAAGCCTGCCCATCATTGCGTAATACGGATTCCGAGTTTGATTCCAGTAGTTTTTCCGTACAGTCTCGCTCGCTTTTCATTGTTTTATCAATCCAGTCTTTGAACAGCATGACTTTTTTTAAGGTTTTGTACTCTTCCGGACAAACGAAGTAATATGAGAAATCTGTTTTGACAGGTATATTAAATGCCGGGACTAGAAGTCCGGCTTGCAGATCGTTTCCCACCAGACTCAAACGGGCCATTGCAATTCCCTGCCGGGCAATGGCAGCCTGAATCACAAAATCGGACTGGCCATACTGAAGACCGCGCTTAAAATCCAAGTTGGAAATACTCATGAATTCTGCCCATTTTTCCCAGGTGATAATGCCTTCCAATTTTGCATAATCATCATGCAAAAGCTGATAATGTTGAATATCTTCGGGTTTCTCCAAGGGATGCTCTTTGGTTATCAGGTCTGGACTGCAAACGGGAAAGTAAAACTCATCTACCAGATGGACCGAAAACAGGCCAGGATAACTTCCCGAGCCAAACCTGATCGCGCAATCGATTTTATCGTTCGCAAAATCAACCAGCTTATCACTGGTGTGTATTCTTAAATTAATATCTGGATATAGGCCTTGGAACTTTAGTATACGAGGAATCAACCATTTTCCAGCAAAAGAGGGTAGTGTTGAAACAACCAGGCTGTCATCCCTGTTTTTTGATTTAATAGCCTCTATCCTTGCCTGAATTTGTTTCAAAGCGGGTTCAACGGTTTGAAGCAGTTCTTGCCCCTCTCGGGTCAAGGAGATAGTTCTGGCCTCTCTTAGAAATAGTTTAAATCCCAACTCTTCTTCCAAGTGTTTAATCTGAATACTGACAGCACCCTGGGTTAAAAACAAATCTTTTGCAGTTTTGGTGAAACTGAGATGTCTGGCAGCTACAACAAATGTGTAAAGCTGTGAGAGATTTTGAATCATGTTTTTACCTTAAAATAATTAATGCCTCCATTAGAAACTTTGGTTTGTCACCCCTGTATAAAAGGATGTTATTATACATCCGTGTTGTTTGTAATTAGTATTATTAATAGTAGGAGAAAAAATAAAACTTAATAATAAAAAACGGACACTCGCAGGATTGGTTAAGATTTGGGTTAAACGATCAAAAAATAGAAATGAGTTGAGACAGCTGAATGATCGAGCATTAAGGAGGGATATTGGACTCACCAAAACAGATTTTGCTCCAGAAATAAACAGATCTTTCTGGATTTGAAAAAATAAAAACCGGATACCGGAAGATTGCGAGATCTATCAATGCTGACCTCGCAACTGATGGTTTTATGAAAAAGGAGATAAAATGGACTATCAGCTGTCAAATAATGAGATGTTAATTCTGGATGGATATTCCGCGGGGATTTCAATTCAATGTGAAAAAGGTGTCTTGTGGATTACCCAGGCTGGAGATATTAACGACCATATTATAAAAACTGGTGAGTCCTATCAAATTGAAAATTCCGGGAAGGTAGCCATTATTGGTCGCAGTCAAAAGTCAATTCTTAAACTGACAGGAGAAAGTGGAAAGGGGACGTTGTTGACTAAGTATACAAACTAATTTCTACACAGAATCCATGCCGTTGTTGATGTCGTAACACCTGACTGCCGTGTTGTTTCAGCCAGTGATATCCCCCATTGATTCACAAATTTGATCGCAAGTGTTTTTCTGATTTGAGGTTGCGGATGATGTCGGGTTCCCGATCGAACCATTTTCAATTCCATGTTGTTTTGTTTGCATACGCTTATGAGTTCTTCATTGATTCAGTTATGCAACTTTTCAGACATCCCTAGTTGTTGCTTTATCTTCTCTTCTACCCTTTTTATAATTTCCGATGCAAATTCTCCACGACCAGTAATTCTTTCATCATCTTTTTCTTGTGTCCTTTTTTTCGTAACGTTTTAACAGCAGATCATCCTCCTATTGACCGAGTTAACCCTCTGCCAGTTAATTCAGGCCTTTTTCCCTGGTCAATTCCGCTTTTTACAATACAAGTTCCCGGTACATTTTTTGGGCTACTTTTTCACGCTTGCCAAACCAGAGAAGTACATATTCTCTGTTCTGCCATTCTTTTTTCTGACGATTTGTCAGGACGGAGTGCCCACACCCTTGTAGTGATCCAGCTTTATTAATGAATCAGCGGTACCTGCTCTTAAAGGGTTTAAATGGGAAAGCCTAACCAATTCCATAAAATATAAATTTTCCTGGCAAATGATGGATTTGTACCTGTTTTGAAAAAGATGCCCGTACCGACGATGCCTGCGGTTGTACGATGAAGCATAACCGGACAGCAACCGACGCATAAACATGGAAAGACCGATTTCACGACTTCGAAGTAAGATATGAGCGTGATTGTTCATCAGTGCCCATGCGTTGATGCTGGTTTTAGTTTTCACAGCAAGTTCACCCATTCGGAAAACAGAATCCAGGCGATCTTTATCATCATCAACGATATCACGCTTTTCGATCCCTCTGATCATTACAGGGTGCAATGTCCCTGGTGAATCACTCCTAATTTCCTTATTGTGATAAGTATGTTTTTAATATGATCAACAATATCCATTTTTGTACACTTTGTCAACAACGTCCCGTTCTTGTTCTTCTCCTTTTGTCCTATTTGTTAGTCAAGTTGTTAACCTAAATAATAGAAATCACATCAGATCGTTCAATTCCCAACTTCTTCATTCGGGAGAAAAGGGTGTTGAATTTCATATCCAGTATCTCGGCAGCGCCCCCTTTTCCGCGAACCTTGCCACCGGACTTTCTTAGGGCGCTAAGGATATGCTGCCGCATCGCATCTTCCATTGTAAGTATCTCCGTATTTTCTGACAGTATCGAACCTGACTGTCCCAGCAAGGGTAACCGGAATTGGTTTCTTGTGCTTAGTATCCCCCCCCGTTCAATAACATTCTCCAGCTCTCGAACATTTCCCGGCCAGTGATAAGCAACCAACCGCTTCATATCATGATGTGTCAGGTTGGGGAGGGGCTTCCCGAGTTTTTCCGTGTAAGATTTCAGAAAATGGGAAACCAGCAGGGGAATATCTTCTTTACGTTCCCTCAGTGGAGGAATGTGAATGGGAAAAACATTCAATCGATAAAACAGATCTTCCCTGAATGTTCCCGCCTTGACCGCTTGCTCCAGATTGCGGTTTGTTGCTGTTAGCAAACGGAAGTTTGAATGCAGGGTCGTTCCCCCCCCGATCCTTTCGAATTCATGACTTTGTAGAACTCGAAGAAGACTTACCTGAACCTCCATCGAGATATCTCCGATTTCATCCAGAAACAGGGTTCCGGTATCGGCCAGTTCGAACCTTCCCAGGCGTTGTTCAACAGCACCTGTAAAAGCTCCTTTTTCATGACCGAACAGCTCCGCAGCTATCATCGTATTCGGAAAGGCGCTGCAGTTGACACGAATAAAAGGGCGGTCTTTACGGGTGCTGTTCTGGTGAATCGCTCGCGCAATCAACTCTTTACCGACACCGGTTTCGCCGAGAATTAGCACGGTCGAGTCAGTTTTTGCAACTTGCTTCACACTACCAAGAACTCGCCGTGTTGCTTTGCAGTTGCCTACAAACCCTTCCGGACTTAAATCGTCAAGATGCTGCGCCTCGAAGTATTGTTTTTCACCCTCCAGTTTCTGTATCAACAACTCATTCCGTTCATGAACAGCGGCATTATCCAGAGCAATGGCAGCCTGGGCTGCAAAATAATCCAGGATTTCGCTGTCCGATTCTCTAAATACATTGGGAAAAAAGCGGTTGTCCATATAAAGAATACCAACAACCCGGTCTCTCAATTTCAAGGGAACACATATGCAGGATCGGATTTCATCCTTAGTCAGAAGATCTGCATCGGCTACCGGAGTCATCAGACGGCTGCGAAATTCACCCGCCTGGAGTGCATCCTGCATCATCATTTTAGAGGCTACAAATTCAACACGGTTTATTTCTTCTTCACTGAAGTTGCGGGTTGCCAGCAATACCAAATCCCGATTACTCGAATCCTCATTCAATAGAAAAATAGCGCTTCGCTCTGCTCCAGTGATCCGGTTAACCACAACCAGAATTCGATTAACAAGATCGTGTGCGTTGCGGATAGAGACCAGATTCTGCCCCATTTTCATGATCTCCTTCAACAGATTCTTATCCGTTCTCAAATCTTTCAGCAGGAATCGGAGATCGTCCGGAACCTGATCCTGGAGAAAAGAATCCAGCAGATAACTACTTTTTTTTATCACTGTTTTTGCCTGCTGCTCGTTTCCGGCTGAAAGATACTCACGGGCAAGCAGGATACGAGTCCTTGCCAGCTGTATCTCATGTCCGGATCTCTTTAGCCATTTTTCCGAAAGCAGCAGGGATTTGATGACTTTTTCTCGTGATGTAGTCTGGCGACCGTCTAGTAGTGCAATGTATCGATACGCAACCCCTTTCGGGAAAGGATCCCTTCCTTTGGACATGGCTCGAACGGTTTCGTCCAAGCGAGTTGTGACGACTCGGGGGTACCTGCCAATTTGCATTTCCCACATCAGGGCAAGAAACATATGGCTGACAGCATGAACACGAAGTCGCGGCACGTATTCCTTGGTGCCGACTACCTTCTTCATGTAAACGACCGACTTCTTTGTATTATCATTGAAATAGTAGGCAACAGACAGTTGCATCATGTTAAGAACCGAGGCGACTTCGTTTCCTTCCTGCCTTGCTTTTTCCAGTGCCCATTCCAGGTAGTGGGTCGCTTCAGCGTAACGGCCGAGTTCTATAAGGATTCCGCCAATGTGAAATCCGGTATAACTACCTGTAAGAAAATCACCGCTTTTTTGACAATGGGAATAAACCGTATCAAGCATACCCATCCCCCGCGTAATTTGACCGTTATAAGCATAGCAGGCGCCGATGAACTGTGCAGATAGAAGTGGTACTCGTCCAAGTACCAGTGTTTCCACATCATCTACAACGTTTTCATAATGCTCGATGACTTCCCTGTAGTGTCCCTGGCCATACAGAAAAAACACTGCAATACCTTGCACCGATCGCATCAGCCTGGAGTCTTCTGTTTTCCGGGCCAACTCCCAACCACGATAAAAGTGTTTATATGCCACGTCGAATTTGGAACAAAACCATTCATTTTTAGCCAAGTGGATTTCCAACAGGGCTAGTTGTACTTTATCATCTCGCTTTCGGGCTTTGACAACACCTTCCTTCAATAGGGGGATAATTTCCGGAATACCTGAGCCAATATCAACAATTTTCGAATAGGCAATAACTGCGTCCGTAAAAAGTCGATAGGCTTCGTAACTTTTTTTGCGACGCGTATCCTCAATTACCTTTTTATAACATTCCAGGGCGGTTTGAAGTTGATGGGCTTTGCGACGACCTTCGCCTGCCAGATACAGCTGCCGACACCCAACTTCATCATTGGATAGATGAAGCAGATGATGTGCCGCCGCCATTACCGCCTCATCCTTGTCGGTAGTGTTGCAAATAATGCGATCGACTATCATCCGTCGCCACTTGCCTGTTACTTCCGGTGCCAGTGTTCGAATTAATTCAGATTTTTTCTCCGAATTTCTAAACCGATATCGTCCGGAGTCGATATATTTCAGCCAGCCTTCTTTGATGGCTTTGTCAATGCTCGTCAAAATCTGAGTGGCCTTCAAACCGGTTAGTTCTATCAGCCAGTCGATAGAAAAATCTTCGGCGAACATGGCTGCCACAGCCAGTGTCGAGTCATGGTTTTTAGGGCTGACTGCATTACCGGAGTGCTTTTGTTTCATTGAAATTTTCTGTGTAATGGAAAGTGAAGTTTGCCAAGTCTTCGTTCATTAATCACCTGTCATATCTCTATCAAGTGTTGCTTTTACGGGTCAACAAGAAAAAGTCCTAAATATCGTTCATTATTGACAACAATCTGATGGATCAAAACTGAACAAATTTTCAACAAGCTGTAATTTTTATTATATTAGTATATTTTGAGTAAGACGATTGCTTGACGACCTCTTTTGGATTTCATAAGTAATGTCCTTAATTTCGTTCATTAACTTATATTTGATACATTTACATGGAAGTCAAAATTAAAAGGAAGTCCATCATATTGGTTTTTTAGCATTTTGTCATATTTCCAGGCTGGCATTTATATTGCAACTAATAGCCAGCTTTTATCGCACACTCGGAAGTAATTAGTTTCAGAAGTAGTGTTTAATCATAATTTAGGAGATTACCATTTATGGCAGTTAATACCGATATCATTGGAAAAAGAGTAGACGGTGAACCTTTCGCCTATACGGAAGACACGGCGATTTTATACGCACTCGGAATCGGGGCCGATATAAACGATTTGTCTTTTATTTATGAGAAAGATTTAAAAGTCTATCCTACATTTGCAGTTGTTCCCATGCTCCCGGCATTAATGGCAACATTTGAAACTGCGAACCTGAATCTGTTTGCAGTTCTGCATGGTGAACAGGAGATTATCATGCATCAGCCCCTGCCACCGTCAGCAACAATCAACACTTCTTCCATTGTAACATCCATATACGATAAGGGAGACAAGGGCGCGGTGGTCAATCTCGAAACCCGGCACACCGATGACCACGGTATACTTCTTTTTGAAACCAGATTATCAATCATGGACCGCAGCGGTGGAAACTTCGGTGGGGAAAGGGGACCCAAGGCAGAAAAGTACGATCCACCGGAAGAAAAATCGCCTGATTTTGAGATATCGTACCAAACATCCAAGAACCAGGCTGCCTTATATCGACTAAGCGGCGATAAAAATCCTCTGCATATCGATCCTGAATTTGCCAAATTGGGTGGCTTTGAGACACCCATCCTGCATGGTCTCTGTACATATGGTTTTGCCGGTCGTGCAATCATCAACAGTATCTGTGAAGGAGATCCCTCAAAACTGAAATCGTTTGGCGTACGGTTCAAGAACGTGGTTTTTCCGGGTGAGACCCTGACGACAAAGGGATGGAAAATTGAAGATAAAAAGTATATCGTTCTGACCGAAGGTGGAGACGGTCGGGTGGTTCTTGGAAACGGACTTGTAAAAACTGTATAATTGAAAGGTAAACCAGGTTATATCAGACATAACCTGGTTTTTTAGAGACGCTTTGATCATTCGGCATAGGTTTAACCGAGGAAGATTACAGTTGAAAATATGGGCAAGGATAACTGCAGCAGAAGAAACCGATAGAATCGTGATTGCGTACCGAGCCATCGAGGAGAAACTGCTTCTGGAAATTTCGTAGAATACTGCTTATCGGATGGTTGATAAAACCAAACTCGACATACACCTGAGTAAGAAGACACTGATTATCAATCTCAACTCTCCCTGGAGGACACTGTAGAGATGCGAGACAGGAAGCAGATACCGGCAGTTCTTACAGTATAATTTTTCCAGAGAATTACAGCATTTATTAAAACTTAAACCGTTGAGGTTACAATGGAATTTGGATTTGGAGAAAAAGAGACATTATTTAAAGATGAAATCCGGGAATTCGTCAGAGAAAACATTCCGGTGAAAAAATACTGGATCATGTTAGACGAGGGTGAAACAGATGAGGATTGGGCATTTATCATGTCGATTTCCAAAAAGCTGGCTAAAAAAAAATGGCTAACCCTATCCTGGCCAAAAGAGTATGGCGGCTTAGGTGTATCCCATATCCAAAAAATGGTGTTTGAAGAAGAGGTCGGATATTGGGGCATTCCCGGTACAACCATGGGAATCAGCGGAACAGGTTGGGTCGGACCATCGCTGATGATTTTCGGAAGCGATGAACAGAAAAAAACTTATCTTCCACCAATAGCTGCAGGAGACGAGGATGGTGTCTGGTGCACGGGTTACAGTGAACCTGATTCGGGAAGCGATTTGGCAAGCATGCAGACCTATGCCGAAAGAGTAGGAGACGAATATATCATTAATGGCCAGAAAGTCTGGACCAGTTGTGCCCACCACTCTCGGTGGATGTGGCTAGCTGCCAGAACGGATCGAAACTGTCAAAAAAAGCACGATGGTATTAGCCTGTTTCTTGTCGACATGCAGAGTGATGGGCTAAAAGTAAATCCTTTAAAAAATTTCGTCGGTCATCACCTATTTAATGAAGTCTTTTTTGATGAAGTCAAGATCCCAGCCAGAAATCTGGTGGGTACAGAAAATAGAGGGTGGGCTCAATTGATGACCGCCCTTTCGTTCGAAAGAGGAATGGCTATTGGTGCAAGCGGAATGATGAGGCGGCTGATTGATGAACTGGTCGAATATGTCAAGGGAACTGGTCAAATCCATGATCCGCTGGTGAGATTCAGGCTGGCCGATTTGGTGATGGAAGTGGAGAAGCTATCGCTGCTTGGCCGGGAAGCTGTCTGGAAAGTTGAACGTGGAGATATTGTTATTCATGAACCTTCAAGGGATAAAGCGTTTGTGGATGAATTGTTAGACAGATTGACCCAATTCGGCGTTGAAGTATTGGAAGGATATTCCCAAATGGATCCGTTGCGCAAGGATGACCGTTGGACGCGTCTACGGGGCATGATCGAACAGACCTATTATTTTGCAATCGGAATGTCTATCGCAGGTGGCACAACCGACACTCAACGCAACATTGTTGCCAACTTTGGATTACAATTGCCCCGATCCTAACCCGGAGGAAACCAAGAACATGGATTTAGCATTAACTAAAGATCAGGAGATGATCCAGAAGTCATCTCGAGAATTTTTTAAAAAAGAGTGCCCGTATGAAAAAACACGACAGGTAAAAGTAACTGCCCCAGGCTATGACAAGAAAATGTGGAAGAAAATGGTCAACCTGGGCTATCTGGGCATTATATTTCCTGAACAGTATGGCGGGTCCGATGGAGAATTCATTGAACTAACCCTCCTGATGGAGGAGGTGGGAAGAGCAATTGCACCATCACCTTTTTTTTCGACCATGCAATGCGGCCTGCCGATTCTGACTTATGGCAGCGAAGAGCAGAAAGAGGTGTATCTGCCTGGAATTGCAGAAAAAGGTGACACCTGGTCTTTGGCTCATAGTGAGCAGAGTGGCGGTTACAGAATTTCTGATATTCAACTCAAGGCTGTTTCGGATGGTGATGGATTTGTTCTGAACGGCGTCAAACTTTTTGTCCCTTACGCGAGCACATCCAGCCGACTGCTGGTTTCAGCCCGTACCAGCACTAATAACATTTCCGTGTTTATGGTGGACCCCAAAACTGAAGGGATTAGGATTGAAACCATGCCGACCATTGCCCGCGATGACCGGGGTGAAGTTTCATTCGTGAATGTGCGTGTCCCTAAAAGCAACATCCTGGGGGATATAGACAATGGTGACATCATAATCGATACCATCATTCAGCAATCGTCCGTTCTCAAAGCTGCAGAAATGTATGGTGGCGCCCGGGCAGCCTTTAATCTGACAGTGAACTACACCAAGGAACGAAAACAATTTAACCGGAAGCTGGCCTCCTTTCAGGTGGTTCAACACCGGTTGGTGAATTTGCTGACAGACATCGACGGTTTGAAATACCTGGTCTATAAAGCCGCCTGGAGCATTGCCACACAAAACCCGGACAGGATTCTTAATTCAGCTGCAAAAATCAAGGCTAATTCGGTGCATACAGATGTTTGCCGACAGGGGATGTATCTTCACGGAGCCATTGGTTGGACAGAAGAGATGGATATCGGTCTTTATCACCTGCAAACCCGTGCCATGAATTTTGATGGTGGTGGATCAGACCTGCACCGGGAACAGATCGCCTGCGAACTCGAAAAACAGACGCCCTTGTTTAAGCAGGTGCTGACCTGTTCCTGAAGAAGCAGGTATTCTCCTCATCTCAACAAGGTTAAAACAATAGTGCAGATCAGTTGTTACACTTTTAGAATAGAGAAATTCAATAATACCAAAAGCGGAGATAGTCATGACGGCTTACAACGATAGACCCTGGCTCAAATGCTACGACGATCATATCCCCGAAGAATTACCGATTCCGGATATCACGTTTCTTGATCTCATCGAAACGGGGTTGAATGCAAACCCTGAACACACAGCTTTTCATTTCCTGGGCAATTCATGCACCTACCGTCAGTTGAATAATCTTTCCAATCGATTCGCCAGTTTTCTCATTGACAAAGGATGTGTGAAGGGAGATGTGGTCGGTATCAGTCTGCCGAATACCCCCCAGTATCTAGTTGCAATTGTCGGAACGATGAAAGCGGGTTGCGTGGTTTCCGGAGTATCTCCTCTTTTGACGCCACGGGAGATGGTTCATCAATTAAATGACTCCAGGGCCAAAGTACTCATTACCCTTGATGCAATTTTACAACACAAGCTGGCTGACGTTGCAGATCAGATTCCTGATCTTAAACAGGTCATTGCAACCAATATCGTGGACTTTTTACCAGGTTTTAAACAATTTCTGGCAAAACGACTGAAAAAGGTTCCCACTGGAAAGATTGTCCCCTTAAAGGGGAAAGAGGTTATTTCATACAAACAGTTGATCTCAACTTTTCCAGCAGATAAACCCGAAGTGGAACTTATCCCGGACGATACATGCCTGTTGCAATATACAGGTGGCACGACCGGGCCCTCCAAGGGAACCGTGCTGACTCACAGGAATCAAGTATTCAACAGCTCCACATTTATTCGCTGGATAGACAAGGATATTGATCCGAATTTGGATAACCTGGGGTCAAAGCGAGGTCGGGATATTTCCTGCAGCGGATTTCCTTTTTTCCACGTGGCCGGTCTGTTTATCGGGCTAACGACTTTAGCCATGGGAAATACTCAAATCCTTGTCCCTGACCCCAGAAATACCGATCAAATTTGCAAGGACATTAAAAAATATGGTGTCACACAAATGGGCAATGTTCCAACCCTGTTTCAGCTTCTAAATGAAAACCCGTTATTTGCTGAAATCGATTTTACATCCCTTATGTTCTGCGGGTCCGGTGCAGCTCCGATGGATGATAATACTCTGATCCAACTGGAATCATTTATTGGCAAGGGAAAGGTTGTTGAGCTATACGGTATGACTGAAACAAGCCCCCTAGTGACCATGAACCCGCAATATGGCATGAAAAAGCTGGGATCGGTTGGTGTTCCCCTTCCAAATACTAAAATTAAAATAATGGACCTGGTTGATGGGAATAGGGAAATGCCAATTGGTGAGCCCGGAGAACTTATTGTTTGCGGCCCCCAAGTAATGAAGGAATACTACGGGAATCCGGAAGCATCCCAAAAAGCTTTCAAAGAAATTAATGGAGACAGGTATCTGTATACCGGCGATGTGGCGAAGATGGATGAAGACGGATTTGTTTTTATTGTTGATCGCACCAAGGACATGCTGTTGGTTGGTGGCTTCAATGTCTATTCCAAGCAAGTCGAGGAATCCCTGTATGAACTTCCGGAAATCGAGATTTGTGCCATTGTGGGTGAATCCAATCCGGACCGTCCAGGCAGTGAGATTGTGAAAGCGGTCATTCAACTAAAAAAAGCTGTAAAAGACACAGAGGAAAAAGCACTGAAGGATAAAATTACAGCTCACTGCCGGGAAAATCTGTCTGCCTATAAAGTGCCTAAAATCATTGAATTTATGGCAGAAATCCCTCTGACAGCGATTGGCAAAGTTGATAAGAAAGCCCTGAGAATATAAAAAATATACACATCATTTTTTTAACCACAAAAACCAAAAAGAGGGCTCAACCATGAAACACCATACCGTTTATGCTAAAACAAAACCCGACGCTCCGGCTATCATCATGGTTAACAGCGGAGAAATCATCACTTGTCATGAATACAGTTACAAGGTTAATCAAATCGCTCAGTATTTTAAAAAAATCGGATTGAAAGAAAAGGACAATATCGCTGTTTTGCTTGAGAACTGCGATATCTACATGGAAATTATTAATGCAGCCTTTGATGCGGGTTTGTTAATTACCAACATCAGTACTCATTTGAAGTTGGATGAAGCTGAGTACGTGATCAACAACTGCGAGGCAAAATTATTAATCACGTCAGAGAGATTTTCTGAACTCGCAAAACAGCTGTACGACTGCACCCCACTGGTTGCTCACCACTTGATGTTGGGAGCTACCATAGACGGCTATGACTCCTTTGAAGAAATTGTTGCACACTATAAAGGCGTTCCCATCGACTATAACATAAGCGGCACCTTCTTGCTTTACTCTTCCGGAACAACCGGACGGCCCAAAGGAATCAAGTGGGAGGTGCCCGATATTCCGGTTGGAACAATGGATCCAGCGTTGGAAGGAATGTGTGCCCTTTTTCAGATCAATGATAAGTCGGTTTATTTATCCACCCAACCCTTGTACCATTCCGCTCCTGCTGCTACTGCCCTTGGAGTCTTGCAAACGGGGGCCACCGTTGTAATCATGGAAAAATTTGATGCTGAAAATGCGCTGTCAGCAATTGAAAAGTATCAGGTAACTCATTCCCAATGGGTGCCGACAATGTTTGTCCGGATCCTGAAGCTTCATGAAAAATCCCGTACCAAGTATAACTTATCGAGCCTGCAGTGTGCCATTCATGCGGCAGCGCCCTGTCCGGTGGAAGTAAAAGACAGGATGATCGAATGGTGGGGACCGATTCTTTTCGAATTCTGGGGCGGAACCGAAACCTCTCTTGTGACATTCATTACTTCACCTGAATGGCTCGAACATAAAGGTTCTGTGGGAAGGGGATTTACAGCAACCATTCACATCATGGATGAAAACGGAAACGAACTGCCTCATGGGGAACCGGGTGTTATCTACCTGGAAGGCGGGCGGGATTATTCCTATTTGAAAGAACCGGAAAAAACAGCCTCCGATCGAAATGAAAAGGGATGGACCAACATTGGGGATATCGGTTATCTGGATGAAGAGGGCTATCTGTACCTGACAGACCGAAAATCTTTTATGATCATATCGGGTGGGGTCAACATTTACCCTCAGGAGACGGAAGATATACTCGTCATGCATCCGAAAGTAGTTGATGTGGCAGTAATTGGTGTTCCCAATGAAGAGTTTGGCGAGGAAGTCAAGGCGGTTGTTCAACCGGTGGATATGGCAGAAGCCGGGCCTGAACTGGCAGAGGAACTGATCGAGTATTGCAAAAGTAGGATTTCAACCATAAAATGCCCGAGATCAGTAGACTTCATGTCAGAACTGCCCCGTACACCAGCCGGAAAACTATTAAAAAGACTGATAAAGGATAATATCAATCCTGCTGCTCAAATGGAGAAATAAGATGTCTGCGAACGACCAACTTTGGAATGAGGCGGCACAGACAATTGTCAATGCCGGCGCAATCCCCTTTACCATCAACGGAACCCTGATTGAATTGCTGCAGGAGATGTTTACAAACGAACAGGCAGAGTTCATAAAGTTGTTTGATAGACCGTCTCAAACCCTGGAGCAGCTAAAGGAAAATTGCAGCATGACGGAAAATGTACTGCTGGCAATGCTGGAGAGTCTCATGCAGAAAGGAGCAGTCGTGGGCCTTCCCAGCAGGCGAACGGGTGTCATGGTATATCGGTTGCTACCTTTTTTTCCGGGTATGTTTGAATACACCAATTTTCGGGGTGAAACCTCAGAATGGCATAAAAATCTGGTCAGGTTATTTGACAGGATGTTCAATGAGCTGGCCGACTCTAACCAGGAAAACTATGACGATTTGGTGGAGTTATCCAGACAACTCCCTCCTGTACCGCGGATCATCCCCATTGAAACTGAGATAGATGAACCGATGGGAGATAAGGTTATGCCTGCTGAAGAGGTATCCAGAATCGTTGATGGACATGACTATATCGCTTTGGCTAATTGTTACTGCCGTCATGGGAAAGATCTGTTGGGTGAACCCTGCAAGGTGACAAATAACAAATCAAATTGTTTCTTGCTGGGAAAAAGCGCTCAGTTTGCTTCGGAATATAATTTTGCAAAACTGGTTTCCAAAGATGAGGCAAAAAAAATTCTCGCTGAAGCTGCCGATGAAGGGCTCGTCCATAAAACATTTCATATTCATCTCAATCCGGAACTTGAAGAAGAAGCGATCTGCAGCTGCTGTAAGTGCTGTTGCACCATCTTTCAAATGTACTATAGCGGTGCGATGGCCTATCATTGTTATACTAATTTTTTGGCGGTTGTCAATGAAGATGCCTGTTCACTATGCGGATTATGCTTTGACGCCTGCCCTATGGAAACCATAGAAATAACTAATGCAACAGCCGTCATCAAAGAGGCAAAATGTATTGGCTGTGGTGTATGTGCCCATCAATGCCCTGAAGGTGCCATTGAAATGAAGAGAATGGACACTCGCCAGGTGTTTGTACCACCAGTGCGAAGGGATATTAAAAAAAATAACCAGTAACACCTATTCAAGTGCACCATGATAGTGTTTCGGAGTTAATTGATCGATTAAATCGGGGATAATGAAACTCATCTTTCCTGGGTTTTGCTTGGGAGAACTTTTCATAAAAATTTCGTGCAATTGTTGTCGGTTTAGTTTGTAGTTTTTTGCCAATTCAATTTGAGATTCAAGCCAGAATTTTGCTTCTCCGTCTGATAAATGATAGGTATTTGATTTAAAATATTGAAGTGTTTTACATGTCCAAATCCCAGACCAATGTAGCCCATTCCTTTGTTACCTAAATTGCACTACCGTGAACTTCCGGGACAAATAAATCATCAGGAAGGATTCTTAAGCAACAAATAAATAGCTATGAATTTAAATGGTTATAGCAGTTGCTGAGATAAATATGAAAGGTATTGGGAATAAAATGGTGGCACTTCTCTAGAGGCAATATTTATAATGGTTTTCGGGTAAGGTAGGTGGTGGTCAGGTCATTTTCCGGCAAATCAGAAAATGTCAAAATGAAAGACCTGACCCTGATTTTTTTAATTCTTTTTCTTCAAGGGAGGCATAGATTTGTTTTTCTGCCCTTTTACGCTCGGTAATATCACGTCCGGTGGAGGCAACTGCAATCGTTTTTCCATTGTCATCAACCAACTTGGTGACAGTCAACCAGACATCAATTATTCTATCCTCCTTGGTCAAACGTTGAGTTTCAAAGGATTCTACTTCTTCTTCCCGCAATTTTTTTACAAAATCCAATGCTTCATCTTTTTTATTTTCAGGCACAATATCGCTGACATTCATCTGTAACGCCTCAATTTCAGAATAACCGCACATCTTTTCAGAACCTTTGTTCCAGGCTAGAATATTACCTTTTAAATCCTGTATGGTGATAGAATCATTTGAATCAATAATTACAGTGGCCAATCGTCGTAGACCTTCTTCTGCCTGTTTACGCTTAACAGTATCCTGCTCTAACTCCTTAACCCTTTGTTCCAATTCTTCGTAAGTTGGTTTATTTGTCATGGATATGCTCACCTGTAGTCTTCTGGATCCATGTACTCCAAAACTCCGTTATATGCCTTTTTTAATGATTGCCTATTAATACGAATTTCATTATTGATCATCATTATACTTGAATATAAATGATATCACAAAGATTTTCTGTTGGTCTTAGGAGAAACTTCAGACAAAATTCTTAGAGAAAAAAGGGGACATTGACTATGTGTATAAAATCTTGTGAGTATGATTTTTCTAGAAAACATAATCATAAAAATAGTGATAAAAGCAATTAGCAAGAGTACCGAGATTGGTTTTCCCAATGACATTACATCATGTAAGAAAAAAAGGATTGAAAAGAATGGTATCGTCGGCGATGGCAAAGATCGCTAATCTTGAATCAGATAGCAGAGAGAGTAAAACATCAACTGGAATAGTATACCCGGATAAATGAAGAACTCAAAAGTGAATACAAACAATACAACATGGAAATGACAATGTTTCGTTTTGGGATCCAACGTTATCCGTTTCCTCAAGTCAGGAAATGCTTGCGATCAAATTAATATTGCTTGCTAAAACAGCAAGGCGGTTGCATGTATCAATCATACCAGTGGCAAAGACTCTGAGAAGAAATTAATTTGTATACTTTGTCAATGTCCCCTTATCTGAATTAAGACTTATATCCCTACACAAAGGGTGCTTTTTTATTTATAATGATGTCACCATTTTTGAGAAAACGTATCAAGACACTCCCATGGCTGCTTTATACAATTCAACTCAAGCTCGGGATATTGAGGAGCAAAGCCAGGGAACTTCGTTGTATTACGGTTTTAATCTGTAGGCAAAAAAACAATATGGAAAAATCAGATAAGGGATTTTGGAATGGACTTTTCAATTGGTTTGTCAATCAAAACATTAAACAGAATTCTATCGAATTTGCCAAAGCCAAAGTAATCATCATTTTTGTTTTAATTTTAGATTTAATAGCCATTATCATGGCTGGATGGCAATTCTCTGTAGGTGAGGTTATGACCGCTGCTGCCATTTTTTTTGCAGGTGTTCTCATATCTGCTGTTCCTCTTACACTGAGGAAGGTGACCTCATTCATCATTCCCGGTACTTCATTAACCCTGTTGCTCTATCTGCTTATAACCTTCATCATTGCGACCGGGGGTGGGATCATGAACTTTGCAGTCGCATGGTACGGAATCGTATTTCTGCTCTCCTTCATTATTTTGGGAACCGTCGGGGGCGCTATTTTCGGAGGATTATCAGTAGCAACCCTGGTAGCTCTTTTTCTCCTTGAAAGCAATGGCATTATAGCGAGCGACGTGGTCAACCAGCCTTCTGAATCACTGATAATCAATGGTATCAACTTGTTGGGAGCAACCGTACTCTTGGTTGTTTATAGCAGAATGAACAGGAGATTCCAGGATCAGCTGGAAGAGACTGCGGAAAAAATGGGACGTGACGAAAAATCGAGGAGGGATATCCTGACCGAAACTAATACAGTCATGGCCTCTCTTTCGCAGGGAGACCTTACCAAGCGCATCATTTCTGAATTTACAGGATTTGAACAACTCAAGAAAACCATTAATCGCGCCCTGGATATGTTGGGAAGAACCCTGACAAAAGTCAGAGAGGTAAGCGAGCAGGTGACATCAGGTGCAAATGAAGTATCGACCAGCTCTCAAACCCTTGCAGACGGCACGACTCAGCAGGCGGCAAGTCTTGAGGAAATATCCTCATCCATGAGTGAAATCGGTAGTCAGGCGAAAATCAACAGCGAAAATGCAACCCAGGCCCAGGCTTTATCTTCTCAGGCAACAAAAGGAGTCGTCAGTGGAAATGAACAGATGCAACTTATGGTGGCGTCCATGGAGAAGATTAGTAGCAGCAGCTCGCAGGTCTCAAAAGTCATCAAAGTCATAGATGAGATAGCCTTTCAAACCAATCTACTGGCACTAAATGCAGCGGTTGAAGCTGCCAGAGCCGGAAAGTACGGTAAAGGCTTCGCAGTTGTGGCCGAAGAGGTGAGAAACCTTGCTGGACGAAGCGCTGTCGCTGCCAAAGATACAACAGATCTGATTGAAAATGCCATCAAAGAGGTTGCAAATGGAGTAGAAAATGCGACAAAAACAGCCGAAAGGCTGAATGAAATAAAAATCGATATTGAAAAAGTTAACAGTTTTATCGGGGATATTGCCAATTCCTCAAGGGATCAGGTCGCGAGTGTTGATGAGATCAATTCAAGCCTAAGTCTGGTCAACGATATTGTTCTACAAAATTCGTCTATCTCCGAAGAATCGGCAAGCGCGTCCGGCGAATTGTCGAAACGGGCTACTGATCTTCAACAAATGGTTCAGGAATTCAAGATTAAAGGACAAGCCGATCCGGTTTTTCCAACTGAAAAAGAGTTAATCATTCCCAAGGCAATTGGACTGAAAACAGGTTAGATTGCGAAGATGCCGTTGACTGCCATCTGCAATATAAAGGCACTGGAAAACCACAAATACGAACACAGACTTAGGATTGGCAGGTATCGTGTGTTTTTCAATATCGAGACTGCATTGAAAGTCATATGGATTGAAGAGGTAAAGAAAAGGGATGGCAGAACATATTAAACATCAAACTATCAGACAGGGAGAAGACCCTCTGATTAACGATATTCGGATCTTCCTCCTGCTTGATTCTGAGTACCCGGTCTGCCTCAGATAAATCAAACAGGGCAGTTGCAAATATCCCGACCACCAAGGTATCTGTTGGTTATAACGATAAATGAAGAGCAATCTTATTCACCGTACTCTTCATACATGATACAGATATCAAATGTTTTTCGTCTTCTCGTTTAAACAGACCCCAGTCCTCATCAAAAAAGGTGTTTTTGGAGAGTCTAGCTGACTAGACCACCCATATCTTAATGCCAGCCGCCATCTATTGGGGTATAAACAATCTCTTCAATAGTTGCCGACGGATCTCTTGAGGATGCCGCCTACCAAAGATCCAAGTATTTTAGAATCGTTTCAATCGGGGCAATTTCTACAATAAATGAAATTCTTCCAGTAGTTTCAGATCCTCCCGTTTCATCACATGAAACTGACCCGTACCTGTGAAGAGTCCGTCTGTCACGATGGCGTGAATATATCGCCGGGCAGAGACACAATATCCCCGGTGATCTTTCGTAGTAATTCAACCCTGCCGGAGACACCTGCTTTTTTATAGACACGACTGAGAGTATTGGAAACAGTGCTGGTGGCGACATCTAGTTCAGAAGCGATATCTTTATCAGACTTGCCGATAAAGGCCAAGGCCATGACCTGTTCCTCCCTGACTGTAAGCTTGTTTACCGTGGCGAATGTTCTTATCAGCCTGTCAATATCAATCTTTTCCGCTGGTATTTCGCTTCTATCCAGTTCATCATCTAAAACCTTGATAACCTTTTCTCTTAATTGATCTTTCACGGATTGTTTCAATTCGATATCCCGGCGAACTATGTTATGCGCCTTGGAACGTAACTCCTGAGGTGAAAATGGTTTATACAAGCAATCAATGGCACCTTCTTCAAGGAGTTCCAACTTTTCTTCAAATGATAATCTGGCAGTAAGAAACAGAAAAGGAATTTTGAGATATCCAAGATTCCGAATTTCTTTGACCAGCTCAATACCGTCCATTTCCGGCATCATCACATCGCTGATAACAAGATCAGGAATAAGGCCTTGTTTTAACCGCTCAAGCGCTTCTATGCCGTTGACGGCCGTAAGGACAGAAAAATCGATGGCGAGTTCTGTAGAAAGAAAATCGAGTAAGTCCTGGTTATCTTCAACAATAAGAACTTTTGGTAGATTGGGTTGATCTGAAAAAGTATCTGATTTGATTTGTTGGGTTGAAAAAGTATCCCTTACAATAGCAACCATAGTTCGATCATGAATAACAGGATCAGTTTTTTCTACACTTCCTGAATCAGGAAGAATAAGTGAGAATATCGTTCCACATTCTGGCCCATTTTTAAAGGTTATATCACCACCGATAGCGGTTAGAGCTTCTCTTGCCAGTGAAAGGCCTATACCTGCGCCCTCTGATTTTCTATTGCTTTTAGCTTCTGTTTGAAAGAAACGGTTAAAAATTGAATCCCTTTGTTTTTCCGAAATGCCGGGACCCGAGTCTTCGATCATGATTACAACACCTTTTGCAGTAGTATCTAATATCAAACGGATAGGTTTTCCAGGCGGTGTGAATTTAAAAGCGTTTGCCAATACATTCAACAAGGCCGTCTCCAATAACGACAGATCGACTATTACCAAAGGATCATTTGAACATCTTTTTTCATAGCAAAACTCATTATTTCTGGATTTGGCCAGAGAATCAAACTCCGAGAATATAAAACGCAAATAAGGGTCTAATGCAATCTCTTTTTTGTTCAAGACGAATTTTTTGAATTCAAGCCTGGTGATTTTTAGAAGGTTATCGATCATGAGCAGCAGGCGTCCCGCATTTCGTTTAATGACTTTAAAACCATCATAAGTGGGCGCGATCAACTCTCCGCTTTTTCCCGAAATTACGTTGTCAATTGTTCCTATAATTAGTGTCAGGGGGGTTCTCAATTCGTGCGAGACATTCATGATGAAATTGGTCTTGATTCTATCAATCTCTTCGAGATGCTTTTTTTCCTTTTGTGCCAGACTCTCGCGCGCTTTAAAAAAGTTGATCTTGTCGGCAAGAGCGATGGAAAGAATGACTATTTGGAATGTACTAGCTAAATACATACCTTCCCTGACCACAAAATAGAGAAAAGGTGTATTGGACTGAAGGTGGCCCAGGACTTCCATCTGTAAAATGATTGAGGCTCCAATGGAGGGCAGAAAGGCAATCAGCATTGTCAAAGAGTTCTTTACCTTTAATCGACCGATCATGTATACAATAATGCCAATTATCGCAATCATTCCTACCATATTATATAGATTTCCCAAAGCTTGAATGATGTGAGAAGACGACCTCCAAAAAAGATTATAGACGGAAAAAACCGCGGCAATAGCAATCATAACATTCAAAAAATAGTGAATAGGCTTGGAATTCTTCTTTGTCTCAAGAAAATGCTGAATAAAAAGGATTGCGAAAAGAGTGGTCGGAAAATGAAAATAATAGTTGTGTAAAAAGGGAAACAGGTTATTAACGTAATTTTCACGTAGATAAATATTAAAAGTGGAACTTAGAACATACAATACATAGAAAAGAAACGAAGGTTCCCTGGTCCAAATATAGATAATCAAATTATAGAAAATTAAAACAAGGAATATCCCAAGTAAAAGCGCGTTTAACGATATTCTATTTTCCGAGGCTGTTTTATACGATTCTGCCGAATACAATTGAGCATGCGAGAGGATACCGGCGGGATAATCCAGGAAAATTAGTACTGTTCCGCGCTCTTCGGGTTGAATAGTCCATGGAAATCCGGTGACCAAAACTTTCAAATTCAGGTTTTTGGGTTTTGTTGTTTCTGATATATAGTGAAACCTGAACCAACTTGCCGCATTACGATGTCCCCAGGACACCCGACCTTCCGTAGGCAAAAAATTACTTTCAGAGAGTAGCGACTTCGCAGTCACATTCCTGGACTGATCAAAGTAATAGTGTAGTTTTTGAGCTAAATTTATGTAGGTTGTATCATCATTTATTACTATTGGTTCCTCAATAGCGGTTCCGCTAAAAACAAACACCCTGCAACCATCTGAACCAAGAGGGAGTTCCGATGATATCGGATTGGCGCAAACCGGGAAATAGCAACTAATGCATATGATTAAAAAAAGATATCGAACAATGCAAAAAACAAGGTTTCGTGCATTCATAATATTACCGTAGTATTTTGAAAGTATGTCGGAAATGACAACTTATACCTGAAAATTTTTCCAGAATGATAAATTCCATATTGAACAGTATCTACGTAGCGTGTCTATCAAATCGATCTTATCATTAAGTAAATCTGTTTAATCCGTCAAGAATTCGAAGTTTCAGATAATTAAGAAGAATGGAGCAGGGTGTCGGTTTTATTGAATCACTTGGGTATAAAACTCTACAGAAATCGGTAAGTTTCTCTCGTTGCATATGGATTGTAGTTCGAATTAGAGTACAACCTTAATTTATCAGACGGGTCAAAAATACATTGCTGAAGGAGATCAAAATGGAAAAATAAAACTTGTTTTGACTGTTTTTTACGAAAAAAATGAGATTCAGTTACTATGTCCGTTGTGTTCGAAGTACTTCTGGTTGCTGTGAATGGCAAAATTAAATCTGATTATTTATAATTCACAGCCCTTTGTAGAAGCCTCCAAGGTAAAGGAGGAGTGTGTGCGGCTGTATAGATTAAGTTGATAAATAGTGACCGCAAATTAAAGCGTCGATTAAAGCGATACTGGAATTCTGATAAA
>JAHJTV010000061.1 GCA_018829445.1 bacterium
CACATAAACCGAACCCTCTGAAGTAGAAACCGGTGGCAACGGTTTACCGTCTTCACCCATTAAGGGTTGCCCATTGGCATCCAGTTGGGGTTTGGTCTTAACTCCGCCTTCATATTTAATGGTGGTGCCTTCCGCCCGTGTCCCTTTGGCTGCAGTCAGGTACTGTCCCTCACCGTGGGCCAGTTCACCGCCAATGGTACCCTGGACATCAATTCCCTGCACTGCCTCTTGAAGAATATTCTCTTCATCAGTCATTATACCTGCTATGGATGCAATTGCCCCAAAACTAGGTTCCGAACCATATTCCCTGTGTTCCACAAAAAACCGGCCATCGTCGGTTAATCCCATCTCCAGCATCAGACCATTTTGTTCGATCTTCTGCTGAATGTTTCTGAGGATGGTTTCCATGGTTTCCCCTACTTTGGTATAGTAGGTCATACTTTTGCCGCCTTCATGGAGGGTCATTTGAATCCCACCGGAATTGATCTCATCCTGTGTCAGACTGCGTTCTCCTTCCAACCTGGCTTTGGTAGCCGCTTCGACAATATCGATCGAATAACCGTCAGCTGGCGAAGATTGGGATTGGACATCCGCTCTTACAAAGCTGACACCCTCCCCGACAGCCACACCGGAAATTCCGTTGCTACCGTCCAATAAAAACCGAGACCCGAATTGAGCTTGCTCGGAGATGCTATCAATGGTTCTCAAAGCATTTTCAATTTCCGCCTGATCGGCAGCCAGCATTTTATCATCGTTGGCGCCCTCATTGGCAGCGTGCAGAGATAACTGCCTCATGCTGACCAATATATTGTTTACTTCATTTAAGGAGGCTTCTGCTGTCTGCACCATGGCAATCGCCATTTCAGAGTTGGAAACCGCCTGTTCCATGGATTGAACCTGAGCTCTCATCTGTTCCGAAATGACGAGATTTGCTGGTCCGTCAGCTGCTCTGTTGATTTTGTAACCCGATGACAGTCGTTCCAGGGTTGAATTCATTGCGTCGTCAGTCGCTTTTAAGTTTCTCCAGGAGTTAATCGCTGCGACATTATGATTGATTCTTAAGCCCATAATTCTCACCTAAAAAGAATTAATAATCCTCAAGCCGATGGATCTAAACCTTCTTACTTTAATTATCGGAAACCTGATAAAAAACTTTAGGAAAAAATAGCATTTTATTCAGCTTCGTTATTTCCTTATCGGAACTCTTGAATAATTCTTTAAAGTTTTTTTATAATCCCTTGTTATATTTTACTTTTTAATTGGTAAATGACAGATATGCCTTTGGATTCAAATAAAGGATACTTGAGGGAATCACAGGAAATCAGACAGGGTATGGCGTCGGGAAAGAAATGTATTTGAACAAAGGAAAAGGGATAAAGAGGAGATGCAAGTTACTGGTTTAGAGTTTCAGTGTTGTCACGTCTAAACCAACAGCCCTGGATGTGTTCTGATCTTTTGGTTGGAGAATTTTTTTAAAAAAAAATCAAGCTCTGTTGGCAGATCTATTTTTTGGTGGATTTATCGGGAGAGTTTTGTTTTGCTTTTTTTGCCATCTCTTTTCGGTATTTCAGCATCTGCATTGCGTATGGCGTTATTTTGGGACCATCACTCTTAATTTTCATCTGCTCATCAAGATCAAATGCTTTTTTCAATTCTTCAATCAGCTTTGTTTTATAATACCCCAAAAAGAAGTTTATATCATCAATGGGTTCCCCGGTTCTTCTCACCGGAGGATCATCATCTTCCATCAGATATTCACCGGTAAATATGGATCTTTGGTAGTATTTGACAGCGATATCCAACAGGATTCTGACCTCTTCGTTCAGATCCTTAGGTATCTCTTCCGATTGATGAAACAGAATTGATCTATTGTCTGCAGTATCCAATGTTGCGGTTAATCTGACCCTTTCGGCAAAAGCAAGAGATCGTTCAACGTCCTTTTGTGAATAACTCATATTGTTGCTAATTCAATATATTATGAGATGTGGAGATTGAGTACCAAAATCTATTTTCCCCCCATCCTGAAACAGATACGGGCACACCACATCTTTGGTTTTAACCACTTTCAAACCAAAGGTGCAGTGTGCCCGATTCGGATATTTTTTGTATAAGGAAAAAGAATTCCTTTCCCTTATACGTTTTGAACTTACTTAGCAGCCTCTTTCTTAACTTCTATCGCGGTCTTATAAAGAACTGTAAGAATCAGGGCCCCAATGGCGTATATCCCGATAGTTATCAGAACTTCATAAAAACCTGGCGAATATTCGGTAACCCGATCAAACGGATTGGGAACGAATCCACCAATCACCAAACTGATCCCTTTGTCAATCCAGAGTGATGCGAAAATAGCAACACAAGCCATTGCCAGAATATTCGTGTTTTTCCTAAGGCTCGGGAAAATTAGAAGCACAATGGCAAACAGGCCCAGCAACATTGAGATCCATGCCATGGGTGTCAATGCACTTTTACCATCCAACCCGACAAACAGGTATTCAAAAGTATGCATATGACCTGGAATCTGGCTGTAAAACGCCGTGAAGAATTCCAGTCCCACGAAGAAAAAGTTCATAATTGCAGCATAGGTTACGATAGTCCCCAACTTTTGAATTGCTTCATCACCGGCATCAAAATCGGATATCTTTCTTAAAAGAAGACAAAGCAAAATCAATAAAGCGGGGCCTGCCGCAAAAGCTGATGCCAAAAACCTGGGAGCCAGAATTGCTGTTAACCAGAAATGTCTCCCCGGTAAACCGGCATACAGAAAAGCCGTGACTGTATGGATACTAACAGCCCAGGGTATTGATAGGTAAATGAACGGTTTGATCCACTTTGGAGGAGCAATCCCTTTTGCTTCCGATTGGAGAGCAACCCACCCACAAAGCAGGTTAAGGCCCAGGTAAACGGACAGCACGGTCGCATCCCAAAACAGAACCGAATTAGGCGTGGGATGAAGAAACATATTGAACAGTCTCATCGGTTTACCCATATCAACGATAACAAACATCATACACATCGAAACCGCTGCAATAGCTAAGAACTCGCCTAATATTACAATCTTTCCAAATTTTTTATAATTATGCAGATAGTAAGGCAATACAAGCATAACTGCCGAAGCCGCCACCCCTACCAGAAAGGTCAACTGGGCAATATAAACCCCCCAGGAAACGTCTCGGCTCATCCCGGTCACATGCAGACCTTGGATCAGCTGCTGGCTGTATGCGTAAAGCCCAACTGCAATTAATACCAGCAGGAAAGTAATCCATGTCCAGTATTTTCGACTTCCAATTAACGCCTTTTCAATCATAACATCCTCACACTATATAAAAGACCGACGGTCCTGTTCCAAGTTCGGGCTTACGTTGAATGGTGTTATTAGACTTAAGAATCGATCGAATTTCTGAATTTGGATTGTTAAGATCTCCAAATGTCAAAGCGCCTTCGGGACATTTTTCCACGCAGGCCGGTTTCAGATTCTTGGCAAGTCTTTCAGCACAAAAATTACACTTTTCAACAACTCCCCGCTCTCTTGTTGGAAATTCCGGATTAATATCCTTTCCACCCTTGACTTGCTTTCCGCTTTCTTCACGCGGGTCCTGCCAGTTAAAACTTCTGGAGCCATAGGGACAGGCTGCCATGCAGAACCGACATCCGATACAACGGTGGAAATCCATCAATACGATTCCATCAGATCGTTTAAAGGTTGCTTGGGTCGGACAAACCCTGACACATGAAGGAGATTTGCAGTGGTTGCATAAAACAGCCACTTTTCTGGATAAAAGAGACTCACTCATAAACGCTCCGCTTTTACTGGGAAACGCGTTATGGTAGGGCTCTTTCCAGATCCACTTGATCTCATGTTTCAGGTCAGGACTTCTGTCCGCTTGTCTAAAATCCGGGACATTATGAATTGAATGGCAGACTTCTGAACATATTGTACACCCTTCCGGGCATTTTCTTGTATCGACTACCATCCCCAAACGTGTACCCGAAGTGTCTTCAGAAACAGTTGAAGCCTTGCCTTCCTTTTCTGCAATAACACCAATTGCTGAAACAACGCCAAGCCCAACCAGGGAACCGACACCTGCTTTCTTTAAGAAATCTCTTCTATTCTCATCCATTAGATTTCCTCCTTTGGCTCTAAATGGCATTCCCAGCAATATGGGGTTACAGCCGTATAATTATGGCAACTGTCGCAAAACTCCGCTTTATTGGAATGACAACTCATACACGAAGCTTTACCGGCACTGCTCAAACTTTTCTCAAACTCTTTTCCGTACTGCTGACTAACATACACTCTATTATTATCGCGAACGACTTCATCTCGCCATTCGTTAAGCATCTGCATATGGTTGGCTCGCATATACTCAGCCGACTCAACACAGGTTCCGCTTGTTTTTACAACCGGCACTGGGACATTGACAGAACTGCCGATACTTCCCCAGATGGGATAAGTAACAATTCCGACAAAAATGACCAATCCGGCAATTATTTTTCCAGCATCATACATGATCAGTCCTCCACGCCTAAATATGGATCCTCACGAAGGTCACAGTCTCGATCTTCGTTTTCGCCTTCCATCACCAGTGCGTTGGCAACCAATTCGGTTACACCGGCGATTTCAACATCAGGAGCCCAGTATTGTGTTAGAGCCAATAGTGTTGCACGGTCAATCGCACAGACACATGCCATCATATTCACGTCATGTGTTTCCTCAACGTGTTTCAAAGCACTAGCCCTTGGGAAAGCACCTCTCATTCTCACATCCATAATCTCTTCTGTGTTCAATCCACTTCCGGCACCACAGCAGAATGTATTCTCCCTGATAGTATTTTCCGGCATTTCGAAGAAATTGTTGCAGACGTTATTAATCACATATCGAGGTTCATCCAACAGACCCATTGCCCTGGCTGGGTTACAGGAATCGTGGAAGGTAACTCTTCTGTGATCATTTCTGCTGGGATCAAGTTTTAGTTTATTATTGCGAATCAGATCCGCAGTGAACTCCATGATATGGACCATTTTTGTTGACTTGGCATTCTCAAATTTGGTTCCAGTAATCGGAGAAACGGGTTCTTCCATTTTTCCCGGAGAAGGACCGTTCATGGTATCCATATACTGATTGACTACACGCCACATATGACCGCATTCACCACCCAGAATCCACTTAACACCCAGACGATCAGCTTCATGGTACATCTTGGCATTTAATTTCTTCATCAACTCGTTGGAATTGAAAAGACCAAAATTACCGCCCTCCGATGCATAGGTACTCAGGGTATAATCAAGACCAATATGCTCAAACAGCATAATGTATCCCATCATGGTATAAACACCGGGATCGGCGAATACATCGCCTGACGGCGTGATAAACAGGATTTCAGCACCTTTTTTGTTGAAAGGAGGATTTATCCTTACTCCGCTCACTTCTTCAATGTCATCACATAGAGATTCAATCACAGTCTTGAAGGTATGAGGCTCAATTCCCAAATGGTTTCCTGTCCGATTACAATTAGCTGCGGGGTCCATAATCCAGTTGATATTGATTCCAACCAGGTTCAACAGTTCCCTTGCCATAATTGTGATTTCAGCCGTATCAATCCCATACGGACAAAACACGGAACAGCGTCGACATTCGGTACATTGAAAGAAATATAAAAACCATTCCTTTACCACTTCCATTGTCAACGGTCTGGCGCCTGCATACTTCTTCAACAGCTTACCAGCCAGGGTGAAGTCGTTGCGATATACCGATCTTAATAATTCCGCCCTTAAAACAGGCATATTTTTCGGATCACCTGAGCCCAGAAAAAAATGACACTTGTCTGCACAAGCACCACAACGGACACAGATATCCATATAAATTTTGAAAGATCTGAATTTATCCAGTCTTTCCCGGAAACCTTCAGAGATGATCTCTTTCCAGTTTTCCGGTAATTTCCAATCTTCATCACCTGGCGACCAGTCTCTCACGTTTGGCATTCCAAGGGCTTGCACTGCTTTTGTTTTTGCGCTGTAAGCCCAGTTGCCTTCTCTGAATTCGGCTGGAGTATCCATCCATTCTTTTTCAGGACTTTTCCCATTTAACAGGGTCGGAGATTCCGCAATGTCCTTCGCCAGTTCTTCCGGTTCAAGCATTTTTGACATATTACTCCTTATCTACTGGTAGTCCGACTTTCTTCATATTCTCCCTGAATTCGTCCTCATACTCTGCATATGTATGAAATTTGATATCCGGATTCCACGGGTTGATATGTCTGACAGCCCTGTTATTGTTCGCTAGATTCCTAGTTGGGCTTAAGAAAACACCCCCCAGATGCATCAATTTACTAAACGGAAAATAGAGTGCCAGAACTGATACAAGAAATAGATGAATATAAAAAAGAACGCCTATACCATCTGGTATATTCGGTTGAAAAGTTGCCAAGCCTCTTGCGAGAGCTTTGATACTCACAACATCCACTCGGATAAAATAACGCATTAACACACCGGTTATTGCAATTGAGAGGATTAAGTATAGCGGAAAATAATCTGCAGGTTGTGAGATATACTTGATTTGTGGAGCAACTACTCTCCTAAAGAAAAGATAAGTAACAGCAGCTAAAATTCCAGCGTCCGTCAGGTAAAATAGAGGAACCCCAAACTGGAAGATGCTATCGCCTTTTTCCAATAGGCTAATTAATCCCGGAATCGGTTCTAGAAAAAACCGACTGTGTCGAACCAAAATGATTAAGAATGACCAATGGAACACAATTCCACCCAGCCACAACCACTTACTTGATCCATATGATACTTTTGCACCGCTACTAACTTCAGCTTTTGTGTTTCGGAATAATGAACGAAACAGCAATATTTCGAAGGCCATGCGAATTAAAACACCCAGCGTATTGGAAGGATTATCCACTTTGTTCTGCTTGATCCAGTCAAGTGATTTTTCCTGCCCGCAGGTAGTTGGAATACGAAATGGAACAGGTGATTTAGCCCAGTTGATGACCCTATAAACAAATCCCAGTAAAAAAATAACAATGGCAATATAGGGAATAACCACACCAAAAAGAGCTGTCAAACCTGCTGCAACTCCGAAATAAGCAAGCGCAATAAGCAACAATACGATTATCAGAGGACTTATAATTTTCATTCTCTCTTACCTCGCTTCCTTTTGTTTATCCATCTCATTTACTCTTCTAACAAGCATATGAGTTTGGTTTCTGATTTCATTCGCCCTGATTTCATATAACTTCTCTTTACAACTGACGTAGATATTAAAAGCCAGCATGGCCAGCTTGTCAATTTCAAGTTCAATCGTTCGAATCTGATCATAAGGCATAACCTCCCCCTTAATTTTTTCACCCTTCAGCTTATGCAGAATACCCTTCAAATCGAAAACAAACTGCAATGCCTTGGCTGGTGTAAAATCCTGAACTGCTTTGATTCTGACGATTTCGGCAAGAATGGGAGTTGTCCTTTCGGAGTCTATTCCCA
Organism: bacterium; assembly: GCA_018829445.1. GTDB lineage: Bacteria > SAR324 > SAR324 > XYD2-FULL-50-16 > XYD2-FULL-50-16 > JAHJTV01. The sequence goes on from JAHJTV010000061.1 coordinate 7,480, forward strand.
GAAGAAGTTCATCGAACAAAAGTTCAATGTTTTTAGAAATCACATGGGGAAGAGGATTAGCAAAACGATCTTTGTTTCTCTTAAAAACATTTACTGCCTCGATGGGATATGCTTCCATGGAAATTCGAACCCAATCGCGTACAATATCCTGTTTTTTTTGAGATAACCAATCTACTAATTCCATATTTTTTTATGAGATGATAAAAAAAAAGTCCCCCGGGAAAAAACCCGGGAGACTTTTTCAGAAACTATTAAACCATGTTAATCAAGCCACATGGACATTCCTCAGCACATTTGCCGCATCCAATACATTTATCCCAATTGAATTCGAAATGTTCGCCCTTGGCAAGCTTATTCACGGCACTGTCACCGCAGAAATTGTAACAATTGTTACAGTCAAAACACTGTCCGCAGCTCATACATCGCTTGGCTTCAGCTTGAAGCTGTTCAACTGTGAACGGCGTGATGTATTCTGCAAAATTGGAAATCCTTTCGGAACCAGATTTTTCACCGATAAAATTTCTTTCCAAATTGTCATAGTGATCTAATTTCATTTTATCAGCAAAGATCACAGGCATCTCTTCCGGCTTCTTGTATTCAACACCCATCAAAAATCGATCAATGTCTTCAGCAGCCACTCGCCCATCACCTATAGCTTCTGTTACCAGACCTAATCCACGCGTAACATCACCACCTGACCAGATTTTGGAATCTTCTGTAACACGACCGAAGTCAGTTGCAACTGTTGTCCAGTTCTTTTCGTTCTTCAGTTCTTCCAAGCCCTCAAAATCAGCTTCCTGGCTAATAGCAGGAATGAGGCAGGTAATTTCTGAATCAAAATCGGAACCGGCAATTGGTTTGAAACTGGCTCGACCACTTGCATCCGGCTCGCCCAATTCCATTCTGATACAGGTCATTCCGGTAACCTTACCACCTTCAACTTTCAGTTTTGTGGGTGTGCAAAGGAATTCAAACTTAACGCCTTCCTCTTCCGCACCAACAATATCTTCCTCAATAGCAGGCATTTCTTTTCTGCTTCGTCGATAGACAACCGTAACATCAACACCCATCCGCTTTAAGCTTCGAGCGCAGTCCATGGCGGTATCACCACCACCGACAACGATTGCTTTATCACCAACCAGCAGTTCCTCTTTCATATTGTGCTTGTAGAGGAACTCAACACCTGTATAAACGTTGGAGGAATCTTCACCTTCAAGTCCTAATGACCAACCTACCTGAGCTCCGATAGCACTGTAAATTGCATCGTAGTCACTCTTCAGTTGATCCAGGGTGATATCCTTTCCAACTTTTGTGTTCAATTTGAGTTCAACGCCCAGATCAAATACTCTTTGATATTCAGCATTAATAATATCTCTCGGCAGACGATACGCAGGGATACCCCAGCGGATCATACCACCAACTTCTGGCTTTGATTCAAACATGGTTACTTGATGACCTCTACGAATCAATTGAAACGCAGCTGAGATTCCGGAAGGACCGCTACCGATAATGGCAACTTTTTTTCCTGTTTTCTCTGCGGTCAACATTTTTAGACCCAGCTTGTTAGCACGAGCGAATTCACCAATTGATAATTCCACTTTATTAATGCTGACTGCTTTGTCTTTATCTTTTCTATTACAAGCTGCTTCGCATGGATGAGGACACACACGACCCATCACAGCGGGAATCGGATTTTTATCTGTTAAGATATAAAACGCCTGCTCCATGGATTCTTCATGAGTTCTTCCATACTCTTCAGCTTGAGCGATATAGGTTAGATACCCTCTAATGTCTTCGCTACTAGGACATGTATCGGTACATGGCGGCCGCTTTGCTATGTATCGCGGCAGCTGAGTCGATTGAGACTTCTTACCACCACCGATATGGGCTCTAACCGGTCTTTTAATCTTTCTTACAACGATAGCCATATTTCTTCCTGTATAATTAATTCAACATCCAAGAAAATAGGCAGTTTCCAGGCAATTAATTATTACCGTATCCACCGACCATGAATTAAATTAGTTTAACCGGATATACCATTTGATGGTGCTCCGGTTTGGTTATAATTGTTCAATAACATGCCATCTGCCATTAACTCGATTCCAAAAACCGCAAACGATTTATCAAGTGACAATACGGGTTTTGAACAATATCCCTATTCCGGGAAATCTGCTGCCATTCAGTCTAGCATAAAACAAGTATTCAAAATCGGACTATTATTCATCCATACAGGACTTACAAGAGGGATTCCCCTCCGGGTCACATCCTGATGGAGAAGTTTCGCAGCTATCCTTTTTATCGTTAGGATTAACAAATACAAATTGCTCCTGTCCTTCAAAATCACGGAAATCGATAATCATCTCCTTCACATTATCAACGGACTTTTCATCAACAATGACTTTAATACCTTTGATTGTACAGGTCTGATCATCCTCTTTGGGACTATCAAATCCCATATTATAGATCATTCCGGATGTGGAAGATTTTTTAGCAGCAATTCTTAACGATAATGAATCATCACCCATTGAGGTGATAGACATTTTAAACTGTTCGGCTGCACTGTCTGTAATTTCAAACATTTTTTCTAAACTGATATTGGTTTTCTCCCTTTTAGATGCTTAAAGGGAGAAATCGTGTTTCTTCATTTTTCAGCAGCATCATTAGCAGCCATGGCTGCTCCTTCTATACCCGGTAATTCAACCCATGATCCATTGAAGTATGTGTAAACGAGTCGTTCACTATCAATCAAAATCCTCATTGCAGACTTGCAGTCTTTTTTGGTCAGACCTTCACTTTCATACTTCTTCACCATGGCTTTGAAAACGTCGCCCGGCTTATATTTTTTAACACCGGCTACTTCTGCGACCATCTTATACATCTCATCAGCCACTTGATTTAAATCTACTGCCATTTTTAAACTCCTAGAATCTTAGTTGAGCAGAGGTATTATAGGATTTGAATGCTAATTTAAAATCATCGATATGATACTTAGTGAATTCAAAGCCTGTTAGTTTAAAGAATTTCGGCCAACCTATACGCTCAATCATCTCTCCCAGGCGCTCGTATCTTTTACCATTCTCTTTGTAAACAGTGATCACTTTCTGAACAGCCTGAACAACTTCCGGCCATCTCGGTGGGTTGTTTGGAAGATAAGGGATCAAAAGTTTTGTAAAAGCAGGCTTTGATCTCGCATTAGAGATCTTTCCACCAACCCAGATTGAAACACCGTCATTAAGTGCATCAGCAATTGGCATATTTGGGCAAGCTGTGTAGCAAGCTCCACAGAACATACACTGATCTTCGACGATTTTCATCGCTTTTTTACCGTCAACAATATCCTGGCGAATAGCACCAGTCGGGCAAGCAGCGATTGTAGTCGGAATTTCACAGATTTGGCCTAACAGGTGATAATCAACAACAGGAGGTCGCCTGTGTATACCTAATACGGAGATATCAGAAGCATGTACAGCACCACACATGTTGAGGCAACAAGCCAGAGCCATTTTCAGTTTTCCCGGAAGAGTTTCATTGGTGAAATCTTCAAAAACAGCATCCATAATTGATTTAACGATACCGGATGCATCGGTAGCTGATGTATGACAATGAACCCAACCCTGTGTATGTACCATATTGGAGGCGGTTCGACCCGTACCACCAACAGGCCAGCCATCGGCTTCAACATCTTTGATGATCGCGTCAACATTCTCTTCCTTGTCAGTCAGGAATTCAACGTTGTTTCGAGTTGTCCAGCGCAAAAATCCATCACAATATTTGTCAGCAGTTGCCATAAAGAATCGAATTGATTTGGTACTCAGTAACCTGGGTGATCCAATTCTTACGGTAAAAAGCTTATCTCCTGATTCAGCCACATGAACAAGTACTCCGGGCTTTACTATTTCATGGTATTTCCATTGACCATAGTTTTTAATCATAACTGGATGCAGGAACTCTTTATAGTCCTTCGCTCCCTGGTCAGTAATTCTTTCTTCTGCCATTTTATCCTTTCTATAAAATTTCGGTTTATTGAAAACTTGAAAGCTAAAATATCTGTTTAGATGATAAACAGTTATATTATTGATTTAGTTGCCATCTTCTTCAAGATATTCATCGTAAAAGATATATGGGTTCTCCCTAGGATGAAAGATCTGCTCAATAGCGGAGCCAAGCTTAACCTCGGAATCATTCTCCTCAAGAATTGCTCCGACAGCCTCAACAAACTCTCCTTTACCCATTCTTTCCATAAATTCACCGATTCTTTCTTTGTTCTTTCCGTCTTCATCCCAGACTTCCCAGAATGCTTCGATGAGTTCTTTCAAGTTGTCATATGGTGCTTCCAATTCCAAGAAAGGAATAATCACAGAAGCCAGCATCGCACCTTCAACAATAGGTGCCTTCGCCCCTAACAGGACTGTACAACCTACATCTTCTCCAACACGCAAGGCTTTGGGCATTTTATTAATACAATGCATACAGCGAACACAGTTACTATTGTCAATTGACAGTTTTGTGCCATCCAGATCCATACACTGGGTTGGGCACATCATGACTACTTCTCTCCAGACATCAATATCACTGCCGTCGACATATTTTGCCACTTCTGCTTCGTCGATTCTGATATCATCTCTCCAGGTTCCGATGAGAGAGAGATCAGAACGTGCGATGGAAGCAACGCAGTCGTTAGGACATCCGGCAATCTTGATTTTAAATTTGTATGGGAATGCAGGTCTGTGCAATTCATCCTGGTAATGGTTGGTTAGTTCACGTGTCATTTCCAGGGTATCAATCATGGCAAATTCACATCGTGCAGGACCGATACAGCAGCTAGGTGTTCTCAAATCCGAACCTGATCCACCCAGATCCCAGCCTTTTTCGGCAATATCTGTAAAAATCGGTTCCAACTGATCAGTGCTGGTTCCCAGCAATACCATGTCACCGGTTGAACCGTGCAGGTTCGTCATTCCTGAACCACGCTTGTCCCAGATATCCATGATTTCGCCCAATCCTTTCGAATTATATACAAAACCGGATGTTTGGTTCACACGAACTGTATGGAAATGAGCAACTCCAGGAAACTGTTCCGGCATATCAACATATCGTCCAATAACCCCAGCTCCATATCCTCTTACACCAACAACACCACCGTGCTTCCAGTGGGTTTTTTTGTCTTTGTAAGAAAGCTCAAGAATATTGATAAGATCTCTGGCCGTGGCGCTTTGTTCCGCAGCTCTTCTAATTTCCCTGACGAAGCTTGGCCAAGGGCCTTTTTCCAGTTCGTCAATCAAAGGTGTATCTGACATTAATCCTCTCCAATTAATTATGGTTACTTCAATTCTAAAATAATTCCGTCAGCAATTGATCAAAGCTTCCATAGTTGGTGATAGTTTAGAAAAAAATACCCCGATCTCCAAGGAGATCGGGGATTTCAGCAATTCTAATCAAATCTACACACAACCTGTCGGTTTTGGCAGACCAGCAATCTTACAAGCTTGCTTGGCAGGTCCTGCAGGGTAGAGTTCATACAACATTTTTGAAGAATCTCTTTTGGAAAGATTCATCTGCTTCATGATCTCTTTGATCAAAATTTTGATCATTGGAGCAATCTGGTACTCAGCATAATAACCTCTCAAGAAGTCAATGATCTGCCAATGCTTTTCTGTCAATTCCGGAATCTCTTCCTGTTCAGCAAGAAAATATGCTACTTCTTTTGTCCAGGTTCCAATGTCGATTAAATATCCATCTTCATCAGTTTCATATGTCTTGCCATTCAGTTCAAAACTCATGTTTTTTCTCCGTTAATGATGATTAGTTCCTCAATTATCTAAAACGTAAATATTACAACACGTTTTTTTTCAAATTGAAAACCCCGATTTAACACAGCCTTGATCTTAATCTTGCAAGGCTGTGATTATCTACTAAAGACAAAATTACTTGATTTTTCAAACAATCAAATATTAGCCAACCCAAAAACACTGGCTGGCTGGAGTCCGACAGTCAATTGGGTTACCGCGACTCTTATGATCTGCTATCTCAGCAGAACAACCAACCATTCTTGCAAACTGGAAAAGAGTAAAAGCAATATCCTGCATGTCTTTCTCAGGCATCTTTCCGCTCTTGATATCTTTCCAGATCAAATCCAAAGTAATGGTTGCAATCACAGCATCAATATTCACGCAGAATACATTCTTAGTTGCGCCGGAATTGAATAACTGTTGAACCAAATGATGATAGAATTCCTGAAAGGGATTCTTCACATTTCTTTCTTTAAAAATTTCACGTATATGTGTTTCGCGAGGATCATAGTTGATCGGCTTACCTTTGAATACAGGGTGGTTCACACAAGGTACCTTAAAGTACTTCATGTCGCCTTCCTCTTTTGCCTTTTTCTTCAGCGAAGCATATTGTGCCGCTGCCTTCTTGGCAATCTCTTCCAGTTTGGCATTCAGTTCGTCCTCGGTAGAGGCTGCATAAGGATCAAAATCGCCCATGTTATCATTGACGTATTTGATCGCTTCAAAACCATTTCCACCATGATCACGACCGGTATGAACCATCCAACTTGCATAGCAGGAAGCAATTGGATTCCCGCCACTGACGGAACCTTTTGATCCTTTTGCGGATACAGTTCCGGGACCGTTGGAGATGGTCAGGTTCAGCATGGCATTCAGGGCAAACTGTTCTTTTTCTTCTGGAACCCTGTTAAAAAGGATTCTGAAACAGACATCCGAAAAGTTAAGATCAAGCAGGGATGTATCTTCCTGTGAAGTTAACTTTTTCCAAAAATCATTATTTGCATAATCAGGAGCTGAACAAGCCACAATCACACCATTACAATGGAGGTAATTGGGAATATCCAAAGCTGTTTCTTTTGGAACTTGTCGATCTGTCAGCGGCTTCCAGGAGAGTGACAGAATCATGGCAGCCATCAGAACATTCATTTTGTTGCATTTGTTCTGCTCGGCGTATTTTATAGCATACTTGGTGAAGATACTTTCCTGACCTGTTTTGGCAATACGGTCAACAAAGTAGTCATATGCTGCTGCTTCCTGGGCTGTTGCTTCACCTTGCGGTAACACGCCTTTTTTTGCTAATGCTTTTTCAATCACGGCATCGTTAACAGACTTGTTTCCCCAGACTTCCGTGTAAAAGAGATCGATCATCTGATCAATCATGGCTCGATAGTCTTTGAAAACTTGTCGGTCACCATTCATCATAACCGCTGAACCCAGATAGGCGTTGGGTAATGCATCATTCGCCCTTGTTTTTACAGCAACATCCATGTACTCAGCACCAATTGAGGTGAAGTAGTTCATGATGGAGTTAACCAGTGGCAGTTCTTCTTTCGAAGGTAATTGCTTGGTCAGTGCGAAAAGATTGGTCCCGGCAAATTCTTTGTCGACAAGATCCAAGACAGATACACCGTGAACTTCAGTAATCTGTGTTTTTGGATTCATCATACTGGCACCGGACTTATTCCGCATCGATTCTCTTGTCAGTTGAGCTCCAACCTGCCTTCCCAGTTTTTTAATGGAATCATTATAAGGTGCCATCGCTTCAACAGCATCAATCTTAAGATTGGCAGGAAGATCGGCATCTTGATCATTAACAAACCAAGGTTTGAGACTTAAGTCACCGGTAGAAGGAAAATCCTGTTTAACTCCAATTTCCTTCATTATTGCTGACATGGCTATCGGAGCATCCTGAATCGATGCGATTCTGACTCCCTTCTTTGAAACTTTTGGGCTTTTTGGATTAAATTCACCCACACCAAAATACTCATCAAACCACTTTTCTTTGGCCAAAGCATCATCACCACCACCTGCAATCGCACCGGCATGTCCAACCGCACGTGATAAATTAGCTTTCCAACGGCCGGTTACACAGACAACTATCGGCTTGGTGAATTTGAAAGTGCCATCGGCAATCCAATCCAAAGCTTGTTTCTCATAATATCCACCCGGCTCAATATAAGCCATGATGGCCTTTGTTCTTGGATCGTTCTCAGCTGCGTATAGGAACTCGGCAAAACCAAATTGGATATACAGATCTTTTCCGCTACTAAGGACGGTTGATGTTCCCCATCCGCCTGTCTTTAAATATTCGGGAATGGTTGTACTGAAGTTTCCGGAATTACTGTATACACCAACACTTCCTTTCATAAGGCTTTCACCGGGGTTCTTCCCACCCAAAGCCCCACCTACACGAACTTGTTCCCAGGAATTTCCAATTCCGAGGCAGTTGCCACCGAAAACATCGATCTGATTTTTCTGAGCAAGATTTCTGATGAATTGGGAATCCTTAACAGAAATTTTTTCAGTTAAAACAACAATCTTTGTCAGTTTCGGATTATGGGTGACAAGCTCATCTGCTGCAGCTGCTACGGCGGCAGGGGGAAGGTAGATAACACCCGTATCAAATTCGATACCGGCATCAACTATTTCCTTAACACTTCCGAATACGGGAATGTCACCAATTTTGGTTTCCATTTTTTCCCCGGTTCGACCGTACTGAACACCAGCCACGATATTTCCACCACTGAATTCATGTGATGTCGGCGTAACACCCTTGCTTTCACCACCCAGAATATTCATGACAATACAGCGCGTGTTTTTATTCGCTATCTCTTCTAAACTGTTTATACCCACATAAAATGGGAACGGATTTGTTTGGCTCATAGCTTCTCCAATAAAAAAATTAAATTTCCCTGATTGATATATTCATGTGTGTCGACTTTTAAAAAATCGATTTTTAAATTTTGGTTCTTTTTGGATCAGCCTTTTACTTCTTCTTTTTTGACTCCAACCAGGCATCCAATTCCAAAGTGTAATTCAACACACCAATCATACTACTGTCGAAACCGAACATTTTGTAGGGAACCTTCAGACTATCCAGGAGATCACGTGCGTAGATCATACCCTGAACAACATTTGGTCCACCCCGTCCGATCACAACATGAATATTTGGATTCAGCTTGATGTTTTCTCTTAAAGCATCGAGCATCGCTTTGATGGTTACGAAGATATCAGTGTTGTTCGCTTTTCCACCGATAATCTGAACGATGTTCGCTTGTTTTAGGAAATGTTTATAGGAGATGCTCGCTATCTCTTTCATTTTTTGATAAGGCGGGTTTCCACCAAAATCAGATGAAAAAATTGCCCTATCACCAAGAACTTCTGTAGCCGCACTGTTAGCACCACCACCAAACATAAAGGGTAGGATGGTTCCTTTTGGATTGATTTCAACAACGTCACTCTGCCCCTGGTAAGTTCTTAACTGATTGATCTCGCTTTCAAATTCCGTCAATTCAGTTGCGAAAACTTCAGGTGGCATACCTGCACGTTTATATGCCGGATCATCCTGATCAAAAGCAGCCTTTACATCACATGCTACTGGTAAGGGTCGTTTTCCCTTTTTCATGCGAATCGGGTTGATTTCGATCATGGTCAGTCCGTAGTTATTGTACAGTTCCCAAAGTTTTGGAAGCTGCTGTACCAGAGGACTGATAAACTGACTGGGGCATCCCAACTTAATCAAGGCATCATTTATGTGGAAACCTTGAAGGCCTTCAAACGGATCAAATGCCACAATGGCTTTTTTATCAGCTGGAAGCTCTTCAACTTCAACACCACCTTCGACAATCAGCATCATTATCGGTTTTCTGTCGGTGGTCGAAGTGGTGATACTAAAGTACAATTCTGCATCAGAATCTACAAACTCTTCGAATGTTACGCCTTTTGCCTTATGCTCGGTATTGCCTTGCTTATACTTGGCAAAATAGAGTTCCTGCCTTGCGGCATCAGCTTCGGCATAGTTACTGGCGATCTTGATCAAACCGGCTTTTCCCTTCTTTCCTGCACTTCCCATAAAAGAAGGTTTAACAACGACTTTCCCGGATTCCTTCAACATTGCTTCGATTTCCTCTTTTGTAGCCGTCTCAGTCAGTGTTTTTGCTACAGGGAAATCGACGATATCCATCAATCTTTTTCCGTATTTCAATCCAGTTAGTTGCATTTTTCCTCCCAGATTATTAATTTGATCTAAAAACTCTTCTCGATGAGGAGATTTATAAATGGCCGTTTTTCGAGCCAATCAACGTGATTTCTCGACTCACAGGCCTTAAATTTTTTCAATTCGCAAAAAAAACAATATCAAAAGCTTTTAAGAACATAAAGAGATTTCTATTTTATCCGTGCCTCGGAAAACAATAAAATCTCGGGAATTCGGAATTCCCTGAACCCCCTCGAAGTGGCCAGCGGTAAAAAAATCTTTATGTTTCAGGGATCTTTCATTCCTGATCGGATCCCTGATATTCACACCATAAAAGCCTTAAACGCCAAATACTTTTTGAAGGGGTGGGATAGCTTGTTTCTTTCGACTCATCATGCCATCCACCCAAACACTTTTACCTTCCAACTTAACACCAAATGCTTTTTCAACAATTGAAGGATCATCGGTTACAACCATTAAATCTGTTCCTTCCTTCATGATGTCCGTCAGCATTAAAAATACAGTGTGGCGTCCCTCACTTTTCACTTGTTCTGCAGCTTTATAAAGATCGTCTCTTACATCATCAACTAATGACAGGTCCACCAATTCCAATTGCCCGACACCAATCTTGTTACCTGCCATATCAAAATCTTTGTAGTCCCTAAAGAGCAGATCTTTAGCCGGAACACCCGCAACAGCTGATTTTGCCTTGAACATTTCCATTGCCAAGGCATCCATATCAGTAACTCCAGCAATTTTAGCCAGCTTTTCACAGGCCTTTTTATCTTCTTCTGTCGTTGTGGGTGATTTGAAAAGAACTGTATCACTGATGATTGCGCACAGCATAATTCCGGCAATATTTTTAGGAATCTCGATTTTATTGGTTTCGTAGATCTCTGTTAATACGGTACCGGTGCAACCTACAGGCTTAACATAAAAGAAAATCGGGCTGCCTGTTGTCACATCGCCAATTTTGTGATGGTCAACTACTTCAACAACCTCACCGGCGTTCAAATTATCCGGAGCTTGAGACAACTCGCCGTGATCCACCAGAATCACTTGTTTTCCGGTTGCATCGGTTAGTTGTGCCGGAGCGGAAAAACCGAATTTATCCAGAACCATTTTTGTTTCCGGATTCAAATCACCTTGTGAAGCGGCTACTGCGTCCATACCCATTGCTTTTTTTAAATGAGCATAAGCAATAGCGGATGTTACAGAATCTGTATCGGGATTCTTGTGTCCAACAACATATACAGGCATTTTAGATTCTCCTATATCAATTTGATTAAAAATAAAAATGTTGCCGCGGGAATGGATTAAAATCTTAGGCAACAGCTTTGATTGAAACACCAGATGACTTTGAAGTCATCCCCGTGCAATCGCCAATCAGGTTAATCAAGTGACGATTTCGCGGGGGTGACGGCAATCCTTTTAAACCATCGGAATGGGTTATTAACCCTTTCCGATGGTTCACTCTTCACAACAAATATCCGCTTTTAAGAGCTACGGTTATACTTTCCCGTGCATCTTAATCTCAACTTTTTCAGTCAAGCTGGCATAATACTTACGAAGAATAACAAGAACCTCTTCTCTACCAAAATGTTCCGCAACTTCAGTTCCTTCAGAAAGAGCTTTTCTCAGTTTGGTTCCACTCAAAAGGACTCTGTCTTCCTTGCTGTGGGGACATGTTCGTAAAGAAGCCATGCCGTCACATTTGTAGCAATAGAATGTCCAGTCGATTTTTAACGGAGTACAAAGCAGTCTTTTTCCGTCTTCTTTTGGTTGAGGGATTTTGTCAAAGATTGTTTGAGCTTCAAACAAACCATAAAAATCACCAACACCGGCGTGATCCCGACCGATGATCATTTTGGAAACACCATAGTTCTGTCTAAAAGTAGCATGCAGCAATGCTTCCCTTGGGCCAGCATATCGCATATCGAGAGGATAACCACCTTGCAGGATGTGATCTCTGACAAAATAACCGTCAATCAATTTTTCAATACACTCGATTCTAACATCTGCAGGGATATCACCAGGCTTCAAAGAACCAATCAAAGAATGAATGAAGACACCATCACAAACATCAGCGGCGATTTTTGCCAGATGTTCATGGGATCTGTGCATCGGATTTCTTAACTGTAGAGCAGCAACTGTTTTCCAGCCTTTTGCCTCAAAATGTTTCCTACTGTCAGCAGGTCTCATGTAGGTTCCGGGGAATTTTTGCGGGAAATTGCCTTCACTCAGGACTTTTACCGGGCCAGCCAGGTTAAAATCCTTCTGAGCCATAACCATTTGAACGCCAGGATGATCTGCCATGGCTACTTGCCAGAATTTATCATCAGCACTTTCTTCACCTTCACCCTTGTAACACTTTTCACATTCCCATTTTTTGTCGGCTTCAGTCATTTCGTACTTTTCATTCACCTTCATGGTGGCCATGGTAACACCGTCACTATTTACCAACGCAATCTCGTCGCCAATTTTTATAGCATTTGCGTCTTCTTTTGTTGCGGACAAAGTCACCGGGATTGGCCAGAAGGTTCCGTCTGCAAGCAGAAATTTTTCACAGACACCTTTCCAATCCGCTTTTCCCATGAAACCGGATAAAGGACTGAAACCGCCTGTACCCAACATAATCAGGTCACCATTTTCTCTACCGGTAATAGAAATCTTCTTAAGACCTTCAGCTTTTTTCTTTTCAGCATCCAGTGCTGCGCCTTCCAACAGAGCACATACCAAGCCTTTTCCACCATGTGGAGCAATTAATCCAGACATTTATTATCATCTCCCATTTAGCATTCTAAAAAATTTTGCCACGATTCTCACCGCAGCACATATAATCAAATTGAGTCAACAAAGGTCACACCATTCTTGTTCATTATGCGACTGCTTTTGTTTCTTCAGGTAGTTCTTGCTGTTTTCCTTCCAGAAAAGTCATCCCCACACTCTTTTCGCGTCCTGAATATCTTGCATAAACCAGTGCTGTTGCTCGATAAAACATGTGTCCGAATTTTGAGTGAGGCATGTAGGCAAAAAGAAAGAAAACAAGTACAAGGTGGCAATAATAGATCAAGTAAGCAATTTGGCTTCCTGCAACCCGTGTCACTTGAGCCAATATCCCTGTTGTTACAATCAACAGGATATTCAAAATGAAAATCCAATCAAAGGCAACCGATTTACCAATATTATCACTAACCAGACGCCTCCAAGCGATCATTACAATTCCAATTGCCGCAGCCAAGGCACTTATATTACCGATTAGTTTTATCGGGTGAAAAAACGGTAATGGCGTAGCTGTTACAAGAGCGACACCACTGCCAAATTTGATGTTTAGAAAGTTGATATAATATATTGTGGTTACACCGGCAGTCGTTATCAAAAGTCCGATAAACGCATAAAACAGAAGCATGTGAGCCACGTTCCTGTTCTGGTTAACACCACATTCCCTGAACTTACTATGGCTAAGAACATCCTTCACGGTCCCGATAATGGCGGGTATTAATGCTTCGCCCTTTTCAGTCGGCGGATAATCTTCCTTTAATCCCTTTAACAGCTTCAGGATTCCTAAGATACCGGTGATAACTCCAAAAAAGAAAGCAGGGATAAACAGGATCTCAATGGTTAGTTGAGAGATCATATTGGCATGAAAATCAATTTCTGGATTATTCAGAAAACCAAAATCACCCCCGTTAATCCCGAAAATTACCGCTGCTATCAGAATAATGGGAACCAGAAGTAAAGCCAGTGAGCCCCCAATAGATTGGGTTGCTTTTCCTAAAAAGGAAGGAACAGCCACATTTGCGATCACCATGTTGCGAATTGCGGCCATAACGTCGCCTGGTTTTGCACCACGAGGGCACTGCTCGGAACAGTCATTACAATGAAAGCACAACCAGGGATCCATGCTCTTAATAAGCTTATCCTTTATCCCCCATTGTGCATTAATCATTTCCTTTCTTGGGAAAGGAGCTCCCTCGGGAGTCAAAGGGCAAACAACGGTACAGGTAGAACACTGATAACACTTCTTTAGATCCTCACCGCCAGCCTTGATGACTCCTTGTACAAATTTCAAATCCGCATTTATAATAACTCGGTCTGACATTCGTAAAACCTCCAAATTAAGTTGGTGTATTCAATAATCTCTCTGAATCAAGAATCAATTCAGGAATTAAAAACCTTTGAATGGATTCGGTCCGTAATCTTCCAGTTCTGCCATAAAATCATCTATAATCTTAGGAAGTTTATCAACGCCCGCATCGTTCATGCTTACGTCAAACTGTTGAACACGTTCAGATTCAAGAGACAATCTACCAATTGTTTCCTGTACCTTACCCAATCGTTCATTACATAATTCGCTACCCTTAATAAAGTGACACTGGTAATCATCACCATGTTTACAACCCAGATATAAAATACCGTCAATACCAGCTGACAAAGCATCAGACACGAACACCAGGTTATTACCACCAAGACATCTGAGAGGGATATAGCGAATATAAGGATTCATTCTTACTCGATTCAGAGCCATCTGATCTAAAACCGGCAGTGCGTCATTCTCACAGATAAAGGCAAGGATTCTTGGCTTTTCATCCTCCTCTTCCGGAACGCTGATTGCCTTAATCATTTCCGATACCATCGGAATACTGTAATCATCGAAGGAGATTACTCTTTCCGGACATGCACCCATACAGATCCCACAAGCTCTACAACGAGAAGATTTTGGAAGTGGTGTGCCCTTTTCATTCTCTTCGATAGCTCCAAACGGGCATTCCTCTGTACAACGTTTACAATCCGTACACCGTTGAAAATTGACTGACATAAACGTAGAATCCCCAGCTCTTGGGTGAACTCTTTCTCCCCTAGCCGTCATTTCAATACACTGAATTGCCTTTAAGGCAGCACCAGTAGCATCCCGTTTAGCAGCATTAACATCCATCGACTGTCTGACCGTTCCGGCCGCATAGATACCTGTTCGCCTGGTTTCATAAGGGAAACAAACAAAATGGGAATCGGGATATCCGTACTTCAGTTCAGGCATTTCCGGACCTTGTCGATACTTGAGATTCAGGACTGAATCATCACCCAGGGTCACCGGAACCTGACCATTAGCCAAGACAACCAGATCAACCTTCAATTGGATATCCCCACCCAATAGAGTATTGTCAACATCGACAGCAACCTGCCCTCCACCATCCTTAACTGCTACCACATCACCCTTGGTCAGGAACACACCGGGATCATCCTGTTGAGATCGGTAAAAACTCTCATACTGACCGGGAGTTCGCATGTTCTTGTATACAATATAAGCGGCGGCGTCCTTATCCAACTCTCTTATATAAGAAGCTTGTTTCAAAGAGGTCATGCAGCAGGTGGAAGAGCAGTAGGGAAGATGATTGGGGTCACAAGAGCCGGCACATTGGATAAAGGCAACACTTTTAACGGGTTGGCCATCCTTTTTGGTAATCGAACCGGCTTTTGCCATGGCTTCGAATTCAGCACTGGTGACAACATTGTCCAAATCGCTTCCCAGATGGGTCAGTTTGCTTTTATCATAGGGGACTGATCCGGCAGCCAGAACAACACCACCAGCTTTAAATTCAGCACCGCTGCCTTCGATGGCAACACTGAAATCACCGGGTTCGCCCGCAATTGATTTTACAATGCTGGATTTGTGAACAGTGATTTTGCTGTTTCCTTCCACTTCCGAGACAATTTCTGAAATGTAATTAGGTGACAAACTATCATAAGGACTATTAGCCGGAAGCATGTTTTTATAATTTAAGACATATCCGCCCAGTTTATCCGTTTTTTCGATCAGGTTCACTTCATAACCGGCTTTTGCAGATTCCAAAGCTGCCGTCATTCCGGTAACCCCACCACCTACTACAAGAATTCCTTTGTGTGTCTCCTCTTGGATGTATGGCTTTAACACATTATGAGACTTGATTCTGGCAGTATACATTCTGACATAGTCTTCAGCCGCCATTTGAGTATCTTCGTTAACTTTCCCTTCAGCATCACGGGGCTCAAGTGTCCAGGCTACCATTTCTCTGATACCGGCTCGTAAGATAATGCTCTCTTTTCCAAAATTAAAAACATCCTGATGATATCTGCCCGAACAAGCCGCAACAACAAAGGTATTAACCCCTTCATTGTTCTGATCATCTTTTAAAATCTGTACTCCTGCCTGACTGCATAAAAACGGATGCGTTTTACAGACAGCTGCCTTCATTTCATTTGTAGCAATCTTTTCCAGGGCTTCGGTATCAATCGCTTTATCGATATCGCACCCAGAACAAATATACACTCCTATTTTCTTTTCCATGTTTTAGCTCCCCACTACAGTTTGAATAGCTCTTAAAGCGGCTCCGGTTGAATCTTGAATAGAACTGTTAACATCAGACGGGAACTTGGCGGTTCCAGCACCGATTACACCATTTTTCTGAATATTGGGAGCAACAAACCCATTTTCATCCACCTGTACTGCCTGTGGCAGACTTGAACCCTTTAAGCTAGATTCCATACCGGTTGCTAAAACAACCATATCAACTTCCAAATTCACTTTATTACCGTTGAGAATATCTTCTGCTTGAACAACAGCATTCTGTCCTTTCCCTTCTACGATTTTGGCGACCTTGCCCTTCACCAAAGTAATGTTTTCATCATTTTGGATGGCCGATGCAAAATCTTCGTATTTCCCTGGGGTTCGAAGATCGATATAAAAGATATAGATCTTGGCATCCGGATTTGCTTCTCTGACATACTTTGCCTGCTTCAGGGAAGCCATACAGCAAATTGCTGAGCAATAGGGCAGATGATTCTCATCTCTCGATCCGGCGCATTGAACAAATGCGATTGATTCGACCTTTTTCTGGTCAGAAGGGCGAAGGATCTGGCCTTTTGTCGGGCCCTGACCGGAGGCGATTCGTTCCATGGTCACATTGTTGATGACATTGGGAACCTTTCCATAGCCCAGGTTTTCTATCTTAGCAGCATCATATGGTCTCCAACCGGTTGCATATACTATCGATGCAACTTCAATTTCCATTAAGGTTTCTTGTGCTTGTAAGTCAATTGCATCGTAAACACAAGCTTCTACGCATTTTGTGCAACCTTCAGGACATATTGATCTTTCAATTGTATATTTTGCAGGCCATGCCATTTTATAGGGCAAATAGACCGCTTTTGTTTTATCAAGTCCGTAATTGTAATCATTATCTCGTTCTGCGGGGCATACGTCAGTACACTTGTCACAGGAGACACATTTGTCGTTTACATATGCCGGGTTGGTCTTGATTTTGACCTGGTAGCTCCCTGCATTTCCGGAAATTGATACTACTTCCGAATCAGTTAAAGTCTGTATTCTTGAATTCGGCTTGAGTCTTTTATAGTTGATTTCCAGTCCGCAAAGGGGAGGGCAAAGTTTAGGGAAATACTGATAAAACCTGGAAACTCGACCTCCAAGGGCTGGATTCTTCTCAACCAGAATTACTTCATAACCAACTTCGGCCGCTTCCAGTGCTGTCGTTAATCCACTGATCCCGCCACCGATAACTAATATCTTTCCTTTTTGTTCTGCCATTCAGTTCCCTTGTTGTTGGATCGGATAGTTAAATATTATTGATAATTCTTTCGAGTTAGTTGAACAAACTCCGTTTAACTTCAGGAATAAAATATTTCACTTCCGGAGATGGACGTGTTGAGGTGAAAATCTCACATGCAAAAAAAAAAGCAAGGGCAGTACTAAAGAAACCTTCATATTACGACTGCCCTCTTGCACATTTCAAAATAGGTGTGCCCTTGATTGCACTTCAGGATGAAAGCCAACCAAAGACACAGAACCAGTCAGCACTGGATTAATCAGGAATGATCTGATGATAATCTCTCTTGAATACTTTCCACTCTCTCGTGTTCTTGTCATAAGTCGAGTTAGTGAAACATCTCCAATTTTCATCATCAATAGCCAGATGATCACCACGATAGTAGTAACCTGGATATCGAGTTTCCTTTCTGAAGTCAATATGTCTAGCATGAGCTTCTGCAGCAACTGTTCTATGATGGTTTTCCCAACATCTTAACAGTTCATGAAGATCTGCAGCAGCTAAATGCACAACATCTTCCTTCAACATTTCCAAGTACTTGAAACCTTCTGCCAACATTGTTCCACTGGTCATATAGTAAGTACTTACACCACCTGCGTACTCATCCATAATTTTCTGTAGACGTTGCTGATACATGGCTGGTCGGATGTACTCTGGATTGATATCAGGATCAGTTGTATAACCACTGAACTTGGCAAATGTTTCCATGGGCAAGAATACTTCCGCAGCCAGTTCATCTGCACTTTCAGCAAATTCAGGCATTGTCGGATTGTCCATGGCATAACGAACCATTTCCTTACCGCAAATACGACCTTCAGCATGTGAACCGGAAGAGAACTTGTGACCGGAAGCACCGGCACCATCACCAGATGTGAACAGACCTTTAACAGTCGTCATCCTGTTGTATCCCCAGAAATATTCTGCAGGACCAAAATCACCAGGACCACTGACCCAAAGACCGGCACAACCAGCATGTGAACCTAACATGTAAGGCTCAGCAGGCATCAGTTCAGAAGGAACCTTTTCCGGAGCCATGTTATTAGCAGCCCAAACACCAGCTTGTGAGATAGACATGTCTAAGAAATCTTCCCAAGCTTCTGCTTCCAGATGCTTCATCTGTTTCTTATCCAGTTTTGCTCCCATTTCCTGAAGAGCAACGTCGGTATGGATTTTGATAGGACCTTTACCGGCTTTCATGTCAATCATCATCATGTGATTACGCATGCAGGTACCGATATTATCAACATACTTGCCATAAAGCTTTTTGCTTTCCTCAGCATGGGTAGCACAATAATCTTCACCCAAAGCGTTGGAAGCTTTTGCTTTAAAGAGCAGAAACCATGCACCAACAGGTCCGTAACCGTCTTTAAAACGAGCAGGTACGAAACGATTTTCCATCAATACAAGTTCAGCACCAGCTTCAGCACCCATGGCATAGTTAGAACCGGAGTTCCATACCGGGAACCAAGCACGACCTTGACCTTCTGCAGTTGCTCTTCCTCTGAAGAAGTTCACGCAACCACCGCAACCAAGCATGGCTGTTTTGCATTTGAAGATATACAGTTTATGTTCACGAGCACTGAAACCAACCGCACCGGCAACCTTAGTCGGGTCGTTTTTGTCGTTCAGAACTTTAATGATAAAAACACGCTCAAACAGGTTCTGATCAACACCAGTAGCCAGTCTGTTTTGTTCCATGGCTTTCTTACCAGCTTCACCAACAACCACTTTGTAAGATTCACCGTTGATCATGATCTGCCATTTCCCAGAATGAACTGGTGTAGCACCTTCACGAAGAGAACCTTTTCCGGCTGCACGGGCTTGATGTCCGTCTAGGGATACGCCGTCATCACCTTTTTTCCAGACGGGAAGTCCCCAATCTTCGAAAAGATGAATAGAATCATCAACCCAACGACCGAGGTCATAAACCAGGTCTTCTCTAATAATACCCATTAAGTCATTTCGGACGTATCGTACATAATCGTCCGGGGAATTCTTACCGATATAAGTATTAATAGCGGAAAGACCCATAGCAACAGCACCGCTTCTGTCAACAGAAGCCTTGTCAACCATGGTTACTCTCATTTTTTGTGGGCTCGCCCATCGGTTTGCTTCATAAGCAGCACCGCAAGCAGCCATCCCACCACCGATAATCAGCACGTCTGTCTCGTGGACGACGATTTCCGGCTTTTCAATATGCTCGAAATTATTAACTTTTGGTTCCATTACGCTAACACTCCTATAATTTAGGGGTAATGAGGAAAATTAAGCGAAAAAATTGTATTTATTATAATTAACCCGGAACAGAAAGCTTCACACCGTTAAAAATCTGTGTGTAAAGACCTTGTTCTTTGATTCTTGAAACATCGACTTCTACGGCTTGAACGCCGCCGTCAATATCAGCAGAACCCTCATCAGTTGTTCTGATTGGGAACTTAAATCGCTTAATCATTCCGTCGCGGAATTTAACCGTCCACATAATAGTATCAGTACCTCTCATCGGGATACAGGAAGCTCCCAGAGGTGCGAAATCAGCATAGCATCTAACCTCGATAGCCTGTTGCGGGCAAATTTTTACACAGTTGTAACATTCCCAACACTGCACAGGTTCTTGGTTCCACGCCTTCATCGTTTCCATGTTCAGTTTCATCAGGTCATGAGGGCAAATATACATACAAGCCGTCTTATCCTGACCTTTGCAACCGTCACATTTTTCTGTCATTACAAAACTTGGCATCTAAATATCTCCTAGAAGAAGGTTTAGTTTTGCAAAAAGTTAATAAAAACACTTCTTTAAATAGTTCTTTCTCAATGAATCCAATACAAAAAGATCCAAAAAAAACAATGATTATTTTACCCGACCAAGCATTCATGTCAAGAGAAACGGAATGACATAAATCATAAATCCAAGAGCAAATACACTTCGATAATTAAACGTTTTGCGAGGAATTCAAAACTGGATTCCACATCTCAAACTTGCTACTCTCGCGGGCGAATCGGCCCCTCATTGAAAAGGATAAACTTTAACCATTCAAAGCCGAATTTTAGCAACTCTTCATCATCCGATTTGATTCTTTCAACCGTATCGTTATTGATATCAAATCGAGTCAAAAAAGTGCTGTTGAACACAAAGCTTCGAAAAGCGTCGATATCATAACTGGTCATGATAAAAACGTTCATCTTTTGATCCTGGTCATCTTTCAATGCCAAGGATTTCAGCCTTGCGACAATCTCCAACCAAGGTTGATTTTGCTCATCGAGTTCTATCACCCCCTGGTTTTTTTTGTACTCCGATACAGTCCAGGTTTCCTTTTCAAAATGCCCCTTACACATATCCTCTTCAATGATGAAATAGGAATTCTCGCCGGCCTCTTCAGTGGAGCTTTTGGTAGCAACCCCGGTAGGGTAGTTCCGACAAACAACTGGTCTGTTCTCATAAATCGTACAACCCTTCTCACCCAAAAAAACACAGCTTTCATCATCTCCCATTTTAAGTTTTAAGAGGGGAAGATCCGTATCTTTAAAATTCTGCAATACCGAATAGCGGGCAAGAAACTGATCCGATCGAATGTCCAGCTTTCGTTTTATTCTGACGACATCAAATGGTGTAAGAAGGACATCGATCTGCTTGCAGCAATCGTTAAAACAGGAGACGCCCGGATGGCATGAAAATGAAAACTTTTCATCCGGTGCAATCGGTTTTAAACGGAAACGATCACTTGCGGTCCTGATTTGCTGCAAATCACTTTGACTTTTTGTTTCTTTCATTAATCTTAGTTTGTCTTAAGGAGTAAAAAACGGCGGTTGTTACCGCTTTGACACTTGTATCTTCTGCCCTTCCGGGACTGATGTATCAAATCTTATTCGTTTGTCTTACAAGCCCTGGGCACTTAATCTTTTTGTCAATTGAAAAGAAGGCGGTCCCAAGATCCTATTACCGAAAATTAACTTCTGACCTGCTTTTAAGAAGGCATCCCGATCGTTCAGATTTCTGTCTTAGTACCGACTCAAGTGCAATTAGCAATTTGTCCAACAAAGTTCACAGAAACTGTCCGGTAATGCAAATTACCTACCGGAATAAAATTAAATCACCCTTATCAAATTCAGACCATATGCCTTAGAGCCAACCATTTCTTCTATTTCGGTTTTAAAGTACCATCCTTCTATGCTTTCTCAAACAGGTGGCTCCTCAAAACTGCAATTTCCCAGAAGACCTTTCCTAAAATCCAAAAGTACCTGATTGCATGTCTTATAGTAATCTACGATTCCCTTATGCTTTTTATAATTTAATCGGTGTCCAATTTGTAGGATTAGTTCTTCAGCATTATGATCCAGACAGTCTAGTCGATATCGTTTTTTTAATTCACTTGAATTTCTGCTTATTAAAAAATCAACCAAAAAGGTAGCGACTTTTTCCTTTCCGACAATTTCGTCCTTAATGGCATGAATGGCGCAAAGCCACATGCCCTGTTGCATGGTGTCGATTCTGGGTGGCATAATTCCGGGTGTATCCAGTAACTCGATATCTTTGTCCAACACGATCCACTCCTGATGCCTGGTCACTCCTGGACGATCTCCTGTTTTAGCGGCATTACGTTTTGTAAGTCGATTGATAACAGTTGACTTCCCCGTATTGGGAATACCAACCACCAGCATTCTGATGGGCGGTGTATTAATTCCCTTATCCTTGTATTTCTGCCATTTATCCTGAAGCAGCCTACGACTCATGGTTGTAATTTTCTTGACGGATGAAGGCTTTAATGCATTGATAAAAATCGCAGTCTGTTCAGCTTTTAAAAACCAGGATTCCCATCGTTTACAACTCTCCATATCGGCCAGATTTGATTTGTTCAATACAATCAATCTCGGTTTATTCTGCGCTATCTCAGAAATGGATGGATTTCCCGAAGCCTGCGGAATGCGGGCATCTCGTATCTCAACCAAAATATCCACTTTTTTAATTTTCTGCTTAACCTCTCTCAAGGCTTTGGTCATGTGACCAGGGAACCAGTTAATCCTCTCAGAGAGATCATGCTCCGATTTTATCGTGGTTGATTTATTCTCAGCCATTATATATGTTTAAATTAGTATAATATTCGTTAGTTTAATGACATTTAAAAGATATACAATCTGGTTGCTCAGGGAATATTAAATAGCTTTCAATCACCTTAGGTCTGCTTTCTTTATGAATACCTGAATGTAATTGGATCAGATTAACATACCTTACCTGAAATTGACGAATAGAATACTAGAATAAAACTTAAAATCCATATTGGTGGAAGTGTAAACCCGTTTGAATTTTGTTAAATACAGGTAAGTCTTTGAATCAACTAATCCTAAAAAATTCCGTTGATTTATTGTCAGGGGTCATATAACTTAAGAAAATCATATCAATGATTTCTAAAGAACTGCGAGAAAGGAAGATTTTCCTTGGCGGAAACTGAATTGTTTAATATTTATAGATATTTACTCACTAATAAGTTTGGTTATTTAACAAGCGTGATCTCACATATCCTACCTCAGGAATCACACTTCAAATTAAAAAGAGAAGATAATTATGAAAGGCTCACTGGTGAATAAAAAATTCGATCATGAAATCAGGGTTGCAACTTTAAAGACCTTGGAATTGTTTCAGGATTTGAGCCATGATTTGCTGCTTGAGCTTTCAAGACTGACAACAATACGAACACTAAAAAAGAACGAGGTGATTTTTGAACAAGGTGACGTGGCAAAGAAATTCACCTTTGTTAATAAAGGGATGGTAAAGGTTATCAGGAGTCTAAAACCTGGACAGGAGATGATACTGAGGATTGCAACCGAGGGAGAGTTCTTTGGAATTCTTGCCATTTTCAGCGAGCAGACCTACGCTGTTAGGGCCGTAACCGAAGGAGAAGTGACTCTTGTTGAGATCCCAAAAGAGCCTTTTTTCGAGTTTCTGGATAAGCACCCGGAAATTTACCGCAAGTTTTTAAAACTCAGCAGTCAGAATAGTCAACAGATGATGCGGAAGGTTCCTGAAATGGCTTTAACCCGGATAGAATCAAGGGTTGCAAAGATACTACTGAATCTTACAAAAAAAATCGGATACAAAGAGGACGGTTTCTATCAGTTGGACATGCCTCTGACCAGGAAAGAGATTGCTGCTATGGCCGGTACCACGACAGAGACGGTGGTAAGGGTTTTGGGGCGGCTCGAAAAAACAGATATCATAGAGATGAACAAGCATCATATTATCCTGAGAGATCTGGATTACCTGGAATCATTAGTTGATGAAACCGACCATTTATAGAGCGTAGCGTATTATTTTTAGGTGAAACTACTCTTAAAAAACATTTCCCCCTCACAACATTCCCAGAATCATGGTATTTGCGTGAACCGTTTTATTCCGCTGATTCCGATGATTTTCCTGTCATACCGTCAAAGCGCTTCTTTAACAGCTCCTGATTAAAAAATCCATGCCCAAAAAAATAAGGATCGATATTCTGTTATCAGAGTGTGGGTTGGCCCCCAGTCGAGAAAGAGCACAAGCATACATCATGGCCGGCAAAGTGATTGTCAACAATCAAAAGATAGAAAAACCGGGGCATAAGGTTCTGGATAACTCTGACATAATAATACTGGGAGAAGACCAGCCTTATATCAGTCGCGGAGGATTAAAGCTGGAGAAAGCAATAGGGGCATTTGGGATCAACCCGGAGAACAGAATTGCCATGGATATTGGTGCTTCCACAGGCGGGTTTACAGACTGTCTTCTCAAGCATCGGGCAAGTTTCGTCTTTGCCGTTGATTCCGGAAATAATCAGCTCGCCTGGGAACTGGCCAGTCATCCAAAAGTAAAGAATCTGGAAAAAACGAACTTCAGACATCTCACCATGGAAACGATTGGGACTTTTGTTGATTTGATTGTCATTGATGTCAGTTTTATTTCCCTCAAGAAATTGCTACCGAATAGTTGGAACTTCATGGTAAAGAACGGGAGTCTGATCGCTTTGATAAAACCTCAATTTGAAGCTGGCAGAGCAAACATCCGAAAAGGAGGGATAGTGGACGATCCTGCCATACATCAGGAGGTTATTCAATCGATAAAGATGTTTGCATCTTCAATCGGATTTGAAGCCCTTCAGATAGCATCCTCACCCATTCAAGGCAAAAAAAGCCATAACAAGGAATTTCTGATTCATCTAAAAAAACCTTGATAATCTTTCCATTGAAATTAAACTGGAGCACAACAGGTATCAACCGTTTAACAACAATGCTGAGTCCGCCATGATTGAATCCTTACTGAAAAGTATCACTTTTATAGAATCCTTCGATTGTTTTTGTAAAAACGAATCACACTCTTTCAGCGGGATCAAATCAGTGTCCGAGATTTTTCTTTGGTTTAAGCTTTTGACATCTGGAAGGAAACGGGATTGCCCTTTCAATTTAGAATGTCTATCTAGATAATAAGGTACAGGGAATTCTGCCAAAAAATCAGCCCTGGCAGCGCTCCTCTGATAATTAACATTTTGTAAAAACAGGCTGAAGCGATTAGGTAATTGCCTTTAGGAGATATTTTGAAGATTGTTGTCGCCGGTGCAGGAGAAGTCGGTTTTAACCTGATTGAGAATCTTAGTCGAGAAGACCTTGATATCTCAGTGATTGATATCGACGCTGAAGTTCTGGATCGATTAAAGCAGGAGTTTGGTGTCAAAACCGATTATTCCAATATCATTGATAGCCGATACATCAGCCCCTCCTATCTGAGTGATGCCGACCTTTTTTTGGCGATTACAAACTCAGATGAAACCAACATGATTGCCTGCAAGCTTGCATCGGAGGCGGGAGCTCAAAAAACCATATGCCGTATCCGTCAGATTGACCTGAGTGCAACCAACAGACAATTTTCGTTGAAATCTCTAGGGATCGATTGGGTAATTAACCCGGTTTCCCTGGTAGCAGATGAACTCATCCGTATTGTATTAACCCCAAATATTGTGGATAGTCATGAGTTCCTCAACGGGGATATAATGCTGACTGGGTACCGAATGACCGAATACTCCAGAATAATCGGGAGAAAAATTGGGGATCTTGAAAAAAGCATGTCCAAAAGTCAGATTCAGATTGTTATTTTTCAGCGGAAAAATATCTCCTTTATCCCTCACAGAGATGATGTCATTAAGTATGGTGATATCATTTATTTTATCTACCGTTCAAAGGATTTTGTAACCTTGAGGAAAGTACTGGGTTATGCACAAAAGCAGGCAAAAACCAAACGGATTTTTATCAATGGGGGCGGAAACATAGGGTTATGTTTGGCTGAAAGGCTTGAAAAATGGAATCAAGATGTCAAGGTAATAGAACAGGATCTTGCCAGAAGCTATCAAATAGCTGAAAAACTTCAAAAATCATTGGTTTTAAACTTTGATGGAACAGATCTGGACCAATTAAAGGCAGAAGGGATTGAAAATGCTGACTTTTTTATTGCTGTTACTGACAATGAACAGATCAATCTGACCTCAAGTTTACTAGCTTGTGAACAAGGAGTTGAGAGAACCATTTGTCTTGTCCAACAACCTGAACTAATCCAGATCATCAGTCAGAATACTCCAATTTCCCTTGGGATAAGCCCCAGGATTATCAGCGCTCGTTATCTGGTTCAATTTATCCAGGGGACCAATGTGTCTTCCTATTTCTCCCTGGTAAATAGCCAGCTTGAGGTTCTTGAAGTGCACCTGGGTCCACAGGCAAGGTGTTTAAATGCCGCACTAAGAGAAATAAACCTGCCAGAAAATGTCAGGGTTGGAATAATCAAAAGAAGTAGTGAATATCTGCAGCCGGATGCCAATTCGAAGTTGAAATCCGGGGATATCATTTTGTTAATTCTTCATCGTTTTGATCGGGGCAAAGCTCTTGAATTCTTCTCATGATCATTTATAGTACTCTGATTTAGGTTTTTCTTGGTATGAAATCTCGAATTATACAAAAAGAATGTACCCCATATTCAAGCCTCATTTACGCTTGTTTACACTCATTAAATTTCAATAGTTGTATCAGGTTAGACCAGATCCAAAAATCCTGATCAACCCTTTAATTTTAAGATATCAATGCAATTCGGATCAATACTGAAAGCATTAGGAATGATCATCGGGATACTATCCGCTTTTCTCGTAATCCCGGCGGTATACTCCTATCTGCTTAATACCGGCGATTTTAAAGCTTTTCTTATATCCATCATCATATCCACCGTAGTTGCCATTATCTTTTTCTTAATTCCAAAATCAAAGTCATCCCTAAAAACCAAGGACAGTTATGCACTGGTTACATTTGGTTGGCTCAGTGCCGGATTATTTGGATGTTTGCCCTATTTTTTTTCAGGTTATTTCCATTCCTTTACAGATGCCTATTTTGAATCGATCAGTGGCTTTACTACAACCGGAGCTTCGATTCTGACAAACATTGAGGCTCTGCCGCCCGGATTGTTGCTTTGGAGAAGTACAACCCAATGGCTGGGAGGAATGGGGATCATCGTATTTGCACTGGCGATCATACCCTATTTGAATATCGGCGGTATGGGAATATTCCAGGCAGAAGTTCCAGGCCCTACTGCCGAAAAGCTTACGCCAAGAATTCAGGACACGGCCAAGGTTTTATGGATTGTATACCTGATATTTACGATTATGCTTATTGTTTTTCTCTGGTTGGGAGGCATGACCCTGTTTGACGCCATTAATCACTCTTTTACCGCAATGTCAACCGGCGGCTTTAGTACTAAAAATGCTAGTGTTGCCAGTTTTAACTCCCCTCTGATTGAGTGGATTCTCACCCTGTTCATGGTCATTGCCGGAATGAACTTTGCCTTACATTACCGGTTTATGTTTAATGGATTCAAGATAAAACTCTATGCAAAAGATTCTGAGTTGAGGTTCTATTTATTGGTCGTCACTTTGTCGATCTCCAGTATAATCGCGGTAATATTATCCCTGGAAGGCGGTAACTTTTTTACAACTCTCAGAAATGTCTGTTTTACCGTCGCCTCCATTATTACAACCACCGGATTTGCAACTGCGAATTATGAACTCTGGCCAGTCTTCGGTCATTTTATTTTGCTGTTTTTGATGATCATGGGCGGTTGCGCCGGAAGCACAGCGGGTGGTATAAAATCAGTACGATATATGCTTGTTATAAAATATATGTACGTGGAGATGTTAAAGCTGATTCACCCCAATTTGATCAGAACCGTAAAAGTCCAGGATGCGGTCGTCGATAGGAACGTGTTATCAAGCATTCTCAGTTTTATCTTCATCTATGCTGCAGTAATGATCTTCTCAATCCTGCTGGTATCAATTGAAACCAATGATATGATCACTGCCCTGGGAAGCGTCGTTGCCTGCTTGGGTAATATCGGACCCGGGTTCGGCTCTGTTGGTCCCACCGAAAACTATGCCCATCTTGGAGCATATACCAAGTGGATTCTTTCACTGGATATGGTCATGGGAAGATTGGAAATTTTGACCATACTGATTCTCTTTCTCCCCAAGACATGGAAAAAGTAGAGCCAATGATTTGGTTGGGCAACCCGGTCGAAAGAGCAAACCATATTGATCTTCAAACGGATTGCATCTCTGAAGCTCAGTAACTGTGACTATCCGGCGGGAAAATTTTCTCCATCAAAAAATTGATGTTTTCAAATTTATCCCCCTTTCTCACCAGTTTCTTTTTGTTTTTCAATTTTGAAATGGTGAGAATTTTCTCTTCGGTGAAGAATTGCATAATATTTTTGTAACTGACTGTCAAATTCCCCTCGATAGACTCAACTTTCCCCAATAGTAAGAGTTTATGATGCGTTTCCCTGAAAACGATCACCATTTTATTATAATCCATGGGAAAGGTCGCTTTTTTTGATGTCAATACATTAATGGCCACCAGGAAGGATTCCAAAAACGGGGTTAAGATGTTTGCCAGCATGTTAATTTTGCCGACCATGGGAGGATTGATGCAATACTCCCCATTGTTTTCGGTCACCAGTTCATGATCCAATGAAAACTTCAACATCGTATCAACAGCTTCCGTGAAATCGTACGACCTGGGAAACATGAATTCGTAACGTAACAGTTCCCTGAACATGAGGATGTTCTCCAGAAACTGTTCCCGCTTTTTCACTCCACTTTTTAACCGCAAAGCTATGATAGAGGGAATAACATAATGATAGACAAAGATATTCTTATATAGATTCAATCGGATTTTATCTTTGGAATTAAAATAGTAGATATCTTCATCCGGGTCATGAATGTAACCCACGGCACCACCTTGAATCAAAAAATCAATGATGCCTTCCAGCCCGCCCTCACTCTCAACAAGGGTATCTTGAGCTCTTGGATGCACGGATTGGTATAGATCAACCAGAAACTGGCTGTTTTCCAGCAGTTCCCTCTTGTGAAAACCACGATGACGCTGCGAGAGTAACGCTGTAGCCACAACCGGAACTGCTGATGTCCTGGTATAGATATTGATTTGGTCCAGAATATCCGTCCCTATGCTGAAAGCCATATCTTTCATTTCATCTGCACTAAGGTCCGAAACCTCATTAGAGTTTTTCGAATTCACAAAATCGGATATTTTTTGCTTCATCGACATCGGCGGCGCAAATGACACATAAACCTTACCAAAATTCTTTTTTAGAACCTTAAAAGCATTCAGCATTTCAAAAAGGTTTTCCTGCTGTTTCTCTGCTCCATTTAATTCCTTTATATAGGCTCCCTCTTCAGGAACCCTTTCATAGGTAAAAGAAACGGGAACCAGATGCAGATCCTTTTCCGGATGCAATTGGAGATATTCAATCAGCATCTCAAGATTTCCGACTCTCGGTTGCAGGTTCTTACCTGTTCGCGACCTTCCTCCTTCAATGAAAATCTCAATGGGAAATTTATGATCCAGTAAATAATTAAGATAGGTTATGAATGCAGTAGCATAGAGAGGGTTGTTGCGAAACGTGCGCCGCATGAACACGGCACCGCCACCTTTCAGGATTTTCCCGACACCGGCAACGTTTAGGTTATTCCCGGCGATTATATGGGGAATCTCCATATAGTGCTCATCCAGAACATAGGATAATAGCAGGTAATCCAGATGGCTGCGATGACAGGGGAGGTAGATGACTTGCTTGCCTGCTATCTGGCTTTTCAATTCATCCAATCCCTGAATCTCCAATCCGTTAAAAATCCTATACCAAAGCATGCGCAAGCTTCGTCTCAAGCCTTCCACTACTGTTGCAGAGGGAGTAGCTACAATCTCTTTCAAATACTCATTGAGCTGTTTCTTGGAATTCCCCCTCCATTTTTTATCAACGGAGTCCTGTTCCAACACAGCCAGTATATCAGGGTGTTCCTGAAGTTCGCGGATCAGTTTTTTTGCTGAGTACTTGTGTTCTCCGAATACTGGTTTTTTTTTAATTTCCAGTTCCATAATCGATCCTCTTCTTTTGCTTTTTTAATAATCAATTACACTTTTTTTTTCGTAAGACAATTCCGTTTGCCCTGCCATCGTGTAAAAAAAGGGATATGTAAAAAAGATGTTACTTATTATTCTCTGTAAGTTTTCCCATCATACAATATAATTTTGTCTTTATCTCGTAAAGAAGTAGAAATTTGAATTAAAAATTATCGCCCAGACTCTGTTTTTAGGATAACACAAATTTTATTCTTAACAGTGCCATGATTGTAAAGTATTAAATTGAGAATAGGAAAAAGTCAATTTCTGATTAATCCGGA
Organism: bacterium; assembly: GCA_018829445.1. Classification (GTDB taxonomy): domain Bacteria; phylum SAR324; class SAR324; order XYD2-FULL-50-16; family XYD2-FULL-50-16; genus JAHJTV01. The sequence goes on from JAHJTV010000061.1 coordinate 37,814, forward strand.
TTGCTCTTATACTTTCCCTAATCATTAAGAAATTGTAACATTTATTGAAACAGTCCAGGATTTATTTTTTCCCTATTAAGATATCCTGTTTCATGTTTCAAAACAGCCCCAGGTGATTTATTCCCTCCTGTTGGTGCTGATGCATACTTGTTCATCCATGACCGGTTGAGAATACCAAATTTCATCAGAAGGGATAAAAAACATTATGTCTGATACCTCTCAAGGAACTGAACCTGGCTATTTTCTTAAACAGGTACTGCAGTTAGGAATCAATGGAGCCCCTGGTTTATCAAACGCAAAGGAGCTGGGTGATAAGTACTTAAACAATCCGTCTTTTGAAACCAAACTGGATCGTATTGACGCCTTGGTAAAATGGGAGGGTCGTAAGAATTTTACCTCCGGTTTTATAACCAGCCTGGGGGGCATCATCACACTGCCCATATCAATACCCGCATCCCTGGGAGTCAATTGGATTTTACAAACCAGGATGGTTGCAGCCATGGCTCATATTGGAGGATTTGATATTGATGAAGCTCCGGTAAGGATGTCAATTGCTCTGTGTTTGCTGGGAAAAAGAGGAAAAGAGATTTTAAATCAGAATTTTGGGAATATCGAATCCTATTTCAAAAAAAGAGGATTGAACTCTATTCCAACCAAAACATTGTCAATTGTGAATCAAGCCATTGCAACCAAACTGATGCAAATTGCCGCGCAAAAAGGGATGTCAAGAGTAAGTAAAGCGATTCCACTGGTGGGAGGCATGGTGGGGGGATTGTTAGACTATCAATCATGCAGGGAGTCGGCAGAATTTGCCAGGGAACTTTTTCAATTCCATTTGGGTATCGAGTTGCCTGATAAGCAGCAATCATTTGACTAAACACTCTCTGCCTGATTATGACCGAGAAAATCCTGTGTATTCAATTGAAACAAATTGGGGATGTCTTGATGACAACCCCTGCGATTAGAGCGCTTGCCCAGTCCCTACCACAGTCCGAAATTCACTTCCTTACGCAAAGCCCTTCGGATCAAATATACCGGCACAATCCTTATATCTCAAAAATTATCAAGATTCCCGGGAAGCCAAAACTCGGGGAGAGTTTGAAATTGCTGCGGCAACTGCGAAAAGAAAGATATTCAACCGTAATCGATTTTTTAGGATTACCTAATACCGCTCTCATCAGTTGGTTGATCGGAGCAAAAAAAAGAATCGGCTTTAAACTAAGGGGACGTTCACTTTTTTATACCCATCCGATTCAAATCCCTACGCACCTTTCATATTCAGCTACTCACAAGCTTTATCTGCTGAGCGGTCTAAATATAACAACCGATGATGCAAAACTGGATTTTTATATTACTGATAAAGAACGAAATGCCGGACAGCAAGTATTGAAAAAAATCGGGGCTACCCAAAATTTTCCCGTTATTTCCATATCACCCGTATCCAGGAGAACCTATAAAATTTGGCCCGCTGAATATTTTGCAGCTATCTGTGATTACCTGGCGGAATGCTATAATGCCCAGATTCTGTTTCTTTGGGGGCCGGGCGAATACCATTTTATAAAAAAAGTAAAAGATCTGATGAAACGTCCCTCACTACCAAGATACGAAGTTCCCACTATTGCTGAAACAGTTGGGCTTTTGGAACAGATAGACCTCCATGTGGGAAATGACAACGGACCCATGCACTTCGCGGTTGCGGCAGGTGTTCCCTCAATCGGGATTTTTGGCCGACCACTACTTAAAAACTGGATTCCTCCCAACAGTAAAAATCACCTTGGAGTCGAATTTGACCCCGGTTGTAAGAATGATTGTTTTTATCCGAAATGCGGGCTGGAATGTCTAAGAGGAGTTACTGTAAAAACAGTAATTGAGAAAATAGATTTCCTGATGGCCGAGCTTGGTTATAAAAAACCGTCCCGACCCTGACAGCACTCAATACAAACTACTGAAAAACATACCCAATATTTATTTTAAATGCCGTATTGTCATCTTTATAGAAAAATGTTGTTTGTGAGGAGGCAAAATAGAACCCCAGGGCTACTCCATCCTGAGGTACCCACAAGACTCCGGCTTCCCCCTCATTAAAAATCATCTCTTCATGGTTCTTTCCGTTGAAGCTGACAGATTCTTCGAGTCTTATTCTTTTTTCCGATGTTTTCGCTGAAAACAGTAAACCACTCATCATCAATTCAGCAGCAAACATGGATGTTGTCGTTTCATTATGGACTGCCTCATGTAAATCTCCTTGGCCACTACTGCTTTCGTGGGGAGAAGATGAATAGGCATATTCCGTGCGGAATCTTGTTCCACCGGGTTCCCCAAGCATTAGCGCCAATCCGAGTGTCGTTACATTCCAGACGTTGTCAACCGTATAGGAGCTTTCTTCCTTAACCCTTTCAAATCCACCCCCTATAAAAAATATATCCATGGGTTTAACCGAGATACTACCCGCAACAGACGTTTGGGTTGTTGTTTCCGAGTCATGGGTGGCATCAAAATAGTCTGTGGAGTTTCCAATCTTGATCCCCAAACCAACGGCAACAAAATCATTTCCTGTCAATGCTATATTAGCGCTGCTGATGTCATAGTCCAGGTTTACCCGGCTTTCATAGAACCTCTCCACCTTTGCATCCGTTTTGCTTCGCTTCCAAGCTGCATCAAATGAAATATTACTGAATTTCAGATGCCCGTTAACACTTGTTCCCGATGTCTCAAATTTATATGCTTCATCGGAATCGACAGTTCTATTACCGCTGGCTTCATTATAAACCAGACCGATGCTTTTCCCCTCTCTCCATCCTGCTGCTGCAGGTTTATCGACACTGCTCGTCGGGTCAAATGGAGCCGTTACCACCTGAGCCTGTAAAAAAGCAGGTGCAAATATAGCGATTAGAATCGCCAAACAGGACAGGCATTTTCCAAAACAAGTTTTCATTGAGTCCTCTTTCATTTTTAATACTGTCCGGCTGAATTACAGAAAATTGAACCCAACCGTAGCCTGGTAAATATCGTAGTTTTTAGTCTCATCATTTAGAATTGCAGTCCAGGCATTCCTGTATAAACTAAAAGTAAAACTTCCCAATTTTGTTCCTAATCCATATCGGTTGTTAATTTCGGTCAGGTTGTCATTGTTTGTATACTCTTCATACACTTTTTGACTCATTCGATATGAGAACAAAAAACTACCTGTCAACAACTCAATTGCCAGCGTAGATTCTGTTGTTTGAGGTGATTCTCCTAAAATGTCATTATCAGACTCTGTTTTTGGGCTTATTTTCATTGAAACCTCGGTTTTAAAGATCGTATCTGTCGGATCACCAATTTGAATAGCAGCTCCGGTCAATACCCTATTCATTTTTCTGGAATCATCCGAACCCAGATTTTCTGTAACACGCTGCATTCCTGCTCCCAAAAACAGCAATCCTTCAAACAGACGTAAAGAAAAACTCCCCTCGTAGTGACTATAACCGTATTGATAATCATTGATATCATGGGTTCTGCCTTCATAACCGATTCCGACCGAAACCCTTCTATCTCCCCTTATCGCCAGCCTTAAACCATATTCCACACCATTGTCATTCTCCCAATCAACATTGATAGACTCAGAGCCAAAACTATATGATTTTGTCTCGGAATAGGGTGAATAATACAATTCACCAATAAAATTACCCGGTTGATAGGAGATTAAAACTGATTGTTTGGTATTTTTGGATTCGGCATCATCACTTGTATCGGCTGCCTGGCTAACATAGTCGACATCGATTCCCACTGTTGATCCAACGCGCCATGCTATGGCGGAAGCCAATTCGCATGCCAAGACGGGATCCAAAGAGGGGACTACCACTTGGGAAGAAACCGGAACCGCCCAAAAAACAGATAGAATTACTATTATTATCTTCCGCATTAGAAAGTACAGTATTTTGTTCAGACTGTAAAAAATGCCGACGATATCGTCGGGAGTCGTTTTTCGAGATGTTGAGAATTCATTAATATTAATCGGATATTAAAATGGAACCCGGATTCGGAATAGTAGTGCAAAAATAATGCATTTATGGCAATGTTCGATTAGGCAAGTACAGTAGTTTGCACTTTCCGTGAGATTCCAGCACCCAATATTAAAAACCTCTCCAAACAAGCAACACGGATAACAGCCAAAAACGCCCTTATAAAGCACTTTTTGACAGCTATTCATCTGTAAAATCAAAAAAAGTCAGGCACAATGTAAAATTTCCAAGTCGCGACTCTGCAATAGACTGAAGAGAAATATCCCCGTATGGAACAAAATACGGCAAAAACAACCAAACGCCTCTGATAAAGGCTGTAACCATACATCATTAAATTATTCTTTTTTTGTATTGTTTCACATTTTTTAAATAGGGGCAATTTTGTACGGACTTTGGCCAGTGTTAATTTATTCTATCGCTAAAAAGAGCATATTACAGAAGACAGTGTGAAAAAAACCTGATTTTTACCTTGTAATACCAATTACACCTATGGAACTCCTTCAGAGTTCTAATAATTCTGGTTCAACCCTTATCCTGGGTATTTAGCCACCCCCAGACAAAGGAACGCTGAAGGCGTTCCATAAGATCTTCAAACTCGCCCCAAGAACCAAACCAGTCAATGTTTTGTAACATAGAACAAGTTTACCCTGACCCTGTTAGTATATAAATTGCGATTAATCTACTGATATGAGAAAATAGGGCACGTTTTCCTCCTTGACCATCCTACTCGGAGTAATTGGTCCTCTTTTTGAAGGGATAATCGAAGCACACAATAGAATTTCTTTAACATAAGCTAAAAAGGCACCAATGAAAAATCAATATACCATAGTATTTGCTCTCCTATTCATTGCGGCACTGGTAGTTCACTCACCATCGACCTACGCCGTTGAAGCGGTTGCCAGCATCAAAGCGTTGGACGGAACGGTGGATATTTTGCGGAATAAAACGACATTCGCTGCACGTACCGGGTTGATTTTGCATGATAAAGATTTGGTGGTTACTTATCAAAAATCAAAAGTAACCCTTATCTTCAGGGATGGAACAGAGATCAGGATTTTCCCCAATACCCGATTTCTCATTGAAAAATCTGAAGAGTCCCAGGACACTCCCCGCAGGTTTTTGCACAATTTTATGTTAAAGGTGGGTTCCTTTTGGGGGAAATTCACAAAGAATAGACAACGATCCCTGGTTAAAACTCCCACTGCAACGGTAGGGGTCAAAGGGACAACTTTTGCCATGGCTGAAAGAGACTCTTCTCTTGACGTCAGCTTATCGACCGGTGAGATAACAATCTCAAATCAAACCGAGTCTATTGATCTAGTAACCGGCAAAATTGTCAAGAACATCTCCGCTACGGGAACTATCCAGGATAAAGTCAGCGATATTACTTATCAGGTCGTAATAAAACCGGATCACAATAAAATAGAGATCCCTGAACCAGGAAAGGAGAATGAGGTTTATTTCACCCTGCAACTGGTCAATCTTAAAACCAATAAAAATGTTGATCGGCCCGGAGAGATCTATATTAGCTTGGTTACGGACAAAATTGAATTTGAGGATAATATCAGGTTAAACTCCAGGGGATATGCTCGTGTTAAAGCTTTAATCAAAGCCTTTGAAGCCATAGATTATAGGCACGGTCAAATAGAGATTTTTGCGATAATGGACGGTGAAGAATTTATTGATGTTGCCGCCGGGAGAACAGTCTTGACATACGACCCCCCCGATTTAAACCGACTAAACCTCAAAATTGATGCCAGCTCCGGTGAAGTTGAGTAACGGAGGATTTCTGATTTAAAGCATCATGTAAGGGTCTACATCCAGAGAAATCCGGTTAGACCCTATCAAACGCTGGATTTCCCTCGCCCACAACATCGCTTTTATGATTCCTTTTATCTTTGCCAGCGATCTTCCTTTTAGCAGGATTTGAAAGTAGTAGCGGTTATTAACCTTTTGAATTGGAGATTCAATTGGACCAAGCATTTGAAAAGTGTCCCGGTTTTCATATTGTTTCAGAAACTCACCCAAATGGAAGGAACCCGTTTTTGCATGATTGGGATTGGTACTGCTTATTTTTAATAGAATCATCCTCACGAAGGGTGGATTCATCAAAATCTCCCGGGCTTCGATCTCCTGTTTAAAAAACGAGGAATAGTCATTGTTAATGGCCGACTGAATAGCATTATGCTGGGGATTGTAGGTTTGAATCAAAGTCACTCCCTTTCCCTCTTCATCTCTGCCGGCTCTTCCGGATACCTGGGAGATCAGCTGGTAGCTTCTTTCCGAAGACCTGAAATCCGGAATATTGAGACTCATGTCTGCCAACACGACACATACAAGACCAATATGCTTAAAATCATGTCCTTTGCTGATCAGTTGTGTCCCAACAATAACGTCGACTTTTCGATCATTGATTGAATCAATATGTTTCTCCAGGGCTCCTTTTTTTTGTATGCTATCCCGATCCATTCTCAGAAATCTGGCACTTGGTATCAGCTGTTTCAAATCCTGTTCAACCCGTTGGGTGCCAATCCCCTCCATTTTGAATGATTTTTCACCACACGCGGTACAGCTTCCAGGATAACCGGAAGTAAAACCACAATGATGACAAACCAGCTGTCTTTTTGTTTTATGCCAGGTCATGGCGATTGAACAGTTTCTGCAGAGTACTGGTATTTCGCAAGCTTTACAGGACAGGAAAGATGCAAAGCCTCTTCTGTTTAAGAAAATAAGAGCCTGTTTGCCGGTTTCGACCTGTTCCCTTATTTTAGCAATCAATACCTTTGAAAGATAAAAAGCACCCGGCTGACGCGTTTCATCCTTTAAATTGATAACCCGTGTCTCAGGTAGTGGTTTCTGGTTTGCTCTTTGTGTCAGTTCTAATAATTCATATTTACCGGTACTGGTATTATTGTAGGACTCAATTGAAGGAGTTGCCGAACCTAAGATTACTATAGCCTGCAGTTCCGCTGCCATTTTAACTGCTGCATCCCGTGAATTATAAAACGGTGTTTCCTGCTGTTTATAAGAATTGTCATGTTCCTCATCCACAACAATCAGGCCGATGTTAACAAGGGGCGCAAAAATCGCTGATCTGGCTCCAATAACAATATCACATTCTCCATTCTTTATTTTCCACCATTCAGTTCCTCTTTGTTTTTCGCTCAGCCCGCTGTGCATGACAGCAATCCGATTGCCAAATCGTGATCTAAAACGGCTGACAGCCTGGGGGGTTAACGATATCTCAGGAATCAGTATAAGCGCTGTTTTACCGATTCTTAATGTTTCTCTAACAGCATACAGATAGATTTCTGTTTTACCGCTACCGGTGATTCCATGAAGCAAAAATGTCTTATATTTTCGATCGAAAATGCCTGCTTTGATTCTATCAAATACAGGATTCTGTTCACTGTTCAGAGTGATAAAACTCTCCTGCCGATCTGATTCCCAATCATCAATGGAGTTTACTGCAAGGTTTTTTTTAACAACCAGATTTTGACTTTCCAATGATCTGATGATGGGCAACACTCCTTTGATCGATGATTTTAATTCCGTCAGACTGACACACTTTTCCTGAGTGAGCCGGGATAACACCTGCTCAGCTTTACTGCCCTTTCTGGGTGTGTATGGATGATTCTGAACACCACCGAGTGAAAACCAGGTTTCAGTTTCCGCTCCTGAAACGCCAGGCAGGATCTCGGGCCGCAGCAACAAGACTCCTGACTTCCTCCACTGATCAATCTGATTTTTTGAAACAGTTTGATTCTTCCTCTGAAAATCTTTTATTGATTTCCCATCAATGGAACTCAGAATGATTAAATGATCTTTCGAAATCTCCTGCTTTGATATCTTTTTAAGATTAATCTCTGCTTTCAATCTCACCTTCGGTTTGATACTGGCCGGAATCGATGTTTCCAAAGCTTCTCCCCAGCTGCAAAGATAGTAATCAGCGATCCATCTGGTGAAGATCAGCATCTGTTCATTAAACAGGGGCTTGCTTTCGATGACACTGAGGATAGGTTTAAGTTGGCTGTTTTGGGTGGTGTTTAAAAATCCGGTAATGACACCAACAACATAACGGGAGCGAACAGAAACCAAAACCCGACTGCCAAGGTGGGCGTCTTTCCGAAACTCTTCCGGTACCAGATAGTCATAAGGATCGGAATAGGGGATATTAACGGCGACTTGGACAATCATCTCTTGGTTTGGTTGATTACTGACACTCATAGTATGCTTCTGGTGCTTTTTGTTCAAAATCGAAAGATCCCTATTCAATTACTCGTCAAATCGGTAATAATATCTTTTCAAAGATATGGAATATGATCTATTAATGCTTCAGGACAGCATAAAGGAAAAATTAGCTGATTCATGAAGAACTTGGAACCGGAAAAATAAGGATAAACAGGAATCCTTTGTTAGACACGCTATTTCTTGACTAATTGGTTAAAACAAGACAAATTACTGATATATATAGCCCGTTTACAGATGTGGTTTGCAGACGATCAAAATTCCACATTTATCATGGGATGTTATTAACAATCCTTTCAGTTTAGAGTATGCTTGGAGGATAGAAAGAACTCGCATTTTAAGATTGATGGCTTTTGTTTGAATTTTGATTCGGCAAACTCCGGATTTGCCTGCAAATGAGAAATCTTCGATTTTTTTTCATTACAAAAACCAAAGTAAGGGATTATTTCAGCGGTTCATTTTCAGAGTCACCGAATATATGTATTTTTCAATCATCAATCAAAAAATTATCCCGGTTATTAGATTTTAGTTCTTTATTTCAATAGTATATAAAAGAAAGATATTCATGGGCATTGGATGGCAGATTATTATAGTTCACCCTGGATAATACTATCTGACATTGGATTTTTAACGACTGAATTTTAACTGATATTAATAAAACAAAATGATAAAGATCAGCAAAGAGATATTTGAACGGCTCAAATCATCTGTTGAGTTTTTCCATGACTTCTCTGATCTGGAGCTGTTCACATTTTTAAAATTTATGAATCCCGAACATTTTGCAGACAGAGACATAATTTTTGAAGAGGACGTCCCCGGTGATAAGCTTTTCATTCTTATCAACGGCCAGGTTTCTATCACAAAAAGAACCGGGAAAAAGGGGGGAGTAGTAAAAGAGACTGAACTTGCCGTTATTCAACCCGGCCAATGCTTCGGAGAGATGGGTCTGATTGATAGAAGAGCCCGATCTGCAAAGGCCACCGCCAAAGGTAATGCTGTTCTATTCTCCATTACAGAAACAATGTTGATCAGAATATCAAACAGTAGAAAATTTTTCCCTATAAGTTTAAAACTGTACCGGAATTTTGCACAAATGCTTGCTCGAAGATTAAGGGATTCAAATCAAAAAGTAGTGGAACTGGCAGCTAAGTTCCAGGGGAATAGTTGGTTATAAACAGAGGAGAGTATCATCAAATTCATTATTCAACTGGCTGTTGTCTTGGTCTTAATGGAGGCCTTGTTCTTCAGCTTCGATTTAGGAATCGAAATAAGCGCTGTACTGGGAGTATTAATCGCCCTAATTGCGTGTCAGGTATACCTGTTGGTAAAAAGGACCAGGGTTAGACGTCAACACTTAGATAATAGCGTTTCACGGGCTGCAAATGTCTTGAAAACCTTGAAGTCTTCTTCCGAAAAAACATCGCCCGACTTAAAAATGGAAACAGGCATCCCTTCCAACGTTTTTTCCGAATTCCAGAGAAATGTTGATCGGGCTGATAAGGGAGTAAAACCGCTGCAGAAATCCGAAGAGGGCGCGGAAGATGATGTTATTGTTTCAATCTCAACCAAAGCTTCACAGAAGAATCCCTACAAGAAGCCTGTTACTGCTGGCAGCGCAGAAAAAAAATCACCACCGGTACTAAAACCAAGTCAAAAACTAGTAAACCCTTCATCAAAGACAGATCCGGAAGTTGATTTGGAAACCGCAAAAAAGCTCTCAAAAGATGTCAGTGTAGAACCAATTGGTTCTTTATTTGATGATGTCCGGGAATCCTTGGAAACTCAACCGACATCAACGGAAACAAGCCCCTCAACAAAAGAAAACAGCTCAAAGGAACAAGAGTATAATCCGGATCAACCCATTATTTCAAATGAATTTCTAACAAGTGAAGACCTGGAGATTGACAGTGGCGGGACTGCAGAGGGTATTGAACTGGCTTTGTTAGCAGCCACTCATGAATTCAAACAAGGGAATTATGAAAATTCTCTGGCTACAATTCGCCAATTTTTACAGGATAATGAGGACAAGCCGACCGCTTCAGAGCAGATGAGAAGACTGGTCGAGCTTAAAGGCGAAAATGAATTTGAATTGGAACAATACAATCGCGCATCAAAAACACTACAAACTATTTTCAGCAGATTCATTACCAAAAACAGCCCGGATTTTCTCCTGCTACTGGAAACATACATTAAAAAATTCACTGAGAAAAACAAACATAAGCATGCTGTCCATTTTATGTTCACTGCCCTCAATGAATACAGACAGATCCATGACCATGTGAAAATGGATCAGGTTTATGAGGAGATAGAAACTGCTTATAGAGAACTTGAAGACTGGCCCCGATTGATTCAAACGCTGCAAAACCACTTAACCATCAGAAAAGCTCTAAAGGATTTCAAGGGGCAATTGGAACTGCTGGACCACCTGGGGAAACTTCTTTACGACCAGGGAGAGGAGGATAAATCCAGGAAGTGTTATGAACAACGGCTCGTTATTGAAAATGAAATGGCAAAAGCGATCAAATAACCTTAAGACGGGTTGTATCGACTTAGAAACCGTTCCTTATAGCTTTGAAATTCTCCACGGATTATCGATTCCCTGATCTCTTCAACAAACCGTTTGAAAAACCAGAGATTGTGATAGCTGTTCAGCCTGGACGCCAGTATTTCGTTGGCTTTATAGAGATGCCTCAGATAAGCCCGTGAATAATTCCTGCAGACTTCACAATTACAGTCTGAGTCCAGGGGATTTGGGTCTTCTGTATACTTCTCCTGCTTGATGGAAATCTTACCATTAAATGTGAACAGGCTGCCGTTACGGGCATTTCTTGTCGGTAAAACACAATCAAACATATCGATCCCTTGTTCTATACAACAGAGCAGATCAATGGGGTCACCGACTCCCATCAGATACCGGGGTTTATCAGCAGGCAGGTCCGGAGCAACCAGAGAGACTATGTTGTACATAACCTCCTTGCTTTCTCCTACGCTAAGCCCCCCGATGGCATAGCCATCAAAATCGATACTCGAAATCATTTGAGCGGACTCTTTCCTCAAGTCCCCATAATGCGCACCCTGAACAATCCCGAACAAAGCGTTCCGGCTTGTTTTTGCCTTAAAAGATCTCCGAGCCCATCGTTGGGTCAACTCAATTGATCTGGCAACCTTATCCTTGGGAGCCGGAATCTCAAGGCATTCGTCCAATACCATCATGATATCGGAACCAAGATTCTCCTGAATCGAAATCGAGCTTTCCGGGGTCAGTATCATTCTGGTGCCGTCTATATGGCTTTGAAAATATGCTCCCTCCTCCGTGATCTTATTCAGCTTGGCCAGGGAAAAAACCTGAAAACCACCGCTGTCAGTCAATAAACAGCGATTCCAGTTCATGAATTTATGAAGTCCTCCCAGTTTGCGGACAATCTCATCCCCGGGACGAAGATGCAAGTGGTAGGTGTTTCCCAGAATAAGCTGATACCCGATCGATTTTAACTCATCCACTGTAAGCGCTTTTACGGTTGCATTAGTGCCAACCGGCATAAAAACAGGGGTTTCTATGGTTCTTCCCCTTAAATGGATAATTCCCGCCCGGGCATTTCCATCTGAAACCGTTAATTCAAATTTAAGGCTTGATTGGGTCAATTTGCGGCTAAAAGAGAGCTAAGGTTACGACTACAAGTCGAAACCTCTCCCGGACGATCATTGACAGGAGGGTTTCCGTTACTTGTAACAATAACACTGGTTGGAAAGCAGAAATGAATAATCTTGATAAATACAACTAAGGGATCAGCTTACCGGTTTTTCTTCATGTGGATACCTGTCCCTCAGGTTTTCAAAGGTATAGATGCCCGTATCATGATTGTCACTCCACAGGATCTCCAACGCATAGTTGCCAATATATGCACTCTGGACAGGATGAATGTCCTTATCGATGGTGCTATCATCCAGGGTTTTTTCCCCGGTAATCTCATCAACACAATCCGCACAAGGGCAAGATGTTCTGAGTTCCCAATAATCGTAGATGGAATGAGTATTATCTTGCCAGATAATATTCATCTTGCCATCAAAGAAAATTTCCTTGGGAGTCAGTCGTTTTCTATTCCTTGCCATGACTCAGCCTTCCTGAACGATTTTATCAAGGGTTTTTGCCATTTCAATGAAATGTTTTGCGGAAGAGGAGTCAGGCATACTGTGAACAATCGGTTCGCCGTTGTCAGATCCCAGTCTGATATCAATCTCGATGGGAACACGGCCAATGAACGGTACATTTTGAGCTTTGCTTTCCCGTTCGGCTCCACCTTTTGAGAAAATAGGCGTTTCTGCGCCACATTTGGGGCAAACAAAATAGCTCATGTTTTCAATGATACCCAAAACCGGAATATTAACCTTATCAAACATTCCCACTGCTTTCCGTGCATCCAACAGGGCTACGTCCTGTGGAGTACAAACAATAACAGCGCCAGTCGCAGAGGTTAGCTGGGATATTGAAAGCTGGACATCACCTGTTCCCGGGGGAAGGTCAATGATCATATAATCCCCACCCGGCCAGGCGGAATCTCGCAGAATCTGCTGAATAACCTGATGGGTCATGGGCCCACGCCAGATAAGAGCTTGATCCTCTTTCACCATATTGCCGACTGAAATAAAGTCAATTCCAAACTTGTTAATCGGCTTAATCTGGCTACCGGTCAGCTTTAACGCTTCGTTTCTAACGCCAAGCATTATGGGAATAGACGGACCATACACATCGGCATCCATCAAAGACACTCGTTTTCCAATGGCCTTAAGTGACAATGCCAGGTTTATTGCTACTGTCGATTTACCAACCCCGCCTTTTCCACTGGCAACCAATACGACATGTTCATAATTTTCCAAATAGTTGGCCTGCTCAGGAGGAGCGGGATTTGGATGAGCTGGTTGTTCTCCTGCTCCAATTTCCTCTGTGGATCTTACGATATCAATGGCAACCTGATCAATTCCATCGATTGACTTTAATCCTTCCTTAACTTTGCGGGCAATATCACCTTCAAGATCTTTGTACTCTTCTGTAATAACTAAAACTACTGTCGCTTTTTTGTTCTCTATATCCGTGGAGTAAACAACATTCTTTTCCAGAATATTACTTCCATTTTCCCCAAAAGGGATTTGTTCGAATACTTCTTTTATTTTTTGCTCTAAAGGGTCCATTTCTTATGCTGATAGGGGTGAAAATAATAATTGAATGATTTAATGATGCTTTTAATTCAAATCTATTCTGATTGTTCAAAGTCCAATTGTATTATCAACTGTGTTTTTTTGTCCCGGCATGTAAAATAAAGGTTGATCCCTGTCACCCAGAGTTTGAATTAAAAGGGGCTTAATAATTCCAGCTGTATGAATTAACAACCCGGAATCATGATTTAGTCTTTGCTGATTTTGGTCTGAAAGCTTTCACAATGGATTCATCGGTTTCCACTAAAGGTCCGCCGATCAATTCAATACAATAGGGAATAGCCTCAAATAGCTCATCCAAGGTTTCTTTTATGGCTTTAGGCTGGCCCGGCAGATTGATGATCAGGCAGTTTCCCCTGATGACTCCAACCTGTCTGGACAAAATGGCAGTGGGAACATATTTTAAACTGATAGATCGCATTCTTTCTCCAAATCCATCCATAACCTTATCTGCAACAGCCACGGTAGCTTCTGGAGTAACATCCCTTTTGGCCGGCCCGGTACCGCCGGTCGTCAGGATAAGATGACAACCCTCTTCATCAACATATTTCTTAAGAATCTCTTCGATATCAACCTGTTCATCAGGTACAATTTTCTCAATTGATTGCCATTTTGAAGTAATCGTCCGGTTTAACCATTCCTTTATTGCAGGACCGCCTTTATCCTGGTATTCCCCTTTAAAAGCTCGATCACTGACCGTTACCACGCCACATTTTAAAATATCTTCAGTCATGATATAAATCCTGTCACTCTTATAATGGTTTTGATTTGTATCCAAAGTAGTGATAATTTGCTCTTTTAGTAAACTCACTGAGTTCAGGGGAGCAATAACTCTTTGGTCGATTCATAAATTCTGGTAAACACGCCCTGATATTACAATTATCCTAAACGCTGTTTTGAATCAAACCAAATTTCAGCAACATAAATACAGACCAAAAAAGATACTCACATCAAAAGGGTCAATCCGATGGGAAACGTGTTAAAGGTTTTAAAAAAGATACAAGCGAACCCGAATTTTCAAGAGCTGACAGATGAAGAACTGACGCTGTCTCTCAAGCTGGTTGAAGAGTTGGGCTCCAAGATTCAGGAAGTTGTTTTCCAAAGGTCACAAACCTGTGAAAACGATGATGATAATGATGAATTCATCGAGATTGTGATTGATGGAAAACCTGATCTAATCAAAAAAAATATTCAGGTTCTGAACATCTCCTGCAATAGATTTAAAACACTGCCGGCAGCAATATTCAGGCTGAAAAACTTACGGAAGTTGTACCTGTACAGCAACTCATTTTCCATTGAAGAGAAAAAGAAAATCAGACGATCATTTCCACCACAGGTTCAAATTTATTTTTAACCGAAAGAGCCTGTTTCAGTATCCGGAACTTTTTAGCAGACTATGAACAGCAGCAGCAAGGCTATTATAAAAACTGAAGATAGAGATGACTTATTACTGGAGGGTGAAGCCAAATGTGATGAAGCCATTTCACTGGTTCAGGAAGGGGATTATTCATCAGCCCTGGATTCATTTGACTGTGCAGAAGATATCTTCTTAAAAATTAACGACCAGCATTGGTTGAATTTTCTGAGACATGAAAAATTCAGGGTCTTCCAACAACTGAATCGATACGAAGATGCCTTGGAAATAACTGAAAAGATCATTGAAGGTTATTATGAAACCATGAACAGGAACGGGCTCTCGTTGATTCTGATTCATAAGTCGGATATTCTCATGGAAATGGGAAAAAGGCACGACGCATTGGCTAGCCTGAACCTTGCCAAAGCGGTTATTGAATCCGAAAAGCTTCATGATTTAAAAGGGTATCTGAACTCAAACCTGGCCATGGTGCATATGGCTCTTGAAGATTTTGTGTCGGCTATCAAAGCGTTACAAACAGCTTTAAACTCATATCCGGAGGAATCCAATCCATCGGAGTATGCCTGGTGTCTGTTTCAACTGGGAATCTGTTATAAAAAAACCTACGACTATAACTCCGCAGAGAGTCACCTGACCGCTTCATACCAGACCTACTCCAGAACAAGTGAATATGACATGCAGAAGCAGGTGCTGGAAGTATTAAGAGAAATTTATGCCGCAACCAACCAGTTGAAAAAACTATCCAACCTTGAACTTATCTAGGTTCACCTGATGTTATAGAAACCCGGGATTTCGGGGAACATATCATTCTCATACTGCCTGAATTCGAGGAATTCACTATTCTGGATATTGTTATCAATTAAATACTTGAACTTATAAAAATAATTCAGGAACTTTTGTATCTCTCGTTGCATATCCTCCTCAAAATCGCCGGAGATAATGACAAACGGCAAGTCGGAATTCTGGGCACGGATCAGTTCAGCTGCCATCTGCTCAACCATCTGTTTTTCAAGTTCATTTAATTTGCCTTCCAGGGCAAGAGCCAGATACTGATTCAAAATCCCCTCGGCTCTTTCCAACTCTTTGTATATCCAGATGACCTTGGGATCACTCCACCTGACATGCAAGGCATCGTGTCCCCAGGTTGAAGGGTTTGGAACCAGTTCCGGTAAATCCGCACTATCGGCCAGATAGTGAGAAGGAGTGGTCAAACCGATTGCATCGCTATTATAGAAAAACTCTCTGAGCAGCTCTTCCATAAATAGTGGGCCTTCATACCAGTGATGTCCAAACAGTTCAGCATCATAAGAGCAGGTTACCAGGGGAATTGTTCGAAACTTTTTATGCTTCAGCGTAAATGCCTGCTCTCTCAGTTTTCGATAAAAATCCCTGGCGAGATTTTTAGCTGTTTGTCCCGCATTATCAGGATCATAGGGCAATTTTTCGTTGCTATCCTTGGTTGTAATCTTTTTCAGGGGCAATCCCATATGACGGAAATGATACTCACGAAAATCAGGATGCCCAGCATAGCCTATCTTGGCATCCCACACCTGAGTTCTTCCAAGTCGACTTCTGGGAAAGGCAACAACAGATGAGCCGTTAATCATAACCGGGTTAAACTCCTCTTCCCGTGGTTTATAAGATCCGTTCAGCACCGCTTCCGATTCCACAAAAAAGTAATTCAGATGTTCATTCTCAAGGAATTGTTCCACCCCGGGAAAATAGGAGTTTTCCGCTAGCCAGATCCCATGCGGGTGCTCACCGAAAATCCGGTGATGACTCCTTGCCGCCAATACGATCTGAGCTTTGAGAGAATCCGGCATACTTTCCAGCTCGCCTGGCATTCCGTGTGTTGCAGTGCAGGATGAAATCTCCAGATATCCTTTTGCTTCAAGATCTTTGAAAGCCTTGATGATGTCTTTACCAATCTCGTGGTTATAAAAAAGATCCAAAGCCCTTATCTCTTCCAGGTAACGTTCAGCTGCCCTGATATACTGCGGATGATCTTTTCTAGCTTTTATAATGGATATCCGGGACTGAATAAAAGACTGCACCCTGAGCATATAGCGCGACATATAATCTTTAAACCGGTTGCTGGAAAGCGTATAGGCAACCGGTGGAGAAATATTAAGGCTGACTTGATAATCTATCCCATCCGCCACTAAATTTCTAAATACACGTAACAAAGGCAACCAGGAATCCATGCAATTTTTGGTTACCCACTCACCGGGGGGGTTATGCACCTCATCTCCATGAACCGTTTGAACAGGCCAGGTTTTGTCCTTCAGGTACGATTCCCTGAAAGGATCAACACGAAACAGATTGGGTGAATGGAAGTGCAAGTGAATTAGAACTTTTGCGTGGTTAGAACTGTCTCGACCCTGTTGATGCCTCACTTCCCGCTGTGAATAGTGGAACCAGCGGTGGGCCAAGCTGCGATAACACCGGAAATCTATCTGGCTGGTAATCAGCCTTGGGGTTACAATCGATTTCGAAACCGGGGTCAAAGCAATTTCGTGCTGGTAATGTCTTGCCACAATCTCTGCTGAAAAACACTTGTCGGGTTCCACCTCGAAATAGAGGTTCTGATGCGGGGAGAATAATTCATGGATTTGAAGATCCAGATCCCCCCTTCGTATTCTATTCCCCAGGTATTCTTCATGAATCTTCAGATAATAACCGACACTGTCCTGGGTGGTTTTCCAGGTTGATCTAACCAGTTCCTCTGTTTCGGCCTGGCTGATGTCCCACCACGCCACCAGATGAGTCGCACTGAACGGTTTTAGAACTAATTTATTGGGCCAGTGGATTCGGTTCACTTCTCCTGATCTGAAAAGAACAATGTTATTTTCCAGATTTTGAAGATCCTGTAAAACCCATTCGCAGCGACAAAATTCGCAAGTTTTGCCGGGAATAAAATCCCATTTCAGATTTTGGGCATTATCTCTTTGAAATTCACACCATGGGGATCCATCCACTCGAAACAACAAAACCAGCTCCAGAAAAGATTCATCCCAGGAAACATGACGGTTGAAGCTGAAAAGCTCCGCTTCACATTCCTCAATTTCCGGTCCAGTAAATCCCATCACCGAAGATTCCGATTCGGGAGAATAGGTTTTTTCTTTTAGTACAAATCGATAGAGTTCGCGATGTGCTGAGGAGATCTGCAGTTGAAGCTTAAATTCTTTAATCTCTTTCTTTTTTTCCTGCTTCCATTCTGTCAGTTGAATATAATCGATTATTCCTGATTTTACCCTGGTACTGAAACCATATTGCCTGACTTCACTAACAACTTTGTCATTTTCAAAATATCTGAAGAAAGCGGTGAGATTGGAAATATCAGCAGACGCATACTTTTCCAGAAAGTGCCGTTGCCATAATTCACGTATTCGAAAAGAGGCATTCAACTCTGCCCTGACTTTCCAAGCGCATAAAGGATCAACAACTGTTGAAAATGAAAGCCAGGTTGAAGATTTTTCAACCCTAATCGTTAAAGACTCGGCAGTTTCATACTGATGATAATTTGTCCGGATCTCAAACAGGGTGGAACCATCCGGCAATTGGCCTCTTATGAACTTTGGTCTTCCGACTATCTCGCAGGAAATCTCATGGAGGGGCAACTCAATCTGCTGCAACTGGTCATCGGCAATTATCTGTATCTTTTTATCCTTGTAGCTTTCTGCAAAACCATCTGAAGATAGATTTTTCCAAATGAGTTTCTGCAGATTCTCATGCTGGGGTACCATTTCCACCAACATATCCGGATTAAATTTCGATTCTACCTGATAGCGCAGGTGAGAGACACACAGAAGATTTACCTGATATGACACATCTTCGGCCCAACGAAAATGCAGGGGGCCTGCCGAATTAGGCCTGGCATATTCTTTTGGTAACAGATCAGAATCCGGGATAATTTCAACCAAGTAGTAGTTGACTGAAAGGTCGATGACTGGAACGCGGTCCCAATCAAAAAACATCTCAATAAAACCACCGGGTTTTTGATCGATACGAAGACAGGTGCCCTGGTTTTCAGGATCACTTTTCATCAGTATTCTTCCTGTTAATTGAGATCAGCCACTCTGAGTGGATAATCTCCTGTATACTAAGAAAACGCCAATATAGGGGAATCTGATAATCAACAGCAAAACTGCAAATAACACTCTCAATATGGAAATTCTCATGTCCAGTCTTAAATCATTCTCTTCCATAAAATTGCCGGTTATCTGGAAATTTTCGGTCCTGGGCAGGGATTGTAATAGTCCAAAAATAATTCCCTGCCAATAGTAGTCCTTCAACCCGATATTCCAATTCAGCAAAGTGATTGTTATCGCCTTAACAGATCGTACCAAAAAATATAACAAAAGCCGAACTACTTTTTTAACTGCCTTGTCCTGCAAAACTTCAAAGAACAGGGACATTGTCAGCTTTCTTGTCTTCTTTTTCTTTTTTTTCTTCTTTTTTGAAGGTTTTTCTTTGGGTTTGGTGGATTTTTTAGAGGTAAAGAGGCGAGATTTACGATTAAACAGTTTTACATCGGTTTTTATGGAGCCCTGTCTCAGGGTAATTCGAATTTTGATGAATACCCAGTTAATATGGCATAACATCGGGGATTCATAACGAATCCTGATTGGAATACCTAAAACAATGATAATAAGTAAGCCTATTGCTAACAGAATGCTGTATTGAATCATTCGTCCATTTTCTGTTTTTTATTCCGAATTTTTTGAAACACACTGATAATCTTATCCAACGCTTCAGGCGCTTTATCAATCACATTTTCAATTGTTCCGGCACTTAAACTGTGAATGGAAACATCATCGTCCTTAACCACTACAAATGCTACGGGTGTAAGCAGCACGCCTCCGCCTCCTCCTGACCCTTCCACCTTATTTTTATTATCCCCGGCTCCAAACCCAAAACCAACTTTTACAGAATTAACCGGAATCAATGTAACATTGCCGATATTGAACGGTTCCCCAAAAACAGTCTCTGATTTGATAAAACTCTTTAACTGCGGCAGAAAACTGTCTAGAACTGATTTTTGATCTTCCATATTTTCTCCAAAGATGATCGATTGAATTTTTCGCCGATTTTACCGATTGTTTCAAACATGAATTTCAAGTCTGTTGATTATAAACAGGGAAGTTGGATTATGCAATTCATACCGGATGCACAATAATAATTGGAAATATTATCACAATATATATCTCGGTTTTTAAAGCAGTAGCTTGGTAATCAAGGGAATGCCGACGATGGTTCCAATGGTGCTGCCAAGGTTACTGAAAACCACAACCAGAAGTATTTTTGTTATTTCGTTTGACCGAAACCCCTTGATTGAAGTGATATCATTTGCCAGATTCTCAAAATCTTCAACCTTTGGTTTTCTGATCCAGGCTTCTGTCAGTCCTGACACCCAGCCAGCTGCTATTGTCGGGTTGAGTGAGGTAATGGGAGCCGCTATAAATGCCGCAATGATTGTTAAAATATGTCCTCCGGCAATGGCTGCTCCTAACGCTGAAAGCACACCATTTACCAATACCCACCGTTTGATCATCTCCAAACTGACATTTGTTTCCATTCCCCAAAAACCATACCCTATCAGAGCGAATATCAGAGCCGGGATTATCCATTTCAGGTATTTCCCAACTTTTCCTTTGGGCGGCAAAGTTTCAAGCTTGGACAGATCTATTGGTTTGCCGATGTACTTTTTTATCCCGGGAACATGCCCGGCTCCAACTACTGCCACTATGATTTCGCCTGCAGCCATTGAGATCTTGGAAGCCTGATAGTGATCCCTTTCATCAATCAGCACTGATTTGATGCCCGGTAACTCCTTGGACATGGTTTCGATCGCTTCTGTCAGCATATCTCCCTGCTTCAGCGCTTCAACCTCATCCTCTGATATATCCGGCGACTCAAAAATTCCCAAGAGGATTTGAAACATCAGCTTCATTTTTTCCCAGAAAGAGAGATTTCCCCAGGCTCGTTTTAAGGTAATAGTCAGATCCCTGTCGGCCAGGACTATCTTAGCTCCAATCTCTTCCGCTTTGGTGATGGCAGCGATCATCTCAGCCCCTGGCTTTACACCCAGCTTATCTCCCATTTTTTTCTGAAATGCGGAGAGAATCAGGTTCGCCATCAGCATGGGAGCTTTGCCCTGCTTGATTACCTTGACGATGTCCATGCTCTTCCAGCGATCAGCATTGCGAATGGATTCATAGCGACTTGCACATAATTCTACACAAACAGTATCCGGCTGAACTTCGGCTATTACCTGTTCAACCTCCTCAATACTCTCCCTGGAAATATGAGCTGTGCCAACCAATATTATTTTTTTACTGCCAAAAATGATTTCTTCTTTCATTGAATGATTTGTTATATAAACCGACCGGCTGATGTTAAAGGATTGAATTAATAAATTCCGCTGTTTTAAGATAGGCACCCGGATCGCCCAATTGTGATTTGACAGCCTTAAGCTCCTGTTTGATCGACTGGTATTCAGATTCATTTTCCAGGTAAACCAAAACGGTTTTGGCCATCTTCTCAGGCGATATAAAATGAGGGTCTTCAGGAACTATCGCTCTTCCGGCAATAATGTTGGGAAGCCCAACCTGTTTTATTCTCATAACATATTTACCAATGAGATAGGTCAGGAATGAGGACTTATAAAAAATAACTTCAGGTGTCTCCAGAATTGCGGTTTCCAATGTTGCTGTCCCCGATGCAACCAATGCAAAAAATGCATGGGCAATGGCATCATAGGTTTCATTTTTGATAATTTTGAATTTAACGTTACTATTCTGAAGAAATGGTAGTACGGATAACTCGGATGTAGTCGGAGCAATCGGTAATACAAACTGCAGATCATCCCTTGAGCGGGTCAAGATCTCTGCTGTTTTCACCAGTAAAGGTAAGTGATTCTTCAACTCATTAGCCCGACTTCCAGGCAAAAGACTGATCAGTTTGCGATCCGGATCAAGCCCCCATCTGGACAGAAACTCGTGCCTGATAGATAACGGTTTGACTATGTCCAGTAACGGATGACCAAAACAGTGAGCTTTTACACCTTCCTTTTGAAAAAAATCCACCTCAAACGGGAACAGGACAATCAGTTCATCAACATATTTTTTGATGACTTCCACTCTGTTTTTCTTCCAAGCCCAGACATGGGGAGCTATATAATAGATAACCTTTATTCCCCTCTTTTTTGCCTCAGCTGCCAGTTTCAAATTAAATCCGGGATAGTCAATCAGCAGAACGGCGTCCGGTTTTTTTTCATCCAGTTTTGAAACAACGGCGTCAAAAACTCCTTTGTAGTAATTATAACGTTTAGCTACCTCAAGGAAGCCGATCACCTCAAGATCTTCAACGTGATAGAATAACTCGGAGGCCGATTCAGCAATAATTTTCCCCCCGGTACCGATAATGTCCAACTGGGGACGCAACCGAACCAATTCAGTCAGGACATTTCCACCATGGAGGTCACCGGACAATTCTCCGGCAAGTACAAATATTTTTGTCATCGAAAGTGATTTAACCTATTGTTTGGTTAGAAAGCATACATAATAAAACAGGAGATCCGCATTCAAGTTGTTCTAACCAATCTGACCGCTTTTTTACTGCCACTTGTCACCAGTTGATCTGCGATATCCTTTTCTGTTGATGATAAGGCTTGAATTGATGGGTAGAAATGAAACCTTGCAGGAGCAATTATGCTGTTGACTCATTTTTATGATGGTTGATTGACTAACTCAGCGACAGACGCCTCTTTCTGACTCTTCGATAAATTTTATCAGTAAGCTGATAATTTCAATCCCTGCAAACTCTTCTCTCAGTTTTATCAAGGCTGCATCTTTAGTAAGACCACTCTTAAAAAAGACTTTATAAGCTTGATTGATCATCTCTATCTGTTCGGAAGTAAATCCCCGTCTATCCAACCCGATATAATTGATACCGGCGAGCTTGGCCCGGTTTCCGGCAACAATGGAGAACGGCACAGCATCCTGTGTTATCATGCTTTGCCCACCGGTTATGGCATATTCCCCGATTCGGCAAAACTGATGGATCCCGGTCATTCCACCCAGAGTCGCATAATCCTTAATAATGACATGCCCACCGAGTGTTGTACCGTTGGACATGGTTACGTCATTTCCCACCAGGCAATCATGGGCAATGTGGCAATAGGCCATAATCCATCCTCGATCACCCAAACGAGTAATACCACCTCCGACTTCGGTTCCACGATTAATCGTCACATATTCCCTGATAAGATTATCGGACCCGATTTCCAACAGGGAAGCCTCACCTTGGTATTTTTTATCCTGGGGCTCAAGACCTATTGAAGAAAACGGGAAAAATCGATTATTCGAGCCGATTTTCGTGCACCCGTCAATAATAACATGATGCTGAATATCCGTATTGGCATCAATTTCCACATCCGGGCCAATCACCGAAAATGCGCCGACTGATACACTTTCGTGAAGTTTAGCTTTTGGATCAATGATAGCTGTTTTATGTATCATGAACTGTAAATCCTAAATGATATTTTCTTGCAAACAGACACATGTTTTTGGAATCCCGCGGTTTTAAGGGGTGATAGCAACCATTTTGTCAATTTCCGGATATTCACTTCGCCTGTTCCGGAATGGATACAGTCGCCAGTTTAAACTCGGCTTTTGCAACCAGTTCATCATCCACAAATGCCTCTCCCTTCAAAACCCAGATGTTAAGTTTTCTTTTGACAAACTCCGATTTCAGTATCAGTTGATCGCCTGGAACAACCGGCTTCTTGAACTTAACATTATCCATTCCGGCAAAAAACGTAATATCCTTATCCGCGTTTTTGTAAAGACTATAACCTGCAATACCGCCCGTTTGAGCTAATGCCTCTACTATCAGCACTCCTGGCATGATTGGATTTTCAGGAAAGTGTCCTTGAAAAAAAGGCTCATTAAAAGTGACATTCTTCAAGGCAACACACCGAACCCCCTCTTCCAACTCAAGCACCCTATCAATTAAAAGAAACGGATAGCGGTGTTTTAAACGTTTTTGGATTTCATTAATATCAAGTTTCATCAAATTTCCTGTAATCACACTGTTTCTCTTCTCATCCGTTTCCTGAAATCCGGCTTCCATTATGCGGAGTCCAAATAACATCTAACACTTTTATTTTATTCGCTGCTTTTGACATTTTGTAGCTTGTCGTACTCCAATATCACTTTATCGGTAATATCCGTAACAGTATATTTGCTGTACAAGAGACCCTGTCTCAATGTTACTTCAAGGATGACATCATAATTCTCGGCAGCGGCTATTTTTTGGACGATGGATACAAGGTCTTCAAATATCTTTTGGGTATATCTGGCTTCATCTTTGCGAAGCAAAGCCTCCTCTTGTTTTGCCTCGGTCACGAAAGCTTTCTTCAACTCTTCCACTTCATTCCGTTTTTGAGCTTTTGTGGCTTCGCTGAGCATTAGCCCTTCTTGAAGTTCCTTGCTTTTCGACTCAATTTCCAATTTCTTTAAAGCCAGGCTTTTTTCGACCTGCTCTTTTTGAGCCTGTAAAACTCTTTTAGACCGTCTTCCCTCACTGGACTCATTGAGCGCCTTGTTTAAATTAACATACCCGACTTTCAACGTTTCCTGGGCAATTACTGAAAGAGACAGGAGCATTATTAAACTGGTAACGATTAGAAACTTAATTTTCATGGCAATATCTCTGTTAAATTTATCAATTATCCCTAAGTATATTTAAGATTAGTCAGGTCGGTGATAACCCGAAACCATTGCCCCTAAAACCGATTTTTCCAATTTTAAAAGCGGGGCCAATCTACAAAAGATTAATCATTGCAGTCTGCAATCTTTGGGCAAGATAGTCAATGTTCCATTCGATTGTTTCTCCGAATCAAAGCAACATGGCAGTATTACAGGGCAATGATGAATATGTCATAAAGCGCATGTGTCATACAGACAATGGCAAATCCCCGAACGGAGTACAAAGTTGTAAACCAGATTCCTGCAAAAAAGCGAAATAGGAAAGAATACAACTCAAATGAATCACCGGCAGATCCTATATAATGAGCCGTCGAAAATAAAAAGGATGCCACGATAATGGCAAACAAGATCGATACCCATCTGACCTTGATGAACTGAAATGCAACACGTATCAATAGGGTCGTTAATAAGACTCTGAACAACAATTCTTCAAACAATCCCGCTCCAATCGCCAGTCCCAGATCTCCAATAAATGACCCGGTAACTGAACCTGTCATAAAAAACAACCTGCTGATTACCAATTGTATCAAAAATCCGGAAATAATCCCCCAGCCTATTGATTCCAGAATCATCAAAATGGCTATCCGTTTTTTTAATACCACTGAAGAGTCGTAAAAAAGAGGTATGGCTATGATGGCAATTCCCAGCATTAAAAAGCTGATGTGATAGTGTGATACCCCTAGAAAATTCAGCAAATTCCGAATCCAGGCTTCCGGAGCATTCCGAATCATTGAACCGGAAGGAGCTTCCCACATCAGGAATATCTCATATAGCAATATCATGATGAGAGCAGTAACAGCCCCATAGAACCTGTGAGATGAATGTTTAAAATATTCGGACA
The DNA here is from genome assembly GCA_018829445.1 of bacterium. Lineage (GTDB taxonomy): Bacteria > SAR324 > SAR324 > XYD2-FULL-50-16 > XYD2-FULL-50-16 > JAHJTV01. Next base: position 63,266 of record JAHJTV010000061.1, read on the forward strand.
TCCGCATCTTTTGCTTAACCCTCTAATCCGTGATGTGAGGTAATACTGAATAATTACTAAGCCGAGAACATTTGAATCTTCCTACAGGTTATAAGGGTTTCCCGGTTGATTTTGAGATTTTCACCAGATACCAGACCAATCCAACAATCAAAACAAAGAACAACAGCAATGCAGGCAAAAACAATCTGCTCTGTGAGACCGGAATTCCTTTAATCACTATTGGCACAGTTTCTTTGTTGACGGTCAATTTAAGGATTTGCGAAAAGAATTCCCGATCACCCACCTTTTTCCTCTCAGATAATACACTCCCGCTATCGAGCAGGGAATCATCAACATAAATTTCAAGCGATTTGTCAGGTGTGGTAAATTCTACCTCTCTTATTGAATAACTCAATTGGTGTTCCAAACTGATTTCTCCGTTATCCACAGGGACATCGTAACTGAAAATCACCTCATGATTTCCTTCCGGAATTGAAAATTCAATGGCAATTTCCCCCTGTTTGCTACTGACATTCATCCCTTTATCCCTGTTTAACAGAGTAACGTTAAGAGCATTAACGGGTATCTTTTTTCTGAACGGAATTTTTCTTGCATTGACCACAGAGCCGGAACCATTTTCGATAAAAATCAAATTAGTGATGTGAACGGCCTCGTTTATGCTTTCGATAATAACAACCTCTTTAACAAAAGTGATGTTTTCCAGGCCTTCGATTATGGCGGGAATGGACAAATCAATGTTGGTAGTCCCCATCTCCGTTTGCAGACGAAATGGATCTGAACCAACGGATTGCCCTTCAAGATCAGTGGATATCCTGTAAAACACATTGTTTTGGGATAAAGTGGCAGGATTTATACCGAACTCATAACTCCCGGTTTCGTCAGTCTGGGTAGACAACAAAAGTCTTATCTGGGGGGGATTGCTCATTTCGATTTCCTTAAGTGCAACCGTAACAAAAGCTGCCACCTCGCCATTGGAAAAAAGAATTTTCCCTTTAACCCTAACCGGTTGATTGGCAAAACCAGGGATTGAAAAAGCAAACATCATAGATGAGATCAGACATACAAAAAACAGGGACACTTTCATTTTTTAATCTTGTACAATATTAAATAAAAGAATTCACAATGGAATCTCACGAGAAAACTGAAAAAGCTGAGCTTACTTATAAGTTAAAACATCTGTTCTGTCATGATCCAGATTGCCAAGATTGTTCCAAAGGCAAAGGACATGGTCCTTTCTGGCATGCTATCATTGATTTTGGTGATTATAAAAAGACAGTTTTCCTGGGAAAAGACTTTAGACCATTGGAATTTGAAAAAGAACCGAACGAAGGCAAGGAATCACAACAACAATCGGATAACGGAAACAAGTCTCAAGATAAGATAAATTCTGCTGAAAACAGATTTGATTTTGATTCAAAAGAGCTGTTCCCTAAAAATGAACAAGATATAAAACAGAACCCCGGCAAACAACACCAGTTTATCCCGACCAAACTGGATTTTGAAAGAGACCTGCGTACGCTGAAAACAACCTTAAGAGCAACCAATCTGAAATTAGTCTACCGGAAACTGACCAAAAAATACCATCCTGACAATTACCCGGGAGTAGATTATGTTAATGCCTGGATGGCGGAAATAAACGGTCAATACTGTCAATTAAAAAAATCTGCACGTTTTTAATTAATCAGCTTTTGCTCGATTAAGCTTATAATTGAAAGCTGCTTCCACAAATCCGAAAAATAACGGGTGAGCATCAACGGGTTTCGATTTAAATTCGGGGTGATATTGGACGCCAATAAACCAGGGATGATCGGAAATCTCTATGGTTTCCACCAGATCCAGTTTCACATTCTTCCCTGAGATCACTAATCCGCCTTTTTCCAGTTGTGCCACATACTTGTTGTTGACTTCAAAGCGGTGCCTGTGACGCTCGGATATTTCAGTTTTCCCGTAGATCTCCGCAATCTTTGTTCCCGCTTTCAATTTCGCCGGGTAGGCGCCCAACCTCATAGTTCCACCCATATTCTTTATATTTTTCTGTTCACTCATTAGATCGATTACGTTATCCGGCGTATTCTGGTCGACTTCTGCCGTATTGGCTTTTTTCAAACCCGTAATATGCCTCGCCCATTCAATTACTGCCATCTGCATACCATAACAGATCCCAAAATAGGGGATCATGTTTTCCCGGGCGTATCGCACCATTTCGATTTTACCTTCAACTCCCCGCTCTCCAAAGCCACCCGGAATCAAGATACCGTCACATTCCTTCCATTTCTTGGCATCACTTTGGTCTTGAATAGTCTCAGAATCAATATAGATAATATTGACTTTTAAATTCAAAGCAATCCCGGCGTGTTCCAATGCTTCATGCAGGCTTTTATATGAATCCCTCAAATTTACGTATTTCCCGGCAATCCCAATATTGACTTCATCCTTGGGATGCTTGCTGGAATAAATGATATCTGCCCATTTTTGAAGGTTCGAACGCTTGGTCCAAAGCTGTAATAGTTCAACAATCTTATCATCCAAACCCTCATCATGAAATCTTAACGGACACTCATAAACGCAATCGACATCCCTTGCTTGAATGACCGCATCATACGTGACATTGGTAAAAAGAGAGATCTTCTTCCTCAACTCAACTGACAGATCCCGATCCGTGCGGCACAGCAAGATATCGGGTTGAATTCCTATCTCTCTGAGCTTGGTTACACTGTGCTGTGTGGGTTTGGTCTTTAGTTCTTCCGCGGCTGCAATATAGGGAACCAGAGTCATATGGATATAAATAACCTGGTTTCCTTTTAACTCATGCCCGATCTGCCGAATCGCTTCCAAAAAGGGAAGGGATTCGATATCGCCGACGGTACCCCCGATCTCAATTATGGCCACATCATTACCTTCCGCGGCTGTATAGATATTTTCCTTGATCTGGTTGGTAATATGAGGAATAACCTGAACGGTTTTGCCCAGGTACTCTCCCCGGCGCTCTTTTTGAATAACCGTATCATAGATCTGCCCGGTAGTGAAATTGTGGTGCCGGCTTGTCAGGATATTGGTATAACGTTCGTAATGGCCAAGATCAAGATCCGCCTCATAACCATCATCGGTGACAAACACCTCTCCATGCTGAAACGGACTCATGGTACCTGGATCGACATTAATATAAGGGTCCAATTTGATAATGGTTAACTTCAACCCTCTTGACTCTAAAATCGCTCCGATCGAAGCTGCGGCAATACCTTTGCCCAGCGACGAAACAACACCTCCCGTAATGAAAATCAACTTAGTCTTCATAATGATCACGTCCGGTAAAAAATTAGCAAAATTGGGGAAAACAGTTCTGTCTTGAAAAATAACTCACATTCCACACATAAAAGCTTTTCAAACATCACAAACCAAATAGAAAAATTAACTCCGATTCGGCAAAAACTTAACTCAATTCAGAGTGGTTTAGGGAAGCATTATGTCACACCAGGCTTTGCCCATACACACTCATAAAGAGCATTTTGGATACAACATTCACTTATTCAAAAAACGGTAGGGCGGCCTTACATGATCGCCTTTGAGTTGCTTCTGGTGGGGATGTAACCCCGCCCTACCGTAATCCTTGCTCTTGGTAATATTTGCTTATTTAAGCACTTATGGGACGTAACCCCGCCCCCATAATTCCTGCTCATGGCAGGATGTGCTTACTTAATTCTTGATTGGGCTTTATCTGACCTCTTAGGCAGATAAATTGGTTTATCATTGATTCTTAGTCCTTTCATCCAGGTATCAATAAAATTCATTCCCGATTAATTGTAGGTCGATTGAAGGACTTTTTTCAGGTATTCCCCGGTGAAGCTTTGGTCGTTTTCTGCGATGGATTCGGGAATGCCTTCCGCAATCAGCCTTCCTCCGTTGTCCCCTCCTTCAGGTCCAAGGTCTAAAATCCAATCTGCATTTTTAATGACGTCCAAATTGTGTTCTATTACCACGATTGTGTTTCCCAAGTCCACTAATCGTTGTAAAACTTCCATTAATTTTGCAATATCATGAAAATGCAATCCGGTGGTAGGCTCATCCAAAATATATAAGGTTTGACCCGTCGAACGTTTGCTCAACTCCGCTGCCAGCTTAATACGTTGTGCTTCGCCTCCGGACAGAGTCGGAGAGGGTTGTCCCAATTGAATATAGTCAAGTCCCACATCCAGCAAGGTTTTTAATCCGGCAAAAATTTTCTGGTGGTTCTTGAAAAAGTCGCAAGCTTCCTCTACCGGCATCGCCAACACATCGGCAATTGTTTTTCCCCGGTATTTGATCCCCAGCGTTTCACTGTTATAACGGGTTCCTTTGCAGATTTCACAGGGAACATGAACATCGGGCAGAAAATGCATCTCAATTGTTTTGATTCCTTGTCCCTGGCATGACTCGCAACGCCCCCCCTTTACGTTGAAGGAAAATCTTCCGGGTGTATACCCCCTGATTTTCCCTTCCGGAACCAGGGCAAAAACCTTCCGTATATTGTCGAAAACCCCGGTATAGGTTGCAGGATTAGACCGGGACGTCCTACCGATCGGGGATTGATCAATGCTTATGATTTTATCAATTTTATTGATCCCCTTCAGTGATTTATATTTCCCGGGAAACACTTTTGCATAACCCAGTTCCTTTTGTACTCCCTTCAGCAAACACTCATTGACCAGACTGGATTTTCCCGAACCGGACACTCCCGTCACACAGGTTAAGGTTCCCAACGGAAACCTCGCCGTAACTTTCATAAGATTATTGGCTTCAGCCTCTTCCAAAACAATCTGGTGAGATTTTTTAATCTTCCGCCGTTCCTGTGGAAGATGAACCTGTCTTGATCCATTTAGATATTGGGCTGTCAAAGACTCCTGTGAATTCAAAACAACATCAGGCGTTCCCTCGGTCACAATTGTACCACCGTGCCTCCCAGCCCCGGGTCCCATATCAATCAGATAATCGGCGTTTCTGATAACCTCCTCATCATGTTCAACAACAATCACGGTATTTCCCAAATCTCTCAGCTGCTTCAGGGTTTCCAGTAATCTTGAGTTATCACGCTGATGAAGTCCTATGGTTGGTTCATCCAAGACATAGGTGACCCCAACCAGCTTGGCTCCAATTTGGCTGGCCAGACGGATTCTCTGTGCTTCTCCCCCAGACAGGGAACCGGTCGCCCTGTTTAAGGTCAGATAACTTAAGCCCACATTATTAAGAAATGCCAGTCTGTCCAGTACTGCCTTTTTTATCGGCTCGGCAATTTTCTGCTTCTCTCTGGGCAGGTTGAGATTATTAAAAAAAGTCACGGCCTGTTCAATATTCATTTCAGTAACCTGGTGAATATTAAGATCATCGACTTTGACAGCCAGCATGTCTGCTTTCAACCGCTGTCCGTGACACACCGGACAGGGTAGCGAGGTCATGAACTCATGAATTTTATCTTTCTGTGAGTCGGAGTCAGTCTGCAAAAAACGCCGCTTCAGATTGGGAATGATCCCCTCAAACCCGAATCGATTCCCTGATTGGTCTTCTCCGAAAAGAATCTGTCTTTGAATTTCCTCCGAGATATTTTGCCAGGGGGTATCTAAAGAAATATCAAACTGCCGGGCCAGCCAGCGGACTGAACCTTTGTAAAACCGACCCAAACCTGAGCCGCATCGCTTCCAGGCTTTTATGGCTCCATCTGCCAGGCTTAATCCCGGTTCGGGGATTACCAACTCAACAGCAGGCTCCATTAAGGTTCCCAGCCCCAGGCATTCCGGGCATGAGCCAAAAGGGCTGTTGAATGAAAATGCCCTGGGAGTTAATTCCTCAAGCACAGTTCCGTGCACCGGGCATGCAAATTTTTCACTATAGGCAACTTCAACGGTTTCCTGACTATCAGGTTCGTCAATCAGGGCAATCATCAGACCATCACCCAGTCTTAATGCCGTTTCAACGGATTCCGTCAAACGACTTCGTGCATCATCCTTTAATGCAATTCGGTCGATAACCGCTTCAATATTATGTTTGAAGTTTTTTTGCAGTGGTTTCACCCCTTCAATCAGTAGAATCTCTCCATCAATCCTCAAACGGGTGAATCCTTCTCGTAACACATAATCCAGTACCTCTTTGTGTTCCCCTTTTTTTCCACGCACCAACGGCGTCAGAATCTGCAGTCGTGTTTTGGGAGGAAATTGGAAGAGGTGGGTAACAATATCCTCAACAGATTGGGCATCAATAGGTTTTCCACAAATATGGCAATAGGGCGTTCCCGTGCGGGCAAAAAGAATCCTCAGATAATCATAAATCTCGGTGGTGGTGGCTACTGTCGACCGGGGAGTGGATTTTCCTGTTCTCTGTTCGATGGAAATTGTTGGAGTCAATCCCTCAATGCTCTCCACAGCCGGTTTTTGTAACTGATCGAGAAACTGCCGGGCATATGCCGAAAGAGATTCGACGTACCGCCTTTGACCTTCCGCATAGATCGTGTCAAAAGCCAGGGATGATTTCCCGCTCCCTGACAACCCGGTTATCACTACCAGTTCATTCCTGGGAATATCCACATCAACGTTTTTTAGATTGTGTTCACTAGCCTTTCTAACGCTGATAAATCCCGGCTTAAAACCTTTCAATTCCTTGCTTTTCAAATCGCTGTGCTATCCTATATTCATGACAAACCGAACCGTCTCTTTAAAATTGTCCTTAAAAAATCCATTATTCATCGTTGGCAGGCAAGTTTCAACTCAATATTTTTATTCCTGTCTAAACCACTGACATTTAGGAATTGAAATTATCTGAGCAGATCCTGTGGAAAAGGCTGTAAATCCGTCACCAAAAAATCAATCGAACGCGAAAAAATTTCAAACCAAAAAGCGGTGAATACTGATTGGAGGATTTATGTCTTATTTTAAGTGGATATAATCTTTGAATTCCCGAATAATAAGTGTTTATTTACTGTTTTAGAACAATAGGACTTTTACTCTACCGTTTTGCCGGGTCAGATGCTCAACCATCCCTACATGGCGATTCCAGCGGGCGATTGAGATGAAATCGGGGCTAATGGTATCTTGACTTTTTAAAAAGGTTAAGGTTTTAATGTAATCAGGTTTATATGCTTCCGGAATAATGTACACACTCCATATATGGCTTAATTATGACTCCTATCTTATCTGAATTTATTAAATTGGATGGCATTGAAAGTCTGAGTTATTTCCCCAATTTCCTTTTTGTAATCCTAACTCTGGCACTGATTTGGGTAAGTAAAAAAGCATTTGATCTCTTTTCCAGCTATCCTCTTGGATACCAGTTGGTTAAAGCAGATAACAAGGCAATTGCCATCACTTTTGTGGGTTATCTGGGGGGAGTCGTGATTGTGCTCGAAGGAGCCCTGGGAGGCATGCATACTGATCTGATATCACATCTTGTCGAAGAAACCATTTGGGGATTGATTGGGATTCTACTGTTAAATCTGGCAGGTAAGATGAATGACCGGTTAATTCTTCGTTTTTTTGATAATAGAAAGGAGTTGGTAGAAAACAGGAATGTGGGTGTTGGGGCTGCAATAGCCGGAAGTTATATTGGAAGTGCGGTTATTATTCGCAGTATCATTATTGGAGAACCATTGGGCTGGGTTTTTGAAATCTCATTAACTCTCTTCTATTTTTTCCTCGGCCAGTTTGCTTTTTTTATTTTCAGCATTCTATATCAAAAGGTTACTGCATACAATTTCCATGAGGAGATTGAAAACGGCAATGCAGCCGCTGGAATCTCTTTTGGCTTTAATCTGGCCGCGATCGGTATTTTACTGGCGATCCCCATTCGACTGTCCTACTCCCTGGTTTCGTTTTTTGTCTGGTTTATTTTGGGCGCCGCAGTGATTGCTTTTTTTCGATTTGTCATGGACAGAATGATCATCCCTTTAGAAAAATTGGATGAAGAGATTCATAAGGATAAAAACTGGGGAGTCGCCTTTCTTGAAGGTTGTTTTGCTATCGCGGCGGTTATCTTTCTCCAGACAATATTCTCCTAGACAGATTTAATATGGATCCTAACTATGTTCCAATATTGAAAACTGGCTTTTTGCCCTTTTCATGAAACAATATTGTTGACAATTCATGGTGACCAATTGTCACGTCTTGTATAACTGACATAGTAAGGCAAATATACTATTACCCGTTTAACCTTTAATCATGTCCGATTCAAAGACCATCTCGTTAGATGCATTCAGAAAAAAAAAGCAGAAGGAAGAGGCGGAAAAGCCTTACCTGGGAACCTTGGTTTGGCTTTACTGTCGCGTCTGTGAGACAATCGAATATACCGAGGTTGTAGCGCCCCATGGAAGAACACACAAATGCGGGACGATTGTTGAGGAGGTTGAAGTCCCACTTGATCTTAGGGCTGAATATACCTTAACCCAATTTAACCTAGAGAAGATCAACGGACTTTTACATAAAAATAAAGAATCCAGACTTCGCAAGCTGATATCCAAATCTCTTGATAATGCTCTGATGGCCCTCAAGCAATCGGAAGAAAATTATATCTCGCGACTTCACCTCGCAGCCGGGTGTCAAATTCCTGTTTATCCGGGAAGTCTCAAAGATCTGGAAAAGCAACTGCCCATTAAGGAGATTAATAAACTGGGAATGTTGATCTCCGACTTCAGATTTGAACCGGAAAAAAGGTTCCTTAAAAATAAAAAACAATAGCGAATCCCCGTACTATCTGATAAACTTGTCCCAACCCTGCAATTATTTTGAAACAACCCATTAATAAACTAAAGAAATCAGTATGAGTGTGAAATCCAATAAAACGCTGAACGCCATTGCTAAAATTATCTGTGAGTGTTCAAAAGAAGTATTAGATTCCGTAACAGGAAAAGACGTATTTTATTCAAAAACAATTCAAAAGGTACCTGTCATTCATCTCAGACCTGATATCGGCTGTTTTGTCCTGTTCAGTGGAGACTATGCCGGACTGATGATCATGAATTTCAGGGCTGAAGCGGCGATGTCCATCTATCGCAATCAAATGTTACAGATGGGTATTCCGGAAGAGGAATTGGCCATTGAGTACACTGCGGATGAAGTGGTAGACAGTATTGGCGAAATTATCAATCAGATTATTGGAACAGTGAGGCGTAGAATCGAAGAACGCTACGAACTGGTCGCAACCAATACCCAGCCCAAGGCAATTGCATTAACGACCTCCATTGTCTTAACCATTGATGCTCCGGAATTTGATAAAGACCTTTGTAGAAAACTATCTTTTAAAATAGAAGGACAACCTTTCCACATCGAAGTCTCCATGGAGAAAACAGAATTTGATTCAATTGATGGCAGTAATATCCATGACGATAAAGGCAGGGTATCCAAATCATCCAAAGATATTAATATGGATTCCTACCGGGAGGCTGCTGCAAAATCAGATGCGGCTCCAAAATCAACCAGCAACCAGGACATCGATTTTGATGCCCTGATGAGGGAGAACTCCTGATAGTACCGGCTGTCTCAATCATTGCATCGAATAAGAGATAATTTCGAATCCTTTAATAGTTAGTTCATTTTCTGAGGGATAAATAACTTCAACAATCGCTTCGGTGGTGACAATCACTTCGCTCACCGCCACGGAGAAGCTGATTGACAGATGTTTAGTCTTGCCGGAGAATAGGCCATGCTCATCGCCATTGAAGGTTATTCCCTCATTCTCCAGCATCTTCTTCCAAGTATAATCCTTATTATCGATTGGAAGGGGGAACCTGATTTTGGGGTCTAAAACCCCTCCTAACTCCTCATCATACCCCAACTCTTCATCTCGTTCTTTTAAGATATTTCTAATCTTTTCCTTATTTTCAAAAACGGCAGAATATCCTTCCACATCCTTAAAAGAATTCAAAAATTTCTCTAACTCATCATCTTTATCATTATATGCATGTGTTGCCAGATTGATATCAATGAATTGTTTTTCCGACGATTTATCGATTAAAAAAACCCTGAAGTTATCCCAAATATTCTCATGGGTCAGCCCCAGCTCTTGAAAAGGCGGAATCAGCTTTACCTCAGACAATCGGTCCAACCCTCGGTTCTTTACTATAAACTCAGGGTTCATCTCCTGGTATCCCTCATAATTATCAGAGAAAAACTGGTCATCCGGGTCCGTATCCCAATCAGTCCAATCATTGATTGCACTTAAGACAGGATTAGTATCTTCAATATCAAGAGGGATATCAAATTCATCTTTTTCCTTCCGTAATTTATTGATTATATTTAAAAATACCCGGGGCCAGGGATCATCCGGCCGGAATCTCCGGTTCAGGTTAAACAGATGATCAATGGGTTTAATCTCATTAATCTGAAAATACTGGTTATTGTTAAAGGGAATAGGAACTCCTTTCCAACTGGTTGTGTTTTGGATCACAAACGCCAATTTTTTTGTCCTGATCGTGATCAGAATTGCCCTGAATATGGAGCGAGACAATGTCTCGGCCTGGAACCGCTGCAGGCTGTTGGCAAGATGAGCGGTTTCCACACTCCTGTTTTCGAATGTCTTCATCAGGGCAATGGAGAGAATCAGAATAATCGACAGGGTCATTAGCAGGGCAACACCGGTCTGTCTTACTCCTCTTTCAGACATCATTATCTCCAGGTAACACCGTTGCCCATATAGGGACGAATATTGATTTGCAGATCTGTTTTATATTCTTCACCATCGTCACTCTTTAATGTCAAACTGACCAGGATGCCGGTGGGCAGTTTATCCTCGCTGTTTTTCGTTTGTTCGAATTTACTGGCATCCCATTCATCCAGTGGTTCCTCCTCGGTTCCTTTGTAGTATTGAACATTAAAAGAGATCAGGTTCTGTGACAGGGTATGAGTTATGGAGCGTTCTCCTTCGGTTATATCCGGATCGATATAAAACTCCTCTCTCCGTTTAAAAAGGTACCGTTGATTTTCATCCTCCTCCAATAAATAGCCAACTTCATGGATCTCCGGATCTGCTTCAAAATTTAGTGACCGTTGAAACCTGGATGTGTTATTGACATGCAGGTACAATTTATCCGCATCATTTTCGCCAGACTTTTCATCGATACCGTAAACCCCGCTTTTTCGGAGATCCGATGTATTCTGGGGATCTGTCATGAATTGATCCAGATACACAACCGATTGAATGTCGGTGCGAATGATCCGCTCCAGTATTCTGGCTTCCTGCCGTAATCTTGTTATGGATTCCATGCGACGTCCCTGCTGATGAAACTGGAAGAAGGAGGTCAGCAGAATTCCCATAATCGCCGAAAAGAGAGTCAGTGTTACCAGCAATTCCATCAACGTAAACCCAAGTACAGGGGTATCGTTTGGTTCTTTTACTTCATGCAGCCCAGACTTGATATTCAGACTCATTTCACCTCACCAAAGATGGAGTCTTCGAATGATTGAATTCCCTTGCCTCCGCCTACATTCCAGGAAATCCGATAGGTGATCTTTTTTACCGGAACCATTCCCATGAAATTCTCTTCAACAATTTCCCTTTCCCATTGATCCCCGGCCAGAGGATGACCACTCGGGAAAACTCCGTTTTCGGCATTGAACGTTTCAACTGAATAGGTTCGTTCAATCCTCAGCAATTCATTGATGACCTCTTTGTGCACCAGGGATAGTTTCTTTGTCTTCTCTAAGAAAAAAGCTGATTCACCCTGGGATTGAACAACCACAGCCAATAATGTAGCCAGCAGGGAAAATGATATCAGGACTTCAAGAAGAGTAAAGCCCCTCTCTTTTATTGAGGATTTCATGCTAAACCCATGATTCCAGCGTTTATAAAGGTTTTTCCTGGCCGATGGAGATATCTCCCATGATATTTTTTATGGTCAGGATAATGGAGTTCCTGTTGTCCTTCAATTTCAAGGTAAACAGATCGACAAAGCCTGAAGAGTCGATGCGAAAATAATAGGTTTGTCCAAAAATCTTATCAAACTCCAGTTTTTCAACTCCAAATTTTGATTGGATCTCAGGTTCTGCGTCTGGGGTAACCGCCACAAACTGAATAGGAGGTGGCAACACAATTGGAGCACTGTACTTTTGATGAGGACTCTTATCCTGGGAGTCTGTTGCGCTTATCGTATAAACGGCATACTCGGATTTTTTCAAATCGAAAACCAGTTGATAACTCTCATTTTGGAGAATGGCCTGCATTTTCAGATCACCAATGATCTGAGCTATTCTTTGGGTTTCTTTTTTTAAGGCGCTCTCAAAGAAATTGGAGAACATTGGCAAAGAAAATCCAAGCATGATGGTCATAAGCAGCAGCACCACACTCAATTCCAGCAGGGTGAAAGCCGATTGATAAATCCTGGATTTTACCATGATCTAGTCTAAAACGATGTCCGCATTCATCCCCTCACCTCCCTCTTCGCCATCCGCTCCCAGACTTTTAATCACGATGATACTGCCATCAGACTGGAAAGAATAATCGTGATTCCAGGGATCTTTTGGAACGATTGAACTTCTCAGATAAGGTCCCCGCCAGTTCTCGGGAATCACACCAACCTCCGGTTTGTTTAACAAAGCTTCCAGTCCTTGTTCGGTGGATGGATAAGTGGAATTATCCAGATGATACAGATCCAGAGCGGAAACAAGACTCTTCATCTGAATTTTCGCCTGATCTATTTTTGCTTCGTCCAACCGGCTGAAAAGGGCAGGGCCTACAATTGCAACAATGCCGGCCATGATCACAATAACAATCATAATTTCGATGAAGCTGAATCCCTGATGGATCTCCTGGTTTTGAAGCACCGGTTCGCATCTATTTTTTTCCATAACCAACCTTCTAAAAGAATTACCATTCATAATTAAACCAATTTTATTAATCTCAATATTGATGATATCAAGCAATTAAAATACAGCCCGGGAATATTTGCCCATACTTAAAATTGCACAACAATGGTTTGGCTTTCAAATATGGACTTTGACAAAATAAATAATACAATTGTACCTGAACTGATTTAAACAGGATAGTCTATCGATTACAATAGCCTACTTTGATAAAATTGCAGCTTTCGGTTTCACTCTTGCATTTCACCAGCTAATCACACGGCAAATTGCATCAGACAGGCGTTCCGTAAATAGAGTTCTTTTGCTTTTGTTAATATCCTGTTTTGGAATTACAGATTTATTAATTCAGATAGCATATCATTTGCATTGAATCGTATAGGCAAAAACCATAAAATTATAATCCAAACCTAATAAGATTGCACCCAATGAAACCATCTCGCTTTCTAACTATACCCGTCTTGATTATCTTCCTACTGGTGACCATTCAGCCCTGTGTTTTTTCCCAAGATATTAATTACCTGGAAGACGAGGGGGATTCCCTATGGGAAGAACAACAATTTCTGGATGTTACCGGTCAGGAGTTCCAGACGGAAGATGCTCAATACGTTGGAGAGGAGGAGATTCAGGCTGCGGAAGATGCGGCAAAAAAAGCAGGCATACCCAGTATTGACCTGGCAGCTGCATTGGAAAGAGATGTGCAGATGCTCCCGGATAATATTTTGTACGGCGTAGGAACAGGAGCCATGCTAGGGGGTTGGCTGGCATTGGTGCAAGGAAAAAATGCAAGAGAGAATGTAAGTTATGTTACAATCGGCATCCTATTGGGAGCCCTTCTGGGAGTTTCCATTGGAAATAAAACACTCTTTATCAGTTCAAGCACACCCCTGGATAACAATGAAGCTCTAACCCCGCAAAATGTTTCGGCAGAGCGAAACGACGGATTTAATCCCAGCTTTTTTATAACCCCCCAAATGGCGAAATTCGATCTGCAATTTAACTTTTAGAAGCAATGATGGGCAACGAGTAGCCCATCCTACTAATCTCTGCAATTTTCTGACCGGACACTACTGAGTTTATCTGGGTTAAACAAGATCGATAAGCAACGGAGAAATTAACCTTCGACTTCCAATGATTTTTTCACCCTCGACAGATTCTCGCTAAGTGCTTCCCATTCAGCCATGGAGACGGACAGCTTTTTATCAAGTTCCGCCTTCTTTTTCACTTCCTGTTCCAGTTCCCGTTTCTTCTCCTCCTTATAGATCTCCTCTTGAGATAATCGTTCTTCACAAACAGACAACTGTTGCTCTATTCCTGCAACCTCCTTCTCTTTGGCCGTAACCTGCCTTTCAAGGCTGGATTTTTCCTTTGAAAGTTCCCTCCACTCCTGATTCTGTAGTTTTTTCTCTTTTTTATCTTTCTTTTTTCTGTTTTCCAGTCGGACACTGGTTCTGTCAAAATAGTCAAACCCTTTTTTCTCCAGAAACTCATGGTAGGTTCCTTTGAACAGTTCATAACCGTCATGTCTCAGTTCCAGAATGGATGTAGCAAAGGTTTCGATGAACCGTCGATCATGACTTACACAGACAATACTTCCTTCATATTTCTGCAGGGATTCGCTAAGTGACTCCAACGACTCAATGTCCATATGATTGGTGGGCTCATCCAATAGCATAAGATTCGGTCTTTGCAACATCAGTCGCGAAAAAATAAGACGGGCCGATTCTCCCCCGCTGAGGGAATCCGTATCTTTATCAACATCATCCCCCTGGATAAGAACCCGGGCCAATAATCCTCGAATGGTGCCAATGGTTTCACCGGGAGCAAAAGAATACAGCCACTCAAAAGGAGTTGAGCCGGAAGGAATCATCTCACGATGATCCTGGGGGCAATATCCCGGGTGAACCTCATATCCTTGTTCAATGCTTCCCTTGGTCGCCTCAACAGTACCTACCAGCATTTTTAACAAGGTGGATTTCCCAATTCCGTTTGCTCCGATAACGGCAAGTTTTTCTCCCCGTTCCAGTTTTATAGAAAGATCTTTGATAACCTGATGTTCTCCAAACGATTTGGAAAGATTTTTTAGGGTGAAGATGATTTTCCCGGAGGGTCGAATGATATCGAATGAAAAATTGGGAGACTTTCGGGAGGATCGTCTGATGACAATCTCTTCCATTCGATCCAGTTGTTTCATTTTACTGTTAGCTTGTCTGGCCTTGGTTGCCTTCGCCTTGAATCTGGTGACAAACTGCTTTATTTCATCCTTCTTTTTCTCCTGTTGGGTGATCTCTTTTTCCTTTTGTGTCCGCTCCAACTCTTTGGATTCTACAAACTGGTCATAATTTCCTGTATAGACTTTGATGGTCTCATAATCAATATCAACAATGTGTGTGCTGATACGGTTCAAGAAATACTGGTCATGGGAGATGATGAGACAGGTTCCTTTGAATTTACAGAGATACTCCTCTAGCCAGATGATTGACAAGAGATCCAGGTGGTTGGTGGGTTCATCCAGAAGCAGAAAATCCGGCTCGCTGAAGAGACATTGTGCCAGTAAAACCCGCAGTTTATATCCACCGGAGAGAGTATTCAGCGGATCATTTTGTTTCTCTACCGAAATACCGAGTCCGGATAACAACTCAGCTGCTTCCGGTTCGGCTTCATATCCTTTTTGATCCGCAATCTTCATCTCCAGTTCAGCCAGTTTCTGCCCGTTTTCCTCGGAGACATCCCCCATTTCTGTCAGCTTCTGCTTTTCCTGTAGTGCCTTCCATAAATCCAGTCGACCCATTAAAACAACATCGAGAATCGAGACAGTATCGTAGAGATATTGATCCTGCTGCAAAACACCAATTTTAAGCGCCGGAGAGTATTCAATCTCGCCTGCTTCCGGGTGTTGCTCCCTGGCGATCAGCTTCAACAAAGTAGACTTTCCTGAGCCATTTGCCCCTACCAGTCCGTATCGATTTCCCTTATTCATCTGCAGGGTAACATTCTCAAAAAGAACCTGACGTCCAAAATGAATGCCCAGCTTGTTTAGATTGATCATACTGTTAAAAACCCTTGATTCGCGGTGATTATCAAATTTTTTGCCTCAATCATATGATTCTTTCAAATACCACCCAAAGCTTCAATGGGATTCATCAATGAAGACAGCTAAAGTATGCCGGCTCACAAAAAAAAGTGTTGAGAAATTATTTTTAGATCTTTTTATCGGGGACGTTTACTTTTCCTGTGTATTCTGGTAGGGCCTGCCACTCGATTGAAAACGGAGAGATCCTTCTCAGGGATAACGGGGCACCTCAACTCCCCTGTCAGATCCGATAATTATTGATAATTGAATCCACTGCTAAAAGTATTATAATGTTCAATTTAAGGCTTTTAGCTCAATAATCGAAAAACATAGAAATCCTGATCCGCTGTCATGCCGGCTCCCCAGTCAAGCTAAGGACAGTCTCTATCCCATAAGCGCTTACTTAAGCAAATATTACCAAGAGCAAGGATTGTGGTAGGGCTGGGTTACATCCCCGCCAGAACCAACTCAAGGGCGGCCATGTAAGGCCGCCCTACCGTTTTGAAAAATTGAATTTTGTCTTGAAAATATCCTTATTTAAACGGTTATAGAATTTGATCCAGCATCCATTGAAATTTAACCAAAAATCTAAAAACATGAATCCCGGCTTGGTGAGGCACGAGGCTCGCAGTGCCGAAGGGAATGACAAGAAAATCTACTTTTCGAAGTGGACTCATAATCGTTTTATCCAGTACAAGCGCATAATCAGTTAATTATCAAGGATAACCGCCTGAATTTATCTGTGTCTTAAAAAGAGACAGGTCTTATGGTTTAAATTCAGTCAATTAAATGTAAAATCTGTTGACTGATTCTATTTTTTATTTAGAAATTGTGGTAGAGTGAAATCAAAACCGGTCATAAACCGTTTTAATATAACAACACCAATAACCATAATCTAAACAGGAGTAACTATGCAATCGATGCCAAACTATGCGCGACCAATACCGGCGTCCCAGGTTTCAGTGCCGGAACGGATGGCTTTCTTAAGAAAAGTATACGGATTGCTGGCTATCAGCGTTTTACTGGCCGGTGCCGCTTCATGGATGACCTTGAACAATGAGGCTTTTCTGGTTACCGTTGCCAGCAATTATATTCTTTTTATTGTGGCCGAATTTGCAGCCATTTTCTTTGCCTTCTGGGCAAGAAAAAAGGAAAACCTGGGACTCATCGCTCTTTTTACATTTACCATTTTAACCGGAATCACCACGGCTCCTGTCCTTCTCAGATATACAGGAAGCACCGTCACCAATGCCGCTTTTTTGACAGGCATAACGTTTCTGGGGCTTTCCTTTTATACCATTCGCTCCAAGAAGGATTTTTCCTTTATGGGAGGGATGCTGACGACAGGGCTGATTATCCTGATCGTCGGTGGGCTACTGAATGCCTTTCTATTTAAGAGTTCCGCCTTTTCATTTCTCTACTCCGCTGCCGGGGTTTTTATCTTCAGCGGATTTATTATCTATGATACGTTTAATATCCTGAATCGTTACCCAACGGATGAGTATATCTCCGCAACACTATCCCTCTACCTGGATGTCTTAAACCTCTTTTTGATGCTGCTCCACCTCCTGGGCGGCAACCGGGACTAATTTTAAAGAGACCGGGCATCCGGTCTCTTTTTAAAAACACACCTGTCAGTTTAAACGCCCATCAAATACCATCCAAGATCATCGCTGATTATTCCCGATAATAACTCTCATTTTTGATCAGCTCCTCCGGTTTAAATAATAACATACGTTCGTTTTTTCTTGACTTGTCAACTCCCTTCAATTGGAGCAACAGCAATTTTTTTTAAATATATTTATAGAATTCATTTTATATTTAATAAACAGTTGTAATTAATAGCCAAACCAAATTTATCTTTTTAGTGTTCAGATATTTTTTGCTTTTTTTGATTGACAATTTTTAGGGAGTTCATTAAGGCTAAAAGCACGAATGAAATGAAACAAGGCAATGGCCGAGATTAATTTCTTTGTTTAGTCGTTCAATTGTTCTGAAATGACCTAACGGGGCGTTTTTCATAAAAATAAGAAAGGAGAGAAAGATATGTTTAAAAAGCTATTAGTTACAACATCATGTATGTTGGCGATGGCGACAGGAGCGTTTGCTGAAAAGCTGACGCAAGCTCCTGTTGATTTTGAAATATACGGATCATTAAATTCGCTTTATAAAAGCCAGACCAGTTATCGAGCCGGTCTTCTGGATTCCCAAGACAGGTTTGAAGCTGCAGGATTTGAAGGTGCCGGAAATGCATACAGGGACGGGGCAAACAACCGGGCTTCTCAAAATGTCCGTGCCAAAGGCGCACTCACCATGGTCGCCAAAGCCGGTGAAAACGATTATGAAGGTACCAAATGGTACAACATGATCAGTGTTATGATCCTGAAAATGGATGCCAATGATCCTGACGAGGAAGATGGTGAGTCCTTAGATGGTCATGGTGGAGACGTTGTTAGTTTGGGCGATGTTTGGGTGCGCTATGCTCCCTTCGCCTTTCTGGGAATAAAGGTTGGAACACAGACCGTTGCAGGAACAGCTCCGGCAGCAGCTACAGGTTACCAATTTGCAGGTGACCCGGACGGCGATTTTGTATACTACACCGTCAGTGTTGTTGATGAAAAACCAGGCGTCACGTTTGATCTGCACCTCTCAAAAGACATTGAATTCGGTTTTGGAATGCTCCAGGGAATGGGTGATTTTTCCAGCATCGTATCCGGAGGAAAATCCGAAGAGGCTACCAACACTGTATTCTGGTTTAATGGAAACTTTGGTTTTCTTGAGGCAAACCTTGGCTATCAGTCCGTATCGGTTGGTGGATCTGAAGACGAAGGTGGAATTCCAAAAAACTGGAAGCATGAATATACACACACCATGATGAACTACATGTTGAAACTCAACATTGGTGGTTTTTCTCCCTATTACACCGCTCAGCAAGCTTCTGGCGAAAAAGTATCAGCTAATGTATATGCTGGATTGAATACAGCGCTGACGGCGGCAGGATTGACTACCCTCAACAATAATACCAGTGGAAACGAAGTAGAAGGATTGTTCCAGACTGTCGGGATTATCGTTGATCTGGAAGATTGGGGAAAAGTAGCAGCTGATTATACCATGATAGGTGACGCAAAATGGGGTGAAGAGAAATCACTTACAGTGGGTACTGAAGCTGCAACCTGCTCACATTTCAACTGGAAATATCAGATCACCGATAGCAGCAATATCACATTCTTTTATAATCATCTTGGCACAAGAGACGATGATAAGTTACGTGAGGACATTCAAACCATGC
Organism: bacterium; assembly: GCA_018829445.1. Taxonomy (GTDB): domain Bacteria; phylum SAR324; class SAR324; order XYD2-FULL-50-16; family XYD2-FULL-50-16; genus JAHJTV01. The sequence continues at coordinate 82,437 of JAHJTV010000061.1, forward strand.
AGAACAACGTAGCAACTGCGAAAGCATTGGGACTTGATCAAACATCTCCTTCCACGTACCAGGGACTCGTCCAAACACAAACATTACTCGAAAGTATTCCGTTTTCATCCACTCAATCAATCGGAATTGAATTATCAATGACCTTTGGAAACTAAAATTACTTTTTGAAAACTGAAATCAAAGATTTTATAAAAGAGGATATTATGAGAAAAAACTGGAAAACAATGCTAACGCCCTTCGTTACCTTAGGAGCAGCAGCAATATTTTTAGTATCCGGATGTACATCCGAAGGTACTGATACGGACACAACCGGAACAACAACGACTGTAGCGTCTGTTGCAGCTAACACGGCAACTTACAAGGCTGCCGGGTACAGAACGTTTGCGACGGAATGTTATCAGGAAGGTTCTTTAGGTGGAACGGATCTTTATAAGCAGAACTATCTGTTTATTAAGGATACAACAACGGCTTCCCCGATTGCTGGAAGAACGGGTGGTGGCACATCGGCAGTGCTTCAGTCAGCTCCAAATGACGCTTCTGCAGATTTTGATTTAAAAATGGTTAATTACACCTTGTTGGAATGTAGTTCTCAACCGTTGATAACTCAAACGATCTCTGCACTGGCAGATTTAACTGCGGATTCTCAAAATGTTGTTGAAACTGATAATTCCATTGAAAGTATGAAGGATCTAAGAATTCATATTTCTGATGTAACTATTACTCCTGGTTCTGCAGCTGTTGTTTACAGCTTTCTTACATCCACCAACCGTGATCTTTCCAATGATCTTGGAGATGATTACAATATTCTAAACAAAGATAGTAGCTGGTCGGCCAATGGTTTTTGTGGCTTAATGACATGGTCAGTTGGCAAGGCGTCTAATCCAATGCTGCCGGGAGAAATACCATCAGGCGATACAACTGCCGACAGCGGAAAAGATTTAATATATGCCATGAAAGGCGGTTTGGGAAGTTGCGCACTAGCGCCGGTTGGGGACACATCAATGGATGTAAGTTATTTGCTCTCACAAGCCTACGGGATTGCAACTGCCAAAATGTTCGTTATTGATACCATCGGTTTTAATACGACTGAAGCATCCGACTTATCCACAAATGATGCAACTAATGACCGTTTTTTCTGGGATGAACTGACGACAATCTGGCTGACCGGTCTTGGAGATTTGGGATTGGGAACTTATGACGCAGGTGGAGTTGGCGCAGGTTCAGTCAAAAACATCGATCTCGGCATGCAGCCAAGTGCTCACTATTTAGGAGACACACGCTACAAATATGTAAAGCAATAAAAAGAAGTATCCGCGATAAGTAGGTTATTAATAGAACTACTGATAAAAAGACAGCTTCTAATTCAGAGGCTGTCTTTTTTATTTTCTTCTTGATTTTGTAAGTATCTAACAATCAAACTGCTTATTCCAATCTTCGATCCTGTCTTTCAGGTTATCAATCAGACCGGCGGTATCACCTTCCAGTTTTACCGAAAGGATCTGATCGCCTTGGATAACGGCGTTGACAATGTCCTGATCCTCACTGGTCAAAACCTCGCCAAAAACCGTATGTTTGCCATTCAACCATGCAGTGGGGCCGTGAGTAATAAAAAACTGACTACCGTTGGTGCCTGGTCCGGCATTGGCCATGGACAGTCTACCCGGTTTGTCATGTTTCAGTTCCGGCAGGCATTCATCTTCAAATCTGTATCCTGGTCCACCGCGACCATCTCCCTGGGGGCATCCTCCCTGGATCATAAAATCTTCGATGACACGGTGAAAGGTTAAGCCATCGTAAAATCCCCTTTGTACCAGATTGACAAAATTAGCAACCGTTACCGGGGTTTTATCTGCAAACAGCCTCAAGTTGATGGTCCCCTTACTGGTTTCCATTCTGGCCAGGATCTCTTTAGTTTCTGACATGTAGTTTTCCTTAAATTATGGATATTATTTGATTCGCTTTTGTTTTTAACTTGATCAATCTTACAGACCAAAAAAATGACTGGCAGCTGTTCGGCTCGCCTGCATATTGTGTGATAATTCAAAAAACCGTCTGTGTTTTTCCAACCATGAGCAAGGATTATGGTAGGGCGGCCTTACATGGCCGCCTGTTAAAGGACAAAGGCGGCCATGTAAGGCCGCCCTACCGTTGAAAAATAGAATATTCATCAAAAATGTTTTACTGACGCTCACGGAGTTTACACAAAACGGTTCGAACAAAAGCGATGTTCACTTAAAAGATCTATTTTCATTTATATATCGGTTTCTTTCAAGCGGTTTGTCCTTGATAATAAGATCTGGCAGATGAGATGGTATTATTAGCACCCGTATTCTTTGACTTTATGGTTAGAAATCATGATCTGTCCCCTGTGTAAACATACCAATCTGTACCTTTATCACCAGGATAAAAAGCGTTCCTATCAATACTGCAATACCTGCCACCTGGTATTCGTTCCCCCTGAATTTTTACCATCACCCCAAGAGGAGTATAAACGCTACCAACTCCATCAGAATGATACCGGCAGCGAGGGTTACGTTCGTTTTTTAAACTCTTTCATTGCTCCCTTAAGGAGGAGGTTGCCTCCAAACTCAAGGGGACTTGATTTCGGTTCCGGATCCGTTCCCGTTTTAACTTATCTGCTGCAGGAAGAGGGATTTGAAGTAGAAAACTATGATCCCTATTTTTTTAACCGAAGATCTGTTCTGGAAGGGAAGTATGATTTTGTCACTTGTGTGGAAACAGCCGAACACTTTTTTAATCCAGCCGAGGAGTGGGGACTCATTTCAAGGTTGGTGAAACCCGGAGGATGGATCGGGGTAAAAACGGAGATGATAACGGAAAAGACCGATTTTGCCTCCTGGCATTACAAATCGGATATCACCCATGTCTGTTTTTATTCAAGGTTAACCTTTGAATGGATTGGCGGCAGATACAATCTTTCACCGGAGTTTGAAGGGAATTCCATGGTGTTTTTAAAGGTTGGAACCGAGAAGCAGATCAGCCTTTAAAGAATGGTGTCCCTGAAAATCTTTTCCTTGTAATATTTCAACTCTTCAATGGATTCCAGAATATCCTGCAGAGCGGTATGAGTATTTGACTTTTTAAATTTCGGAAGTTCCGGATACCAGCGGTAGGTCAATTCTTTGACGCTGCTGACATCTATATTACGATAGTGTAGGAATTCATGCAGACGAGGCATATACTGTGCTAAAAAGTTACGGTCCTGATGAATGCTGTTGCCGCATAGAGGAACTTCACCCGGGTTTATATGCTGTTTGAGAAATTCCAGGGTTCTTTCTTCAGCCTCAAATTCATTGATTTGTGATACTCGTACCCGTTCGGTCAGACCGGACTTCCCATGATGTTCCTGACACCAATCGTTCATATCACCCAAAACCTTATCCGCCTGATGGATTACCAGCTCCGGTCCCTGTTCAACTACATTTAAGGCAATATCGGTGATAACGGTGGCTATTTCCAGAATTTTATCTTCGGCAGGAATCAGCCCGGTCATTTCCAGGTCCATCCAAACCAATAAATTACTATTATTCATTGTTAATTTTTATCTCAAATGATTATAGACTTTCCATTTCCTTCTGACTGTCTTCAGCCCTGATAACCTCACTGATTCTGATTCCATATCGTTCATTCACCACCACAATTTCACCACGGCACATCAATCGGCCTCCAATCAAGACATCCATCGGCTCACCGACTACTTTCTCGAATTCAATAACAGAACCGGCTTTCAAGAGAAGCACTTCCCGCATCGATTTTTGCACCGAACCGATTTGAGCCTGCATACTGAGAGGAACATCGTGAAGATAATCCACTTCACCGTGGGGAATCTCCTCCTCATCCTCTTGACCCTTCATTGATTTTCGGGGATCTTTTTTGCTGACGCTTCCTCCAAACAGGTCATCATCAAGATCAAATTCTTCAGCCATTATCTTATCCTGCTAAAAGGTTATTATTTGAAAAAACAAAAAATGTGCGATAATTTGAGTTTACAGAATCCTTCATTTGTTTCACTTGAGTTTATCAGTTATCGATGTTTCAGACAATTAGTCCGTTTGTATTCGCCTCTTATAAAACAAAGAAAGCAAGAAGAATTCCTTTTGAGAAATTTCAGAAGGTTATCTCAAGGTTTTTTCATTATTTAAGATTATTGACCGGAAATTGCATTAATATTGAATGAAAAACAAATAAAGTTGTATATTCTTTTAGTCATCAAATCCGAAAGGGAAGGTTAATATTTCAAAAATTCACCTGGTTTGATTATTCGCGAGCAATCAGATTTGAAAAGGTTTTACACAAGCCTTGGAAACCTGACGGTTCACTAATGCTAATTCATAATCGAGGCATCAGAAATGAAACAGATCATTCTGCTTTTTACCATATTCTTTCTATTAGGTGGCGCAGCCCAAGCCCAGAACGAATGTCCGGGAGATTCCTGCATACCTGCCGTTATTCAAGATGATTGCACAACCATGGAAAGCAATGGCTGTATTGATTGGACCAATGGGGTCATTTATGCAACCGGAATGGGGGTTCCCAATCCAGCTTTCGCCAGCCAGGCGCAAAAACGCTACTCCGCTTACCAGGCTGCCAAAACCGTTGCCCAGAGAAACCTGTTGCAAATGGTGGAAGGAATCAACATCACCTCTACCAGTACAGTGAAAGCCGGAATGCTGGAAAATGACGAGATCAATACCCAGATCAGCGGAAAAATCAAGCATGTCCTTGAGGTAGGAAAACCTCGCGAGATGAATGACGGATCAGTATGGGTTACCTTGAAGATGCACCTACAGGATATCATGTCTGTTCTGGTCAACAATCGACAATTTGAGTCCGGTGAACAAGTAGGATCATCAAACCAGGGCTTCATTCAACAATCAGCATCGTCGACAAAAGCACAACCGGCGCCCCAGAATCAACCTGTCCCGGAAGCGGATAGCCAATCGGATTCCTTATATGGTGGCGATGAAAACACACTTTACAGTGGTTTGATTATAGACGCACGAGGAACGGGGGTTGTTCCGGCAATGTCACCGAAGATTTACTCTCCCCAAGGAGATGAGGTATACGGTTCAGCTGCCGTCGATCGGGATTTTGTTCTCAAGCAGGGAATCGTCGGTTATATGAAAGATCTGGAAAAAGCCCGAGAAAATGATCGTGTTAAGGGTAATCCATTGCTGATCAAAGCTTCGTTGAAGTCCGGCCAATCTGCCGACCTCACGATATCGGCGGAAGACTCTGAATTACTGAAAAAACTGGATGCCAGCCAGGCTTTCCTGCGCGAAGCAAGAGTAATGATCGTTCTTTAGACGCTCTCTGTTTTTACTGAAGATGATTCTAATATTTTACGAGATACTGCTATTTTGTGACTTTTTCCAATAACCTTAAGAATTATCTTCTTAATATAATCGAATACGGAGTCAAATCATGAACTATGTCACCAAGATAAAGTGCCATTTATCATCTATTCTGGTCATTCTTGCCGTTTTTTTGACAGCAAGTTGTGCTTCCCAGCAACCTGCCCAGGAACGTACCAGATCTGGAAGCATGGATAATCCTCAATATCATGTTCAAAGAGGCGACGAGGCTTTGCTGTCAAAGGGGTATGAGGCTGCTCGTTCCGCTTATCAGAAAGCTTTGGATTTAGATCCGGATTTTTCACAAGCCCTCAGTGGGTTAGCGGCTGCTTCCGCTTATGAGGTATCAAAACCGGAAAGCCCCCTTAAGAATAAACAGGGGGTGTTGAAGGACGCTGAAAATAAAATTAAAAAGGCTCTTAAAACCGCAAAGAACGATAAGGACAAGGCCAGGGCTCACAGCTTCGCCATCCAGGTTTACCTGGCTCTGCAACTTCCTGAAGGGAAATGGTATGAAGAGGTGACTGATCATTTTGAAGATGCCATTGACCTGACCCCTGATGATCCCGAACCTTTCTTTTACATGGGAATAGCTGAATCAAGGCAACTGAATTATCCCCAGGCCAATAAGATGTTCCACAGGGTATTAAGCCTTGACGGAAAATACAGACAGGAAGCCAACCTGGAGCTGGAACGGATTCAAAAGGTCCAACTGGCTGCTCCCGGCAGTAAATTTGGAGCTGAAATCGCCAATGTGGAAAAAATAACACGGGCAGATGTTGCCGCGCTTTTTATTGCCGAGTTAAGATTGGACCGATTATACAAACAAAGCCAACAACCAGCGGATAGTTCCTATCAGACTCCAAAGTCTCAACAGAAGATGAATCTGGATCCCCTACAGAAATATCCCGAGGCTGTTGACATTGCAGGCCATCCTTTGGAGGATTCCATCAAGGAGGTTATTAAACTGGGAGTAAAAGGATTAAGTCCGGACCCGGCGCACAAGTTTCATCCCGGAAAAGAGATCTCACGCGCAGAATTTGCCCAGCTTAATCAGGATCTATTGATTAAGATTACCAAAGACTCCACCCTGGCAACCAAATATGTGGATGTATCCTCTCCCTTTCCTGATGTTAATGCAAATGTCTGGTATTATAATGCGGTGAGAATTGTTGTGGAAAGGGGGCTGATGCAGGTTAAAAACAAAGTGACCAACTCATTCCAACCGATGGAATCCGTTAGCGGCGCAGAAGCACTGATAACCATCCGAACCATAAAGGAGATTTTAAACTCCTATTTAAAGTAGGGTTTCCATAAGCCAAGTAATTTTGATTTCTTAACTACTTCGTAAAAATCTCGATCCTGTCATTCCGGCCTTGAGCCAATGTCATTAACTTAAGGAATTATATATTCAATTCAACCTCATAACCAGACTACGAGAAATTTTAATTTATTGCAGGGATTAACGGTAGGGCGGCCTTACATGGCCGCCTTTGGTTTCGCGCTGGCGGGAATGTAACCCCGCCCTACCGTAATCCCTGCTCTTGGTAATATTTGCTTAAGTAAGCGCTTAAGGAGGTCAAGCCCGGCGTGACAGAGGCGGAACCAGCTTTTAGCCAGTCTCTTTCCAGAATCCCTTTTCTTTGATTAAGGCAATCAAACAATCGACGGCATCCTCTTCAGCGATTCCCCTTTTCACCTGTTCCTGTCCAAAATAGAGATCGACATTGCCTGCTCCGCTGCCAACATAGCCGAAATCAGCATCCGCCATTTCACCCGGGCCATTGACGATACACCCCATTATTCCAATTTTCAGCCCGATCAGGTGAGAGGTTCTCTCTTTTATTTTTTCGGCTGCGGACTGGATATCAAAAAGAGTTCTGCCACATGATGGGCAGATGATGTAATCAGTGGTCAATATTCTGCTTCTGGTAGCCTGCAGAATGCAGACTAGTCGGTACAAGTCTTCTGAACTGATCTTTTCGGGAATTAACAGAAAATCCAACAATCCCTCGGAAAGCAAACCGGACAGGTGAGTTGAGATTACATAATCCAATGTTGCCGGAAGTTTGTATCCAACAGGAAAAGACGCTTGACCTCCAATGGCATGATAAAATCGTCTCACCTCAAATAAGGGATTATCTCCTTCGAAAGCCAATGGGCCCTGATGATCCCCCTTTTTTTCTGCCAGGTTATCATCCAAGGTTTTTATGACTGACCCCGATTCTGTATCGGGTTCGAAAGATAACCTGTTCCCAGTCTGTCGGAAAAAAAAATCGGTTTCCAGTGGCACCTCGGTGGAAGGTAACCTGATTCCGTCCGGGGAACCCAGTTTGATGGGAGTTCCCTCACCAACAATCTCTCCATTGATACTGCTGGAAGAGTTTAAAACCCTGGTTTGAAACAAATCTCGTTGCCAGAAGCCGCGATCTTTACATTTTAAAGGCTCCTCGCCAGGTGGAAACAGTTGTGATAAAAACTCCCGGGCAAAAATGATCTCATTGGCGCTTGGCTCGGTCAATGATACCCTGATGGTATCTCCAATACCATCAAGCAGCAAAACTCCAATTCCCACCAGACTTTTTATTCTCCCCATTATTCCGTTTCCGGCTTCAGTAACGCCAAGATGCAGGGGAACAGCTTTTTTTCCTTTTTGTTTTTCGATCAGCAAACGATACGCTTTTTGAACCACCACCGGGTTGGAGGATTTGAGTGATACGACAATTTGGTCGAATCCATGTTCCTCAAAAAGATCTACCATTTCCAACGCAGAATAAACCATCCCCTGGGGAGAATCTCCAAATCGTTCCATAACCCGGGAGGAAAGTGATCCTTGGTTAACACCTACTCTTAAAGCCCTTCTGGTCTGCTTTAGCTTTACAACCAATGGCTTTATGGTGTCTTTCATCCGGTCATATCCTTCTTCAAAAGAGATGATTCCGGAGCCGGATTTGGTTTGTTTTGGCTTATCGGAGTAGTTACCCGGATTGATCCTTATTTTTTCGAAGAGATCACAGGCATCAACGGCAAGGGCAGGGGAAAAATGGATGTCTGCAACCAGGGGGATGGCAATCCCTTCCTCTTTCATCAGACGTCTTATTTCAACGACGTTATCCAGGTCTTTTCTTGAGGGAATTGTTAAACGGATCAGACTGCAATTTACCGCTTGCAGAGACTTTATCTCTTCCAGACATTTTACCGCATCCTGCGTGGATGAGGTGAGCATTGATTGCAGGCAGATAGGATTATCGCCTCCAATTCTCAATGGTCCAATAGAGATTTCCCTGGTTTTGATTCGTTGATAACCAAAAGGATAGTTTATTGTTTCCATGGATATGCATTACTCCTAGAGATGACGGCTGGGAGAAAAAAGCGGGAATGGGTTAAAGCAGGAGCTGCTTTAACCGGCAGGAATCGATTAAACCAATTAATCCATTTCCATATCGTCATCCAGATACTCTACAGGTTTCTTTTCCTTTTCATGGATATCGGGATCAATATAACCATTCACCAGTTCAAAATGAGCAACGGTGGAAGGCTTTCGATTATCCAGATCGTGATCGGATGTCGCTTTGCTTGTTTTTCCTTCGTACAGATCCCTGGTCCTGTTTGCGATGATTTTAACCTTATCAAAAAGACTGATGGATGTTTCTCCCAGGTACTCTTCAACAAAATCCAAGTATTCAACCATGTTTTCCTTGTAACTATATTTGTAATCTATTAGGTCAAGTCAATTACGGTAAAAGACTTACCGCGTTTTTTATTTATTATAAAGGGTATCCCAAGGAATATCCAGCTACAACATTTCCAATAACTGTTTTGCTTTGGATGTATATGCACTTTTGGGGTAATCCTTCAAAATAACCTCAAGCGTTTCTTTGGCCTTGTCATCCTGGTGATTCCCCATGTAAATCTCGGCTTCTTCCATCATGACAATGTCAGCCATATTTTCGCTCCTGGCTTTGCGGAGGACATCCAGCGCTTCTTCAACTTTATTCTGATCTCTTAGGACGTTTGCCAGATATATACTCGCCAAAACATAAAGATCGGAACCGACCTCCAGTTCTGCAAGCAATGAGTTTAAATCCTGTTCGGAGATCGCAAACTCACTCTTTTTATAGTACAAACCTGCCCTGTAAAATCGGGCGATTTTATTCTGTTCCGTTCCTGGATATTCCTGAATAAACTCATCTAACAGCGGTAACGCCTGTTCGACCTGTTGAGCCTCTGTAAGAGCAGAATCATAGATCACTTTTTCTATCTTAAACAGACCTTCATTCCGTTGATTATCCTTATACTGAATAAAACGAATAGTGCCGTAACCTGAAAAAAGAACAACTAATATGATAACAGCCAGTGTAATAAAAAATTTTCTTCGAACATAAATATAATTGGCTGCATGAAACAACAGATCATCAAAAAAGTCCGATTTGAGAGCCTCCCGGGATTGTTCAGTTTCAGTCTCTTCTTTTGGTAATACAGGATTTGTTGTTCCTTTTTTATTTCTTGTTGCCAAATTGATACCCTAAATCAGGATTTAAAAGTCAGAGAATATTCTTTAACAAAAGCTTAGAGTTCACCAAGGCTGCGTTAAACCTATCAGACAAGCTCCAGGCAGGATTTAAAGAGCAATTTCTGTTTTAGCAATTGTGAGAATATTACAATTCAATGGGTTATAAAGCTATTTCAACCGCTCCAAAATAAACATCATAATTAATCTACGATGAATCTCGGAAAAACGCCCGTGGAATTTCACGCTTAATTTGTTATTTTTCAGGGAAAGATTAGTCTTTGTCAATGTGAAGTAACTGTCGGGTGATTTCTTTGATTTGTTTCAGGTCAATAGGCTTCGCAATGAAGCCATTTAAACCCAATTCGTGACTACGGTTCTTCCAGAAATCATCCATACCGGCGGTCATTGCGATGATTGGAATTCTGTTCAACCGGTTGAGTTGTTCATATTTTCGAATCTCGACTGTCGCTTCAAATCCGTCCATTACCGGCATTCTTATATCCATGAAGATAGCATCAAGACGATCCTCATCTTTCTCAAGGGACTTGATATAAGCTTCAACAGCCTTTTTCCCGTTTTCCGCTGATTCAATCCTGAATCCCTGTTTGTTAAAAACTGTTTTTGCCAGTTTGATGTTCAACCGATTATCATCAACGATCAAAACCCTATGTTCAAAAACCGGGTTATCCTCATCGATTTTGTCTGTTCGCTCTTCTTCCTCTTCTTGCGGAGAATCGGGATTAACCAGCGGCAACAAGAGGTAGAAACAGGAACCTTCTCCCTCTTTGCTGATTACATGGATCGACCCTTTGTGGCGTTCTATCAGCTCCTTTGTTATGGACAATCCCAAACCGGTACTTTTTTCCCCGGATGTACCTGGTCGAGAAGCCTTTGAAAATTTATCAAACAGAAAAGGTATCTTATCAGGAGGAATACCGATTCCATCATCAACAACCGAAATTTTTAGAGTTTTCTCATTTTCCAATTCAATGATCTGTTTCACAACCCCGTCTTTGTGTGTAAATTTGATTGCATTGGCCAACAGGTTATTAAAAATACGAATAAGGGCATTCCTATCTCCCATAACACAGGGATTAAAATCACACCTGTTTTCAATCTCAATGCTGATCTTTTTAGGGGTCGCCATGTGACGAACGGTGATGATTGAAGACTCTATCAATTCACTGACAGAAATAACGTTCATCTCCAATTCATGCTGTTCGGACTGGGCTCTTCCCAGATCTAAAATGTCATTTATCAGGCTCAGCAGAAATCCCCCGGAGTCTTTGATGTGCTTGAGGTATTCCTGATGAGTGTCGTTGAGGGTTTTATCCTGCATCAACAGATCGGTAAAACCTAATACCCCGTTAAGCGGGGATCGTAAATCATGTGATGTTATGGACAGGATATCATCTTTCAGCTTATTCAACCGCTTCAGTTCATGAACCTGTTCAAACAGTTTTTTGTTTAACAATCTTGATTCAAGATGAACCCGGATTCGAGATAATAATTCCTCCTTTGCAAAGGGCTTAATTATGTAATCCGATGCCCCCGCTTTAAAGATCTTAAGAATGGAGCTGGTTTCGGACATGGCACTGAGAAAAATAACCGGTAGCGATTTGTTTCCCAATTCGATTCGGATACGTTTGCACAATTCATCTCCATTCATCTCCGGCATCATCAAATCGGTCATGACCAGGTCAATATCCTGCTCCTGATTCTTGAGAATCTCCAATGCTTCCTGCCCGTTGTCGGCAAGTATGGTGTTAATGCCTTCCCCTTGGAGGATATTATTAAGAATACTACGGGTCAAACCACTATCTTCGGCTACCAAAACAGTCATACCCTGCAAGGTGGTATCCGGATGTAACAGGTTATTGACGGCAGCTGCGACTTCACCCCTCAAAAACGGTTTAATGATGAAATCTGTCGCTCCTACCTTAAAGCCCTCTTTTCTTCCCTCAAGCGTATCATTGGCCGTGACAAAAATGATGGGAATCTCCTTATCTCCCCCATCGATCATCAGCTTCAACTCTGTTCTGATCTTTTGAACAGCCTCAAACCCATTCATTTGGGGCATGTCAACATCAATTGTGATTAATTGGGGTTTTATCTCTGAAGCTTTCTCAAGAGCTTCAATTCCATTTTTAGCTTCAAAAACCTCAAATCCGGATCTTTCCAATTCCTTGCGAAGAATCATTCGCATCATCGAACTATCATCAACGACCAGAACTTTCATAGCGCTCTTCCGATTAATTAATTTGTTTTCTGCTCCCTAATCGGGGGCATCCCGTCTGGATTGAGTGCCAACCTCAAAAAACTTATGGTTCAACTCTTATCAGTTTAATGGGAAAGGCATTAAAAGGCAAGGTTTCAAGATCTTTTATAAAACCTTGAATTGCCCTCTCTTCCATTTTTCCGGTAAGAACAGCCAGAACAAAACAAGCGTCGGCCTGCTCTCCATCGAGTTGTTCGACTTGCTGAATGTCAAGCTCCTCTTTATAAAAAGCATCTCGAATTGCATTGATGGCTTCCCAGGGTTGTTTTACTAAAAACCTGAGATAATATTCGGACTCAATCTCATCTATGGGCAGAATGGTCATCTTTTGCAGATTCTCAATCGCCACGGTTAAGGGAAGTACGCGGCAACTATTGCCATTCATCAGGTTGCGGGAGATCTCAATCATATCACCCACTACTGCGGAAGCTGTTGGATGGGAACCAGCCCCGGCTCCATAACTCATGGTGTGTCCCACAAAATTCCCAATTACCGAGATGGCATTAAAAGGACCGTTGACGGCAGCCAGCATGCTGTCTGATTTTACCAGTGACGGGTGCACTCGTCCCTCAAATCCTTTCACTCCCTGTTTAGCCTTTCCCAGCAACTTGATTTGATACCCGAGTTTATCCGCCAATTCAATATCGATGGGTTTTATCCCGGTGATTCCTTCAATATGCACCTGATTAAAATCAAACAAACCGTTAAACGCCAGATCCATAAGAATGATCACCTTATGCGCCGTGTCAATCCCTTCAATGTCAAAAGTCGGATCTGCTTCCGCAAACCCTTTCTCCTGGGCACTTTTTAAAGCAGTGGAAAAATCGGCTTTTCCCTTGGTCATTGATGACAGAATATAGTTTGCAGTCCCGTTGATGATACCGGAGAAACCTTCGATCCTGTCACCGGAAAATCCCTCCTTGATTGACCTGATTATGGGGATACCTCCCCCGACACTTGCCTCAAAACCGAAGAGACCCTCTGATTGATATGCTGCTTTAAATATCTCCTCCGAGTGTTTGGCCAAAAGAGCTTTGTTGGCAGTCACAACGGACTTCCCTTTGGCAAAGGCTTCCAGAATAATCTTTTTGGCAATCCCGTCACCCCCGATTAACTCCACAACAATGTCGATCTCCGGATCATTGATAACATCGCTTACGGAATCAGTTACCTTAATATTGGAAAAATCGACATCCAGATGATCATATGGATCAATGGTGGCAGCCCGGGTTACCTGGATTCTAAACCCGGTTCTTTTTTCAATAATGTCAGAGTTTTTTTGTAAAAGTTCAGCAGTTCCGGCTCCGACTGTTCCCAATCCGCAAAGACCCACATTTATCTGTTTTTTCATCATTTCCTTTATTAAGTTTGTTCTTGTTAACTTGAGAGTTCAGGTTTCTCTGTCATGCCGACTTTGATTCGGCATCCAGCGCTTAAAATAATTATGGATTCCGTGTCAAGCACGGAATGACAACCTCTCAGCTTTTTATGGTCTTTAATTTCAATAAATTAGACCAGCGCTCAAAACTGTTCAGTTGCTAAATTGATACCAAAATTTCCTCATATAATGATCGATGACAATCTAGGTTATTGTTATTTCTGCATTTATGTATTTTAGCAGAACTCGTTTGAATTCATTATTTTTAATGATTTTCCTATCACTTTCAGGAAGATAAAAATAATCAATAATTTGATTGCCAATCGTTGTTACGGTGATCTGCTCGGGGAATACTCCAAAGGCTTCGAATGTCCTCAAAATTTTATAATATACAAATGGCGCATCAAACAATGAGATTTTAACAGCAACATATCTTTCAGGTACTCGTTTAAACTGCTCTTTATTGACCTCTTTAATCAAATACCCTTTTTCTTGTTCAAGAAAATGTTGAAGTTGCACTTTCGAGAGCTTTTTTCTCACCGATACCGGTTGAGGATTAAGGGGGGGAATAATCAGGTTATCGATAACATTGGCCAGTTCGATATTGGTTTTTCTATCAGCTTTGCTCCTGGAAGAGATGCGGAAGAAACCAACAAATCCCTCTTGACCATTTGCATACTGAATCTTGTTGATCTTGCCATTCTCAATGTTCAAGCCCTGCCAGCTTAACGCGTATGCCAGCTTCGCCTGTACCAGTTTTTCGTCGATAAAATGGAACAGAATGCTGTCATACTCCCCTTGATCGCCCTTGACGTATGATAAACAAATTTTCTGATTCAGGTTTTGCTCAAACTCCTGGAGCTGTGTGGTCAGGGTTTCAACTCTGGAACTCAAAAGGTAACGATTGGGAATGGAAGTGAAGAACCAGTTCCATGATCTGCTAAGCGGCGCCACGATTGAAAAGATATTTCCTTCGGATATTATCTCCTGGATGATCTGGATAAACCTGAATCGATGTTTCTCCAATGAAGGGGCATCCAGTTCAGCCAGTTTTAAGAATGCCAGTGAGTTTTCCAGTTCCTCACGTCGTTTTTCCAATGATTTCAACTCGTTGGGAGACATTGTGCTCAAGGGTGATATTATCACATCTTCCAAACTTTTATTGCAGCACTGTCTCAACAGCAGTTCCAGCAGTACCGATGTCCGGATCTCCTTCACTTTTCGGTTGAGGTAGTTGTTGACAATCTCTGTCATTGATTGCGGGAGTTTTTCCCGTTTGAACTCACCCAATATGCTCATGGTTTTTTCGAAAAAGCTCTCCAGATGAGCTGCTTTTTGCTCCATCTCCGAGTTCACACTTTTGAAATCACTTAAGTTTATAAGATATAGCAGCAACACTTTACCAGGATCTCTTTGAGCCAGTTCAAAAAATTTCAGGATTCCCAGATCCAGGTATGTTGAAAGCTGACTGAACCTCACAATTGATTGATGATTTTCAACCAGCAATCTTGTCAGATCCAGCAACTCGTCGTTTTCGTCCCACCCGATTCGAACCAGCATCTCCGATGAGAGAATGGGGCCCAGCTTCTCATGGTTGCGATAAGGGTTTATTTTCCCAATGTCATGGAAAAAGGTTGACCATTTCAGCGCAAAAATATCCTTTTCACTAATAAATCGCCAAAGTTCAGGTTCCTCTTTCTGTGACGATTCAATTTCCAATTCTACCTGTTTCAATGCTTTCAAAGAATGAAGACAGAGAGGGAACTCATGGACATCCAAATTTCTCAATAGATATCGCATCTGGTTTACCTCGGGTATAAACAATCCCAATAAGGTTTTCAACAATCCCTCTCTGCTTAAGGGCGCTGCGATATCCATCATCTGCTCAATGGCACTGGAAGCATTTTCCGAGGTAAAAAGATCAAAAACAAACCTCTTAACATTTAGGGTATCAAAATCCCGAGGCTGACTATATAAGTGAGTTACCAGTGACGAGAACCCATTAATCAGGCTTTGGCTGAGTTTATTACCTGTTCTGCTGATATAAAGAAACAGATCAAAGAGGTTTTTAAAATCAGCGAATAGATCCTTTAAAACTTCATGCTGTAAATCCTCATCAGATTTTCTCCTCTGTTCGGATTGTGTTTTCAGATTCCAGGCGGTTTTAGGCTTTTCGTCCAACATCTGAAACCGTACAATCCGATTTGATCCCAAATGTTTATATAAAATAAACCCGGGCAAGATTTCTGCTATGGTGCGATTCAACATCCTACTCACAATGGAGTCGGCATTGGAAGATACGATCCCAATGGAATATAGACGAAAGCGATCAAGATAATCAACCGTAATAAATCTCTGCTTTAATTTGAGGTATGCCAAAACAGCCGTATCGTTTAGAAAATCCTTGACAACGACCTTTCCTTCCAAATCGTGCTCAATGGAAGTTTTATGCAGGCTCTCTCTGAAGTAATCATAAAGCCCGATAAAGTTTCTCAAATCGATGTAAAACTCCAAAGCCAGAACCAGATTTTGCCTATCAATTTCGGAGATCCAACCTCTTTTTTTTAACATCTCCAAAAGGTCAATGGAATTGCCGTTCTCCTGATTCTCGATAATCAAAACCATCCAAAGGACATACTGGAGATGACGTACCCCTCCAAATCCTTCTTTTATATAAAATATCTCATTCCCTGCTTGTGACAACTCATCCATCTGTCTCTTTAAAAAACGTATCATTTTCTGACGGGGACAGACATTTGAGAACTCTTTTTTTATGGAGATAAGAAGAGAAGCATTACCCAGGATGACTCGTCCTTCCAGAATCGAGGGAATTGTGTGCATCATGTCGGTGCGACTGAACCTGGAAAGATCCTCTCCAAGTTCAAAATATTGAGATGCCAGATCGAGAGGGATTCCCTGGAATAGTTCTTCCATGCGTTTGATTAACTCTTGGATAGTCAGGATTTCAAGGTTTGTAGCCGATTTAACGTCCAGACAGTATGCCAGATCAACATCCGATGAAAAGGATAATTCTGTGCGCCCATACCCCCCTCTGGCGAACACTAGCAGATGATCCAGCAGGT
Source organism: bacterium (assembly GCA_018829445.1). Taxonomy (GTDB): domain Bacteria; phylum SAR324; class SAR324; order XYD2-FULL-50-16; family XYD2-FULL-50-16; genus JAHJTV01. The sequence continues at coordinate 99,064 of JAHJTV010000061.1, forward strand.
CGGTTTCATCACTTCCCTCTTTTATATCAAGCGGGACAATTGAACTTAAGACCGCATACTCTTGTTGAATATCCTGTATCTCTTTTTCCAGACTCTTCAGCAAGTTGAAGTAATAGGACCTCTCGGCGGGTTCCATCCGTACAGAAGGGTCATGATCAGCACTCAGGATCGACTCAAGTTCATCTTTTTTCTCAATTTTTTGAGGCAGTACTTTTTCCAGGTAAGGAACTTTTTGATTAACTGATTTTGACACCTCTCGCATCAGATCCATCTCTTCCTTCAAGACAAACCACCAGGTAAACCTGATCCATTGATCCATCCAGTCCGAATGAATAGCAGCTGTTTCAACGGCATCCCGTTTTGATAAAACAATCGGCGCCATTTGGGACTTAAAAGCTTTATACTGATTTTTAAAAAAATCAGTATAGTCTTGTTTTCGTTGAGACAGTGTAAAGTCTCCTCCTTGGTACCTATTGTTGAAAAGATCTATTAAGGATTGGCAACCATTGTCTTCAATCTTTCTCGATGAATTCATAAAATTTTTGTGTGAGTAAATTTTTGGACTAAAAAGTTACTATCTTTTTAATAAATATCAATTCCCATGTTAACCGAATAACGATAGTCTTTTATAAAGGAAATAAAAATATTAGAGTAGCATAATTCGGTAATTCTGACGAGCGCGGCCTGCAAAACCGAGATTTTGCTGTCAGATGAATCGAATTGAAAGCATTTATATAATGCTGTATTTAAGAAGTAGATTGTTCCGTTTTCACTTTGTCCTATTCAAAGGTTTAACCTGCAGCCTATTCACCTAACCCAGATAAACTGGATTAGTACCTTATCCATTATATCCTTCTAAAAAACGTAGAAAATAATGGATAAGGTACTAATTGGTTACACTTGCTTTTAGATTAAATAATGAAGAATAAAAAAACCCTGATTTTATCCGGTATGGGATTAAACTGTGAACATGAAACGGCGTACGCCTGTGAAAAATCCGGAGCAACCGCCGTTGAAATCCTGCACACGCTTCGTTTTTTAAATGGCACGATTAATTTGGGTGATTACGACTTTATTATTTTTATTGGCGGTTTTTTGGATGGTGATTATCTGGGATCTGCTCGCGTTGGCGTCAACAGATTTAAATACGGATCTTCGGAAAACTTTGATCTTAAGGAGCAACTCAAGGACTTTTCCAGAAGCGGACGACTTTTACTGGGAATCTGCAACGGATTTCAGCTTTTGGTAAAGCTTGGTTTCTTACCAGATGAAAAGCAGGCGTTCGAAAATCAGACTATTTCTCTAACCCAGAATCAGAAAGGGATATTTGAGAATCGCTGGGTAAACCTGAGAGTAAACCCACAAAATAACAATGTTTTTACCCGGGGAATTGAACAGATCTATCTCCCGGTCAGACATGGTGAAGGTAGAATTGTTGTCACAGACGAGAAAACACAATCCGATCTTGTTTCCAATAACCAGATCGCCATGTTTTATGCAGACCGGGAGGGAAAAACAACCGGTGACTATCCGCATAATCCGAATGGTTCCTGGAACAATATTGCAGCCATCTCCAATGAAGCCGGAAACATACTGGGTATGATGCCGCATCCGGAAGCTTATAATCATTACACAAATCATCCCCACTGGACTCGTCTTCAATTTGCGGAGGAAAATGGAGAGGGATTAAAATTGTTTAAGAATGCCTACCAACATTTAAACCAACAATAATCCCATGATATACCTTGACAATGCCGCCACAACCCGTCCGTATCCTGCGATTCTCAAGGATCTCGATAGAATCCAGGCAGACTGCTATGGAAATCCTTCAAGTCTCCATCCACCGGGGATAGAAGCCGCAAAAGTTATTGAAGATTCCCGTAAGTCACTTTCAAATATATTTGACGTGCCTCTTGCCGGTATAGTTTTTTGTGGAAGTGGAACAGAAAGTGACAATCTGGCCATTAAAGGAGTATTTGACACCAAAAAGTCCGGACAGAAACAGATTATCACAACCAGAATCGAACACGCCGCCGTTCTAAAATCCTGTGAATGGCTGGAAAAGAACCACAATATATCCGTTGATTATGTCAGAATAGATCCAACTATCGGGCAAGTAGATCTGGAACACCTGGACCGGCTTATTTCCGATAATACCCACCTGGTTTCGATTCAGCACGCAAATAGTGAAACCGGCGTTGTTCAGGATCTGGCGTCCATTTCAAAAACGATCAGATCCAAAAATCCCACGATTATTTTTCATTCTGACGGAGTTCAGGCATTCTCAAGAATTCCCGTCGATTTAAAATCACTGGGAGTTGATCTCTATTCAATCAGTGCTCACAAGTTTCATGGAATCAAAGGTGCGGGAGCGTTGATCATGGCACGTAACCTCCCCCTTCTGCCCCTAATCCACGGGGGAGGACAGGAACAAGGATTACGTTCAGGCACTGAAAATGTGGCCGCCATTTCAGGCATGGGGAAAGCTGCGGAAATAGCCCACAGGGATCTGGAGAAAAACCACGGATTGATCACAGCTTTCGCGGATCGATTTAAAACCACTTTGAGCAAGGAAATTCCGGAAACTATAATCTTCACAGCCCCCAACACATTGCCTCATATTGTTAGTCTGTCGATTCCCGGGCTCCTTGGTGAAGTCCTTTTGCACCATTTAGCAAAAAACAATATCTTTGTCAGCACTGGCAGCGCATGTAATTCGACATCGAAGAAACTGTCTTCTGTCTTAAAGGAGCATGGTTATAAAAAAGAGAGGATCATGCAAACGATCAGAATCTCTTTTGCAGCTAGCGAGATTCCAAAAGATCAGGAAAAGTTTATTGATAAATTTGTGAAAATTGTGAATGAACTTAAAACTGTGATGGGGAGTTAATGCTCATGATCAGGGTTGCTCCATTTGATTGGAACTTTCCTGAAAACCGTCGCCGAAGAGAATAATCCAAAACGGAGTACCTTCGGCATCAAATTCGATGCTTAAAGAGGAGGCTTCCGTCTGCACGAAAACGTCGGGTCCAATCAGAGGCAAGCCCAGTTCAAAAATCTGATCCTCTGGTACCAAATCAGCCATCAACCTGCCAGAGATGATATTGATAATCTCCCCTAAAACATCTTTCATCAACTCTTCTGTAATCTCGTCTTCCGACAGATTATACATATTCCTGGTGAATTGAACCGCCAAATCCATAGGCAGAACCAGTCTCATCTCACCAGGAAAGGGTTTGTTTATGAGGATTTCGATACGTAACCTTACCAAATGTTCATTATAGGGAGTTGTTTTTTCCGATTTTACAACCTCCATGAATGCCATATTCTCTATTGTCTCTAGGGTTGCATCTGTTAACAAATCTAAAAGCTTCATCCTGGTTCCCCGGGTTATTCCTACTATTCTTGTTGTCTAATTAGAATCCAAAATCATCGGATTGAAGATTAAATATTTGATTAATAACGGGCATGATTTTAGCCGGTGCAATCGGTTTACTCAAGACGGCAAAAGCGCCCAACTCCATTAATTCATCCCTTTTCGCCGGATTATCGACACTGGTAATAACAATTACCGGCAAATACGTTAATTTGGGACTTCCTTTCAGCCATCTTAACAGGGTCGCACCATCCATCACAGGCATATTCAGATCGATAATAACTATATCTGTCGGATTTGCTTTTAGCTTCCCCAAAGCCTCTTTGCCATCTCCGGCTTCATAAAACTTAATCTCATCCTGATCTGCAAATACGACTTCCAGACAACGTTTGATAAACATCCTTGAGGTTGCCGAATCATCAACTATCATTATTTGCTTCATTGTTTCACCTTCTAAGTAATTATCTAAGATCCTTGCGAAATTGTCACCCTTCCTGTACCTGCATCAACATCTACCGTTCTGCTTATATGTCCTCCAACTTCTTCAGCAACCACAGCCAGATTATATTTCCAAAGGATCTTTTTTATTGTTAATATGTTTCGCTTGCCAATATTAAACCTTAGATTCGGGTCCATCACCTGTGCTCCCCCAACCAGTTTAAAAATCAATCCCTGTCCCTTGGCATTGCTCCCCAGTTTTGCCATCTCCTGAAAAAGATAGGGAATACCTGTATCAGCAAAATATCCCGGTAGTTTTTGTGCCTTTTCAGGATTAATTGTCGAATCAGGTAAGGCAACGTGCATTAACCCGACAGACCTGCTTTTAGGATCCAATACGATTACAGCAACACATGAACCCAATCCAAAAGTCTTTATTTTCTCTTCTGGATTTTTTGATACGGCAAGTTCACCGATTCCTACATTAATCTGTTTCATTCATATTATTCAATTTAGCCCAAACCCTAAGGCTGAACCACCATTAAAATAGCCATCGACTGAATCCAAAAAGAGCAAGCCTTTCCGATTTCAAGTATCGATCTTTTAATAATCTTAAACTTAAGTGTTTAAGCTATGATATCACTTTTTAATTTTATTTTTCAAGAATTCTGATTATCAACCAAGCTATCAGGTATATTTTACATCTTTTATTGTCCTGGACTCATTGTAAGTGACCATGATTATAGACTAAATTTACCTGTTAAGAGTTGTTCAGTATTGATTTGATCAAATCTGCAAAAAGCGTTGGTAGTTCATTTAGCAAATAAAGTAAAGATACAAAAAACTCGTTCTTAAGAATGTCGCTTTAACACCAATCAACAGATTTACACTCTCAGCGGTTTTTCCTGTCCCCCCTCCCTGCTTTCACTATTAATTCGGCCTGATATTTTGCGGGCAGGACTGTTTTAATCCAATATATTTAAGATCTGGGGTACCATGTTGTTTATATGCACCTGCTTTTCAACGGCTCCCCTTTCATAAGCGACTTTGGGCATACCGTAAACAACCGAGCTTTTTTCATCCTGCCCAAAAGTTCTGGCACCCGCCTTTCTCATCTCCAGCAATCCGTCTGCCCCGTCACTTCCCATTCCTGTTAAGATTACACCAATGGCATTATCACCAACATACTCGGCTACAGACTTCATTAATACTTCAACTGATGGACAATGACCGTTTACTTTTTCGCCATCAAAAATCTTAACCTGATAGATACCCCCCGACCGAAACACTTTCATCTGTTTCCCACCCGGGGCGATTAAAACACGTCCTGGCATTACACGGTCACCATTCTCTGCCTCCTTCACATTCATCGCACTCTGTTTATCCAGGCTCTCAGCAAAAGCAGCAATAAACCCCGGTGGCATGTGCTGTACAATAGTCACCCCGGGTGTGGAAGCCGGAAACATTTTTATCATTGATCGTATTGCTTCGGTTCCTCCGGTCGAAGCACCAATCGCAATTACCTTGTCAGTGCTGCCTGACAACACTTTGTTGAAAGGTACGGACTTAGGAGTTACTACTTGTCTGTCTTTCCAGCCCGATACATCTGCCACTGCGGCGATTTTTATCTTCTCAATTAATTCGCCCATCATGGTGTTCAGTCCCCGCGACACACCGGTCGCCGGTTTAGTCACAAAATCCAGAGCTCCTGCTTCAAGTGCCTCCATGGTGATCTTTTTTCCTTTTTCCGTGAGGGCACTGACCATAACCACAGGAATAGGGTATTGAGGCATCAGTCGCCTTAGAAAAGCAACACCATCCATTCTGGGCATTTCCACATCCAAAGTCAGAACATCCGGTTCCAGTTCCAAGATCCGATCTCTTGCCTGGTAAGGATCAGAAGCCGCACCAATTACTTCGATATCTGGGTCCTGTGACAATCCCGATGTTAAAATGCTCCTTACCAAGGCTGAATCATCTACTACCAAAACTCTTATTTTTTTTTTCATCTTATATTGATATTGTTCTGTGACACAGTGTTAACTTGCCGTAACCACTGAAAATAGTTTTCAGGTGCACTCCATGGATATCTTGGGCAAATAATAGGATTCACTCTTTAATTGCCTTTAAATCTTCTGGTAGATTGATGGAGCGATATATTTGTATTGTTTATCATTCCGCCCCAAAGTCTCCGCATTTCCTATAAACAGAAATCCACCGGGGGCTGTAATATCAAACAGTTGCCTGACAAGCTTTTCCCTTGTTTCCTGATCGAAATAGATCATGACATTGCGACAGAATATTATATGAAACGGCTTTTTAAATGGAAATTTCTCGTTCATCAGATTGAATCTGCGATACAATACCTCTTTTTTCAACAATTCCTTGATCCGATATCTATCTGAATCGATCTTGTCGAAGTAAGCTGCTTGGTACTTTTTGGGTACCTGCGAAACCCGCTCCTCAGAATAAACGCCTTCCATGGCTGTACTTAGCGCCTGATTTGAGATGTCAGTTGCCAACAAACCTGCAGACCAGTTTTTATAATCCATTCCGAAGTACTCCATCAGCAACATTGCTATTACGTATGGTTCTTCACCGGTTGAAGCTGCGGCACACCAGACACGTAATTCTTTCTGACCACTTTTTTTAATTGCAGGAACTATTTCAGGCAAAGCATTGTGCATCAGAAAATCAAAGTGCACTTTTTCCCGAAAGAAGAAAGTATGATTCGTTGAAACCGCGTCTATCAATTCACTGAGTTCCGCAAGGGAGCTATCCTTTTGAATTGACTCATAATAATCTTTAAACGAACTAAATGCTTTCTCTTTAAGGATCTTCTGTAAACGGTTCATTAGAAGCGCACGTTTGGCCTCAGTTAAATTGATGCCAAAGTTCTTGTAGATAAAGGAACGAAACAGCTCAAACTCCTGATCGGAAATCTGAATAAAATTTCGAGAAACATAGCTGTCACTGTCCCCTTTTAAATCCCGTGTATCAGAAGGATATGCCATAGTCTTGCTCTTTGACTTATGTTTGCCTTAGTATTTATTTTGCGGTTGGTACAAAAACGGATATGATTAATCAAATCTACGGTTTTAATAGGATTGGTAACTGAATACCTGAACTCTGTTTTACCGTACACTACGTTGACCGCCATTTAGTTCTATACCGGAATGCCTTCATTGAAACCGGTAAGTAAAATATGAATCAGTCTTGCAGCGCCTTCTGTCTTTTTAGCAGCTCTTCTGCAAACAGGACTTTTTCAAGGTTCAGAATAATCATCACTTTCTTTCCTATTTTACCCATGCCTTGAATATAAGTACTTTCGGTACCAGAATGGGTTCTAGGCGTCTGATCCACTTGACTTTCCGGGATGTCAACCACTTCGTTTACGGTATCAACAATCATGCCGACTGCTGTCTCGGTGTAATCAACCACAATGATGCAGGTACGCTCATCGTAGTCTCGAGATTTCATTCCAAAGCGGTGACGAATATCTATCACCGGAATCACTTTCCCCCTGAGATTGATGACCCCCTTCACAAACGGTGGGGTATCCGGCACTTCAGTGATTTTCTGGATAACAATAATCTCTGTCACGTATTCAATTGAAACTCCGTATGTCTCATCCCCAATACGAAAAGATAAGTACTTATCTTTTTGGGTATCTTCGGCTAACCCCTCGTAATCTTCTGATTCAAAAGAGTTCCGATTTTGTTCTTTCCGACTCATTTTCGCAGTTTCCTCTTTACTGGCAGAATGCAGGGTTTCATCAATCATTTTGGTCGTTTTATCCATGCGTGGTTTCTCACTCTGAGAGAGTTCTATTTCCGGAAGAGCTTCAGACGTTTCAATTGTTTGGGATATTTCTGGCTCGACAGATTCCTCCTTTTCCACGCTCTGAAACTCGGAAATCTCACTCTCTTCATCACCTGTTAACCCGAAGCCTTTCGAGTCCTGTACGCTTTCAGCTTCTATCGGAAAGGGCTCATCCAATGACAAAGAGATCGGTGATGCGGGCGTTTCGACTATTGCAGAATGAGCAGGTTGTTTGTTCTTTTTCCCCCTTTTTACTTTTGTCTTTGAGGGGGTCGTTTTATTCTTTTTTATTAACTTTTCAACTTCTGGCTCGGAGATGGTGCTCTCATCCGGTTTATCCATAGCATCAAGGGTATCCAATGCTTTTCGAGCACCCCTTTTATGTTTATGCAACTGTTTTTTACTTGGTAATCCCATAATCTACCTGACTTTAATGATTTCCTTTGCAATTAGTTCGATTTCATTAATTGCCTTTTTCCCTTGTTCATGCAATTTTGAATTGGATTTTACAGACCTGGTATACTCAAATAGATTATTTCCTCCTCTGGAAAAGTTTTCAAATACAGATCCAAACGAGAAAACAGCATTAAGACAATGAATATAATCCGGCATGACATCCTTAAAATATGAAAATATATTTTGCCTGTTTGCCAATGGGTGAGTGAAGGAAGGAATGATATAAAAAACGTCACGACTTTCCTTGTCCACCTCTATGATTCTTTTAATAATGGGAAGCAAGTTATCTTCAAAGGCTTCTTCATCATTGGTTGAAGTCCTCATGGGAATCAGAACCATATCAGCCACAGCGCAGGCGAATTTGGTGTGAAACTTCCCAACACTTTCTCCGGGAACATCCAGAATCAGCAACTCATTTTTCTCTTCCAAAGCTTCAATCTCTTCCAGGATTTCGTCTTTGTTATCACTAGAGATATGATAAAAGCCAATATTGCCATAAGCACTGTTATTCGGATCTCGCCTACGCCACCATTTTCTCAGGGTTCCCTGCTGGTCCAATTCCACCAGACAGATGGATGGAAACACATTTCTAATTGTTTTTGAGAAAGCAGTATTAAGAGCCAGAGTACTTTTCCCGGTTCCACCTTTGGTTTGAACAAAAGCAATAATCATCAGTTTATGGAATCATCAATTTCATTTCGCAGATCAGCAACATCCAGGATCAGGCTGACCTCTCCATTACTTAAGATGGAACACCCTGAAATCCCGGAAACCTTGCCGAAATAGTCGGAAAGACCTTTAATCACAGTCTGGTATTGCCCCAGCAATTCATCAACAAACAACCCGAAGACGTCGTCCTGGTATTCCAATATGATCAAAATACCATCCTCAAGGTTGTTATACTGAGGAGTGATATTGTGTAACTTATGTAATCTGAAGACAGGGATCAGCTGTTCTCTGACCATTACTACCTCTTTCCTGTCAACAATTGTTACCTGGGACGGTTTGATCTGGACGGACTCTCTAATCGCCAGTAAAGGAGCGGTATAAATTGAATCTCCCACGCGCAGCAACATGCCGTCAATGATCGCCAAAGTTAAGGGAATTCTGAGTCCGAGAGTACTTCCTTGGCCAGGTACACATTTTATGTCAACATGACCTTTAACTTTTTCGATATTGCGTTTAACGACATCCATTCCCACACCCCTGCCTGACACAGAGGTCACTTTATCCGCTGTTGAGAACCCGGGTTCAAAGATAAGTTTATAGATTTTTGAATCAGGCCATTCATTCGCTTCATCTGTTACCAGATTTCTTTCTTTTGCTTTGGCGAGAATCTTATCGCGATGCATGCCACGACCATCGTCAATAATATTAATCCAGACCTCATTGCCTTCATATTTTGCTTCAATAATCAATTTTCCTGTCGCCGGTTTCCCCTGTGCTTCTCTTTCTTCCGGAGGCTCAATTCCATGGTCAATTGCGTTTCTGACCAGATGAACCAGTGGATCAGAAATCTGCTCAACAACGGTTTTGTCTAGTTCAGTATCTTCTCCCCTCGTTTCAAACTGAACCCGTTTCCCGGATTTTTTCGATAGATCACGAACCAGACGAACCATTTTCCTGAAGGTTCCAGCCAGGGGAATCATCCTGATGGACATGGCCACGTCTTGAAGTTCAGTAATCAAGCTGTTTAGTTGTTGTGATGATCGGTTGATTTTTTCCGAATCACCTTCCAGATTACTGGTAATCATCTGGCTAACAATCATCAACTCTCCGACAAGATTGATAACCGTATCCACCTTTTGCAGATTGACTCGGATATCGGTTTGCAACGACTTGCTAACCGCCTTATCCTCTTCTGTTTTTACCAGCCTAGCCGATTCACTTGGCTTAGGCATTTCTTCTTCAGCCAAAGAGATAACCTGCTCCGGGGAAACAACTGGTTTCTCCTTTAAAACCGGTTCCTGAATGGCTTCGACTTTTTGCTTAAGGTTTACGGCTTCCTCGGGAATAACATTGTCCAATAATCCCAGCACGGCTGCACAACTTGGGATTTCGGCAGATCCACTTCCTGCGATTTGCTGGGTTGTACTTCTGAGTATATCAAGCGCGCTAAAGAGGACCGTTACATTGTCCTCAGTTGTGGGTACCTCTTTGTTTTTCATCCCATCAAAAACAGTCTCGACCCTGTGACTGATTTTCTCCAGATCCTTGAAATTCAAAAACCCGCAGTTTCCCTTAAAGCTATGAATCAGTCGATACGCATCATCGAGCAGTTTCTGTTCAAATCCAAACTTCTCAAGTATCAACAGAATTTCTTCGATCTTTTCGAACCCACTTTCGGCTTCCTGAACAAACTGGTTGATCATCTCCTCAGTTATAGGAATCTCAAATTCATCCTCAGCAACCGGAGTGGCAGTCTCGTCCAATTTCTTGACTGGGGGAGGGGATACTTTGGCCTGGGATTTGGTTGTTGGTTTTTTACCACTAATTGCGTCGTCTATATCTAAACAAATGGCATCGATATTGTTTTCAAATCCCTCGTCTGTCAATTCTGTGTCTACTTTGTCCAGGATAGTGGAAATCTGGTCGCAAACACTAACCATAATATCCAGATGCTCGGAAGCGAATTCCAGCTTACCTTTTCGAAAAAGATCAAGCAGCGTTTCAGCAGAATGGGTCAACTTTTGAATGCTGTTTAGGTTGAGGAACCCTGCGCCTCCTTTGATGGAATGGAAACATCTGAAAACATTATTTATCTTTTCCTCGCTATAAGCCTCTTCCAGTTCCACCAAAAGCGGCTCTGTGTCTTCCAGCATCTCTTTGGAATCAACTACAAATTCATGGAGAATGTCTTGCATATCCTCCAAACCACCTACGGGTTCTGACATATTATCACTCTATTGAATAGTTGAGATTAGTGCATTCTAGTTTAACCTTTCAAAAATAATCTACCTGCCGTCGGTAAAATGACTCAAACAATACTTTCTTTGATAAAAAACTGTCCTAAAAAGTTTTTTCTAAACTGGAGATATTTATCAAAAATGGACCCCCCACTTGGAAAAAATTTTTCTGGAGTGACATGTCAGGCTTCTCTGTCACAAATTAGCAGCTGAAATCAGCAATCCATACTGAATGAGAATTTGGCTCAGGATTAAAAAAATAATTCCCCTTAAAGAGAGCAATGCACCTATAACACTATGATAAGACGATTACATAAAAAATGTTAATACATTTGTATAAGTATCTCACAATAAACAGTATAAAACTAGTAACAATATTTCGTCCAATTGAAGTTGTTTTCTTGTTGTTCCTCGCTCATCAATAGTCATTTTTTCTGTTTTTAAGGATGAGATTCCCATTTTTTCTAATTGTTACGATTAAAGAGAGTAAAAAAAAAGCCGGCAAAGCCGGCTTTTTTTTCTAAACAGTCTGGTTACATCATACCACCCATGCCACCCATACCGCCCATACCACCCATACCGCCCATACCAGCAGCTGCTCCCATGGCGCCACCATCATCTTTTTCGGATGGTTTGTCACAAACAGAAGCTTCTGTTGTTACAAGCAACCCTGAAACAGAAGCTGCATTTTGCAGTGCAGTTCTGGTTACTTTGGTCGGGTCAATAATACCGGCTTTAATCATATCAACATACTCTTCTGTTCGAGCATCAAAACCGAAATTACCTTTTAGTTCCTTAACTTTGTTGGCAACAACAGCACCTTCCAGACCAGCATTGGCAACAATCTGTCTTAAAGGCTCTTCCAATGCACTAACCACCATGCCGCCACCAATTTTATAGTCTTCCTCGAACTTTTCAACCGCTTTGCGAACAGCGTCCTGAACTCTTATCAAGGCGACACCACCACCTGCAACAATTCCTTCCTCTACGGCAGCTCTGGTTGCATGAAGTGCATCTTCAACTCTTGCTTTCTTTTCCTTCATTTCAGTTTCTGTGGCTGCCCCAACGTTGATAATAGCAACACCACCAACCAGTTTAGCCAATCTTTCCTGAAGTTTTTCCTTGTCGTAATCTGAAGTTGTTTCTTCAATTTGAGCACGAATCTGGTTCACGCGAGCTTTGATTTCACTGTCAGCCCCTGCTCCATCTACGATTGTACAATTATCCTTGTCAATTGTAATGGTTTTTGCCGTTCCACACTGTGAAATTGTCAGATCTTCGGTTTTCATACCACGGTCTTCCGATACTACCTCTCCACCAGTCAGAATAGCAATATCTTCCAGCATAGCCTTTCGTCTGTCACCAAATCCCGGTGCTTTTACAGCACAGCAATGAAGGGTTCCCCTCAGTTTGTTTACCACCAAAGTAGCCAACGCTTCACCATCTATATCTTCTGCAATGATCAGGAAAGACTTGCCTTCTTTGGCAATCTGCTCAAGAACTGGCAAGATGTCCTTCATACTACTGACTTTTTTCTCAACCAGGATGATGTATGGATCTTTCAGGACGGTTTCCATGCGATCCGCATCTGTGACAAAATAGGGAGATAGATATCCCCGATCAAATTGCATCCCTTCAACAATATCTAAAGTAGTATCAAGCCCTTTGGCTTCCTCAACGGTAATAACACCGTCTTTACCCACTTTATCCATTGCTTCTGCGATTATAGTTCCGATTGTCTCATCATTGTTGGCAGAGATGGTTCCAACCTGTGAGATTTCTTTGCTGTCAGATACGGCTTTTGATGCTTTTTGCAGCTCTTTAACAGCAACAGCAACTGCAGCGTCAATTCCGCGTTTCAAATCCATTGGATTTGAACCGGCAGCAACATTCCTGACGCCCTCTTTAAAAATTGCCTGAGCCAAAACAGTTGCAGTGGTTGTTCCGTCACCGGCAACATCAGAAGTCTTGCTGGCAACTTCCTTAACCATCTGGGCACCCATATTCTCGATCTTATCTTCAAGCTCGATCTCTTTTGCCACTGTAACACCGTCTTTGGTGATTAATGGGGCACCAAATGATTTTTCAATTAATACATTTCTTCCTTTTGGACCCAATGTACTTTTAACTACATTGGCCAACTGATTAACACCGCTCAATAACAATGACCGGTTTTTGTCGCCAAATATGATTTGTTTCGCCATTTTGAAATCCTGTTAAATTTTGATAGTTCAGAAATTCCCGACGCCTCTTTTCATGCTTGAATTTTTTTTCAGGCAATCGAATAAGACTAAAAAATATTAATTGAGAAGACTATAGAATGATTCCCAAAATATCATCTTCTTTCATCATTAATAGCTCTTCACCTGCAATCTTAATTTCAGTTCCAGCATATTTTCCAAAAAGCACTACATCGCCTTCTTTAACGTCCAAAGGAAGAACTGTACCATCCTCTTTTCGTATACCCTTGCCAACAGCAATAATAGTACCCTCTTGAGGCTTCTCTTTTGCTGTATCAGGAATAATGATTCCACTGGCTGTCTTCTGCTCGGCATCATTACGCTTTACAATAACTCGATCATGCAATGGTTTAATTTTCATAGTATGTATCCCAGAATTAAGTTAATAATTCATTGAAATAAAGCAAACAGGAAAAACAATGAACTAGCCATTGATAATCCCTGTCTGGTTGTAATAATCAAAAAGAATTATTAGCACTCATCCAAGTCGAGTGCTAATATCAACCTAATATATAACCCTCCTTTTCAATAAGATCAAGCATAAAATCCGGGATTTTAGTTTAATCAGGGGGGAAAACAGAGATCGGTGATTGACTTTTCCTACTCCGGATCTTCCTCCTTAGGTGATGCTTCTTGTGTTTTAGGTGTTGAAACATTGAGTTTTTCTCTTACTTCCTGATCGATTTTTTCGATCAATTCCGGATGTTCGGCAAGGAATTCCTTTGAGTTTTCTCTTCCTTGCCCTAGCCGTTCCTCACCATAGGAATACCAACTCCCGCTTTTTTTAATCACTTCGCATTCAACTGCCAAATCAAGGATGGAGCCCAATTTTGAGATCCCTTCGCCAAAAATAATATCCAGTTCAACGATTTTAAAGGGGGGGGCAATTTTATTCTTTACAATCTTGATTCTGGTTCTGGTTCCTAATATGTTGTCTCCCTGTTTAATATCGCTTATTCTTCTGATATCGATCCGCACCGAAGCGTAAAACTTAAGTGCGTTTCCTCCGGTTGTCACCTCCGGGTTTCCATACATAACACCGATTTTATGACGTAATTGATTGATGAAGATAATCATGCACTTTGATTTTGACAGGGTTCCGGTCAGTTTTCTCAATGCTTGGGACATCAGCCTGGCTTGAAGTCCGACATGGGTGTCCCCCATTTCACCGTTTATTTCAGCCCTGGGAACAAGCGCTGCCACTGAATCTACAACGACCACATCGATTCCGCCACTGCGCACGAGAATGTCGGTAATCTCTAATGCCTGCTCCCCAAAATCCGGTTGAGAGATCAACAAATCCTCTGTGTTAACTCCCAGATTTCTGGCATATTTAACATCCAGAGCATGCTCTGCATCGACAAATGCTGCGACGCCGCCGCCTCTCTGTATTTCTGAGACAACATGTAGCGCCAGGGTTGTTTTTCCGGAGGATTCCGGTCCGAAGATTTCAATTATTCTTCCCAGGGGAAATCCTCCTGCTCCCAAAGCCACATCCAGACTGATAATTCCGGTTCGCACAACAGGCACATCGATAGCTGCCCCATCATTCATACGCATAATTGAGCCTTTACCAAATTGGCGATCAATTTGAGAAATTGCAGATTCAATAGCTTTACTTCGGTCTGAGTCCCACATTTTATATCTCCTTAGATTTTGAATTGGTTTTTCCCCGGTTAATCTAGTTCTTTCTTTCTGAAATTATTTATCAAAACTGCAGAAAATTGTTTACCGTAAGCGACATTTGAGTTTAATGAATATCCCAAAATATTGCAACATTCCATTATATCCGAGGAGTTCGAGGTTTATACAAGAATCCATTTTTAATCAGCTAAGATTGTTGATATAAACAATCTTTACCCGACCGATCAAAGTGCTTTTTCTTTTTAGTCTTTTTTTTTATGTAAAAATAGTAATATACTGGGACTGCTAATTTTGGTTTTCTTCCAAATAGCCTCTGTTCATCGTGGATCGGTAAAAAATTCTATTGAGGATTTTCAAATGAAACGGCTTTTTTTCGTTCTGTTGATGGTGCTAGTGATTTTTCTACCCGTGTTATTGGTGGCTTCTTCAGGAGGTACCGCTCATCCTGGAAGTTTTCCTCCCACATTGGAATCTTATCATGATTCACAGATGACTCATGTTGGCAAAATATTACTGCACCGCATGGAAGTAGAGCCCTTAAATATAATTGTCACTTTGCTTTTTCTCGGGGCCATTATTCATACCTTTTTAGCCTCAAAATTCAAAAAGATCTCCGAGAAACTCCGAGAGAAACATGAAGAGGCGGTCCCAAAAAAGGAAAATGCCACACAGTATACAGGTGATGTTGTTAAGGAGGTCAGTTTTACGTCTGAGGTGTTTCACTTCCTGGGGGAGATTGAAGTTATTTTCGGGCTTTGGGTTTTTCCTGTTCTTCTTGCTGTATCTTACGTTCATGGATTGGACAGCATTATCGCCTATATCAATTCTGTGAACTTTACCGAACCTGTTTTTGTCGTCGTTATCATGACATTAGCTGCTACCAGACCCATCATCAGACTGTCTGAACAAAGCCTGCAACAGGTAGCAAAGCTCGGTAAGGGATCGCCGGCTGCATTGTGGTTTTCGGTTTTGACTATGGGGCCGATTCTGGGCTCTTTTGTTACGGAACCGGGTGCCATGACGATATCAGCTTTGATATTGGCCAAACAGTTTTATGCTCGAAAACCAGATCCCAAGTTCGCTTATGCAACAATTGGTTTATTGTTTGTTAATATATCCGTCGGCGGGACTTTGACTCATTTTGCCGCCCCCCCTGTTTTAATGGTAGCCGGGAAATGGAATTGGGACATGGGATTTATGTTTACCAACTTCGGATATAAGGCAATCATTGGTATATTGATATCCAACACATTATATTTTCTGTACTTCAGAAAGGATTTCGAGAAACTTGAAAATATCAAGATATCAAGAAAATCCAAACTGCTTATTCCTTGGGATATGCGTGAAGACAAAGTTCCGTTATTTGTTACCATCACCCATATTCTCATTATGATCTGGACTGTTTATTTTGCACATTATCCGCCATTTTTTATCGGTGGATTTTTAATTTTCCTGGGTTTTTCCCAGGCGACCGGACACCATCAAAACAGGATCAACTTGAAACCTGCCTTGCTAGTTGGTTTTTTCCTGTCAGGTTTGGTCATTCACGGGGGACTGCAAAAGTGGTGGATTGCTCCTATTTTAGGGAACCTTGCCGAACTCCCCCTGATGCTGGGAGCTACTCTGTTAACGGCTTTTAATGACAATGCTGCCATTACCTATTTAAGCTCTCTGGTACCTACTTTCACCGATTCGATGAAATATGCAGTTGTAGCAGGAGCAGTGACCGGAGGCGGTTTGACCGTTATTGCCAATGCCCCAAATCCTGCAGGTCAATCGATCCTCCAGAAATTCTTCACGCATGGAGTAGCACCTTCAGGATTACTTTTAGGAGCTTTGATTCCGACAATTATTATGGGATTAATTTTTATGCTGCTTTAATCTGGCCAGATCAAAGACACTTCCCTTTATCACACCAAGCGAGATAAAGGGAATCAACCGCCTCCCTCTATCGACTATCTTTTCCGAGTATCTTTCGTTATAATTATTCTGTTTTTTCCCTATTTGAAAATCTTGAACCAGATTTGTTCTTACCAGTTTATTGGAAATATCAATCGGCTGGCTGGTTCTTGTTCAGCAGTATTAAACTCTACCTTGGACATTTAGCCGTTACGCCGCAAAAACCATTTAAAAGAGACAAATTATGAAAAAGCAAAAGAGATCACCGAGCTGTTCGATTTGGAAACTGACGTCCGCCGTTATTCCTGTATTTGCACTGTTACTATTTGTATTTGGTTCTTGTTCACCCAAATACGTGGATCCCATGACACTGGAAATTACGGACATTGATCTGGAAGAGGCAGAATATCCTCCCACACAAAATGAATTAATGATCCGTCCATATGTAATGTTATCATTGGTCGTCTTCAAAGATGAAACCGTCACCAAAGTGCGCTTGAATAACATCCAGGATTTTGTCCACCGATCTTTTCGCAACCATGGGAATTTTGCCCCTATTCCCCGGGACGAGGTCAACATACTACTGGCAAGCGAAGAGAATAAAAGGTTTCAACCCAGCAATGTCGCTGATGCCATTCAATTGGGACAAACCTTGAATGCATCCTTTGTTGCTCAATACCGGGTAATGATCACTGAAAGTCAGATTATTAAAAATATTGACCACTATAAAGCAAGCATCAACCTGACAATAATCACCACTGACAGCGGACAGGTGCGCTTTCAGAAAGATCTTGTCTATGATTCCCAAGACCCGGAACAATCGGAACAGGATCTTAAAAAATTGATTCAACAGGATTTTCCATTACAAGGCTATATTTTGGAAACAAGGGGAGGGAGACAGTATGCCAAAATCTCCATTGGCAGGAGTCTTGGAATCCGATTGGACAGAAAATTTCAGGTTCGAGAGCGAATCGTAAATAATGAAATTGTTTTGGGATCCGCTCGAAGAACGGTTTCCTTTTCTCCATTGGCCTTGGCCACGGTAACAACCGTGAAAGTTATGGAAGACGCAGCTTGGGTAAGGATTGAGAAAAACGACCAGGCAAAAGTAAAAAAGGGGCAGATGGTTTTAGCTCTTCCGGAGACTACCGGTCTTTTTTAGTATCTTAACTCCTAATGAAAAACATCGAGTTACCTGAAATCAAGTCTATTGGTTCGCATTTTTCCAAATGGGCAGGTATTTAGATCGGGACTTGGTTCAAAACGAGAATAGCAGTCATGTATCAGTTCACCGAAGAGATCATTAGTAAATACTCGGTCATAGGCCCGCGATATACCTCATACCCGACAGCGCCTATCTGGCACGAAATTGATCGGAAAACCCAGAATAATTGGCTGGAATCAAATGCCGGTAGTGAGCGGGCTATCTCCCTTTACATTCACATTCCATTTTGCAGAGAACGTTGTCTTTATTGCGGTTGCAATGTCGTTGTCACGCGGCAGCAAAAGGCTTCGTCGGAATATGTACCTTATCTTTTGAGAGAAATTGAATCAATTGCCAAGGTTCGGCAACGGAACAGGGTTATCAAACAGATACACTTTGGAGGAGGAACACCCAATTTTCTGCTGAATAGTGAAATAGAACAGATCATGAATCATATTAAAGACCGATTTGAATTGAATACCGACACGGAAATTGGTATTGAGATCGATCCCTGTTCGACTCACCCTCAGCTGTTGGATTTTCTCTCCGGTATTGGATTTAACCGGTTGAGCCTTGGTGTTCAGGATATCAATGAAACCGTGCAAAGAGCGGTGAACAGAATCCAGAGTAAGGAAACCACCTATGAACATCTGGTTGCAGCCAGGCAGGCAGGTTTTAAGGGAATCAATTTTGATCTGATTTATGGTCTGCCTTTTCAGACTCTTCAAAGCTTCAGAGAGACTGTTGATGAAGTAATCAGAATGCGTCCTGACAGGCTTGCCGTTTATAATTTTGGTTATCTTCCCGATCGAATGATTCACCAGAGAAAGATCAAACCTGAAACCTTACCAAACCCGGCCACAAAACTTGAGATCCTGCTGGACACGATCAATCGCTTCAGTGAAGCAGGATACAATTATATCGGTATGGATCATTTTTCACTCCCTGATGATGAACTGAGTGTCGCTCAAAAGAACAGGACTCTTTATCGAAACTTCATGGGGTACACTCCCAAATCAGGGATGGATCTTTATGGAATTGGAATGACAGCCATTAGTGAATTCGACAGGTATTTCATTCAAAATGAAAAAAAGCTGAAAGGTTACAAGGATGCCGTTGATAGTGAGAGCCTTTCCGGAAGCCGGGGTCTGAAGTTGAGTGACGATGATCAAAGAAGAAAATGGACTATCATGAAGTTGATCTGTCATTTCTATCTGGACTTTGACGAGTTTCAAAAAACATTTGAACAAAGATTTACCGATTATTTTGCCGATGAGTTTTCCAACTTGAAAGAACTGGAAGAGGATGGATTAATAGAGATTCATTCGGATTCAATTGTTGTGAAGAATATCGGACAGATTCTGGTCAGAAACATCTGTATGATATTTGACGCTTATCTAATGAAGCAGGACACCCCCCCGGTCAAGTATTCAAAAACCATTTGAAGCAAACTAACAGTGAATCAAATATTTTAGAAAACCGGATACTTTATGGTGGAAATCAGCTAACATAATCAGTTCATTAACAATAAAAATCATTTACATGGCTTTATTCGAATACCAGGCGATTGATAAGTCGGGAAGAACTAAAAAGGGAAAAGTTGACGCTGCTTCAGTTAAACAAGCAACTGCGAAACTAAAAGGCATGGGATTGCGCCCCCTGGCAATCTCCAGCGCTAAAGATAAAAAGCATCGGTCAGAACCTTCCGGAAAGAATTCTCGTTCAAGTATACCATCAAAAGTGATTACCGGGTTTACACGGCAGATGTCCGTTTTAATTTCGACTGGAATTCCCTATGATAAGGCATTGGAAATCCTAATTGAAGAATCTGAGAATGCAACATTCCAGCACGTACTGGCAGACATCAGGGGAAGAGTAATCGAAGGAAGCTCATTGGCCGCCGCCCTGCAGCCAAGAGTTAACCTGTTTTCAAAAATGTATGTTGCCATGGTTCGCGCCGGGGAAGCCGGAGGAACCCTGGGTCAAGTCATGAGCAAACTTGCAGATTCACGTGAAGAGCAGGAAGAACTGGTTTCCAAAATTCAGGGAGCTATGATCTACCCCGCTATAATGAGTTTGCTGGGTCTTGGAATTGTTATCTTTATGATCACATTTATCATTCCTAAAATCGTTCCCATCTTTCAGCAGTTTGATATTGATCTCCCCCTACCCACGCGAATTGTCTTGGGAACCAGTAATTTTATCAGCTCAAACTGGATCATGCTGGTTTTCGTCAGCGTCTTGTTCCTTGTTTTTGCTTATCGTTTTACCAAGTCACGGACAGGAGAAAAACTGGTAGATACCATTTTATTAAAACTGCCTTTTATTGGTAGTCTGATTCGTAAAATCGTTGTATTCAGATTTACCGAGACACTGGGGACCTTGTTGATCAGCGGAGTGGAATTGAAACAGTCATTGGAGATTGTAAAGTTTGTTGTCGGCAATCGGGTTTTTGAGGATAAATTTGAACAGATCATTATTGACATCACTAAAAAAGGAATGGATCTCTCCCAGGCCTTGAGGAAAACCGGTGCATTTCCGTTAATGGCGACTCAGATGATCCGGGTGGGAGAAGAAAGCAGCACATTGGAGGAGATGTTGGAAAGGATAGCGATCATCCAGGAAAAGGAGGTTAAACGATCCCTTGAAAAATCGATCGCCCTTTTGGAACCGATAATGATTCTTTTAATGGCACTATCGGTCGGATTTATCGTAATGGCTGTTATGTTGCCGATGTTTAAGCTGAACCAACTTATCTAAAATCGGAGATTTTAGATAAGGCGCCGGGATCAGCCTAATTGACAATATCCAGTCGTTTTAGTCGATTGACAGGGCCAACCGCAATTTTGATTCCGGGATACTCCTGCTGGTATTCTGCATGGGAGTCGATGTGCCTGTTTAATTCAATCACATTCTTAGTGGAATGGCTCAGAGGAATCTTCAAATAAATCTCTCTTTTCAAAGGGATAGATTCTCGAAGTGCTTTTACTGCCATTTTATAATTTGCCGATAATGAATCGTGGTTATCGCTCTGTTTACTCTGCTTTAAAACAAAAAAGTCAACCCGCAGATCCTTTAAGTAATGTAACCCGGTAGAATACCATTTAACCGGATTCAATTGGTCAAGCAGAATCTCCGGAGTTACTTCTATCCCCACGTGAGTCTCGGTCGGCCTCTGCCTGATAAAATCAACCAGTTCCCAAATCAGTTGTTTAATCTCACTGGCGCGCCAAGTAATAACATCCTCAAGTTCATCACTGGTTAACAGATCAAATCCCTTTTTATCCCCAGCCCGGGTCGGAATAAAAATCTGATTGAAGGCGATCAGGCGTCCCGTTGCTTCAGTGAACCTGTCCTGGGCTATTTTTGAGAAACCTTCATTCAATTCGTAGGTAAAATCATCTTTAAAAACAATCCCGTCTATATCCAATTCCAAGAGGTCTTGTATCAAGTTTTCCAGGTACACTTTGCTGGCCGGATTTAGTAAGTCCAGTTTTAAATTCGGCGAGGTTCGATTTTGAAACTGATTCCAAACTTCATCGGACAGGTAAGTGGCACTGTCCTCTAAGCGAGGATGATGCCTGAGAGGAAAGGAAGCATATATTTTCAAATGATTGGCATGGGCCACAGCCGTAATTTTCTTCAACAGGTCGTCCACAACGTAGCTCATTGAGTTCGGGAAATAGTATCCCTCCCGCTTTTTCTGGTTCGCAAACAGGTAAATGGGTGTTCCGATGAATTGGACGATATCGACCTGAATGGAATTGATCCCATAGTCTCTGATACGCTCAAAATATCGATTCAACTCATCCAGTGATTTGGCTTCAGGATAACTTACTTCCAGCAATGCCCCTTTTAATTGTTCGACATGCAGCTCTTCCCGGTAGAAAAAACTATTTCTTTTTTCATCAAGGAATCCTTTCTGACTGCTATGGGGGAAAGACTCCATATATAAGGAGTATAATTCGATAAACTCATTGTAATCTCTTCGGTTATAGGCGGCTTCTATCAATTTGAAAATCTTGCCTTCGATCATGGAAGCTGTATTCTGCCCTGCAACATTGTCTTCAGCTGCATATTGATAGTTTTCTTCTGCCAAATATCCATGAGTTGTGGAACTTTCCGTTGAAACAACCGCAGTTCTTTTTAAATCAGAAGGATTGGCATGAAAAAGTTCATTGCTTTTTTGATTAGCAGTTCCCTGGGTAGTACTATCTGACCAGAACGCAGTTGCTTCTTGTTCTGCAGAGGTTCGGGTTGAATTCAATCTGTCCTTATTCCCAAGTTTACTGGTAGCAGATTGTTGACTTTTATAATAAGCGCTCGATTCATAGGAGCCCTTATTCCCCGTCACACAAGACTGAATGGTAAGGCCTACAAAGATCAACCCGATAATGATTGTTTTTTTCTTTAGTGAACTCATGATGACAATAAACGATCTGACTGTCTGTTGTAAAAAACTCTGAATAAGGAGCTTAAACTTTAATTGGATTTTTGCTTGCAATAAATTTCTGTAAATATAATCGATTTAGTTCTGAGAGACTCTGAAACTGCAGATGAACGTTTTTACCGTCTTTATCATCTGTTATTCTGACAATTTCGGCATGAATCTCGTTTTTGATTTTTGCCTCTTCCAGCTTAAAGACGAGATTTACTCCCTCAACAGCTTTCTCCGGCAGAGTTGTGGTTTTAAATTTTAATCCGCCGATACTTATATCAAGGACTGTCCCGGCACACTGATTACTCTCATTGACACCAGCAGTGGGCGATTTTTTTCCTGGAAGCAGGAGGAAGAAATTCCGTTTGAATTGCAATTTGTATCTTTCGTTTTCGCGAATATGAAGTTTTTTTATTTTGTTAACATGTTTCAAAACCAAAGCGTTCACCGGTGTTGAAATCTGCGATTTCAGTTCGGTAGAAAAACGATACTCGCCATCGTTTTTACGAAAGATACTCAGATTAAATGTCCTGAATTTGGACATGTTTACGGTTTTTCCTTTGACAGTCGGTGGTTTGACCCAGAACTCATCCTCTGAGATATTGACAACCGTGCCGACATATGAATGGGCTTTTCCCTTGAATTTAACCCCAACCCTGAGCTTTTGCCCCGATTGCAGCATCTGGGTACAAACAAACTGAGCCCTGCGATTAAAGAAAATATACCCCAAGTCCTCCCTTAAAGCGGTAATTTTCATCAGCAAAGGATCATTTGGAGAGTTTTTTTTCAGCTTTTCGACTGCTTTTTCGAAGGCAACATTGCTCACCAGTAATTTTTCAGGATTGACATTAACCGCTTTTGCCAATGCCACCAATCGAAAACTGGCATCTTCCGAAAGTTCTATCTCCTGTTGCTGCGCTTTTGCTCTTTTTTGAAGGTATCTCTGGTTTGCCCTTTTTATACGTTGTAAATTCAACCATCTATACGCTAATATCAATACTGTTAGAGCGGCAATACTAATACCGATATAAATAAAAACACTACTTCCGGATGCAGCTGTGCCCTTAACCGAAAACATTGAGGTATCAATGTTTTTATTGACTGCGTATGCTTCGGGAATAATCGAATACCAAGCCATGATTATTTGCTGTTTTGTTTGTTAATCTGGGTTTATCACCGACATTGGCAAAGCAAGTTTGACACCAAGTTATCACAAAATCTTATATTAAAAAATGAATATCGCTATTTTCGGAGGAAGTTTTAACCCGGTTCATCGGGGGCACTATGAGATTGTCCGCCATGTAAATAGCCAGATGAAATTCCATAAAATTTTCGTGGTCCCCGCCTACAGAAATCCCTTTAAGGAAAACCTTCCCTCAATTCCGGAATCTGTAAGGGTTATGATGCTAAGAAAGACATTTTCCGAGTTTAGTAATGTGGAGATATGTCTTTACGAATTGAATAAACAGAAAACAAGCTATACTTTTGCCACCCTGGAGCATTTGAAAAAACAATATTCAAATCATCAATTCTTTTTAATATTGGGTGAAGATGCATTCACATCCTTTCATCTTTGGACAAAAGCTGATAAGATTGCTGAAATATGCAACCTGCTGGTGTTTTCAAGACCTGCTATGCCAACATCTGGCAAAAGTCAATCGGATAACCAGGGACATTTGGCAACTAACGTTCACTGGATGAGTAAAAATATTCCGGATATTTCTGCCACTGAAATTCGAAACAGCCCTATAAAAACCGTAAAAGAGCAATCCTGGTTACATCCTGAAGCAGAAATAATCTGGGAGCAATCACAGATGAATCATTAATCCATTAAAATCTAATCCATGGAAACCCCCTATTTACTTTCAAAAATAACCCAATCAGCCTTGGATTTAAAGGCAATTAATCTTTTTCAATTTGATATGGAGGGCAAATCATCCCTGACTGATTACATGGTTGTCTGCCATGGAACGTCAACAGCTCATGTGCAGGGTATTGCAGACAGAATCGCCTTCGATTTGAAAAAAGACGGTTTATTGCCCCTTGGGATTGAAGGTTATAATGAAGGGACCTGGATACTCCTCGACTTTAATGCTGTTATTGTTCATATTTTTCTGGAGGAGACCAGGAAATTGTACAATTTTGAAGAATTGTTCCAAGACTATCCTTCCAAATCGTTTGAATGAGAAAAATAAGAGTCATCTGCGTCGGAAAAAATCAGGAGAAATACATTCAGGAAGGCATCAAGTCATATGAGAAGAAGCTAAGAAGGTATTGCAACTTTAAATGGGATTTTGTTAAAGAAGCCGATTATGGGAAGGGATCAGAAGTAATTTGGTTGCAGGATGAATTCAAACGGTTATCGAAATTACTCGACCCCAATGCTTTCACAATAGCCTGCTACGATAAAGGAGAGTCTTTATCCTCTGTCCAATTCGCAGAGAAATTTAAAGCGATTGCCAACAATGGATATTCAAGAATTGATTTTATTATTGGGGGACCGTTTGGTCTACCAGAAGAGATCCTCAAAACATCAAATATGGTTTTGAGCATCTCAGCGATGACTTTTACCCATCAAATGGCACGTTTGATTTTGTCCGAGCAAATTTATAGAGCTTTCACCATTATCAACAATGAAAGCTATCATCACGCCTGATCAAAAACCTCATTCATTTTCCTGTTTCAAAGAGAATTGGCAGCATTGATAAGAATCTTGGCATGAGCCAGGGCCAGGCGGGGGATTACTTCCAAATTATAGCCGCCCTCAAGGAAACTTACCAGCTTACCATCACTGAATTCAGCCGCAATTTTACAGAGAGCTTCCGCGTATGCCTTATAGGTTACGTCAGTAATGCTTATTCTAGCCAATGGATCTTCCTTGTGAGCATCATATCCGGCTGAAATCAGGACAAATTCGGGTTTATATTCTCTCCAGGCCGGAATAAAAGTCTCTTCAAGCTCCTTTAGGTATGCCTCATCACCTGAAAAACTTCGCATGGGAACGTTCAGGGTGAAGCCTTTCCCTTCACCCATACCCACTTCTGTCTCAAACCCGGTTCCAGGATAGCAGACTGTCGGGTTCTCATGGATGCTGCAGTAAAAAACATCCTTGCGCGACTCAAAACTGTGTTGTGTACCATTACCATGATGCACATCAAAATCCATTATCAGAATTCTCCTGTAATTACGACGTTTGATTAAATACTCTGCACAGATTGCAATATTATTAAAATAGCAGAATCCCAAAGCCTGACGCTTTTCTGCATGGTGCCCGGGAGGTCTTACCAATGCGCACCCATTTTTTAGCTCTCCGGAATCCACTTTCCTGACCAAAGCCAGCCCTCCTCCAACTGCATATTCAGCCACTTCAAAGGTTCTGGGAGAAACGATACAATCCATAGTTCCAACAAAAGGAGCTCCCGATTTTATTTCCCTTTCTATTGAGTCTATATAATCAGAGTCATGGATCAACTCAATCAGGGACCGTTCAGCTTTTTCTCCGGGTATAATCTCCAATTGATCCCAAATGTCGCTGTTTTTTAACTCATTTAATATAACTCTTAGTCGGTTAGAATTTTCAGGATGTTGGCCTGTATCGTGCTCAAGGTAAATCGGGTCTGTGACTAAACCTGTCAGTCTTTTCATATTGCCCCTATAATTATTGGATTCACATTGGTGGCGTTTAACAATCATTATCCTGTTTTTGACCGACTCGCAATTAGAATTTTGGCAAAGTCCTGGCAACAAAGCAATGTTACCAACATTGGCCTGGATCATAATCAGTCATATAATTTTGACATTTCAAGATATTACACGGAATACAATCCAGGATGGATCTCACCAGTTTTCCATGTTGTTTTCAATCAATAATTTTAATCTTTTTATCATTGTGCATTTATAATCTAATGCGACAAATACTGTAACGGGGGAATACAATCGGCTGTTAAGCACCGGTTTTACCTATTTAGTACGAACCGCTATATAATTGATAGCTGTCCTGTATCAATGTAAAATAGCGAAATATTTGTAATGCTTTTGGCTATGTATTTCAATTGGTATATGATTCTCACATAAAAGCTGAAATCAGAATTTTTAATAATCCATATAGAGGTAGCAGAAGCTAATGGCTGAACAAAAAGGAAAAAAGAAGGACCCCAAAGAGTGGCGACTTGAAATAGATGCCGAAAGATGCAAGGGGTGTGGATTCTGTGTGGAGTTTTGTCCGAAAAACACACTAGAGATGTCAAATGAATTTAACTCAAAAGGATATCATCCACCTAAAGTAGCGGCACCTGAGACCTGTACCTACTGCGATATGTGCGAAATGGTTTGTCCGGAATTCGCCATATATGCTGTATCAGAAACCCAAAAGAAAGAGACTCATTTTTCCGATGAGTATCTAAGAATGGATCGAATGCCACATATCTGGTGTCCAGGTTGTGGAATCGGAACTGTTGTAAATTGTCTGACAAAAGCCTTGGAAGAAGCCGATATTCCTAGAGACAAAACGCAGATTGTCTCAGGTATCGGTTGTTCCGGTCGTGTAGCCGGGTATGTCAATGCTGATTCTTACCACACTACCCATGGTAGAGCTATTCCATTTGCGACTGGATTAGCGCTTGCAGCACCGGATCAAAAAGTCATTGTTGTCAGTGGAGACGGAGACTTAACAGCCATCGGCGGAAATCATTTTTTCCATGCCGCCAGACGAAATGCCAACATGACTGTTATCTGCATCAACAACTTCATCTATGGCATGACAGGTGGACAGGTTGCTCCGACTACACCTGAATCTGCCATAGCTATCACCACACCTTATGGTGCTTTTGATAAACCATTTAATCTTCCATTTATTGCTGACAGTTGTGGCGCTGAATTTGTGGCACGATGGACGACCTACCATGTTCGCCATCTTCAAAACGCCATCAAAACTGCTCTCCAAAAAGACGGTTTTTCACTTGTTGAAGCTATATCACCTTGCCCAACCCTTTATGGAAGACGAAACAAGCTGGGTGACGGTTTGGATCTTATGAAGTTCTATAAAGACAAATCCGTTCGTATGAAAAAGAAAGAACACACAACAGCAGACGCTGATATTTCTTATCAGAATGAGATATTGGTCGGTAATTTTGTGGATCGTGAAAGACCTTCACTGAGAAAGGCTATGGATGAATCTCTTAAGGCTAAATTAGGTGATAAATATGTTGGATGGCCGGTACCAGGTTAATCTCAACTCTGACGACTTATTTAAATAACAATATAAGGAGCAACAAGTGAAAGCTGATCCAAAACGAGTACTTACCGGCAACCATTTTATGAATGGAAACCATTCTGCTACTGAAGGAGCAATTGCCGCAGGATGTACTTTTGCTGCCGGATATCCGATTACCCCTTCAACCGAAATTGTTGAACGTATTGCATCAAGATTCCCTAGGGTTGGGGGTTGTTTTGTCCAAATGGAAGATGAAATTGCCGCTTCCATCTGTCTTCAAGGTGGTATCTGGGCAGGACGCAAGTCCATGACCGTTACTTCCGGCCCCGGATTCTCACTAATGATGGAAAGCATAGGTCTTGCAGCCATAACGGAAGCACCCTGTGTTTTTATCAATGTTCAGAGATGTGGTCCGTCTACGGGGTTACCTACCAAAGTAGGTCAGGCAGATATGATGCAAGCCAAATGGGGTTCACATGGCGACTATGAAGTTATCGCTTTAGCACCCAGTTCCCCCCAGGATTGTTTCGATTTTACCATTGATTGTTTTAACCTGGCTGAGCAATACAGGACACCTGTTTTCTTAATGTCAGATGAAATGGTAGGCCATATGACCGAAAAGGTGGTCATTCCTTCGGCTGATGAAATCGAACTGGTTGAAAGAAAATACTATTCAGGTTCAGGTCCCTATTTGCCATACAAAGCTGAAGCAAATGGGATACCTCTGATGAGTAAGGCAGGATTGGGACATAACTATCACATTACCGGTTTAACCCATGATGAAAGAGGTTATCCTGTTCTGACAAAGGAAGTACAGGAAGAGATGATGACCCGCTTGATGGGGAAAATCAACAAAGATGCTGATAAACTGACCCGTGTTGAAGAGCATATGATGGAAGACGCCGATATTGTTTTAGTATCGTATGGAATCTCCTTCAGAATGGCATATAAGGCTATGGAAATGGCCAGGGAAAAAGGGCTAAAAGTCGGTCTTCTCAGGATAATCACCTGTTGGCCGTTCCCGGAAACAAAGGTTAGAGAGATCGCTAAAAAGGTAAAATCAATGATTATGGTTGAATTGAACTATGGCCAGTTGTATCTGGAAATGGACAGATTTGCCAACGCCCATTGTAAAACAGGTCTTGTAGGAAGTTCATGCGGTGAAGTTCATGAACCTGAAGAGATTTTTAATGCCATTCAGGAAATCACAAAATAATCAGGAGGATGATTTAATGACAACACAAGAAGTTAGACTAGGCGGTTTTGGCGGACAAGGTGTCATTCTGGCAGGAATGATCCTGGGAAGAGCTAAATCCATCTTTGAAGATAAATATGCAACCTTAACACAGGATTTTGGACCGGAAGCACGGGGTGGTGCTGCTTCATGCGCTGTTATCTTGTCAGATGACCCGATTCTGTATCCCAATGTCTTCACTCCTGACGTATTACTTGCCATGAGCCAGGGCGCCCTTGAGAAATATATCTCCGGCCTGAAAAAAGGTGGTATTTTGGTGATTGAAGAGGATCTGGTAAAAGTTGGGGATGTTGATCCCAGCATCAAAGTTTTTAAATGTCCTGCTACACGATTTGCTGAAGAGATTGGACGTAAAATCGTTCTCAATATCGTAATGTATGGTTTTTTAGTTGCCGTTACCGGTTTGGTGACAGAAGAGATCGCCCGAAAAGGTGTTGAAGCTTCCATTCCTAAAGGTACAGAAAAACTTAATTTTGCTGCTTTTGAGAAAGGATACAATTACGGAATTGAGCAAAAAGCAAAATTAGGATAGATGGTTTATCCATCTATTCAATAAGTTAATCAATTCCAGCCCGCTAAAAAAGGGACAGTTTTCTACCCATCGGTTTGAAACTGTCCTTTTTATTATTGCCAAGAAAGCCTTTTAAAAGGAAAAATGGCATTATCATATTTCCTCCTAAAATCTTTAATCTTTTTTGTCCTTTCTTTGAATATAAATGCAGCCAGTTGTCCAGCATGAGTTCACAAAACAGAAAGCTCTGATCGTATGCGGGATTACCATTCTACTCGCCCTTGCAATCACAGTTATAGCATTTATCTATCTGAAGGCAGATACTGTCACAGAATTTAGGGAGATCCAGGCAGCCCAAAATGTAAATACAATCTTTTACGACATCAACCAAAAACCGTTTCACATCATTCGGGGAGCAGAAGATCGAAAATATGTCCCCCTCAAACACGTTAGTCGTAATCTTCAGAAAGCGATTGTTGCTGTGGAAGACGCCCGTTTTTTTAAACATTTCGGATTTGATCCCTTCCGCATTGTCTCTGTTCTCTTCAGGGCTCTTGATCCCAATTCCGCTATGCAAGGTGCCAGTACAATTACACAGCAACTGGTTAAACTTACTCTGTTATCACCCGAAAGAACGCTGCAAAGAAAGATAAAAGAAATTTTTATGGCCATTGCCCTGGAAACGGAATATTCGAAATCAGAGATTTTGGAGTTTTACATAAACAAGGTTTACCTCGGACACGGGAACTACGGCATTGAAAACGCATCATTGAACTATTTCCATAAATCCACCCAGGAACTGTCCATCGCTGAATCAGCATTTATTGCAGGACTGATAAAGAAGCCTGAAGGATACTCACCATTTGTGGATTTAAAAAAAGCGCGGCAAAGGCAATTACTGGTACTAAAAAGATTGTTGGGTCTGGATTGGATATCCAGAGAAGAATACTACGCAGCAGCCAACGAACGACTATTGATCAGGGAACAGCGGCAATCAGATCTTAAAATCGCTCCTTTTTTTGTTAATCATGTCATGCAGGAGTTAAAACAGCAGTATGGACATCGTATGATTTATGGCGGAGGGTTGCATGTCTACACCACTCTGGATACAACGTCACAGTTGGCCATGAAACAGGTGATCGATGAAAGAATGTCGGAGGACCGAAGCTTCGAGGAGATAGCAGGAGTCAGCATTGATCCGACAACAGGTTTTGTTAAAGCTCTTGTTGGTGGTGCAGATTTTTTTAAGAGTGAGTTTAACCGGGTGACTCAAGCAAAACGCCAGCCTGGTTCAAGCTTCAAGCCCGTTCTCTATGCAGCCGCGATGACAACAGGTATTAGATCCAACGACGTGTTTTGGGATGAACCCACACAATATACCAGGTTTGTGAATGATGAACTGGAGATTTATGAACCGGGAAATTTCTCAGGTGAGCATTTGGGGCAAATGACCGTATCATACGCCTTAAGAACCTCAAATAATGTCGTCAGTGTACAGATTCTCAACAAGATAGGGATTGACACTCTTTCTGATATATCCAGCAAGTTTGGTATTGAATTACCGGACGATAGAGGGTTGTGTCTGGCTTTAGGATGTGGCGAGACGACTCTGCTTGATTTGGTTGACGCATACACGGTTTTTGTCAATCAAGGCTATCGCAATACACCTGTTTTCATATTGAAGGTTGCTGACAACCGAGGAAATCTGCTGCAAAGATATGATCCTCAAGGAGAGCTTCAGGTAATTCCGGTTGATATTGCATTTGAAATCAACCGAATTTTGCAGGATGTTGTCAGCCTGGGAACCGGTAGAAATGCAAAAACGACTTTTCCTTCAGGGGGGAAAACAGGGACCAGTGATCAAAACCGGGATGCCTGGTATGTTGGTTTCACTCCGAACCTGGTGACCGGATTCTGGATTGGCAACGATGATAATCAACCAATGATTGCTGAAGTTGGTGGAAAAACTCCGGCGCTATTATGGAAAGCTTACACAGAATCACTTCCGGCCACTCAGATCCAAAAAAGCTTCTCCATAAATGAAAACTTTGAAGAGCAGTTGATTTGCGATTATTCCGGGATGCTTGCCACCGCCTGGTGCCCCAGTAAAACCTGGTATGCTTTGAAAAAGAATGAAGTACCTTTAAATTACTGCAGCTTGCATGCGGATGAGGAGATTGTGGTCGATATCTGTAAAAGCTCGGGGAAACTTGCTACACAGTACTGTCCTATTACGGAGGTTGAAACAAAACGATTTGTGTCCGGATCAGAACCAAAAACACCCTGTGATATCCATATTGATATAAGAAGCCGGGAATAATGGATTAAAAAAGCCGGGTATCAATCTCCTTCCAGATATCAGTCTGTCCAATCCTCTTGGTTGCTGAATGGATAATGGGGGGGCTATCCAGGGTAAACAGTTGTTTAAGGTCTTTTCTAAATGTTTGGATCTGGTTTTTTTTCACCTTGTCCACTTTATTTGCTATTACCAGGAAGGGTAAATCGTATTGTCGCACCATTACCTGAAACTCAAAATCTTCCTTACTGGGCTTATGCCGGATATCCACCAGTTGAATAATAAGTTTTAGATCCCGGTTCTTGACTAAAAAGTCATTGATCATATTTGACCAACTGTTTTTCACTGACAACGGCACATTGGCAAAACCGTACCCTGGTAAGTCAACAAAATAAAATTCCCCGTTGATCAGGAAATAGTTTATTAATTGCGTTTTTCCTGGAGTTGAACTGGTCTTTACCAGTTTTTTTCTGTTGAGCAAGTGGTTAATTAAACTTGATTTGCCAACATTTGATCGACCGATAAAAGCAATTGATGGTAACGGCTTTAAGTCTATTGCCCCAACATTAGTAAAACTTTTGATGTAATCAGCAGAAGTAACTTTCATTTTATTATTGATTAGTATTCACTTCATTTTGTTCTAATTCTTTGATTCACCAGCATTCATCTGTATCATGTAATTTAAAATTAATAATACCTTAATTGACTGATAAACCGCAGAAGTGGTATCGGTTGACTCTGAATCTTCAATGTTATGTTGTAACTGTATTGGTTATATCCTATCGGCAGGAATCGAACCAGGCTTTAACAGATGCCAACTTTTTGAACCGATAATAAATGTCATTCTATAGATCCATAATGAACCCATCAACTGAAACTCCTATTTCGCACAACTTCCCTGTGTTTTTCTGGGGGGTTATTGGAAAAAGCTTTGGAATATTCAGACGTTTCTTTCTGAATTATCTTATTCTGGCCCTTGTCTCTTATCTTCCCTTTTTAATTCTTGATATATTCAGTTCAATTGACACGGTTGATTTAATAGAATTTTTTCATGGTAATTTCCTTGATGTATTGATATTTTTAACCTTGCCGACTGTCTACATGCAGTCCAGGGTATTACCACTGGCAACTATCCAGCTTTTTTTCCAGCGATTTTTCGCTTCGGTTGTTTTGATCAGTTTTGTTCAATTGGGAATTTTGATTTTTTTCACCCAGTTTTTTGCCCAGATCAGTTTGGGAGCCATTTTAATCGGCATACTCCCCTATATTTACTTGATTTTTGCCGGTTTTTTCCTGATTATGGAAAATTCACCCAAATTGGTGTCAGTCCGCCACAATCTCCTGAACAGCATCAAGTTAACTCGAACCAGGTTTTTTGTAATATTCTGGAATTACATCATGATTACACTCCTGACAGTTATTCCACTGTTTATGTTTTCCGCATGGTATTTGACAGGCAGACCCGAAATGGGAGCATTTACTGATGTATTCAACCAAAATCCGGAAAACAGCGTATTAATGGGTGAAAAGCTCCTTGAATTAATAGAAGTTTTCAAGCAACCCGGCTTTAAATGGAGTCGAATCATAATCCATGTCTTATTTAGACCGATTAAGTCGTTATTTCTTTGTTTTCTGTTTCTGGGAATCATGTTTCAACTAAGTCCGGATCGGGTGAAGAGTTTTTTAGGTATTGGGGAGACTGATCAAAAACCCTCTGTCATTGAAGAAGATCCGCCTGAAAATCGAGAGGAATCTCAACAAAATGATATCCACTGATCTAAACTATTAACCGGAATAAATTAAATATTGAGTGAATCGACCGTTACAAGACATTTTTATGTTTGCTTTCATCGAAGTGGTCATGCCCTGGAATTTGTTTTCTTAATCATCATCAGTAACCGGGAGATTAGAGTTGGTAATTGTAAATAAAACAGACAAACCGGCGATTTTAACTGAATCTGATCAGATATTAAATGACCTGAAAACCGAACTGGCCACTCTGAAATCTCGTATGAATGTGATTGAAGAGGAGCAGGAACAAAATCGCTCTGTCATGGAGCGACTGTCTTTTCAGGAAGACCTCGCCAATGAGATGATTATCAATCATCAAAATGAGATTCTGATTAATAGGGAAAACTACCAGATTATTGCAAACTCAATGCATGATTTAAAATCACCGGTTTCAGAGGTGGTTTCCAATTTGTCAGGTATTATTGCGGAAATAGATGATGAGAAAACTCAGAATACCCTGAAAGAATGTATGAACACTGCTTCAAATGTATTGGAGTCCTTTGGTGACGTGGAAGATTTCTGCCTTATTGCCAGTAGCGGTTTCTCTGCCGCTCAAAGGGTTGTAAACAGCAGGGAGTTTTTTAGAGATCTCATCTCCGGGCTGCAATCCTCCTGCGGAACTGATCAAAACACCTTTCGATTATTAGTCGACAAACACGTTCCTGAAAAGGTCGTTTTGCATTGTGACACTTTGAAATCCTGTTTTAAAAACCTAATCCAGGAAATTCAACATTCAATCAAATCCAAACAAACGACGATTTTTCTGTCCTCTGAAAAAAAAGAACAGAAATATGGTATCGAGATAGAGGACCTTTCCATCAAAATCGAAGCTGATAATACGTCATCCTTCCTGTGGTCCGATTCTTGGCTTGATTCGATCAATAATAACAAAGTAGTACTGCTTAATTCAGGCTTCAATCTTTTAAAAACACGCGATTTAATAAGAAAAACCGGGGGATATCTGAAAGTCCTCAATAAGGAAGACAGAGTGAGCGGATTTGAGATTCAAATTCCATTGTCATATTAGAGTCGTGCCGAAAAAGCCTTTACCATAGATGATAGCGAAATGTGGTAATATACCCGACCCGTTGTCTGTCTATCGGCAACCATTATCCGTTATCAGTAAGATCACAGTCCGACTTCATCATATAGTGCTTTGCTCTTTTGATGCTGCCCTGTCTTTTCAAAGTAAATGGCTTCGTAGATTTTACCATCCAGCAGATCTGGAAACTTTCGACTATAAACCTCTGCTACGTGTCTCAGCACCTGCCAGTTCTCTTGGACAATGGCATTCCTTGCCAGATAATCATAAAATTCAGGTACAACCGGATACTTCCTTCTCGATTCCAAAAGCTGCTTCAGTTTGCTGATCTGACTGCTATTGGAGTAGAGTTCCGCCATTAGTAGCCAGGAGAATGGCTGGTTACTAATATAGTGTTGTGATTGCACCAAATACTCGATTTCCTGCCAGTTTTCTTCCCGTCGGTACTGCAGGACCAACTCTTCCAAAATTGTTTGATTGGAAGGAAATCGAAGTAATGATATCCCGGATGATTCTTTTTCCAGTCTCTCTTCTTTCAACAACTCAGACGGAAGGAATGATGTGGTTGGCAAGTAGAGAAAATCCTCCTCAACCTGTTGAATTTGTTCATGTATACCGGTTTGATTTCCCCTTAAAACCTCCAACCAGATTTTCAAAATCTTAAGGTGCATCAGTGATCTTCTATCAGAGATATCCAGCTCTACGACTTCCTTTTCTGCCTCGTCATATCTCCCCAGGCAAAGATAAATATGGATGAGTTCCAACTTACCCTCCACACTTTTGCCAAGAATTTCCCGGTGTTTCTCAATTATACTCAAGGCTTGTTCCCACTTCTTTTGCCAGGTGAGGTAGCGAACCATCATCAATATTGACCGTTCTGTTGTCGGCAACTCCCCGAATGAATCACTGAATGGAAATGAAAAGCCGGTAATAAACCTGTGCTCTTTTACCAGGGGAATCTGATCTGGTAATTCCCCCCATATTTTGTAAGCCTTCTGATACAATTGGATATTTTCAAAAAGGAGGGCTTTTAAAACCTGAGAGGTTTGAGCCTGGTCCTTTTTAAATGAATTTTCTTGGGGAAGAATTGCATAACTAAGATTTTCATCAGCTATGCAGTTCAGAAAGGAGATAGGGATGAAGATAAAACAAAAAAGAAATCTAAAATAGTACAATGAATGCTCCCTGGTACTTCTTTTTAGAGCGTAATTCTTTTAAGACTGATTTTGCCTCTGCCCTTGAATCATAAGGACCTGCAAAAATCTGGGTTGTTGTATAATCCTCTCTTTTATGCTCCAACATAAAAGTGACGTTCCCACCCGGGAAAATATTTTCGATATTAAATTTAACCTCTTTTGCCCTGTCTAAAGCCGGAAAGAATCCCATACTTACGCGATAGCCGTTGCTTTGAGATTTTATAGTCGCATTTCCGGCCATTTTGTTGTTGACATTAATATCTCTTGCTATTTCCCCGGCATCTCGACGATTAAAAACCTGTTTGGAGACCAATTCAATAAAATCATATTTCTCACCACTCGACTTTTGAAAAACAGGCTCTCCATCTCTTCTCAGCGATTCGGTGTAGTCTTCTTTACAGACATCATAGGAACACTTGGCTACTTGTATATAATATCTCTTTTTGGGTGCTGCAGGCTTAACCGGTGCCGGAACAGGTTCCATCTCCATGATGGGTACAATTGGTTTTGGTCTGACGATTGATTTTTCAATCTCAATCATCTGAACCGGAGCTTCTTCTACGACCGACATCTCTTCTTCGGGCAAATCTCCCGTATTAAAAAGGAAATACCAAGCTCCTGCACCGCCACCCATAAGTAGTAATAAAAATAGGATGACAAATTTTAGTTTGCCGCCTTTTTTTTCTGATTTGGGTTTTGCCTTTTTTGTTTTTGCCGGGGCCTTTTTCTCCACGACTTTTTCATGGGATTCAGATGCAACAGCTGCTTCTCTGGAAGGCTCAGCACCGCCTTCATCCATGTCTTCTATGGATGAAAGATCCTCAAAGAAGGAATCCAGCTCACTGTCGCCATCGCCTTCTTCGCCTCCTCCTGACGACTCACCACCCAGTTCGTCATCTCCCATCATTTCGTCTAACTCACCGGCAAAATCATCTCCGCCCAGATCTAAATCATCATCTTCAAGATTCAAATCATCTTCTGCCATTTTTGCCCTTTATCTATTGATTTATTGAATTTTCGTCACTAATAGCAACAAATTCATATTAGTGCAACGCTTCTATACTATTACAGGTTCAATACTCTCCATTTTACCCGGGTAGTCTGCTGAAAGTTATTTCATGTTTTGGGAAACCATCAACAGTCCCTTCAACGTAAGATCATCAACTATTTTCTCTATGGTATTCGAAACCGGCTGAATCAGAGTAGCCAAACCACCGGTAGCAATCACACGAGGTTTCTCTTTCAATTCATCTGTGATTTTGGCAACCATGGAATCCACCATCCCGGCATAACCGAATACAATTCCGGACTGCATACAGTGGGCGGTATTTTTCCCGATAACACTTGGCGGCCGTTCCAGTTCTATTCTAGGTAATTTGAAAGCCTTTGCTGTCAATGCCTCTAATGATAGAATCAGACCGGTTGATATGACTCCTCCCAGATATTCACCCTTTTTGGATATAACATCAAAAGTGGTTGCAGTACCAAAATCAATAATGATTAAAGGTCCTCCAAAGGCTTTAAATCCTGCGGAAGCATTGAGAAGCCTGTCAGCCCCAACTTCTTTCGGATTGTCCATTTTCACTGGCATGTCAGGAAAACAACTGATATCAACCAGTCGAGCATTGCAACCTGTTAATTCTTTAATTAATCTCAGGAACACCGAGTCCAAAGGTGATACCACACTACCCAACACGCTGCGTTTGATCTCATTGGGATCAATACCGTGAAGCTTTAAAAGATTTTGCACAGTTATCAGGTACTCATCACTTGTTTTTTTGATATCGGTACTGATGCGCCATAGATACAGTAATTTGTCATCTTTATACACTCCCAAAACAATATTCGTGTTTCCTATGTCAATTACAAAAATCATCGAAGATTCTCTCCAATTGTATAAAAATGTTACAAAGAGTATAGGGTAACTGCAACGGTCTTAGTTATTAATCACTTTTTTAAATGTCAATAGAAAGAAGAGGTTATCAACTCTTCAGTTTGTCCTGGTTAGCTATGCAAATAGTATTCAAAAACCATGATTCTCTAAAAACTCTTTTGTGATGGTCTCTTTTCCCTTATCCGTGTTCTGCAAAAAAAGTAACCGTTCTACATATCTGGCTAGGACATCAGTCTCGATGTGAACTCTGTCCCCTATCTTCAGAAGCCGCAATGTTGTCTCTTTGAATGTCAGGGGAATAATGGCAACCCGAAAATAATCCTCATTAAGATCCGCTATCGTCAGACTGATTCCATTAATTGCTACCGATCCTTTTTTCACAAGATATTGCTTTACTTCTTTTTCAAACGAGAAATCCATTTCAAAAAAGTTACCCATTTCCTTGACTCTGAGGAGTTGAGCCAGGCTATCCACGTGTCCCTGAACTATATGGCCTCCCAGACGATCTCCAATTCTAACTGCCCGTTCCAAATTCACCTTCATTCCCCTGCCATGTTCTGAAAAAGCAGATGCGGTCAAAGTTTCCGGAGATAATTGAAAAACAGCTTTTGTTTTGTCGAAACGAACCACGGTTAAGCAGACACCGTTAATTGCCACGCTATCACCTGTTTTCATTCCCTCTTGAATCATCTGACACGTCACTGTCAATTCAATCTGGCTGGTTCCAATGGTCGTTATTGTTGAGATGGAACCTATTTCCTCAATCAGGCCTGTAAACATAATAAATCAAGAATAATTGTTTTTACGAGGATGACAGATTAGAAGCAAATCTTCTCCCAGTTTTTCAATATGATCGAATGTGAATAGCGGAGAATCTGATAAGCATTCCAGTCCCGTTTCTCCACACCATGATGGTGCTGCATTGCGACCGATCAGTTTGCCCGAAAGAAACAGGTACAATTGATCGATCATCTTTTCCTGCACAAAGGAGCCAATCAATTCGGAACCTCCCTCTAATAATACTGAACAAATATCGAATGTGTACAGCGTTTTAAGCGCCCATTGAATGCCGGGTCTACCCGTATCCGCTACTAAAACCGTAACACCCTTTTGGTTCAATTCCCTGACAACCTTTGGATTAATGCCATTACCCGCGATAATAAACCGTTTGCTCCCTGTTTGCTGCATAAAAAAAGAGTCATCGGAAACCTTTCCCAGGGTTGAAAATACCACTCTTTGAGGTTGTCTGGCATTTTGAGAAATTCTATCGGTCAGCTGCGGATTGTCATTAACCAGGGTAGTTCTTCCAACTGCCATTGCCTGATGCTGACTTCTTAATCTATGCCCATAAGCCCTTGCTTTTTCTCCTGTGATCCATTGAGACTCTCCGGAGGGCATGGCAATTCTGCCATCCAGGGTTGCCGCTGATTTTACGGTGACAAAGGGAATTCTCTCAACAATATGTTTATTAAATACCCGGTTCATCTCCCAACACTCCGTCTGGCAGATATTTTCAACGACCTTTACGCCATGGGATCTTAATCTACGGATACCCCTGCCCGATACCCTGGGATTTGGATCCTTTGTGCCAATAACAACGGTTTTTACTTTCTTTTTTAAGATGAGATCAACACAGGGAGGAGTTTTTCCGGTATGGCTGCAGGGTTCCAGAGTTACAAACAGAATGGATGAGGATGGAACCTCAGAATACTGATCTAAGGTAACGACCTCGGCATGGGGAGCACCAGCCTTTTTGTGATACCCTGTAGAAAGAACCTGACCGTGCTCATCCACCAAAATTGCACCTACAACAGGGTTTGGTTCTGTTAGATACAAGGCTTTTTTGGCCAGATCGACAGCCATTCTCATAATCTTTTCGGGATCAAATTTGAAAGTGGCGTCTGTAGTCACAGCGAGAATTTTACAATGATGGATGGAATGATTATTTCTTCAGGGTTGGAGCCAAACGGTTCAATCGATCTTCCGGAGTTAAGATTTTTACAATTCGAGCCCCGAATTTCTCATTTACGACAACTACCTCACCAGTGGCCAGTAGTTCTCCGTTGATAAAAAGATCCAACTCCTCACCCACCAGCCTGTGAAGTTCGATGACAGACCCCTGTCCCAATGAAAGCAGATCACTGATAAACATTTTTGTGCGGCCAACTTCAAAGGTGATTGTCATTTTTATATCCATCAGAAAATCGATATCGATCTCCTGACCTTCGAAAACGGTTTCCTTCGGCTTTGTAGCCGGAACCCTGTCCGCCTTTTTGGTTATCTCCAGTGCTGATTGGAATGGATCGGAAGTTGCCCCTTCACCGGAGACCTGATCAAGAGATACATCATCAGAAGAAACAGCATCCATAGCTGCCATTGCAGTTTCAAAAGGATCCACGGAATCGCTGTCTCCGCTTCCGTCAGCTTCGGTATCCCCACCTTCCATTGCAGATTTTGCGATATCAAAAGGATCTGCCGAAGAGGTTGCTCCCGCGTCACCTTCCCCTGCTGAAAGATCCTCTTTCAAGGCAGCTTCTAAATCATCCAGTTGGAGTCCTTTATCATCACCTGCTTTTTTATCACCATTCAGTGCAGCCATGGCTGCTTCGAAAGGGTCGAGTTGTTCTGCCATGATGGATTAATCGTTAGTCTTTATATTCCCTTCGGTTTCATATTCAACAGGATACCTTCGGATGCAATTGCGCTCCGACACGATTCGAATCTTTTTTCTGGCGTTCTCATGACGCTGTTTTGAAGTTCGCACGCAGAAAAAAGGAACACCGTCATTTTTTTTCAAGACACATGTATAATTTGAAGTCCGGCATTCTTTTGGTATTTTTATTTTCCCTTTAGCCTCAGCAGAACCGCCAAAGCCAATGAATATTATCAGAATAAACGAACAAGTTGCTGCAAATCGTTTCATGAAGTTCCGCTGATTTCCAAAGCTCCAGTACCAGACACTGGCGAAGTACTTTGTTTTTTCTTCTCTGAATCCAAACAGATGAACGTTTTCAATGAATAAAAGCACATTTCACGCCAAACGGACTCAACCATCAAAAAACACAGGGGAAAATCAAACAATCCAAAGACTGTGGGAAACAGCATCAGGCTCAAACCTGTCAACTCTGCTTCGTTGAATACTTAATTAAGAATAGACTAAATCAATCTCCAAGTTATTTACTTTAAAGCCCTGGCTTATTCCAGTTTGCTTAAGGAATTGGCAAATCAAATTGCCGATACGTTTTGTGACACCTGAACAAAGCTGAGCCCAAATAATCATAATTTTCACACCTGGTTAAAATCTGTCTTTTTCTAACCAGGCGATGATATTATTGCATTTACAAAGTTTTGAAGAAATCGTTTCCTTTGTCATCAACGATGATAAAGGCCGGAAAATTCTTCACTGTGATCATGTAAATAGCTTCCATGCCCAACTCGGGATATTCAAGCAGCTGAACGTCCGTTATGCATTCCTGCCCCAATAAGGCAGCTGCTCCACCAATGGAGCCCAAATAAAAACCGCCGTTTTCCTTGCATGAATCCGTAACTTGCTGAGTTCGATTGCCTTTTGCCAGCAT
The DNA here is from genome assembly GCA_018829445.1 of bacterium. Lineage (GTDB taxonomy): Bacteria > SAR324 > SAR324 > XYD2-FULL-50-16 > XYD2-FULL-50-16 > JAHJTV01. Next base: position 140,262 of record JAHJTV010000061.1, read on the forward strand.
GACCAGGGATGCCCCTTCTTTTTGAAAAATCGGAACATATGAATCCATTCTCCCGGCCGTAGTCGGACCAAATGATCCCGACGCTCTTCCAGCCGGCGTTTTAGCAGGCCCAGCGTAGTAGACAATATGCTCTTTAAAATAATCAGGCAATCCTTCACCATTATCCAATCTTTCTTTCAGTTTTGCATGTGCAATATCCCTTCCAACAATTATCTTTCCATTAAGCATTACCCTGGTTCTGATCGGGTATTGAGACAATGTTTCTCTCAGTTTTTTCATACCCATATCTAAATCCAATACCAAAACATCTTCACTGGATAGAGGAGAGGATGCAGACAGGTATTTGGCGGGATTGGTTTCCAGTTTCTCCAGGTAAATTCCTTTTTTGGTGATCTTGCCTTTAATGTTTCTGTCCGCACTACAGCTAACACCGATTCCGACCGGGCAAGAAGCACCATGACGTGGCAGTCTGATGACTCGAACATCATGGCAAAAATACTTCCCTCCGAACTGGGACCCCAGTCCAAGTTTCTGAGTCAGCTTTAACACCTCCTCTTCCATCTCCAAGTCACGAAATGCCTGTCCCAACTTGTTTCCTTTCGTCGGAAGTTCATCATAATACTTGGCAGAAGCCAGTTTGACAGTCTTGAGATTCACCTCTGCAGACGTACCACCTATTACAATTGCAAGATGGTATGGAGGGCAAGCTGATGTCCCCAGACTGGCAGCTTTCTCTTTCAGAAAAGGCAAAAGTTTTTCCGGAGTCAACAAGGCTTTTGTTTCCTGAAAGAGGTAGGTTTTATTGGCAGATCCGCCCCCTTTGGCCATAAACAAAAACTTATACTCATCTCCCTCGGTTGCTAAAATATCAACCTGAGCTGGCAGATTATTGCCGGTATTAACCTCTTCATACATGGATAAAGGAGCTGTTTGGGAATACCGCAAATCAGTCTCGGTATAGGTTTTAAAGACACCTTTGCTCAAAGCTTCCGCATCGTTACAACCTGTCCAGACCTGTTCCCCTTTTTTTCCCATCACAATTGCCGTTCCCGTATCCTGGCAACTTGGATAAACCATTTCAGCCGCAATAACAGCATTCTCTAATAGTGAGGTAGCCACATAAACATCATTTTGAGATGCCTGGGGGTCATCTATTATTTTCTTCAACCCTTCCAGATGTGATGGTCTCAACAGGTGGGAAACATCACGCATCGCTTCTTGAGCTAATAAGGTCAATCCCTCCTGATCGACTTTTAGAATCGATCTGCCATCAGCAGAAAATTCAGATACAAAATCCTTTGTCAGTAGTTTATATTCGGTTTTATCTTCTCCAACGACGAACATATCTTGATATTCAAAATCAGCCATAATGATACCTACAATTTGGTTAATAGAATGAAAAAATAAGACTTTTTAATCACATAATGGTACAATTCTCCATTGTGACCAACTGAAGAGCGGTGCGTTGCCTGATCGGCGGAGGCATAAACAAAAGGTATTGTTAAAATCCTTTTTATCTTTTCTTAATAGTATTTTGAAAAGTGAACCTTTTGATCAAGCCCCCAGTTAAACTCTATCTGACACAAAACAATTCCTTGCTCAACCATGGCATGAAATGGCATCTATGTCACCATTTTCCTAAGCTGAATAAAGAGTTATGTCCCTATTCTATTTGAATAATGGAAGGGAGAAAGTTAAAATTGGATGGAAAAATCAGGGGGAGGTTTTCAGATCAAAGACAGGGGAAAGAACCGGTCATTGCCAGTTCTTTCTTTATACTAAGCTTCAGACTCGGTTTTTGGTTCTTCTGCTTTTTCAACAACTGGAGCCTCAGCAGCTGCAACTTCAACATCTCCCGAATCGTCACCTTCGGTAGCCGTTTCGGAAGTGCTGTCTGCAATCACTTTAACATCAAGTTTTGCATTAACTTCAGTGTGAAGTTTGATCGGAATGATATGACTTCCCAATGTTTTTATCGGAACAGAGATATGAAGCTTTCTTCGATCCAGATCGATATTCTGATTCTGAAGAGCATCAAAAATGTGCTTCTGGGTTACTGACCCAAACAGCTTACCATTTTCACCGGCTTTCATGGTGAATATAATTTCTGTGTTCTCAAGCTTTTCAGCAAGGGCTTTCGCTTGTCCGATAGCGTCAGCTCTCTTTTTTGCCAAAATGCCTTTTATATGACTAATCTGTTTTACGTTTGCCCGGGTAAAAGGTAATGCTTTGTCCTGAGGAATCAGGAAATTTCTGGCATATCCTGGCTTCACTTCAACTTCATCCCCTAATGACCCAAGTTTGAAAACATCTTCTTTTAGAATTACTTTCATTTTTAACCCTTGTTTCGATAATCATTAGAAAATTTTTCCTGGCCTTCATCCTGGGAGACATAACCTTCAGAAAAAGAGAGCAGAGCGGCATTCCGTGCTCTTTTGATTGCATGAGTCACTCTTTTTTGTGCTTTTGCACTTAATCCAGAAATCCTCTTGGGAATGATTTTCCCTTTTTCCGTAACAAACATCCGTAACAACTCAATATCCTTGTAATCAATCTCTTCAATTCCAGCTGAAATTACAGGACAGGGGCGAGAAGGTACCTTTTCCCTAAAATAATGCTTCCGTTTCTTTTTTGACATATTATGCTCCCATTGCTTCTTTTACCAAGCCTGCGTTTTTGCCCGGATCAGATTTAAGAGCCTCAAAACCAGTATGGGCTTTTTCTAAATCATCAACAGCAATAACAAAAAACTTGATAATGTTGTCATCGTATCCAAATTGGCGTTCCAACTCATCTACCAATTCACCATTTCCCTCAATATACAAAAGGTGATATATTCCATGCCTTTTTTTATCAATTTCATACGCCAATTTCCGACGTCCCCATCCGCTTTCAAACTTGACTTCACCACCTTGGTTTTTGACAATTCCTTTGAATTTTTCAAAAACCCCCCGGCTCTCTTCATCAGTCAGTTTGGCGTCGGCTATCATTACTACTTCAAAATTATTCTTAACTGCCATAGCCTTTCCTTTCGAGTTACAGCCCTAACAAACGGGCAAGGAGAAAATTGAACTCCAAGTTCAATTTATAATTCCGATTGGCCAAAAAACCAACGGTTTAACTGAATCTCTCAATCTTCAGTTAGTGTTTTACAGTCGCTGAGGATCATTCCGTGCTATTGTGATCCATCGGCTTGATCTGTATTGTTTTTTCCTTAATAAAATCAATCAAATACTTAACTGAACGCTCCAATGCAGCTTCAATCTCGATCCTGGTTTCCACTGATGGTTTACTTAAGACATAGTTGGCAACGTTGCCGCTGGAAAACGGTCGGCCAATTCCGATCTTAATCCGGTGAAAATTACTTCCTCCGCATTGTTGGATAATACTCCTCAAACCGTTATGTCCACCATGACCACCTGAAACCCGATAGCGAAGGGTACCTGCCGACCTGTCGATATCATCCGAAACAACCAGGATATCTTCCAATTCCAGCTTGTAGAACTGCTTGCAGGCTAAAACCGATTCTCCACTGATATTCATGTAAGTCAGTGGCTTCAGCAGAACATAGGGTTTATCTCCCAATCGTCCTTGCAATAAGTCCCCTTTAAATTTCTGTTGCCATTGAGTTTCCCGCAAATCTTCAGCCAGCAGATCCACCAGTTGAAATCCGACATTGTGAAGTGTGTTCTTATACTGGGCTCCAGGATTCCCCAATCCTACTATCAATTTCATGTCAAGGTACCTGTTCCATTAAACACAAATTCAAAATGCCATCTACTCGGCGGGAGCTCCTTCAGCTTTGGATGGCTCTTCAGCGTCTGCTTCAGCTTCTTCACCAGCCTCTTCAACCTCGTCTGCCACTCTACCGGCAACGGTAATGACAGTAAAATTTCGCCCTTTTACTATCGGAGTAACACCTTCGGGATAATCCAAATCCAAAACATGAATATTTCCACCAAATTCCAGATCTTTGATATCGATTTCGATAAGCCCGGGGATTCTGTTAGCCAGACATTTAACAGGGATAGATCGTCGAATGACCTGAATCACACCACCCGATTCAACAGCAGGGCAAATCTCTTCATTGATCACATTGATCGGAACCTCAACAGTTACCCGGGTTTTATCGGAAACTTCCAGAAAATCCGCATGAATCAGTTTCTGTCCCCAGTTGCTCATCTGATAATCCTGAAGCAACACCTGTTTCTCTTCAGCTTTACCATCACTTTCAACAGTTAAACTAATCACTTTGTTTGCCCCCTTCAGGGAATTGATAAGCCGCATTGCTTTATGCTCATCCATAGCAACAGGTTGGGGTTCGTTAATTCCGTAAATTACTCCGGGAGTCTTTCCACTCACTCTGAGTCTCCTGTTAAACCCTTTTCCGGTTTTTTCACGCGATTGTACGGTAAAATTCATTTTAAAGCCTATTTGTTACAATTACATAAGTGTACACAACAAAATCTGGTCAGATCTTAAAAAAAGGCATGCAAAATTTCACAACCAGTGTGAAAAACAGATCGACCAAAAAGAAATCGGAAAATTTAACAAATTCTTGATACTAACAAGAAATTATGAACTCGTCAAACAAATGATCTTATCTAATTTATATATCTCTGTTAATACATTTCTTTCTTTTTCCATTCCAGTGAATTGTAGGATTTGTAAAAACAACCCTCTAAGAAATTTTTAAGAAAAGAATGATGATTTCTCTTTTGGTGGAATCGAAATCTGTTTGCGATAGCATCAAGAAAGGGTTAAAAATCAAATATAAAGTGTATTGTGAAATTTTACCTTAATTAAAAACGGAAACATGACCATGAATCTTCAAGGAAAAGAAATTGTCCTGGGTGTATCAGGAGGAATCGCCTGTTACAAGTCCCTTGAAATAGTGCGCGGTTTAAAAGAAGCGGGAGGCAGCGTCTCCGTGGTCATGACAGAGGCAGCTATGGAGTTTGTTAAGCCATTAACCTTTCAAACCCTGTCCGAACGACCGGTTGCAACCTCACTGTTCTCCCTGCGGGAGGAGAGTAAAATTGGACACATCAAGATTGGAGAAAACGCAGACGCTTTTATCATTGCTCCTGCAACCGCCAATATTATCGGCAAAGCCGCCTGCGGAATTGCCGATGATTACCTGTCCACTGTTTTGCTGGCTTGTCACGCTCCTTTAATTATTGCACCGGCAATGAATAACCGAATGTGGGAACACCCGGCTGTTCAGCACAATCTTTCTGTTTTAAGAGAAAGGGGTGCCATCATTGTCCCCCCTGAATCCGGATTCCTGGCCTGCGGCACATTTGGACCAGGACGAATGGCTGATCCCGGCTCTATTCTGGAACAAGTAAATAAGATCCTGCAAAATAAAGACAATTCTGAAAATTTTCATAACAGTGATCTTGCGGGAAAAACTGTCCTGGTTACTGCGGGGCCGACAAGAGAAAAAATAGATGCGGTTCGATATTTAACCAATCATTCATCGGGTAAAATGGGATATGCAATCGCTTCACACTGTCGTGACCGGGGAGCCGATGTTATTCTGATTAGCGGACCAACCTCCCTGCAGCCCCCAGATGGGATTTCTTTAATCAGAGTTGAAACAGCAGATGAGATGTTTAATGCAGTGATGGAACATGCACCCAAGTCCAGGTTGATTATCAAGGCAGCAGCCGTTAGTGACTTTTATGTTGAGACACCAAACGCGCAGAAGATAAAAAAAATGGAAAGACTTGAGCTCAAGTTGGTAAAAACCAAGGATATATTAAAAGAGTTGGGAAAGCGGAAAACTGACTCACAATTTCTAGTCGGTTTTGCGGCTGAAAGCCAAAAAGTTGAATCCTACGCCAGAAAAAAGCTGGAGGAAAAAAATCTGGATCTGATCGTAGCCAACAACATCAAGGAAGCAGATGCAGGTTTTAATGTTGACACCAACCGAGTTATCTTGATTGACGACCAAACCGCAACAAAACTCCCTCTTTTGTCAAAGAATCAGGTAGCAAAAGAGATTATTGACTTTATTCTATCTCATAAAAAGTGGAAAAAAGAATAAGCCGTCTAATCAAACATATGGGCAGTTGGAGTACCATCCATTGAATAGCGAGTGGATTCCCATCGTCTGTAAACACAAGTTAGCGGATCAATACTGATGGATTCTGTAAACATACCTGTTCTTAGTTTCTCGCTGTATTCATTGGGGTAAGTTTTTATTTTCACGGGGAAAACAATCACGACCATTTTTTTTTCTTCCATAGTAACTCCAAAATAATGTGCATCTTTTTTAGATCAGATCAATAACGATTTAGATCTTCTTAAAAGGGATTTATAGCATCTAATTGGCATTTAGTCCATTTGAGTTAGTCAGGGGAGACAATGTGACCTTATTAAGAAATCATTTCTGATATTCCCAAGATATTTCATTGGTTTTACAGGTGTTGGTAAAAAACAGTCAAGACTTATTCAAAAACTTCTTTCAATCAATAGGTTACGCTTCCAACAAAACTTTAATCGAAAACTCTTCCAGTTCAATATATTCCAGCTGATAATCCAAGGGGATCATATGATTATTGATAAACCCTTGAGGATTCGCCGTGCAAAGAACCTCCTGCCACCGATGACCCTCTTTTAACAAGGGGAGTTCGAATAAACTCGGGGTATCGTTAAAATTTAAAACAATATAAAAGGTGTCATCTGCCCGGGTTTGATCTCCCTTACCATCGATTAAAAACGCAAGAGATCTCAAGGAATTGTCAAAATCGGGTTGATTTAGCTTTTGATTATGCCAGCTTATATCTGCCAGATCTGAAATCGGGTTGATTTTCCCTGTAAAAAAGGAATCCCGTCTAAAAATCGGGTGTGTTTTTCTGAACCTGATGAGCATCCGCCAAAACTGAAAGAGTTCGCGATTCTCCCGATATAGATTCCAATCCAGCCAGGAAATTTCATTATCCTGACACCAGGGATTGTTGTTTCCGAAGTGGGAGTTCCCAAATTCATCACCGGACACCATCATGGGTGTTCCTTGACTAAGCATCAACAGTGTCGCAAAGTTCCGAACTTGTTTATGACGTTTTGCCAAGACCTTTCCATCGGATGTTTCCCCCTCCACTCCAAAATTCATGGAGTAGTTATTGCCGCTACCATCGGTATTTCCCTGACCATTCTGTTCATTGTGTCTCTCCTCATAAGAAACCAGATCCATCAGTGCAAAACCATCATGAGCAGTTATGAAGTTTATTGAATGAGTAGGGTTTCTCTTTGAGGATTTGAACAGGTCTTCACTGCCGGATATGCGGGTAGCCAGTTCACTTATTATTCCTGCTTCCCCCCGGCAAAATCTTCTGATAGTGTCTCTGAAGCGATCGTTCCATTCGGCCCATCTGTCTGAGGCATGAAAACTGCCCACCTGGTAAAGTCCTCCTGCATCCCAGGCTTCCGCTATCAGTTTTGTTTTTGAAAGGATGGGATCTTTTGCAATCATCTCCAAAATTGGCGGATTAAAAATAACCTCTCCATCCTTACCTCTGCTGAAGATCGATGCCAGATCAAAACGAAAACCATCAACATGCATCTCAACAACAAAATATCGCAAGGAATCCAAAATCATTTTAATAACTACCGGGTGATTACAATTCATTGTATTGCCGCACCCGGAAAAATTGCGATAATCCCCTGCATCATCAAGAATATAGTAAACGCTGTTCTCAAGTCCCTTGAAACTGATAGTTTTACGATCCCTTCCTCCTTCTGCAGTATGATTGAACACCACATCCAGGATAATCTCTATACCCTCCTTATGGAGAGCTTTCACCATATCACGAAACTCGTTTTGCGCACCCACCCCAAAATTATTTGAGGCGTATGAGGATTTAACGGTAAAAAAGTTGAGGCTGCTATAGCCCCAATAGTCCAGTAATCTCTCTCCTGTTTCCGGATTAGTATATTTGCAGTCTGTTTCATCAAATTCATGAATCGGCAACAATTCAACCGCTGTGATTCCCAATTCCTTGAGATACCCAACCTTTTCCATGAGCCCTCGAAACGTGCCCGGGTTACTGACAGCCGAATTATCATTCTTTGTAAAACCTCGTACATGAAGCTCGTATATAATGGTCTCACTCAGTGGCCGATTGATTGGTTTGTCACCTTCCCAATCATATTCCGCTTCCTGATAGTAATTCTTTGTTGAAACCTTCGAATCTCTTTTTGACCACTCTTCGAGCCCACATACTGTTTTGGTATATGGGTCCAACAATTCCAACCCGCCGTCAAAGATAAGTCCCATATCGGGTTGACAGGGACCCGTCACTTTATATACGTAATAAAACCGATCCGGCAGTCCTTTCACCTGGATATGCCAGATGTCACCGGTCCTGTTCTTTCTTGAATCAAAAAAGATCTCCAAGTCAGGACTTTTGTCCCTGAACAAACCAATACACAGTTTTATCGTTGCTGCATTTTGAGAAAAAACGGCAAAATTAAATCCATCGGCCTGTTTACTAACACCGAGAGGCAAAGGACTTCCTGGTAAGGTTTTGATATTGCTTTCCATAGTGTCCTGCGATCAGAATCAGATAATTGGATTAACACTCGGGTACTGAAATTTGACTCTTAAGTTTGAAAACCAAACGCTTTTTTACTCATTACCGCAGAATACCATTCTGCCAGTTCCAACTCCTTAATGACTGTCATTCCTGGAGAGAAGCTGTTAATGGTTTCCTGTTTTCTTTCTGCAAGTATTCCACTCAGAACCAATAGCCCACCTGGTTTTACCAGACGAATCAAGTCTTTAGAGAGAGGTATCAATATAAAATCTTCAATATTTGCCAAAACCAGATCAGCAGGTTGTGTAAGGTTGTTGATTTCAGTAACCCGCACCTCACACTTTGAAGGATCTATCCCTGAAAACTTCAGATTCTGTTTAACCTCACTGATGGCATCCTCATCTATGTCAATGGCCAGTACGTTTTCAGCACCGGTTAAAAGTGCTGCAATGGTAAGAATCCCTGATCCGGTTCCCACATCAATTACAGTTTTATAGGAGAAAGAGCCCGAGATCCACTCAATTAATTGAATGGCAAGATTGGTCGACTCATGGTATCCCGTTCCGAATCCCAACCCGGGCTGGATAACGATCTCTTTTTTCCCTGAAACTTCCATTTCCCACGGAGGGCGAATAACAAAGGAGTTTCCGACGAGAATCGGTTTAAAGTGCTCTTTCCAATTCGACTGCCAATCCTGAAACTCTTTTTGTTCAATGGTGACTAGTTTCAATTGGTCTATTCGGTCAATCAGTTCCTCAATTACACTCTTCAATTGATTCATCCCAGGATAATCATCGGACTTAAAAAATATCTTCAACCTGACTGATTTACCTGTACTTTCCAATTCTTCAATACCTGAAGCATTCTTTTCAAAAAGAAGTCCCGATAAGAGTTCGGCAAAGGGTTTGGGGCATAAAACAACAGTTTCCCAATACCACTGGTTTTTTTTACTGGTTTTCATTCTTTTTTCTGTGTTTTGTTAATCTTATTTCAGTGTGGGTTGTTCACATCCCATTAGAATTCATGGAAAATTAAACGGCAGTACTGGACAATAATTACACAACTTCCCATGCTGCATTTTATCAACATCCTATGAAAGAGGAGGTTAAATATAAATAATCATGCTATTTCAATTTATTTACTATTGTTAACGGATTCAACAAAGCAGGAAATGATCTTTGTTACTCTCCTTTTAACTTCCGGGGATAAAATGCTTCAGTCCTCTCTGGTACGCACCGTACATCTGCAGAATAATCAGTTCATTAGTTAGATTTAGCTTAGTTTCACCGGGAAAAACAAATTGATTCCATTTATGAATCAGAGTAAAAACACAGATAGAACAATCAGACATTATCACCAAAATTTAGTTGATACGGAGACAACGTGAAAGAACTTAAACATGTCATAGAATCCCAGCAATTTGATCGACCTTTATTGTCCAAATTATTCTCCCTTGCTGAAAAGATGCGGGATAACTCTAAAAATTATCAATTGCCGGGTAAAATTCTTGCGACTTTGTTTTATGAACCATCAACAAGAACCAGGCTGTCTTTTGAGTCTGCCATGCTGCAATTGAACGGGCGGGTTATCTCTACTGAAAACGCAAAGGAATTCTCCTCTTTCTCCAAGGGAGAATCTCTGGAGGATTCCATCAAGGTAGTCTCGGGATATGCAGATGTAATTGCCATCAGACATTTTGAGATCGGTGCTGCCAAAAGAGCTGCCAGTGTCTCTACCATTCCCATTATCAACGCCGGTGATGGAGCAGGTCAACACCCTACCCAGGCTTTACTGGATCTATATACTATTCAAAGACATTTTTCCGAAGTTGACGGATTGACTGTGGCCATGGTTGGTGATTTAAAATATGGGAGAACAGTCCGCAGTTTATGCTATCTGTTGGGGAGATTCTTTAATGTCAAAGTACTGTTTGTTGCACCGCCAATTTGCGAAATGGCAAATGATATCAAGTCTTTTCTTGATAAACAGCAAACACCTTGGAAGGAAGTGGAATTTGATGTGGCCATTGAAGAAGCGGATTGTATTTATATGACACGGGTTCAAAGAGAAAGATTCCTCCACATGGATAACTATGAAAAAGCTGCCAATAAATATGTAATTAATAGTACCAGCCTGCCTAAAATGAAGGAAAATGCCATTGTGATGCATCCTCTTCCCAGGGGGCCGGAAATCAGCCCTGAAGTAGACGAGGACCCCAGAATGATCTATTTTGAGCAGGCAAAAAACGGTGTTTGGATAAGAATGGCACTCATGATGCTGTTGTTGAGTGATATTGATTAGTTGATTCTTGAAGAAAAAGGGTATTCCCGACTTTTCAACTGCTTGTCGATCCATCACAGTAGGTTTTCATCTGTTAAGTCCTATAAAATAAAGAGTTAAAATCACTCTGGACCAGGACTGCATCGGAAGTAATCAAGCCAATCAATGATAATGGCTTAAAATTATTCGATTTTGCTTTCAAACGGATAATTTTTATTAATTTGTAATTTAATGGTAATTATTTCATGTAAAATGCTGTATCAGTTTGATAAGAATTAGCTCTATGGAGGGGAACCCTGCAAAAATGAATGTCGGAGAGAAGAAGAAGAATGGATTGTGATAACTGGGCTGTTTTACTTGATAGATGATTTACTCTGCACTTGAAACTTTCTATTTTTTTCTTTAAGCTCACATAAAGGGCAGCATAAGAATCATGTTGAACACTGTTTACTTCGGGCATTGCTCGTGATCCATCGGGAGTAAAAAACCGATTAATGGATATGTTTTAAGAGAAACGATCTTTGAGTAAAAAATAAACTCAATGGTTGGAACATTCACGCAATTTTTTATTTTCAGTGTGCTGCATGGTGCTCCGTGATTGTGGTTTCTAAAGGTTGACACACGCGCCTCGCTAAAATGGTGCCCGAAGATAAACCACAAGTAACCGGACTCATTTATACATTTGTTTATTAATCTTCCAATAGAGGAGAACCATTGTATAGCTCCAAAGAAGACATTGAAGATATTAGCGCCTTAATGAAAGATATCCGTGAAGGAAAAATATCTCGAAATAAAAATTACTTCACACTTGCTAAGAACAAAGAATTCAATCGTTTTAAAAGGGCTAAATTACTAATATCACTTCTCGAAGATCTTAACAGAACTGCAAAGATCACAGGAAATAAGATTGAGGTTGCACGAAAGGATGGACTGGTTGAGATTAAACTTTTCAATCCCACGTTAAAATACAATAGAATTGTTGTGGTAACAGAAGCGGAACTGGAGTTACTGATGTTACAAACCGACGTTATTTGTGTGGATTCCCTATAATCAGCAATACCTTCGATAACAGTTTTAGATAAATCGTTTGGGGCGGAATGCAATTATCGAAAGAGATCTTTATCAAACTGAAGGAAAGTGTTTCGTTCTTTTCCTCGTTTACTGACGGTGAATTACTAGCCCTGCTGAAATTAGCAGTCAGTGAAAAGTATTCAGACGGTGATGTTGTTTTTAAAGAGAATTCCAGGGGAGATCAGATGTATATCATCCTCTCCGGAAATGTTAAAATCACTAAATACGTGGGAAACAAAAAGGAGGAGGTACTTACAGTATTGCAACCCGGGGCCTGTTTTGGAGAAATGGGAGTGATTAATCAGTCTCCCCGATCCGCAGGCGCAATTATTGAAGGCGGTGATGCCGTTCTGCTCGTCATCAACGAAAGCCTTTTATCCCAACATAACTTATTGTTGGCTTTCAAACTGTACAGAAACTTTGCGAAGATGTTAGCTGAACGTCTTCGAGAGACAAACGAAAAATTTCAGGCTGCAACCATAGGAGATCGAACAACAAGTGCCCAACTCAAAGAATTGCTGAAAAAACGCTTGGAAAAAGGGCAATCCCTAAAAGGTGCCAATCTGAAAAGTGCTGATCTTTCCGGTTTGTTTCTAAACAACGCCGATCTTCAAGAAACAGTTTTTATTGAAGCCAAACTCCATGAAACCAGGTGTAATCAGGCAAACTTCTCTAATGCAACTTTTGTTAATGCTGATTTTTCCGAAATGACCTTTGAGCAAGCGGACTTTTCAGGGGCTGACTTCACAGCAGCAAAATTTAAAAGGGTCGATTTCAAATCATGTAATATGGCAGGCGCCAAATTCATTGGAGCTGAGCTATCCGATTCATATCGCTGGAATGAAGAAGGGAAACCAGACGTTGATGCCGTATCGACTGGGCATAAACAGAAAAAGTCTTCAAAAAACTAATCTCCTTTTTCTCTTTCCATTTACATCACTTGTTCTTCCATCCCATCATTCATTGTTCTATGGTTTTTAGACGTTATTTGATTATCGGTTTTTTTTGCACTCTGTTTGCATTTGTCCTATGCATAAGAACCGGATTATCCCAGCAACAGATTCAACAGTCTGAAAATCAGATTCAATCGACAACAAAAACGCCAAAGGAAATTCGATTTACCTATCAGATGAATCGTTCTGCCAAAGATTTAAAATGGAGTGTGACATATTTTGAAAGCTACAAAAAGTCAGGTGAGGTTTCTTATTTGAATCTTGCTGCGCAATTTTGTCTGAAAACTATTAATCGGTTGTTCAACACTCAAAATCTTTTATCAAGAACAACCCGGTTTTACCAACAGGCCGATCAAAAAAGATTACAGGCTTGCCAATATTATGACATGCTACAAAAACAATCGTTTCTTTTAGCTCCAGTTCATCATTTGGCTGATACTGAATTAGCCTGTCAGTAGATTCCGTATTGTATTGATAACCAAAAAATTACTCATTTGTCAGCAGTTGCTATAACCATGGATAGGATTACAGCCGAAGAAAATATTGCAATACTCAAAGACCTGCTTTTAAAAAAAGTGGCAGAAGATGAATCGATCGACACTGATACTATAAACCGAGCCATTGATTTTGGAGAAGAGGTTCACCGGGGGCAGTTCAGGAAGACAGGAGACTTCTATTTCATTCACCCTATCAGGGTCGCCCTCAGTGCCATTGAGTACAATCTCGATACCAACACTATCATCTCTTCATTGTTACATGATTCAATTGAAGATGCTGAAGGAGAATGGGAAAAAAGAAGAATTGACACGGAGATAAAGAATAAATTTGGGAAAACCGTTTCCAAGCTGGTAAATGCTCTTACCAAGGTCAGGGAAAACCAAAACCTTACTTTATATAAAATCTTTCAGCTGGGTAATATCGATTTTCGGGTTATTCTTGTTAAACTGTTGGATCGTTTGGATAATCTAACCGATCTGAGCCATCTGGCCCGCTGGAAACAACGCCGTATCTGCCAGGAAACCACCACTATTTACGCCGAAGTTGCACATGGTCTGGGGCTCATTGAAATTGAGGAGGAATTGAGAGATCGAGTTTTCAAGATTCTGTATCCCTATTCCTACAAACAGACGGCTGATAAATTGATGAGTTTTTATCGGGAACGGAAAAAAGCCATCCTGCAAATCATCAAAAAAATAGAGGATTATACCCCCCCCGGATTGATTGCTTCCATTTCACCACAATACCTTCAACCTCAGGAATTTCTACTGGTTCGAGGCGAGATACAGCGTGTTCTTAACGCAATAGTCATCGAAACCTACAGCCCCATTGATTGTTACAGCGTCCTGGGGAACATACACACCAGTTTCCGATCAGTTCCCCAGAATATGTTCGACTATATTTCGAACCCAAAGGCGAACGGGTGGAGAGGATTAACGACAAAAGTAATCATCAATGGAGAGCGCATTAAAATCTTCATTGTTACCCGGGAATTTCAGAATAAAAACCGTAAGGGAATATTGACGCTTATCAATGAAGGTGTTTATCTTACTGAAAATTATAGAGAATTTTTGCAGTTGTATCTTGAAGTGGCTTCTGACAATATCCGCATTGATGATGTTTTCAGATCCAGCAAGACTAAAACAATTCAAACCTTAACCCCAGCCGGCAAAATCATCGAGCTACGCTACGGAGCGACGATCTTGGATTTTGCTTTTATGGTCCATTCAGAATTGGGACTGAAATGTGCCGGAGGAATGATAGATAATGCTCGTTATCCCAGGAATAAAATCCTGGAAGATGGCATGGTAATTAAGGTGCTAACGTCTGATTCAGTCGTCATTGATGAAAGTTGGATCGATGATGTTGTCATGCCTAAATCAAGGAAGGAGATCTTGAAATACCTTGATCTCTAATAAGGTATAAAACAATCCGGGCTAATCTCCTTTTTTTCTGATTAGAGGATGCGATCGAGGTTTGAACTTCCCAGCTTTCGGTGTAGGTTTACAACCTCCCCGACAATAATCAAACTGGGTGGTTTAATATCATTTTTTTCAACAATCTCGGCTAAATTTGAAACTGTACCGATATAGACTTTTTGGTTCTTTGTCGTTCCCTTTTGAATAATAGCTGCCGGTTTGGAGCCCGGCATCCCGTGCTTGATCAGTCCACCACAAACCCTTTCAATATTGGCAACCCCCATGTAAAAAACAATTGTCTGCTTGGGTTGAACAAGGCATTCCCAATTCAAATCCATACTACCGTCTTTTAAATGACCGGTAACAAGAGTACAGGATTGGGCATAATCCCGATGGGTCAACGGTATTCCTGCATAAGTACTACATCCGGAGGCTGCTGTCACACCTGGAACAACCTGAAAACTGATTCCCTCTTTAATCAACAGCTCAACCTCTTCACCCCCACGACCAAAAATAAACGGATCACCCCCTTTTAATCTCACAACCATTTTCCCTTGTTTTGCCAGGTCTACCAATGTCTGATTAATCTGATCCTGGGGAACCGTATGCAACGCACTTTTCTTGCCTACATAAATCATCTCCGCATCTCTTCTGGCATAGTCAAGAATAGAAGGGAAAACCAAGCGATCATAGACAATGGTATCTGCATTCTGGATCAGTCTAAGTGCCCGCAACGTCAGCAGATCTGGATCGCCGGGACCGGCTCCCACCAGACAAACCTGTCCGTAACTTTGGTGATTGGCATTGATACTATCATATTCTTTCTGAATCTCCTCCTTTGCATCCTTTTCTCTTCCCGAAAGGAATAGTTCGATGATGGGGCTGGAAAAAATCTTGTTCCAGAATTGTCGACGTTTCTCCCGATCGGTGTTGGAGGACTTCGATTTGTCCCTGAATCCGTTGATCAGATCAGCCAGTCTTCCATATGACTGGGGTAACATGGCCTCCAGTTTCGCTCGAATTATCCTGGCAAGCGTCGGAGATGTTCCTCCAGTTGAAACTGCAATTAGAACCGGTGAACGATCAACAATCGAAGGCATATTAAAAGTGCAGAGTTCAGGACAATCCACCACATTGACCGGAATATTTTTCCTCTTTGCACTCTCCGAAACCTTCCTGTTTAAGTCAAGATTGTCCGTCGCAGCAATAACAAGCTTGCAATCGTCTATGTCTTCATCTGAAAAAGGTCTAATCTGGTGCTCAATCACCTTTTTTTCTTTTAAATCCAGGAGAGACGATTTCAGATCCGATGCTATTACCCTGACCTTTGCATTTGCTTTGAGCAAAAGTGTGATTTTACCTTCGGCACTATCACCCCCCCCCACAACAATGCACTTTTGATCTGTGATATTAAGAAAAATTGGTAAATGATCCATTTTGAAGATTCAATTAGAATAAAGGATTAACTTTTATTAGTGCTGATCATTGCTTAATAAAGCAGGGATGCTCAAGTAGCTGATTAAAATAAATTTCTTTTAAACCGAATAGATCTAAAAGACAAGACTAATGATACCTTACCATCATAAATAAAGATCTCCAGTCGATACTTGTTAGTTGATATTCATCAGGGGTTTTAAGCACAAAGCCGCATGAATCTTATCAAATTGACCCGGCACGTCAAATTAGCACTTGAACGCAATCCTCTTGAAGTGTACTTTTTAATAAGACAATCTACAATCACTACGGACCTTTTTATATTTTCCTGTTGTGACCTTTTTTCGGCAGAACATTCACCATTAACACATACAATTGTAACAACCATGACAGCACAAACTTGCTTATGTCCAAATCTTAAGCTTTACAAAAAGGGAAAAGTCAGAGAAGTATATGATTTTAATGATAAATTACTGATAGTTGCTACTGATAACATTTCGGCATTTGATGTTGTGTTGCCCAGCCAGATTACCGGAAAAGGAAAACTTTTGAACAGAATTTCAAACTTCTGGTTCGATTTTTCTAAAGATATTATCCCCAATCACCTTATCTCCTCCAACACATCTGATTTTCCGGCTGAATGCTTTGAATATGAGAATGTTCTCAAGGATCGGTCCGTATTAGTGCATAAAACCGAGATGATAGAACTGGAAGCAATTGTAAGGGGTTATCTGTCAGGCTCCGGATTTAAGGATTATATGAACACCGGAAAAATTTGTGGAATTGAACTCCCAATCGGATTAAAGGAATCTGCCAAACTGGAGCAACCGATTTTTACCCCTTCGACCAAAGCCCAGGAAGGGCATGATATGAACATCGAGGAGGCTGAACTTAAAAAAATTATTGGTGAATCAATAGTCAATACAGTCAAGGAAAAATCACTGCATTTATATAAGACAGCCTCTGAATTTGCCTTGTCAAAAGGAATAATTATTGCGGATACCAAATTTGAGTTCGGACTCTTAAATGGAGAGGTAATCCTGATTGACGAGATTCTGACACCGGATTCTTCAAGATTTTGGCCTGCTGATGACTATATCCCGGGAAAACCACAAAAAAGTTATGATAAACAGATTATCCGCGACTATCTGTCAACCCTGGACTGGGATAAAACCCCGCCGGGTCCGAAACTTCCTGATTCAATCATTGAGCAGACCATTGCCAAATACGAAGAAGTATATCAAAAACTGACAAGTTAACAGTATGACGCTTAATAATATTGAGATAATTGACTCCCTGGTATCAATCGGTGCAGTGAAATTTGGAGAGTTTATCCTGAAGTCCGGAGTCAAATCACCCATTTACATCGACTTGCGAATAACTATAAGTTTTCCCAAGCTCTTAAATCAAATTGCCGACGCGCTGGTAAAACTTTCTGCAGACCTTACATTCGATAAAATTGCCGGTATTCCCTATACAGCTCTACCGATTGCAACAGCTTTCAGCCTGCTTTCCGGGAAACCGATGATTTACAGCCGGAAAGAGAAAAAGGCTTATGGCACCTCAAACCAGATAGAAGGCATTTGGAAACCGGGCGAAACGGTTCTCATAATCGATGATTTAATCACAAATGGTGAATCCAAATTTGAAACTTTTTCACTTTTTGAAAAAGCAGGGCTGATAATTAAAGACACTATTGTGCTGATAGACCGAAAACAGGGCGGTTCCGAACGCCTGGAAAAAGAAGGATATCGCCTGTTTTCAATTATCTCAATATCTGAGATACTGGAAAGAATGAAAGAGACGAATCAGATCTCTGAATTCGATTATAACAAGGTCAAACAGTTTCTGTTGGCAGCAAATGTTTGAACCACCTCCACATAAGATTTTTAAGGAGTCCACAGTTGAATAGCAGATCCCTATTAACCGGTCTTGTTTTACTGGTTTTATTTTTTTCCCTGATCAACAATTTTAAATGGAGTACCTCTCCATCCATTGAAATGGGGTACAGCGATTTTTTGCAGAATCTGGATCGGGGACAGATTAGTAATGTTTCGATCAGTGGTGAAGTGATTCGAGGAACGACCACCTCCGGCAAGGAATTTAAAACAATCACCACTTATGATCCGGCTTTGATTGAAAACCTGCGGAATCAGAGAGTCAGAATAAAGATTGAAAATGAAGAAAGCACTCCCTGGTATCTTGTGCTTCTGCTCCAATGGGGACCGTTGCTGTTGCTCATCGGCGTCTGGATCTTCATGATGAAAAAAATGCCAGGTTCAGGCAAGATAATGTCCATTGGCAAGTCAAAAGCCCGAAAATATGTGGATCAGGGGCTCAACGTCACCTTCAAAGATGTCGCCGGTGTTGAGGAAGCCAAAGAGGAGCTTTCGGAGATCGTCGATTTTCTAAAAAACCCGGGAAAATTTCAAACCCTGGGAGGCAAAATCCCCAAAGGTGTCCTGATGGTAGGACCTCCCGGAACAGGAAAAACTCTTCTGGCAAAGGCCGTAGCCGGTGAAGCCGGTGTACCGTTTTTTAATATTTCCGGTTCAGATTTTGTGGAGATGTTTGTAGGGGTTGGTGCCAGTCGGGTCAGGGATCTCTTTGAAGAGGGGCATAAAAACTCACCCTGTATCATTTTTATTGACGAGATTGATGCTGTTGGTCGTCATAGGGGTGCCGGACTGGGAAGCGGACACGATGAGAGAGAACAGACACTTAATGCGTTATTGGTGGAAATGGATGGTTTTGATGGATCAGAAGGAATCATCACCATTGCCGCCACCAACAGGGCTGATATTCTTGATCCGGCATTGTTAAGACCCGGTCGGTTTGATCGCCAGGTTGATGTTGGATTGCCGGATATCAATGGCCGTAAGATGATTCTTGAAGTCCATTCAAAAAAGATCCAGTTATCGCCGAATACTGATTTAAAAGTGATAGCCAAAGGAACTCCTGGATTCAGCGGAGCGGAGCTTGCAAACCTGGTTAATGAAAGTGCATTGAGAGCAGCCAGATTGAATAAATCGGAAGTGATGCTGGACGATATGGAATGGGCCAGGGACAAAGTAATGATGGGTGCTGAACGCAAATCAATGATCATGAAAGACGACGAAAAAATGGCAACGGCATATCACGAAGCGGGTCATGCCCTGATCGCCTATTACATGAAGAAAGCCGATCCCATTCACAAGATAACCATCATCCCTCGTGGGCAAACCCTGGGTCTAACCTCTTTTCTCCCGGAAACTGATAAACTGAGTCTGGAAAAAGAAGCTCTCAAGGCAAAGCTGGCAGTGGCAATGGGCGGACGAGCCGCAGAAGATCTGATTTTAAAGGATTTTTCAACCGGTGTTGAAGGCGACCTGAAAAGTGCCACCAATATTGCCTATCAAATGATCTGTAAATGGGGAATGAGTGAAAAACTGGGGGCGCGATCAATCCCCCAGGGGGATAGTGGGAATTACCTGGCAATGGATTATAATGCTGAAGATCCCGTTTCCGAAGAAACAATGCAACTGGTTGAATCAGAAGTTCACGACCTCATGCAGAATAGTTATGATCAGGCTTTTAGCATCTTATCAGAACACGAAGATCAACTGAAAGCCCTGGCTAAACTCTTGTTGGAAAAAGAGACCGTGAATCTCGAACAGCTTACGGAACTCTTAAATCCTCCGTTACCAACTGAAAGCACGATTGCATAATCTTATGAGATATCTTTTCCTAAAGCTGCTTCCTAAAAACCTGGCAAGTCGAATGTTGGGAGCTTTGTCCGATATCAAGCTCCCATCTCCAATTCTTCGGTCCTTCATTCGAATTTATTGCCAATTCTATGCAGTGAAGCTGGATGAGGCAAAAAAAGCCATTGGGCAATTCAAAACATTCAACGATTTTTTCACCCGCGAACTCAAGCCGGAGGTGAGACCCATCGATGATCAGCCCGATTCCATTGTCAGCCCTGTGGACGGGACAATTGCAGAATTTGGTGAGATCAAAAACGATCTGTTGGTACAGACAAAAGGGATTTATTATTCATCCATCGATCTGGTCGGAGAAACCTACGCAGCCTATTTTAAGAATGGTTTTTTTATAACACTCTATTTAAGCCCGGCAGACTATCATCGCATACACACGCCTATTGCAGGAGTGCTGAAAGAATTCAGCTATTTCTCGGGTAATCTCTGGCCGGTCAATGATTTTGGGGTGCGCAATGTGGGTGGATTGTTTTCACTAAACGAACGAATTGTATCTCTGATTGAAACAAAAAAGACCAAGGTAGCCTTGGTGAAGGTCGGCGCTACGGTCGTTGGTAAGATCAAACTGGAATATAGCGACCTCAGCTCAAACCGGGGTGAAGCTTCCCGGTTCCATCTGCCTGTCTTTCCCCCTAAAAACTATAAAAAGGGAGACGAGATTGGTCGGTTTCAGCTCGGCAGTACGGTTATCTTATTGTTCCAGAATGGCAGCATTAATCCGGAAAACCTTGTTCGTAATCGGAAGATTAAGATGGGAGAGATCCTCGGAAAATCACTGTCTGTCTAGCCAGTCCTTAATCGCTTCAAATCTGGAGAATTCCGGGTAAAAATCGGATTCAAATCGCATCTCTTCGCCAGATACAGGATGGTGAAAGGAGAGGGAGGATGCATGTAGCAGCTGTCTCTCAATTTTTCCAAAAGGCGGGAACAGAGGCTCTCCGGTCCCGTTTAGGAATTCTAGAAACCTGTCATCTTCTTGTCCATACAGTTTGTCGCCTATTATGGGATGACCCAGGAATTCGGCATGGCACCTTATCTGGTGTGTTCTCCCGGAAAAAGTCTGGACCTTGACCAAGGTTAATCCATCCGACACCTTTACCCGCTGAAAATGAGATTTGGAGGGTTTGCCATCACTCCTCACCACTTGCCTGATCCTGATCCTGCTTTGTTCCTCCGTACATTTTCCTATGGGTTGATCCACCAGTACTGATGGCTCGGCGACTTCCCCTTTCAAGATCGCATGATAGGTTTTTTGGGGGATCTGTTTAACAAACTGCTGTCCCAGTATGGTGGCAACCTCTTTAGTGCGTGAGATCAACAAGACTCCCGATGTTTCCTTATCGAGTCGATGAACGGCATATAACTCTTTAAGTCCCTCTTCTTCCTTGAGAATATTGATCAGAGTGTTTCGATAATATCTGCCGGATTCAGCAATGGGAATGTTTCCATTTTTTTCCACCACTAGTATCACTGGGTCTGAAAAAAGAATGTTGTAGGTCGTATCGACTTTTGGCTCATCGGATCGAAGACGCTCATAGCTGATCACATCTTTACTGGCTAAAACACATGAAGGTTCCGATACCTGGCTATTTAACTTGATTGCACCTAATTTTATTGACTTCAGCCAGCTCTCTCTGCTCTGATAAGGAAACCTTCGGGTTAGAAAATCGATTAATGTTTCTTTCGTCTGGTGGCGTGTATAACAAAATTTCTGCATAATGTAGAATCGACTGGGATGGAATAGACTTGAACAGGGATCACTGATACACTGTATCATATACTGATATCTCAAATTATTATCTAATTTGTATCATCAACCCTTATAGAAATCCGATATTAGAGTTTACATCAAAGGCAACTTTTGTTATGCCCTCTAATTAATGTCCTGTTATTTTGAGCAGGTGTGTCTTTCTATTTTTTTCGTTTAAACCTCATAATCTTAATCATATAGAATGATAGCCAGTTTATTGATCATATCAGCAGACGATTTCCCCAACGCCTTGTCACGTCACCTGGAGCAATCCGAATTTTCCTGTTATTATTCACGAGGCGTTATTAAAACCAGGGAGATTCTTGAGAATCAACAAATCGACGCTGTTGTCTGGCTGTTCATGGGACATGAAAGTGCACTGGCCAAAGACCTGGTAAAAGTTTTAAACCTCCATGCCCAGGTTCCCATCGTATTAATTACCCAGAATTATGACCAATTGGATTTTGCCGAAAATATAAAATACCTTTTTGCCAACCTGGACTTAAATGATGATTTAAGTGACATGATTAAAACCATTGAGACCGTCTGTAACCAGTCAATCATTAAGGAGCTGAAACCGGACATAGATGTCCAGTCAACCAATGAAATTGAGTTTAAAAATGCCGTTTCCCAGATTATTGGCAGAAACAGTGTGGACAATCATACAGATACGGAAGGACAGCAAAACCGCTTAAATCGGGTGGAACTATGGGAAGCGATTGATGCAAATGAGAAGCAGATCCTGGCAGGAAGTGGTGACCGGGAGAAAAACAAAAAAACGTTTATCCCCAAAATAAAACAACTCTTCAAAAAGTCCTAATCCCCTTCATCTTCACAACTGCAGGTTGAACAACTGACAATTTTATTTCCGAACTCATCCTTAATGCAGTTTTCCAGTATCGGCGTCCCCCCGCAATGTCCCTTGATTTGTTTATTCTTAAAAATGGCTCCCAGTGATAATCCCAGGATCGCCAAAGCAAATATTATAATGGATGCAATATATACTTCCATAACCTGCTCAATCTAAAAAGGGCTTAAATTCCGGAGAGTATTTTTCAACCAGCTCTCCCTGTTCTCTTAATATCCAGAATACACGATAATTATGTTTCTGTGCAAATTGAAATCCCCTTTCAAATCCCATGACAATGAGAGCTGTTGCCAAGGCATCCGCCTTTAGGCAGGAAGGATGAATGACACTGACAGAAGCGATCTCATTATTCACCGGCCATCCAGTTTTCGGATCAATGGTATGAGAGAACCGTTGGTTTTCAATTTCAAAAAAGTTACGATAATCACCTGAGGTAGCCATGCTATCGTTTCCAAGTTTCAGGATTTTTTGAATGGATCTTTTATTAACATCAGGACGCTCAATGGCAACCAACCACGGCTTTGCCCCGTTCTTCTTCCCCTTTGTTTTGATCTCTCCCCCTATCTCCACCAGATAGCTAAAGATTTTGTTTTCCTCCAGCAATTGCGCCACACGATCAACCGCATAACCTTTTGCACTCGCCGATAGATTAATCGATAATCCGGGATCGTTTTTCCGGATGGAAGACCGGTCTTTTGAGATTAAAAATTTCTGATACCCAGATGTCTGCAAGGCTGTTTGGATTTTACTTTCATCGGGAATCTTCCCGGTAGCTGCTGACCTTCCGAATCCCCAGAGTTCAATCTGGTTGCCGATGGTAAAATCAAAGGCACCCCCTGTTTCTTCACTAATTTGCAGGGATTCTGCTATCACCCTTGAAACTTCAGGAGAAAGATTAAACCAGTCTGTCGACTTGGTATCATTAAAACGGGAAATCTCCGATGTGGGATAAAAAACAGACATGAAAGAGTCGATCTGCGTTAATAGTTCTTCTATCTTGAATTGGAGGGAACTGACATTAACATCTGCCGGGATTGAGACGAGTTTAATGGAGAAAACGGTGCCCAGGGCCGAACCGACGATCTCCACCGGTTCGACTTTGTCTTTGGTGCAGGAGCCTAAAATAATAATGAGGAAAACCAGACCACTAATTAACCTGATTCCCACTTTCCAGTCAGTGAGCAAATCTTTAACCGCCAAAATCATCCAGCAATATATTTTCCTGTTCAACACCCAGGTTCTCAAGCAAATTTATAACGGCAGATGTCATCAAAGGGGGACCACACATGTAGTATTCACAATCTTCAGGTGCGGGATGGTCTTTTAAGTATTGCTCAAATAGAACCTGATGGATAAACCCGGTCAGACCGGTCCAATTATCCTCCGGCAACGGATCAGACAACGCCACATGCCAATCGAAGTTCTTGTTTTCTTCCTTCAACTTGTCGAATTCTTCAACATAGAACATTTCACGAAGGCTTCGCGCCCCGTACCAGTAGGAAATTTTCCGGTTGGTTTTTAACCGTTTTAACTGATCGAAAATATGAGACCTCATGGGAGCCATACCAGCGCCACCCCCGATAAACACCATTTCGGCATCCGTCTCTTTGGCGAAGAACTCTCCATATGGTCCGGAGATGGTTACCTTGTCACCCGGTTTTAAACCGAAAATATAGGAGGACATAATTCCGGGAGGAACAGAAGGTGGAGAGCCGGGTGGTGGAGTTGCAATCCGTACATTGAGTTTTATTATCCCCCTTTCATCAGGATAATTGGCCATGGAATAGGCACGAATGGTATGTCCCTTGACATTGGATTTATAGCGCCAGATATCAAATTTGTCCCAATCCGGACGGTATTCCTCAGCCACTTCAAAATCCTTATATTCGAGTCTGTGCGGAGGGCACTCGATTTGGATATACCCTCCGGCACGAAAGTTGACATTTTCGCCCTCGGGCAGTTTCAGGGTTAGCTCCTTGATAAAGGTGGCAACATTGGGATTTGAGACCACTTCACATTCCCATTTCTTGATTGAGAATATCTCTGCCGGGACTTCGATCTTCATATCCCGTTTTACGGTCACTTGACATGCCAGCCGTTTTCCTGAATCCGCTTCCCGTTTTTTGATGTGAACGGTTTCGGTCGGCAGAATATCCCCTCCGCCATCCAGAACCGTGCATTTGCACTGTGCACAAGTTCCCCCTCCGCCGCAAGCCGAAGGGAGGAAAATATTTCTGGCTGAGAGTGTATTGAGTAGCTTACTGCCTGCCGAGACTTTGATTGAATTTTCTGCATCATCATTAATCAATATAACAACATCACCTGTTGCAACCAGCTTAGACCTTGCAAATAGAATGACAACAACAAGGGTCAAAACAATGGTTGTAAACATAACAACACCCAGGTAAATCTCAATCATGTCTAATTTCCTTTTGAGGATGAATTAAAAATCACAATCTGAAGCTAGCTTGATTCCCTAACTACAGCTGAATCCCTGAAAACGACATAAATGCAATGGCCATCAGCCCTGCTGTAACAAAAGTTATACCCAGTCCTTTTAGTCCGTCCGGAACATCACTAAAAACGAGTTTTTCCCGAATTCCGGCCAGGGCAACAATTGCCAAAGCCCAGCCCAACCCGCTACCAAATCCATAAACTACACTTTCTCCCAGGTTATAGTCCCTTTCCACCATAAACAGAGAACCTGCCAGGATGGCACAGTTAACCGTAATCAGCGGCAGGAAAATCCCAAGGGCATTATAAAGCCCGGCAAAATACTTATCCAAAACCATTTCCAGAATCTGCACCATGGCTGCGATCACACCGATATAACTGATCAATCCCAGAAAACTGAGATCGACTTGCGGAAGTCCGATCCATGAAAGAGCGCCCGCCCTTAAGATGTAATTATAGATAAAATAATTTGTGGGCACCGTAATGGTTTGAACAACAACAACTGCAACACCAAGGCCCATGGCTGTTTCCACTTTTTTGGATACTGCCAGAAAGGTACACATCCCCAGAAAAAAAGACAGGGCCATGTTTTCAACAAAAACTGATTTGATAAATAGACTAATGTAGGCTTCTACCATTTTAATTATCCTCTTCTACCTGATCTTTCTTCCAAGTTCGTAATGCCCAGATAAAAAAACCAATCAAGAAAAAAGCACTGGGTGGCAATACCAGAAGCCCGTTTGTCTGATACCAGCCACCTTCCGTAATCGGAGTCAAAACATTATAGCCCAGAAACTTCCCAGTCCCGAAAATCTCCCTGATGGCTCCCACCACAAACAATATCAGCGAATATCCCAGCGCATTTCCAACACCATCCAAAAAACTGGCTACCGGCCCGCTTTTCATGGCAAACGCTTCGGCACGCCCCATAACAATACAGTTGGTAATTATCAAACCGACAAAAACCGAAAGCCTGCGGCTGATATCATAGGCATAGGCTTTCAGGGTTTCATCAACAATGATTACCAGGGAGGCGATGATCGTCATTTGAATGATGATTCTGATATTATTTGGAATATGTTTGCGGATGATACTGACGGAGAGATTTGACAAACTGGTCACAAATATAAGAGCCGCGGACATGGCGATCACCGTATCCATTTTACTGGTGACGGCCAGGGCCGAGCAGATCCCGAGTACCTGTAGTGCAATGGGATTATTCTTAAAAATGGGGTCGAATAAAACCTCTGACATCTTCGTCATATCATGCTCCTTGATCTTGTTTTCTGACGTTTTGCAGGAATTTTTTAAACCCGTCTTTCCCCAGCCAGTAGCGCATCATGTTTTTTACTCCTGTGGTTGTCAAAGTGGCACCGGATAAACCATCCGCCTGGTGAATGGCCTCCGGTTTATCTCTGTTCACTTTTCCCTTAAGAACATTGATCATCACGTTCCAATCCTCGTCATACACGAGTTTATCCTGAAACTGTTTCTGCCAGCTGGGATTATCAATCTCACCTCCCAGCCCCGGAGTTTCCCCATGGTCATAAAAGCTGAATCCCTTTATGGTATTGCCGTCGGATTCCAATGCCAGAAAAGCATACATGGTGGACCATAATCCTTTGCCATATACGGGAAGGATGATGGTCTTCAGTTTTCCATCAACTTTGACCAGGTAAACTTCAGCTGTTTTCACCCGCCGTTTGATATTGGCAATATCTGCTTCCGGTGAAATGGCAACGCTTAAACCCGGTCTGGCCAAAGCAGCTTTCACATTGTACGCTTTGGAATTGATGGTTTCATTAAAATCCCCGGTATCGATGTCGACATATTTGACTTCAATGTTTTTAAAGAGCTCTTCGACATCCTTACCCTCTTCAAGAAGTCCCGCAGCTTTTAAGATATTATTTTTTTTGAACAGCGCTTTATTGATCTCCTGGAGGGGCTTTAGCTTTACAGCGGCTGTTGACACCAATATGGAGCATACAATACATAAAAGAGCTGCTACCAGGATTGTCTTCCCAATTGATTCATTTGCCATGGCGTTGCTTCCTCCGTTTTATGTTCGATTTAACAACATAGTAGTCAATTAACGGAGCCCATACATTCCCAAATAAAATCGCCAGCATCATTCCTTCGGGAAAAGCGGGGTTCACAACCCTTATCAGAATCACCATACATCCGATCAAGACCCCGTAAATCCATTGCCCGGTCTGCGTCATTGCCGCCGAGACCGGATCTGTTGCCATAAAAACCAAACCAAAGGCAAACCCGCCCAAAACAACATGCCAGGAGGGACTCATGGAAAACATGAGATTGGTAGTGCTGCCGATGGAATTAAAGAAGAATGATAGTCCCACTGCGCCGATGAGGACGCTTACCATTATTCTCCAGGAACCAATTCCGGTAGCAATCAGAATGATCGCCCCGATCAGACACGCCAGGGTTGAGGTTTCTCCCATTGAACCGGGAATGATGCCAATGAAAGCATCCAGCCAGGTAATCGATTCCTTCACGGTTTCTATTCCGCCTGCAGCTGCCTGACTAAGGGGAGTTGCCCCGGAAAAACCATCCGCGGCAATCCACACTGAATCGCCGGAAATTTGTGCAGGATAAGCAAAAAACAGGAACGCCCGACCCGACAAGGCCGGATTTAGAAAGTTTCGCCCGACACCGCCAAACAGCTCTTTGGCCACAACCACTCCAAAAGTAATCCCCAATGCAGCCTGCCAATAGGGAATAGTCGGCGGTAAAATCAAGGGGAACAAAGTACCGGTAACCAGGAAACCCTCATTGATCTCGTGGCCCCTGGTAATCGAAAACAGGGCTTCCCAGAATCCACCCACAACAAATGTTAGAACCAGCAAGGGTAGGAAATAGAGAGATCCGTGAATGATGTTAGCCCAAATACTGGTGGGATCATACCCACACCCGATCAGGTCAATAACGCCGCCTCTCCATCCTGAAGCTCCCGATAATCCGACTTTTTCCAAAGCTCCGTTGGCTTGG
This sequence comes from bacterium, assembly GCA_018829445.1. Taxonomy (GTDB): domain Bacteria; phylum SAR324; class SAR324; order XYD2-FULL-50-16; family XYD2-FULL-50-16; genus JAHJTV01. The sequence continues at coordinate 168,298 of JAHJTV010000061.1, forward strand.
AAACCAGTATTATACATTGCAAAACAGATGCAAGGAAGCAGCGCAACCACTACTGTGATCATAAGTCGTTTCAAGTCCAGGCTATCCCTCACATGGGACGACTCTTTAGTAACCTCGCCAGGAGTATAAAGAAAGGTATCTATCATTTCATAGACGGGATAAAGCTTCTCCAGCTTCCCACCCTTATGAAACTGTCGCGCCTGACTATCAAGAAATTTCCGTATTAGCTTCATTTATCCATCTCTTTCAATTCGAATCAGATTATTTCTTAATATTGGACCAAAATCATACTTACAGGGACACACAAAAGTGCATAACCCCAGATCCTCTTCGTCCAATTCAAGACAGCCCAAAGCTTGCGCTTTTTCAGTATCCTCAACAATTAATGACCGCAATAAAAATGTCGGCTGAATGTCCAAAGGCATTACCTTCTCATACATTCCAATGGGAACCATTGTCCTTTTATTTCCTTCTTGTGAGGTTGTAAAGGAGAACTGTTTCCCCGGAAGCAATTTGGATAAAAACACTCTTTTAATGGAGAACTTATTCATGCCCAAGCCAACCCAACCCAAGAATTCCCTTTTTCGCCCCTCTTCCAAGACTGAAACCTGTAAATGATATCGGCCTAAGAAATTTAAGGTTTCTTTTACCTGACGACCGGAGAGAACCGATCCGGAAATGATTCTGTTTTGCTTATCACTGCACTCACCCACTAATAACTCGTTTAAATCAGCACCAATCCGAGTGCGCAATAACCTCGGTTTCTTTGCCTCAGGCCCCCCAATAGCAATAACCCGTTCAACATAGATCCTTCCGGTTGTGAAAAGTTTCCCAATGGCAATAACATCCTGATAATTAAGGTGCCAGACCGTTTTATCGATATTAACAGGATCGAGAAAATGGATATGAGTTCCCACCAGACCCGCCGGATGACATCCCTGGAATTCTGCCACCACAAGCCTGGGAAGATCAGATTCCGGGAGGTCGGTTTTTGGAGATTTACATAAGAAAATCTTCCCTTCGGTCAAATGAGATATAACCTTCAGACCGTTTGTGAATGCCCCCCTTTGTTCATTAATAAACAATTCCGGATTCGCCCCTAAGGGGTTGGTTTCCATTGCATTAACAAAAATGGAGCGTGGTTCGCTTTCCGGGAGGGGAACTTTGCTGTAGGGGCGGGTTCTGAAGGAAACCCAAAGGCCTGATTTTACAAGGTTGTCAACAACCTGTTCTCTATTCAGGGTTAGCAACTCCGCTTCGGAGTATGTTTTGAATACCTCTTCTTCCTCTCCTTCAAGTTCAATCACTACGGATTGAAGAACTCTTCTTTCCCCACGGTTGATAGCCTTTACTTTTCCAGCTCCCGGGGATGTGTAAAGCACCCCGGGGGTTTTCTTATCCTCGAATATCACTTGCCCGAGTTTAACAGTATCACCCTCATTTACCTTCATCGTAGGTTTCATACCATGGTAATCCTCTCCTACAATCGCCACGGAAGTCACCTTCTTTTCATTGTCTATCTGTTGTATGGGAGAACCGCCAATTGGTATATCCAAACCTTTTTGAATTGAAATCATCTCGTGATCTATCCTTGTTATATGATTTTTACTCATCAAGAATAACAACTGTCCTTTATAAATTGATCCAAAATACTTACCCCAATTGCTTAAAATGATTGATCTCTTCTGCTCCAATCTTTTTCAGCAAATTTGAACAATTTCCAATCTCAGTTTTTTGCCCGATGTTATCGTTAACCAAAACATCCTCCGATCAGATTTTACCTCTGATGAGAAAAGAAGCTTATTAGATCAATATAAAAAAACAAACCAGTTTGGCAATATTAATTAATACTTACCCTACAAAGTTGAATCATCGGATCTGAAATTTATTTCGACAAACCCCATATATAACTGCTTATAAGAGATCTATTAAGTATGAAATAAAAATACTATACCAACCGCCAAAAGTATTTTGGAAATTAAAAAGAATCCGATTCACATCCAGATTTCCTCTGCAAACGGTTTTTCCCGGATACCACAGCATACCTTAACAATTTATTCGATATTAACACTTTATTTCAATAAGATATAGCTTTGATAAATCTTGGATTTAAAATCCAAGATGCGAGTTCACATTCTTGATGAAACAGTACCCAGACTTGACACTTGCGCATTCGTTCTCTGTTCATAATACAATTCAAAGGAAAACTTCTGCTAAATCATTTGGTTTATGAGAAAGGCTACACTTGGAAAAATGGTTTGATACAATTATCCGGCATCCAGGAGAGGGATTCCAGGCTGACAAACCCAATCAGAACTGATAAGCATATTTTTACATAAAAAAATTAATGGAACATATAAAGAGAATAAAGGAATGAAAATAGACGACTTAAAAAGAGAATTGAATCATACCGAGGAAAAAATCGACGTTTTAGAAGGGTATCTTTGAATTAGACAAAATCAATCAGGAAATTGATGAATTGGAATTTATCGCTTCCCAGGATGCCTTCTGGCAAAAATCGAATAAGGATCGCACAACTACCCTGAAGAGAATTTCGGCCATTAAATCCATTCAGGAGCGCTGGGCAAGGGTTCAAAAACTCCACCAGGAGATTGTCTCGGCCATTGAATTACTTGAACTGGAAGAGGACAAGGAGTTAACACAGGAAGTAGAACAGCATTTAAAGGCAGTCAACAAGACCATCAAACATTTTGAACTTAATCATCTTCTTGGAGGCCCCCAGGATCAATGTGATGCCATCTTAACAATCAATCCCGGAGCGGGTGGCACGGAATCAATGGATTGGGCATCAATGCTATTGAGAATGTATCGACGCTGGGGAGATGATAATGCGGATAAAGTTACGGTACTGGACTTCCAAGCAGGGGAAGAAGCGGGGATAAAATCCGTTACCCTGGGCATTGAAGGCGAATATATATATGGGAAATTAAAAACTGAAGTAGGAATTCATCGACTGGTTCGATTATCTCCTTTTGATACCAACAAACGCAGGCACACCTCATTTGCCTCTGTTTTTGTTTATGCCGATATAGAAGATGAAATCGACATCATCATCAATGAAGGTGATTTGCGAATTGACACCTTCCGTTCGAGCGGAGCAGGAGGACAGCATGTCAATGTAACCGACTCGGCAATTCGCATTACTCATGTTCCCACAGGAATAGTTGTGCAATGTCAGAACGAAAGATCCCAGCATAAAAACAAGGCAACTGCCATGAAAATGTTGAAAGCTTCCTTGTTTAGATTGGAAGAAGAAAAACGGCAGGCTGAAAAGGACGAAATGAACAGTCAAAAAAAGGATATCTCTTGGGGAAGCCAGGTAAGAAGTTACATTTTACACCCCTATCAGATGGTGAAGGATCACCGCACGGGTTGCGAAACCTCAGATACAGCTGGCGTTTTGGATGGACAACTGAATCCTTTCATAGAAGCCTCCCTCAGTCACTCGGCCACAGGCAAGTCGACCTAGGGAAAACTTTTGGGTGCTTGGAAGCGCTTACTTTGGAATATATTGTCAGAACAGGGATTATGGCAAGGTGGGGTTACAACCCCACCCGCACATAAAAAAAGACAACCATAAAACCACCCTATTGGTTTTTACATCAATACTAATCACCGAGGATAAAAGGGTAGCCACCCTCTCGAAAATAAAAATAGGGATTAAGAATCAGGTTTTTCCTTAAATCTGCCAGATACTCCCGACCGGGAGTGACCTTTCTCCTGAAACTCCACATTCCTCCAATCTTTTTTTGTGCCAGCTGCAGATGACCAAAATCAAGGAAGTATCGTTTATCTGTTTTATTGAAGTAAATAATCTGGGGCAGGAAATCAATATGATTAATTGAGCTGTTTACCCGGATAACATCACCATCCAGTTTCAAGGAATACCGAATTCCCCTGGTTGGAAACCAGAACTGATTATCGAGGTGGAAATCTAAGCGGTCCATGGGATAAAAATCTTGTACCGGTGTCAATTCTTGCCCGTTGGATTTCATCTCCCCTTGAACGTCAACAAGGACAGGAACCTTAAAATCAACAAATCTTTTAAATTGACTGCGTCTGGTTGTATTATTAACCAGCTTTACACCAACAGAGTTGACAGAATAGAGCATCAGCAGGTTTTGGGGAGGATCATATAAAATATCTTCAACACTGAAAATCATAGTCTGATAGTCAATTGTTGCAGCCAATTGTCTTGTGATGTTGGGTGTGTTGAAACGGATCTCCAGCACAATCTGATCCGTTAACGGGATTTGATTGGCAAGAGATTTAATCTCCGTCAATTCTAACTTTCCGGCCAATAAAACACGATACCACTTTTTCATCTCCTCCTGCACCCTTGGATGATCCGGAGTGAGTGTATTAGCCTTTTCCAAACGCTGGAACGCCATGGGATACTTCTTTTCTCCCACATATATATCATACCGTTCTAAAAGATCCTCTGTGGTCTTGACGGTTGTTCTTAAGTAAGCCTCCTTATAATTATCATCACCAGGAGAACTTGTATGGGCCCTTTTATATTCAATATTCGCCTCTTCATATCTTCCCAGTTTTTCCAGTTCCAATCCCCTGTGATAATTGTAGTTACATCCTGACAGGGTTAAGGTCGCTAAAGAGCAAACAATAGATAGTACAATTCGAAACCTTTTCATGAGATACACATAATTTAATTATTAATTTTCGGATGTTTGGAAAAGAAAGACACTCCGGACTCACTTTAGAGGGGTATTCTGTTCTTCAACACTTTCAGACAGCTGCAATAATTCAGAATGGAAAAGACCATTTTGAAACTGAACAACTTCCTGGTTTTCGTCACTTTTCACCCAGATCCAGGGATTTATTTCGGTCAGTTTATCTAACAATGACTTGATATCAGAGTCTGGAACATCTGTTGCCAGTACCTGCATCAACAAAGCAAGACTATTGTTTGGATTGATGCTGAGCGCCTCAGTAGCTGTTTTTACCACCCATTCTGAATCCTTTCGGTTCAGATAGTAGATCTCAGCCAACAAAGCAAGAATTCTGCAATCTTTGGGATGCTTCATGGCAGCTGATCTGAGCAAGAGTTCAACCTCTCCCTGGAAGGCTTTCTGTTCGTCAAGAAGCAGATTTTTCGACACGATCACCATTCCCTCGGCCAGATCGGCAATAAATTCAGCGCGGCTGTTTTCATCCACCAACTCTTTCATTTGCAGAGTGGTTCCAATCTCGGGAATAGCCCCGGGAATATACAGGAACTGCCGGTATTTAAAAATCGTCTCAATCCTGACTGATTGTAATATTGGATATTTAAACCCCGCTAGAGGCTTACACTCGGGATTTATCCACAAACAGATCTCCGCAAAGAGCTTATCCAGTTCAATTTCAAAATCATCCATGGAAAAAAGGATCTTGTAAAACTGATCCCGTTTTTCAGGGATAAACCTCTGCATCTGAATGTTTACAACTCCATTTTGTAAAACCTGCTGAAATGATCCTGAAATCAAAATCGAATTATTTTTTGAGACCGGCAAAGAAGGCTTTGACTTATATTGCCACAGCCTCAGCGTTTCCAATGGAAAAAAGTCAATTTCAATGGTTTCAGCAAGATATGCCTGCAGTCTGGCCTGGATATAAAACCCGATCCAGTCATTCGCTTGATTGCTGCGCTGGTTGGTCAGTGGTACAACACCAACCAACTCCCGGCTTAACGTAATGGAGGGAACAGTAAATAGATATGATATGAGTATAAAAATGAACGCTTTTAAAAAGACACCCATTTATTATTCATTAATACTGATGACGATACAGACTTTCCTGGGATTGAGTACCTTCTGATTGTCCGTTTTCTGAATCTGATCCGCCCGGTTGATCGACACTTGAAGAATCGATGCTTCCAAATTCCTGAACCAGACTCGCCATTTTGTCTTCATATTGCTTTTTTATCTCTTCAAGTTCGGTTACTCTTCCTTGAAGCTCTTCGATTTTTTGAACAGCGTTCCTTACTTTTGACTGCAGTTGATCCAAAATCTCCATATTACTCCTTACCTTACATCCACTGGTTAATGATAGGACAAAAACTTAACAAAATAACATCTTAGGAATCCAACCGGACATTCATCGCATTTAATAAAGGCATATTATAGTCGACATCAACTTGCGTTCGCAGTCGAACAATAAAGCCATTGAGAACAACTTCAGCTTTTTGCTGACGCATCATATTGCCAAGAAGCGTTAACGTCTGTTTGTTCTCTTCGGTTAACTCTCCACTCTTCTTGTCAATCAGGTAAACCAGATAAGCCCTGTCGCCATCTTTTACGGCTCTGACCTGGTCTTTTTCCATTTTGAAGACATCAATCTTAAACTTGTTGCTGACGCCAAGATTTTTGATTTCCCTGTCGGAGAACTTAAATCTGGCATCGATGGCATTAGTTTTAAGAGTTAATGCAAGGTTGTCAAACTCTTTTAGTGATTTTATTTCTTTGGAATACAGTTCCAGTTTTACGGCGGCTATTGCTCTCTTTTTCTCTTCAATAGCATAATACTTGACCGTTTCCTTCACCTCCTCCAAAGGTTTTACAAAAGGCTCTATGATTTCTGCAACTTCATATACAATAATTTGCTGATCGCCGGCAAGTGCATATTGGTCTTTTTGATTCAAGGTTGCATTGCCAAGCTTTTGATAAAGTTGATAGGAGTAGCCAATCTTTTTCAGATTTTTTGTGTCATCGAAGGTCTCAGTTTTCTCAACGGTTTTATTGAGTGATTGAGCGATCTCTGCCAGGGGTTTTGTTTCAGTCCCCAACTGAAGTTTCTCCACCTGATTCATCAATCGCCGTTTTGCTTTGTTAATTGTGATCTGCAACTTGATATTTTCCTTAACTGCTTCAAAAGGTTGAACTTCCGCCTCTTTTCTATCAACCAGTTCTACAATATGATAACCAAAGGCACTCTTAAACGGCTTTGAGATCTCATTTTTCTTGAGGAGATCAATGGCCGACTCAAATTCGGCTACAAATGAACCCTTTTCAACCCAACCCAGGTCACCTCCCTTGGTAGCAGATCCCGAATCATCGGAGTACTTTTTTGCCAGCGCTGCAAACTGATCCGGCTGCTCGATAATCTGGCTGTATATCTGATCCGCTTTTTTCCTGGCTTCTGTCAACTCTTCATCGCCAGCATCGTTCGCAGTACTGATGAGAATATGACGGGATAAAAAGGACTCCTTATTGGTGAACTCTGTTTCCTTATTAGCTTCATAGTAATGGCTGATCTCTTTGTCACGAACGACCACTTTGTCTTTCACATCGTCTATATCAAGGACAAAATAATTCAAGGCATATTGACTCTTCTGCTGAAAAGTGGATTTATTGAGATCATAATATTCTGCCAGCTCCTGATCAGACAAAGTTGCCTGATCCGTAAACAGGGAAGGATTAAATTCTATCACCTTAACAGACAGTTCAGATTCATAGCGGCGGTATTCCTGCTCAAGAGAACTGCGACTAAAAAGTGCGCCTGTGCTGATAAACCGGAAAAGCTTCCTGGACGTCAGACTCTCTTTCAAATCCTTTTCATAGGCCAGTTTTTCGGTACGCATGTTTTTCAAACTGTTTTTATATTTATCGGGATCAAACCGCTCATCTGTCATAAAAGCCGACATGTTATAGATTTCATGGGCCAGTTCCTTGTCCGAAACAGCCAGTCCGTTGACTTCAGCACTTTTGAGAACAAGTGCGGCGTTGGTCAACTGATGGACAATCTGCCCTTCCAGGTTGATCATCTTAATATATTCGGAAGCCCTATCTCCATATCTTGAACGAATCTCCTCCCGCTTGTTTTCATAAGCACGCTGGTATTTGTCAATTTTAACCTCGTAACCATCAACCGTGACGATAGTGTTGGAACTTTGACTGCGATAGGTTGATACGCCGAAAAAAGCCATTACCACCACTACCACACCAACAATAAACTTAATCCCAAATGATTGTACGTTATCTCTAATTAGATTGAGCATTAAACTAATCCCTATTAAAACATACTATTTTAAGTGATAATCCAGAATCATCTCTCTTCCGATTTGCCAGGAAATTTTAAAACCTATTCATCTGGATTCATGCAGGTATTTTTCTCGTTGAAAAAGAAACCGAAACTTTAACAAATATTAATAGCTGTTTTCCCCAAATCATGCAATTCAAATAGTTCAACAAGGGGGTCAAGTCTTCTTTTGACCCACCCTGAAAGGTGAGTCAAAAGTTGGCTTGACCCCCTCACTTTAACAGATCCAATATCAAGCCAAAGAAATTGTGATCATACAGAGACCGATAAAACCAACCCAGATGCGTATTACACTGATTGCAGAGGGACGGTTGCCATTCAAAACCCTCGAACCAGGTCCACTCGGCAGTAGGAACGCCCAGAGCGATGCAACCCTCTGCTGATTTAAAACAGCCGATTCTAAAAACCTGTCCCCCCGGGTTGAGGAAGGTATGTTCAAATTCGCCACCGACTTCAAACTTATTTTCCGGCAGGGTGATTTTATTCTCACACTGTTTGCAGAGGATGTATTTTTCCTCTTTCTCTCTGGTCTCTTCCTTTATCTTGGTTGATCTCTTTTTTTTCTTATCGGTTTTAGAGACAAAAAACCAGACTGGTTCTTTTCCACTGTTTTCTGTCTGTCCCATCATATTGATGTACCGAGTTTGCATTGTCACCCCTACGAGTTGGAAGTTTTTTTCTATTTTTACAGGAAGTAGTGTTTCATAGGCAACCCTGAATTCGTCTTGCAGTAAGATATTTTGGGAAATCCTTCCAATTGCAATCCTACTTATGATTTTTTTGATCAAGCTCAAAGGGAGATATCGATGGAGACATGGGATAAATCAGGATCAAACATTGATGATAAGGAATAAAGTTCAATTGACTATCTATACCAATCGATTTTAAATAGTTAAGATACAAAAATGTTCATACCCGGTACAAACGATTTGACAGCCTAAACTTTCTGCTCTTGGATACTTATGAAACCCAGCCAGATTGACCTTTCCCATTATAAAAAAATATATACCCTTGGACCTAAGGGGACTTTCAGCAACCAGGCCGCGAGTTTGGTCGGGGGTACCGCCATTAGCGACATCCATTACACAACCACCATTCCTCAAATTGCCGATGTCGTGGAAAAAAGTGAAAACGTCCTTGGAGTTTTGCCGATTGAAAACTCCATATCAGGTATAGTGGGTCAGGCACAGGATGCCCTGGTGGCTTCCAATGTGGTCATCGTCAACGAACTGATGATTGAGATCCGCTTCAGCATGGTGTCCCATGTTCCTCTTGATCGGGTGAAACAGTTTTACAGTCATACGGAAGCGTTTAACCAGACCATGATTTTCACCGCCAAACATATGCCGGAAGCCGGTGTAGTTTTTTCAAATTCCAACATCCATTCCGGGGAACTTTTCCTGGAACGCAAGGATGAACCGGTTGCCGCCATTATTCCCAAAGTGCTGGCTGATACTAATCCGGTTTTCAAGGAAAAGGTTGCCGCCGTCAATATTCAGGATTATGAACAGAACATGACACGGTTTGTGGTCATCCGGAAAAAGCCGGAGAATTATGTTCCCGATTTCACCAGGAACAAAACCTCCCTTCGCATTGAGTTTAAGGAAGATCGACATTCTTTGTTGTTTGAACTGCTGAGAGAATTTCATGTATTCGGCATCAACCTCTGTCGATTGGAATCTCGTCCATTAAAAAACTCTCCCTGGCGCTATCGGTTTTTCATCGATTTAATCAATAATCACCGGGTCGACAGTTGTCTAAAAGAACTGGAAAAACTGGATATCGGATTTAAATTGTTTGGCAGTTATGATCCCATCAAACGCTGAACCCAACCCCCTGTATTTCTTATTAGAGACTCATGGACTCAATTATCATATGGAGTATGGACCCGGAACTGATTCGTTTCGGGTCTTTGGCAATCAGATGGTATGGTTTGTTTTTTGCGCTGGCATTTCTGTTTGGCACCCTCATCATGACGAGAATATTCAGATTGGAGAAAAAGCCTGAAAAATCAGTCGATCGATTGTTAATCTACATGTTGCTGGCGGTGGTAATCGGAGCCAGGCTGGGAGAGGTTCTCTTTTATAATCCGTCATTCTTTATATCCCATCCTGGTGAAATCATAAAAGTATGGAAAGGCGGTCTTGCCAGTCATGGGGCAGTTGTTGGTATTCTGGTTGCACTATATATATACGCGAAAAAAACACCGGATCAATCTTACCTGTGGATTCTGGATAGAATCGTCATTATCGTTGCATTAGGGGGAGGACTGATCAGGGTTGGTAATTTTTTCAACTCGGAGATTCTGGGAGCTCCGACAAATTCAGACTGGGGTGTAATCTTCAGCCACATTGATAATATTCCAAGACATCCGGCTCAACTTTACGAATCACTGTCCTACTTCACTCTTTTTGCTGTTCTGGTTCTTTTGTACAGGAAAATCGATACCCTTCAAAAACCGGGATTGCTATTCGGAATATACCTAACCGGAGCCTTTACTGCCCGGTTCTTCATAGAATTTGTGAAGAGGAACCAGGTCGCCTATGAAGAGGGCTGGATACTCAACACAGGACAACTCCTGAGCATTCCGGTGGTGTTAATCGGATTATTTGCACTGATACGGGCATTGACCGGGAAGACAAAACTCTCATGATCATTGTCGAGGGTGTCTAAATGGTTCCCGCTTCATCGGACTTGATCCACAATTCATCGTCATTTTGGAGCTTGATTTTCCACCATTCGCCTTGGGTTTCCATAATCCTGAATTCAGTTCCTCCCGGCAGAGGCTGATCATAGAATTTACCATAGGTTTTCCCGGGTCCTTTTCTGACAATTGATTGTTGTTTTGTGATTACACCGGATTTAATAAAATGGATCTGGTAAGCCGAAACAAGATATGACCCGCCAAATAAAACAGATAGAATCAGGGATAAAATCACACCTCCCCTAAGTAAAAAGCTACGAAGCACAATTGAGATCGTCAGGAAAATCCAGATAAAGGAAAATGAGCAGATCAGGATGATACGCCTGGTGTCATAATCCAGCAAATAATGCCAGAACAGAATACCTTTTTTAATGTCATCCCACCATATTTTTTTTCCTTCAGGAACATGAATCCCTTCCCGCGCAATGCCCAGGTTATAATTCAGATCGGTAAAACCGGGTATCAGTCTTTTTGCTTTCAGATAATAGAGAATCGCTTTACCTTTTTCACCGGCCTCATGATAGGCATTCCCGATATTATAATACAGGTAGCCGTTTTCAATACCCTGCTCTTCCACCAGTGCTTCAAATTGACCTGCCGCTTTCAGCATATTCATTCGTTTCTGTTCCCCGCTTTGCCCTTGCGCTTTTTTAAAAGTTTCCTGGGCTTGCAGAAATATACCCTTTGATTCGGTCTGCTGTTCCGATTCCGCAAAGACTGTGACCACTAGAAACAAACCCAGACATATAACAAGATAACTGAATTTCTGTTTTTTCATTTTGAACATATCTGCCTGTACGCTGTATAAATAAAATCTCTGATCATAAAAAATCCTGCCCGGATATTTGAATCAACCCATATCCCCGTATAACCGATTCAATACTAAAGAAGCCCGTTGACAAACAATCTCCATTTTTCTTTGAGACCAATATTCTAGCCACTCCCGGCAAAACCAGTAAAGAATTGTTCTTTCATTAGCCCTTGCATTCGCTTATTATGAACATGCGATTCAAAATCATCAAGACTCTAAAGAGAGGGACGCTTACTTAATAAGCAAATCCCAATAAATCAATTCAAATCAGTAATATGACGGCAGCATTCACACATCTTCATTTTCATACCCATTATTCCCTGTTGGACGGAGCCATCAAAGTCAAAGGATTGGGAAAACACCTCAAGAATCTCGGCTTTAACAGTTGTGCCATTACCGATCATGGAAATCTCCATGGAGCGGTTGAATTTGAAAAGGAGATGAAAAAGGCGGATATTAAGCCGATTATCGGCATGGAAGCCTACGTTGCAAAAATCAGCCGTTTTCATCGTTCCTATTCCAAACCGGGGCCTAATGCGTATCATACCGTGCTGTTATGCGAAAACAAGCAGGGATACCATAATCTGGTCAAGCTTTCCAGCATAGGGTACAGCGAAGGAAAATACTATGGCAAACCGAGGATCGATCGTGAATTGCTGGAGAAATATAATGAAGGACTGATCGTCCTTTCCGCTTGTCTTTCCGGAGAGATCTGCAGGCGGATTTTGGACAATCAAATTAATGAAGCAAAAGAGAGCGCTCAATGGTACGCAGATGTCTTTCCCGGCAGATATTATATAGAGTTGCAGTCCAACGGTCTGGCAGAGCAGGAAAGGGTTAACCCGATTCTGATTGAAATCGCAAGGGAATTAAATCTGCCCCTGATCGGAACCTGTGATTGCCATTACAAAACCCGCGACGATGCAAAAAGCCAGCATATTCTGCGCCTCATGGGATGGCAACAGAAAGTTACGGATCCCAATGCAAAGGAGATGGAAACGGATCAGTCTTACATTAAAAGTACTGATGAGATGATTGACTCTTTTCGCAATCTACCGGAAGAATGCATCCGCAACACGCAGATAATCGTCGATCGTTGTAATGTGGATCTGACCAATGAAAAGCTCTACCTGCCGGAATATCCTGTAGAAGGCGACAAAACTCTTGAAGTGGAATTCGTGGATCAGGCAAAAGAGGGATTGGAACATCGGTTTGAATACCTGCGAAAAATCTACAACTGGACTGATGAAGAGGAGGCTAAGCAGAAAGAGGTTTATCGTCAGCGATTGATTTTTGAACTGGACGTTATCAACAAGATGGGATTCGCAGGATATTTCCTGATCGTTTCCGATTTTATCAAATGGGCAAAAAAGGAGAAAATTCCGGTTGGACCGGGAAGAGGCTCAGGCGCCGGCTCTCTGGTTGCCTATTCCATGCAGATCACCGATCTGGACCCCTTAAAATATGACCTGTTGTTTGAACGATTTCTGAATCCCGAACGTGTCAGCATGCCCGACTTTGATATCGATTTTGAAGTGGAAGGACGAGAACGGGTAATCGATTATGTAAAACAAAAATATGGGGAGGAAAACGTCTGCCAGATATCCGCCATCGGTTCCTTAAAAGCAAAAGGCGCCATTAAAAGTGTGGCGAGGGTACTGGATATTCCCTTTGCCGAAGCGGAAAGAATTGCCAAACTGGTTCCGGACGACCTGGGAATAACACTCCCCAAAGTGATGGAAGCTGAACCGCAATTAAAGGAGATGCACGACCACGGTTCCGAACTTGAACAAAAACTGATAAAAACAGCACTTGCATTGGAAGGCCTGTACAACAACCTTTCCACTCATGCGGCCGGCGTCATCATTATGGATACCCCCATCTCCGATGTCATGCCTACCTGCACGCCTACCAAGGGAGAGGGAATTCAGTCCCAGTTCACCATGAAATATGCCGAAGACCAGGGAGCCGTAAAATTTGACTTCCTGGGTCTCAGGAACCTGACGATTATCGATAAAACCGTGGAACTCATCAATCGCAAACGGGCTAAAGATGATCAACTGGATATCTCCCTCATCCCCATGGACGACCCTAAGGCGTTTCAACTGCTCTGTCGCGGTGACACCACCGGAGTTTTCCAACTGGAATCCGAAGGGATGAAAGCACTGATCCGAAAACTAAGACCGGATTGTTTTGAGGATATCATCGCCCTGGTGGCACTTTATCGACCCGGCCCCCTTGGATCGGGTATGGTTGATGATTATGTTGAAAGAAAACATGGCCGACAGAAGACCAAGTATCCCCATCCGCTGATGGAAACAGTCTTGAACGAGACGTATGGAGTCATGGTCTACCAGGAACAGGTAATGAGAACAGTTCAGGTACTGGCCAACTTCACCCTGGGCAGTGCGGACATGTTGAGACGGGCAATCGGGAAAAAGATTCCGGAAGTGTTGCAACAGCAACGGGAAAGTTTTGTTTCAGGTTGCAAGAACAATGGTATCGATGATGAAAAAGCTAATTATATCTTTGACCTGATTGACAAATTTGCAGGCTATGGTTTTAACAAATCCCACTCGGCAGCCTATGCACTGATCAGCTATCAGACAGCCTGGTTAAAAGCGAATTACCCGGTGGATTTTATGGCGGCGCTCCTGACCATTGAACGCAATAAACCTGAAAGTGTGGTTAAACTGATCAGCGAATGTCATGAGATGAATATCCCGGTTTTACCCCCCGATATCAACGAAAGCGATCTTATTTTTACGGCTCATGACGGCAGAATCCGGTTCGGACTCAACGCCATCAAAAATGTTGGTGAGACAGCCCTCAAAAGTATTCTGGACGCCCGTGACGAATGTGAACGATTTGAAAACCTGCTGGAAGTTTTCAGCAAGGTTGATACCTCCAAGGTAAACTCAAGGGTACTGGAAGCTCTGATTAAAAGCGGCGTGTTTGATTCGCTGGAACCGAACAGGAAGCGGATTCTTGAAGGGATTGACAGTGTTCTCACCATTGCCAACGCCGAGAAATCGATGGAGATTAAAAATCAGGTCTCCTTCTTCGATCTGCTTGACGAAGATGAAATAGAAAAAAGCCGAACAAAAGTCGAGCTTCCCGATGTTCCGGATTGGAAAACCAAAACCAGGTTAAAATTCGAAAAAGAAGCCTTGGGCTTTTACATATCCGGACATCCCCTCAGTCCCTATTTCAAGGAGATCAACACCTACACCAAAATCCACAAATCAATCGACCTGAAAGCTCCGGATCGCAAGTTTAACTTTAAGGAGGTGATAAACATTGCCGGTGTTATCAGCAGCCGGATTATCAGGCTGGCAAAGAAGAATAATGAGAAATGGGCTGCTTTGACCGTAGAAGATCTCTGGGGAACCATGGAAGTACTTGTCTTCTCCAATACCTTTAAAGCTGTTACGGATATTCTGGAACCGGAGGAGTATGACAACCCTGTTCTGATCTCAGGTTACATCAAAAATGATGATGACTCCCGAAAGCTGATTGCCCAATCGATAAAATCGATCCCCGATATTCGGGCTGCTCATTCCTCTTGCGTGAATATCAAACTCCCACGAGATTTTAAAGAGGACAGGCTGGAAAGAGTGAGGGCTTTAATCAATCGATACCCGGGCGATTGTTCCATTGTTCTCACATTGAGAACGGAGAACAGTTGTGCCGTGGATATCAGACTCCGGGAAAGAGTACTGGCAAACGAGGAGTTTGTGAATGATCTGGAAGAGATCATTCCCCTTGAGAATTTACTCTTCCAATACTCCCCGACAAACCAGAATCAGTCGCCAAATTTGAATTGAGTGCTATTTCTCCGCAAGATACTCTTTGATAACATCCGCCAGACAGGCGATCCCTTTTTTGATCAACTCCTCGTTTGAGTTGGAGAAATTGAGCCTGAAGGTGTTATCTCCTTTCCCGTCGAGATGGAAAGCCCTCCCGGGAACAAACGCCACATTTTTCTTGATAGCTTTCTCAAACAACTCAAATGTTGAAAACCTTTCGGGCAACTCTCCCCAGAGAAACATGCCTCCTTCCGGTCTGGTAAAAGTAACACTTTCAGGAAAGGACTGTTCCATACAGGCAACCATGCACTCCTTTTGCTTTTTGTACGCCTGATTGATTTTAGAGACATGCTCATCCAGATCGTTATCAACCAGATACTGGTACAAAATTCGCTGGGCCATGTAATTTGAGTGCAGATCAGCCGCCTGTTTGACGACTTTTATTTTCCGCATGATTTCGGAATCGGCGCAAACCCACCCCAAGCGAATTCCGGGAACCGTAACTTTGGAGAAAGATCCGAGAAGGATTCCCAATTCTTTTAGTGTTGACTTGATGGGCGGCAGGTTTTCCCCTGAGAATCTTAAATCCCCGTATGGGTTATCCTCAAGCAGATGCACCCCATAAACCTTCAAGAGATTGGCAAGACCTGTTCTCTTCTCCCGTGAATATGTAATTCCCGCCGGATTTTGAAAATTCGGCACAGAATACATCAATTTAATTGAATGATTTTTGAGTATCCTTTCGACCTGCTGAAGATCAATCCCATCATTCAATAAAGAGGCAGACAGGAATTGCGGCTGATACAAAGAGATGGCCTGGATCGCTCCCAGGTAGCCGGGTTCTTCAATAAGAACCTTATCGCCTTTATTCAACAGGATCTTGGAAACCAGATCGATCCCCTGCTGTGAACCATTTACAATCAAAATTTCGCTGGGATCAATTTCCAGTCCCGATTTTTCCTGGTACCGGTTGGCAATATATTCCCTGAGTGGCAGATAGCCCTCTGTTGTCGCATACTGCAAAACACAGCTCCCCTGTTCCCTGATCACTTTTTCAGCAGCAACTGCAACCTGCTCCACCGGGAACAACGCCGGATTAGGCAATCCTCCGGCAAATGAGATAATCTCCGGATTTTCCGTTACCTTCAATATCTCCCGAATAAATGAGTCCTCTACTCCATCCATGCGATCCGCAAATTGTATAGCCATCTTTACCCTTACTTTTAATCAGGTTTTTGTTTAATTGGTTCAAAAATCCTCTTCGCATTCTAATGTATTTGTCCCTATTAAAAATAACAGATGCAGATCTGAAAAAAAAAAGCATAACAGAACCGGGGATATCTCATTTAAAAAGCTGTTTCCACCCGAGATCCTGACATTTCTTTTATTGACCTCCAACTGCCGATCCCTTAAGATTTCCCATGAAAGTGAGGTTTTGTATCTCCACCTCGTTCACATCAGTTATAAAATAAATTCGGTATAATTCCCCGGCAGTATCAGGGTGGCAGATACCTTCAACCTCTCTAAAATCATATCATGAAAAGATCAATCATAAAAAGCACCGGCCGATATGTCCCTGACAGGCATGTCTCAAATCACGACCTTGCCAAACTGATGGACACTTCCAATGAATGGGTGGTTCAACGCACCGGTATTGAAGCAAGATACTGGGTTGAGGAGGGAGAGGATGTCGGCACTTCCGATCTGGCATACCGTGCGGCCCGACAGGCGTTAAAGCGGGCAAAATGGAATCCGGGTGATCTTGATCTGATTGTTTTTGCCACCATGACACCGGATGTGAACGTTCCCGGTTCAGGAGCCCTTCTGCAGAATCTGCTTGAAGCAAAAAAGGTACCGGCGCTCGATATCCGTCAGCAATGCACCGGTTTTCTTCATGGGTTGGAGATTTGTGATGCTTATATCAGAAGTGAAAAGGCGGAGAAGATTCTGCTTGTGGGCGCGGAACTTCAAAGCCGGTACCTGGAACTGACCACGGCAAATAGGGATACTGCCGTTATTTTTGCTGACGGAGCAGGAGCGGCCTGCATTGAAGCAAGGGAAACCAATGAAGAGATCGGTATTATTACATCCATTCTGCATGCTGACGGAAAACATTCCGGGGTTCTTAAAGTTGGATTGCCCGCCCATAAATCCGGAAAACCCATCAGCAAAGCCATTATAGAAAACCAGGATCATTTCCCCTATATGGACGGTAAAACCGTCTTCAAACTCGCCGTAACCCGTCTGCCGAAGCTGACAAAGGAACTGCTGGAAAAAGCGAACATGGCAATTGAAGATATCGATCTGTTCATCCCTCACCAGGCAAACCTTAGAATCAACGAAGCATTCAGGGACAGGATGAATATCCCGGAAGAAAAGATGTTCAACAATATTCAAACCTACGGCAACACCACAGCCGCCACTCTCCCCATAGCTCTGGATGAACTCATTGAACAAAACAGGGTCAAAGCGGGCGACACCATCATGTTTCTCGGTTTGGGCGCGGGAATTACCTGGGGAGGCGTCATTTACAAATTTGTTTAGTATCTTATAAATTATTTTTTGCGTTTTTTGAGTAGGAAATAATTTTTGACATACTTATCCAGTGTATCTGGATTAGGGGATAGAACAGCTGTTGGCAGTCTGCAATTGGCTTTTGGCCAGGATTTATTAAATCTTGATGAATCCTGGCCAAACTGGACTCCTCCCTTAAAAATTCCATCTATAGTAAAATGCTGACACTCACTAAACCATATTTCTATCAGGAAGAGATTAAAAAAAGCCGTTTTTTGGCCAGGGCCTCTCCGGTTGACACTGTAGCCGATGCCCTTGTCTTCCTGGAAGAAACCCGTGATAACCAGGCGAATCATAATTGCTGGGCATATAAAACAGGAGATCTTTACCGATTCTCAGATGATGGTGAGCCGGGCGGAACTGCAGGGAAACCGATTTTTAACGCCATTGAGAAGTTGCAACTTAACCATGTTGTGGTTGCCGTTACACGCTATTTTGGCGGAGTTAAACTGGGAACCGGGGGATTAATCCGGGCATATGGCGGAGTTGCAGCAACCTGCCTGCGGGAAGCCTCAAAAATCCAGGTATTTCCCACTATTGAGCAGACGTTGCAAATTGATTTTAATAATATTGGCCAAATCCATTCTCTGCTGGAACAATTCCAAATCGAAAAACTCAATGAAACCTACACTGATAGCGGAATCATTCTCAAGATATCGATCAAAGAATTCCTGGTTTCCGATTTCACCCAAAAACTGACCAATGCCTGCAAAGGAAATGTCCAACTCCTTAACTCCGGGCCCGATTGATAAATCGCCAAAGAACATCTTCATTGGATTATCCCTATGACAAAAGATCTTGATACATTGACTGTGGAGGAGTTGGGACGCCTTTTTCCAATTATTATCTCCGAACCAAAAGATGAGTGGGCGGATCTGTTTATCCAGGAGAAAAACAGGCTCATATTTTTACTGGGGAAAGAGATGGCGATTCGAGTCGAACATATTGGCAGCACAGCAGTACCCAATCTAGCTGCCAAACCAACAATTGATATCCTCGTTGAAATCCCAAAGGGTGAGGACGTCAAAAGTGAGATCATTGATATCATGACATCCAGGGGATACAACCACATGCGTGAACAAACCGATCACATCATGGTTGTAAAAGGATATACTCCTGAGGGATTTCAAGGGCAGTGCTATCACATTCACATGGGTCCCAAAGATCACAATGAACTTTGGGACCGACTCTATTTCAGGGACTACCTTAAAGCCAACCCACAAGTAACTCGTGAATACGAGGACTTGAAACAAGAGCTTGCCACGAAATACAAATACAATAGGGAAGCCTATACGGAAGCAAAGACCGGATTTATTGAAAGAGTGACGAAAACTGCAATAAATGCATTAAAATAACAAATTGCTGAAGATTGGACGTATATGATTTGTACAATTGTCACCTTATAGATCCTACATCCCCGCCTTGACCCCATGATAAGTCAGGCAAAACAATCAACCGGATTCCATTTTGAAATGAGTTTTTTTCAATTGGCTTAACGCAAAGAAAAATTCTCAAAGCAGGGGCTTTAATCCCAAAAACATAGAGAAAATTCTTGATATGCAGATTTGAGAAAAACCTTAATAAGATAAATATATCATACACATGGAAAAATATGTTTTTCTGGTTGTACTTCAATAAAATTTCCTATAACTATAAGTGCATCAAAGAGTTACAGCATTTTTTCCGGAAGCGATTTTTAAAATCGAAAAACCGTTACTAGATAGAATTTTTTCTCAGTTGCTGGGTCTTAACCAGAAAAACGTAGTGAAAGTTATACTCACTAAATTGTTCGATTAAAAAAAATTAAAAAAGGAGAAAAGTATGGCAGAGAGCAAACATTCATTCCCAATGCTTCCGGTTGGTCATTGGTGGGCACTTAGAGAAAAATTCAAACAAAGCATTCCCGGTGTTGTTACCGATTCTTATCTTGCAGCAGCTCTTAATCTACAGCCCAAGTCAGCCAGAGCAAATGTTTTACCTTATCTGCGATCGATCGGCCTGATTGATGATGAGGGTAAAACACAAGATTTAGCAAAAGCATGGCGAGATGACGAACAGTATGCAGAAGTATGTAAAAAAATTCGTGAACAAACATACCCAGAAGATCTGTTTGCAGCTGTTCCTAATCCATTGGATGATCGAGATGCGGTACAAAGATGGTTTGCCAATCATACTGGAAAGGGTGAAAGTGCTGTACGACGAATGATACAGTTTTACTTAGCTTTGGCAGAAGCCGACATTTCAAAGAAACCTGAACCTAAATCCGCAAAATCCAATAACCAGAAAACAGCAACTAAACCAAAAGAAACTGTTTCTAAAAAACCAGTAATAAAAGAAAAGCCAGTTGAGATTCTAACAAAAATCGAGCATTCAGAAAAACCTGAACCTACCACCCCAACTGGGCTACCTAAAGTTAGTATAAACCTTGAAATTCACATCTCTGCAGATTCGACACCGGATCAAATCGATAAGATTTTTGAGAGTATGGCCAAACATATCTATAATAAATAATGAATCATGAAATCTATTGTTCAAGAAGCATTAGCAACGGCAAAGAAAATTCAGGCTGACGCTCCTATAAGATATGTTCCCCCATCTTCTGGCACAAAACCTAAAAATCAAGCGGTTCTCCCCCATGCATTGGTGAATAACACTAGAGGTTATATAGAACGAGTTGTATACCAAATAAACGGTTGTTATGAAAAAGGGTGGTTTGATGGGTGTGCTGTGATGATGAGAAGATTAATTGAGACGTTAATAATTGAATGTTTTGAAAAACACAATATATCACAAAAAATAAAAGACACCCGAACAGGTGATTTTCTGTATCTAGCAGACTTAATAAATAAAACCGTCAACGAATCAAGTTGGAATCTTGGTCGTAATACAAAGCAGGCTCTTCCAAAGCTAAAAAGTATTGGTGATCAGTCAGCCCACAGCCGCAGATATAACGCGCACAGAGAAGACATTGATAAACTTATCCCTGATTTTCGTACAGTGTGCCAAGAGTTTATTTACTTAGCTCAACTAAAATAAAAAATCGAACAAAAGTTTCAACCCGACGTTTTTCGCCGCTCCTGCGTCGCTCTGAAAAACGCGGGTTAAACAGGCGTTAGATGACAAAAAGTAAACCAATGACAATAATACGACCAAGAATTACAGATTTTCATAATATTCTCATATCACAATCCGAAATTGATTTTGCCATACCTTTTTTAAATGAAGATATACCTCTGTATGTAGATCCTTTTCTTTTATGGAAGTCTCCTTCATATCAAGATAAGTCGCTACATGGTGCGATTCTTAATAGTTTTAATCAATTAGGATGGCTTGTAAAAAAAAACAAAACTGAAATAGCTCTTGATCAACTAATTATATCGTCTGAATGTAATGAAGTAGGCTTGGGACATTCTGCCAGACGTAAGGGAAAAAGAATTGGTAAAAAGCAAGCAATAGAGATTCTCAGACTGTTCGAAATTATTCCTCAATATGATCAAAGAGGGTTTTCACATTTTGAGGAAATTCAATTCTTTGTCGATGGTATTTCAAAAGACAGAATAAGTGACATTGCGTGTAGTTTTATGAAATCCTTTCTCATAGACTTCACAATAGACCAATGTGAGAATTTAAATATTCCGCTCTCTGATTGTACAATAAGTCACTTATATAATTTAGACAAATACAGTTTTGATAACGACGTAACACTCCAACTTCCCATAAATCCTGATACAAATGAACCAATTTTATTTGTTCCTAAAAGGTGGTTGCGATTTACACCATGGATTAACTTTGATGATTATTTCAAAGAATATTGCCCAAGAGACGAAATAATTAATCCTGGAGAAAAGCTGGATAGGGTGAAAGTTCTTAACTACAACAGACAAAACTATGGTGTAATTGAAGTATATATAAAAGAGAAAGAACGAACTTTTGACGATTGTAAAAATGATCCGCTATTCACCCAAATACCGGTCCTCTCAGCAAAAAAGAAGTTCGCAAGCATAAAGAAGCTGCCCTCTGGCAAAGATGGAAACGCGGATAAAAGTTATGAAGATTTTGTATGTCAAATGATGCCATCATTGCTTTATCCACACTTAGATTTTGCGACTGAGCAAAGCAGAACTATTTCAGGTACTCTTATTAGAGACTTAATATTTTACAACAATCGAAGTAATGAGTTTTTAAAAGAAATATATGATGACTATTCCAGTACACAAATTGTAATGGAATTAAAAAACGTAAAATCTATAGAACGAGAACATATAAATCAATTGAATCGCTACATGACTGACTCATTGGGTAAATTCGGAATTTTAGTTACAAGAAACGAGATTTCAAAATCAAAACAAAAAAATACTATCGATTTATGGTCTGGGCAAAGGCGGTGTATTATCACTCTAACTGACATGGATTTGGAGCAAATGGTTGAGATTTTTGAAAGTAAACAGCGCCTACCCCTTGATGTAATTAAAAAGAAATATGTCGATTTTAGAAGAAAATGTCCAAGTTAGGAGAAAATAATATGTTAACAATTGACCAGATAAATGAATTAGAAAAATTGATAGGCCAATTAATTGGGCTACATACCGAACTCGCAACTTTGTCCAAGAAGTCACCAAATGATGCTGTTAATAGCTTTAAACTACGGTTTGTTAATGAAGCATTAATCAAATGTAATAAACTTCTAGGAGCAGAGTATAAACCATTTGAAGACTTCAACCAGTTTAATGACGATGATATTCCATCAAACAGTGACGTAACATTGGTTTTATCACAGTATATGCAATCTTTGGAAAAGCTTCGGTCAGACAATGTCTACATTGATTTTGGTACTTGGTACTATAAAACAAAAGATAAAGGTAACAAAATACAGACTGGGCCACCAACTAAACTTAAAAAATAGGTATGATAAATGGTAACAAAACCAATAAAAGGCAAAACGACAAAGGAAAAAGTTGAGGTTTATGAAACAACAGCTCCTTTACTTGAAGCCTTGTACAATGAAATTCAAACATTGGCTAAAAAGAAACCTGAAGGAACGTTAAATGAAAGAAAAGTGGAATTAATTAATCGCTTATTAACTGATATTAAAAAACTGCTGGAAGATGAAACTGATAGTAAGTATCTTGACCTAATTGATGATGAAAACTTGCCTCAGTACAGTGATGTTGTGTTAATTCTGTCTCAATATTCTGCATCCATGAAAAAATTCGAAGGAAAATATTTTGGATGGGAAGGTAGCGACCATAAATGGTTTATTGCTTAATCACTTTCATTAAAACATCTAACGAGTGTTTACACCTGACGTTACCCGCCGTTCGTTCCTCACTCTGGGTAACGCAGGTGAAACCGGTGTTCGGGGTACTCAAGCTTACAGTTTATTAATTCAGTTTTTTGAAGTAGAATAAGACAAGATTACTGGAGATGGATTCTTGGATTTTAACCGTTAATAAAAGGAAGAATCAAAATGCCTGTCATTGCTCGCTTTTACGGAA
>JAHJTV010000062.1 GCA_018829445.1 bacterium
ACAATGACTTTCTCTCCTCGAATCAGCAAAATCCGATTTTGAATTGCTCCTACCTGTATGATGGATTTTGAATCAGCCATTTTATTCAGCAACTTGAATTGAACCGGTCACAATTTGTGACCGGTTGTGTTTATTATTTTGTATCCCAACTTTTTATTACACCGGTGATTAACTACATTGATAAGTGCCATGTCTTTTTGATTAGGTCAACCAAATATATGAATTATAAGCTTATTTGAGTGGAAAAATGGTTGCTTGGTTTGGAAAAAATACTGGTTGATACCGGCATTTGAAAAGGAAATTCTATTATTGCTGGCGTTTGACGATTCTTCTGCATTTTAAGGAATTAGTATTGCCAACTGCCGACATTTTACCGGCTAAAGCATGAAAATATTGGCAAATCACAACAAAAAACGATTGTGATCGGGTTTTACCGGATGGTTGAAACTTAAAATAATCAACTGACGATAAAATTTTGTTGTTATCGAACAATTTCTTTTTCAACCTTGAAGATAGGTAGAAAGAATAACAAAACGATCTGCTCTTCTTGGTCCTTTTCACTTTTTTTTCACGATCTTTCCACATTGTTTTCATCCCTTCAGTAGTATTCTTGATTCATGCTCAACTCTGAATCGAACGTTATTCCGGATTATGGCTTTGATAACGGGATGGGGTAAACGACAGGGTATTGAACCCAAGATATACTTATTAGAGGAGTTTAAGATGAAAACAAACCAGCAAACCGGGAAAAAAATGAGATTTGTTCTTGTGGTCTTTTTACCCTGTCTTCTGCTCTTAGGAGGAGGAATACTGGGAATGCAGATTCTGGCCGGTATGAAATCCCCACCAATAGAAAAACTGATTTCAGAAAGACCGTTACCGGTTGAAGTATTAAAAGCCGACATGGAATCAGTCACACCTTTCATTACCGGGTATGGTGAAGTGGGAGCTGTCAATGTTGTAACCATCTCTCCGGAAATCCCGGGGAAAGTAGTTGAAGTCCATCCAAGACTTGAAAGGGGAGAGTTGATTGCAGAAGGTGAGACCCTGATTAAGATTGATACGAGTGAAGACGATTTATCTCTAAAAATAAATAAAACACGATTGAAAACGTTAAAGCGAAACCTCGAATTAGTGAAGCGTGAATATCAGCGGTTGGAAAATCTTTACCAAAAGAACAAATTAGCCTCCCTGTCGGATGTCGAAAAGGCGGAGCAAGGATATAACACCATGATTGATCAGGTAAATCAACTTGAACATTCCATTGATTCTTCGCAGTTGAATATCAAGCGGGGCACAATTACAGCACCATTTGACGGACGGGTTAAAACAGTCTCTGTGGAACGCGGTCAATATGTTTCACCGGGTGTATCTGTTGTTACACTTGCTGATGACTCTCTACTTGAAATCCTTGTTTCCGTTGACAGTGAAAAAGCAAAGGAACTGCTGCGGTTTAAAACGGATTCAATATCAAAAAGCCGGTTCTGGTTTTCACGTCTGGAACAATCAACGGTGACGATATCGTGGTTGCAGGGAGAGCACAGCGTTGAAACAGGTGGGATTCTGCACCGGATTGTTGATGTTGATCCAAAAACCCGCACTTTAAAACTAGCGGTTAGACTGTCGGCAGAAAACACACCCGATCTGCCTGCTTTCCCGATTGTTGAGGGACTGTTCTGTCAGGTCAAAATCCCGGGAGCGATCATCAAGAATGTGATTAAACTGCCACGACAAGCGGTTCAATTTGATAATAAGGTGCGAATTGTTGTTGAAAGCCGTCTGAAAACAATACCGGTAGATGTCAAATGGGTTGATAGTGACTTTGCATTTATCACGGCAGGACTCAAATCTGATGATACTGTCATCATTTCCAATTTGTCGGAACCCATGGAAAATTCGCTGGTTGAAACATCAACCCATGAGCTGATCGCCACAAACAGCAGGAGGTAAGATATGAGGATAATACTCACTAGATTTGTGAATAACACGGTCCTCGCTAATATTATGCTGGTCATGATACTGATTGCAGGCGTGTCGGCTGCATCTCTGATGATACGCGAAGAGCTGCCAAATGTATCATTTGATATGATTGAAATTGCAGTGGCGTTTCCAGGAGCTGATCCGGAAGAGATTGAAGAAAGTATCTCCAGGAAAATCGAGGAAGCCATCAAAGGGATGGAGGGGATTAAAACCTATTCGACGGTTTCCACGGAAAACCTCAGCTCAACCCATATCGAAATTAAAGAAGGGTATGATGGAAGGGAGATGTTAGACCGGGTACGTACCAAAATAAATGAAATATCCACCTTTCCGCTTGACTCGGAAAAACCGGTTATCACCTTGCCCCTGCATACTGATCCGGTCATGGCCCTTTATCTCAATGGAGAAATGTCCGAAAAAGCACTTAAGGAATGGTCGTATAGGGTTAAAGACCAACTGCTTGGCCTTGAGGAGGTATCCCAGATTCATCTTTTTGGAATCAGGGACTACGAGATAAATGTGGAGGTATCCGAACAAACACTCAGGGAGTATGGGATATCGTTTGCCCAGATTTCCGAGGCCATTCGTCACAGCAATCTGAACCGATCCGGAGGACGAATCAAAAGTGAAACAAATGAGATCCGGGTACGAACCCTGGGAAGAAAATATACCGGCAAAGATTTGGCATCTGTTGTGGTTCTGGCAAGTCAAGACGGTGATTTAATTACGTTGGATAAGCTGGCAAAAATCGATGATTCTTTTTCTGATGATGCTATCAACACAACTGTAAATCAAAAGCCGGCAATCATACTTAGTATTTTTAAAACCAGTGAAGAAGACACAATTAAAATCGCTGATGCCGTTAATAAATATATTGCTGAAACCAGAAGTACCATTCCACCTGGTTCCAACATCGGGATCTTGTTCGATAATTCTGACTCCATCCGTCAACAGGTTAACATTCTTTTAAAAAACGGGATTGCAGGTCTGATCATTGTTTTTATAATTCTCTGGCTGTTTTTAAATGCTCGGCTTTCTCTTTGGACCGGAGTCGGAATTCTCATTTCTGTTCTTGGAGGATTGATCATTACCTGGGCTATCGGCGGCACAATAAATATGATATCCATTTTTGGATTCATTATGATCCTGGGGATCGTCGCGGATGATGCCATAGTTGTCGGAGAGTCCATTGCCTGGCATAGAAATCAGGGAAAAGGACCTGTTGTCGCTGCCATGGAAGGGATCAAGGAAGTTGGATTACCGGTGATTGCAGCTGTTTTGACCACTATCCTGGCGTTTATTCCACTTTTATTTATTGAAGGGATGTTGGGAAAAATCATTCGAATTCTGCCGGTTGTTGTCATTGCCTGCCTGATTATCTCCTTACTGGAAAGTTTTACTCTGTTACCGGCTCACCTTTCACACCTGCCTGATCCCAAACGGAAAAGAAACAGCAAAAATCATGTTTCCGGTATACTGAACCAAATCCCTTTATCGATTGGCAGCGCCCTGAAATGGTTCACTCATACCATTTACTCCCCAATGCTGGACAAGCTAATATCCTGGAGGTATGCATTTTTATGCTTAATAATCGGTTTTTTTCTGGTGTCAATGGGATTAATCCGGGGCAACTTTTTGAAGTTTGAGATGCTGTCTCCAACTGACGGTTTCTATCTGACGTCAATTGTTGAATTCCCGGCAGGTACATCATTAAAGGTGACTGAAAAAGCCGTTCAGAAGATTGAAAACGCGATGATAACCCTGGCCAGCCGTACAAAAACAAAAAGCGCTGATCCCCTGGTAAAAAACATATTGGCCATTAGTGGGCAAGCTCCGGAAGTTATGCCCGGCGGTTTTGGGCCCATGGGCTCGAATATAGGAGGTGTGCAAGTGCTGCTGTTGGAGTCTCAGAAACGTGGTATTCAAAGCAAGGATCTACTAAGACAGTGGCAAGAAGAAGTAGGGACCATTTACGGTGCCAAATCCCTCTCATTTACCGGAACTATCATGGGACATCCGGGAAAGCCGATCGAACTTGGAATCGATGGACAGGATTTGGAACAGATTTCCGCTGCCGTTGAAGATTTAAAGGAACGTTTGAAACGGTTTGAAGGTGTGTTTGATGTTCAATCGGACTACATGAAAGGAAAAGATGAGATTCAATTTGTATTAAAACCGGAAGCAAGGAATCTGGGAGTTACGGTGCAGGATCTGGCTGATCAGTTGTATGCAGGCTACTTTGGTGAAGAAACCCTTCGGATTCAGAGGGGACGGGATGATGTTAAAATTCGTGTTCGTTATACGGCGGAAGAAAGGCAACAACTCAGCAGCTTGGACAATGTCCGGATCAGAACTTCAGAAGGTTATGAAATTCCCCTTAACGCAGTAGCCGATGCAAAATTTTTGCCTGGATCTGCAGTAATAACTCGAACTGATGGTTTACGCAGGATAACGGTGAGCGCAGATGTGGATACCGCTGTAATTTATGCCAGCGAGATCATAGAGGAACTGACCTCCGGATTTTTTTACGATCTGGAGCACAAATATCCGGGAGTTAAGGTGGTATTACTCGGGGAAGCCGGTGAATCGGAAACTTCATTTGATACCATGATTATGGGGTTTATCCTGGCCATACTTGCCATCTACATGCTGATAGCATCACTATTTCGCTCCTATCTACAGCCCCTGATTATCCTAGTGACAATCCCTTTTGGCATCATTGGCTCGATCTGGGGACATTTTATACTGGGTTGGGATCTTACGATGATCAGCATGTTCGGCATGGTGGGATTAGCCGGAATTGTTTTGAACGACGCCATAGTACTCATCGAGCGAGTCAACAACAATATTAAGGAAGGGCTTCCTTTCATTGATGCCGTCAGATTAGGGGGAATGAGACGGTTCAGAGCCGTGTTTCTCACCAGCATCACTACAGTAGGGGGGCTGGCTCCTCTGATTTTTGAGACTGACGCCCATGCAACCATTCTGATTCCAATGGCCATCACCATTGTTTTTGGTGTGATTTTCGCCACCATCTTAACCCTGGTTCTTATACCTTGTCTGCTGGTAATTTTGAACGATCTTCGTCTTGTTGCAACCAGGATTAAAGACGGGAAATGGAAGCAGCGACATGAGGTGGAACCGGCACGGTTACGGAATCTGAAGGAAGAAAATGAAAGTGACGTACTGGAGGTAAAAACAACATGATGATTTTAATGCTCTTTATTATAATGAACAGTACAACATCAAACCTTCTCATCGTTGCATTTGACATTTTTCTATGACAATCTTGTTTCAACGAGTGGGGCTCTCTCAACTTTATATTCGACTTACACAGCATACTGGTTGTGAATAATATGATGAAAAAGGTACAACACCCTCTCAGGGTTCTCGTAATTGAAGATCACCTGGATATTGCCGAGAACATTGGGGACTATCTTTCCGCCCAGGGGCATATTATGGATTTTGCCATGGATGGGATCAGTGGTATGCATCTGGCTTTGACACAGGAATTTGACGTGATTGTCCTGGACCTGATGTTACCGGGGATGGATGGAATAACCCTCTGTAAAAAATACAGGCAGGAAGCAGGTAAACAAACCCCAATCTTGATGTTAACAGCGCGAGATACGCTTAATGACAAACTGGTTGGGTTTGATTCAGGGGCTGACGATTACCTGGTAAAACCATTTGCCCTGGAAGAGTTGTCAGCCCGACTCACAGCACTTTCAAAAAGAGGGTTAAGCCAGCAGACATCCAGCTTAAAGGTTGGAGATCTGGAACTGCATCTGGGCACCATGGTGGTTACCAGGGAAGGGAAAACGATTGAACTTAATCGTGCCTGTCTGACAATCCTGCAGATACTTATGAAATCTTTTCCCAACGTGGTTAAGCGACAGGATCTTGAAACCGCCCTGTGGGGTGATATGCTGCCGGGAAGTGATTCCTTGCGTAGTCACCTTTATGCGTTGCGTACCAAAATAGATAAACCCTTTTCAATCCCAATGTTGGAAACCGTTCATGGTATAGGGTATCGGCTGATAGGAAAAAATGAAGATTAGAAATAACCTGAGACTACGCTTTATTGTTTCCTTCTGCCTGTTTGCTCTGCTTCTTGCCGCTGTTTTTGCTATTATTATTCTGGAGCAGGAAAGATCGCTGGCCGACGAATTCTTCCAACGGAGAATCCAATCGGAGCTGGAATATTTTGCAGATCGTTACCGGCTAAATCCTCAAACGCCATTGCCTGTCGCCGAAGATATTCAGTCTTATCTGGGCACCGATAAAATGCCTGGATATATAAAACAAACGGTGGAAAACCTTCCCGACGGTGTATATGAGAGGGACATTGATGCCGATGAGTTTTTTGATCGAGTGCAAAATCGCACAAGCCGGCGTCAGCGAATACGGGAGCCCCATGACCTGTATTTTGGAGTAAAGACTCTGTCTGGCAAACAGAAAGTTTATATTTTTATAGATTTCGAATTCTGGCATCAAAAAGAACGTGAGCTCAGGGCCCATTCATTCTGGTCGTTCATTGCCGCCACCTTTATAGCCATCTTCCTGGGATTGATAACAGCCAACCGAGTTATCAATCCTCTGAAGCGACTGATGGAAGTGGTGAACAACTCAGATCCCGATAATATCCCAACGGGTTTTTCGCAGGTATTCAAAAACGATGAATTTGGTGCCCTGGCAAAATCGTTTGAATCACTTCTGATTCGTGTAAAGAAATTCATAAAAAGGGAACACCAGTTTACACGGGATGCCAGCCACGAATTGCGGACACCGGTCACTGTGATCAAAGGTGCGGTGGAGCTTCTGAAAATGACACCAGCCTGTGAAGAGACAATGGTGGATAAGCTGGTAAAGCGTATAGAACGTTCCACCCTGGACATGGAAACAACCATTGAATCATTATTGTGGTTGGCCAGGGAAGCAGAAACCAAAGAATCCGGCC
Organism: bacterium; assembly: GCA_018829445.1. GTDB lineage: Bacteria > SAR324 > SAR324 > XYD2-FULL-50-16 > XYD2-FULL-50-16 > JAHJTV01. Next base: position 6,941 of record JAHJTV010000062.1, read on the forward strand.
CAAATGCCGAATTACTCCCACTGGTTCAAAATGCCATGGAGCAAAACCGTCATCTCATTTCCGGCAAAGCGGTCGAATTCGACCTGCAAGTGAATGCAACCCCTGTTGTTTCAGCACCGGCAGGGGTATTATCCATTGCCATCTCCAACCTGATTCGAAATGCCTGCCAATTCACAATCCAGGGAAAGATTGTTGTTTCCTTGAATCAAAACAGCGTTGAGGTTTCTGATACCGGTGTCGGAATAGGGGAGGAGATTCTCAAAGACATCACAAAACCAAGTGTTTCCAGCCCAAAAAGCAACGGATTCGGGTTTGGGCTGGATATCGTCAGTCGTTTATGCTCACGATTCGGGTGGCAGCTGACAATAGAAAGCACACCGGGTCAGGGAACCAAAACCTGCCTGATATTCCGACAGGATTAGAACCTGTTATGCTTGCATCGCGACTCTTGATCGCTGTCCAGTCTCTCGTTTATCTTCGCTTTTGAAATTTAAAGGGGGACAGGTGAATAATGACTCTATTAACTAAAACCTTAAGGAAAACGACATGGAATAACTTTCCTGGGAAGGCTCTCCCGTGTCATCGGTCGATTGCCTTTCCTCGTCTTCCTCAGAGGCTTTATCCACTGTATCTACTGCCTGAATTAAATAGGTCAGAGACAGTTTAATGTCACCCAGGTATAAAACAGCATCCAGACCAAAGTCCGGGGTTTGGAGATCATTGACCCCGAGCGGAGAGATATCAAACAAGAGATAGGGCCAGGACATCCAGGGAACAACTGAAAATGAATCCCCCATAAAAAATTCCCCTACCAAACCTGTTGTTCCTATAGTCCATTTTTCATGGACAATTCCCATGGTATCGTTTTGATGAATGTTAGCCTGACCTTTTCCCCATATCAGCGCTATCCGGCTCTTCTCCCATTTATAAAGCGTGGGGATAATGAAGAAGTAGGTTCTTGTCGTTGTTATGATTGTCTCAACCTCCTCACCACTATCAGCATAAGTCCCAGTCAGTTTAACATCCATGGGGTTTGAACTGATTCCTAAGGCTAAAGAGTCAAAGACTCCGTATGAGAGAAAGGCTGTTCTTTCAGTTGTGGAAATTGCGTCCAGATCAATGTTTAAAATCTGATAGCCGGGAGTCTCAACTTTTGAATAGCTGAACCCGATACCGAGCAGAATGTCCTTGGCATCGATGAAAGCATGAGTAAGGGGAGGAGATCTTAAGGTCAGCCCTGGAATCTGTGCGTTGGTATCATTAACAGACGAATATCCCGTCATCGCCAAACACAGCAATAAGGTCATCCTGATAAAGACAGTTATGGATGATTGTAGGGTCAGTGTTTTCATAAACCGACTTTCCCGAGTTATTCATACGAGCTGAACATGAATTTCCTGTTTTTATAAACTTTCCAGACTTTACAACTTTTCTGACATTGATGCAAATTATTCAGCAGACCTGATCTTCCTGTCACTTACTATTTTAAACCGTAGTCCATGGAGAACAGCCGCCACGGATAATCCGATAATTATACCGATCCACATTCCCTTTGCCTGATACCCCAGGTAAAACCCTAAAAAATAGCCAAGGCTCATACCGACACCCCAATAAGAGATCAGGTTTGAAATCATGGGGATTTTGGTATCCTTGTATCCTCTTAAAATCCCTATGCCTGCCACTTGAGCCCCGTCCGACAGCTGGAAAATACCGGCGAAAAGCAAAAGAGCAGAGGCGATACTTATTAGTTGCGGATCATTGGTATAAACACCGGCGATTTCCCGGGAAAAAATAATCAACATAACCGCGGAACCGATGTTGAAGATGATATTGACTACATAGCCACATATCCCGGCAAATCGAGCTTCACGGAATTTATTCTGCCCTATGTACATCCCAATATTGGTAGTTATGGCAAAAGAAAGCCCCAGGGGAACCATAAACAGAATGGAAGCACAGTTCAGGGCAATCTGACTCCCGGCAAGAACTTCAACACCAAATCGGCCCATCAGCAATGAAAACACGGCAAACATGCTGACCTCAAAAACCGAGGAGAAACCGCTGGGAATTCCTATTCGCAAAATCTGTTTAAAAAGGCGTTTGTTGGGACGAAAAGACAGTGTGAACGGATTAAACTGCTTGATCTCCTTATGAAAAAATGAGATTGCAATAATCCCAATGGTTCCACTCCAGGCTGCCAGAGTACTGGTCCACCCTGCTCCTTCAGCGCCCAGTGCCGGGAAACCAAAATGGCCAAAAATCAGGGTGTAGTTGCCGATGACGTTAACAGACAACATGATAATGCTGATGAGCATGGTCATAATCGGTTTGGAAATGCCAGCGTAGAATCCCGCAAAACCGATGAATATCATGGTTGCCGGAAGTCCCCAGGAAAAAGCAAACAGATAGTCTGCAGCCAGCGAAATCACTGATGCTTCAAATCCGAAAAAAGGCAGAAACAAAGGGGCAATCCTCGTAATCAGGATAAGAAAAATCGAGAAAATCAGTCCGATAAGAATACTATGAATAGTAACCTTGCCAATCTCTTGCTTTGCCTTTCCTGATCCGACAAATTGCGCTGTAATGGCTTGTGCAGCCCCGATGACTGCCACTCCAAACACTTCAAACGGGATGATTAAGTGGTGACTCCCGGAAACAGCCGCTAAAGCTTCGGCATTATAATTGCCAGTCATTACTGTATCCACAAAACTCATGGATATATTTAGCAACTGGGCGATGGTGATGGGAATTCCAATTTTGAGGATGCTGCCACTCTCTGCAAACAGCCGTTTTATCAGTGTCATAAAAAGTCGAATATTTACTTACATCTATCCTGATGGGTCTTTTACCGTTGAAATCAAGCTATGAATTATGAATCGAATCGAATTACTTGTCACTGACCAATTGAAAACTTTATTGTTACAGACTACAAAATTCCGGGATTTAATAATTCTTGTCCCTTTCCCTGCGGCTAACCGCAGGGAAGTTCATTCGGACGAAAAGTATCGGGTAATTGCAGATGGTTATCGACGCAGGGCTGACTTGGAGAATTGAGAGTCGGGAATCGGGGTGTCAAAATCAACATCGTGAATAACATATTCGGTGCCCTTCCCCTCTTTCAGTACATCCTTAAAAAGAATGTTCCTTGGATACCAGCCTCTCGAGGTTTTAAACACCTCACGGGTTTCCGATCGTTTCAAGAGTTTACCGCTGGCGGCGAACAACTCAGCCTTTAAAATGATAAACCGTTGTTTGTCTACCCAGAGTTTTCGCTGCTGGTAGGCAATATCGGGCGTTTTTGCATTTAACAGAAGTACCCAAACGGGTCGCTCCAGAAATACCTCTTCGGCTTCAATTTTTGCGTTATAGTTGTCCTGCATCTTCCCTTTATCCATCATGTCCTCATAGGACAGATCAGAACCCATCATGGACTGGCGCAGCATATGACCAGCAATCTTGATGGTGCGATCCGCTCTGGGGTAATAAGTCCACAGGTTATCGTCCAGTTTCAGCATTTTGGTCCCTTTATCCCGGGCTGGAGCCAGAGTTTCGGTGAAGGCTTTTTCAGTACCGAGGGTCCAGGATTTATATTCGATGGTACGAGCCCCCCTGAGACTGTGAATGGTCATCGAGGAGCTGATTATCTGTCGTTCCACATACTGATTTTCATCCACCCGCTGCAATACTTCGATTGCATCCAGAGCTGTGGCAGGTGGGGGAAAAAGGATGATAACCATGGTGAGAAGAAAAAACAGATTTTTCATTTGAGATCTCCTTTCGTAGTTTATTGTCCTTATTTTTTAAGGTTTTATGGTAGTTAAAGACATAGTGTTTCTCATGTCATGCAGGCTGTGGCACAATAAAAACTCGTTATATTTTCACTTTGTCATCCCGGACTTGATCCCATACACGCTTACTTAAGCACTTTTTTGATACAAAATACAAGCTTCCTGAACGGTAGGGCGGCCTTACATGGGCGCCTTTGAGTTAGTTCTGGCGGGGATGTAACCCCGCCCTACCGTACTCCCAGCTCTCATTTTTTAAAAACGGTAGGGCGGCCTTACATGGGCGCCTTTGAGTTGGTTCTGGCGGGGATGTAACCCCGCCCTACCGTACTCCCAGCTCTCATTTTATACTGAAATCATTATGGAATCCAGACCAAGCCCGGAATGACAAGTGATTTAACCTTGAGATAACCAATCATTTCTGCACAGTACCAATTGTTTTATACTTCCAACTCATTGAACAGTTGCGATGTTTCACGTTTAAAGATCCGAATCCCGGAAACAAGAGCTCCAATCACCGGGGACACCACTCCGGGAACAATCCCGATCCAGAAGCTGGTGGTCGTAACCTGGGCCCGGTAGACCGGTGACATCATCATGCTGGTTCCCCTTGTGAGATTGCTGAAGTCAATTCCATTTTCCTGGAGGTAGTAGGCGGGGACTAATCCGAGAATTGTCCCGATAATGTATCCTACGATACCGATAAAAACCGCCTCCAGTACCAGACTGAAATAGAGGTTGGATTTGGATTCACCAATGGCCAGTCGAACACCGATTTCGCCATATCGACGGATACCGTTCATCAAACCGGCATTCCACAGCACAATACTGATGATAAAAATAAAGATCAGGATAATGACGGAGAACAAACTGTCCATCATGACAATCATCTCCCCAACATCCGATTGTTGACCCAGGGAGATCATTACCGGATCGAACAGATCCTGCTTCTGACCGTATCTACGATTAAAATCCAGACAGACGACATTTGCCGCTTCGTTTGGGTAGTATCCTGCCTTATAAAACCCGAGAATCTCAGTAGCAGCGTCCTGCATATTAAGTGCTGATTGGATATCCTGAAAACCGGCCAGGATAGTCCCCCTGTCCAAAGCCTGTATCCCGAAGCTAACTGTGCCGGATACTTGAAAACTCTGTACAGCTATGGACCCATCCATATCGGAACCGATAAGCGAAACAGTCTGACCCAGTTTCAGATTCAATTTGTTGAACATGGCATCACTGAGCAGAATCTCTCCCGGTTGATTTGGGACCCGGCCTTTGATCACATTTTCATACAGTTTAAAACGTTCTATTTCTATACTGCCGGGTGAAAAAAGATCTATGGCAATTCCGGCTACAGGTGCCTGGGAAACCGTTTCTCCATTACTGCCGGGGACATCCAGCAGTCCTCCGAATTTAATGCGACTGGTCCAGGAAACCTGCGGATATTCCCTGTTCAGGATTTCATGCCAGGTGTCTGTCTCAGTCAGTGACAATTCCATGATATTCGGATGGTATTTCTCATTCAACGCCCTGGTGACAACCTGCAGATGGCCGGTATCAAAATTGGCACTGGTATCGATAAAATCGTTCATGATCCCGTCCACCCAGGCCATCATCAATACCGTCAATGCCACTCCGGAAGCGGTGATCAGAACTGGAAAAAGACTGCGGGTGCGATCCCGCAGGAGTCCTTTTAGTAGAAATAGAATCATGACCATTTCCCCCTTAAAGCTTCATACGGTTGAAGTTTTGTGATTTTGCGTGCTGGCAGATAACTGATAAATGTCAGAAGTATCAGAATAATCACTACGGTTTGGATAATCAGTCCTGCGCTGTAATCAGGAATCATATGATCACTCATGGGGATACCATACTGTTCTGCGGAAACGGGGATGTAGTAACCATAGGTCTGCAGGTACCAGAAAATCGGGCCGCCCAATACACCTGTAACCACTGCAGCAAAGATTCCATGGAAAAGCCCTTCCAGGGTGAATGTGAAGGCAATTGCACGGTTGGTCATCCCCAGAGCCATTAAGGTGCCGATCTCCTTGCGACGTTTAAAGATGGAGAGAGCCTGGGTGTCAAAAATGGCAATCATCGAAAGGAATATCAACATCAGGTAGAAGATGCTGCCACCTGCTTTTTTACTCTTAACCAGTTCTATGGTATCAGCCAGCAATTCTCTCAACACCTTGCTTTTCCAGGTGCCACCCAGATCCTCTCCGTCGAGTTCTTTGGCAGAAATAATAATTGTCGCGTGTTGAGGGGACAGATTCATCTTTTGCAGATCACTTAACGAAAGCCAGATCTGCCCCTGATCCATGGCGGGAACCTCACTTTCGAATATATGGACGATTATAAGATCTATTGCATTAAAGGCACCTTTGCTGTTTCGCCATTGCACCGTGATAATATCACCTTCTGCCAGCTGGGTCTGTCTGGCCATACGCTTTCCCACCATCGCTGCAATAGTACCCTCAGGACTTTGAGTAGATAATTTATCAAAAGGTAACTGCAGAATTGTCTGATTGGCGGGAATTCCCTTCAGGATTGCCGGGAGCACTCTACCCCTGGGATAAACCGATCCCGAGATCATCAAGACCGGAACCGCCTCTCGCTTTTGGACAGCATCCTTCAATGGATTGGGAATCTCAGCATGGCTATCTTGAAGTGTCAGCGGATCAAATGGATCATAGTTTTTGTGCCAGTATTGTCCGTTTCCTAATTCCTCACTGATACGACTTTTGGAGATCTGAGTCATCATGCCGTCGTACATCCCTTGTAACAGGATGATGATGATCATGGTCAGGGCCAGAATGAATGTATTCAACCAGGTGCGTAATCCGGCGGCAAGCACATTTTTCAGTGCTATCTTGGTAATCATAAGATACCTCCCTTGGGTTGAGGTGATAGTAGGCCGTCCTAACAGGATTAACTAAAATATCTCGTCACTCTTGATTGAGCCATCGATGAGGGTGATCTTTCTTTTCAGATATCCGATCACTTTGTCATCATGGGTGGAAAACACAAAGGTGGTTTTGGACTCCCTGTTTATTGTTTCCATGGTTTTCAAAATAATATGAGAGTTCTCTGAATCAAGGTTGGCGGTGGGTTCATCAGCCAGAATCACCTTGGGATTTTTGACCATGGCTCTGGCAATGGCAACCCGCTGACATTGTCCACCCGACAATTGAGAGGGTTTGCTGTCCTTTTTATCTGTCAGCCCCACCCATTCCAGGCTTTCCATGATTGCCTTCTTTTTGTCCCTGCTTGACATCTTCAGTAGAATCAGCGGTAGTTCAAGGTTTTCATAGGCTGTGTACACAGGAAGCAGATTATAGGTCTGAAAGATAAACCCGATGCTTTCACTGCGCAGGACAGCACTCTTTTTTGCTGCCAGGTTGGTAATATCATTCCCCATGAAGGAGATCCGGCCTTGGCTGGGTTTATCCAGTGATCCCATAATATTCAGCAGAGTCGTCTTGCCGGAACCGCTGGGGCCGACAATACCGGTAAATTCTCCTTCGTTAACCTCAAGATTGATCTCTTTCAGAGCATAAAAATCTTCGCCTCCAATCGGAAAAATTTTATTCAGATTTGATGTTTTGATGACTGTGTTGGGTTTCATGGTATCTCCTGAAAAAAACTTGAATACATGACAAAAAACATCACACACTTACCATTCTGCTTTTAAAGCTTTCAGCAGTTAGCCTCTGAGGAGAACTGCTAATATAAGAAAATGAATTTGTTATCCTGAACGAACAAGCTGCTTTATATTTAAATTTCTCATCTATGCATAAAAAATCTCGATCTTGTCATTCCGGAAATGAGCAGGAAATATGGTAGGGCGGGGTTACATCCCCGCCAGTACCAACTCAAAGGCGGCCACGTAAAACCACCCTACCGTTGTGAAAAGACGATTTTTTATCCAAAATACTCCATTTTGAACGTTTGTAGAATCAATCCCGGCTGATAATGATGAAATCGGGTTTATGTTAATTATAACTCAATGATGAGTCCACTCCGAAAAGTATTGTAATGTTCAATTTAGGGCTTTTAACTCAATAATCTAAAAACCATCAGCAATGTCCGGTTAGGTTATTGCAACAATAACGAGAAACGGCTTTCAAAATAATGGAATGTACAAAGACGCCATTACTTTAACTTTAGCTATTATTTGTTTAGAAAAAGTAGGATGGGCTACTCGTTGCCCATCAA
>JAHJTV010000063.1 GCA_018829445.1 bacterium
GGACGCCTTGGCCATGATTGACAATGCGATTAACCAGATTACCTCTTCCCGTTCAGATTTGGGAGCGGTGCAGAAGAACGCTCTGGAATCCAATATTACCAGCTTGAGCATTGCCAAGGAAAACCTGATCAACGCGGAGTCGGTGATTCGGGATACGGATATGGCGTCAGAGATGTCCGAATTCACCAAATACCAGATCATGACCCAGGCAGCAACAGCGATGCTGGCTCAGGCAAACCAGACTCCGAACAATGTTCTGGCTTTGCTACAGTAATGGGAACTCAGTTGGATAACTCGAGTTAACCGGTTTGCCGACAGCTATATTATGGTTGTACCTGTTTCAGAAAATCGACCGGAGGAGAAGGAGTGAGAGTAAATGCTGATAATTATGCCGAGTTAATATACCGGTTGATTTTCTGAAGTATGAAGATTGTCGAGGTGCATTTTGAGAATCTTTAGCATTAGCGGAATTGCTTTAATGTACAGGATACTTTTGATTTTACGGACAATATCTATCTGCCAGGCAGGAAAAATTCTTATGAATAATCGTTTGTGATGAATCCTTATCTGCCGGACGGAGAATATTATGGATAATTCAACCGGGCTGTTACCATTTATTTTATGATCGGATAAAAGCAGCAAAGATGTAGGGAGAGTTAAAAAAACCAAAGAAATAGAGTTGAATGACCTTTGTAAAACTGATGTTTAATTTTAATTTATCCCAGGAGTCACCAGCTTGGGAAAACAGCCGGGAATGGTTGATTGGTGCCGAAACAATGCGGATAAAGGCTTGTTTGAGAAGACCATACTTTTAAATTTCGATGGTATGATTGCTCTCTTTGGAAAATAAGTTGGAGAAATGAATAACCCTTTAAAAGATTGCTAGTGGATATTCTGTTATTTGGTAGAACCCAAAAAAGCTTCTACAATTATCGAAAAAATAGTGGGGAACTTAAGAGGGCATCCCATTTGATATTGAAAACAGTGAGATAAAGGGGTGTAATGTCCGGGAAGTTTTTTACTAGAAGAAGGTACACGAATAGATTCTCATGTTTGAAGATCTGAGTAAATTAGTTTGGCTCAAATTTAATGAAATTGTAAAAAGTATAGAAAATTTAAAAACGTGTAGTGAAGCAACCTTATTTGATTTGGAATCTTGGGATTGTGAGATCCCTGGTTGAAAAAGAGAGTATTGCTTACAAAACAAAAAACTACTTTTTACAATTCTATTAGGTTTGATCCGTGAAATTTCGGATTCTCATGAAACAGATAGTGATGTTTAATAATCGGATGGAGTTCTATAGGTCGGCTCTTTTCTAATAATATCGGTTCATTGGTCTGGATAAAAAGGCTGTATGCACCGATCACAAATTGAATCAGGGAGGAGTTACCCTAAAGATAGAAAAACCGTTAAATGATTAGGCAATACTGAAAATGGAGACTGCTTATAATAAGAGCAAATTACATGAACAAGCGAGATAGGTTCATATGTACAAAAGACTTAATAATATTTGAATCAGGAGATCAACCTAGCATTTTCTGATTTAATATTTTGAAAGATGTCATTCAAATAAGGAGGTTGTTATGAGTGTTTATAGCAATCAATATGCGTTAAAACTCGGTGAACACGGTGATAATGGTGGATTGGAGGCTAATTTTAAAACTCCTGTACGTGATCCTCTATTACACACGGAATACGTGTCTTCAGTGAACCAGGAAAGATTTTCTACTATTGGGAAATTGGAAAGTGGAGTATCACTGCTGCAGACTGCGCAGCAACAGGTAGAAAAAATAAGGTCTTGGCTTAGGGAAATACATCAATTCCTTGATGGACAGGGAGGGAAAACTTCGCCCCTGAATATCCCTAAATCGGTCATTAATAAATATCTTGAAGACCGTCTGAACCTGGTAAAAGAGGCAGTTGATACGGCAAGTTTTCAGAATCGAACCATTTTAAATGGTGATTGTGGCGTTATGGCAAAAGCAACAGGTCAAAACCTTCGTTTTGTGAGGGGGTCTGCCAGAGTGATCTCTTCCCAAAATGTTGGTTACCCGGTTGCTGTTTTCCAAGCTCCAAAATCCAGCATGTTGGTCGGCACTAACCAGGTTACGGCCGAAGATATTCAAAAAGAGACTTTGATTGCAATATCTGATGGAATGCAGGAAGCCCGGTATTATCCTCGGAAGGATGAAACACCGGAAAGCTTGATAGTCAATTTGCGCAGGAGTCTGGTAAACCACAATGTTGAAGTGGATGTCTTCCGTACAAAAGATAATAGACTGTTTTTTAAACATAATCAGCTGGGTTCCAAGTATAGTTTCAAGGTACTGAGTAGTAACAGCTGCCTTGTATCTTCAAAACCAGGCCAATATCGCCCATCAATCCCCGGAATTGATATCGCGGGAACGATTGGGGCCGAGAGCGCGCATGGAGATGGTGGTTTTTTGATTGGGGATGTGGGAAACAAACAGACTGACGGATTAATTGTCTATTATGACGGGACTGTGGATTTTCCCGGTCAAGTGGTTGGCCATATAGAAACAATTCAGCAAGGGCTGACCATACCTTTGGATACGGCGGAGTCAAAATTTGAGATACTCAGTATCCCTTCCATCCATCCCGAAGTATTGGCCATTGGAGTGACCTATAGAAGTGGTTTTAAGGATCTGAACAGTATCCGGGTTTCCAATGAATATGAATGGAGAGACGCCCTGAAAATGGTGTTATGGAGTCTCGTTTACCTGGAATACTTATCAAAGGAGTTGAAAGCAAAAGAAGATGACTATGTCGATAGGACAATATCCCTGTTGCAAGGGAATACGGGATCAATACCGGCAAATAATGAAACACTTTGCTTTTCCCAGGAGAAGGTAAACGACATGGTCTCTCAGTTAAAGGAGATGTTAAAGTAACACATAAAAAGTTGCTAATTTGAAGGATACAACACTTTTGAACCTGATAGTAGGCAATTGCTCCTGGATTCATTCCATTCGATTTGGGATGGATTTCATTCAGAGGTCTGGATAAAACAGGAAAGATTATTATAGAACTTTTTCTTCTTATATAGATCAGCTCTAGGCAATGGTCTATATAAGGTTTCAAGTGCAGCTTCACTTCCATTTGAGGTGGAAAATGGGGTTTTTTCAATAAAGCCAAAAAAGGAACCCGGAGTTGCCAAACGTTGGTTTGTTGTTCCTGGAGAGATATGTTAACCAACACTTTTAAGCCAAAAGAGCATCATTCATTTCAGGATAAGTGCTCTTTTTAAAAAATTGATTGGCCCATTCGCTACAAGGAGGTAGAAAATGAGTTTAAGGATAAACCACAATACAAGTGCAATCAATTCGCATCGAAACTTGCAGGCAAATCAGTCAAGTATGGCAAAAACGCTGGAGCGATTATCTTCCGGATATCGTATAAATCGGGCTTCGGAAGGTCCGGCTTCTCTTGTGATTTCTGAACAGATGCGTGCCCAGATTGCGGGCATGAATCAAGCGATTGACAATTCTGAAACTGCCATTTCATTGGTACAAACCACTGAGGCTAATATGGCGGAGATCAACAACCTTTTGGTCAGTATCAGACAATTGGCGATTCATGCCGCTAACGAAGGGGTAAATGATGAGGTTATGTTGGCAGCGGATCAAGGTGAAATTGATAACGCCCTGTCCACCATCGCTAGAATTTCAGATCAAGCCCAGTTTGGACAGAAGAAACTGCTCGATGGTTCTCGAGGTGCATCCGGCACAACGACAGGAGATTACCTGGAATTTGTTGGAGCTACCCTGAACACCGGAGATTCCCGTGAGAATGGGTTTGATGTCAAAATAACCCAGGCAGCCACAAAAGCAGCCGTTCAAGGGTCTGTTGCCCTTACGGATGAAATTGTAAAGGGCCGGGAAACTTTGACAGTCATCGAAAACGGGAAAATGGCTACCTATACATCCAATGCGGATGATACTGCCGCAACCCTGGTTCAGAATCTTAAATCTGAAATTGATCGAAAAGGGTTGAACCTGGATATCCGTCTGACTGAAGCCAATACCATTGAAGTGATGCACAAGGAATATGGCTCAGAACATAGCTTCCAGGTGTCAAGCAACACAGCCGGGGTGTTGAGTAAAGAATCGGCTGAGATCGAAGTGGCTGCCAAGGGATTGAATGTTAAGGGTACCATTAATGGTGAATCTGCTGTCGGTAGCGGACAGATTCTGACCGGAGTAGCCGGTGCAAAATGTGTGGATGGTCTTAGTGTCAGATTTTATGGTGAAGGAAAAGACCTTGTAATGCCACCCAACTGCACGGTTGCCGATTTACAGGTCGAAGAAGGAGCGGAAGAGGTTCCGGCCGGAACTCAACGGCTTGAAGTAACTGAAGCCGGGGCATCAGCAGGTCGAGTCTTTGTTGCTCAGAATTCCATGAAGTTTCAGGTTGGAGCCAATAAGGATCAGACTGTTGGGATCTCCGTTACCGCCTCTAATCCCGAAAATCTGGCAAAAGGTGTTGCCAATCATTCCGGGTTTAAAAGTCTGCGGGATGTCGATGTCAGGAATTTTCAGGGCGCCCAGGATACCCTCAAAATCGTGGATGCAGCGATTAATGAGATAACTGCTGCCAGGGGAAATATGGGAGCTTTCCAGAAGAATACACTGGAGGCTAATCTGTCCAACCTGAGAATAGCAAATGAGAACTTGATCTCATCTGAATCCATTATTCGTGATGTGGATATGGCCAAGGAGATGGCTCAGTTCACTCGAAACCAGATCATGACTCAGGCTGCGACAGCAATGTTGGCACAGTCAAATCAGTTGCCGCAGAATGTGCTGCAATTGTTGGGGTAGATCGAATTGGATTTGAGGTAGTGATTTTATAGCAAGATCTTGAATTATTAGAGAAAATCTATAATTTCACTATTTTTTAGGTGATAATCTCTGACATGGGATTGTAGAAAAGACCATTAAAACAGGTCTTTAACGTTATCGGACTTAATCTACAGGGAGGTAGATTATGAGCTTTCGAGTAAACCATAATGTCAGGGCTATTAATGCTAATCGGAATCTCCAGTATAACCAGAACGATTTAACCCGGTCCTTGGAACGGTTATCTTCAGGAATCAAGATAAACCGGGCGTCAGATGGGCCGGCAGCGTTCGCGATTTCGGAGCATTTACGATCACAAGTGGTTGGGCTTAACCAGGCAATCGACAATTCCCAGACAGCTGTTTCGCTCCTGCAGACGACAGAGGCAAACATGGGGGAGATAACCTCCCTGCTGACTGGAATTCGCCAACTTATCATTCATTCCCTTAATGAAGGAGCGAATGATAGCGTGACCCTGGCTGCCGACCAGAATGAGATCGAAAATGCGCTGGAGACGATACATCAAATAGCATTAAACGCCCAGTTTGGAGAGAAAAAACTGTTGGATGGATCCAATGGCGTTACCGGGGCAACTACCGGTAACAACCTTGAATTCGTTGGTGCAACAATGGCTACCAAAGATTCACGAGAGCAAGGCTTCAATGTTAGAATTACGCAAGCTGCAACCAGATCTTCGGTTACAGGGAGCACTGCCTTGACTCAGGAATTGGTCAACGCCGGTGAAAAGCTGGTGGTGATTGAGGATGGAAAAATGGCGAGTTACATGTCCACGCCGGATGATACGGTGGATACGACCATCCAGAATCTAAGGTCGGAAATAAAACGAAACCGCCTAAATGTTGATATTGATGCTGATCCTTCAGGCATTATTACCATAAAGCACCATGACTATGGATCTGGTGCGTCTTTTCAAGTCTCCGGCAGTACTGCGGGAGTTTTGAGTAAAGAGGCAAATGAAATTTCCATGGCGGAGGCGGGGGTTGATGTAAAGGGTACCATTAATGGTGAGTCGGCAACAGGAGCCGGACAGGTTTTGACCGGCATAAAAGGGGCAAAATGTACTGAAGGGCTTAGTGTCCGCTATTATGCCGATGGTAAAGGATTGCTCAATGAACCGGAATGCACCGTTTATGATTTGGAGAGTGAGGGAGAAGTGGGTGAACAATCCCGGATGATTCCCGAGGAGGGGATCACTGTTGGCAGGGTGTATGTGTCGCAAAACTCCATGATATTTCAAATTGGGGGTAATCTGGCGAATACGGTGGGATTTTCATTGAGCAATATGAAACCCGCAAGCCTTTCCACAAATGTGATTAACAAATCCGGTTTTCGGTCACTGGCTGATATTGATGTTCAACAGTATGAAAAAGCCCAGGATTCTCTGAGAATTGTGGATGAGGCTATTGGTCAAATATCGGCGGAAAGAGGGAGGCTGGGGGCGATTCAAAAAAACTCCCTGGAATCCAACTTGTCAAATTTGAAGGTGGCCAATGAAAATTTGATTTCATCGGAATCACTTATTCGGGACACGGATATGGCCAGGGAAATGGCCGTTTTTACAAGGGATCAGATCAAAACGCAATCCTCTGCTGCCATGTTGGCTCAGGCAAATCAAGACTCGGAAAAAGTCCTGACATTGCTGAGGTAGGATCGCCTTGTCCCTTCGCGGAAAGCGATGAGAAGAGCCTGTGATAAAAGATCTCGCAGAGATTAAAGAGATTTTGTGTTCTCAGGTGGTGGCATGAAGAAAAATGACAGGATTATCTGGAAATTTAAGTTGAATGTTATCTCTGGGGGTAAACCGGGATATGGATCAGGGATCAGATAAACGGATTCCAGGTCAAATCCCATAAATACCCAAATAGGTGTGTTCTGGGCATAAGATTCACTTTTTCTAACGGTAGGGTAGTCTTAGTGATAGTTTTGGCGGGGATGCAATCCCAAAGCACTTAGTTAAGAGCAAGTAGAAAGGAGTTTTATTGATAATCAATTATTATTAATTGAACGTTTATTATTACTTCTTTTAAATCTGCTTATGATGTGTATAGTGTTTCTTCAAATAGTCAATAATCAATTGTTAATTAAAAACTATAAATGATTTTTTGTCTAAGTAAACGCAAGTAAACGCTAATGGGATCAACAGACTGTGTCACAATACAGAAAACGCACCTCAGCTGAGTTAGTTCGTACCGTGTCATGTCGGACTACGATCCGGCATCCAGGGTAAAAACAATATATTACAACTAGATCCTGGATCGGGCCTGTCCTCAGCTTGACTGGGGATTCGTGATGATAAAGCGAAAATATAATTTTTTTCCACTACAACACAGCCTTACCATTGTTAATGGCTAAGGCCGGATTAAAAATTTAAGCATGAATCTTTGGATCTTTGATATTTCTAATATTCAGTTGTTTCCTTATAGGCCAATTGCTAATGGCAAACAGCTTAAGAACTTAGAATGCCATGAGAAGATTGAGAACAGTTAAGATAATAATATTAGTATATTACTGACTAACATAAATAAGATAACAATCAAGAATTTTTGTGACTTATAGAAAGATTGTATCAAACGGTACTTTTAGTATGTAAATATCATACTTTGTCACCGTTTATCATGAGGCTAAACCATAGGTTTGTGTCAGAAAACGGTGTTGTTTGATAGTTGAGGTTTCCGTTTTGATTTCTTGCAGAACAGAAATTATCACCTTGGTGACAGGAAACCGATCGGTATTGCAGTGATAAGATCTACTTTTTCCTAAGGCAGGATTATTTGCCTTAATTTTTAAATCTTTTGCAGGGAGGTGAACAATTTAGAGAGATAAAAACAGTCAAATATAGGGGTAATCTCAAGGGATGAGTATTACTCAGAAAAGATATCGATGAGATATCATACATAACTACTACAAGGAGGTAGATTATGAGCTTACGAATAAATCATAATACCAGTGCTTTAAATTCCCATCGGAATCTGCAAGCCAATCAGATGAGATTGGGAAACACACTGGAGAAACTGTCTTCGGGGTTGAGGATTAATCGGGCATCGGAAGGTCCGGCTCAACTGGTGATTTCAGAGCAGATGCGTGCTCAGATTGCAGGTTTGAATCAGGCAATCGATAACTCCGAAACTGCGGTCTCACTTGTTCAAACGACTGAAGCGAACATGAGTGAGATAAACAATCTTCTGGTCGGAATCCGACAGTTGGCGATCCATGCTGCCAATGAAGGGGTCAACGACTCAGTGATGCTTGAAGCAGATCAACGGGAGATTGAAAACGCTATCGAAACCATAAACCGGATTGCCAGGCAGGCACAGTTTGGTAATAAAAGGTTATTGGATGGCTCCAATGGCGCATCGGGCACCACAACCGGGGATGATCTCGAATTTGTGGGGGCTACTCTGAAAACCGGAGACTCAAGAGAAAACGGCTTTGATGTCAAGATTACGCAGACAGCAACCAAAGCCAGTGTCATGGGAACGACTGCCCTGACTCCTGAGGTTGTAGCGGCGGGTGAGACTCTTACTGTTATTGAAAATGGTAAGATGGCAACCTATACTTCAAATGCTGACGATACGGCGGAAACGACAGTTCAAAACTTAAGATCGGAAATCGAACGAAAAGGATTGAATGTCGACATTCTGCTGCGCGAAGGCAATATGATTGAAGTATTCCACCGTGAATATGGCTCGGAAAGCGATTTCCAGGTTTCAAGTAGTACAGCAGGGGTTTTAAGCAAAAATGCCGGAGAGATTATGATCTCTGATAAGGGATCGGATATCAAAGGAACCATCAATGGAGAATCGGCTATCGGCCGAGGCCAGGTTCTGACCGGTGTTGAGGGAGCAGCTTGTGTTGATGGCTTGAGTGTCCGTTATTACGGAGAAGGTAAGGGAATCCTGGTTCCACCAGACTGCGAGGTGGCCGATATTGAAGTTGAAGCAGGAGAAGAACCTGTTGAACAACGCCCTGAAATACCAGAGGATGGTCTTTCAGTGGGTAGGGTTTTTGTTGCACAAAACGCTATGAGATTTCAAGTCGGTGCCAATCAGAATCAGACAGTCGGTATCTCGGTAAAAAGCGCGGATGCCGAAAGCTTGGGAAAGGGTGTTGCCACCAGGTCTGGGTTTCAAAGTCTGGCTGACATTGATGTCCGAACCTTTCAAGGAGCTCAGGATACATTAAAAATGGTTGATACGGCCATAGACCAGATTACGTCTGATCGAGGTGAATTAGGTGCTTTTCAGAAGAACACTCTGGAAGCAAATTTGTCCAACCTGAGAATAGCCAATGAAAACCTGATTTCTGCAGAATCTATCATTAGAGATGTGGATATGGCGAAGCAGATGGCTGAATTCACCAAAAATCAGATTATGACGCAGTCTGCAACTGCTATGTTGGCTCAATCCAACCAGATGCCTACTAATGTATTGCAGTTACTGGGCTAAGATTGGCAAAGAGTTTGATTTAAATGCAGCCGGTGAACTTGAAAAAGATAAATCGGCTGCCAAACCAGTGAATTTTTATTGACTGTAAAATCACTTTAAATTGTTCCTTTATTGAAGCTTGCAGCCAGGGTGATAAGTATGATGAATTACCCTGATCTTCAGGCTTGACATGGATGTTAAACTTAAAAACGGAGTTTGTTTATGGATGAAGTTTTTTAACAAAAACAGGAAGAATCCTGTATAGATGAAAAATCTCATACAAGGAGGTATGTTATGAGTTTAAGAATTAATAACAATATCAGTGCGCTCAATGCGCATCGAAACTTGAAACTCAATGATGATAAGCTCACCAGAACCCTGGAGAGACTGTCATCAGGACTTCAGGTGACAAGGGCTGCTGATGGTCCCGCTAAGCTCGTTATTTCAGAGCAGATGAGGGCACAGGTGGGTGGTTTGAAACAGGCGATTGATAACTCGGAAACGGCTATTTCACTCGTCCAAACCACTGAAGCGAACATGTCCGAGATCAGTAACCTTCTGACCGGTATCCGGCAGTTGGCGATACATGCTGCCAACGAAGGGACAAATGATGATGTGATGCTTCAGGCGGATCAAAATGAGATTCGCAACGCTTTGGATACCATCAACAGAATCTCCGACCAGGCCCAGTTTGGAAACAAACGCCTGTTGGACGGTTCCAATGGGGCATCGGGTTTTGCTACCGGGGATAGTCTGGAGTTTGTGGGAGCAACACTGAACACCAAGGATTCCAGCGAGCATGGATTTGAGGTGAAAATCACCCAGAATTCGACTCGATCCGGGGTCGTTGGTTCAACTGCTCTAACCAAGGAGATGGTTGCTGCCGGAGAATCGTTAACCGTGATTGAGAATGGAAGAATGGCAAAATATACTTCCAATGCTAATGATACGGTTGAAACGACGGTTCAAAACCTGCGATCGGAGATTGCCCGCAACGGTCTTGATGTTGATGTATTTGTCGATGAAGGGGGTGTCATTAGTGCCCGTCACAGGCAATACGGTTCCGATTATAACTTCCAGGTGGCCAGTAGCACGGCTGGGGTGCTTTCCAAAGAAGCCGACCAGATTGAAAGTGCTGTGCTAGGATTGGACATCAAAGGGGTTATCAATGGTGAATCAGCCATCGGAAAGGGTAGAATTCTCACGGGCATATCCGGTGCTCAGTGTATTGACGGGTTGTCCATTCGGTACTCAGGTGATGAGCCAATTGGACTGGTGGCGGAATGTGAGGTCTATGACAAAGTTGGTGAAGCTGAAACTGAAGAGGCTCAGGGAT
The DNA here is from genome assembly GCA_018829445.1 of bacterium. Taxonomy (GTDB): domain Bacteria; phylum SAR324; class SAR324; order XYD2-FULL-50-16; family XYD2-FULL-50-16; genus JAHJTV01. The sequence goes on from JAHJTV010000063.1 coordinate 10,642, forward strand.
CGGAAGATATACCCGAAGGAGGAAAAGCGGTCGGTCGGGTATTTGTTTCTCAAAAATCCCTCAAGTTTCAGGTTGGTGCCAACCAGGAGCAGACAGTCGGGATTTCATTAGGCAGTACGCATTCCGACAACCTGGCCCGCGGAGTCCTTAACAAAAGCGGATATCGAAGTTTGAACGAAGTTGATGTAAGGACATTCCAGGGAGCTACCGATACACTAGCCCTTGTTGATAATGCCATCAATGAGGTAACCGCTACACGGGGAGCTCTGGGTGCTTTTCAGAAGAATACCCTGGAAAGTAATCTCTCGAATCTCAGGGTGGCGAGTGAAAACCTGGTATCTGCTGAATCTGTCATTCGTGATGTGGATATGGCAGCTGAAATGGCAGAATTTACCAAACATCAGATTATGATGCAGTCAGCAACCGCAATGCTGGCGCAGGCTAATCAGATTCCTCCTAACGTATTGAGATTGCTGCAATAGGTTAGGGTCATATTTTACCTGTCTTGAGGCATGTCGCTTCAAGACAGGCATTAAACAAATCAGAGTTGTCATGAAAATAAAAATGATTGTATTTTCCCTGCTGTTTTTTTTGGCTGTTATGGTTTCAGGCTGTGGAATGTTTGGTGGGAAAACAAACAAGAAGTGCATTCCATGCCAAAGCAGTCAACTAAGTATTTTTTCTGAATATCAAATAGCTGCAAGGATGCCTTGATATTCGATTCAGCCTGATGACACGGAAGTTGAAAATTAAAAGAACGACCAGAATGAGACGATCAGGTTTTCACAAGGATAGTGGAAACAGGCAATTTGGATTACTCATATTTGTATTCAGGCAGGGTTTCGCACTTGAATACTTTCCAATCGTTTTTTTCAAAAAGGTTGGAGTAAGCTTTGTTCCGTGTTTCCTCATCCGGAAAAACACCGAACAAGGTACTGCCTGATCCTGATAATCCACTGAAGAGTGCACCCTGTTTCAGAATGGTTTCTCTGGTAACTTTTAATTGAGGATATCGCTCGACTAAAGGGTACCAAAAATCATTATTGTCAGGCGTTAAACTCCTGAATTCATCAAGGGAGTAATGATGTAGCAGTCTTTGTCTTTTGGACTTGTTGCAGATTGAATACGCCAATTTTGTTGAGACAGGAAATCCGGGGTATACCAGAAGCAGATTTATGGGATCAAATCGTTGCAGAACGGTCAATCGTTCACCAATTCCTTCGGCCAGGGATGGCCTGGGATTGAGAAAAAAAGGGACATCGGCTCCCAGACTTAATGCAAGTAGAGATAGTCGATCATCGGGAATATTAAGACGGAGTAACCTATTAGCCATCACAAGGGTTCCGGCTGCATTCCCGCTTCCCCCTCCTAAACCAGCCCCCCACGGGATTTTTTTATCCAGCTCTATGGATAAGGAAAACTTCTTACCCGCTTCTTTCTCCAATAAACGAATGGCTTTTATTATTAAATTATCCTCCTGATTCACCCCGGGTAAATTGGTTCTTAGTTCAACTCTCCCGGAATCGGAGGGGGACAACCTGATCCTATCGAATACAGATACCGGAATCAGGTCCATAACCAATTCATGATAGCCGTCTTGCCTTTTTGATTGAATCAACAGATAAAAATTTATCTTTGCCGGAGTGAGGAATGAAATGGGTTCAAAATCCGGCATAAGAATCCTTGCTGAGAGAGGTTGGGCGGAAAACTCAGTTGTTTATAGGCGTCTCCAATAATTCCGGGGCAATTAAAGGTAAGAACCTATTTCAGATATTTTTCAATGGTGTTGATGAAAACCGTTATCGGTAAGGCTCCGGAAATTATTTCTCCGGTGACGGTGTTTAATTTTGAGTTATATGAGCCGATAACAAACCCGGGTGCTCCGTTAATACCTGCTTCGGTTGCGTCTTTTTGATCCTTTTCCAGTCTTGACCGATAAGTTTCTTGATCCAGACAATCATTGAACTTTTTCAGATCCTTTACACCTACCTGTTTTGCATAGGATTTTAGATCACTTATATATAGATTTCTTGGACTCTTAAACAGCAACTCGTGGTATTCCGTAAATTTCCCCTGATCACGGGAGCACTCTGCCGCAATGGCTGCTTCATCGGCTTCCCTGTGAAATGGCAGGGGAGCGTGACGATAGCCAAATATCACTTTGCCTTCAAATTGGTCTCTTAATTCGGCAATGGTAGGTTGAACCTTTGCGCAAAAAGGGCATTGATAATCGGAAAACTCCAACACCATCACCCGGGCATTCCGGTCTCCTCTTAAAAAAGCGGTACCGATAGGGACTTCCAATAGAAAATCATTGGGAGATTCCAGGTATGAAACGATCAATCCATCCTTTACAGCATCACTGAACATGCTGGTATAGAACTCGGTGTCGGCTTTTTGCTCCAGGTATTGTATGATCATGGGATAAAACTGTTCGTAACTTCCCCTGGAACTCAGGTTGTTGGCCTGGTAAAAAGCCTTGGCTTGTTCATCTTTTATTTTTACTGTCGGCTTATTGGAATACTTCGGGTATTTCTCACCCAATCTGACAACAGCTTCTTTCTTTAATTGAGAGTCCAGTAATTCAAACAGCTGGTGTCTTAACTCATTTATTTTTTTGTCTTCGATATCCGTGATTCTTACAGGGTCTGAATCGATGCTGGCAATAACCGGGTTGGAATTGAATATTTTAATGCCTTTTTCGACGGCGGATAGGTTTTCGGAGCGTGTTAAACCAATAAGGATGGCCAATAAGAAGATCAAAATCGCTGGAGCTCTTACGTTCAGTTTCATGCGGCCTCAATTTTAAAATGGAAAAAGTGAAATTTTTGAGAAGGAAACAGGAGGTTTATCAAATCTACCCCATGATTTCTAAAAAAGCATCAACACAATCCGGACACAATTGTGATTCCCGTACTTCGAGGATAATCTGCAGGGCGACCTCTTTTGGAAAACCTTTACGATAGGGACGATCCGTGGTTAAAGCATCATAGGTGTCTGCAACTGCTGTTATTCGTGACCAGATGGGGATTTTTTTACCTTTCAGTTGTGATGGATATCCAGTCCCGTCAAACCGTTCATGGTGGTGAAGCACTATGGGGATGACTTCCTTGAGACTGGGTATGGGTTGAAGAATATTACTTCCGATTACCGGATGCTGCTCAAAAATCTTTTTTTCAATTTTTGTCAATTGACCGTTCTTCAGTAACAGGCTGTCAGGGATTCCAATTTTTCCCAAATCATGCAGTCCTGCGCCAATCCTTAAGGTTTGGATATCATTTTTGGAAACATTCATAGCTTCTGCAATTGAGACCACAAAACGGGATACATTTTCAGAATGGCCGCGTGTATAAGGGTCTCGAGCTTCAAGAGCATGGGCCAGGCTTGTGATACTGCCAAGCATTGCTTTCCGTTCTGAGATAAGCCGTTCCCTGTCCTTGAGCAAAAGCTGGAACTGTGTGGAGAGCAGTTTCTCCGTCAGGATGACAAGTTGCTCCACATTAAATGGTTTGACCAGATATGCAGCTGCTCCCTTTTCGACCATACTTCTCATGGATGCGCGATCACTGTTGGCACTCATGACAATAAATGGGATCTTGGAAAGCTTTGGATTTTCATTGATACGATCACATAACTCAAATCCGTTCATAACAGGCATATCGAGATCGCTGATGATAATGTCCGGTTTGATGTTTTTTAAAAGATCCAGTGCTTTTTTCCCATTGAGGGCAGTCAAAACCTGAAAACCTGATTTGGCCAGTCCATTCTCAACCAGTTTCAAAATGGTTTTAGAATCATCAACTACCAAAACTATTTTATTTTTATGAAAGAAAGATTTGTGCAGGATATCTTCAATGGTGCCAATGAGCAACTTTTCTGCCATGGATTTTGGGACATAGGCAGAAGCCCCGACCTCAAATCCCTTTTCAACATCACTGTCACGTTCCATTGAGCTTAGAATCACGACCGGTATACTACGTGTCGCCACATCTTCTTTCAATTGTTTGCACATCTCAAGCCCGTCCATTATCGGCATGTCAACATCCGATAAAATCAGGTCGAACTCTTGAGAACGCGCTTTCTGCAGACCGCTTTCCCCATTATCGGCTACGGTTATTTCAGCCTTAATCGACTTGAGCCGAGATTTAATTATATTCTGGAGAGAGCGACTATCCTCTACAATCAGGATTTTAGGGTCGGTCATAATAACTAATAACTAAGGTTTGACAAGTACTCTTCCCTGTTGCCCAGAACTTCAATTATCTCATCATATTTTTCCTGTGGAAGCAGCTCTTTCTCCCCAATGAATTTAAAAAAGATCTCCAGTGACTGAAGCATGTTTTTCATATCTTCTTTCGTAGGGTGCATGACCCTTACAAACCAACCTTCCAGGAAGTTTTTTATTTTCCTTGCCCTGACGGTATCAAAACTGGTGATCTCTTTTTCTTCAAAGAAATCATTTACCAATACTTCAACATCTTCTTGAATCCGTTCACGAACATCCTCTTCCAAAGAACCCTCCGATTCCATATAGGCTGCGAATTCTTCAATGATTTCTTCGAATGCCGAAGGAGCAATCTTCTCCTTATCCTCTTCGGAGAGATCATCTTCCATGCTGGCAGCTACCGATTCCTGATCCATGCTGAAACTGGCCAGACTATTTGTCTTCTCCTGTAAGTATTCAGCCCAGGTACGGTCATAATCTCTCAGTTGTACATTCAATTGCTTAAGGTCAAGAGGCTCCCCATTATCAATTATGCTAACCGCATTGTAGTACATGGCAACGGCGATCTGATTGAGATAGGCAGGAGCATTTTCCTGTTCCATGAAATATAAAATAGCGTGCACCATCATGCCCTTATTGGCATCGCCTAGCTGGTCAAATCGGATCTTCATGGCTTCATGCTGGGCTTGCAGTTTTTCTTGAAATTCCGGTGTTCCCAAAGCTTCTATCTGGTCAGGAATTTTCTCATGCGTTGTTCGTACTGTCTCAATCTGTTCCTTGGTAAAACTAATCTCTTGCAGTTCCGGTTCAAATATCAAGCTGGGAAGATTTTTTAGATTCTGCTTTAATTTGGATGGGGAGATTTTTTGTTGAACCGGTCTTTTTGCTATTAGTTTTCTTTTGGTTGCAACTCTTTTTTGTTGTTTATTTTTACGTCGCTTTTCGAGGCCCGCTTTTTTTTGTTTAGTTTTTTTTGCCATAGATTATTGCCGGTTAATAGTCCTGCAGCTAGCTATTAGTTTATAATAGTGAAAGCTAAGAGAGGAAGCTGCTGGTCTTAAAAATAAAAAACAGATATGCTTTAACTTGTCATTAAGTACCAGCACTAATGGAGGGTAGACACTGGCCTACCTTGTGTAGAAACTACATCCTCAGGAGTTATGGAGTTACCAGTTCGATGGGATGATGTGATCCAGTCTCATTTAAATCACCATTAAAACTACACTTTACTTGAAAGACCGTTACGAAATCAACCTAAAACAGGTGAAATCTTGGCTAAAAAAACCTCAGAATTTTTGTGTGAATCATGTGGAGCGAAGGCCCTGAAGTGGGCCGGTCGGTGTACCAATTGTGGCGAGTGGGGAACCTTAACTGAACAAAAGACAGAAAGTGGACGGAATGTTTGGGTGGAATCCGGGCAAAAACCACAGGAACTTAGTAAGGTTGAAGTTTTGGAAAATGAAGAGCGCTGGAGCACACAGGTAAATGAGTTCGATCGGGTGATCGGAGGAGGGTTTGTAAAAGGCTCCATTGGACTTCTTGGTGGAACCCCGGGAGTTGGTAAATCGACCCTGATTTTACAACTTCTGGCAAGATTGACAAAACTGGGAAAAGAGGTTCTTTATATCTCGGGAGAGGAGTCTGTCAGCCAGATTAAACAAAGAGCTAATCGCCTGGTTATTAATCAGGAAAAAATCACAATTTTGATTGAATCAAACCTGGAGAGAATCCGAGCCTGTTTTCAGGAGCAAAATCCGGACTTTGTTGTGATCGATTCCATTCAAACCCTTTATTCAGGCCAGATTCAGGCCAGCCCAGGCAGCGTTACCCAGGTCAGGGAAACGGCTTCCCTTTTAATGCAATATGCCAAACAAACCAGCACTTCGGTTATGTTGATAGGACATGTTACCAAAGAGGGAGATATTGCCGGCCCCAGGACTCTGGAGCATATGGTGGATTATGTACTCTACCTGGAGGGGGAACGTAAAGAGCAGCAACGGATTTTGCGCAGTGTCAAAAACCGATTTGGTGATATCAGTGAGATTGGCCTGTTTAAGATGACAGCAAAAGGGCTGGTGGAAATATCCAAACCGAATTTGCTGTTTGTCGACCGGTTTTCGATGGATCAGCCGGGGACGGCTGTTTTCGCTGCTAATGAGGGAACAAGAACCCTGTTTCTGGAAGTTCAGGTATTGGTGGGGGAAACACAGCAGGCTCACCCTGCACGAACATCAATGGGTATGGACCGAAACCGATTACAGGTTATTTTAGCTGTTTTGGAAAAGCATCTGAATACGGATTTTAGTCGAAACGATGTGTATGTTAACCTGGCTGGAGGATTCAAAGTGGTGGAACCGGCAATCGATCTTTGCCTGATCGCAGCCTTGCTCTCCAGTCATCTGAATTTTGTTCTGCCCGAGAAATCTGTTTTCTGGGGTGAAGTCGCCTTGACTGGCGAGTTCAGAGCGGTCTCTTCATTGGAAAGTCGGTTGAATGAAACTGAACGATGCGGGTTCAAAGATGTCTTCTTGCCCCATCAGTCAAATGAGGCTCTTCTAAAAAGGAGGGGAGATCTCCATATTCATCCGGTGAAAAATATTCAACATCTAGCAGAGTTGATTCGCTAAAATGGCTGGATGTATCCAAAAATTAAACGAGGGAATTCGTATTAGCATTCACGTTCAGCCGAAAAGTTCAAAAACAGGTTGGGGTAACACCGTTGAGAGTGAAGGGAACCACTGGATTCAGCTAAGAATTACAGCTCCACCTGTAGATGGGGCCGCTAACAAGGCGATTGTTAAGTTTTTGGCTAAGGAGTTCAAAACGGCAAAATCCAATATTGAACTAATTCAGGGGGAGAAAAGCAGGTTCAAGACGTTTCTTCTGGAAGGAGTAAACGAAGAGAGGCTGCAGGTGTTTTTGGATCGTTTTCACCTGCAATTATAACTAGATAACATCTCCACCGCTTCCACCGGTGATAATAATCTTCCCTTCCTCTTCCAGTTTTCTGGCTATCTTGACGACTTTCTGCTGGGCAACATCCACATCAGCCACCCTCACAGGCCCCAATGCGTCTAAATCGTCCCGTACCATATCGGCTGCCCTTTCTGACATGTTACTGAATATATGTTCCTTTACGGCATCGGAGGCAGTTTTTAGCGCCAATACCAGGTCTGCTTGCGGAATCTCTTTCAAGATGGTTTGCATACCGTTGGGATCAACAAGGACAAGATCTTCGAACGTGAACATCAATTCCCGGATTTGTTCAGCCAGATCCGGATTGGATTCCTCAATGGTGGCCAGAATACGACTTTCAGTAGTTTTATCCATTGTGTTCAGCATTTCGGCCACAGCTTCAACCCCTCCGACTTTCGCTGCCGAGGAGGCACCTGAAGCCTTTAACTCTTTTGATAAAACCTCTTCAATCTCCCTGATTACCCCTGGCGGTATGGATTCCAGGATTGCCATCCGATAAGTCACATCTGCCTGCAGGTTTTCCGGGAGTTCCTTCAACACCTGGGCAGTTTGCTCCGGTTCTTCCAAGTGAGCCAGGATAAGTGCTATTGTCTGCGGATGCTCATTCATGATATGACTGGCAACCATCTTGGGTTCCAACCATTTTAACGAATCGAGGGAACCTTCATCTGCAGAAGACTGGAGGTTGTCCACCAGAGTTTTTGCTTTGTCGTCTCCCAGCGCTTTTGTCAGCGCGTTTTTGACAAAGTCTCCACTGGCATTAATGGTTACCCCCTGATCTTGCATCGCTGCTTTACGATAGAATTCTTCCAGTACATTATCCAATTCTTCAGGAGCAACATCGGTAAAACGGGCCATATAATAACCCACCTGTTGAATTTCTCGATCTTCAAGGTTTTTTAAAATTTCAGAAGCCCCTTCTTCACCTAGCGCTAACAGAAGAATTGCAGCCTTCTTGGGGCCTGTCATTTTACCAACGCCCACGGTATCTCCTCATATTATTGGGTTAATCAAATACCAAAAAAACGGAATTCTGCTCCTTTCTGGTAAAGCAAATTGCATACCTGTCCGCTATTACCAAAGAGATTCGATTGAGCCCTTTTCTAGGTTTGTCTGGCTAAAATACCTTTAACTAGCGAAATCTTAACATAAATCGCTTTTTATTGCTAATGGAAATAATCCCATGAGTATTGAGAAAAACACTGGATAACCATTTGTTATCATGTAGATTGTCTCAGGAATTTCCCGTCAAGAGCTTTACTGATGATGGCTTCCGCACCAATCAGTTTTGAGTACAGATGACCGTATTTATCATGAGCAAACGTATTTGCAACCAGTTTTGTATCAGTGGTGGATTCAACCTGAACGGTGATGTAAAACGGTGTATTAAAAGGGATCTTCTTGTAAAACTCGCCTTTTGCAATTTTTAAGGGAAGACTTGCGGACTGATAATAATGCCTAACCCAAATGAGGAGAGCCTGCAGTTGGGTATCATCGGCAAAAAAGTTAAACGGATTGGGTTGAAATTGACCACTTTCCTGGCTTTTTATCCCAGGGGCTTCACACAATAATGTTAATCGTTTTCGATCTATGTTAAGCTGGCGAGAAACCGTTTGAAATGATGGGCCATGGAACAGGGTACCATCCCGATAAAACTCAGCTCCTTGTTTCGGTTCGGTGTCAGCGAGTTTGAAGTCCTGTAAAACAGAACTTTCCAGTTGGAACGGGGATAGGTGTATCAAGGATCGGTAATGGAAAACCTGTTTGTTTTCAGGCGATAAACTTGAAATGTTAACATCTAATATCAGTTCTCCTGAATCCCTTTTCTCAGTTTCTTTGATTTGAACGGCGTAATTGTCCGGTCTTGCATCTTTAAAGACAATACCTTTTAAAACACCGGTATTGTCACTGGCAATAAAATGATAGCCCGGGTACAGTTGCTCGCAGGTATCTGCCATCCAGGAAAGAGCCGTAATTATTGGCATTACCGGTTCCTTGCCGATGATGTGGGATGACAGAAATGGATTCTGATTTAACCCAATTGACCGCGTAACAGTCGAAGTTAACAGGGATTCATCCAGGGATTTGGGAATGACCATGGAATTACCGATCACGACTTGTGAAATCCCAATTTGATCGGATGACAGCTCGTTTGCCATTATTTTTGCACCGATATCGATAGGGATAACTTTTACATTTCTTTGCTCAAACAACCGTTTCAGTTCCGGGGTAACCATTCCACCATCCCATGGACCCCAGTTAAAAGAGACAACATGGCAAGCGGGATACAATGCTTTAAACTGGTGGGCAAATTTATTCAGAATCTCATTAGCCAGTGCATAATCGGATTGGGCTTCATTTCCATAAAACCCTGCGGCAGAAGAAAACAGAATCAGGTGTTTCAACTGTTCCGGTGCGATGCAATGGATCAAAGATTGTAATCCATCTATTTTGGTTGAAACAACGGCGTCATAATCGGCAAATGTTTTCTCCTTAATAAGTTTATCTGCCAGAACACCGGCACCATGAATGATACCGGTAATCGGTCCCATTGCCTTGATCACGGGTTTGAGTTTTTCAGACAGCGACTTTTGGTCAAAAATATTGGCGCTAATATAATCAACCTTTGCGCTTTCTGCTGTAATTGCAGTGATGGTTGCTTTTATCTCCCGTTGAGCCAGAATTGGTCTGAGGAAGTTCATTATTTTGACCGGAGTCGGTTTTTCCCCGTTTTTAATAAACTCCTCCATGCACAGCTTTTTTAGTTCTTTTTCATTGGTTATTCCATTGAGCCATGATGGCTCATCTACAGGGTATTCTGTTCGTCCCAACAGGATGAATCGGCACCGGTGCCTTTTGGCAAGTTCAACGACACAGGCGGCTGTTACTCCTTTTGCACCTCCAGCAACCAGGAACACTGATTGCGAGTCAACATCCGACCCGTTGGCAACCTCAAGCTCTCCATTCTGGATCTCCGTAGAGAGTGTCATTCTTCCTTCTTTGCTGTATCCGACTTCCGTAATCCTAAGATCAGCGTCGTAGAGTTCGTTTTTAATAAAATCCGCTGCTTCCTCTACTTTTGAATCCGGAGTCAGGTCGATCGCCCGGCAGAATACATTGTTCCATTCAATATTGGCGGTTTTTAATAATCCGTATAATCCACCGGCTGCACCATTGTTGTGCCTGGAAGCTCCAAAACCCAGCATGCCATTCAGCCGGGTGATAACAAAAAAGCAACTGCGGCCGGTTTCGGCAGATCTTTCCAAAGATGGATTTAAGTGTTTCGCCAGGAAGAAAACGGTTTTAATGATATTTTTTTCTTTTTCAGGGAAAAGGTTTTGTAACTGCAGCTTTGTTGAAGAGGCAGGGTGAATATGGACAAAAGAGCCAATTGTGCCATGGTTTTCTTGAATTTGGTTCAGGGATTGTTGAATCGATTCTTCCGAGAGATCTTTGGTTTGAACGACTTCAAAGTCTGCAAGACGATTTTTTTCAGAATGGACGATATCATCAGGGAACCGAAGGATCACTATGGTTCCCCAACCTTGCTGTCTTAGCTTATTGGCGATGGCATCTGTTAGCAATGAGCCTTCATCAGTAATCAGGCACACCTGATCGCCGGGAAAGGCGATCTCAAGTCGGTCAGGTGCGGGTAAAAATCTGGGTATAATTACCCGGCGATCGATGCCACGGTTCCAGTCGACTGTTTTTTTTTTACAGAGCTTTCCTGAGCAGAATCTTTTTTGGCAGCCAGTATCATCCTTTGCGCAATCTGCTCCAATGTCCTCAGTTCTGCCAGTTCTTCCGGGTTAATTTCCGGTAGTGAAGGCAGTTTTTCCTGAATACCGTTGAGAATCTCAACCCGTTTAATGGAATCTATTCCCAAATCCGCTTCCAGATCCATACCCAACTCCAGCATGTCCGATAGGTATCCTGTTTTTTCACTAACAACTTCAAGCAGGGTTTTTGTGATAAGATCCAAATTAATGCCGGATTGTAGTGTTGTGTCGGTATTGTCTTTCTTGATCACATTCTCGTGGGCTGGTGTTGATTGATTGATCATGTGATCGGCAATCTGCTTCAACGTTCTCAACTCTGCCAGTTCCTCAGGATTAATCTGGGGGAGATCCGGAAGTTGCTCCTGGATACCGTTCAAGATTTCAACCCGCTTAATGGAATCGATTCCCAGATCCGCTTCCATATCCATTTCCAGATCCAACATGTCAGATTGATATCCGGTTTTTTCACTGATTACATTTAACAATACGGTTATGAGACGATCTTTATCGATTGAAGGTGTTTTTGTGGTTCCAGCAACCTTGGGTTCAACTGATTTTCGAGCGACTGGTGCGCACTGGGTTGATTTTTGGGTCATATAATCAACTATCTGCCTGAGCGTTCTCATCTCGGCCAATTCTTCCGGATTGAGTTGCGGTAAGTCGGGGATCTGTTCCTGAATTCCATTTAAAATCTCAACCCGCTTAATGGAATCAATTCCCAAATCTGCTTCCAGATCCATATTTAATTCAAGCATATCTGCCTGGTATCCGGTTTTTTCAGAGACAACATTCAAGAGAGTAGATGCCAGTAACTCCTCGCTGAGCGATGAAGCGGCGACAGGTGAAGATACCGGTGCACTTACCGTTTCAACAACAGATTGCTCCTTAACTACATCTGCTGTTGGGGATTCAAATCGTGATTGCGCCACCGGAGGACTTGCCACCGGAGTGGGAACATACTCAACCGGTTTTGGTGGAGAATGGAATGCCGGTTTTGATTCAGCGATGGTAACTTGCGGGTAATCGACCGCTTCACCATTTATCAGGGTTGCTTGTTGTTGTCTCAGCAATTCAAAGGAGTGCTTGGAGTATTCGGTTTGATGCTTAAGGTACTGTTCGTGTATTCTAAGGGTGTCTCCCTGGTGAGAGTGGAATTGTGTGATACTCTGTGTTACCTCTTTGGACAAGGTATTGGACCCTGCCTGAGATTGTTGCTGCATAATCTGGAAAAAACTTCTTGAATATTCCGATTGATTGGCAAGAAACTGTTCGTGAATTCTTAAGGTCTCATTCTGATGGTGGTAGAAATTGGCCAATCCTCTTTCCAGGTTTTGGATACTATAATTTAAATTACCGGTTTGCGGTTGTACGGAAACCTTCTTTTCTGTTTTAACTTCAGGTTCATTCATGGTTGTTTTAACGGGTGTTTTTGAGGTAATCGGCTCCTGAGGAGCACTTGGCTGTTGTACTATATGTCGATCCTGCAAGGCTTCTTCAAAAGCTCTCTTTGTTTTTTCGCTTACATAATTGGTACCGCTTATTTTCAAGGTCAAGGCACGCCTGTTTCTCTCCTTGCGTTTGGGGATATACTCGTAGGGATCTATGTTACCCAGCTGTAGGCCTGCAACTTTGAGTTTGACCAGGGCTTCCCTGAATTGTTTTTCGCTGCTCTTTTTAGCATTGGCGTTAAATGCAACTGACACGAAGGGTTTGCCCTTTAGAATATTTTCTACCAGTTTGGATAAAATGCTTTGTGGTCCGAATTCGACGAAGAAAAAACCGCCGTCTTCATAGATATTCTCTATTTTTTGTTTGAAGCGTACGGAATTTAATATGTGGTCTTGCAGTGTTTTTTTGATGCTTTTTGGCGTCTGGGGGTAAGGTTTAGCGGAAGCGTTTGAGTAGACCGTACAGTTGGGTTTATTAAACTTGGTGGTCTCTATCACTTCAGCAAAGGGTTTCTGGGCATGGCCGACCAATTCCGTATGGAATGCGGCTGAAACTCCCAGCAATATGGCTCGGTACTTATCTTTAAGTCCTTCTTGTGCTTTTTTGATCTGTTCGGTGGGACCGGCAATAACAACTTGGTTTTTTGAGTTAAAATTGGCGATTGAGACTCCTTCGAATTGACGGATCTCATCCTCAAGATTTTCAATATCACCCACCACAGCCAGCATGCTTCCGGCATCAAAATCGGGATCATTGGGAGCAGCCATTGCCTTTCCCCTGGCTTTGGCCAGTTTAAAATAATCGTCATCACTTAGCACTTCAGCTGCCCACAGTGCTGTCAGTTCTCCAAAGCTATGGCCAGCCGTAAAATCCGGTTTAAACCCGGCATTCTTGAGCAATTGATATTGTCCTGCACTGAAAACACCGATGGCCGGTTGGGCATGTTCTGTCAATTGTAACTGTTTTTCCTGCGATTTTAATTCGCCCTTGTCAAATACAGGTTTGGGATAGATAATCTGAGAAAGCGGTGGCAGGTTATCCTCGATAAAGAGTTTATCCATATAAGCCTGATTTTCCAGCAGGGGCGGGTAATTGTAGATTAGCTCCTTTCCCATATTGAGGTAGGGAGAACCCTGTCCCGCAAATAGAGCAACGATTTTCCCCTTTGAATCAATACCCTTTTTTCGATAGTGAATGCCGTTTCTCAGTTCCCATGATTCTGCATCAGTCTCCTCTTTTAACTTTGTAATCGTTTTTTCCAGCAGACTGACTGTATCGTCCATTGAATCAACAACAAATCCAACCCTGGCATCACCAAGTGGCAACTCTTTTGAATCTTGATCCTGGATGAGATCGGCAAAAACCTCTTTTCTATTTTCTGCTTGCAGGTCTTTGAGCGTTTTTTCACATCTCTTTAACAAAGCTAGGGGATCAGGTGCATTCAGGATGATGGCGTGAGGAACGAAGTGCAGTCGATAGTGCAGAGGAGGAGTTCTTTGATATTCTTCCAGAATAAAATGAAAATTGGTTCCCCCAAAACCAAATGCACTAAGTCCTGCCCTGCGAGGGTATTCAGTCGTATTGTGTATCCAGGGACGCACCTCTGTGTTGAGATAAAAAGGAGAGCTCTCCAGATCCAGATCTTTGTTGGGTTCGGTTATATTGATTGATGCCGGTAAAATCTTGTGATATAAAGCCAGGGCGACTTTGATAATGCCAGCGGCACCGGCTGCATTTTTGGTATGCCCGATTTGTGACTTAACACTACCCATGGCGATATGCTGCTTCACCTGGTCATGACGGTTAAAAAAATCTTTTAAGGCAGTGACCTCTGCCAGATCTCCGGCGGTGGTTCCGGTGCCATGAGCTTCCAATAATTCAATGGTTGATGGATCAATATTGGCGTCTTTGTAAGCCCTTTTCAGCGCCAGTTCCTGTCCTTCGGCTCTTGGGGCATAAATACTTTTAAATCGACCATCACTGGATGATCCCAGTCCTTTTATTACTGCATAAATTCTGTCTTTATCTCGCTCGGCATCCTCCAGTCTTTTCAGCAGAAGCATCCCGATACCTTCCCCCATGATCATACCGTCTGAATCGACGTTAAATGGTTTTGATTTATCGTTCTTGGTGAAGGCTTGGGTTTTGCTGAAGCAGAGGTACATGTAGGGGGAATTGTCGGTATCAACTCCGCCGGTGATCATCATCTCCGCCCGATAATCCAAAAGCTCACTGATTGCCATGCGGATTCCGCTTAAGGAACTGGCACAGGCAGCATCTACAACACTGTTGGTACCACCAAGATTTAAGCGGTTGGCTATTCTGCCGGCGATAACGTTACCAAGCGCACCGGGGAATGAGTTTTCCTCCCATCCGACATATGCCTTTTTAATCGTTGCTACAATATTATTCGTCTCAGAGTCGGAGACCCCACTGTTTTTTAAAACCCGTTCCCAAATCGGGTACTGCAACCTGGAAACCAACGGTATCATTGCCTTCTGTCCGCCACCTACCCCAAGTATAACGCCTGTTTCCTGTCTTAATTCTTCCGAAGCGTCACTATAACCCCCGTCTCTCAGTACCTCTTTTGCTAAAACCAGGGATAAAAGCTGATGCACATCTGTTACTTCTAATATATTGGGAGGTAATCCAAACTCCATTGGATCAAAATCGATGTCGGGTATAAATCCACCTCTTTTGCAGTAGGTCTTGTCCTCTTTTGAAGGGTCCGGATCATAGTAGTCTTCAATGTTCCAACGTGAGGGGGGCACATCGATAATACAGTCGACCTCCCTGACAATATTGTCCCAATACGCCTGCATGTTTTTGGATTCGGGAAAAACAGCAGACATTCCGATAATGGCAATGGGGATGTCTTGCAGTCGCGAATGCATCTCTTTGTTTTTGTTGGTATCTCTAGCAGACATGATCTACTCCAAATGGTTAATCTTTGGGAGGAAAACACGGTTTTAATGGGTGTGTTACCTCCTCCTCCATTCTAAACTCTACCCATAACATTTAATAATATTTTCTTCAATGCAGGTCTCTGACCAAGATTGCTGCCAAAAGTACGCTTACCGATTATTTGCTTGAAATGGTCTGAAATGATTCGAAGTTGATAAAAACCGAATCCCGTTTTGTAAAAATCCGGTTTTTTCCGTTCTTCTGCGTTGAATCAGCTAAATAAAACTTTAAGACGTCAAGTATTGAATATGCTCCTTGTTTTTTACATCAATTTTGACGGTCGATTCTTTCTGTACCGGCTTGGTTGAATCTTGATTAGATTTTTCTGCAGGTGGGGCGGGAACAACAGTTGGTTTCTCAGACTTAGTTTCCTTTTCAATTATAGGAATCTTCTTGGCCGTACTTGAAATATGCGATAAGGGTGTGGCTTTGTTTCTTGCCAGCCTGTCGGTTGATCCGGTTAACATGTCATTATAGGTAACTTTTAAGCGATCTAGCTCATCGCAGAGGGAGCTTAATAAATTCACACTATCTTCAGCATCCTCCTCATCTATTGTAAAATATCCTTCCGGATGAAGTTGATTGAGTTGTTTGGCGATTTTTTTCTGGAAATTTGCAATGGCGGTTTTGGCAATTTCTTTACCTTGCTGTAAACGTACGATTTCCATAACAAATTTTACCAGGGTTTCCCGTTTTAACACATCAACCGATAAATACCCCAGGAATTTCTTAAAGCTTTCCAGATAGGGAGAAGGCACCAACAACTCACAATATATGGGATTGCCGACACTCAGGTTTGTGACCTCAAGTTTCGAAGTTTCCGGGTTGGCATCATGCACCTTAAGGACAAACTCAAAACCAGCTTGGAAAAATCCAATCAAATTCGTGCATAGTTCCAAAGTAAAACTGGCCTCTTTCGGCAGCTTGTATTGTACAATCAAGGGCGCATAATCGCTTTTCTGAATTTCACCGGCAGCAGCTTTCAGCAAACCGGAAATGGCAAGGTATTTTTCCAGATACGCATCCCATTTAATACCTATTCGGTCGATTTCAAGGATGAATGCTATTATCGCTTCATTACTGGCGACTGATTTCTCATATTTATAAAACTCCCAATGGGTTTGCAATAGTTCATAAATTGAATCGGTTACCTTTTTCAGAAGCGAAAAATCGTTGATGAAGTCTTGATCAAAACCGTTGGATTCAACGAATTGTTCCAGTTTAATATTCTCAGCCAAAAACTCTTTTTTTATTTGTTCTATTTTTTTGCAGTGGTTGGCATCAAACAACCTGGGACGAATCTCACTTTGTAGATAATTGCTAAGATTGTTGGCTTCGACAAGGCTTCCCAAATTAGAGAAGAAGTCGTTACACAGTGCAGTGTAAAATCCAAATGTTTGCTGCATTAATTTAAAAAAACCATCGCTGATGGGCATGGTTTTTTTAAACTGAATTCGAAGATCTTTGAGAATCAAAATGGCTCCAATACTTCAAAAGGTTGAATAGATAGTAGGTAATAACGTAATCGGTTTTGGATCAAAAAAGAGATAGTGATTACTGATCCGGGTATTTTGTCAAGCCTACAATCGTCACTACGATGAGAAATATATCTTGTCAATTTATAAATCCTAAATCAACCAAATACAGATGCCAGATATTTCTCTAATCATCCATATTTGGTTTGGGTTTGATCCGTTAATTTACCAGTTCCGTGACAGCAAAGAAATATGCAATCTCAGTTGCTGCTGTTTCCGGAGCATCGGAACCATGAACGGTGTTTTCACCGACATAATCCGAATAATCGGCACGGATCGTTCCCGGATCAGCTTTTTTTGGATCAGTTGCCCCCATCAGTTCCCTGTTTTTTGCGATAGCGTTTTCCCCCTCCAAAACGGAAATTACAACCGGCCCGCTAGACATAAAAGTGGTCAGCTCATCAAAAAAACCCTTATCCGCATGTACAGCATAAAAACCTTCAACTTCCCTTTTGCTTAAATGTACCATCTTCATCGCCTTAATTTTTAGTCCGGCGGTTTCAAAACGATTTAAAATATTCCCGACAACTGACTTTTTAACGCCATCAGGTTTGATAATTGATAAAGTTCTTTCTACGGACATCAGGTCTCCTAAGTAAATAAATACTGTGTAAGTTGAAATAAAATCAGCTGAATCAATATACTGCTCTGGAAAAGTCTTTTCCAAACGGAGGACAAATATTTTGTTATGTGTTTCTTTATTTGGTAAAAACTTCTCTGGATAACTATTATTGATCAGCCATGTTGAGATGGAATAACAACTATTTGAATCTATGGGTGCTTAACCGTAATACCCAAAAAGAAATTTATTGGTATTTCCAAATCCCGCTCTTGTAGCGTTGAGCAATCATTTGCCCGTCCCTGTATTTCTGGTCTTCTGGGGCTAAACCCCTGTCTATAAAGTAGTATGAAAGTCCCTGCTGAATCATCCAAAGGTTGATATTGCGAATACGATCTCCCTGTTCGGTATCAATGACAACAAAAGCGATTCCCCACAGTTTCCTGGCATTCTCTTCATAATCAATTTCAATCAGAACGGTTCTGTTGAACATCTGCTCTTTAAGCCTATCAATTGTATATTCCTGCCATTTTTTTCTAAATCCCTTATTCCGGCTGACTGATCCCAATGGTGAGACAAACTTAAGCTGAACCTTTACCTCCTTGTCTTTGTCATTGCGGTTTCCACCGGACAGCCTTTCAGCAATTATCATGTAAGGGTGGCGATCTTCTATTCTTAGCCAAATGGATTTTGCATCATCTTCGATTCGTGTTACAACACCTTGAATATTTTGTGGCTTGCCTGGAGTGGGGCTGAAGACTTGCAGCGAGGATTTTTTGACCCCCTTTTTTGCAATGTTCACATATTTATAGGTTTTTGTTTTCTCGTCGTAGTAGCCACCGTCTTTATCCAGCTTTTTGCAGGCGCTAAAGCCACTGATCAAAAGGAACAAAATTGTAAATTGTATGATCTTTTGATTAAGTCTCATGTTCCGGGTATTTTCCAACATCATTCCGGGTAAAATTAAAGCTTTGGGTTGCATAAAAGTTAAAAATGCATCATTCTGAATACAAGCGAGCTGAAACTCATTTTTTCTTTCGAATTGAGATCCAAACCCAAGAATCAGGTCATCTTATGATATTTGGAAAAGCGAATTTTCTTGTCGCAATGCCATCTCTGAAAAGTCCTATTTTCTCAAATTCAGTCATTTTAATGGCTGAGTATAAAGATACTGGAGCCTTGGGATTTATCATCAATTTGCCAACCGGTACCATGGTCAAGGATGCATTAAGCCTGATGAAGATCGATTATAAACAGAAACTCGACATTCCCATACTTTTTGGTGGACCTGTTCAAACCGATTTTTTCTGGGCAATCCATTCTCCGGAATTCCAGGGGATTTCAACCATCAAGATACATGATAAATTCTATTTGACATCAGCTCAAGAGATTATTCCACTTTTGGCAGATTCAAGTTGTCCTGAAATCTATTACGCTGGTGTCGGTTATTCCGGATGGGGCGTAAATCAGCTGGATCGTGAAATTGAAGAAGGTTCCTGGTGGTATGGAGAATTCGATCTTGACCTGCTGTTTGAAACGGAATTCACCAAAAAATGGGATGAAGCTTTCAAAAGCCTTGGAGCTGATCCAGAGCATTTGGTAGATCGTTCCGATCCATTAGATCCAGTAATCAATTAAGCTCTTACATTAACTCCACCATCCTGTCTTTAATCCTGCCATTGGTTACCAGAATATTCTCTGGAAACATCCCTTCCCTTCCGGAAAAATCGCTGACTGAAGCCCCGGCTTCTTTTGCTATCAGGGCACCTGCAGCAACATCGTACAAATTTAAGTTCTGTTCCCAAAATGCATCAAGTTGTCCGTCAGCTACCATGCAGAGGTCTAAAGCAGCTGAGCCATACCGTCTTTGATCTCTTGTTTTTAACGCAATTCGAGAAAACCGTTCAAGGTTATTGTTTTTTAGATTTGATCTTAAACAGGCAAAGCCGGTACATACCATGGCTTCAGCCAGGTTGTTCGTTTGAGATACACGAATCGGTTTCCCGTTTTTTGTTGAACCGCCGTCTTTTTCAGAAAAATAAAGATCATCCAGTGCCGGAGCATATACAGCGCCGACTGTAATATCTGATCCTATCTGCAGGGCAATACTGATACTCCAGAAGTATTGGCCACGATAAAAGGAGTGCGTTCCATCAATGGGATCAACGACCCAGAATTGATCCAGGTTATCGGGTTTTCCGCTCTCTTCACCCCAGAACCCATATTGAGGATATAGAGACGTCAGTTGATCTCTGATAAAATTTTCTACTCGAATGTCAGCTTCAGTAACAAGATCCTTGGGATTCTTCAGGCTAACTGCCAAGTTAGCCTGATTTTGAAAGTAGTCTTTTGCCAAAGCCCCGGCTTGAAGGATGACCAGTCGAACGGCATCCCCAAGAGATCTGGTCTTATTATCTAAAATCACGAAAGTTTGGTTATCTGTCAGTTTATAGTGATTACAGTGTATCTTCAAATTCAGGAAAAGATCTGGAAAACTCTTTGACAGTATTTCCGATTTCAAGAACTTTTTGTTCATCCGTTATATTGGAAAGGACTTGATCTATAAAATCAGCAACGGTTTCGATGTCCTGTTCCTTCAACCCTCTTGAAGTGAGTGCAGGGGTTCCCAGTCTGATTCCGCTGGTAACAAAAGGACTTCTGGTTTCAAATGGAACCGTATTCCGATTGGTTGTGATGTTTGCTTTATCCAGGGCGAATTGAGCATCCTTGCCGGTTATATCTTTGTTGGTCAAGTCCACCAACATCATGTGGTTGTCCGTTCCGCCGGATGAAAGATGGTATCCTCTAGAAATCAAGGCATTTGCCAATGTTTGAGCATTGCGGATAACCTGTTTTGCGTATTCTTTGAAGGAATCAGACTGAACCTCCTTCAAAGCTACCGCTTTTGCGGCAATCACATGGCAGAGCGGACCTCCCTGGATTCCGGGAAAAATCTTTGAGTTCAGTTTTTTACTGTAATCAGCCTGACAAAGAATCATTCCTCCTCTGGGACCACGGAGAGTTTTATGTGTGGTTGTAGTGACATATTGAGCGTGAGGAACGGGACTATCATGTACTCCTGCAGCTATTAGTCCTGCAATATGAGCCATATCGACCATCACAACCGCACCGATGGAATCGGCTATCTCCTTAAACGCTTTAAAGTCAATAGATCGTGGATAAGCACTTGCTCCGACAATTATCATTTTAGGCTTATGCAGTTGGGCGAGATCCTTAACCTGGTCATAATCAATGCGCTGGTTATCTTTGCGCACACCATAGTGGACAATCTTGTATAATATCCCGGAAAAATTGACGGGTGAACCGTGGGTAAGATGTCCTCCATGGGAAAGATCCATCCCCAATACCGTATCGCCGGGTTGTAGTTCTGCCAAATAAACGGCCATGTTTGCTTGTGAGCCTGAATGAGGCTGAACATTTGCGTGGTCTGAACCAAAAATTGCATTCGCCCGTTCGATTGCCAGATTTTCTGATATGTCAACGTACTCACAACCACCATAATACCGTTTTGCCGGGTATCCTTCAGCATACTTGTTTGTCATTACTGATCCGGTCGCAGCCAAGACTCTTGGGGAAACAACGTTTTCAGAAGCGATCAGTTCTAATTTATCTATTTGTCGTTGATGCTCGTTTTCTATGGCATCGAAAATATCGGGATCAAATGCTTTTAAATCTTTCATGATTTTAATTGGTTGTTTAGTGTTATGGTTGGTTTAACGCCGCAGAACGCTAACTTGGAGGAGATTGATCGATCATGTTGACTCTTTCCTGGTGCCGACCGCCCTGGAAATCTGTTTCTAACCAGGTTATTAAAATGTCCTTTGCAACTTCATCGCCGATCACTCTTCCGCCTAAAACCAAAAGATTGGAATCATTGTGTTCTCGAGCCATTTTTGCGGTAAAATGATCATGACACAGGGCTGCCCTAACCTGTTTGAAGCGGTTGGCCACAATTGACATGCCTATACCGGTTCCACAGATGAGTATTCCCTTTTCAAACTTTCCGGTTGATATCGAAGATGCAACTTTTTCGGCAATATTTGGGTAGTGAACAGAATTAGTATTATAACAGCCAATATCTTCAATATGGTAAGCCAGATCCTCTAAGGCGTTTTTCAGAGATTCCTTTA
The DNA here is from genome assembly GCA_018829445.1 of bacterium. GTDB lineage: Bacteria > SAR324 > SAR324 > XYD2-FULL-50-16 > XYD2-FULL-50-16 > JAHJTV01. The sequence goes on from JAHJTV010000063.1 coordinate 32,280, forward strand.
AACCAAATCCTCCGTGGTCGGAACCGATAATAATCTTTTTTTCCATGATCTCCTGTGTGCTTTAATCTCTGCTTTTTCCAGATCTCTATTTTTAAGACGACATTTGATTATTAATTGCCCAGTTTTGATGTTGCCAAGAAAATGATTTTACAATTAACCATTGTAGAACTAGACTATTAAAATTCAGGTTTGAACCCCTTTTTATTAATCCTGTTTATCTTCAAATGCTAGCGTTTAAGCCAGTAAAAAACAACAGTAATCTACAGTGCTGAATTCACAGGGGCTGCCCACAGAATATTGTTATGCCTGAAGAAGCATTGATTTCTCTTTGTCTTGGCTCGGTAGGATAATATAAATTTGCTTTTGGTAAAACGACTTGAATTATCAGTCGTTCATCCCTATCATCGACCCCCGGAATGATTGGTAGAAAAATTATTGCTGATTATCAATCATTTACAGGTTTAAAACAAAGAACAATAACGGAGTTATAACATGGTCGGGCAAATGCTCAAAGGCACCTGCAGGAACTGCAATGATACCAAGATTCAAGTCATTGCAAGAGGGCAATATGCTTGGGCTGAATATTGTCCGCAATGTTTTAGTGAATGCAAACTTTGTGAAGGCACAGGTTATATCTTTGAAAAGGACAATGAAGGAAGGGAATATGCCAAACCCTGCATGTGCAGGAATCTAAATCTTCGGATTACTTTGTTTAATAACGCACAGATTCCAGGACAGTTTTATAATGCAACGTTTGATAATTTCGAAGTGACTGCAGATCCTTCACTGGAAGAAGCCTTAAGAACAGCCTCATTTTTCTACAAGAACTATCAAAGGGGAAACTGGAAGGGACTACTTTTTATGGGAGGTGTTGGTGTCGGGAAAACGAGGCTGGTTAGCACTATTTTGAGAGATTTCACTTTAAATCATGGTATCCCCGGAATCTTTAAGGAATTCACGGCCCTGTTAAGCGAAATAAAAGCGGGGTATGACAAAGGACTATCTGAATCAAGTATCCTGGAAAAAATAAACAACACTGAGATTTTGATTATCGATGAATTGGGGAAAGGAAGAAAAAGTGATTGGGAAATCAATATTTTGGATTCTGTGATATCCAATCGCTATAATATGAGGAAAACAACCATATTCACGACCAATTATACGGATAAAAAGACGACTACCTATGCTGAACCGATTATTGTAAGAACAGACAATGACTCTCAGAAGGAAAAGTTTAAAAAGGAGACTCTGGAGCAACGGGTGTTTTCACGTATCTATTCCCGATTGAAAGGGATGTGTGATTTTATCGAGATAAAAGGACCGGATCAGCGATATCCGGATATGTAATGACAGCACAACTATTTCAGGTTAACGATTGCTCCTTTGGAATTTACTGAGGTTGAGTTCCACTTTTTCCATTAACTCATTGATATTTTCTTTGGTCATCAATATTTCCGAACGATCAGGCATAACCGCAAATATATAGCGGACATATTCAGGTATCAGATGGAGAAGTAAGGCATTGTCAGATTCTTTGATCTGCTTTTGCATGAATGAGTTCATTTGCTGAAATGACATTTTCCTGAAGACAGGTGTAAACGCCCCTACATCTTTTTCGAGTTCAATGGTTACGTCGTTGGGGTAAAAAGGCTTAAATACATAGCGGGAGCAGAAAGCTTTGGCATAACCGATCATCATTAATCCAACCAGCGCTCCTTCAAAAAGAGTGATAAATCCAAATTCAAGGAACCCCACTCCAACTGCCCCTAATCCCATGAAGATAGCAACGATCTGCAGGGTGATCCTGACTTTTTCCACCGCCAGGTATTTAAAATTATATCTTTTTTCAAGCCAGAACAGGTAAAGCCCGTGCTTAAAAGGTGAGACAGCCGTAATTACCTCTTCGGCACTTGCTTCACGTTCACGGAGTTCCTTTTCAAGCTGTTTCTTTTTTTCCAAGGCATAACGATTCATAATATCCTGAATAACGTAACGCCTGGTGCTCCTCATCCTGTCGGCCAGGATTATGATGAATTCGTTTGGATTTTTCTGGTTTAATGTGTCCGAACGAAACGTTCCTCTTTGGGAGATGTAATCCACAACATCGTCATAGAGTTTTTTGGGATTAGTGTATTCTGTTTCTGCATCTTTTTTTCGACCGGTGATCATTCGTTTTTTATCGGAGTCCTCCTTCTTCTTTCTTATATCGTTCTCCATCTCTTTACGAATGATGGTACTATATATATCAGTCAAAACATTGTACAAGTCACTGTTTAACTTCATCATCTGAATGAAGGATTCTCCGAGGTAATAAGCATATGCAGAGAATTCACCTTCTATATCATCGCTTTCATAGGAAGGGAGGTCATTTTTGAGATGCCCGTTTATCATATGATCGAGGACGTTCCCTAAAAACTGGCGATACTGAGGCTGCTCATCTTCATGCCAAATCAGCGCGGTCCAGGTAGTGGCTGCATATCTTTCGGCGTCTTCGGTTTTTAGCAGGTCTCCAATTGTTTCAACGAAAAATGGATACATTTCCGGAGAATTCATGTTGCGAAAGATGATGGAAGCAACTTGGCCTGAAGCTATTTCTTCATCCAGTTCCCGTTCATTGATGGAAGTAATTTTTGCCGCCAGTCGATGAGCAAAGTCCTTTGGAATTTTTCTCTCATTACTATCAGGTTTTTTCCCCTTCTCTTTTGTTTTTGCAGTTTTGCCAGGGATATCCTCGACTGATTCGTCTGCTGATTGCGCTTGATTACTAGCTTCTGGTTCCATATTAACCTGTTAGAATTTAGAATAACTGGCAGCTTAATTTAAAGTAATTGTACAGCATATCATCATACATGTAAAAAAGAGCTAATTTTACTCTATTGTTTTATAGATCTTGAGTCGGAATCCAAAATAATTTTAGTGATCAAGGTTTCCTGACTACCGGATCAAGTCCGATACAATATGCGATTCATCTGGCTCAAGAGCTATTACAAAGCCCAATAATTCAGTATAATAAGCCATATCAGATTATTGAGCTAAATGGATGTGCTATAATTTTTTTTTAGCCTGCATAAATGTGAAATCAATTTATGTGCCAATCAGAGACGATTTTTCGATTCCTTGCCGGTTCAGTATTTGAGCGAAAAGTGATATTCTTTTCACAGTCCTTCGTTAAAGATCGAGAGTCAATCTGAAAACTGTATTTGCTCCAGAACATTTACGACACCCAAATATAATAGCTATTGATTTTTAAGGCCTATTTACTCAGACTGTGTTAAGGAATTAGACGAAATGGTAGATTTGTTCCATCCTTCCAATGTGGAATATCTGACCGCTTCATTTTTAGTCATTTTCCTTGTTTTCTATTCTAGCTATTTTTTTTTTTACTGACCAGACAAACAAATCTAATCACCCTTTCCATAACAACTAAAGATGACGCACTTCAGAAACCTGTTTTAAAGGGAGAATACTCTATGTAATTATTGCCTTTTAAAATAAACATGTTATGCTACTACATAATGATAACTGATGTGTAATGGTTTAACAAAATATTGATTAATAGGGTGATAGAGTTTTTTATGAAGCAAAGAGGTATTGACATGCTGCTGAAGGATGAACTTTTTTTATTTTATTGGTTTGATGCGCATACGTAACCTAATCAGGAGTTTAGAATGACAATCAAAGTGGGAATTAACGGATTTGGTAGAATCGGGAGATTGGCTTTCCGTGTTATGAGCAAGAGAGACGATATTCAGGTAGTGGGTATCAATGATCTGATCGATGCGGAATATATGGCTTATATGGCAAAGTATGATTCCAGTCATGGGCGATTTGACGGCGAGATATCCGTCTCCAACGGACAATTGGTTGTAAATGGGAACAGCATTCGTATCACCTCGGAGCGAAACCCCGAAAATCTGAAGTGGAATGAACTGGATGTTGACTATGTGTTGGAATCAACCGGACTTTTTACAACGACGGAAAAGGCAACTGCTCATTTGAAAGCGGGAGCAAAAAGAGTTGCCATATCAGCTCCATCAAAAGATGCACCTATGTTTGTGATGGGAGTGAACCATCATACTTTCGCCCCTGATATGAAAATAATTTCAAATGCTTCCTGTACTACTAATTGTCTGGCTCCAATTGCCAAAGTACTGCATGATAATTGGGGCATTCTTGAAGGACTGATGACAACCGTACATTCCGTAACTGCGACTCAAAGACCAATTGACGGACCGTCAGCGAAAGACTGGAGGGGTGGTCGCGGTGGTTTTCAAAATATTATTCCCTCTTCAACCGGGGCAGCCAAAGCGGTTGGAAAGGTTATCCCTGAGTTGCAGGGGAAGTTGACAGGGATGTCATTGCGTGTACCGACTGCCAATGTCTCTGTTGTAGATTTAACCGTGCGATTGGAGCGGTCAGCTAGTTATGAAGAGATTGCTGCGACGATGAAAAATGCTTCCGAAGGAGAATTGAAAGGTGTTCTAGGTTACACGGAAGACGATGTTGTCTCAACTGATTTTATGACCGATCCCAGGACCTCAATCTTTGATTTTAAGGCTGGTATTGGGTTAAATGATAATTTTCATAAAATCATCAGTTGGTATGACAATGAATGGGGATATTCAAATAAGGTTGTTGATCTGATGGTCTATACCTCAGGAGTCAGCTAGTCATCATGACGGCGGGTGAGTCATGCTTTAATATTGAGAATGGGTTTTACGTGATGTAAAACCCGAACCAGGTCTTTCTGATTCTCCATCACTTTGTAAATATTCTTATAAGCAAAAGGGGACTCATCTAGGGTGTGATGTGTGACTTTGGCTTTAATCCCCTGCATCGTTTTTCTGAATTCATCCAAGGAGAGGCTTTTTTTTGCTTTTCGTCGCCCCATTATGCGACCTGCCCCATGGGCGCTGGACCAGAGGCTTTCGGGGTTGCCGATCCCTTCAACGATGAAGGAGCCGTCGCGCATATTCCCGGGAACAACTCCCAACATCCCTTTTTCCGCATGGGTAGCACCTTTACGGTGAATCCACAAACTATCTTTTAGTTCCGCATGGTTATGGTTTCGATTAATGAGGTTTTCTTTCGAAAGACTACTCTTCTCTCCCTCGGGGATTTCCAGGTTAAGGATTCTTAAAATCCTCTCAATCATCTGTTTACGATTTTCCAGGGCGAACTCCAGGCAGAAATTCATATCGTCAATGTAGTCTTTTCCGGCTTGTGAGTCTGTCTTAAAGCCGAAATGCCCCTCCCTGGCTTTCCCGTCTTTGCTGGCCAGTTTCATGTAATGAGTTGCTATCGAATGTCCCAGGTTCCGTGATCCCGAGTGTACGATGATCCATACTGTTGAAGATTCATCTTCTCCAATTTCAATAAAGTGATTACCACTGCCCAATGATCCCAGTTGTTTGAGTCCGTTTTTGTCAAAGATCCTGGCAAGGGTATCCGTGTGGGGAATGTTGCGAAAATTCCAGCTGCCTGATTTTTTATTATGATCAAATCCTGTGGGGATCTCCAGATAGATAGATCTATAAATCTTATCCGCTTTGGCTTCAATTTCAGCTTTCTTCAGATTGATAGGAAGCGCGCACATTCCGCAGCCAATATCATACCCAACCCATGATGGCAGGATCATGCCCTGGGTAGCGATGACGCCGCCGATGGGCAAAGTGTATCCGGTATGGGCATCGGGCATCAGTGCACCCTGAATAGAAAAATCCTGATCCATTGCCGAGTAAAACTGTGACAATGCTTCTTCCTCAATCTCTTGAGCATAAATTTTGATTTTTTTCTTCATTCGCTTAAGTAGATGCTATATATGGTTTAGGATATAGGCTAATCTCAAAATCATTTTTACAAATGAATATCCACAAATAACGAGAAGTCCGGTTCCAATGAAGATGGATATCTTATTCGCCGATGGAGTACTTTTTATTGGCAATAGCTGACCAACAAGAAATCCTGTAATGAATCCCCCAATATGACCAGCGTTGCTGATTCCCGGGAAAAGGAACCCCATTGCAATCAGGATGACAGCCCACATTCCGATCTGTCTTACGACCTGTCTGCCCCAGAGTCCGCCGCGTTTTCTCCCAAAAGCTAATATTGCCCCCATCAGACCGAATACAGCTCCTGAGGCACCGATAACGGGGTAGTTGTCCATGGGAATCATAAACATACCCCTGGCAAAAATAGGAGTGAACAACGCCAGAAGATTGCCACCTATTCCTGATAGAACGTAGATAATAATCATCTTATGGGGGCTGAACAGGATTTCTGTCTGAGGGGCTAAGTCCCTGACCCATAGCATATTAAAAAGGATATGCAGGATTCCTCCATGTAAAAACATCGCTGTTATCAAGACCCACCAATCGCCTTTCATCAAGGCTCCTATCTCTGCCCATCCTAATATTCCCAATGCTTGACTACTAGGGGAGGGCAAGATCCCGAAATCCCGCTGGAACATGGGAATCTTAAAGGGCAGAAAAAGAGGCAGCAGGAACGAAATGATAAAGTAAACGACATTGACCGTAATGATAATCCTGGTGAAATTCCGTTGATTGGCTCCTATCATATTATAAACCTTTAGCTTTTTTGAGGGAGATTTTAATCCGCAATGTGGACATTCTTCAAGATAACCGCTGATCAGCTTTCGACAGTTGGGACAGAGAATCGCTTTATTCTGGTTCATTTTTCAGTTTGGTTATTTGTGATCAATACCGTTGGTCGGTCCGGCATCATTTTTTCTCATTATAGAATTATCAATGAGTTATGAAAAAGAGAAATATCAGAATTTATTGACATAAGGATTTCACAGCTTTAGGAAACTTTAAAAAAATCATACGGCTACACAGAATAATCCAAGAGAAAACATTGACAATAAGCAACAGCACCATTGAGTAAGAAGTAATAATCGTGTTACTATCAGAAAATTACAGATTATGGTTCCCGATCCGGGTTTAGAACAGTTACATAAAGGATCCATCAAGAGTTCCAATTAAACCGATACAAAATGAAGATTACAAGTGAGGTTTTTCAGGTTGGCGGGGAAGGGCTCACTTCCCAGCAGGATGCAGCCGTTTTTCTGATCCATATTAACGGGCAGGCAGCATTGATTGATTCGGGGTGTGGTTTTAATGAAGAGCATCTGTTGGAGAATATTAAATCTCTGGGAGTGCCCCTTGCCCAAATCAAGTTATTGCTGCTAACCCATTGCCATTTTGATCATACCGGCGGAGCTGAATCCATGAGAAGGAAGCTGGACTGCAAAATCATTGCCCACGAACTGGATGCCCGGTTTCTGGAAACAGGAGATAATGAAGTGACAGCTGCTAAGTGGTACGACGCTTCAATCAAGCCATTTAAGGTGGATAGAAAACTTGCAGGATCAGAGGAAATCATCAATGTCGGAGGAAGTGAAATCCAGGCTTTTCACATTCCAGGGCATTCACCTGGTTCAGTTGCTTATTTGCTGGAATCCGATGGACAGAAGGTATTATTCGGACAAGATGTTCACGGACCCCTTCATTCCAGTTTACATTCGGATCATTCTGACTACGTAAACTCTTTAAAATTTTTAATCTCTCTTGAAGCTGATATTTTGTGTGAAGGGCATTTTGGGATTATCAAGGGAAAGAAAAATATTGAGGAATTTATCAAATCATATTTATGACAATAAATTTTACAGAAGAAGAGATCAAAATCAGTCTGCAACAGTATGATCCGGAGGTTTTACCAGCACCCGACAGTTTTAAATCGGCTTCTGTGCTGATCCCTTTTTACTCAGATCCCGAAGGGTTATCGCTGATCTTTATGAAAAGACCGGACTATCAGGGGCCCCATGGAGGACAGATTTCATTTCCAGGCGGTGCAAAAGACGAAACCGATGGTAGCAATCTTCATGCTGCGCTTAGGGAAACAGAGGAAGAGATAGGGGTGAGTCGTGAAGTTGTTGATATCTGGGGGTGCTTAAAGGCGCAGTTCACATCAGTGTCCAGGTATTGGGTAACACCCTTTGTGGGGCTGGTTCCTTTTCCCTACCAGTTCAAGCCTAATCAAGCGGAGGTGGAAAGACTGCTCATTATTCCCCTCGATCATTTGCTCAATCCGGCAAGTTTTTCGATTGATACTTATAACTGGAAGGGATTTGAATTTCCAAGTTATCTCTATACTTATAATGATGACGTCATTTGGGGACTGACAGCCCGTATTCTATTTAACCTGATATCTCTGCTTACCAACGGAGAAGAATCAGATTCTCGCTGGCCGCCCAGCTGAGCAATAATCAGCTTGAATGAGAAATGGGGGCAGGGCAATAAAATAATACAGTAAAAAATAATTAATTATGATTAAACGATTGTTAAAGCGCATTTTGGTTGTGTTTATCCTTTTGGTTGTGCTTTGGATCGCCACTCAGTATTGGTTTGCCGAACCTGCCAGACTTCTGCCGGCAAACAAACATACCGGTTTTGATGTGATTGCACATCGCGGTGGACGGGGAATAGCGCCGGAGAATACCTTACATGCATTTGAAACGTCGGATAAGTTGGGCGTGGATGTGTTGGAAATGGATATCCATTTGACAAAGGACGACCAGTTGGCGGTTATTCACGACGCAACTCTTGATCGAACAACCAATGGAAATGGTGAGGTTAAGGACTACAGCCTTCGTGAACTGCAAAAGTATGACGCCGCCTATCATTATTCACCTGATCCTGCTTACAACAACAGTCGAGATTCTTCAATCTACTCTGATTTAGCCGATAACGAAGAACTGTTTCCTCTTAGAGGGAAGGGAATCAGGATACCCGGTTTGCAGGACGTTTTCAGGAGATTTCCCCAAAAGCGGATGGTTATCGAGATCAAACCGAATAGAATAGATATCGTTGAACCATTTTGTCGGATGATTAAAGATTTTCAGAAGGAGGATCATTTAATAATAGGTTCATTTCACGAAGAAGTGCTGGTTCACTTTCGTATGGTTTGCCCGGGAGTGGCGACATCCGCGTTTTCAAAGGAAGCGACTCGATTTGTATTGTTCGACAAAGTATTTCTTGCAGGTATGATCAGTCCCGATTATATCGCCTTGCAGATTCCGCCCGACATCAAAACAAAACTCGTTGGGAATCGACCGATTGTGTCAGTCGTAACCCGGTCGCTGATGAAGGCTGCACGGGGAAAAGAGCTGATAGTCCAGGTTTGGACTGTTAATGAGACCGATCAAATGAAGGAGATGATTGATATCGGCGTTAACGGAATCATGACCGATTACCCCGACAGATTGCTAAATCTACTGGGACGATAAAACTCCTTTAGCTTGCTTGTTAATTGATTTTATTGACATGAGGAGGCCGAGGTGGATTAAAGACCTGCTGCCTGTAACATCTGATGTTCTGACCACCAAAGATGAAGCAAAGGGCATTCGCAGGTCTATAAGATGACAGGCGATCAGTTCAGAACTATGCCCTCTCGTTTTATAACCGGTTCCAGTGCTTTAAAAAGGTCGCGGATTTTTTGGTCGATTTCGACGTATTGTTTCTGAATGTCGGACCGGAAATCGACATGAAGTCTGTCAACCCGCTTTCTAATCTTTCCGAATTGCTCCTTCTTCTGGTTCCAGAGATCCAAAATGTTTTGAATGGCTTCCTTTGAATTATCCATGATCAGGGTAGATTGTTTGTTTAACTGATTGCGAAGATATTGATAACTCTTTTCCAATTCTAGGGCAATCTTCTCTGTTTTCAAAGATTCACGGGTAATTACATGAAAATGGTGGCCAATGATAGCAAATCTAACTGCTTCACCAAAGGTCTGTCTGTTTTTGATAACGTTACGGCCGAGAAACCTGAGATATTGAAATCCGTACGAAGTAAATGGCTGGAAAAACAGGGATTTGAGAAAACTCCTGAAATCGGCTAAGGTAATTTTTCGCTGGAAAAACGGTGCATTGCCGACAGCGTCCAGAAGACGATTACAGCGCTGGAAGTAATTCTTGAGATTCACATCATATATTGTAGATAGGATTTTTTCATAAACATTGGCCAGGGTTTGTTTCCCCATTTTGGTTACAAAATTAGTTGCCATTTTATGGGTATTGTTCCCCTGTGATGCCGTCAAAAGCCTGCCTTCCTTTGACAACCTTTTAAAAAGCTTTGTCCCGGGCAGGGCTTCCAGTAATCCGATCATTGCCTGGGGAATACCGGCTTTCTGGATAAATTCTATCTGTCGATCCGCAATATCCGGTGAATCACTGTCAAACCCAATAATAAATCCGGCCATAACTCCAATCCCATGACTCTGGATGGTGGAAACCGACTGGTAAAGGTTAAGCCGCGTATTCTGGGTTTTTCCGGTTTCCAGCAACGCTTCTTCCGATGGTGTTTCAATTCCGATAAAAACTTCATTGAATCCGGCAAGTTTCATTGCACTCAACAGATCGCTGTCTTCCGCCAGGTTGATGCTGGCTTCGGTGAAAAATCGAAAGGGATAATGATGCTTTTTTTGCCAGGTGAAAAGCTGCGGTAACAGGTCTTTCTTTACCCGGTTTTTATTGCCGATAAAATTATCATCTACCACAAAGACAGCCCCTTTCCATCCATTCCTGAACAAGGCATCTAATTCGTTGACAATCGAAGCGGCGGGTTTTAAGCGGGGTTTGTTGCCATAAACAGACCAAATATCGCAAAATTCACATTTAAAAGGACACCCTCTTGAATACTGAATTGACATGGAACTATATGCACTCAAGTCCAGCAGATCGAATCTTGGAACCGGCGTAATTGCTAAGTTTGGGAAAGGAGGTGGCAATGTTATATGGGGCGCTGTTCCTTTCTGAAACCGGTCAAGAAAATCCAACAATGTATTTTCAACCTCACCCAGCACAAAATGATCAATGCCATTAATTTCCTGATAACTTGAAGTAGGATAAGGTCCTCCTGCTATGACGGGAACCTGAAAGAGGTTACATCTCTCAACGGTTTCGGCAAATGACTGTTTTTGCACTATCATAGCCGAGAGAAATACTGCATCCGCCCATTCCAGATGGTCATCGGTCAAGGGCGTGATGTTCATGTCAATCAGTTTTAAATCGTAGGAATCAGTAAAAAGAGACGCTATTGTTATCAGACCCAAGGGGGGCATTGCGCTTTTTTTATTGATAAACTTCAACGAGTAATGAAAACTCCAATAGGTATTTTGCGGGACTTCCGGGTAAACCAGCAGAATATTTTTATAGGGCTGCATGATATTCTCCAGTATCTTGAGCATGGATTGATGGTATTTTTTTCTTTTATATTTTAATTTTAGGAATGGAACGTCTGATTTAAAAGCTTAATAATTGTATTTACAAAAGTTTTACATACTCTTTTTTCTCAGAAACCATATTCTTAATTGAGGTTTTTGTCATAGATAAAAAATAGGAAACAATTGAGTCAGAAGATGAAGGATCAACCATATCCTACCGCGTATCAGGATTGTCCGGTTAGAAATTTGCATCTGCTCGTAGGTTGGGCTACTTGTTGCCCAACATTGCTTTCTATTGATGGGCAACGAGTAGCCCATCCTACTTTTCTAAACAAATAATAGTTAAAGTAATGGCGTCTTTGTACATTCCATTATTTTGAAAGCCGTTTCTCGCTATTGTTGCAAAAACCTAACCGGACATTGCTGACCGCGTATACTTTTTGGGGAAATTTTGATAATTTATTAAAAATCACAGTAAGAAGTTAACCCGATGATCGATATCAGATCTTTCAGGATATTAATAAGCTGTAATTATATAAAAAATTATGACGGATTGCGGCATTATGAGTAGACGATAATTCAGGAAACGAATGACCAGATCCAAATGGGTTTACCCCATATTAATCTTAATAGCTTCCATAGCAGCGTTAGTGACCTCACTGGTACTCTATATATATTGGTACCTGGAAGTTAGTGAGGGCTTAAAAACTGTGGTTGACCGCTTCAATATTGACACCCGACAGGTATTGGAACCGCAAACCTGGATTGTTATCATGGTTCTTTCGATTCTGGTGGGATTTATCCTGGTTTGTATTTTTACTATTTTTGTCTATAACCAGAAGACCTGGCAGTTATACAGACTGCAAAATAATTTTATTAATAACTTCACCCATGAACTGAAAACACCGGTGACTTCTCTCAAACTTTACCTGGAAACCTTTGTTAAATATGATCTCCCCAGGTCGGACCAGTTAAAGTACATTGAATACATGATTCAGGATGCGGAGCGTCTGAGTGATACTGTCAATCAAATTCTCAATCTGGCAAAACTGGAAAGTGGCGGTTATTCCGGGGAAACGGTCATTACAGACCTGGTAAACGCGACTGAGTCATTTCTAAAAGAAAATCATCACCTCTTTCAGAATTGTGAAATCAATGTGAGAAGTCTGACTGAGGGGTCGTTTATGTTCAATATCAATATTCCGTTATTTGAAATGTTTTTAATGAATATCCTGACCAACGCTATCATTTATAATGATTCAAAGGTTCCAAAAGTCAATGTTCTCTTTTCAAAATCCCCAAAAAAGATCCAGATTCAGTTTGTTGATAATGGGATTGGAATTGAGAAACATGAAATTAGAAAAATATTTAAAAAATTCTACCAGATCGGGCTTTCAGACAATCGATCTGCTAAAGGAAGCGGGCTGGGATTGTATGTGGCCGATAATATTGCCCGGATATACAGAGGTAAGCTAAAAGCGGAAAGCAGAGGCAGGGGAGGAAATGGGTCCAAATTTACACTTGTTCTTCCTTATGAGCCGATTTTGAATCAAAGAGCTATTTAATACGGATGCAAAATTATGGAACAGTCTCATCAAAAAAGAGTCCTGGTTGTAGAAGATGATGCCCATATTGCCGAAGGGTTGTGTCTCAATCTTTCACTCCAGGGGTATGATGTCAAAATCTCTCCGGATGGGGTAGCGGCATTACAGGATTGGAAAGAGTGGAAGCCTGATTTGATAGTGCTTGATATAATGCTTCCAGAGATTGATGGTATCTCCGTATTGAGAAATATCCGTCTTGAAGATGAACGTATTCCGGTTTTGGTACTTTCTGCCAAAAGCTCACCGGATGATAAAGTGGAGTGCTTCCACTATGGTGTGGATGATTATCTGCAAAAACCGTTTAATCTCGACGAGTTTCTACTCAGGGTCGAAAGACTCCTTACCCGGTTTTCATGGAGTAAAGAGGCTGACGATGTTGAGAAGTTTGATGAGGATTCAACGGAAACGGTTTACTCTTTTGGGGATAATAGGGTTGATTTTTCCAAAGCGACCGCCATCTGCAGACAAGGCAAAATTAATCTAACTGAGCAGGAGATGAAACTCCTGAAACTATTCATTTCCAACAGGGGAAAACCCCTTTCCAGGGCAAAACTCCTGGAGATTGGGTGGGGTTATACCAGCAGAACCGAAACCAGAACCATTGATAACTTTATTGTCAGGTTCCGCAAGTATTTTGAAGATGATCCCAAGAATCCGGTGTTTTTTAAAAGCCTACGGGCGATTGGCTACATTTTTAACCATTAGTACTTTAATGTCATTAATTTAAGGTCTTGCACCTTCATTGAACTAAAAATGCAGGACATAAATGGTAGGGCGGGGTTACATCCCCGCCAGCGCTAAACCAAAGGCGGCCATGTAAGGCCGCCCTACCGTTATTCCCTGCAATAAATTAAAAGTTCTCAAAGTCTGGTTATGAGGTTGAATTGAATATATAATTCATTAAGTTAACGACATTTTTAAGGCATTTATCCCACTTATCCGGTCAGGGTAAGTTTATCTTTTTTTGACTACTTTGGTTAAAGGTTGTATCCCCCTATAAATGTTTCCACTGTAAGGAGAAACAGATTTTGGATTGCCAACAATGGTAAAAATATCTGGATTTTTACTATCACCAGGGGAGATGGGCATGTTTTCTATTATCCAGCTTTTCTCCTGAAAACTGATCGAAGCTTCACAAATGAATAGTTTTCCGTCCCGCTTGGCAGAGATGGATGCATGACTCGACTTTCCGATCTTTGTGGTAATGACCCCATCGACCCCTTCAATGTTCATTTTAAGAGCTTCTTCCGGAGTAACATATTCCATCAGCAGAAAAATACCGGGACCATGGAATTCATCTTTATCACCCAACTGCTCCCTCACTTTCGCCACCGTTTCCTTCAGATCGTTGTAGCCTTTGTGTGCACCATCCAGAAAAACACCGTATTGAACACCTCCATTGACGCCTTTTCCAGTGGCGATTGGAGCTATATCAGTCGGTGTTAGCCTGTAGTCTTCGCTTTCTCCTCTGATGCCTATCGGCATTTGCCTTTCCTGGACTACAAAAAGCTCCATCTTTTCGGATTCGGGATCATACTCACCAACCATTTCGACATCAACATCAACATACCCCTTGTTGATTTTAATTTCTTCAAGCAAGTTTGTAATCTGTTGATAAAGCTTTGGATTTTCTGTCTCAACTGTTTCCAGCGGCAACCCTTCCGAAGCCAGGCCGGCAGCAATATCTTCACCGGGTCTGCCAAACAGCAAATCACCATGAGGTGTGTTGGTTTTACCTTGGGGGTCCCCGGAAAACAAAATGGCGCTAAACGACTGCTGGTTTTTATCTGCCTGTTTCATTTCCATCAGGGTTACAGGTGTGTACCAATCTTTGGAAATATCAAGAAAATTTCTCAGTTGCCTGGCGGCAGGCGAGTCCCAGGATTTCCAGACTCCAAGTGTTGAGATGGCCAGCATCTCCAGTGGATCATTCCAGTTTAAAAAGGGGTTAAAATCTCCTGCCTGTTGTTGATACCGGCTTTCGATTAACACCTTGAATTGTTTTACAATGTTTGCGATCTGATCGTTATTTAAATCTACCCACCGGACTTTTTTATGGAGCAGGAGCGAGATCTCTTTCTTGATGTTTTCGACAATTCTGGAAAACTCCACTTCATTTATCCCGAAAACAACATTTCCAAAGGTGCTGAGAAACACACGATAGGTGTTCAGTTCCAACCTTAAATCAATGGGTTTGTGGTCACTGTCCGTCACATCATGATAACCGATATTTAATACTGTTCCCAATATACCCGGCATAGAGCGATATGATCCGCTACGGGCGGAAACCAAAAGAGTTGGAGCGCAACTGATATCAAAATCATAGGCAGATCTTTTTTGGTTGATCAGGGTTATTTGTTGGGGGGGGAGATTATCTAATGAAAGATTAAATATCTTTTTCGTTTTTGATTCGAGGATCAGAATGCGATTTAGAATCTCGGTTTTGAGTTCGGCAAAACTGTGTTCATCGATCCGTTTTAATTTTTCCTGGAAATAATTCACCGGAATGGTTTCCAGTGCCGGGACGTTAAATCCATCTTTGGCCAGTGTTTGCAGCGCGTATGATTTGTATCCGTAAAAAACAGGCGATAACCTGTTTGAATTTGCCGATCTGTCCGGGAAAATTGGATAGGAAGGAGCAAGTTTCTTAAGTTTTACCGTTATCTTCAACAAATGGTTAAGAAATCGCTCCAACAGGTGAATGGGATGAGCCTCTGCGATAATATTTCCCAAAACTGTTTCCTGAACAAGGGGATAAAAGAGCTCTTCGTCGGGGACACTCAGTATATCCAATCCAAAATCCAGGTTTTCTCTCCCCAGTGCTTGTACAATTCGGGATGGAAAATGTCCAAAGGTATTGGCTACAAACGAATCCACGTGGGAGAGTTCCCGGTAAGATAAAATTCCCAAAATATCATGCAGTTGCGAGACGGTAAGTTGATCATGAGCCAAGACTTTTATGGTATCAAGAAAATACTTGGATGGTGCCAAACCGTCATTCTTTAGGTGGATCATAATCTCTTTCAGACATTCGATCTTTTGCTGAAGGATCAAAAGAAGATCTTTATTAATGCAATCTACAGGAGGTTCTATCTTTGTAAGTTCAGAAATCCACTGCTCCAGTAGATCTCTTTCCAAAGCAGCCAGCTTTCGATCGGAATTGTATAATTCAAATTTTGTCTCCTTGTAGAAGGGCCAAAATCCAAAAAAATCAAAATTCCAATCTCCCTGGATGACATGACGTTTTAGAAAAATATGCTGATAAGGTTCTAGAAAAGGATCAAATCTTGACAGGATTTTATGATAGCTTTTTCTTTTGTTCTGAACAAAACGTAGTTGTTCCATCAAGTCTGCTTCTTTAAAACGGGTTTTATCTTCTTCTGAAAACAGGGAATCTAGAAAACTTTCATTAATCTTTTGAGTCCAATAATTGGATAGGGCATATGCCAGTTTTACCAGGGCGATGATGTCTTTGGTCGATTCGGAATCAATGCCAGGTAAATCTCTGACAATTTTGGAAAAGTTGTTGTCCTTAGCGATATCCTGCCAGGGTGTGTCCGGGTATAAATCCTTAAATCGCTTCAGATTTTGACTTAACCGGGCTAATTTCTCCCGGTAGTGTTCAAAATAGTTTTCAAGATCAGGGATGGCTTCATCGCCTATTCCTTTCATCAGTCTCGTCAGGTTGTTTTGAACTTTTGACAGTTCTCGTGTTGATAATCCCTCCAGAATTTCGAGGCAAAAATCCAGGTCCAATTTTGAGGGCGCCCTGTGAATTTTAATCCGATGGTAGTGGATCAAGACATTTTTTCTCTTGTAAGATTCATCCAAATCGGCAATGGTCTTGCGAATGACTGTTTCGTGATGACTTGAAAAGTCTTTGATATAAGGAATACTGGAGATCAACTGGTGGGCCAGGTACATTTGGTATCCCAATTCCGGATTTCTCTGGTGTTCCGCCAAGGAATTCAGGTAAAGACTGATATCAGACTCCACAAAAGCATCTTTGGGGATATTGATAAACTTCATATGGAGAACCGTTATTAAAAAGATCACAATTGGATGAAAGATGTGGGGATCCTGCAGGACGATCTCACCGGTTGCTCCGTTGATTGAGGTGGCACTCTGGGAATAACCTCTCTGTTCGCTAAATCCATCCCGAATGTTGATTCCGTTTTGTAATTGCTGGCGTCTTTGAGCAACAACTTGGAAAAGAGAACTGAACAGTCTGTAGTCAAACGATATTTTGGAATTTAACAGAAAGGTCATAAGCTTTTGTATCAAACCTTTAGCATCTGGTTCGTGTGACAGCAGTGTGACGATGTCCTGCAAAGGGATGACTTTGTTTCCGGCAGTGTAGTTCAGCTGCGGATTAGATTCGGCAGCTTTGATTATGAACGAGAACAGTCGCCGTTCCTGTTCATAATCGGTCAAAGCCCAGGAAACAACATAGTTCATTCCCCATATTCGGATTAGATTGATAAATCCATTGAAGGAATACTGCTCAACAAACCCCTTAAACTGCTCCAGTTTGATATTGGTGTCCTGGAAATGCTTTAATAACAGACTATCATCAGAATCTTTCAATTCAACGGAATGAGGGGCTGGCAGTCTGAGGTAGGCAGATCGGATAAAATTGCTGAGCAAGATGCCATCAGGGGCCGTTATCGATTCCAGATGTTCCAAGCTCTCCTTAAACTGTGGACCAAACGCTTTCACCAATACTGAAGTGTGGATATGCTCAAAAATCGTGTCATGCTTATCCGCAATCAACAATTTTTGCTCATAATCTTTAGTCTGGCCGAGAGTGGTGAGAAAATAATCCTGTACTGATTCAGCATTCTTCCTTAATGCCAGATAGGCACCCTCTCTTATCATTCGGTCAACAAAATTCGAATGATATCCCAGTACCAACATAATTGATTGTTTATCTTTTAGCCCGATCTCTCCAATCAGATTGATAGCATAGAGATGAATAGCCTCTGGGACGTCTGCCTTTTCTATTGTGTCCAGCCCTTTGGAATAAAAAGTGTTTTCGAGGACGCCTAAGATGGCTTCCGATTTTTCCAGAGTCAGTTCGTTTATCCAAGGCACCAGGGAAGCCTTGGTTTGTGAAAAGTCTCCATAAAGATAATTCTCACCCCCGGAATAGCCATGCTCTGTTAATCCTTCCCAAAAAAGTTCAAACAGCTCCATATTGTTTTTAAAGATCACTTCAAAATCACTCTTGCGCACTGTTTTTAGTGCCTTGTTTATCTCCGAAATCTGTTGGGTGATGGATACAAACGTATTGTTGCTCATTAACCTTACATTGATTTGGGTGTTTATCTCCTTTATTAATCCATTCAATTCTTGAAACTTCCCTGATTCTACCCCGTCTGTCCTTGCATTAAAATCGATGAGCTTATCCAGGAATTCTTTGCCGAGTTGCTCAAAATTCTCATCAAGTTTTGGGGATAGAATTTTCTTGGCGTGCTGAAATAAACGTTGGTATGTGAGGTGATCAATTGACCCAATCGACTTCGTTAATTCTATCAAAACAGCCAGACTTCTCATGAGTCCCTGGAAAAAAACAGGAGTGGGATGATCCGGGAAAAGTCTGTCCACTTGATTGATTTTCCGTTCCAATAACCAAATCACAGATTTGTTTAAGCCATTGTTGGCTATCTGTTGGTATAGTTGTGAATAAAACTCGTCAAGCCAGTTACTGAATTTGTGGTCAGATAATGGAGCAATTTCTGAAAGTTTGTAGTAGTTTACAAATTTCGTTTGAAACTGACGGATGAAGGGTGCTATGGCGACTAGATCCTGAGTTATCAATAAGTCAGTTTCTGTATTGATGTAGTTTAAAACAATGCCATAAAAAGTTTTTAAATTGAAATCATCACAAAAAGTTTCAATTTTACATAGCATGGGATATCCTTTTGTAAAAAAAATTAATGACCGGATTGTTATTTGTCTCTGGCTTTTATTTTAGCGTGTTTTTTTTTTATTTCAATTTCTCTTTGCATAATCCTTGAGGGATTTGAACGATAACGGTGTCAGATTGCCCGTTTATGTGCTGCAAAAGAATCTCTTTGATTTTGACAGGGAATTTCTGACCTCAACCTGGAAACAAATCTTCTGGTATCGGCTTTTTTACAACTTTTAGTTGTCGTCCTCCTTCGATTTTGCTACAAGTTATTGTTCTTAATGAAATGAGGAATGATAGTGGATTATTTGGATTTTCTCAGGCAGGTGATGGTCTGGATTTGGCCTGTTGAGTGCTTGGGGGCTGAATTTTCTGTCAATTGTCAAAGTGGTTAAGATTTTTCAAAGAGTACGATTTTTGGATAAATCCCGAAGTTTTCCATAAAAAAAGGAGGATCGAATGAAAAATAGTTTGAGAAATGGGTTTTTCAGCTTAATTGTCTTGGTGTTACTGCTTTCGTTCAGCGCCTGTCAGCAAGGACAAAAACAGGAAGAAAAAGCTCCTGCCAGTTCCCCGGCTCCTGCACAGGTTGCTCAAGAGGACGCAATTAATACAATTCTGAAGCGTGGGAAATTGCTGGTTGGTTTGGAAGCCGGTTACATGCCTTTTGAAATGCGAGCCAAAGAGGGCGATATTATCGGATTTGATGTGGATATGACAACTGCCATGGCAAAAGCTATGGGTGTTGAGGTTGAATACGTTAATACAAACTGGGATGGGATTATTCCTGCATTGATGACCAAAAAGTTTGATATCATTGCTTCCGGAATGACGATTACCCAGAGTCGTAACCTCAAAATTAATTTTGCCAATCCATATATTACAGTTGGCCAAACGATTCTTTTAAACAAAAAATTGAAAGGTCAAGTCACCTCCTATAAGCAACTGAACAATCCAAAATACACGGTTGCTTCAAAGCTTGGGACAACAGGCGAACAAGCTGTTAAAAGGATGATTCCAAGGGCAAAATATCTGAGTTATGAAACGGAGCAGGAAGGATCGATGGAAGTCATTAATGGCAGAATCGATGCATTTGTATACGATCTTCCCTTCAATGCCATCATGGCAAGTGGTAAGGGTAAAGACCAGATTATTCACCTTGATGACCCTTTCACGTTTGAACCCCTGGGATGGGCAATTCGAAAAGGTGATGCGGATTTTCTTAACTGGCTGAATAATTTTATGTATCAGGTCAAAAATGATGGAACCTATGACCAGATTTATGATAAATGGTTCAAGGATTCCAGCTGGTTACAGAAAGTTCAATAGGCGTTTTCGGAAAATCGGCGGGTCATTACTCGCCGTTTTTTAGTTTTTTTCTTGCTTATCGGTTGACCGCAGCCTTTTCATGGGAACGATTGGTTTTACGCCAAAGATCTGATGATGACTGAGATTTGATACACCATGAGAATAATGGTTGTTCTTTTTAAGAGTATTGTCTGGTACAACGCTCGCCATATTAGAGATACCTGCATTATCCAAACAGTTGTCTTCCAAAAGAGGAATATTAGCGTTTATGGTGTCTGAACTTTCAAAAAAAATCTTCTGGTACGTTTGTCTGATCGGGGTTCTTGTCTTTCTTGGCTGGGGATTAACCGTTCTGACTGATCGTATTGACTATAAGTGGTATTGGAACAGGGTTCCTCAGTATTTTGTATTTACGGGGACTGTCGATCAGTATGCTTCAGAAAATGGTGTGGTAGACATCCAAAAACTCGACAGTATCGAGTCTGAAGTTACATTGAGGTATGATAATGGTGAAAAAGAGTCCTTTAATCTGGTGACAAAAAGCCTTGTTGTTAAAAACGGGGATCGGATTACTGGAGTAGATAAAATAGGGGCCAAACAGGTTGTCACCCAGGGGATTCTCATCAAAGGATTGGTAACAACCCTTGAAATATCAGTTTACTCCACCTTCTTCGGATTATTAATAGGTTTAATTGTAGGGTTGGGCAGGGTCTCAAAAAATCCCATGTTTAAGGGACTTGCCACAATCTATGTGGAATTGATAAGGGGAACTCCATTGCTGGTTCAGATCTTTATTTTTTACTTTTTTCTGGCAACAGTAATGGGGTTTGGAAGGCTCTCCTCGGGAGTATTGGCCCTTTCAGTTTTTGCGGGAGCTTACGTTGCCGAAATAGTGCGCGCAGGTATTCAATCGATCCATCCCGGTCAGATGGAAGCTGCAAGATCACTGGGAATGAATCAGCCACAAGCGATGGCATATATCATCCTGCCTCAAGCATTTAAGCGGATTATGCCGCCTTTGGCAGGTCAGTTTATTTCTCTTATCAAGGATTCCTCGCTGGTTTCAATCATTGCAATTACAGATTTGACCAAAGCGGGGAGAGAGGTTATCACATCAACATTCGCCACTTTTGAGATTTGGTTTACGGTGGCCGGGCTGTACCTGGTGCTGACTTTTTCATTATCTATGGTCGTCCGCTATATCGAAAGGAGATTTTCTGTCAGTGATTAAAATAGAAAATATTAACAAGACGTTTATCGTTGGTACACACATTGTCAAAGCTGTTGATAACGTCAGTTACCAGGTGAAAAAAGGGGAAGTGGTGGTCGTCTGTGGCCCCTCCGGGTCGGGAAAATCGACTCTACTCCGCTGCATCAACCAACTGGAAGCGACAGATTCCGGGAAGATCTTCATTGACGGTGTTGATATTAAAGGCAGAGGGGTCAATATAAATAAAATCAGAGCCGAGGTGGGGATGGTATTTCAATCTTTTAACCTGTTTCCTCATAAGTCTGTTCGTGAGAACATTAACCTGGCACAGATGAAGGTAAGAAAAAGATCCAAATCGGAAGCGGATGACAGAACCGACAAACTGCTTAGGAAAGTTGGAATCAGCGAAAAATCAGAGGTTTATCCTTCTCAACTATCGGGAGGACAGCAGCAAAGAGTGGCTATTGCCAGGGCTTTGGCCATGGATCCTAAAATTATGCTTTTTGATGAACCTACCTCTGCTCTTGATCCAGAGATGGTGGGAGAAGTTTTGGATGTTATGAGAACCATGGCCAAGGAAGGAATGACCATGGTGGTGGTTTCCCATGAGATGGGATTCGCCAGGGAGGTTGCCGATCAGGTGGTGATGATGGATGAAGGCAGAATAATAGAGGTCGGAACACCGGATCATTTCTTCAACAATCCCACCGAAGATCGTACCAAGCTTTTTCTCTCCCAGATTTTGTAAACATCAGAATTGAATTCACACCGTTTTATTGAGTGCAGGAAGTCCTTAACCGGGGACTTCTTATCTTCTTCACAGCAATTCAGTACATCTTCAAAATATCTGTTAAACACATAAATAAAACCTGCCTGCCATTTCGCTCCTTTAACTTGAGCTAATATTTGGTTAGAAAAAGTAGGATGGGCTACTCGTTGCCCATCAATAGAAAGCAATGTTGGGCAACAAGTAGCCCAACCTACGAGCAGATTCAAATTTCTAACCGGACAATGCTGAATACAAACAGATTAATTTTCTCGATTTGGGTAAGCGCATCATTAGAATTTCCATTTTTCTGCTCTATACTAAGGGAAATTCTGCAGGTTAAAAACAGATACCAACAGCAATTCTAATTTTGGAAAAACCAGTTTTTCCATTGTTCGATAATAGGAGCAAAAATCAGGGGACATTCTTCAATGAACCACATTATTCAGTATTAATCACCGGATTTGTAACGTGTTTCCTGATTTTTTAATGTTAAATGAATGAAGCTTTTATCTTATTGAACGCCTTCAGCGTTCCTTTGTCAGGGGATGACTAAATACCCAGGGTGGCGTTCGCAAGCTCACTGACCCTGGGCTATTGATGTGTATCCCCTTCGGGGAATGCCGTGCAGAAATTGTCCGGGGAGAACACCCCAATGGGGTTAAATATTCACAGCCTGGGGTCAGCGAACTTGTGAGCGCCACCCCAGGACAAGTAAAACACCCAATTATCAGAACTCTGAAGGAGTTCTATAAACTCAATTTATATGACAATGTAAATATCGAGTTTTTCATGTATAGAACAAATTTACCCTGCAGGCTATGTTGTTCGGTTTGACGCAGATCTCTAAAATTAGAATTGATAAAACACCAGATAATTCCCGTTTAATTGGAGTGAATAGCAGAAAATAGAAAACTTTAACAGGAAAATAAAATGCACTTAAGATTAAGACAAGAGATTCTGACAAAAATCTATCAGCTTTATGATGATTTTATCAAAGACTACAAACTGGCATGTGGGATAAAATGCTCGGCTTGTTGCACTTTAAATGTCATGCTGACTGGTTTGGAAGCCTATCGGATTTTGGATCAGATTATTACAGATAAAAGAGATGACCTATTGCAAAAGCTGCAAGCCAGCACAAAGGAGGAAAGATTTCAACCCCTGGTTTCAACCAACGAAATGGCAGATCTTTGTTCTCAAGGAAAAAACCCACCGGAGGAAGGGGTTGAATCACTGTTGAGTAGTTGTCCGCTGTTGGAAGATAAGGTTTGCTCAGTATACGAAAACCGACCGTTTGAATGCAGAAGCTTCTGCTCAAAGGTAAATTGCGAAGAGGAGGGGATGGCAGATATGGATCGCCTGGTGATGACAGTAAACAATGTCTTCAAACAGTACATTGAACATATTGATTCTTTTGGCGTTTCCGGAAATCTGATTGATCTGATGTTGTATTTGCATGAAACAGGAAACACAGAGGTATATCTGGCAATTGGCAAAGAAGCACAAAAGCCGCTTTTGTCAAATCATCCGGCAAAGGTATTAATGGTACCGCCGGAACATGCGGATAAAGTAAAGCCGATTGTTGAGGAACTGCAGAGGATAAAGATTAATTAACTCAAAATAAAAAAAGACACCCTTTAAAAACTAAAGGGTGTCTTCTTATAAAGCTAACTTTCTAAGATTTGTTTACACGATCTTAGAAACCAACCTGTCCACCAAAAACGATTAAAGATTCAGCGGCATCTTTATTTGTGTCGTCATCAACTTCTGTTGTAGCCTTGTAGGTTACAAACAGTTTGGCGACGTCGACTTTTGCGGAAAAACCCACGTTAATGAAGGTCTTGACGGTATTGTTATCGGTTCCATCATTGGTGGACCAATTACCGTATCCAACAGAGACACCCATTCCCTCAGCAAATCCGATATCACCCCAAAGTTCATAATTCATGGTAGCTTCTGGATCTGCATTATTAACGCCACTTTGGAAAGTGGTCATGTCATAATTGAGAGCAACTCCGATCAGATCGGTGATATTGAATTTCACACCAAAAGCAAAGTCTGAAAGGGATGATCCGTCATATGTGGTCTTTTTTACAGCATCACCACTATATTCATCGTCAATTGAAGTTGACTGAACAATATATGTTGCACCAACATCAACTGGACCAAAACTTTTGGAGAATACAACACCAAATGTTGTTAACAGATACTGATCGCCGGTAGCATCAGCTTCATTGGCATCGTTTATATTATCCATACCGATAATAGCGGTTACACCAACTTGAGTGATACCAACTGTTAACATATCGCCATAACCACCATTATAGTTGTAATCTGGGCCTTCACCTGCCCACCAGGACATCCAGCCAGGTCCAACCATGTAGGACATACCTTGAGCTACACCATATGGATACTGTCGTCCAATTTTGACATCGATCATTTCATTTGACACGCCAATATAATTATGGCGGTGCTTAACGCTGTCTTGAACATCATCAGGATCTGTATCAGGATCAACAGAAAATTCCAAAGCACCGACACCAACCCAACCACTATCGGTTTCACCGGTGATTTTACCACCGAATCTTCCGTCAGCTTCAAACTCGGTTAAAGCTCTTCCATCTTTAACGTTGGAAGATTTCAAATAACCTCTTACTCGACCTGTTACTTTAGCGTCGATAGCCATTGCTGGTACTGCCATAGCAGTAGCAATTGCAATTGTCAGACAACCTTTCAATAATTTCTTAAGCATTTTAACTCCTTTTAAAGAAATTATATTTAGTTTTTATAAAAACTAAAAGAAGCCTCTCTCTCATATCTGCTAAAGCAAAACGTGAGAGGCATTTCTTCGAAAAACCTCCCGAAACGAGTACTCATCTCGGGCGTTAATTTGAATACGCTGGCAAAGCGTTTCATAAACACCGGCGGACATACCAGTGATATAGACCAAAAAGAAAGGAGAGTAATAAACTTTAAGAAAATATCCGTTCCAGTCCGCCCGCCAGTTTCACACTTTCCCGGTACTTCAAATTTGAAGTGTTACGGGAGTTTTGTGAATCTTGAACCAACAACGATCTGCCGAAGCTTTCGCTGTTGCTTTGTTTTATCGCTTTCTCGATCCATCACTCTGAAAACCCTGCAATCACCCGGTTTTCACTATTAAACCGATTAAAACTGAAGAAAAGAAAAAGCTGTTCCAAAAAGCTGCAAATTGTGACAAAAACCGCTAAGGCTCTTGTTTCTCCTTCTTCCAATTTGCGTTACTGTTGTCAATCCGAACAAAAGGCGATGCTATGCTATTTAATTCGAAATATCAATACCCCGCTAATTTTTTTTTGATTCAGATCACTTGGAAATAGTCTCAATGACCATATTCACGGGTAATCAGCAAAACCTGCGTTTACATCTTATACTATTTCATCATAGTAAGTCCATTGGACCATTTAGTCAGTGAAACATCATCAAAGCAAAAAATAGTTGATATAAAACAACTATCAATCGGTCTGTTTTTACAGGTTTCCTGTTACATTCCACCTTTGAGAAAGAGAATTACCAGACCGAAAAACGAAAATCAAGCCTATAATGATATTTTCTCTCTAAAATGAGTTCCATTCATATAGAAAATATATAAAAGTTTCATCAAAAAAAAGAAAAACATATTATCAAGTAGCTTAAAAAAGGCGCAATTAATTGAATTAACGAATAAAAAACTACTATCACTTGATTGCCCTTTTGTGAAAAAGATTCTATTGAGGTTTATAGTATTAAATATTTGAATTTGCAATACCTAAAATCAAAATTTAACTGTGAGTATTGGAGTTACAGGTATAAAAGGTGGTTTTTTAGCCTTACTAAGCGCGTTTTTATCATTTGCTTACAATGACCTCCTCTTTGTTAACCCATTATAATCTATGTTGATAATCGGGCCATTTTCCGAATTGCAAATATAAGCCCCAAAAAACCTGCTATTTTTCTCTCTTTTTTAGTTCGATACCAAATTTCTTGAGAATTCCCTGCAGCGGGTTTCCAAGCAGAAAAGGTAACAGATTTGGGTCGGTGTCGGTTTTTTCTATAAGCAATGATCGGATAGAGATGTCGTACTGAACCGCTTCAAGCAAGGAACCCAATGCGTCTCCTTCCAGTTTTCCCGGATTTTGATCGAGGATGCACTTGATTTTACTAAAGGAACATTTCTCCTGATGTTCTTCAATAATTTCCCAAAGCCCTGATATATGCCCAATTATATCTTTTCTGGTCAGCCGGTCTTTGTTATAAATATTTTCTATCTCTTTTGTATCCCAGCATTTTAGCACCCTGCACTCCAGCGGCCGATTTTCATAAATACTGCAGCTTGAATTAATCAGATCGCTGTATAAGCATGCGTCTGAATTCTCCTTTGATTTGATTTTTATAATATCGGAATTTGTGAAGATCATTCCCCCTTTAACATTGTCTTCAGCAGGTTCCCCCTCACGGATAGTAACCAGGAATCTACCATGAAGTTTTCCTGTCTCAATCAGTTTTCTATCCTCCAGATGAAGTGCAGGTCCGCCTTTGGCACAGCAGGTACAACACCGGATGCAGTCGGTGATTCCTTCCTTTGATTTTACTTGCTCAAGCGGGGTTTTGGAATAAGAGTGATTTTTATTCTTTGTCATGATTTTAAAAACACCTGAAATGATTAGTTGATGAGGTGATTGAATCTTGTTTGCCGGGGAACATAAAAATCTGAAACAGTAGAAACTGAGCAACTAAAAAGTCACCTTGAGCTTCCAGGTTTGGAATTAATGATGAGCCCTCTTGAATCAACGCCAGTTTTTCAAAGATGACTACTTGTCAAAGATATTTATAGTATAACAAAAAGTAGATTGACCAATAGATGTATATCAATATCTTCAGGGAAGTTTTACTTAGATTCTTGATTATCCGCTTTTTTTTAAAAACAGGAAGATTTCCAAGGTAATTTTCTTTTTTCCATACTTTCCTGTTTCAACAATGCTCAACCGCTGTTTTAGTATTACGGAGAAAATAAAATTGGTTCTGTTGGGAACAATTTCTGCGAATTAACGAATGGGCATAACACATTAATATTTTTTGCAGACAGCAGTAATCCGCAATCTTGATAAAGTCAAAACGTTTGATAGATGTCAAAAATGGTTCACTTTTTGTGGATACTTGTTCTATAATTTATTGTAATCATAGCATTATGCACGAGTAGAATTGATATTGTTAATATAAGACCGGTTGTTATAGGGGAAAGTGCTATAAAACCAGTAGAAAAGAAAGAAAGGATCTAATTGTTGAAAGTGCTGAAGAAATAATTAGTGAATGATGAATATCTCAAAAAGTGAGAGTATTCTCACCTTTTCCCCTCTCTCATGATATTTATGTGAGCTTACACAAGACTGATAATAATGAAAAAATAGCGAGATCGAATCGGTTGGCACTACAATTGCTGAGGCGATTGGGATGATTAACAAAATCACCTTTGATATTTAAAACTATCATGTTACACTGGATAAGCTTCAACTTCTTGAGGTTAGCTGGCTAAAATCAAAGAGAATTTCACAACGCAGGAAACTGAATTTTATTACTATTTGGGATGTGAGTAATACAAGGATCAGAAAACCCTGCCATTTTCCCATTAATAGAGATGATAGAGATCAGACTCCATGGCCGAGGCGGACAAGGGGCAGTGACTTCGGCTGAATTATTAGCAACCGCTGCAATCAATAAAGGAAAATACGCACAGGCATTTCCCAGTTTTGGTCCGGAAAGACGAGGTGCGCCGGTTACCGCTTTTTTAAGAATTAATGACGAACCGATCCGGACAAGAACCATGATCTATCAACCGGATGTTGTTCTGGTTCTTGATCCTTCCATTCTCAGGCTGGTCGATGTCGCAGCCGGTCTTAAGGAGGATGGTATTATAGTCGTTAATTCCAAATATTCCGGGGCAGAGCTGCAGAAAGAGCTGGGAATTGGTAATAAGTTTGCTTCAGTGAATGCTACCAAAATAGCAATGGAAGAACTGGGTTTGCCGATAACCAATACCACAATGATTGGCGCCCTGTTAAAAATGAAGGAATTTGTGACAATAGACGACATGATACAGCCATTTACTGAACGTTTTGGTCGCATTGCGGAAAAGAATATCAAAACTCTTAAACGAGCATACAACGAAACGAATTTTGCCGAAGCGGACAAATCAATCACAAGTAAAGCAGTCCCAGCCTGATCTTAATATATGGGCTTGATCACCGGATGATAACGGTGAGTCACTTGGGTTTTCTCAAAGAAATAAATAACAAAGGAGTTGATGTGACCGAAATGATAAAAGACCCCGGTTGGAAAGACTTGGAAGTGGGTTTTACCATAAGTCAATCCGGTAGCGCCCGGCAATACAGGACCGGTGATTGGAGATCTTTAAGACCCATTGTAGAAAAAAGTAAGTGTATTAAATGCGGCATCTGTTACATATTTTGTCCTGATATGTCAATTGTCAAAACAGAAGACGGATATTTCGAAGCTGATTTATATTACTGCAAAGGATGCGGGATTTGTGCATTCGAGTGTTTCACCGGTTGCATCGCTATGGTTACCGAGGAGGAATAATGGGTAAAAGAGTAGGAGTAGAAGTATCAATCGCTGCAGCTGAGGCGATCGGGATGGCTGATGTTGATGTAGTGGCAGCTTATCCCATAACACCACAGACGCATATTGTTGAGCATCTTGCAGAAATGGTTGAGAAAAAGGAACTGGTGGCCGAATATGTACCGGTAGAATCGGAGCATTCAGCCATGAGCGTTGCTTGCGGATCATCGGCAGTCGGGGCCAGAACCTTTACCTGTACAAGTTCTCAGGGATTAGCCTTGATGAATGAAATTGTTTTTTTGGCCGCATCCCTGAGATTGCCAATAGTAATGGCATTGGCTAACCGTTCATTATCCGGTCCCTTAAGTATCTGGAATGACCATTCTGATGTGATGTCCATTCGGGATTGTGGCTGTATTCAGTTGTTCACCGAGACCGGTCAGGATGTTTTTGATCACATGCTGTATGCATTTAAAGTTGCGGAAAATCCCAAGGTCTCTTTGCCCGTCATTGTGAATCTGGATGGGTTTGTCCTGACTCACATGATTGAGCCGATCGAATACTGGGATAAGGAGATGGCAAAACAGTTTCTCCCTGAATTTAAACCGGTTAACCGCTTACACCCGGACAAAGCTATCACCATGGGCGCATTGGGAATGCCCAATGTTTTTACAGAAGCAAAAAAAGCCCAGGACCAGGCTTTGGTCGATTCAAAATCAATCATTATTGAAACCTGGAAGGAAATGGGCGATCTAACCGGTCGCTATTATCATCCGGTGGAACACTATAAGACTGAAAATGCTGAAACATTGTTTCTAACCATGGGAAGTTTTGGCGGTATCGCCTCCCTGGCCGTAGATCAGCTTCGTGAAAAAGGGGAAAAAGTCGGCTTGCTGAAACTCAGATTATGGCGACCATTTCCTTTGGAGGAGCTGGAAGAAGCTGTTGGTGACGCCAAACAGATCATCGTAATTGACAGGGCTGTTTCATTCGGCGGTACAGGTGGACCTGTGGCATCGGAAATCCGGTCTGCTCTATATCATAAGGAGAAGACACCGGTTATCACTAATTTTGTATGTGGTCTAGCCGGTCGTGATGTTACTCAGGATAATTTTGCGGAAATGTATGAAATATCAAAAAAACGGATAAACGATTCAGTTAAACAATCCGAGTACGTATTTTACGGAGTCAGAGAATGATGGAGCCATTAAATGTTTATGCATCTCGCCTGGTAAATTCTCAAGAATATTTTACCCCAGGCCATAGAGCCTGCCAGGGTTGCGCAGAAGCACTGGCAGTTCGGCTGGTAGCCAAAGCTCTTGGTGAGAATGTTATAGTAGCCAGTGCAACCGGGTGTATGGAAGTTGTTTCATCGGCATACCCGGAAACCAGTTGGGATGTTCCCTGGTTACATGTTGCTTTTGAAAATGCAGGAGCCGTTGTATCAGGAATAGAAGCAGGGACCAAAGCCCTTGTGAAAAAGGGGAGACTTCCGGAGAAGGAAACAGTGTTTTTAGGCATGGGAGGTGATGGAGCGACTGCTGATATTGGATTTCAGGCTCTTTCCGGTGCTTTGGAGCGCGGGCATGATATCGTTTATGTATGTTATGACAATGAAGCTTACATGAATACCGGTATTCAACGGTCTTCCGCCACACCAACCTGGGCTTCGACAACAACATCGCCGGGGGGGAAAAAATCCAACGGAGAAATGAGCTGGAAGAAAGATATTCCCAAGATCGCAGCAGCCCACAATATCCCCTACGTTGCTACTGCTTGCCCCAGTTACCCACTGGATTTAATTCAAAAAGTTCAGAAGGCGGCAGCAATGAAGGGACCCGCTTATGTCCATATCTTGTCGGTTTGCCCTACTGGTTGGCGCATACCTTCCGAAAAAGCCATCTGGATGGGTAGGTTGGCTGTTGAAACCGGTGTTTTTCCATTGTATGAGATCATCAATGGAAATTACAAAATGACCTTTAAGGATATGGAACTGCGACCAGTTGCAGAATACCTGAAACCACAGGGCAGGTTCAGACATTTAACACCCGAGATGGTTGAACAATATCAAGTTGAAGTGTCAAAAAATTACGAAATTCTTATAAAAAGAACCGTATCATAGGCTTTTAAATATGAAAGATACTATAAAAACAATTGTCGAAAAGTATTATTCCGACAAAGGATTCCTGGTTCCTGTTTTACAGGATGTGCAGCAGGAGTATAACTATTTGCCCCGTGAAGCGCTGGATCTCGTAAGCTCAAATCTGGACATCCCGATCAGTCAAATCTATGAAGTAGCCACCTTTTACAAGGCGTTCAGTCTGGAACCTCGTGGTAAATACCAGTTGGCATTATGTACGGGAACAGCCTGTCATGTGAGAGGGGTTCCTCAAATTGCAGATCACATTGAAAGAACTCTTGAACTTAAAGCAGGAGAAACATCAGAGGATCTGGAATATACTTTTGAAACGGTAAACTGTGTTGGTGCCTGCGCTTTAGGTCCGGTACTGGTAGTCAATGGTGAGTATCATGGGAAAATGACTATTTCAAAAACAGGAAAACTATTGAATAAGCTAGGCAAAGAAAGGGATGCAGAATGAAAAAACTAACGACACCCAAAGAATTAAGAGACTTGCAAGCTAAAATCAAAGAGTCGGTTAATCCGGATAAGTCTCGCATCATCATATGTGCCGGAAGTGGATGTCTTGCTTATGGGACCAAAAAGCTGATTGATGGATTTGAAGCTGAAATAGAAAAGCAGAATCTGCAGGATGTGGTGGAAGTTCGTACCTCAGGTTGCCACGGGTTTTGTGAACGGGGCCCCATTACACTGATTAGTCCGGAGAATGTTTTTTACCAAAAAGTTGGACTCAATGATGCAGCTGAAATTATAGAAAAAACAGTATTAAACGGTGAAGTCATTGATCGGTTGCTTTACGTCGATCCACAAACCGGTGAAAAGATCGTTCATGAAAATGAAGTGGCGTTTTATAGTAAGCAGACCCGTAACGTCCTTGGGTCGAATAGTAAGATTGATCCCACCAAAATTGAGGATTACCTTGCCATTGATGGGTACAGCGCGTTAGCTAAAGTACTGACTGAATCAACACCCCAGGGTGTGATTGATGAGATTATTGAAGCTAATTTGAGAGGCCGTGGAGGAGGAGGGTTTCCTGCCGGCTGGAAATGGGATGCCACCCGCAAAGCTCAAGGAACTCCAAAATATGTGATCTGTAACGCTGATGAAGGAGATCCGGGTGCTTACATGGATCGTAGCGTTCTTGAAGGGAATCCTCACGTTGTACTGGAAGGGATGTTGATTGGTGCTTACGCCATAGGATCCAGTGAAGGATACATCTATGTCAGAAATGAATATCCCCTGGCGGTAGCCAATATCACCATTGCCATTGAAAAAGCCCGTGAACTCGGCCTCCTAGGGGAGAATATCCTGGGTACCGATTTCTGTTTTGATGTCAAGATCAATCGCGGGGGGGGAGCATTTGTCTGCGGGGAATCATCTGCACTCTTTGCTTCCATTGAAGGGCGAGCGGGAGAACCGAGGGCAAAATATATTCATGCCACTGATCGGGGACTTTACGACAAGCCAACCTGTCTCAATAACGTTGAAACCTGGGCCAATGTACCTTTGATCATCAATAAGGGAGCAAAATGGTACCAGGGGATTGGAACCGAAAATAGTAAAGGAACGAAAATATTCGCCCTCGTCGGAAAAATCAATAATACCGGTTTGGTCGAGGTACCGATGGGCATCACCTTAAGAGAAATTGTTTTTGATATTGGTGGTGGAATTCCAAAAGGAAGAAAGTTCAAAGCAGTACAAACAGGCGGGCCCTCGGGTGGTTGTATTCCGGAAGAATACCTGGATATGCCCGTTGACTTCGATGAGTTGACAAAACTGGGTTCCATGATGGGTTCCGGTGGTATGATTGTGATGGATGACCGCACCTGTATGGTTGATGTGGCACGCTATTTCCTCCGGTTTCTTGAAGAGGAATCCTGCGGAAAATGTACGCCCTGCCGGGAAGGCGTTCATCAGATGAGGGTTATTCTTGACAGGATTTGCGAAGGTAACGGACAAGAGGGAGATATTGAAACCCTGGAGTGGATGGGGCAGGCAATAGCTGACGGTTCGTTGTGTGCACTGGGAGGATCAGCTCCGGCCCCTGTGTTGAGTACCATCCGCTTTTTCCGTGATGAATATGAAGCCCATATCAAGGATAAAAAATGTCCGGCTGGTGTCTGTAAAGATTTGATTACGTTTACGATTGATCCTGAAACCTGTAACGGTTGTCGGCTTTGCTTCAAACCCTGTCCAACAGACGCTATTTCAGGGGAAAAGAAGCAGGTACATGTCGTTGACCAGGAGAAATGTATTCAGTGTGGGGCTTGTTTTGAAGTCTGCAAGTTCGATGCTGTCATAGTGAAATAACAAACAGTTAGATTTAATAAACGAGAGACGATTATGCCGGATAAAGTTAGCTTAACTATTGACGGGAGAACAGTGGATGCTCCAGCAGGGAGTACTATTTTGCAGGCTGCACAACGAGCGAATATTTACATCCCTCACCTGTGCCACAACGATGAGTTAAAACCTTATGGGGCTTGTCGACTTTGCCTGGTTGAAATTACCCATGGAAAAAGAACGCGACAGGTAGCATCTTGTATTTATGAAATAACCGAAGGGCTTGAGGTCAAAACCGATACCGAACGGGTCAAGAACGTGCGTAAACTGGTTGTTGAACTCATGCTGGCCAGGAATCCCAAACATCCTGCCATTAGAAAGATTGCCAGCAAAGTTGGAGTAGAAAAAACGCGATTCGCAGTTGAAATCAAAGGCTGTATTCTTTGCGGGATGTGTATTAGAACCTGCCGTGAAGTGGTTGGGGTTAATGCCATCTCCTATAAAAGCCGTGGATTTCTGCGTGAAGTCGCCACGCCCTTTAATGAATCTCCAACAGACTGTATCGCCTGCGGATCATGCGCTTATGTCTGCCCGGTCGATTTTATTCAAATGACCGAAAAGAATGGAGTTCGGACAATTTGGAATACCGAGTTTCCACTGCAAAAATGTAAGAAGTGTGGGAGAGATATTGCCCCGGAAAAACAACTTGAATATTTTCGTAAGAAAGTCAATCTTCCGGAAAATCACTTCGATACCTGCCTCCATTGCCGCTAATAAAAAAATAAAGCAATTCCCCAGATAATTGGGGAATTGACTTTTCTGCCAGTCTGGCCTACCTTTCTTTTATCGAATACTATTCGAGTAGACTTAAAACTGAATGATTTGTCAGGTTTCACATCTGTCATGTCGGGTTTGTAGGCTGTGTCACAATTGACTTTTCGGGTTAATGGTGGATCCTCGCTTCGTTCGAAGCTGCAAGTTTAGCTTCTCATGATTCACCCTACCTTTATGATCCATTGATATATATATTTCCTTTGTAGGGAGGATCAAGCGAAGCGGATCCACCATTACAGCCTGTTGATACCACATGTGCTTTCTGAAGCACATATTACCAAAAGCATGGATTACGGTAGGGCGGGGTTACATCCCCGCCAGAACCAGCTCAAAGGCGGCTAATGTAAGGCCGCCCTGCCGTTATGGAAACATGAATTTGATGCCTAAAATTCTCTCATTCAGGCATCAATGGGACTTGATTCACCTTTTTTGATTAAAGAACATGAAAGCAATTGTTTTTAGAAAGTCAAAGGGTCTGATTCTCGAAGAGCTTCCGATCCCAGAAATTGATAAAGATCAGGTATTGATCAAAGTATCCAATACTGGTTTCTGCGGTTCCGATCACTCGTTGGTGGAAACGGAAGGAACACCTGATGGGATCATTCTTGGTCATGAGGTCAGTGGAAGAGTGGTACAACTCGGATCTGATGTGGAAAATATTGAAGAGGGACTGAAGGTTATTGTCAGGCCAACCTTTTGCGGATTATGCTGGGGGTGTCGAATTGGGCGACCTCAACTCTGTTCAAATAACAGGAGATCCATAGGAATAGGTGATCTGCCAGGCGGATTTGCCGAGTATGTCAAAGTATATCCGCAGATGATAATTCCGGTTCCTGACAATGTGAATTCCATTGATGCAGCGTTGGCCGAAGCTTTTGCTGTGGCATTGCATGCTGCTGATTTGACGGGAAGAAAAAAGGGGTCTGTGCTGATAATTGGGGCGGGAGCCATTGGACTGGCATTGGTGAAAATACTTAAGATAAAGGGTTTTGCTCCGATAGTGGTGTCCGAGCCGGTGGCAGCTAAGAGGGAACTGGCGCAGAAATTTGGTGCTGATACGGTTATAGATCCCATGAACAGCAATTTGCTGATGAGTGGATTTGAGCTTACAAATGGAACGGGATTTGAGATTGTTTATGAATGCGCGGGAATTCCCAACCTGATTTCAGTTGCCATGAATGCTGTTGGTGCGGGGGGGGTGGTTTGTCAATTGAGTGTCATTTATCAGAACATATCAATTAATCCCGCTATCATGACATTTAAGGAAATTTCCCTATTGGCATCCTACGGAAATACACATGAGGAAAATAAACGTTGCCTGCAATGGATGGCGGAAGGCAAGCTGGATTCCAGACCGCTTGTTTCGGACCTGGTTTTACTTGAAGAACTGCCAGAAATTTATCAATCAAGAATTCAATCAGGAAAAGCGATAAAAGTTATGCTTCAGATTGGAGAAGAATTTTAAAGAATCAACGAAAGAGAATTACTTTGGGATTAAAAGAAAGAAGAGAACGGGAAAAACAGGCTCGCAGAGAATCAATTTTGGTGGCAGCCAGGGAATTACTGCATCAAAAAGGGATTAATGGGGCTTCCATGAATCAGATTGCGAAAAAAGCAGAGCTTGGGGTTGCCACCCTCTATTCCTATTTCACCAATAAAGAAGATCTTTTTCTTGTGTTACAACAGGAAGGATTGGATCTGTTGAGAGAGCAAATATCAGAAGCACTTGAGGGCATTAGCGATCCGAAAATCAGACTTAAGACAATAGCCTTTTCCTTTCTTGAATTCAGTCAAAAACGTAAAAACTACTATTATATCATCAACTACTTTATCTCCTCTCCTGAAATCCTGTTTGAGTCAACACTCAAAGATCAAATAGACCTGCAGGCGGAACGTGCCTTAAGTGTGGCAAACGCAGTGATCACCGAGGGAATTGAGACAGGCTCTTTTATAAATCAGAACACAAAGCGAAGTGCTGTTACTTTCTGGGCGCTCATATTCGGTTTGACCCAGTTTAAAAAACTGGAGACAACCATTTTAAGAGATGACAATCATACTGCGATTTTTGAGCACTCTGTCGATCAGTTTATCCGCTCGATCAGCGTCTAATAAGGTTTCGGGTTGTTACGGGGAAACTGATTCTCAAGCTGTCTGTTGTTGGATTTCAAGATAACGGAAACAATTCACCAGGTGATCGTTGACCATTCCGGTTGCCTGCATATGGGAGTATACAACCGTTGTTCCCATGAATTTAAACCCTCTTTGTTTCAGATTCTTACTGATCGTGTCGGAAAGTTTTGTGTTGGCAGGGATCTGTTCCAGTTTTTCCCATCGATTAACGAGGGGCTTACCATCAACAAAATTCCAGATATAGCTGTCGAAACTGCCAAATTCCTGCTGGATTTTCAAGAATTGTTTGGCATTATTGATTGCGGCTTCAATCTTCAGTTTGTTGCGGATAATGGAGGAATCACGCTGAAGTTGTTCAATTCCATTTTGATTAAATCGGGCAACCTTTTCAACATCAAATCCGGAAAAGGCGTTTCTAAAGTTTTCCCTTTTGTTCAATACAATCTCCCAGCTCAAACCGGCTTGAAAACTCTCCAGAATCAGGAATTCAAACAGCAGTTGATCATCATGCACCGGGACACCCCATTCATTGTCGTGATAATCAAGATATTTTGGATTGGAAAGTTTCACCCAATCGCATCTGGTTTTGTTCATATTGCGTTTATTCATTGATTCGGTTTTTATCAGAACACCTGCTTGATCCGAAGTGAGGTTTTTGCTTGCTGCTTATAATTCCAGGCTGTTCTCAAAGCCGTATTCTAGCTTGAATTGAAGCCTTTGGTTTTTACTTTCCATGCTTTGTAATATCATTTACTATTCCCAAATACAATCAGAGCAGCTCGATTAATCCCAGGATCTATATTAATAAATCTAATGGCTAGAATATGCAATTTACCATACGGTCAAAACTGATAATCGGTTATATTACACTGCTGCTTCTCGTCACCATCGCAGCGCTGTATGGATACTATTCATTCACAAAGGTGGTAAAAGGGAAAAAAACGATCCAGTTTTATACCCGCAATGTAATATTGTCCAACAACATCTATCAATATATGTCGGAGGTAAAGCAGGCTCAAAATAATTTTATTCTTATGCAGAATTTTTCATTTTCAGAAGAGGTTAAAAACAAAATTCAATTGCTTCAGCAAAAAGCAATTGAGTTGGAGAAACTGGGTGGCCAAATAAAAGATCATGATCAGATAGAAATGGCGAGAGCCATTTATGAATCGGCCGTTGTTTATTTAGAAACGTTTCAATTCCTCAGAGAGTCCATAGACCGGCGAGGACAAGTCGACCAGAGCGGGATAAGAGGCCATCTTGCTGATATTAGGAATAGTCTGGAAAAGGAACTTCCATTGGAAATGATCTTAAAAATGGAGTTGCTGGAGAAAAAGAAAGAGATAGAACGTTCTGATATACTTCGCACCAAACATAAATCCAATTTCTTCTCTGAGTTGTTTGATTTTGCTTTAAAGTCAAGGGACCCTTCCATTATTGAACGATTGAGAGATTATGAACTCAACTACAGGCGACTCTATTTTGAAAATCTCAATATTCAAGATCTGATGCCGCTACTGCGGATGAATGCAGAGATGATAGAGATATTGGTTATAGACAACGTTGTAACAGCGCAGGAAGAGTTGGAGAAACAATTTGCTCTTACTGACATTCTTGAGCAAAGACAAAAACTTCTCAGTCTTTTTGTGGCCATCATTACAATTTCTGCAGGGATTCTGGCGATTATAACATTTGGAACAGAAGCTTTGGATCTCTCAAAGCTGAATCTTGAGCTGGAAGCCATACTTGAGGCTATTAGAGATGGAATTGTAGCAGTTAACCGGGATGCCAAAGTTACGCTAGTCAATCAACGGGCAAAGGATCTATTGGGATTGGAAAAAGATTATATCGGCAAACACATCCTGGAGCTGTTCCCCAATTCTAAACTTCCGCAAGTTATGCAGAGTGGGATTCCCCATTTCGACCAGGAGCAGCAACGGGGTAAGATCACTGTTCTCACAACGAGAATACCCGTGATGTATAAGAACGAAACGATAGGTGGTATCGTCTGCTTTCGGAAAAAAGAGGAATTATCAAAGCTGGCGGGAAAATTGACACAAGTAAACGCCTATATTGATGCTCTTCGGGCTAACAACCATGAGTTCAAGAACAGGATGCAAACCATCCAGGGAATGGTGCAACTGGGAAAAACGAAGGAAGTTCTGGCTTTTATTCAGCTATTACAAGACTCCCATGATCAGCGCCTGTCTCTATATGTCGGCAACATAAATGATCCTGCCCTCTCAGCAATATTACTTGGAAAATATAATAGGGCGAATGAACTGGGGATTTTGCTAGCATTGGCTGAGGATTCCAGGCTGACAAAACTCCCGGATCACATCGATCAAAACGGGGTAGTCAGTATCATGGGAAACCTGATTCAAAACGCAATGGATTCAGTCAAAGAACTAAAAGATAAAAGAAAAGAGATCCGGGTTGCGGTCAAAGAGTATCCGGAATCGATCTATTTTTCAGTTTCGGATAATGGACCCGGTATTCCTCCTGAAATTGCCGGGGAAATTTTTAAGCAGGGATTTTCTACAAAAAAAAAGCGGCTGTCCAGCGATTCGAGTGAATTGGGAGTACTGGGTGAAGAACACATTGGAATGGGGCTTTATATATCGAAAAACCATGTAATTAGTATGGGAGGCAGTATACAGTACAAAAGCGATACAGAAACAACTTTCGAGGTTACAATACCTAAATAGGCTATTAGCAGTTAGCTATCAGCAACTTGCTCATATGAAAGACAAAATAGATCGATTGGTGACAATTATGGAAAAATTTAATGTAATGATTGTTGAAGATGATTTCAGAGTTTCCAATATCTGGAAGGAGTTTACCCACACCTTGCCGGAATTCCAGGTTGTTTTTGAGGCCCGCAATGGTGAAGATGCCCTTAATTATTTAAAGGAAAAACCTGTTGATCTCCTGATAATGGACGTTTATATGCCTGATGTCGATGGTGTTCAGATGCTTTATGAAATTCGAAAACAGGGTTTGTCAATTGATGTGATCGCAATTACGGCAGCAAGGGAACCTCAGGTTGTGAGTCGGATGGTGCGCATGGGTGTTTTGGATTATATCATTAAACCTTGCGTCCTTGAACGCTATCAACAAGCCCTCACCCGTTTTAAAGAAACACATGAGATTTTGAAAAAAGGGGAACTGGAGCAAAAAGACCTGGATCGCCTGCTTCACTGGTCTTATACTTCTCAGAATGAATCGAGAAGACTACCCAAAGGTATGCAGGAATTGACTATGAAAAAAATTCTACACTGCTTTGATCAAAACCCATATGCTCGCAGTGCTGAAGAGTTGGCTAAATCAACCGGTCTTTCACTGGCAACAGTGCAGCGATACCTCCGTTATCTGGCAGAAAGTGGCAAGGTGAAGAAAGAGTTGATATATGGGTCACAAGGAAGACCGGAGCATAAATACTCAAAAATTTAATTCACACCCAGACTCCTTCCTTTTTAAATTAAAACACTCCTTTTCCAAATTATAGTTGTCCAAAAAGGTTTTTTCAATACGGGTATACGTGACAAAAGCGTCTGTTCCCCATTTTTAAAAACCTCTCTGGCAAAGTATTTTAATTTGGTAGCCCGATATTCAGTAAAACTCCGCAGTAATATTTATGAGAAAAAAAAAATTTAAGATTTTTACCATAAGTATTATATCAATGAAAACTAAGAGGAAAAGCTTGACGGTATAGTGAAATTATCATCTAGAATACTGTATAATATTTTCTTTTAGGATGTTAATCGTGACAATTCACAGAGCTGTATAGGTGTCAGACCTGGATTATAAGATGAGGCGACTTCTAAAAATTACCTTTTCGGCGGTATTTTGTTTGCTGGTGGCGGCACAGGTTATTTCTGCCAAAGACTTTCTGAAGTTTACAGGGGGTCCTAGTGGAGGCACTTTTCAGTATTTTTCGAACGGAATTGCGCTTCGTCTATCAAAAAATATTCCTGGGTTAAGGATATCAAACCAATCTTCCAAAGGAAGTGTTGAAAATATCCGGAAAGTCAACACAAGGAAAGCAGATTTCGGTATTGCCTATTCCGGCGATCTTTACCTGGCAAGAAACGGCAGATTGGCAAACGATTCCAATAAATATACGAATGTTAAGGCAGTTGCATTTTTATATAAAGCACCCGCTCAACTTGCTGTTTTAAAAGAAAGTGGGATTACGGAGGTTTCACAACTGAAAAACAAACGAGTCGCCTTGGGGGATGCAGGGTCTGGCGCTGCTGCTTCAGCAGAGCGGTTTTTTAAACTGGTGGGATTTTGGGATCTTATTGAGCGGCATTTCCTGGGTTATACTATTGCGGCCAATGGGATGAAAAACGGTGAGATTGACGCCATGTGGATACTGGCTGGATATCCTACTCGCGCTCTTATTGAACTTTCCGCAACTCAAGAAATCGATCTTTTGCATGTCTATCCGATTGCCGCACATCACGGTTTGACAGAAGAGTTACCCTTTTACCAACCCATTTTTATCCCGGCTAACTCTTATGAAGGCGTCACACATGCCACAGCTTCCTTTTTTGATTCAGCCCTGTGGATAGTTAATGAAGAGGTTCGAACAGATTTTGTCTATAAGGCATTAAAAGAGATTTATTCCCAAGAGGGCCTGGCATACATGAAAAAAGTTAAGTCTACTGCCAGCCAGATGTCTGTTGATGGCGGGTTAACCGGTATCCTAACCCCTTTGCACCGGGGAGCGGAAAAGTTTTGGACAGAGAGAGGCCAAACTCTCAAAACTCTGCCTGCCTCCATAGACTAATTGGGATCCGATTTATCTTGAACTTGAAGTATTCCATTTTTCCGGATTTGAGTGGAAACAAAAACAGACAATATCAAGTATATAAAGGTTTATTTTTCCAAAAAACCTGAACTTGAGCAAAAAAATATATTTGATATATCTGTTCTTAATGATAAAGTTATAATCAAATCCGTTCAGCTGAAGAGGAAGAGACGAACTTTCAGACAATTAGCTGCGATCAATTTGGCTTGATTGATTTTGTTTAAGCCATGGGTCGACAATAATTAAAGATAGGTGAGTTTTCACTTCCTTCAGGCGATTTTTAAAATGTGGTTTTAATGAACTTAAAAATATGGAGACAACCCCATGAACAGGAAAAACAATATATACATTGCCAGCGGTATATTTTTAGCTATTATTTGCTTTTTTATGGTTGCCTCGGATGTTCTGGCTGCCAAAAAAAGAATCGTATTCGGAGGGGGACCTGCAGGTGGTACTTTTCAGGTCGTTGCCAATGCAATTCAGGTTTATAAACCCGTCAAAGAAGCTGAAGGTTTCACTGTCAAAGCCCAGACGTCTGCAGGTTCAATAGAAAACCTGAGAAAAACCGATGCCGGTAAACATCAGATGAGTGTTGTGTATTCAGGTGATGTTTGGACAGCAAGAAACGGAAAAATGAAAAATGATCCGAAGAAGTATACAAATGTTTTGGCAGTGGCTTCGTTGTATGGAGCTCCGGCACATCTGGTTGTAAGAGCAGATTCCGGAATAAAAACCGTGAAAGACCTGGCGGGAAAAAGGGTTGGAGTCGGTAATGCCGGTTCTGGAGCTTTTGGCGTATGTGAACTGTTTTTTACCCATCTCGGTGTTTGGGATAAAATTACTCGAAATGCAATGGGATATAATGATGCAGCAGCAGCATTCGGTAACAATCAGCTGGATGCATTCTGGTTGTTTGTTGGATACCCTGCAGGTGCCGTAATTATGGCTGCTCAGACTAACGATATCGCCTTGGTGAATTTGGGGATGGAAGCGGAAAACTCCGGTTTCTTAAAGCAATACCCTTATTTTGGTAAACTTACTATTCCAGCAGGGACATATAAAGGAGTTGATTACGATTCTCCTTCATTTCAGGATAGTGCGCTTTGGGTCGCTAATGCAGATGTTCCTGATGAGGTTGTTTATACCCTTCTGAAACTGATCTATTCGGATGCAGGGCTAAAGCACATGGTTGAACAGAAAAAGACATTTAAGGTCATGAACTTGAAATCAGGTCCCAGCAATATTGTGACACCTTTTCATCCCGGTGCTGAAAGATTCTGGAAGGAAAAAGGCGTGCTTTAAAACAGGGGGGCAACTAATGATGGATGAGTCCCTGTAAAATCTCAGCCTGCTGTCATTTCCGGTCTTGAACCGTAATCTATACCGATCAAAGTTCAATAGGCAAGTGGATCCCGGATCAAGCCTGAGATGACAAAGTGGATAATTGGAGATTTTTCTGTTGAGATACAGACGGCAAGGCTTGAATATCAAGCAGGTTCGCATTAGCCCCGTTGTCAGTGTTTTTGACGATATGCTGTTCAATCACCGGAATTCTCGTTTTTGGTGGAGAATGTTTAACATGCTGTTTTTTGTTTAATCTCTTCGAGTACAATCCTTCACAGGTAAATCAACGTGTATGATAAACTTAATCGATTTGAGCAGATAGTATTCGACATCTTATCTGTTTTTCTGCTGTTGTTCTATTCTTACTCTGCCGTACTCCAGCCGGCAGCCACTCA
Source organism: bacterium (assembly GCA_018829445.1). Lineage (GTDB taxonomy): Bacteria > SAR324 > SAR324 > XYD2-FULL-50-16 > XYD2-FULL-50-16 > JAHJTV01. Next base: position 74,862 of record JAHJTV010000063.1, read on the forward strand.
GTATCATCGTGGTATTTTTGTTATTATCACGTATGTACTTATTTTTATTGCCTATAAATCCAAAACGTTGATTTTCCGGATCCTGGACTATATTCTCGTTTTTCTCTCCACATTCAGCATAGGTTATTGGATCTTGAATTTTGAGGTGATCAATTACCGAACCGGGGCTGAAACGGATTTTGACAAGGCAGTGGCTATTATCGGTGTGTTGATTGGAATCGAATTGGCGCGACGGGTTGTAGGTAATGTGTTTGTTTTTCTGGGAATCATCCTATTGGCATATGGAGTTTACGGTGACTACATGCCGGAACTGATTTCACATGCAGGTGACACTTTTCCTGAGCTTTGTACCAGTATTTTTTATAAAAGTGATGGGGTTTTTGGTATCATGGCCAATGTTCTGGCAACCTATGTCATATTGTTTGTCCTGTTCGGGGCGTTTCTCGAAAAGTCGGGTGCCCAGCGGTTCTTTATCGATTTTCCGCTAGCTGCTGTCGGACATCGTATTGGAGGTCCCGGCAAAGTTGCAGTTATAGCCAGTGGTCTTTTTGGCTCCATCTCGGGCAGTGCCATTGCAAATGTCGTTTCTACGGGAACCTTTACGATTCCCATGATGAAGAAAGCAGGATTTAAACCACATGTGGCAGGGGGAATTGAACCGGCAGCATCCATATCGGGTATGTTTATGCCGCCGATCATGGGTGCTGGCGGGTTTATTATGGCTGAATTAACGGGAGTACCCTATTCGCAGATTATGTTGGTTGCAGTTTTCCCGGCTCTTATGTACGTATTCAGTGTTTTTATGATGGTTCATTATGAGGCAAAAATTCACGATGTTAGAGGAGAGAAGAGTGAATTCAGTGCGATGCACATCTTAAAGACGGAATGGTTTTATATTATGCCACTTGTCGTTATTACCGTTTTGATGCTTTACGGCTATTCACCCGGTTATGCTGCCATCATCGGTACTATCTCCTGTCTGGTGGTCAGTTGGATTAAAAAAGAAACCCGGATCGGGCCTAAACGTTTTGTAGAAGCAGCAAGACTGGGGACTTTGAATAGTCTTACCATCGGTGCTACTGTCGGCGTTATTGGTATCATAATTGGTGTCTTGACCTTTAGTGGATTAGTGTTGACATTTGCCGATATTGTCATTCAACTCGCAGAAGGAAGACTCTGGTTAACAATAATCTTAATTGCATTAGCTTCCCTGGTTTTAGGAATGGGTGTTCCGGTCACGGCGGCTTATTTGATAACTGCCGTAGTGGCCGTACCTGCTTTGACACATCTTGGGGTTAATGAAATAGCTGCCCATATGATCGTTTACTGGTTGTCGCAGGATTCCAATATTACGCCTCCTGTCTGTATTGCCGCCTTTGCAGGAGCGACCATTGCGGGGGCCAATATGTGGAGGACGGCTTTTTCCTCTTTTAAATTCGCGAAATTTTTATACCTGGGACCGTTTCTCTTTGGATATGTTCCTGCTTTTACACTCAATGGTAGTGCCGGAGATATAGTAAAAGTTTTTATCATTATTTTCTTCGGTACCTGGCTTTATTCCTATCTCCTGAGTGGTATTTGGGTCAGGCAATTAAAATCAAAACTTAAATAAAAACAGGGTCCGTTTCCACCAACAGAAGCGGACTCTTCTACCCTCTTTTATAAAGACTGTAATCTTTGTTCGCAATCGTTAAATCTCGTTACCTTTTGGGAATAATGCCGGTTTTTAACTAAAGAGCAAGAAAAGGCCTCCGAATAAATCACTTTCAGTCATAATTCCCCCTGGTCCGTTAATCTTTTTAATATTGACTAAGAAAAACACAATTCTGAGTCAATCTGTGTATTAGGTTAATTAGTTTCCCAAAAAAAGATTTGATATTCTTCAAACTTGTGATCAAAATCCAGACTGGTTTAGTGCCCTGCATATGGTGTCAACAGGCGCCGGGTCAGTGAGCCAATATCCAATGAATAGGTTGCCTGAGACAGAATTCAATAGTATAAAGGTTTCAATTAAGCAAATTGAAACAGGAGAGATCCAATCAATTAAACAAAACAAAAAGTAAGAAGGAGATTCTATGGGTCAACAGAATCGAATCACCGATCCCTGTGATTTATTGGATAAAAACGGGCAATTGATAAATCCCGGATATGCCACCAATCCTTATTGGCGGTATGATCGCAAGCAAATTAAGGCCGGTTGGCATAGGATAAAGGAATGGGATTACTACTCAGTGATTGCACCTGAAAGGGGTTACGGGATTACATTTACAATTGCGGACCTGGGCTATATCGGGCTGGCGGCAATTTGCTGGCTGGATTTTCAGAAAAAAACTTCCTGTCAGGTCGATGCACTTTCAATTCTTCCCAGGGGTCGAATTGGATTGCCTTCAACTTCGGATGCAGGCCGTAGCACATTTAAAAGCGGAAAACTGAACCTGAGTATCGAGGTATCCAATGGTAAGCGCTTGTTATCCTTTAATGCGGACAAATATGTCGATGAAAAGGGGGATAAGGGACTTAGCGGGAAAATATTGTTATCACAGGATCAGGACATGGATAGCATGGTAATTGCCACCTCTTGGGAAGAGAATAGAGAAGCTTTTTACTACAACCGGAAAATTAACTGTATGCCAGCGGAAGGCAGTGTAACCATCGGTGATACAAAATATGATTTCACTCCGGGCACCAGTTTTGGCGGGCTTGACTGGGGAAGAGGAAACTGGACCTATAAAAACAGATGGTATTGGGGGTCAGCTTCCGGATTGTTGGAGGGAGATTCCTTTGGCTGGAATATCGGATATGGATTCAGTGATCGTTCGGTTGCCACGGAAAACATGGTGTTTTTTAAGGGAAAAGCCCATAAACTGGATGAAGTGATATTCCATATGAATACGGATGATTACATTCAGCCGTGGAAGATTACAAGTAATGACGGTCGCTTTGAAATGGATTTTGTACCACTTTTGGACAGGCAATCCAGCTTGGACGTCAAACTGATCAAATCGGTGCAACACCAGGTATTCGGACACTTTACAGGATCAGTAATTCTGGATGACGGCACCGTATTAAAAGTAAAAGATTTTCTAGGTTTTGCCGAGGATGTGCTCAATTGGTGGTGATTTGATCTGCTGAATTTTAACTGCTCAAATGGGGATTTTGAATATGAAGTTTGTCATCGCAATGATGAAACATGAAACCAATACCTTTTCCCCCGTAGTAACCGACTGGTTACGATTTGAAGAGTGGGGGGCCTATTTCGGCAATGCCGCATTGGAAGCATATGAAAACACCGGTATGCCGATGGCCGCTTACATTGACATAGCCAGGGAAAACAGGGCGAATATTGTTACTCCCCTGGCTGCGGAAGCAATGCCTTCCGGGCCGGTGACTTCCGAGGCATATAATAGAATGGTTGATGCCATCTGCGAAGCTGTAGATGTGGGATGTGACGCCGTGTTACTGGACTTGCACGGTGCCATGGTGTCTGAAACCACCCTGGATGGAGAAGGGACACTGCTGGAAAAAATCAGGCGGATCAATCCGACCTTGCCCATTGCTGTCACCTGTGATTTTCATTGCAACCTGACTCAAAAGATGGTGGACAATTGCACCGCTTTGATTGGCTATAAAACCTATCCCCATGTTGATATGTACCAAGTGGGTAAACAGGTGGGACGAATTGTCATAGACAGTATGCAGGGTAAATGTAGCCCGGTGATGGCTAGACTGCAATTACCATTATTAACCCATACATTAAAGCAGGGAACCGACGATTATCCGATGAAATCCTTGATTCAAGCTTGTAAAGATGCTGAAAAAGACAATTCAGTATTGGCTGCCACCCTGTTTGGAGGATTTCCTTTGGCCGACATGCCTGATGCAGGAGCTTCTGTTATTGTAGTGACTGACGGAGACCAGGCTAAAGCTTCTCAAATCAGTAGGCAAATCGCAGATAAAACCTGGAAGAGCCGTGAGGACTTTATCTATCAATTCGGATCTCTTAAGGAAACGTTTGCCAGGGCCAAACAGTTGACAGAATATCCGGTGATTCTTTTGGATCACGAAGACAATTGCGGATCAGGAGGAACCCAGGATGTAATGGCAGTTATAAAGGAAGTGATGGATCAGAATCTGGAAGATGTGGCTGTTGCCGCCGTGTATGACCCCGAGGCTGTAAAGGTCATGCAGGAGGCAGGGATTGGGGCAGAAGTGGAGATTTCTCTGGGAGGAAAAATCGACATGCCCTCCATCTCATTGGAAAGAAAACCTCTGTTGCTTCGGGGAAAGGTAAAAGTCTTGACGGACGGACATTGGACGGTACAGGGGCCTATGTATACCGGAGTTGAAGTCCATATGGGACCAACAGCCGTTTTTGATACCGGTAATGTTGAAATTGTCGTGGTTTCGCGTCACCACGAGCCATGGGATGTCGGCGTTTTTACTTCGGTTGGCATCCAGCCGCAACAGAAAAAATACCTGCTATTAAAATCCAGGATTCACTATCGGGCAGGATTTGCTCCTATTACAAAGCAAACCTTACATTGCGATGGAGAAGGGGTCACTACCTCCAGAAATGACCTTCTGAATTACAGGCACTTACGACGCCCCATCTTTCCCTTGGATGAAGGGGTAGAGTTTTAGAGTGGTTTTATTCAAATGGTCTTTTTGAAGAAAGAAAACGTATTAATTGGGTAGCTTTATATTTGATTGGTACTTTATTCTCAAAAAACAGAGATGACATAACAAGAAACAGAAATGATACGAGTAGGAAATCAAAATCTGATAACGGATGTTCCGGGAATTAAAGTTGGAAATATTCACGACGATAAAGTCAGAAGTGGTGTAACCGTGATAAAACCCGATGATCCGGCAGTAGCATCAGTGGATGTTCGCGGCGGCGGACCCGGTACCAGAGAAACAGAAGCATTGAATTCGGATTGCCTTGTGGATGTGGTCCATGCGATTACGTTAAGCGGAGGGTCTGCTTATGGTCTGGATGCAGCAGGTGGTGTGATGGCTTATCTGGCTCAGGAGAAGATAGGTTTTCAGTTGGGCGATGCGATTATTCCCATTGTTCCATCGGCCATCCTTTTTGATCTTCTCAACGGTGGTGACAAAAAGTGGGGCACACAATCCCCCTATTCCACCCTGGGTTTTCAGGCTGCGAGCCAGTGCAAAAAAGAATTTATGCTGGGAAACCATGGCGCCGGCTTTGGGGCTGTGGCTGGAGGAATAAAAGGAGGATTGGGCAGTGCTTCCTTTGTCTATGATGATGGACCGGAAGAGATCACCATCGGTGCTATTGCGGCTGTTAACTCGATGGGGTCGGTGACAATGCCGGACAGCCCTGTGATGTGGGCTGCAGCTTTTGAACAGAATAGAGAGCTGGGAGGTCAGCCACGACCGGATAGTTCGGGGACAATCAATCTTGATTTTACGTTTGAACTGCCGGTGGGCAAGAATACAACTATTGTAACAGTAGCGACGGATGCTGTTTTGACTAAATCCCAGGCTAGAAGAGTAGCTATTATGGCGCAGGATGGTTTTGCACGATCCATCCGACCTGTTCATTCTCCTTTTGATGGAGACAGTGTTTTTGTTATTTCAACGGGGAAAAGAAATCTTTCTGATCCGGCAGCTGCGTTGGCGAAGTTGGGAATGCTGGCTGCTGATTGTGTTGCCAGGGCAATTGCCCGAGGCGTGTTTGAGGCGGATGACCTGGGGGATTTTCAAAGTTATCGGTCTCGGTATGGACATCTTTTATCTGAAAAATAAAGGAGGAGAGTTATGAATCACCTGAAGATGATCTGCCAGGGGATCTTTATCCTGGTCATTGGAACCTTGATTTCATCGACATCCGTGTTAGCGGCTAAAGACAGCCTGACCATGGGTATGGTATTGGAACCGACACATCTGGATCCAACCGCCGGCGCGGCAGCTGCAATCGATGAGGTTGTATATGCCAATGTTTTTGAGGGATTAACCCGGATCAATCGTAGTGGAGAAGTGAAGCCAGCTTTGGCGAAAAGCTGGGAGATTTCGGCGGATAAAACAATCTATACATTTCATTTGCACCAAGGAGTAAAATTTCACGATGGATCTGAATTTGACGCGGAAGATGTCGTTTTTTCCCTGAATCGGGCGAAAGCCGATGATAGCGTTAATGCACAAAAAGTCTTATTCAAGCCAATAAAAAGCGTGGAGAGTAAGGGAAAATTTTCCGTTGCAGTAACCCTTTTCCAGCCGACGGGAAGTTTTCTGTTCAATATGGGTTGGGGGGATGCTGTCATGGTTGATCAAGCCAGTGCAGACAAAAATAAAAGCAATCCTGTGGGCACTGGCCCTTTTAAATTTAAACGGTGGGTGAAAGGTGATCGCATCGAACTGATTAAAAGCCCGGGATACTGGGGCGAGCCTGCAAAGCTGAATATGGCAACCTTCAAGATCATCCCCGATCCGGCCGCAGCTGTGTCGGCAATGATGGCTGAGGATGTTGACGCGTTTGCTAATTTTCCTGCTCCCGAAAGCGTCGCCCAGTTCAAATCCGATCATAGGTTTAAAGTGGTTATCGGTAGCACCGAAGGAGAAACTATCCTTTCAACCAACAATAAAAAGGGACCGTTTCAGGACTTAAGAGTTCGACAAGCTATTGCCCATGCATTGGATCGTCAGGCTATTATTGATGGTGCCATGTTTGGTTTCGGGACTCCAATCGGAACCCATTTTTCACCTCACCATCCGGCATACAAGGATTTTACTGGTAAGTTTCCCTATGATCTTAATAAAGCCAAAAAACTTCTGGCTGAAGCCGGGTATCCTGATGGATTTAATGCTACAATCAAACTTCCCCCCCCGAGTTATGCTCGCAGGGGTGGGGAGATTATTGCTTCTCAACTGGCTAAAATTGGGATTAAACTGGAGATCATCCCGGTTGAATGGGCTCAATGGATAGACCAGGTATTTAAGAACAAAGACTATGATTTGACGATTGTTTCGCATACCGAGCCAATGGATATAGGTATATACGCCAGAAAGGATTACTATTTTAATTATGATAACCCAAAAATCCAGGCACTAATGGTTGAATTGGATGCGACTGTAGAGACTGGTAAACGTTACCAGTTATTGGGAGAAGCGCAACAAATTGTTTCTGATGACTGTGTTAATGGTTTTCTTTTCCAGCTGGCCAAATACGGTATCTGGAATAAAAACATTGCTGGTCTATGGGAAAACAGCCCTGTTCAGGCCAATGATCTCACAGAGGTGTATTGGATAAAATAAGACAATAATGAGAGTTTTTCTGTTTAAACGAATCATTACCATGGCACTGACATTGTTAGTAGCCACGGCAGTGGTTTTTATTGCACTGGAAGTATTACCGGGAGATCCGGCATCTGTTATGCTGGGTATCAATGCAGAGCCTGACACCCTGGCCGCATTGAGGGCGGAGCTGGGTCTCGATCGTCCGGTGCATATTCGTTATTTCAGTTGGCTGGGGGATCTGTTGCAAGGAAATCTTGGTATCAGTTATACCTATGATGTCCCGGTATTAGAACTGATAACCGAAAGGATTACTGTCAGTTTTCCCCTGGCCCTGTTTGCCATTATTCTATCTACAGCTATCGCCATTCCCTTCGGTATCATTGCTGCCTCATTTCATACCAGGCCCCTGGACTTTTTTGTGATGACGTTTTCTCAACTGGGGATTGCAATTCCTAACTTCTGGTTTGCCCTTCTTTTAATTATTCTATTTTCAATCAGTTTAAGGCTGCTACCAGCAGGAGGATTCGCCGGTTGGGATGAAGGACTGATTCCGGCGTTGACTTCCCTGATTCTTCCCACAATTGCGTTAGCATTACCCCAATCCGCAATTCTGGCCCGGGTAACGCGATCCGCTTTGCTGGAGGTTTTAAAAGAGGACTACATCAGAACGGCCCAGGCAAAAGGGAGCGGTCGCTGGAGGACAATGTGGCGTCATGCTCTCCGTAACGCAATGATACCGGTGGTTACAATCATGGGGTTGCAATTTTCATTTCTATTAGCCGGTACTATTATTATTGAAAACGTTTTCTACCTTCCCGGAATCGGAAGACTGATATTCCAGGCAGTGGCCCAAAGAGATCTTATTGTTGTAAAAAACCTGGTCATCCTGTTGGCTGCCACGGTAATCATTATCAATTTTGTGGTAGATGTCCTTTATGCCGTCATTGATCCCCGTTTGAGGGGAGGTAATGATGTTTGAAAGATTGAGAGAGATACTCCGTCATGGGATAAGAAACCGGAGTTTTGTGGTAGGTGGTCTTATCACCCTGATGTTCTTTCTGGTGGCCTTGCTATCCTATTTTTGGACTCCCTATCCCATCGGGGATATCAATATTACGGATAAGCTGTTACACCCCAGTGCTAAATACTTGTTGGGCACCGATCATTTCGGCAGAGATATCCTGTCAATGCTGATTGTTGGAGCCAGAAATTCCGTGATTGTTGCTTTTGTGGCCATTGGTATCGGGATCGGAATCGGGGTTCCGCTGGGATTGATGGCCGCTTCCACCCGGGGATGGATCGATGAATTGATCATGAGATTTAATGATTTCACCTTCGCCTTTCCGTCATTGATCTCTGCCATCATGATCACGGCGATCATGGGTCCCGGGGCTGTCAATTCGATCATTGCCATTGGAATATTTAATATTCCGGTTTTTGCACGGATCATTAGAGGAGCAGCACTCAGTATCTGGCAGAGAGAGTTTATTTTAGCAGCGAGAAGTGCGGGGAAGGGCAGGTTGCGAATATCCATTGAGCATGTACTTCCGAACACCATCAGCATGCTGATAGTGCAGGCAACCATTCAGTTTGCCCTGGGAATCCTGGCGGAAGCCGGGCTAAGCTACCTTGGTTTGGGCACTCAGCCTCCCGCTCCCAGTTGGGGTAAAATGCTGAATGAAGCCCAGACTTTTATCCATTTTGCCCCCCAGTTAGCGATCTATCCGGGAGTGGCAATTGTTTTGACAGTCTTGGGATTAAATCTTTTTGGTGATGGATTGCGGGATGTGTTGGATCCTAAATTGAGACGGGATAGGTAATATCGTATGACACTGCTTCAAGCAATAGATCTGGGTGTAAAAATAAACACAATGGACGGCTCTCTGGAAATCATCGATCAGGTCAGTTTCAGCGTGGACAGGGGAGATAAGCTGGGAATCGTTGGAGAATCCGGGTGTGGCAAGTCGATTACGGCTTTGGCTTTAATGTCTCTATTACCGCCAAATTCTCAAATATCAGGTCAGATCCTGCTCGACGGTGAAAATATTCTGGGATTAACCAGGAAACAGCTTTGTGAAATTCGCGGCAATAGAATCGGTATCATTTTTCAGGAACCGATGACAGCCTTAAATCCGGTGAAAACAATCGGCTCCCAGATTTCAGAAAGTCTGGTTCTACACGCAAATCTCAATAAAAAACAGATTATTGAGAGAGTAGTGGAGCTGATGGAGTGTGTAGAGTTGCCGGTAAAACGGTTCCCTTTGAATCTTTATCCCCATCAACTATCCGGTGGTCAGCGGCAGAGAGTGATGATAGCCACAGCAATCGCCTGTAAACCGGATCTGCTCATTGCAGATGAGCCCACGACAGCACTGGATGTGACAGTTCAGGAACAGATCCTGGATCTGATCAAAGATCTGGTTAACCAATACGACATGGCTCTCATGATGATCAGTCACGATTTGGGCGTGATTGCTCAAACAACCGAGAAAGTAATGGTTATGTACGCAGGTCAGGTTATGGAACAGGGAAATACCGAGGATGTTTTTAAACAAATGGCTCATCCCTATACTCATGGCCTGTTCTCTGCTATTCCCAAAACAGGTTCTTCATTAATTACAGGAAGAAAACGGCTTCAAAGCATTCCGGGACAGGTGCCGGACCCAAGAAACAAGATATTCGGGTGTAAATTTGCCGACAGATGTTCGTTTTCCTCAGATGAGTGCAGGAAATCTCGACCGGAACAGACGATGATTAATCAGAAACACTCTGTTTGGTGTTATCATCCTATAAAAACAGGAAAGGATTAGCCATGGCACTCGTAAGGGTTGATAAGGTTATAAGGGAATACAGATTGCCACAGAAATATCTATTTCAAAAGGCATCTGTTTTCAGGGCTCTTAATAATGTCAGCTTTTCCATTGAAACAGGAGAAAGCTTCGGTGTTGTGGGCGAGTCCGGTTGTGGTAAATCGACTCTGGCCAGGATAATAATGGCTCTGGATAAGCCAACCGAAGGAACCGTTTATTATAAGGATCATGACCTGTTTACCATCCCAAAAAGTGAGTTGTGCCAGCTCAGGCGTCATTTCCAAATGGTATTTCAGGATCCATACGGGTCTTTGAATCCGCGCAAGAAGGTGCTTCCTATTGTTGCAGAGCCATTGGATATGCTTGAAAAACAGTTATCGAAAAAGGATAGAGCAGACAGAGTAAAGCTGATGCTATCCGAGGTTGGTTTGAATTCGAATGATATCGAGAAATATCCCCATGAATTTTCAGGAGGTCAAAGGCAGCGGATTGCCATCGCGCGAGCTTTAATAACAAAACCCTCACTTATTGTGGCAGATGAATCCGTCTCAGCCCTGGATGTGTCGGTTCAAGCCCAGGTTTTGAACCTGATAATGGATTTGCAGGAAAAATACAATCTGGCATTTCTTTTTATCAGTCACGATCTGAGTGTGGTTGAGTTTGTTACTCAAAAAATTGCCGTTATCTATCTTGGAAGAATTGTAGAACAGGGAGAGACCAAAGATATCTTCCAGCAACCGTTGCACCCTTACACAAAACTTCTTTTAAATGCGATTCCGGATGTTGATCCTTTTAATAAAAAAGTAAAAAAGAAACGGGAGAAGACTCGTTATCAAATAGACGAGACCAGCTGTCAGTTTATAGATCGTTGTCCTGAAGCAACAGAAATTTGTCGGCAAAGTGAACCACAGTTGAAAGATCACAACGGACATCTGGTTGCCTGCTTTAATGTTTGATGATAATTTACAGTTAAGGGAGCGGGCCAGATTTTTCAAACTTTCAATAAATAGATACCAAATGGAAAAGCCAATTGTATTAATTGATGGAAAGTTGACGGAAGGTCGTTCCGGAGAAACTCTAGAGATTATAGATCCCAGTACCGGTGAAACAATGGGAGAGTTGATCAGGGGGCAAAAAGAGGATATTGATGCTGCTGTCAAGGCGGCTAACAAAGCATTTGAGGGAGAGTGGGGAAAACTGACAGCCCTGGAAAAGGGGCGAATCATTGCAGATCTGGGGAGGTTGATACTGAAAAATACAGATCAGCTTACATCCATAGAATCGCAGGATGTTGGCAAACCCCTCAGTCAGGCCCGCAATGATGTAATTGCCTGTGCCCGCTATTGCGAGTTTTATGCCGGGTCTGTTGACAAATTCCATGGACAGACGATTCCCTATCAAAACGGTTTTACCGTATTAACCCTCAGAGAACCCCATGGTGTAACGGCTCATATTATCCCCTGGAACTATCCCCTGCAGATTATCGGGCGAAGCGTTATTGGGTCATTGGCTGCAGGAAATACTGTTGTGATCAAACCGGGTGAAGATGCCTCTTTGAGTACGCTCTTTTTTGGAAAATTATGCCTTGAGGCCGGTTTCCCCAGGGGAACAGTTAATATCGTAACCGGTTATGGTGAAGAGGCCGGTGCAGCTCTTGCTTCACATCCGGGTATCAACCATCTCAGCTTTACAGGCTCTTCAAGGGTGGGAACATTAGTGCAAAAGGCAGCGGCGGATAATACCATTCCTGTTACTTTGGAGCTTGGAGGAAAATCTCCGCAACTGGTGTTTGAAGACGCAGATCTGGAACGCGCCTTGCCCTTCATAGTGAATGCCGCCATCCAAAATGCAGGTCAAACCTGTTCCGCAGGAAGCCGAGTGTTGATACATAATCCTGTCTATGAAGACCTTGTCGGATTTTTAGTCAGGAAAATTGATGCTCTCACGGTGGGCCCTGCATTGGAGGATCATGCTCTGGGGCCGCTCATCAGTCAAAAACAGTTAACGCGAGTCAAAAACCTGCTGAATCAGGCGTCCAATCTGCAAATTCTGGCCAAAGGAAAACTTTCACCCAATTGCCCCAAAGGTGGTTTTTATACTCTGCCTCTACTTTTAGGCAATGTCCCTCCGGATCATTGTATGGCGCAGGAAGAGATTTTTGGTCCGGTGCTTTCGATCATACGTTTCAATTCAGAGGAGGAGGCTGTCAGGATTGCCAATAATTCAAAATATGGATTGGTTGCAAGTGTCTGGACTAAAGATGGAGCCAGACAGTTTCGGGTGGCCAAAAAACTAAAAGCCGGACAAGTGTTTATCAATAATTATGGAGCGGGTGGAGGCGTTGAACTCCCCTTTGGCGGTGTTAAAGGAAGTGGTTATGGCAGGGAAAAGGGGATGGAAGCTTTGTATGGATTTTCCAGCTTGAAGACCATCGCCATAAACCATGGGTGAGGGATTAATCGGCATTTTACACAGCAATATATTTCCAACGTAATATCAGGAAGATCGATGAGACTTAAAGATAAAGTGGCTATCATAACAGGAGCTGCATCCGGATTTGGTCTGGGAATGGCGGAAAGATTTGTGGCGGAAGGTGCAAAGGTTGTGATTGCGGATCTAAATGAAACAGACGGGCAGAAAGCGGCGGACCGTTTGGATGCTCTGTTTGTAAAAACAGATGTCAGCAAAGGAGAAGATGTAAGGGCACTAATCACTGCAACACTGGCTTTGCATGATCGCATTGATATTTACATCAACAATGCCGGGTATACCCACCGGAACTGCCCATTGTTGGAGGTTGACGAAGAAACCTTCGACAGGATCTTCCAGGTTAATGTGAAGTCTATTTACCTCTCTGTACAGCAGGTTATACCTGTTTTTAGGAAAAACGGATCAGGTGTCATCCTCAACATTGCCTCAACGGCAGGCGTCAGGCCCCGACCCGGTCTGGTATGGTATAATAGTTCAAAAGGCGCGGTGATATCAATGACCCGCTCCCTGGCAATTGAACTGGCTCCTGAAAATATTCGTGTTTGTGCCATTAATCCCGTAGCGGGGAAAACCGGTATGCTGCCTTTGTTTATGGGAGAGGAAACAGAGGAGAAATTTGAACTGTTTCGTTCCTCCATTCCACTGGGAAGGTTGTCAACACCTGCCGACATAGCCAATGCAGCGTTGTATTTATGTTCGGACGAAGCTAACTTCCTAACGGGGGTTTGTCTGGATGTGGATGGCGGGCGTTGTATTTAGGGATCTCTGGCTATGCGAAAACCGTAGCTGAGGCAGTTGAATTCAGGCCAGTTACTGAATCGATTTGAACACCTCTGGTGGAACGCCCCAAAATTCCAGGATCCACCCCTTCCGACCTTTCGAGGACTTTTACCGGCTCCTTTCGGGTTAAATCTTGGACTTTTCTCATAATAGTTGTCGTTGAGGCTTTTATAATCGGAAACCCATTCAAAGACATTTCCTGACATGTCATGCAAACCCAGTTCATTCGGAGGAAAGCTGCCTACGGGAGATGTAAACTCAAATCCATCCTGATCATCCCCTTCTCCCCATTTTCCACTGCCGTAATTGGCAAGGGAATGATCCAAATCTCCGCTTTTTGTGCCGTACTGCATTTGTTTGCCTCCTGCCCTGCATGCATATTCCCATTCCGCTTCCGTGGGGAGTCTGTAATTCATGCTGGAACGTAGATTCAGCTTTTTCAGAAACTCCCGGGTATCCTGCCAACTGATCCATTCCACCGGGTAACGTGCACCATAGGGATAGGCAGAAGGATTAAATCCCATAATCTGTACCCAAACTTCCTGGGTAATCTCATACTTCGCCAGGTAAAAATCGCTGACACAGACTTCATGCACCGGTTTTTCATCCTTTTCCCCAACATCAAAGGTATCTCCCATATTAAAACATCCGCCTTTTATAAAAATAAACTCAATGCCGGTAATGGCATCTTTGTATTCGGATTCAGCGGATAACAATGAAAACGGAGCTACCAATAAAAAAAGAATAAAAAATGTCCGTTTTGTTCTGATCATGAAAAGGTTGATTGCGTTTAGACAGAATTAAGATTGTTTTTTAAATTTCGATAGTATTGTCTCCTGGCCCACCACAGACCGTATTTTCCTCTGAGGTTAAACAAAGCGAGGGCCGGTGTCAGAAATTTTTCAATGAGTGGCGTCAGGTAACAGAGGCGCATCAACTCGTAATACAGATCGTGAATACTGTCCTGGTTTAAAAAAATGAATGCACCATCAAAAGAATGCCCCCAACGTCTGGCAAGCTTATCCGCTGTTTTCGGGCCATCCCTCATCTCTATTACTGCTTTGAATGGTCCGATTGGTTCAAAGGGAGTTCCTACTTGTGTTGTGACTGCTTTGACCGCTTCTTTTGCCAGCACCTGTCTCCAGCTCTCGGCAGGAAACGGCTTTCCATTGGAAACCTTTTCAATGGGAAAACAATGAAGTCCTGTAATTTTTTGTTGAGCACTTTGACAGGCGATGGGGCAACCGGAAAAAAACAGGGGACTGATTCCGAAAGGAGCCAGTGAGGCTGAAAAGAGTTCCGCTTCCGACATCAGTACTCCATTGACTGTCAGGCTTGCTATCCGTGAGGTCAACGTGTGTGCCAAAAAACCGTTTGAACCTGATGGGGCGTGCATGCCGATCATTAAGACAGCGGTTGCCGGCTTTGGATCACCGATTCCGGGAACCGGTCCGGCACAATAACCATGGATTACTCTGGCGCGGTTATCAATCAATTCGGGGAAAAGGTTATAACCTGTTCGATGAAAATCTTTGATCGTAATCGTCTCAACCCCGGCCAGGAATAAAGCCTTGCAGACAGCATCAACATCCAGAGACATGCCCACACACGCTTCCGGCCAAGTTGTGGTCATGAAGGAAGACATTTCGTAATTCCGGCATAAGGAACTGCCTTCAATGTCGGTTATAATTAAAACATGTTTATGGTATAGATTCACCATAAGCCCAAAGCTATCCAATAATTCAGTTAAATGACCGGATCCTTTTCAGATACTAAAGACCAATATTTATCAGAAACCCAAAAGAGCGACAATTGAATAATCTCTCAGATGAGATGAACTTGTTTTAGGTATCAAGGTGTTCTTCCCAAGTTATTGAACAGACGCACTTCTCCTTTTTGCCGCTTAATGCAAAGCACCAACAGGTTCAAAGTGCCTAACTGTTTGAATGCTGTGCACGATATCAAGTCATTTCGAAATCAGCAAGCTGATTAGCCGTTATTAAACGAGTTGAAAAAATCAAATACTTTTTCCGGTGTTCTATTGTTATAGACAACAGCTTTGACCGCCTGAATCATGGCAACGGGATCTTCAGATTAAAAAACATTTCGGCCCGTATCAACTCCAGAGGCACTTTCCTGTACTACCCGGTAAACCATTGTCGATGCTTCCGGCTCAGGGATCTTAATCCCTCCTGCCATTATAATCGGTACCGGACATGAGGAGGTAACTGTTTCAAATCCTTTGCCGATATAATAGGTGTTCACATAGTGGGCTCCTAATTCTGCACTAATTCGCGTGGCCGACCTTAAATACTTGGTATATCCTTGCCGAACACCGTAACAGCCAAGGTGGGAATTCCATAGCACGTTCCCATATTAACCATTTTGGTCATGTTAATGATCGATTGTCTCTCGAACCCCTCTCTAATGAATACCTGCACTGCCATTGCCTTGCATTCAACCTGATGGAATCTTCAATATTCACAGCTATATCTTCATTTTGGTAATGAAAGAAATTATCCTCATTACATGGTGGCATTCAGGACAAATCAAAGGATCTTCCTTGCAAATCTTCAAAACCCATTTGGTTTATTTAAAAGTTGGCAATTCTTTATTGCGTTAAATGAAAAAAGCCATCCCTGATATCAACCAACTGGCAATCGAACTCGGTTGATCGTGTTGTCAGACATTCAAATTGGCATCAGTCTGGCCCAAAGCAGTTTCAGAAATGGGAAAAGAGAGAGTTTCGTTATCGGGAATTATTCATCTATGCAAATTGCGCTTCTGAAAAAAGGTTACAATATCAATAGGTAATAAGCTGGCATCAAATCTGCAGAAAGATCCGCAAAGGTTATCCAGATAAATTTATTGATGGTGCATTTGTGGACATTTCAGTTGAAGATAAAAAAAGTAAACTCATCTACATTAAAATTTTGTTAGTGATTTTGGTGTTGGGTTGTATTGTAACCGGTATAATCCTGCTTAATCAAGATGCAAAACAGATGCGTGTAGACAGTGCAGAGCTGATGATTTCACAGGTGGAACAGGGGGAGCTTTTTCTGGAGGTTAGGGGAACAGGTTCTTTCCTTCCAGAATCACAATATTGGATCAGCTCGGCCAGGCAGTCGATTTTGGATAAGCTGTATGTTAAAACGGGTGACATTGTAAAAAAAAACCAGTTGTTGATGTCTCTTTCCGCCCCAGAGTTGCAGCAACAGATGCAAAATAAAGAGTGGCAAATTAAATTCCTAAAAGCTCAATTAAATGCTAAAAGTCATTCGGTTGAAATGCTTTTAGCGGAGCAGCAGGTAAACTATGAAGAAGCTAAATTTGAGTATAACCTGGTATTGCAGCAAGTGGATATCGAGCAAAAGCTTCGTGATAGAAAATTCCCCCAATTAAATAATTCCGAATGGGAAAAGTTACTGACAGAGAAAGAGCATTACAGAGAAGTCATGCAACTTGAAAAAGCATGGATAGATACAATTGAAGCCAGTCGAAATGCAGATCTTGAGGTCATTAGGACTCAGCTTGATCAATCTCTGTTCGAATTGAAAACAATAGAAGAGAAAGTGGAAAACCTCAACATCAAAGCTCCCAGGGATGGGTTTGTACAGAATTTATCTGTTGAGGAGGGGCAAACAATCGAAACAGGAATACCACTGGTCAAACTGACAGGCATCGACAGTTTATATGTAGAACTTAAAATCGGCCAGGACCAGATCGCACAAGTAGAAAAAGAGCAAAAAGTCGTTATTTCGACAAGACATGGAAGCATCAGCGGATTTGTCAGGCACATACATGGCGCCGTTGAACAGGGTACCGTATCAGTTGATGTCGAGTTAACAGCAAAATTGCCCAAAGGCGCTAAAGAGGGTCAAAGGGTGGATGGTACCATTACTATTGATCACCTTTCCAAAGCAGTCTTTGTCGATAGACCGGCCCATATCCAGGCCAACCAAAGTAGCTGGGTTTTTCGTCTGGACAAGGAGGGCAAAAAAGCGGATCGGGTAAAAGTACAATTCGGTAAAACCGGGGTACACAAAATTGAAGTTATCGCCGGTCTATCTGTCGGAGATAGAATTATCGTCTCTGAACTGGGGAATTGGAATATGAAAAACAGCATTCTCATTCGATAGAGCACACCGCAAAAACTTTGTATGCGAGGAAAAAGGTGATGTTACAAATTTTTTGGCATTCACCGTTACTCTTTTATTGCTTGGGAACAGGATTTGGCTGTTAACAGGTTTTATATCTCAATACACAAGGTTAAATTTTTAAATAGAGGAAATCATGAACGCTCCCTTAATCGAAGTGGAACATCTAAAAAAAATATTTTATAGCAGTGAAGTTGAAACGATTGCTCTGGCAGATATTAATTTGACACTGTATGAAGGCGAGTATGTTGCGATTACAGGACCTTCAGGATGTGGCAAAACAACGTTGTTATCCATTTTGGGTTTGTTGGATACACCCACCGAGGGAAGTTACAAACTGAGTGGGATCAATGTCGGTGATTTGAATAACAACAAAAGAGCTCAAATCAGAAACCGGCATATCGGATTCATTTTTCAATCGTTTAACTTGATTTCCGATCTGTCCGTCCAGGAAAATGTCGAGTTACCCTTAACCTACCAAAAGGGTGTAAAAAACAAGGATCGAAGCCAGCGGGCAATGGAAGTACTTGAAAAAGTAGATATGGCTCATCGTCGAGATCATTTTACAAATCAGCTTTCCGGAGGACAGCAACAACGTGTTGCAGTAGCGCGGGCACTGGTTACAAGTCCTGATTTTTTATTAGCTGATGAGCCGACTGGAAATCTTGACAGCAAAAATGCGTCCCGGGTTTTGGAGCTTTTAAAAAAACTGAATCAGGAAGGAACAACCATTTGTATGGTGACGCATGATCCCAGATCTGCCTCGGCTGCAAAACGTAATATCCGAATAATAGATGGGATGGTGGTCGAAGACGAGACGAATGACGGTCTATCAACCGCTATGGCAGAAGGAGATTGACCATGATAGGCAACATCAAATATGCGTTTCGTCTAATGTTAAAAAAACCGTTTTTTACTTTACTTACCCTATTTGTGCTAACCCAGGGAATGTCTTCCACTCTCACGACTTTTTCCATTATCAATGTTATCAGCTATAAGGCCCTTGATTTTCCGAATGGTGACAGAATGGTTATTGTGGATGCCAGGGAGAAAAAACGATATCGCTTTACTAATAGGATCAACTATTTTGATTTTCTGTATTATCAACAGAATCAGACCAAACTGGAACATCTGGCTGCATTTAAACAAGAATCTGCCTGTATCGCCTTAACAACAGAATCGGAGTGCTACATTGCCGCAAAGGTACAACCAGAAATCTTCGCGCTGTTAAAAACAAATCCTGTATTGGGGAGAAACTTTGCCGTTGATGAAACACGCATTCACTCAGCACCGGTTGCGATTATCAGTCATGAATTATGGACAAGCAGATATTTGAACAATGCAGAAATTGTCGGAAAACAAATTATTATCAATGGCATAAATAGAGAGGTTATCGGAGTGATGCCCGCTGGTTTCAAATTCCCAAACTCAGCGATGGTATGGTTACCCTTGGTTGTTGATTTGAGCCTTGAACGGGAAAAAGTGGATTCGGTAGCGGGCCTGGCTTTTTTAAAACCAGGGGTCAGTCTGACGGATTTAAACACGGAACTAGAATTCCTGGCAAATCAATTGGAGATAAACCACAATGGTGAGGCTGACATCAGCGCTTTTGCTACCAGTTTAAAACTGTGGTCGTTGGGGCAACATGATTATAGAATATTTAACACCATGCTTCTTTGTGTGTTCTTTGTATTGATGGTAGCGTGTGCTAATGTGGCAAGTCTTTTATTGGCAAATGCCTATGAACGAAAAGGGGAAACAGCTGTTCGCATGGCGCTGGGGGCTCCCCGCTGGAAAATTATTGTTCAAAGGTTGACCGAGAGTTTTATAATCTGTCTCATCGGTGGTGTTTTTGCAGTTTCATTGACTGCTTGGGACTTGGAGTCTATGAATGCAGATTTGCAGAAAATGTTGGACTTCGAATTGTTCTGGTGGGATTTCAAAATGGAACCGGACACACTCGTTTTTGCTTTGGCAATTTTGTTTCTGACAACCCTACTTTCAGCACTCTATCCCGCAGTGAAGGCATCAAAAGCTGATTTTAATAATATCTTGAAGGATGGTTCCTACGGATCGGAAAGCAAAGAATCGGGTCGTCTAATGAAGTTGCTGATTATATTCGAAATTGCTTTGTCTTGTGCCCTGGTGATCACAGCCAGTTTAATGGCAACCGCTTCTTATATAAATTCAAATGTGGATTTTGGTATTGATACCAAAGGCTATTTGACCGCAGAGTACGCCATACCCAAGTCACTCTACACCACGATTGAAGACCTTGAGGCACTAAAAGAATCCATACGATTATCAATACTAAAGGAACCAGGCATTGGGGGAGCCACCCTTTCATCAGTTGTGCCAGCCAAAGACGATGCAAGTATTAGCTATCACAAACCTGGTGAAGTTTATAACAATTCGGAAGATTATTCCGTTGCGGGTTGGGGGTTCACTGACAAAGCTTATTTTGAAACTTTCAACATTCGGTTGTTGCAAGGCAGGTTTTACAGTGATCTGGACTTTACGGGAAGACTTGTTAAAACTGTCGTCAGTAAAAGTTTTGCAGATCAAACCTGGCCCAATCAAAATGCCATTGGCAAACGATTTTTTATTACCAACCGCGAAAAGATCGATGTGTACGAAATGGAAGTAATTGGTATTGTTCCTCATGTTATCAACGATACAGATCCAGAAATGATAAAACGGGGCTCAATCTACGTCCCGTCATATCTGAAGGCTCTTGATGAAGGGTATATCTCCCTAAAAACATCCAGTGATAATCCTGTATCATTCGCTCAAACACTTAAAAAAGCTGTCTATCAAGTCAGCCCCGATATTCGAATAAAAAACATAATGAGTCTCGAAGATGGAATCGCGCAATCGGCCAGTAAGATTGGGATGATTGGTGGTGTGTATTTAAATTTTGGTATTCTGGCGTTAATTTTCACACTGGCTGGGATCTATGGGGTCATGTCCAAATCCATTCAGCAAAAAACAAAAGAAATTGGTATCCGTAGGGCCTTAGGCGCCATGGACAAATCTATCTTTCTTTGGCTCCTAAAAAAAGGATGGTGGCAGCTTACCATTGGCCTGATTCTCGGTCTTATTCTAGGAGGCTTGCTAACTTACACACTAATGGATATGATTGCCATTGTGGGTCAGTTGATTCCAGTTATCTTTCTACTCGTTACCTTTTTTATAATTTTAGTAGTGAATGCAGCGATTGCCATCCCGGCAAGAAAGGCATTAAAAATTGAACCTTCAGCAGCCCTTCAATTTGATTAGAAATAGCCTATGGTTTCATGCGGATGAAAAAAATACTGATTGCAGACGATGACGCCGGGATCCGCTCCTCGCTGTCATTTCTTTTAACAACCGAGGGCTTTACGCCACTAACAGCGACTACTCCGGGTGAAATAATCTCAATTCTGGAAAAAGAATCGGTAGATGCAGTCCTTTTGGATTTGAACTACCAAAAAGATACGACTTCGGGAATGGAAGGGTTGAACCTGATTAGTAAAATCGTGAAAATCAATGGCAATCTTCCAATTATTGTTATGACTGGTTGGGCTACTGTTACTGTTGCTGTGGAAGCCATGAGAAGAGGAGCAAAAGATTTCATTGAAAAACCTTGGCACAATGAACGTTTAATCAGTATCTTAAACACCCAAATTCGTTTGTTAAAAACCGAGCAACAGAATAAGCAATTAAAACAAAAAAACAGTTCTTTAAAGCTGACCCTGTCTGAGCTCTCCAATTCAGAGGCAGGTGATATAATGGGCTTGAAGTCTCTTGTTATGCGAGAACTGATGAAGAAAATCAAGCAAATAGCTCTGGCGAATATTAATATTCTTTTAACGGGTGAGAATGGCACTGGTAAAAGTCTCTTGGCCTATACAATCCACCAACAAAGTGAGAGGAGGGAACAACCATTTGTTTCGGTAAATCTGGGTGCGATTCCGGAGAATCTCTTTGAAAGTGAACTGTTCGGGCACACCAAAGGAGCGTTTACAGGTGCGCACAAAGACCGCATAGGACGATTTGAACTGGCAGAAAAAGGATCTCTTTTCCTGGATGAAGTTGGGAACCTGACTTTGTCTCAGCAGGCAAAACTACTTAGAGTTCTGGAAGAAAAATGCTATGAACCTGTTGGCTCTTCCATTACACAAAAAGCGGATATTCGATTGATTGCCGCTACCAACGCCAATTTACTTGAGGAGGTTAAATCACAGACATTCCGCGAAGATCTTTACTATCGTATAAACACAGTATCTCTTCGCGTTCCGTCACTTAGAGAAAGAGAGGAGGATATTCCGGAACTGGCACATTTTTTTCTTAAGCAATTCAGCAGCAAACATAAAAGGGATGTGCAAAAAATTGATGAAAAAGCAGTGCAGACCCTGGTTTCTTATCCTTGGCCGGGTAATGTCCGTGAATTAAGCCATACCATTGAGAGGGCGGTGCTCTTTACCACCGGCAACACAATAGAAAGGAATAATCTGGGATTAACCATATCACCATCTGAATCGACTGTGGGGAATCCTGATATTTTTGACATACCACTTGAAGAAGCCGAAAAAATCCTGATTAGCCACGCTTTGAAGAAAGCAAAAGGCAACGCAAAACAGGCGCAAAAAACTCTCGGATTAAGTAAGTCTAGCTTTTATCGTCGCTTGGAAAAATTTGGGTTATGAAAAAAGTCATGCTCTTATCCATTCAATTGGCGATCGGGATTTTCCTGCCTTTTATTGCGTCTGTTGTTGTGCTGGTTTACCATTTTGGCATACGGCCCGGAATTTTTATTTTTGTTCTCACATTATTTTTCTTTTGCCTTTACTGGTATGGATTCTTACTTTTAAAAATCCGGGATAAATTCCGTATCGCTGCCACTTTATTGGAATCCTCATCTGCCAATGAACATACCTACAGAGGCCCCCATCAAAGCTGGGATAATAGTTTTTCAATGCTCATCGATGAGATCAACCGGTTATCCGACACCCTACAAAAAAAACAAAATGAGATCATTGCAAAATCGGCTTTGTTAAAAAAAATCCTGGATAAAATACCGGTTGCAATATTGACCTTCGACACCAATCATCAGGTTACGCTGGCCAATCCCCAAGCGGGCAATCTGTTTGACTGTCTTCCCGACAGCCTTTTGAACAAGACTGCTGAACATCTTAATTTAAATGAAATTATTATCCGGAAAAAAGGAGTTTTGGAACATCATTTTCCAGCCGAATCGGGAAAATGGAGGTTTGAAGTCACTCATTTTTTCAACACAGGGGATGAAAACCTGCTGCTGTTGATAACCAATCTAACACAACCCCTGATAGAGGAGACACTAAATGCCTGGAAGCGACTCATACGGGTGATCAGTCATGAAATAAACAATTCCCTTGCTCCAATTCAATCCACTGCCGATACGATTGCCAACCTTTTGTCTCAAACAAACATTAGTCAGGTGGATTTAATGCAATCAGGACTGGAGCTAATTACAGAGAGAACCCGACACCTGCACGGTTTTAT
The DNA here is from genome assembly GCA_018829445.1 of bacterium. Lineage (GTDB taxonomy): Bacteria > SAR324 > SAR324 > XYD2-FULL-50-16 > XYD2-FULL-50-16 > JAHJTV01. The sequence continues at coordinate 97,885 of JAHJTV010000063.1, forward strand.
CAATGAATACAGCCGTATCACAAAACTACCCAAGCCCCAATTAAAATCTGTTGTCTTAAGCGATCTTCTGGATCATGTTCAAGCGCTTTATCAGGAGCAGCAATTCATCTGCAGTGGACAACTGGATGTGACGCTTGAAATCGATGCAACAATGGTTCAGCAGGCCTTGATTAATCTGGTAAAAAATGCCAGGGAAGCTATGGGAAAAAAGAGAGGAGTAATTGAATTTAACGGAAGAATTCAAAAAAACAGATATGTTTTATTCATCAAAGACCAGGGACACGGGATCGCTAACCCGGAAAATATTCTGACTCCATTTTATACCACAAAGCAAAAAGGGTCAGGCATCGGTCTGGCCCTTTGCCACCAAATCATCGAAGCCCACCAGGGAACACTGGCGATTCAAAACAGATCTGGAGGAATAGGAGCAGAAGTGGTGTTAACGTTCCCCATTGGAAGCTAAAATCGTTCCTTGACCTATCCAGGTTTGATATTATTGATAAATGAATAAAAGTCACGCTGAATGCTTTAGGCGTAGAAATATGTTTTTCCCAAAGCTTTTTCAGATGGTGGAACAGGAGTAATTCGGATCAGGCTAAAAAACTAATCAGGTAGGTTTTTTATAATAAATGGTCACTATCTATCAGTATTAGTTGGAAAAATCATTGGTTTTATTCTGAAAATATAAAAAACCGTACTAAAGACCTCCAAAAAAACTCAAAACAACATTTCAAGGTAGTATTTTCTCGCAATTTGTTTTCTATTGCCTTTTGACCTCAATCGTGCTAGTCCTTAGTCTCTTGTGATCTGCCATATGCTTTTTATGCATATGTGGAACTGCCATTCTCGTTTGTTAATGAGTTCCATTAACCAAGTACACTAAAAATATATTCTGGAGGTCGATAATGAAAATAACAGATGCAAATGTCCTCAGGGTGAACCTGTCCAATGGCGATATCAGTAGATCCGAGCTGAATATAGATTTACTGAAAACCTATTTTGGCGGGCGAGGATTGGCCAGCAAAATTTTGATCGATGAAATAGCGCCGGATGTTGATCCTTTTTCTCCGGATAACAAGCTTATTCTAGCCACTGGTCTATTGACCGGACTGGCGGGGCCGACAACTGGTCGTTATATGGCGATTACTAAAAGTCCATTGACAGGGACAATTGCCTCCAGTAATTCAGGTGGCTTTTTCGGTCCCGAATTAAGAAAGGCGGGATACTTCATGATTATTATTGAGGGTAAAAGCGAGAAGCCTGTCTATATCTCTATCAAGGACGACAATGTTGTATTGAAGGATGCTTCTGAAGTATGGGGATCGGACTCACATGTCACAACAGACAAACTAGTCGAGGAATCAGGTGATAAAAAGGCCAAGGTTTGTTGTGTTGGCCCTGCTGGAGAAAAGCTCTCCAGGATTGCGGCGATAATGAATGATAAAGATAGAGCGGCCGGAAGATCTGGGGTTGGAGCTGTCATGGGTTCGAAAAATCTGAAGGCGATCGTTGTGAGGGGTACAGGTTCTCTGGAAATGGCTGAAAAGGAAAAGTTCAGGGAAGTAGCCCGGGCAAAAACCAAAATGGCCAAGGAAGATGGTGTGGCTGGTGAAGGATTACCGGCCCTTGGGACAAAGGTGCTGGACAATATCATCAATCAGGCCGGGCTCTATCCTACCAAAAACTTCCAATACGATACGTTTGCCGCTGTGGATGAGGTTTGTGGGGAGGCCCTGGTAGAAAAGAAGTATCTGTCAAAAAACAAAGCTTGTTTTTCTTGCCCGATCGCCTGTGGTAGATTTTGCATACTTCCGGACGGATCAAAGGGAGAAGGCCCTGAATATGAAACAGGATGGGCTTATGGAGCTGACTGTGGCGTTTCCGATCTGTTTGCCATTGTCAAATCAAATTTCATCTGCAACGAGTTGGGTCTGGACACGATTTCCGCTGGTTGTACCATTGCTACAGCTATGGAACTTTATGAAAAAGGGTATATCCCCAAAGAAGATCTGGAAAATGGCCCCGCGCTCAATTTTGGCAATTCCGAAGCCATTGTTTACTACACCCAGAAAATGGGCCTTCGAGAAGGGAAACTTGGAAATCTGCTGGCTGAAGGCTCATACCGTATGGCTGAAGCATATGGTCATCCGGAGCTGTCCATGACCGTCAAAAGACAGGAACTTCCTGCTTACGATCCCAGGGGCGTCCAGGGACATGGTCTGCAATATGCGACTTCAAACCGGGGCGGTTGTCATGTGAGGGGGTATATGATATCCCCGGAGGTGTTGGGATATCCGGAAAAGCTTGAGTCACAGCAACTGGAAGGTAAACCTCAATGGGTGAAGATTTTTCAAGATCTGACAGCTGTGATCGATTCGCTGGGATTCTGCCTTTTTTCATCTTTCCCCTTCGGCGCTGATGATTACACGGAGTTATTGAATGCCGCTACCGGATTCAATATGTCAACCGATGAAGTGATGGCAGTTGGAGAGCGAATCTGGAACATGGAACGGAAATTCAATATCAAGGCTGGAATTTTACCGGAAGAGGATACCCTGCCGGAACGATTCTTTAACGAACCTATACCTGACGGACCACAAAAAGGTGTTGTTTCAAAGATGAGGGAATTGCTGCCCGAATATTATAAATTGAGAGGATGGGACGAGAAGGGATACGTTCCCGAATAATCAGCAATTTAGTCCATGTGCCGGGAAATTCTGGCACATGGCAATATTATACTAAAGTTGAATCAAAGCACTCGATTATCCAAACCGAAAATAGCCTACTGCCTGTCGGCTCTTGGTCAGGTTTTACCGGGTAAAACGAATTGAAGAAAACCCGCCTGAAAACTTCCCCTGGACTAATTCTATGATTACGGTTAATTTTTATACAACTCTCCGCCTGATGCTTTCCACTAAAGAGATAACAATCGATTGCAAGGATCAAATGACAATTCTGGAGGTTTTGAAACATGCAGAGGAGATCATTGAGAAATCATTGTCCAAGAATTTTATCTGGAAGCTGCTGGATGAAGATGGAAATATCAAGCTGGGTACCATCATCATGATCAACGGGAAGAATATTTTGGATATGGATGGTCTGGAGTGTATGGTCAGCCCTGGTGATACCATTGCCCTCTTTCCTCCCGGGGGTGGCGGATGATAACGTCAGATAGGGTTTTTTCCAGAAATATTGGTGTTTGGGACAGAGTAAAACAACAGACTCTTGCTGATTCATCGATACTTGTCGCTGGCGCAGGAGGACTGGGGTGTTTTGTTGCCCAAACATTAGTCAGATCCGGGATTGGGCGATTGTATCTGATGGATGACGGTATAGTCGATGTTCCTGACCTGAATCGACAAATCCTTTATATAAAAGATGATCTGGGTTTGCCAAAGGTAACCATCGCTGCCGAAAGGCTTTCAGCCATCCATGGGCTAACTGAAATTATTCCCCTTCAGCAGCGGCTTGTTGAAAATCGACTCCTTGAAATCAACTGTCCACTGGCTGAGATCAAGGGATTTGTGGATTGCCTGGACAATTATCCCAGTCGTTATCTTTTGGAGCGGATGCTTCCTGAAAAAGCTTTTCTGGTTCATGGTGGTGTCCAGGAGCATTACGGACAGGTGACCACGATCCGCAAAGATCTGACACCTTCTCTAAAAAGTCTATACGCTAATACCGAAGATTCCGATTCTCCAATGGCCGTGTGTTCCCAGGCGGTCTCCTGTGTTGCTTCGATTATGTCCTTTGAAGTGCTTAACAATATCTGGGGTAAGCCCCAGCTGCTTAACTCCTTGTTGATCATTGAATTGTCGGACTTCACCTTTTCAAAAATAAAACTAGGTCAGGCTAATGAATGTATATGATCTGAAGGACAGTCAGATCATCATCAAAGAATCAGATGATGTACGAAAGCTGTACCTGGAACTGACCAGTGAGTGTAATTTTGATTGTGAAATGTGTTTTCGCCATGGTTTCTCGAATTCATTCGGTTCCATGGACAAAGAGGTACTTAATAAGGTTTTGGAGGAGATAAAGTCTCTACCCAGGCTGGATGAGGTCGTTATTGGAGGTATCGGAGAACCTCTGATGCATCCGAGCTTTCAGCGCGTGGCTGACTGGATCAAGCAACAGAATATTAAGCTGTCTATCACCAGCAACGGAGCGCTGGCCGACCCCCATATCGATTTCATGATTGAGAAAAAAGTTGACAACCTCTATCTCTCTTTTGAAACGGGCGATATCGGACATGCCAACGAGACCTATATTTTTGATATCGCAAAAATAATTGAACACCGGAAAAGAAAGTTGAAGAACCATCTGCCGTCTGTCCATTTTTCTATGGTAATCACTCGCAACAATATCGGCGATCTTGACCGTGTTGCCCAAGCCTTAAGAGGATCAGGCGTCAGTACGGTTTTTATTTCCAACCTATTGCCCACTCATAAGGAACATGAATCACTTTCTCTTTATTTAAAAGCCGAACCTGAGGTCATTAAACAATTCAAAAACCGATTACTACAAAAGGCATTGCTTGAGAAAACCCGTTGCACCACACCAAAATTCGGAATCCAAACCGATAGATTCTGCAATTTTATTGAGCAGAATGCATTGGTTATTCGTTGGGATGGAGAGATCGCACCCTGTTATCGTTTTCTTCACTCCGCTGAAGAATTCGTGGAGGGACGACGCAAGGAGATAAAGGCCTGTTCTTTTGGCAATATAAGGGATAAACCGTTGCTTGATGTCTGGAACGATCGCAGCTACGCCTGGTTCCGATTCCAGGTACATCACAGTATTTATCCTTCCTGCATCGATTGTCCATTGAAAAACGGATGTGAATTTATCAAGTCGACCGATTCGGATTGCTGGGGAAACGAGCATTCCTGTGCTGACTGCCTCTGGTCCCGAGGAATCATCCGTTGCCCATAAAAAGAACGAACTTGGGTAAATCCTTCAAATCACCATATTTCAAATAAGCCCGATAGCATTAACTCTATTCTATCTTTTTTTCAACCCAAAGCAAAAAACCATTAGAGTTCATAAAAAAGGCTTAATGTCAGTGATATAGAAGTCAGTTTAGTCTGAATAGAATCCGCTCTGGATGTCAGTATAACAGGGTTTTTCCCGCAAAGAACCACAGTAGCACAGACAGCACAGGATTGTGTAGTCAGGGTTTTATATAGAACATTGGCTGCGTCTATATCCGGAGCGACAGCCACATCTCTCCCCAATCAGGAAAAATCCAGGTAAGCAGAATCGTCATTAAACTGTTCAAAATATTATCAACAGGGGCATCTTAACCTGTTCTCTTGACTTGTCGGTTTTAGCTTCGGCTTTTGATCAAAGATATTTATCAAAAGGTTAATCACGAATCAAGATCTGGCACCAATTTTTTTTATGCTCATCTGTTATCGCTTTAATTTATTCTAAACACTTTGTACTCAAATATCAGTTACTAAAGAACAGAAGTGTTCAGTTTAAAATTCGATCATTTAAAACGGGTGGAAATTTTTGAATGAATCAAAAGTGGGATACCCCCAAAAAATAAAATATTCCAGGTGGTAATGGGAACTTGCTTCGATCAATGCAAAGCGTAATTATTTATAAAAACAATGGTAACCGAGATTTGAAATAGCAAAATAGGGGGTCGATGAAATAATATTACCCGGGTAGTATTGACAAAATGTTATTACCCGGGCAAAATTAATCTTATTTTATCCGGGTAATTTTAAAATCATCCATTGTTTTTAATGAACCGGTTGCACATTATATTTTTTTGGGAAGAAATGAATAAAAAGGAAATAATCAGAAAGTATAAAGAGACCGTTCAGCCGATGGGGGTATATCAGATTAAGAACCTGAAGAATCATAAACTGTTTATCGGAAGCACGAAGGATATTCGTGCCAGAATCAATAGGATTAAATTCCAATTAAAAACCGGTTCCTATTCCCACAAGGAAATTCAACAGGACTATTTTGAAGCCGGTGAGACCGGTTTTTCCGTTGAAGTACTGGATCTGTTAAGCACTATAGAGCACTTGGATGAAAATTATGATGAAGAACTAGAGCTTTTAGAGCAATTGTGGTTGGATAAAATCCAGCCGTATGGGGATAAGGGATATAATAAAATAAAAAATAACAATTAGTTATGGCTTGTGGGTAAACATTGCAGCTGGGATATCACTTCAGGATTTTCAGTAGGCCATAACATTTGAAAAAGGTGAAAGAAATGGAAAACAAATATACAGCTTTCAACGGTAGCATTCAAATCGCATCCGGAACGATTCGGGTAGTAGCTGAGGCGGCAAAGCTGCTGATTGACGGAGGAGAGTCCATAACGATTCTTATTTTCAATGATACAACCGGGGTACAGATAGATTTGGACTTCAGCGGTACCCTGACGGATGTGTTTTCCCGCTTGAAACAACAGTTTGAACTCAATCAGGATTTACCGGAGTCCCGAAGTCAGGATAAAAATAAAGCAAAGCCTGGACGGCCGAAACTGGGGGTGGTATCCAAGGAGGTCACGTTGCTCCCCCGCCATTGGGAATGGTTGGCCGGGCAGCCCGGGGGGGCCTCGGTTACACTTAGGAAACTGGTGGAGCAGGCAAAACGGACGAATCAGGGAGAAGATAAAATCCGTCGTTCCCGTGAGGCAACATTTAAGTTTATAAATGCAATCGCCGGGAATCTTCCCGGTTTTGAAGAGGCAGTCAGAGCTTTGTTTGCCGGAGATGTCGAAAGATTTAGCCAGCAAATCGGTTCCTGGCCGAAGAGTATTCAGGAGTATTCGCAGAAACTATCAGCGGATGCCTTTGGAAAATAGTTGCAATAGTCCTGGGCATCATTTCCTGCCTGTCATTTTTAAGACTTCAGCTTACTACCCTCAAAACCAATCTTTCCACACAGGTTCGTAGCCTTTGGTGGCAATTATAAAAGTGGTACAAGCCTCCCTTACCATTACCCGTTTTAAAACACACACACTGTTTAAGCAGGTAGTGGGTGTATTCGATTCCTGATTTTACCGCGGAAGGAGTATCCATGCCGGAGGCAAGAAAAGCTGTGATAGCCGATGACAAGGTGCAACCGGTTCCATGTGTGTTCCCGCTTTTCACCTCATCTTGCTCAAACCAGTGGGAGTTCATATCTCCATTATTTTGGCGATGTATAAGACAATCTCATTTTGTTACTCCGGGTCTGTCTCCGCCGGTTATCAGCAGTGCCTGCTGTCCAAAAACCATCATCTCTCTTCCGATTGTTTCTGTCGTTGATTCGGATTCCATCAAGCTGCCACTCAGCAATTCAACTTCTTTAAAATTAGGGGTCACCAATTTGCAAAGGGGGAACAAATGCTGTTTTAAGGTTTCCAATGCAGCGGTTTCCATCAAGCTGGTACCAGATGTGGAGACTAATACGGGATCTAACACTACGGGCTTTGAGTGCTTGGCTAAAAATCTGGCTACCACACTGACAACCGATTGATTCGGCAATATGCCTATTTTGACAGCACTGACCGGCATATCCTTCATTACTGCCTCCAATTGGGCAGATACAAAATCGGGATCAATCGCCTGAACTGCTTTAATTCCGCAGGTATTTTGGGCAGTTAGGGCTGTGATCACGGTTGTTCCATAGCAGCCTAAGCTGGCGAAAGTTTTCAGATCGGCCTGAATACCGGCTCCTCTTCCTGAATCCGATCCTGCAATGGTAAGGCAAACCGGTTTCATGGGGTGTTTGTTTCAAAAGCATCAATGTAACGTTCTGCTGCTGTTTTGATATGAGACGCCTGCATAATACCCCGAATCATTCCACAACAATTAACCCTGGTTTGGCGAACTGCAGCGACATTTTCAAGTGTGATACCACCGATAGCCACAATAGGTGTGTCGGTTAATGACAGAACCTTGTTGAGAAGATCTGTGCCTACCTCAGCATCTGGTTTCTTTTTGCAGTCGGTTCCATAGACCGGCCCCACTGACAAATAGGTGATGTCTTCCTCCAGGGCCGATTGGGCTTGCTCCATCGAATGAGAGGATTTACCGATCATCATGTTACCGACGATCTTTCTGGCTTCGGAAACCGGCATGTCTTCCGGTCCCAAATGAAGGCCGTCTGCCTCGCATAACCTGGCAATATCGGGTCTGTTATTGATAAAATAGGAAACGTGATAACGGAGGGTTAAATCCCTGATCCTAAAGGCGAGATCCAACTGATCGCAATCGGATAGTTCATCTTTTTAGCGGATTTGAAAGAGGCGGATACCACCAAGAAAGGCTTGCTCAATAGCATGCAGAAACAGGAGAATATCCCGATGAAACCACAAACCGGCCACCAGACAGATCCCTCGAATTAAAAATCGGTTTTCCATATGATCCCTTAACCAAAATGGGAAAAGTCTTCTTTTGACTCACCTAGCCAACAAACAGTTTAACCTAAGATTTAAGTATTGTGGAAAACCAGCAGAATGACGTGGAAGAAAACTTTTTTGTTTTTGTGGGAGAGGCAGTTAAGCTTCTCTACAGGAAGGCATTTGCTTTTTCTTTCGACGTCCCTACGCTGGTATTATCCAGATCAGGTTCGCGGGTTTGATCTCAGCAAAGTGCACCCCGCGTCGTATGAAATTATTGTGTCTATTAATTAGCTAGCTTGTCACGCGCAAACCGGAGAACCTTCACAACCCCTTAAGAACCAACGGGTGCAATCAGTCGATTTGAAAAGCTTTCATTAAAGTTCGGAGGTTGATCAAGTCACAACCATGGGCTACGGCTTCGAAAGTATCTTGTAAGATCAAGGCGACAAGCAAATGTTTCTTGCCTGTCGCCAAGGTTAAAATAGTTAGAAATTTAGGTGGGACACGATCAATTCTCTTTCGGTGAGCAGAATTTTGACATGAGCTGTTCTCCAATGAGTTCCTTCAGCATCGGAATCTCCTTGCGAACCCTTTTCCTTGGCCATGATGGCGTAGATTTTGGAATGGTTCTGTGGATCAAATACAAAATCAACGCCCTGGAAGAACTGGTTATGAAAATGCATAAAAATAGATAAGACAGAAATCCTATCAATATCCATTTTTAATGTCCCTTTACCAGCCATAAAAAACATCGCGGAGGGACCTTTTTTAGTAATATTATTGAGTCCGCTGCAAAAAGTGCTTTTTTAGACAAGCGGGATTAGTCAGGCGAGAAAGCGAATAATCGACATCTCGCAATAATGTATCAAGAATTTATCCTCGGTTTAGTCGGGTTCCATTTTTTTCTCGACTCACATGTGTTCATTGACAATTGATCGCAATATTCGTGGCTGACGGGGCCGACTCCCTCCTATTTACGGGCGTAACAGTCAGGTATTCCCATCATGCCGTTGCCGGAATTGCCTCTCCGACCGTTTTTTTGACATGGTTCCGGATTCGAATCAGATTGATCCAGACAGATCTGCACGTTGCCCAAACCTTGTTTTTAATTTGACCTCGATATCGGGTCTTGTTGTTCCGCGAGTGATAACTAAGCTGAAAGATAGTCGCCTCCACATTGTTGCGACGATTTCTTACTTCTGGAGGCAGGCTTTCCAAAGCCTTACGTCGCTAGAAACATTCAATTTGCTCGGGTTTGAAATAGCGCCACTGGCAATCCGGTAGTTTGATCTTGTAGTGGTTGTTCTTATATTCGATGGCTTCCGTTATGGTATCGGACGATTTATCAAGTACGAGCAGGCCTTCTTGGGTTTTAACAAACTCGAAATTGCCTTTGGCTCCCTGAATACCAGTAAAAACAAGGTCGATCTCTTTGGTTTCACCGTACTCGACATTATCCGGTGATTGATAGGCACCGTCCATATAGGCTTGCTCGGCTGTCGGAGTCGTCGTAATGACGTTTCAGATGCAGCAGGAGTTCTCCCAGTTCGATCAGTTTCCGGTTTTTTTCTTCTTCGGACAAGGGATAGACGATCTGGTTCGGTTTCTTTTTGCATAGTTCGTCGAGCGTCTTGCAGCGATCATCGTCAAGCCGTCCCTGTAACTCTTCGGAGAGCGATACCCAGAACGCCTGAAGACAGGAGATAATCAGCTGCAAACGGGAACACCGGACAATATTGGAGCCGATAAGCTTGCTGTCCATACGGATCTTCTTACCGTCGACGTCGAAGAATTCAGCCTGTGATTTGGTTAACGTCTTGAACGCCTCTTCGATCAGATCCCGGCCTTGTTCTATGTGGTGCTGATATACTGCCTGTTTGAATGAATAGTAGGTTGATGCAACCGGTGGTGCATCGCTCAGATTTTCGAAACCGAGTGCTCTTCTAACCAGGAGGTTGAATCCGATTTGCTCGTATAATTGCCTGTCGCTCCATCCGAATCCTTCTTTAAGCGACATCATGCTCAGCAGAATTCGGATCGGTACATTGGTTCGGCCCATTGTACTGCTATAGAGAACCTCGAAACAACTCTCATCGAAGCGACAGAAGACATGTTCGTAGAACTGGTTATACCAAGCCTCGGGGTCGTTAAGGGTTTCGGCTCTCGTGGAGTCGAGATTACCGGCGACATTACCGAGGAAATCAATTTGGCGGTTAGTAGTGGATTTTTTGAACATGTCGTATCTTTATGTAGGTTTTAAGATAAGTAGTTTTATATTAGTTTATTATGTCTTATTTATCTGTTATTACAAGCATTAACCTAACATTCTTTTAACCCTCCGACTTTTCGGAGCAGACTCAAATAATAAAAATTTACCGATATTCTTTCTTTCTTTTTCAAAAACTCGAACAATTTCAGCTCTTCTTGAAACATTTTTTCGAGTGGTTTGAGATCTTCATTTTTTATTACATAACCCAGATAAATTGGATAAGCACCTTAACAAATTATTTCCGGCCCCAAAAACGAAAAAGATAGTTTATGGGGCATTAAAAGGTGAGGGTGTTTTTGAAAAATCCATCAGTACCCAGGGCATGGAGGTGCTGATAACATTTGGCCGATGTAATAGCTTTTTGGGTGTCAAGGTATTCTTTTTTATATTCAGATCGTAGATCTCTCACTGCGTGATCCATAAATCACCGGCTATAATCCTATGCCTCGATGAGGCATGAACTCATGATGAACTCTAACAAAGGCTGCAAATAGTGCCTAAGCATATAAGGTAATGACATTCTCTATCACTTAGAAATATATGCCTATTATAGCATGAAATCAGTATTTTGAGCATCCCTATTGTTGGGACAGAATCTGTTTATCCTTTTTAATATCACTGGCACATTGATTTCAAGGTGAAGGATTCTGGCATTGGCCTAGAATCTTGATCTTAAGCCCAAATTCCAAAACTGCGTTGTATTATTCACAAAACTCAGTTTGACTTATAGAAACAAGTTTTCTAATATTACATGCTTTAGAGTAATTTAGAGGAAGATAGAGTCAATAGTTACTAAAATATCCTCAAAAGAGTATAAAAATAACAAAAATGTATAAAATATAACAATAAGAGACAATAATGAAGAAACAGATGATCGGATTTTTTGTTATCGGTGCTTTTCTGCTGATGTTGCCTTGGGTAGGTGTAGCTGAAGGGGGAGAAGACTCTCGAGTGATAGTTGATCTTGCGGGCAGACAAGTCAGAATCCCAAGCAAAGTGAAGAGGGTAGCTACATTTGTCGGACCGTCATATGACAAGACGTTTATGCTTGGAGATGCCGAAAACGTTGTATTACTTTCATTCTCGCAGTTACCATGGGCCCAGAGACTAAATCCGGGGTTGAAAATAGTTCCAACAACAGAATCATATAAGGATCCCAATATTGAAGATATTTTGCAGGCAGGCGTAGATGTATTGTTTTATTGGTCTTGGTCAAAGCCAGTTAAAAAAATGAGTGACTCTGGAATTCCTGTCATTTGTGCACTGGGTTCATCCACAAAACCCCATACAATTGATGAGTTTGTTTTGTCAGTGAAGAATGAAGTCCGATTATATGGCGAGGTACTGGGAAAAGAAGCACAACAAAGAGCAAGGGAGTATAGCGACTATTTTGATGAAAAGGTAAACCGGGTTTTGTCGGTTACTACAAAGATTCCTGACAGTAAGAAACCAAAAGTGTATTATGTGCGTGGCCCTGATGTGTTAACAACCCATGGATCAGGTTCGAATACACAATGGTATGTGGAGATGGCAGGAGGCAACCTGATTACTAAAGATACCAAAATCAAGAATTTTGGCAAGGTTTCCATTGAACAGGTATTGGTCTGGGATCCAGATATAATTATGATGGGGCGACTCAATTCAACTGATGCCATTATAAATAGTCCCAAGTGGAAAACGATAACGGCTGTTAAAAAGAATCAAGTGTACGTGAATCCACAAGGCCATTTTTACTGGGATTATGGTAGTGAAGGAGCCTTATTTCTGCTTTACCTGGCAAAGACTTTTCATCCGGAGCAGTTTTCGGATATTGATATGGTCCAGGAACTCAAATTCTTTTATGGTAAATTCTTCCGTTACCAGTTAGCGGATGATGAGGCACATCGCATACTTCAGCATCTTCCTCCGGAAGAATCGGACTAAAAAGGAGAGTAATACTATGACGCCACTGGAGTTATTGCGTAAGGACGGATCGGAACTGTTCATTGAAGCTCAGAGTATTGCCAAAAAGCGGAAGAGCTTGTTTGCCACCGGTTTGCAGATCAATACCATTTGCAGGATTCATCCACCTTGTCGACATTGTCTTTGGTTCACCAGGGAGCGCTACACCCCCAATTTTCGCCGGAAAGTCCCACTGGATCAAATTGTGAAACAGGCGAAAGAGGCAAAACGACAAGAGATAGATCGCATATACCTGGCTTCAGGCTGGATGGGTAAAGATCTGTCAGATGATGTTTATGAAGCCGTTATTGCCATTAAGGAACAGGTCGATATCGATCTCTATGGTATGTTCGGGACAATCAATCAACGGAGTTTGTTACGATTACAGAAAGCAGGGATTGATGGATATCGATGCAGCCTTGAGAGTCCCAATCCTGATTTATTTAATTACCTAAAACCCGGTGATAGTCTCGATAATCGTATAGAAACTCTGAAAAGCGCAAAAGAGATAGGTTTGCCGATTTGGAGTGAATTCATTATCGGAGTTGGAGAAAATGATCAGGACATTGTCAACGGTATTGAGATGTTAAAAAAACTGGAGGTAAATACATTCCTGTTTGTACCGTTTCGACCGGTGCCATTTATTGAAATGGAGGAACGAAGCGGTCCGAATCCTTATCAGATGGCAAAGGTCATGGCAGCAGCCAGAATTTTCATTCCCGATGCCGATATGTTTGCTGTTTACAACAACATGGAATGGGGATATCGGGCCGGATGTAACGGAGCGTTTGTCAGTACGTATCCCAATAACGTAACTCGATTTAGGGAAATGCGCGAGATGCTAAATGAGAGTTACCCGGGAAAAACAGGTTAGGAAATTAACCCCGAGACAGCGATCAAAGAGAGAAACGCGGACCGATATTGAAACAAATGGAAACAACTGTGACTAGAATTTATGATACCCTTGGTGTTAAAAAAACGCGGCAACGTCTCTTTATTCTTGTTATCTTATTGCTGTTACTTGTCTGGGTCTCGTTCTTCTTAGGCCGGTATTCCATATCGCCGACGACAATAGTTAAGGCAATTGCTTCCAGGTTTTTACCATTGGACATCAATTGGTCGCCAACCGTTGAAACAGTTATTTTCCAGATACGACTTCCCCGTATTCTCCTTGCCCTGATTGTTGGAGCCGGGCTTTCAATTAGTGGCGCAGGATTTCAAGGGGTGTTTCAGAATCCACTGGTTGGTCCTAGTATTCTTGGGGTGTCATCTTCTGCCGGTTTCGGAGCCGCTTTTGCCATTCTGATGTTTAACAGTCCATTTTTAATACAGGTTTTCGCTCTCGCTTTTGGAATATTGGGGGTAATCATCGCATACACTATTAGTCGGGTGTATCAAACGGCACCGATATTAATGTTGGTACTTTCCGGTATTGTTGTATCTGCCTTTTTTTCGGCGTTGATTTCAGTTACAAAATTTGTTGCTGATCCATACGATAAACTTCCCGAGATCACCTTTTGGTTGATGGGAAGTCTTGGCGCTGCGTCTTTAGAAGATTTATTAATGGTTTTTCCTCCTATGTTAATTGGAATCACAGGTCTTCTTCTGGTTAGTTGGAAGATCAACATACTTTCCATGGGAGACAAAGAAGCGCGAGCATTAGGAGTGAACGCGGAATTTATAAAAATTATTGTTATTGCATGTGCAACAATGGTAACGGCTTCAGCAGTGTGTGTTAGCGGAATTATTGGTTGGGTTGGATTAATAATTCCTCATATTGGAAGAATGATCGTGGGGCCTGATCATAGAATCTTACTGCCGGTTTCTTTACTTCTGGGAGCAATTTTTCTGCTCCTTATTGATGATCTGGCCCGAACAATCGCTGCAGCAGAGATTCCCTTAGGAATCCTAACCGCCTTAATCGGTGCTCCTTTTTTTATTTATTTGATCCGCAGAACAAAAGGGGGATGGAAATAAATGCAGCCTAAAATCCGCCTTGAGAACATCGCATTCGGTTACGACGAGCAGGATTTATTCAGTGGCTTGAACCTGGAACTGTTTGATGGTGAGGTAGTATGTGTTTTGGGAGCCAATGGTTGTGGAAAAACCACTCTGTTGCAGTGTCTCAATGGTTCTCTTAAGCTGACAAGAGGGAGCGTCTGCCTGGATGGAAAGCTACTATCGACTTTCAGCGTTAAAGAGGTTGCTAGGAAAATGGGGTTTGTCTTTCAGGAGCACAATGCTCCTTTTCCTTACTCTGTGTTGGAAGTGGTGCGGATGGGTAGAGCCCCCCACCTTGGATTTTTTTCCACACCATCAGAAGAAGACAATGAGATAGCTGAATATGCTCTAGAAATGGTTGGAAAACTTCATTTAAAAGACAAACCTTATACCCAAATCAGTGGTGGTGAAAGACAATTGGTTCTTATCGCCAGAACAATCGCTCAGGAACCGGAGGTAATCCTGCTTGATGAGCCCACCTCGCATCTGGATTTTAAGAACCAGACTCTTGTCATGCGCATAATCACCAAGTTGGCCCGGCGAGGATTTTCCATTGTTATGTCATCGCATTGGCCTGATCATGCCCTTCAATATGCCAGCAAGGTTGTGATAATGAACAATGGAGAATTTTCGGCAGTCGGTCCTCCAGGAGATGTGATTACGGAGGAAAACCTGAAACTTGCATATAACATGGATGTTAATATCCTCTCAGTAAACGATTCAAAACGAAAAAGAACCATGAAGTTTTGTGTGCCCGTAGATTAATCGGAACCAATGAACCACTCTGATCGCTATTCCCGCTGCATTACTTCTCCTTTTCGATCATAAGGAGAATTATCAATAATCTATATCTCCTCATCTGGGTTTGAATTGAGTCTTTTGAATATCAGGTAAATCCTGGTCGAAAACAATAAGAGAAGCTTTCTCCAATTGTAGTTGGGATTGTTCAGAAACCCGTACATGGCGTTTATTTAGTTTGATAAACTTGTTTCCAATAATGCCTTCAAACAGGTTTTTCCCTGAAAACAGAGAATAAAGACAATTGAAAACAGTTCCAAAGGGGTAGCGCCATTGGTTTTATTTATGTTAGCGGGATTAAGCAGGCTACCACTTTTAAACTCCTTGAACAGTTTTGTGATTGTTCCTAAAGCCTCTCTTTCCTTAATCAGTTCTTGGTTCACGGTGGCTTCCTGAAGAAATATTTAATTATTTCAATGATATATTATGATTTACTGTCTCGTTTCTGAGTGGGAAAGTTGAGTAAGATATATTCTGTGTTTTTCAGGTAGGAAATAATTTATAAGGTATTTATCCAGTTTATTCCGGCTAAGTTTGAAAATGAGAGGCAATGATTTCATTTCAGGTGAAAGCCAATCAGGATAGAAAAAACTTATGAAAGTACAATGTGTTATAGATATTTTCTATTTGACAACAACCCTGGACTATGACTGATAATAGCACAGTTAATCATCGCTCATTCTCTCTCCAACTTATTGTAAAAGACACAAAATGTATTGGTTAATTGGTTTTACGTGACGACAGTGTTTCTATTCTACTCGGGTTAGGTAGACACAGAGTTAGACCAAAAGACCATGAAAATGCATTCCCACTTCAAAATTTTTATCCTCTTCGTCTTTCTCGTGTAGATTTCTGCTTTCAGAGAGACAGGCCATTTCTTTTTCGCAGGTTATTTTTCAAGGGTTAAAGGCGATACTGCTTTCTCAAATTTTTTAGTTTGGGATTGAAAAAGTGGTATTTGTTAACAAGCCGATCTGCGTTATTGCCCATTTTTATTGGCCCATATTTCAGTTATCGAACTGCAATAAAATCAACCACCTTACCTGCCATGTGACTTTTGTATTGAAAAATAGACCATCTGTCTGTTTTTTCAAAAGCATGAGTAATGAATCCAATCAGGATATCTATAAACAGATGGTTAAAATCACCATTGTATATTTGAGCAAAGCAAAGAGGTTAAGAGAAAAATAACGGAAAGAATGGTTGATATTCTCAAGAATTCAATAGTCAGAAAGAAAGGTATGTAATTATGGACATGTATTTAAAAAGGATTAAAGAAGTAGCCACAGATCTTCTGAAAGAAAAAAAAGTCGATATGATTATCGGTTTTCGGCAGGGAACAATACCGATGATGAATGAACCTTTCATGGCCACAACTCCAAAGGAGGTGCAACATCTGGTTTGGAACAGTCATTGCGGGAATAATCTGGCAACCTATCTGGTAGATAAAAAAGGAAAAATTGGGATTGTTGCCAAGGGATGTGACAGTCGAAATATAGTGAACCATATTGTTGAAAGTAAAATTCAACGGGATCAGTTGTTTATTATTGGGGTTCCTTGTAAAGGAATGGTTGATCGCAGAAAAGTGGCCTTGCAATATGACGGGGAGATAGAAACTGTCGAGGAAACGGATGACACGATTATCGTGAAGGGAATTCATGGCGGCAAAAATTTTAGTAAACAAGAAGTTTTGCAGGATAATTGCCGGATCTGTCAGCATCACAATCCGGTGATTTATGATGAGTTAGTGGCAGATTCGGTTGAAGAAATCCAAGATATTGATCCATTTGCTGGTGTCAGGGAAATTGAATCGATGTCGATAGCGGATAAAAGGGAACACTTTGAAGAGATGTTTTCATCGTGTATCCGATGTTATGCCTGCCGCAATGCCTGTCCTCTCTGTTACTGTCCCACATGCTTTGTTGATGAAGCCCGACCCCAATGGATTGGGAAAAGTGATGATCCAACGGATACCATGACGTTTCACTTTTTAAGAGCGTTTCACTGTGCGGGAAGATGTACTGACTGCGGAGCTTGCGAGCAAGCCTGTCCACAAGAGATAAAAGTCAGATCATTAACCGGAAAGCTCAGCAAAGAATGCTTTGAGTTGTACGGTTGGGAAGCGGGATTAACACCTGAAAAACGCCCGCCTCTTGATACCTTCCGCACAGATGATTCGGAGGATTTTATCAAATAATCGTTATTAACCCACATTGCGTCATCAGTGCATGTGAATTCGACCATAACTCGAAATGTGGGTTTTTGAGCCCCCTGAATTTTTATTGATATAAATTGAAAAGGCAAACAGCATGAAAGTTATAAAAATCAGTACTCAAAACTGGAGCGAGGGGATAGCGAAACTGCGTAATGAATATCGGCTGTATGCTCCGGTTAAAAAAGGAACCGGAAGTCAGATCAAAGAACTGAAGCCGGAGGAAAACCCGGATTTAAGCCTCAAGCTTTCTCGATTTTCTCCAAAGTCAGTGGTATTTCCCCAATCGCAAATAATGTTCACTTACTCTCTGGATGAGAACGACAAGGATTACAATCTATTAAAAGAGGTTAAAGTCGATTCAACCCCGCGGGTTGTTATTGGTCTAAAACCTTGCGATGCGTCCTCTTTCGGGATTGTGAAAAGAAATTATGATAATCCTGATTACCAGGATTCATACTGGATGGATTCCTACAACTCCCTGACTTTAGTCGGGTGCGCCTGTGATGAACCAGCTGCGACCTGCTTTTGTCTTTCTGTAGGTGGGGGACCCTATAACGAAACCGGTTTGGATCTGTTGCTGATTACAGTGGAAGATGGCTACCTGGTAAAAGTAATCACTGATAAGGGTAAGAACCTTGTGAAAATAGCAGGCTGGACAGAAGAGACAGACTTTGATCAATTTGAAAACCGACAAAAAGCGGCAGAAGAAAAGATTACCTCTGAAATTCAAACAGATCGCCTCAAGGAGTTAGAGGTTAATGACCTTTTTAATGCCCCCATATGGGAAGAAATGGCTTTCTCCTGTTTAAACTGTGGCACTTGTACTTATAGTTGCCCTACTTGCTGGTGTTTTGACATTCAGGATGAAACCAGGGGGAAAAGCGGTATTCGTATGCGGAACTGGGATAGTTGCATGTATCCTTTGTTCACTCTCGAAGGATCTGGCCATAACCCCCGTACTGAAAAGCTACAAAGAGTTAGGCAACGTTTCATGCATAAATTGAAATATTATGCGGATAAATACGATTCCGGGATACAATGTGTGGGGTGCGGACGGTGTATTAATCTATGTCCGGTAAACATTGATATCAGGGTTGTTTGTGAAAAAATGAATGATTATCAAACCGTAAATCAGTAAGGAGATATCCTGTAATGAATCCATATCAACCTTATCCGGTACGAATCGAAGAAATTGTAACAGAGACGGCAGATCGGATGCTGAAAACCTTTAGACTGGTCTTCCTCAAATCCGAAGATAGCGACAGCTTTCAACATAAAGCCGGTCAATTCGCGGAGCTTTCAATTCCCGGCAAAGGTGAAATCCCAATTGGTATTGCTTCTTCCCCAACAGAAAAAGGGTTTATAAAATTCACCGTCAATAAAACCGGATTGGTCACCAGTCACCTGCATTCCATGAAAGTGGGTGATATCATTGGTGTGCGAGGTCCCCTGGGAAACTGGTATCCGTGGGATACTCTTGAAGGCGGAAACGTTGTTATTATTGGTGGTGGTTTTGCTTTTTCAACTCTGCGTGCTTCCATTGTGTACATGCTTGATAACCGGGACAGATTTAAGGATATCCATGTAATCTATGGTGCCCGTTCTCCTGAATTGTTGCTGTATAAGGCCGAATTGGCTGCTTGGGAGGCAGCCGGTGATATCAAAATGCATATTACTGTTGATGCGACAAGCGATCCGAACTGGAAATATAATGTTGGATTTGTTCCAACAATTACTGAAGAAAAAGCGCCACCTGCAGATCCGGATACTTACGCCATCGTCTGCGGTCCGCCCGTTATGATCCGCTTTACTCAACCTGTCCTGGACAAGCTGGGATACACTCATCAGAACATTATCAATTCCCTCGAAAAAAGAATGAAGTGTGGTGTCGGTATCTGTGGAAGGTGCAATATTGGCGATAAATTTGTCTGTAAAGACGGACCAGTGTTTACCTTGGCGCAACTCAATCAACTACCCAGTGAATGAACTTTTTAAAATCGTAAAACTTCTTAAGGAGGAAATGTGGCTACAACCATAAAAATTGAAAATGATAGAAAGAATACGTTCCTGGATAAAGTGAAGGATATCCTGCCGAATGCTGGTAATTTAAGTTTATGCCTTACTTGCGGGGCTTGTAGTAATGGTTGTCCGGCAACAGGTCTGGCGGATATGGACCCCAGGAAATTTTTGAGGATGGCGGTTTTGGGTTTGGATGAGGAACTGACAGAACATCCATGGGTTTGGATGTGTAGTATGTGTTTTCGCTGTACCCATGCATGCCCCATGGAAATCAATATTGCCGGTCTGGTTTATGAAGCCAGAAAATTATGGCCTCGCGAAAAAAGACCTAAAGGGATTCGGTTTTCTTGTGACATGGCGTTAAAAAATGAAAGCACCAGTGCCACAGGTACACCTCCTGATGATTTCCAATTTGTTGTGGATGATGTTTTAGAAGATGTTCATGAATTGCAACCGGGTTGGGAAAAACTAAAAGCTCCCATCGATAAAAAGGGAGCCCGGTTTTTTGTGAGCCAGAATTCTCGTGAACCGGTGGTTTTGCCCGAAGAGATGATCCCATTATGGAAAATCCTGCATCTGGCAGGTGTTGATTGGACTTATGGTAGTACCGCATGGGCCGGTGAGAATTACTGCATGTTTCTGGCAGATGATGAGAACTGGAAAAAAATAACCAGTGCAACTGTGCGAAAAGCAGAGGAATTGGGGTGTAAGGTCTATTTAAATACTGAATGTGGGCATTCAACATTTTCAGTCCTGGAAGGGGTCAGACGATTTAAGATAGATACTGATCTGGAAGTGGCTCCAATGGTAGCATATTACGCGCAATGGATTAGAGAGGGGAAAGTCAAAGTCAACTCAGATTGGAATAAGGATAAAAAAATAAAATTTACCGTTCAGGATCCTTGTAACCAAGTGCGTAAAGGATATGGTGATGAATTGGCCGATGATTTACGCTTTGTTGTCAAAACGGTTGTTGGAGAAGAGAACTTTATCGATATGACTCCCAATAAATCCAATAATTTTTGTTGCGGCGGCGGCGGGGGATTCCTTCAATCAGGGTATAATGACGAAAGAAGAAAGTATGGGAAAATAAAGTTTGACCAGATCATGGCAACCGGAGCTGATTACTGTATTGCACCGTGTCATAACTGTCATGCCCAGATCCATGATCTTTCCCAGTTTTACAAGGGGGGTTATCACACCGTCAACCTTTGGACTATGATCGCATTGGCGTTGGGGGTATTGGGAAAAGACGAGCGTGTGGATCTCGGACCCGATCTCCTTGATTTTAATGTTCCACCTCATAAGGATTACTAGATCATTAATCTGTTTTTTCTATCTATTTTAAACAATTATCGGAATTTCCCCGGAATTTGATTTTCACGGAATGGATTATAAATATTCTTTCTAGGATAAAATGGAAACTCAAAAACCGGTTGAAGACAAAAATCTTCATAAGAAAAATGTTTTAATTTTAGGAGGTAATCCTTCATGACAAAAGAATGTATCGGTTCAGTCATGGTTGTTGGTAGTGGTGTCGGAGGTATACAGTCTGCTTTGGACTTAGCGGATTCCGGTTTCCTGGTTTATCTTGTTGAAAACTCATCGGCTATTGGTGGCGTTATGGCGCAGTTGGACAAAACATTTCCAACCAATGATTGCTCCATGTGTATTATTTCGCCGAAACTTGTAGAAGTAGGGCGCCATCATAATATCAAGCTTTTAACTAATACAGATCTTATCTCAATTGATGGTGATCCAGGAAATTTTACCGCAACTGTTCGTCAAAATCCTCGTTTTATTGATATTGAAAAATGCACCGGCTGTGGAGATTGCGCCAGTGTTTGCCCGGTTGAAATCCCGGATGAGTATGAAGAGGGACTGTCACTTCGTAAAGCTGCGTATAAAAAATATACCCAGGCAATTCCCGGCGCTTATGCCATTCAGAAAACAGACAAAGCACCTTGTCACTTAGCATGCCCGGCAGGATTGAATGTACAGGGATATGTGCAAATGGTTAAGGAAGGCAAGTTTCAAAGAGCCCTTGAAATCATTATGAAGGATCTTCCCTTACCAGGGGTCTTGGGAAGAGTTTGTCCGCATGGTTGTGAAGATGCTTGTCGACGATGTGATGTAGATACCCCGGTAGCCATACGAGATCTGAAAAGGCTGGCTGCGGACCGGTTTGATCCTCGTAAAATCAAAATCGAATGCCTTCCCAAACGTAAGGAAAAAGTGGCAATTATCGGGTCCGGACCAGCGGGTCTTTCAACAGCCTACCATTTGGCGCGCAAAGGTGTTATCTCGACTATCTTTGAAGCCCTTCCTGAGGCAGGGGGGATGCTAAGGGTAGGTATCCCTGAACATCGGTTACCCAGAGAGGTATTGGATCGGGAGATAGAAGTTATAACTAACCTGGGTGTCGAAATAAAAACCAATACAGCCTTAGGGCCGGAATTGACAA
Source organism: bacterium (assembly GCA_018829445.1). Taxonomy (GTDB): domain Bacteria; phylum SAR324; class SAR324; order XYD2-FULL-50-16; family XYD2-FULL-50-16; genus JAHJTV01. Next base: position 119,948 of record JAHJTV010000063.1, read on the forward strand.
TTGGTAACTTGATGAGCCAGGGGTTTAAATCCATTTATCTGGCCACAGGTGCCCATGCAGGAATAGAGCTGGGGATACCGGGTGAAACCGCCGCTGGTGTTGTACAAGGAGTCAGTTTTTTAAAAGAGTTGAACCTTGAGGGATCAACAAAAACAGGCAAAAAAGTTGCTATTGTCGGCGGAGGTAATGTGGCAATTGATGTTTCCAGGTCAGCCATACGCCTGGGAGCCGAAGAGGTAACCATACTCTATCGGCGAACCCGCTCTGAGATGCCGGCATTCAGTGAAGAGATAGATGCAGCGGTGGAGGAAGGGATCAGGATTGAATTCCTCTCTGCTCCACAGGAAATTCTTACCGAGAACGGAAAAGTAAGTGGTGTCCGTTGTATTCGTATGGAACTGGGAGAAGCAGATTCTTCGGGCAGGAGATCCCCAATTCCCGTTCCCGATAGTGAATTTGATATAAAAATCGACCAGCTGATTCCGGCTATAGGACAGCGACCTGATATTTCGCCCTTTAAAGACATTGCCCAGCTGAACTTCTCCAGATGGGGAACACTTGAAACCAATTCTGTATCATACGCTACTGATCTTCCTGGTGTGTTTGCCGGAGGAGATCTGCAGACAGGCCCCTGGACTGTGATTGGTGCGATTGCAGCCGGCAAGGAAGCCGCTGTTTCCATTGTTCGCTATTTGGATGGTGATGACCTGACAATGAACAGGGAAGTTATTAGTAATGAGAACCCTGAATATCGTCCCATAAAAGCGGATGAAATCCGGAAATCTCGTATTGAAATGCCTCATCTGGCTGTTGAAGAGAGGAATGGCAACTTCAGAGAAGTGGAGTTGGGGTATGATGAAACTTCCGGACGGAAAGAAGCCGGAAGGTGTCTGAACTGTAGTTATTGCTGTGAATGCGAGGAATGTGTGCAAGCTTGCCTGGCAAAAGCAATCAATCATGATGACCAGGGAAGGGAAGAAAAAATAAACATTGGAGCTGTCATATTGGCCAGTGGTTCAGAAGTGTTTGATACCCGTTCAATGGAAGGGCTTTATCTTTATAACAGCCATCCCAATGTTCTTAGCAGTATTGAGTTCGAACGCGTTCTTTGTGCAACAGGTCCCACAGAGGGACATTTACTTCGTTTGTCGGACAAGACCGAACCTAAAAAGATTGCCTGGTTACAGTGTATCGGTTCCAGAAATAGTAATGACTGCGATAATGGCTATTGCTCTTCGGTCTGTTGCATGTACGCCATCAAAGAAGCACTCATTGCCAAGGAGCATTCCAAGGAGGAGTTGGACACAGCAATTTTTTACATGGACATGCGAACCCATGGAAAGGGCTATGAACAAACCTATGTTCGGGCAAAAGATGAAAGTGGTGTGCGATTTATTCAATCCAGAATTCACACCATCGAAAATGTTCCCGCGACCAATGATCTAAAGCTCACTTACCAGAATGAAAGTGGTGAGTTAAAACACGAAATTTTCAATATGGTTATCTTGTCAGCCGGACTCCAAGCGTCTCAAGCGATGCGTGAACTGGCTGCAAAGTTGGATATTGCAGTAGATCGAAATGGATTTATCGCAACCGACAGTTTTAATCCGGTTGAGACATCAAGGCACGGGATCTATACCTGTGGAACTGTATCCGGTCCCAAGGATATTCCTCAATCGGTACTTGAAGCATCGGCTGCATCGGCAACTTCAGCGGCACTGCTTGGGGCACAACGGGGGACATTGACAAGTGTTAAGACTTATCCACAGGAGATTGAAATCAACGGTCAGGTTCCAAGAGTTGGTGTTTTTATCTGTCATTGTGGCATTAATATTGGTGGAATTGTTGATGTGCCGTCAGTAACCGAATACGCCAAAACCCTTCCCAATGTTGTCTATGCGACCCATAATCTCTTTTCTTGCAGTCAGGATACACAAGAATCGATCCGCAAAGTGATTGAAGAAAATAATCTTAACAGGGTTGTGGTGGCTGCGTGTACTCCTAGGACTCATGAACCTCTGTTTCAGGAAACCATGCAGGAAGCCGGGTTGAATCGTTATCTTTTCGAATTTGCCAATATCAGGGATCAAAATTCATGGGTTCACCAGAAAGAGCCCCTGGAAGCGACGGATAAGGCGATGGATCTGATCCGAATGGCAGCTGCCAAAGTTTCATTACTGGAACCCATTGAACGATTGCAACTGGATCTGGACCCAAGTGCGATGGTGATAGGAGGTGGTATCGCCGGTATGACTGCTGCTATGAATCTGGCAGATCAGGGATTTAAAACATTTCTGGTTGAGAGACAGGAAACCCTGGGAGGATCAGCAAAGACCCTCGATCAGACCTGGAAAGGTGAAGACATACAGGAATACCTATCAGAATTGAACCGGAAGGTTATTTCCCATGACAAGATAGAAGTTTTGACTCAATCGGAAATTGTTAAGGCGGAAGGTTATGTGGGAAATTTCATTACGACTGTTCAATCGAAAGATGAAAGTCGTGAAATAAACCATGGTGCGGTCATTATTGCAACAGGAGCCCAAGCTTCCGAAACAAGTGAATACTTACATGGGAAGCACAATCGTATTCTCAAATGGCATGAGATTGACGAAAAATTTAAAAAAGACCCTTCATTACTGGAAGATACGAAAGCTGTTGCTTTTATCCAATGCGTGAATTCAAGGGATGAGAATAACCCGTATTGTTCTCGAATCTGTTGTACGGCTTCGATAACAAGTGCAATCTCACTTAAGAAGAAAAAACCGGGGTTGAACATTTACATGTTGTATCGGGATATTCGTACTTTTGGGCAACGGGAGGAGTTATATAAAGAAGCCAGACAATTAGGCGTTATTTTTATTCGTTTTGACAGTGATCATCATCCGGAAGTCATTACCGACGGGCCTGACAGGCTAAAAATCAAGGTTATCGATCACATTCTTAAACGACCTGTTCAACTTTCAGTCGATTACGTCAACCTGGCAACTGCGATTGTTCCGCCGGAAGGACAGAAGGATCTGGCAAAATTGTATAAAGTTCCGATCAATGATGAGGGATTTTTCATGGAAGCCCATATCAAACTCAGACCGGTTGATTTTTCAACCGATGGTGTTTTTGTTTGTGGTCTTTCTCATTATCCCAAACCGATTGACGAATCAATTTCACAAGCTCAGGCAGCTGCCGGAAGAGCTGCCGGTCTGTTATCAAAAAAGACCATCTATATTGAGCCGATTGTTTCAGTTGTAGATACGGACAAATGTATTGGTTGCGGATTATGTGAATATTCGTGTGTATACAGTGCTATCAGGTTAGAGGAAATTGCTGGCAAGGGATATAGAGCTGCCAATTATTCTGCGCTTTGCAAAGGGTGTGGCGTCTGCGCAGCAGCATGTCCTCAAAGCGCTATCGATATGAAACATTTTCGCTATGAACAAATTCTCGCAGCCATCAGCGCTGGCGGTCTCGAGATACATCATGAGGAGCGACAATTATGAGTAAACCGTTTAAACCCAAAATCCTGACCTTTTTGTGCAACTGGTGCTCATATGCCGGAGCAGATCTGGCAGGTGTTTCCCGGATTCAATATCCGCCGACCATTCGTGTCGTCAGAACCATGTGTTCGGGCAGGATAGATCCTCACTTTATTGTCGATGGACTGCAAAGTGGTTTTGATGGTGTCTTCATCGGGGGTTGTCATATTGGTGAATGTCATTATCAGGATGGCAATGTTTATACCCTGAAACGGATGAATATGCTGGAGCAGGTTTTGGAGGAATCGGGAATCGGGAAAGACAGAGTGCATCTTAGGTGGGCTAGTGCGGCAGAAGCACAGCCCTTTGCCGATTATGTCAACGAAGTAACAGATATCATTAAAAACCTGGGGCCTTTTAATAAGGAACAATACAAACTTGAGTTAAGTGCTTTATCCAGAACCCTGAAAACACCAAGAGTTCGTTGGCTTACCGGGATCGACCGCAAACTCACCGAACGTGAAAATGTTTATCATGAAAAAACTAACCCGGAATATCTTCAACAAGTTCTTTCAAAGGCTGTGAAAAACGAATATCAAAAGTCTTTATTGATCGAAATCCTTAAGCAAGCGCCATTGACTGTGCCGGAAATGGCGGAGCAAACCGGGATGCCGCTTTACACTGTTTCTCAATGCCTGAATGATCTGGAGATCAATGGCTTGGCTGAATTTAAAGAATACGACGGCAGGAATCCAAGGTTTATGAGTCTGGTGACTTAATGAACCATCGGATTCTCGTTCTTGCAAATATGGCAGGACTTTTCAATAAAGAAAATTAATACAAAAAAGCTAAAAAATTAAAAGGAAAAAGATGACAAAAACGAAACCCGCAAGCAAAAAAGGTAGCGTTATGGTTGTCGGTGCCGGGGTTGCCGGGATACAAGCGTCTTTAGATCTTGCTGCTTCCGGTTACTATGTCCATCTGGTTGACAAATCGCCCAGTATTGGGGGTTTAATGGCTCAATTGGACAAAACCTTCCCCACAAACGATTGTGCCATGTGCATTTTATCACCTTTCTTAGTGGAAGTGGGCCGCCATATCAATATTAATATTATACCCAACAGTGAAGTGGAATCACTGGAGGGTGAACCGGGTTGCTTTACCGCCCATTTAAGTAATACGCCCAGGTTTATTGATCCGGTTAAATGTACCGGATGCGGTCAGTGTCGTATGGCCTGTCCGGTAACGGCTGTCAATGAATTTGATTGTGGCTTGGATGAACGTCGAGCCAGCTACATAAAATACCCCCAGGCCGTACCATTAGCCTATCAGATTGATCGTAACATCTGTATCGGATGCGGCATGTGTGAAAAGGTGTGTCTTGCAAAGGCAGTAAAATTTGATGATAAACCGCTAAACATCACTCTGGAGGTTGGGGCCGTAATTCTGGCACCGGGAAACGAGACTTTTGACCCGGCAGGTCTGGACAGCTATCACTATACTGATCATCCCAATGTCGTTACCAGTATTGAGTTCGAAAGGATTCTGAGTGCTTCCGGTCCTTATAAGGGTCATCTGATGAGACCTTCAGATCGAAAGGAACCAGCTAAAATCGCCTGGTTGCAATGTATCGGCTCCAGGGATATTAATCGTTGTGATAACTCTTATTGCTCTTCGGTTTGCTGTATGTATTCCATCAAGGAAGCAGTTATTGCTATGGAGCATGCCCACAATAGTCTGGATACAGCCATTTTTTATATGGATATGAGGACGCATGGAAAAGAGTTTGAACAGACATATAAAAAAGCAAAGGATCAACACGGCGTACGTTTTGTTCGCTCACGTATCCATTCCGTCGATCCCATCGAGAATGGCGACTTGCGCATTTCTTATTTGAATAGTGAGGGGCAGGTTGATCAGGAGATTTTTGATATGGTGATTCTATCTGTCGGATTCCAGGTAGATCAAAACGTCATAAAAATGGCCCAACGTCTGGGAGTTGAGCTGAATAGTCATCAATTTGCTCGAACCAACTCATTTGATCCGGTAAGCACATCCAAACCGGGAATATATGTATGTGGAACCTTTCAGGGACCGAAAGACATCCCTCAATCGGTTGTGGAAGCTTCAGCAGCAGCCGGTGCATCAGGTATCCTGCTGGGGGATTCTCGCTGGCAAGAAACCAAGACCGTTGAAATACCCCCGGAATTGAATGTGATAGGTGAAAGACCGAATATCGGCGTATTTTTATGTCAATGCGGGATTAATATCGGCGGAGTGGTTAATATTCCGGAAGTCCGTGAATATGCTAAATCCCTCCCTTATGTTGTTCATGTTGAAGATAATCTTTATACCTGCTCCCAGGATACCCAGGTTAATATCTCCCAAGTGATTAAAGAGAAAGGGATAAACCGTGTAATTGTTGCAGCTTGTACTCCAAAAACCCATGAACCTATGTTCCAGGAGACTTTGGTGGCCTCCGGGTTGAATAAATATCTGTTTGAGATGTGCAACATCCGTAATCAAAACTCCTGGGTTCATATGAATGACCCGCAAAAAGCAACTGAAAAAGCCAAAGATCTGGTTCGAATGGCAGTTGCCAAAGCAGGATTGTTGGAACCGCTTTCAGAAAAAGAACTTCTGCTTAATAAAAACACCCTGGTTGTTGGCGGAGGGATATCGGGCCTGGTAGCGGCAAAAACTCTTGCCAATCAGAATTATGAAGTCTGCCTGGTGGAACAGAATGAAAAACTGGGTGGACAGGCATTGAGCCTGAATCACACCTGGCGGAATGAAAACATTAGCACTTACCTGGAAGAGTTGATCGAAGAAGTAATCCATCATCCAAAAATTCAGGTGCATACCACCTCAAAATTGGGTAATGTGGATGGTTTTGTCGGAAGCTTCAAAACGGATATCCAGGGCGAAAATGGAAGCACTTCCAATTATGAACACGGTGCCACAATCATCGCAACCGGGGCTTCTGAATATAAACCCAGTGAATATCTTTATGGAGAAGATGAGCGGGTTATGACTCTCCTGGAACTTTCCCGTAAAACACGAGATTCTCCCGATTTGGCAAAAGAGATCGGTTCGGTTGTATTTATTCAGTGTGTCGGTTCAAGGGAAAAAGAAAGACCTTATTGCAGCCGAGTCTGCTGCACTCACACGGTGAAGAGTGCTTTGAATTTTAAAAAACAGAATCCCAAACTTTCAGTTTATGTTTTGAATCGGGATATTCGGACATATGGTGAGCGGGAGGATTTATATTCAGAAGCCCGAGAAGCCGGTGTTATTTTCGTAAAATATGACCTGGAATCAAAACCGCAGGTTGTAGTCAATGGTGACTCTCTTATGGTGACCATTTTCGATAATATCCTGAATCGGTATTTAAGCATAACAACCGATCTTTTGGTTTTAGCAACAGCGATTGTTGCACCCAATAATGATCAATTAGCTCAGTTCTTTAAAATACCGATTAACGAAGACGGTTTTTTTGTCGAGGCACATGTTAAATTGCGTCCCGTGGATTTTCCAACCGACGGTGTATTTCTTTGTGGTATGGCTCATTATCCCAAGTCGGTTGATGAAAGTATTGCACAGGCAATGGCAGCAGCTTCCAGGGTTACCGGTCTTCTTTCGGCAGATAAAATATATTCCAGTGGGGTTGTCGCTAGTATTAATCCGGTGAATTGCAGTGGTTGTGGGATTTGCGTCTCTATCTGCCCCTATTCAGCTCCTTTCAAAATTGAAGAGGGTCGATTTGTCGGCAAGGCGGAAATAAACTCGATTTTGTGCAAAGGATGCGGATTATGTGCGGCTGCCTGCCGGTCAGGAGCAGCAAATCTGCGAGGATTTGAACAGGCCCAGGTGATGGCCATGTTGGACGAAATCTAAAACTTAAACCCCTAATATTTGGCACTTCTTGTAAGAGTGCCAAAGAGTTAAAAGTTGGGGAAAAGAGATCTTTATCAATAAATATAGTGCATCAAAAGAGGAGAAAACATGGATAACTGGGAACCCAAGATTACAACATTTTTATGCAATTGGTGTTCTTATGGTGCGGCAGATTTGGCTGGGGTAAGTCGTTTTCAATACCCGCCTTATTTCAGAGTTGTAAGGTTACCCTGCTCCGGCAGGGTTAGTCCGAAATTTATTCTGCAAGCATTGAGAAATGGTTCGGATGGAGTCTGGGTATCCGGATGTCATCCTGGGGATTGTCATTATCTGGAAGGAAATTATTATGCGCGAAGACGTTTCACTTTGCTTAAAGAATTGCTTGAATATATGGGGCTTGAATCGGGAAGGCTCCATTTTTCCTGGATCTCCTCTGCAGAAGGAGTAAAGTTTGCCGAGGTAGCGCGGGAGGTGGCAGCAGCTGTTAAAAAACTGGGGCCAGCCAACTATTTTGTTAAAAAGCAGTCAATGGCCGGTTAGCAGATCGGCCGGAAAATATGTCCCTTGATTAATCATTTCGATAAACAACGGGACATACTCCTTTATTAACGAGATTTTCTTCGTTTGTATACTCTTACCGGGATATAGATAATCAAGAATAAAATCAGTAACAAAAGCACGATAACCCCAAAGGTGATCCAGGTGACGTAGCTTCCTCCCCACAACAGGTTAATCGGGTTGATGCTGGGGGCGATAATCTGCCTTCCTTCTGCTGTTTTATAACGGGCGGGGATCTCCGGGATGCCGTTACCATCTATATCATCGAAAGTCTGTACGTAGTTCATTAGCGCACTCCAGTCTTTCACCTCCTGAATCCCCGGCTTGTTCCTGTCACCATCCACTCTGACGGTTTCCAGATCGCTGATCGGATTACCCTGTTTATCCTTTGGAACAATCACCAATATATTATTAGTAAACCCACCGATAATCTTCAAAAAAGTGGCGTTGTAAATATTGCTGGTTACTTTGTATAGCTTCTTATTAGCAGTCGAAACATCAAGTTGTTCAAAGGAGCCATCGAGATTCTCAATAAAGACCTTGGTTACCCTGTCAAAGAACATTCTGTTGGGGTTGTACTCGATTTTGAGACCGGAAAACTGGAGAAAATAGTCGGATCCTTTTAAGGGATAGATGGTCGTTAGGATTTCAGAGGTCTTTTTGATCTCTTCCGCTTTGACATAAAATGAAACCAGGGGATAGCTCAGAGTTTCATCCATCCCAACCCCCAGGGGAACAACTCTGAATAGGTCATTAACAATTACTTTGCCTGTTTGCCCTTTGAGAAGGTGGTCGCGGATGACTCCGTTGGATTGTACGGCAATCTGGACGCGTGAAGAAGGATCGGCAGGATCGTATTCAGCTTGGTCGGTTGCCCATCTCAAGGCATCGGTAATCAAATTACCCAGGTTGGTTTCCGCTTCAGTAATTTTGAGATCAAATTCGGTTTCAACCAGAACCTGGTCAAACTTCAGGTTTAGATCTTTCAGTACCTCCCGGTTTACCAACCCAATGGAATCATTAATTTTATCATTAATAGCGGTATCACCTTTGATGGAGTCATCTATTTCCCTTAAAGAATAGTTTTTTACCCTGACCTTGCCGGATTCCAGTTCAACGTCTAGAACTCCCAGGTTGTAACCATAAGCGCCGGTTTGAACAATGATGGTGTCGTTGGCCACGATAGGCTCTTCCAATTGTGTATGAGTGTGGCCGCTGATGATAATGTCGATTCCAGGGACTTCCTTTGCCAGAATGACATCTTCCGACTTCTCAATTTCTGAGGAGAGCCCGCTATGTGAAAGGCAGATAACAACATCGACCTTTTCCACCTCTTTCAATTGCTGCACCATTCGCTTTGAAGAGATTAAAATATCATCAAATTTGACCGGTGAGGCAAAGGGAGCTACTTCAGCAGCATCAGCACCGACCAGCCCGAAGATACCAAATTTGATTCCCTGCTTTTCCAGGACTGTATAGGGTTTTACGTATCCTTTATTGTAAACCTCTTCCAGCGTATCATCCCTGTCATCCTCTTGATTGAACAATAAATTTGAGGCAACGATGGCCGGTACTTTTCCGTTTCTGTGAGCAGTGATCAAAATTCTTGCCAGCCCGTCAGGTCTGAGATCAAACTCATGATTTCCCAGGGTGATAGCATCAAAACCCATTTCACTCATCAATGTCAATTCCAGAGCATGTTCGCGGCAAACCATGTGAAAGAGAGATCCCATTAAAAAATCACCTGCATCCAGGATCAAAACCGGATTGTCCCGGTTGTTTTGTTCATCTTTTATGGCTGTTGCAAGCCTGGCCCAGCCGCCCCTGGTTAAGTCATTGTTTGTTTCAAGAGGTGTATAATCGATATTTGGGGAAAATCCCAACAGATGAGAATGCAGATCATTAGTATGAAGAATAGTAAAAGATTTTCCGGCCGCAAATGTTGATATTGAGGTTAATAAAAAAACCAACAGGTATATCAATAGCTTCACATTGTATTTCATTGGTATCCTTTCTTAAATTTTGTCTGTTCCTTTTGAGCGTTTTAATATTATTTTTCAGCTTTTTTTATTGAATTGCAGGATGGGCAAGTCTTTCCGCCCATGTGGGCGAATTATTGGGACATTGAGTCTCCCGGTGGTTAACGGGGGCGTTCTGTTTCCATTGTAAAACAAAGAAGAAAATACTAAATCTCAGCACCTATGTAAAGCAAAAGCATAGCTCTATTATTGCCACCAGGGGATAGCCCCATTGTCTCGTTTGCTGAAATACAAGCCGATGAGAACAAAGCTCATGGCGCAGACGGCAATGCAAAGACCGGGTGGGAGATACCAGAACCACATGCCATTGGCAAAACCCCCGCGTTTGAAGGCATAGTGCATCATGGTACCCCAGCTGACTTTTGTCGGATCTCCCAGACCCAGAAAACTCAGGGAAGCCTCGCTCAGCATAGCTCCGGCCACCGAGACCACAAACTTTGCTGATATAATCTCCATTACATTGGGAAGGATGTGTCTGGAAAGGATGCGTGTTACAGGAATGTCCAGAGCTATCATGGCGTCGATAAAAGGCAGTTCGCGCAGCTTCAGCGTTTTTGCCCGGACAGCCCGGGCCGTCGAACACCACCCCAGCAGGACAATCACAAATACAATATTCCAGATACTGGCTCCCAAGTAGGAAGCGAGAATAATCATCAACGGTAGAGCCGGAATCAGAAGAAAAAGGTCAATGGCTCCGGTTACCATTTCACCCATGATCCCTCTGAAATAGCCTGAAACAATACCGATCAGGCTACCAATAAAAGCAGAGATTGAGGCTGCTACCAAGCCGATGATCAACGAAACCCTGCTGGAATGCAATAATTCGGAAAAAATATCATACCCCATGTCATTGGTACCGAGTGGGTGTTGCCAGGAAGGTGATAAAAAGGGGAAAAAGCTTGTATCGAGGGCATGGGGAGATAACCATGGCGCCAGAACCGATATCAGGCAGAAGATAAAAAGACATAGGAACCCACATGCTCCAAATATTGTTTCGACGGATCTTATCTTAAAATGTTCTGGCTGCTTCATCTTTTTCATGCCCGAACCCTGGGATCTAATATCCCATAAATGAAGTCAACCAGGGTGTTTAATCCCAGGACAATAACGGTTAAAACAAGAAAACATCCCTGCAGAACCGGATAATCCCTGTTTATTGCCGCCTCATAGATCAATATGCCCATACCATTAATTGAGAACACAATCTCAACAAGCAATGCTCCTGATACCATAAAAGCGAGATGCAGGGCAATCAGACTCAAAAGGGGCAGACTGGCATTCTTTAGAATATGAACCAACCAGATTGCCCTGGTGCTGATTCCCTTGGCACGGGCATAGAGAACATAGTCTTGCTGTTTCTCTTCAATGACACTGTTGCGGGTGACCATAAATTTTACCGCAGCAGATGAGATTGAAAGAATGGCAACTGGGAGAACCAGATGCAAGAGAACGTCACCCGGACAGGATAACAGATCCCCGGTACAGCTGGGGGATTTTAGTCCACCTAAGGGAAAGAGATTGTATCGAAAACTGAAGAGATCCAGTCCGACCATCGCTAGCAGGAATGTCGGCATTGCATAAACGGCCAAAAATGCTAGCGTGATCAGAACATCAATGGCAGCGCCGGAAAACCTCCCTGACACCATTCCCATGATCACAGCTAGCAACGATGAAATAAGTACCGATGGGAACAGCAGCAATAGGGTTCGAGTCAGATGGTCAATAATTAGGAGTGCTACTGGTCTGTGATGATGGTAGGAATATCCCAGATCCCAGTGAAGCAGCTTGGTGAGATATTCCCTGTATTGTGCCAACAGTGTTGCATTAAGGCCGTACTCTTCCTCTAACTCCCGGTATTCTTTCTGGCTTAGTCCTACTACATCGGGGCCTAATATGGTGAAAAGAGGATTACCCGGCATTATTCGGGGAATCAGAAAATTCAAAGATAGGATAAACAACAGGCTGATTGCCAACCTGGAAAACTTAAGCAGAAAAAACGTCATTCTGCCCCATCCCCTTTTTTATTTATTTTCCACCAGATGACAGCAATGGTTCCCTGCTGATCATCTGAAATTTGTCCATTTTCGGCTTTGACTTTAAAGAAGGATTGAATCTTCTGTTCCACTTGTTTGCTATTTTTTCCGAAAACTCTGAAATAGTCCGTATAATGCAGAACCATTTCCTCAATGGGGTAAGACGGTGTCCAATGATAGGGGTAAAACCTAATGTTAGGAAAGAAGCCTTCCAAATAGAGTAGGTTAAATGGAAACTGAATATCGAAGGCTCGACTTTTCAAGGGAGCTTCCATGATTTGCTGCCAGATCTGGCTGCGTAAAGTGGATTGGTAAGAACCGGCAAAACTGATCAGGCAACAGCTACAACGGGACAAACGGTTCATCTTCATCAGAGAATCGTAATCTTTTATAGCTGGCGTATTGGCTCCCAACACAAGATCATATGTCTCTCCTTCTGCAAATGATAGCCAGCTTCCTTCAAATGTCTTTACTCTGTCGGCAACGCCGTATTCTTTTGATTCATTTTTCATAACTTCCAGCATTTGCCTGGCGGTATCAATACCGGTTACGGAAGCTGTTTTAGCAGCCAGAGGAATTGTATAGGTTCCGGGGCCACAACCGATATCCAGTATCCTGCTTGTCGTTGATATCACACCATCGGTCAGCAGTTGATCAACGATGCCCTTGGAAAAGAAAAAATGTTGCCGGTTCTCGCGCCCGTATCGTTCGGCGTATTGATTCCAGAACGCTTCCCAGTTGTCAGGGCTTCTGTATCCCGGGGCCAGTGAGGATGTTTGCTGAGCCTTTGTCCATTCAGATTTCCAAAAATCAAGATCCATGATTAATCTCCTGTTGTCAGGTTGAACCATGTTTCCTCCCAGAGGAATCCGTACATGGGGTTTTCCACCCAGCCGGTGAAACGTTTGTGATAGGGTTGAATCATTTTATTCCAGTAAAGCGGTATCGCCGGTACCATATCAGAGTAGTATAGTTGCAGCTCTGCCACCGCGTTTATATAAACATCACTTTCCAGAGTCCCATTCATGTGATCGACAATACTATGAAATTTTAGATCATCCAAAACTGACCACCCGATATTTCTTGAATCAAGATACCCGGTTCCACAGCCTGCCCACATCATCATTCCCCAGGGAGTTGTTCTGGAAAGTAGCATTGTGTGTGAACGCTCCTTGTCACTGATTTGTCGGAACAGGGTATTGTCAACCGCTTTTATCGAAAGTTTTACACCAACAGCGGCCAGGTAGTTTTTCAGCAGTTCCGCCAGTCTCAAGCTGCCTGCTGTATCTGTTCTGGCAATAATCTCAATTTCAACGGGTTGGCCATTTGCTTCCCTGATACCATCCTCATCCTGATCTATCAACCCAAGTTGTGTTAGCTCCTGACGGGCTTTTTCAGGCGAATAGGAAAAAGAATCTGTTTTGATGTAACCCAGTGATCCTTCAGGGATAAATCCTTTGTTTGGAATTTCACCATTACTAGCGGCAAACAATTTCAGGATCTCTTCATAGTTGATGGCATAACTCAGGGCTTTTCTAAAATCCGGGTTACTAACAAATGGCTTTTGTGTATTAAAGAACAGAACATTTGGGATTCCCGGGTTATTCATCAACCTGAGCTTGATATCCGGGTTGTGTTTAAGAGTATTGATATAAACCGGGTCTGTGCCTGTAGCATAAAAATAGGGAAGATCTATTTCACCTTTGCGAAACGCCAGATTGAGAGTGTCAGGGTTTTTAAACAGACGGAATACAATTTCGCGAACGTTCGGTTTTCCACGGTAGTATCTCTCAAAGGCTTCAAAGCGGATGACACCAGAGGCATTGTCATACTGCTTAAAAACGTAGGGACCACTTCCGATTGCTGCCTTTAATCCTTGGAACTGCTTTGGATTTGCCACATCCTTAAAGATGTGTTCTGGAATCACCCTCAAAACCAGAAGATTAACCAGAAAACGGGGATTGGATTCAGAGAGATTTATTACGACTGTCCTGTCATTTATCTTTTCAACGTTCGACACCAATTTAAAGTGCCAGCGATATACCGGAATTTTTTCCAGCAGGTACTCCATACTAAATTTGACATCATCTGCTGTGACAGCAACACCATCATGCCAGATGAGTTTTGGCCTCAGGTGGAAAACCCATCTTTTGGCATCGGTGGTTTCCCAGGATTCGGCCATATCCTTGACTACAGCGCCTTTCTCAGCCAGTTGAACCAGGGACCGGTGGGTCAGCATGGCTCGCATGATACCAAAATAGTAGTCATCGATATCGATATTGTTCATGGTCATGGTCGTCCCTACGGTTAACCGATCGATTTTATAATTTTCAGCAACGCTAATTTGAAACCAGGAAAGGAAAAGGAAAACAACAAAAATGGTGCAAGTTTTAATGGTTGTTGTTTTTAAAGCAGTCATAATTTTTCCAGGAAAAAGGGTTCAGAAAGGGGCAATAAAAAGCCCGGAAGCAGAATTCAAAATTGGTTGTACGAGATCATAATCAGTTAAGATATGTCGAAGAATCTGTCTGGCAGACGATCTCGCCTTTTTCTATCACTGCCAGGCGACTGCAGAAATGCCTGATGACTGATACATCATGTGAAATTAGCAGAATTCCGATTCCCTGTTCAATCTGCAGCTTCTTCAAAAGAGCCAGAATCTGCGCCTGAGCTGAAATGTCCAACATGGAAGTAGGTTCATCGGCTACAATAAGAAATGGGTTTACTCCCAGAGCTCTGGCAATGACAACACGCTGCGCCTGTCCCCCGGATATCTGGTGCGGATATCGATCAAGTATCTCATGGGATAGATGTGTTACTTCCAGCAGATGTTCCACTTTTTTCCTAGCGGCCCTTCCAGAGGAGACAAGATTATGAACAAGTAGGGGTTCAGCAATGGCATTGAATATCGTCTGTTTGGGATCAAGCGCTTGAATGGGTTGCTGAAAGATGATCTGTATCCTTTTGCGATAGGGTGCATATTCTTTCTTTGAGAGGGATAGTAGCTCTTTTCCGCGGAAAAAGACTTTGCCCTTGTCAGCGTTTATCAAGCGTAAGATGAGTCGAGCGATTGTTGATTTACCGCTACCACTGCTCCCCATCAGCCCAAATGCTTCACCTTCGTTGATACTAAAGCTCACATTTTTTACCGCACTCATGGGGGAAGAAAAAATCCCATTTCGAAACGATTTTGATAAACCTTTAATCACCAACATAAAAACACCTGACTCCAGCTCCGTTAATGATCTCAAGGGGAGGATGTAATTCGCAACATTCCGACTTTTTTCTCTGACATCTTGAGTGAAAGCGACAACCTTTTAGGGGCGTGCTAAAACTGAATGTTTGTCCCGGAATCGGCACCATTCCCCTGTCAGGGTGGGCTTGCAGTAATCCCATGGTATAAGGATGCCGAGGCCTGTTCAACACCTGATCCACAGCCCCAATCTCCACAATCTCACCCCCATACATTACCATCACCCTATCGCAACATTTCGCCACTTCAAGATTGTGCGTAATCATTAATAGACTGCAATTCTGATAGAGTTTTTTGATAAGCTCCAAATATCGCTGTTGATTTTTTATGTCCAACCCCCTGGTGGGTTCGTCAGCCACTACGAAATCAGGGGTTCCCGACAACCCAATAGCCAGCAAAACCCGTTGAGCCATACCGCCTGAAAGCTGATGAGGGTACATTGTGGATACTATTTCAGGTTCCTCAAATCCTACTCTGGATAACAGATCCAGAATGATATGCTTCTTCTGCCGTCCGGATAAGGAGCGACGGTTTTTTATTCCTTCTCGAATTTGATATCCAATTCGTAGGGATGGATTTAAATGACTTAAGGGGTTCTGCGGAACCAAAACCAGTTGATTTCCTCTTAAATGATGTTCTTTTAGGTTTGAAGTGCCTAAAAGATCCAGCTCATTTTTAAAAACCGCCCGTCCTGTAATTTGAGCCGTTTTCGGTAATAACCCGAACAATGCTTGTGCTAAAACCGATTTGCCACTTCCACTTTCACCCACTAAAGCCGTTTTGCTCTTGTTTTTCAGAATAAAATTCACCCTGTCGATGATTCTTAAGCTTTGTTGCTTAGCAATAAAAGAAACAGATAAATTTTTGACTTCAAAAATGTTTTGTTCTATTTCTTGGATTGGGAAAAGCATTTGTCATGTGTTGGTAGCATGTAAAAATAATTAAAGCGTCATGAGTAATACAAAAAGTAAAATAATAACACAATAAGTAACTAAAATTGGATTTTGTGGCAAGTTCTTTTTTAACTTCCCATCATGACATTAAAATAAAAAACCGGGTGATGATATAAAAATGGCAGGATAAACCGGAACAAGGAGAGGTAGTGGAACCGGATCATTTGCAGGGATAACTTCAATCAGTGCTAATCTGAAGCAGATAATAGTGCAGGGATACTAAATTGTGCGGTACTTCAGTGAATACCGCACAATCATAAGAAATGTGGAAAAGTTGCATGAAAATTACGCTTTGGTTGATTGGTGCAGTAGAGCAGTTAGTCAGCCACCTAACAGTCCCAATCAGCAAGGGATCTTGAATGAGAGTTAATACCTTTCAAATTCGCTGTCATCATAATGTTCATTTCCAAGGTTTAAATTGACACCTGAATTGTGCTTACTTTTATTTTCCAGGACAGGTATAGGCGCTATTTTGGATGAAGCAGGCCTGGCTGCGATTTGAGCAACCTGGGCTGCTGACCGCGTTTTCCCGGTCTGGTGGATAACAGGGTTTCTTCGGGTTTCGATTGACCGGTTTCGCCCGTTTATCCTGAAAAAACCAATGGTGTCTTGGAGCTGCTGAGCTTGGGAAGCGAGTTCTTCGGCAGTGGACGCCATCTCTTCCGAAGCGCCGGCATTCTGTTGAATAACCTGATCAAGCTGCTGGAGAGCTTTATTGATCTGGTCTGCACCGGCATTCTGCTCATTACTGGCAGCAGTGATTTCCTGCACTAATTCAGAGGTTTTTTGAATGTCCGGCACCAGTTTTGCCAGCATCTCTCCGGCTTTTTCTGCCACTTCCACACTGGTGGCGGATAATTCGGATATCTCCCCGGCTGCAATTTGGCTCCGTTCAGCCAGTTTTCGAACTTCAGCCGCTACCACTGCAAAACCTTTTCCGTGTTCTCCAGCCCTGGCAGCCTCAATGGCAGCATTTAGTGCCAGAAGGTTTGTCTGTCGGGCAATTTCTTCGATGATGGAGATTTTTCCGGCTATCTCTTTCATGGCCGCAACCGACTGAACAACGGCTTCACCGCTGTCTTTTGCATCTTTGGCAGCTTTTAGTGAAATTTTTTCAGTTTGGCTGGAATTATCCGCATTCTGCTGAATATTTGAACTCATCTCCTCCATGGAGGAGGTAGTTTCTTCGATTGAAGCAGCTTGCTCTGTTGCTCCCTGTGATATCAATTGAGAGCTGGAGCTGAGCTCACCGCTCCCGGCGGTAACATTTTCCGTTGCCGATACTATTTCGCCGATAATACCTTTGAGTTGACTCACCATTTTATTCAAGGCGGCTGCCAACTGACCGACTTCATCTTTCTGATCAATGTCCAGCTGTTGGCTGAGATTGCCATCGGCAATTATCTCTGCGAATTTAACTCCTTTTTTGATCGGATTGGAGATGGATCTGGTGATCAGAATACCCAGTGGAATCCCGATTATCAAAGCAATGATGCTGATAATTATCACAGCCGCCCTGGTTGCTTCGGCTTTGCTCAGCATTTGATCTTCGGAAATCACATTATCTTTGGCAACCTCAATCATTTTATGCAGGAGTGTTTTGACCGTTTGCAAGTGGACATCGGTTTCCGTTGCGTAAATTTGACGAGCCTGTTTTGCTCCTTGCAGATTATCACTGGCTCTTTTCTGCATCATCTTAATACCGGTCCTGGTTTTTTCAAGGGCTGGAATTGTTTCACTGACATATATCCTGTAAGCTGCCTCAAAATCGGATTTCGCCAGTGCGGCGTCAATCTTTTCTCCTGAATGATGCAGAATCTCATGAGGACCTTTTATGTCTTCCATCATCCTAGCCAATTCCGGATCGGAACGGCTCATTTCCCTCCCGGCTTCCCCGTATAGCATTCCGCCGAAAGCGCACTTGGTATGATCCAGTTGAACACCGATGTTCTTTCTTTTACTCAGAATAGCCGATTGAACTTTTTCAGCCCAACTCAGATGATCCGCTTCTTTGTTGGCTAAAATGGCGGGCAATTCATCGTCTGCGGCTTTAAAAACCTTGTCGATTTTAATGGCTGATTCATGCAGTAGTCGATGGGGCGACTCGATGGCTTCCAGTGGTTGTTTTAACAGGGGAAGAAACTCTTCGGCATGTTTGCGGCCTTCACCATAATACCACTTTCCGAAACCACATTTGGTATGGTCAGTCTCCACAGCTAATCTTGTGATGCTATCATCGGTCAATAGCTTGTTGACAGCTCCGGCCCAATTCAGATGATCTACTTCCCGTTGCAGTAGAGTCCCGGTTAGCTTGTTCCCCTCCGACAATTCCTGGGCATCATCAACAATGCTGTCAATGCCAAAAAAGGACCAACCTCCGATAATGATCATTAAAATCAGCACAACACCGATTCCAATCATGATTTTTGTTCCCAGTTTGATGTTTTTCCAGTTCATGATAACCTCCCAGATAATTTATGACTGGTTTTTAGAAAAAAGCAGTTTTCCTATACCTGCAATAATCGCATTACAATTCTACTTGTTGCTATCCATCGACATTGTTGTCCAGGCAGGCTCCCCAATGACCCAAATTATTTCATTAAAAAATGTAAAGTTGGGATGTGAGGCACATAACTGCGAAGAAGTATCCCTGATATTTAAATTTTTCCGTTTTGAATCGGATGCCAGTCTAAGGGAAAAGTTTATATTTCAACGTTGTACACTGGTTTTTCATTGAGTATTAGCTCAACCACCTTAAAACGAAATGATGCTCCATTATATCAAAAACCCAAACTTCTCTGTCAATAAAAAGAAAAAGACCAAAAAAAAGAAATCAAGAGTTATCCATTTAGAGCCATCTACATATTTTTCCACAAAAGGTTCATCAAAAACCTGGTCTTTTTAAAAATCCTGATGATACTACGGTAAAAAAGTACAATATCCATGCTCCTAAGTTTAAAGCCCAGGTTTGGCAGATAGAAACTTTGCCGCTGACAGGTATTAGTATTTTTAGTGTCCAGACTTCTCTGGTTGTCACTTATGGGCAATCCACTGAAACTCTGATGCCCACACGATTCTGGAATTTCCACTGAAACGATGATTTTCAGAAAATATTTTTAAATCGTACAAGCCCATTTCCAAAGAAATAAGGGGCGCGATTAGTAAGGCCAGAGCAAATCTGAGGAAGGAAAGCGTACCGCGAAAAGCACTAAATTTTTGCTAGGAGGTGTGTGCTTTTCGCTTGACCCAAGCTTTAATGGGTGGCCCTGCATTTTTTTTGACCGCAATGTATTCTGTGGAGAAATTAACATATTTTTGCAGGCTTACAGGCATGATTCGTTTAGATTACACTGGCATTCGAATAGTAAGCTTGTATCATTCCATTCCATTAGTATCATAAAAAGAGATGTCGTTTTCATATTTGTACCAATGGTTTATCCGTCGAGTAGCCCAACTTGTTTGCCTTTGATAATGGCTTCCGAGCGTGAATGAACATTAAGTTTTTGATAGATTTTCTCAATATGGCGACGGACTGTATGAGGGCTGATGGAAAAAGCATCCGCAATTCCGGAGTAGGTATATCCCAAGGAAATGTGGTTAAGAACCTCCCGTTCCCTGGAGGTTAGCATCTGCTCAAAAGCAGTACCCTTTTTTTCAGCGGTTTCGGTCTCGTCTTTGTTTACTGAGCTCAGGCGGTTGATGATTTTGAGAGCAATTGCTGGTGACATGGGAGCACCTCCCAGTTGCATAACTTTCAGCTCGGCCATCAGAAGCGCAATATTGGTATCTTTAAGCAGATAGCCATTTGCACCAGCTTCAATGGCACTCAAAATACTGGCAGCATCCTCAAAAACCGTGAGAACGATGATTTTTAAATCCGGTAACTGTCGACGCAGTCTTCGAATTGTCTCAACACCGTCAATACCCGGTAAGCCGATATCCATTATAACAAAATCAGGGATGTCGATAGCTAAACCCTTGATCGCCTGTTCGCCGCTGCCATACCATTTCAGAAATCTGAAATCGGTACTTTGATCTAACACCTGGCGAAGTTCTAGAGCTGTCTGTTCGTGATCCTCAACAATTGAAACAAGATTTTTCATAATCTTTACCTGCTGATCAGTATGATTAAACACTTGAAATCGGCCGCTCCTGACCTGTAGGAATAGAAACCAAAAATAGTGTTCCTTGCGACTGCAAATTGAGAGCTCTGGCTTTCGCTTTAAGCGTTCTGACACGGGCGGCAATGCCTTTCAGGCCAGTTCCTCCCAAATCGCCTTTGAACCTCCAGCTGAAACCTTTGCCGTCGTTAATGATGACCAGATAGATCCTGCTGCGTTTCCTAAACCATCGGATCTCGACATTTTTTGCGTCGGCATGGCGAATAGTATTTGTCATCCATTCTTGAAAAATCCTTAACAGGTTTAAATTTTCCCCCATTTCAAGCTGAGAACTGATTGCCTCAATCTTATGGTTGACAGAGTATTTACCGGTCTGTTGCAGCCGTTCGATAAATCCAAGGATCTCATCTTCAAGTCTGATTGAGAAGTTTTCCGGTTGATGCAGGATATAGACGATATCACGAAGTTTTTCCAGTGTGATTCTTACCTGTCCGGCAAGTGTTGACATTTCCTGGGTGTATGAATTAGATTTATCGCACGTTTCCGATCTGTGGGATATAGAATCGAGTCTCAGAATCAAGCTGGTAAGTTCCGATCCAATAGAATCATGAATATCGCGACTGATTCTCAGTCGTTCCTGGATCGTCTTTTCCCTGTGTTCCCTTTCTTGCGCCAGTTCCTTTTGCTGCTGTTCCCGTTGCCGTAAGAGGAGTCCATCCAGCTTTGCCAGCAGTACTTTTCTCGAAAACGGTTTCGAGAGGCAATCGTATGCTCCTGATTCCAAACCCTCAATAAATACATTTTCCGAGACCTTCGCCGTCAATAACACAATGGGGATGTGGCCTGTTTCCGGGTTTTCCCTTATCAGTTTACACATCTGAATTCCGTCCAAGCCAGGCATCATTACATCACTTACGATCAGGTCGGGTTTGTTTTTTACAGCGCTGTCATACCCTTCACAACCATTTTCCGCTTCAATTACCGTATATTGAATCTCCAGGCATCTGCGGATATAAGCTCTCATATCCCTGTTATCCTCCACAACCAGGATACATTTGCTGTTTTCATCTGATGGGTGGGTTTCTCTTATCTCCGTTTCCTCGTCTTCCAGATCTATCAGGGCTTGATATGGTTCGGTTTCTATCTGATGAAATTCGGTTGCAGGATCATTATTCACCTGGTGAAGGCTTTCTCTGAAGATAGTCACGATAAATTCGGTTCCCTGCCTAATAGTGTTGTTTGCTTCAATTTTCCATCCCTGGATTTCGACCAGCTCCTTAACCAGTGCCAGGCCAATGCCTGTTCCCTGCTTCTCTCTGGTCGCTGTACCATCAACCTGGGTAAAACGGTCAAAAATATTCAAGATCTCATGGTCTGGAATTCCCGGTCCGGTATCCCGAACTGAAATCCGGGCACTGTTGTTTTGATGATTATCATAAACCGAAATCCTGATTTCACCTGCGGGAGGGGTAAACTTGACAGCGTTGGATATCAGGTTAAACAGGATCTTTTTCAGCATTTCCGGATCAAAGATTAGCTGAGGTTGCTCGCATTTATTAACGAAGATGAGACGAATGCCTGATTTTTCGGCAGATGGGAAAAACAGATCGGATACATTGCGGCAAAAGGCTACCAGATCCCCCTGAACAGGCCGCACAACCATCTTCCCGGCATCCAGTCTGGAAAGATCGAGCAACTGGTTTATCAGCCCCAGTAGATGTCGCGCATTTCTCAACATCATTTTAACTTGTCTGCGACCGATTTGATTCAGGAATTCGGAGGTGCCTGACAGTGCATCTTGCAGGGGGCCGATAATCAGTGTCAGGGGAGTGCGAAACTCATGTGAAATGTTCTGGAAGAAAATTGTTTTCTGTCGGTCAAGTTTGGAGAGTTTCATAAAAAGACTGTCTGTTTTTCGCTTTTCACGCTTCAACTCGTCTTCAGCTGCAATGGCACCATAGCGGCTGATCAACGCATTGCCTATGATTAAGATGATAAACAAAACCTCAATCACGGCGTTCAGTTTAAACTGCTCAGAGGGCTCCAAGTCGTATAGCGGGTGGATCCAAATGGAGAGTGTAAATGCCCCATAATAAATCATAATGCTGATAATGATTGAGACTACCATGAGGTTCGTCTGATCCCTCTTGAACAACATGATGGATCCCCAGGCACGGAAAAAGATCAGATAGTGCACTTCAATATCCCAGCCGAAGGCAACCGATGTGATAACAAGATGAATATCAAGGAAGCTACCAAACCAAACCAATGCAGGTGTTCTCTTGTGAATTCCGTTCAGAAAGAATATCGGAACCATGAGTGCACCAAAAACAAGCTGCTCGATCACCAGCAGCATCCAACCTTTCATAAAGAAAAACAGGGCAATGGGAGGAACCGTAGACATCATGATCAAAGCCCCCAAATTTGTCATGCCGATGTATTTTGCATCCTCCGGCTCCAGCTGTTCACTGATTCCAAAGTTATATACCTTTTTCAAAACGTTCATACGTTTTCCTGTTAGGTTTTTTTCTTTGCTTCTCATTTATACTTCAGAAGCATTCACCATGCTCCTGAATCATTGGTTTGGCGGCAATTCTCTTATCCTGATTGTTGAAAAACAAAACAGTTGAGAAAAAGATTCGCTCAGTAAATTGCAAGTTCCGGTGATTCTTTCATTCCTGGCCGTTTTATTCAAGAGGGAGTCTAGTGAAGTTAGGATTCAGGGGAATACACTTTGATTTTATTTTTATTTAATATCTGTTGGAGGGAAAAAACCGTATAGACGGATAATGAAAGGGGTGTGAACCGGCCTTACGGTCGGCCCACGGATAGACAGTTGGAAACCTGACTATCTATCTTCCATTAGCATTGAATCTCTTCAAGGTAATACCAGTCAAGGTATTCCCGTTGGTGAATCCTCCGGCTGAAATCAGATTGCCGTGGCCCTGATAACTCCCAATGTTGGGAGTATGAAGACAGGTTTCGTCGGATTCGCAGAGTCCGTTTTCATTACCGATCTTATCACCGATAATCTCCACGGCATTTCTCAGAAATGTCGATTGACATCCAGTGTTGGTAGTGCCCGTATATTCTGATCCGATAAATGCACCTGTGCAGTCGTTTTGGCCGGTGGGAGGAGTTGCCAGATACCACTTATGAGTAATAGTATTGGCGGCATCGCCTGTTGATTTTAGGCTCAATACATCAAGGATTACCGTATCCGCACTGGCCACCGACCAGTCCCAGATCTGGCAGGTGCCGCTTGAACAGCGACTTCTATTGTCGTTGTTTGGAAAAATACTACCGGCATTTCCCCAGGACCGAAAACTATTTTCAAAATTGAACCAGTCGAGAGATGCATCATAGGTAGCCTGACCTGAGGCGTCTTCACTTGAATTGATTAAATCAGATGTAATTTGTGCCAGAAAAATCGTTGCCAGATTAATACCGGTCGTTAAGATAAAATCAGAAACATTTGTTGGATTACAGCTTCCATCAATTCCATCGTAGGTATTAAAAACTGAACAATCTATTCTATTACCACCAGTTTTGAAACTTCCGGTAAAATAGTTGTTTGTTGCATTGTTAAGACGTATTCCCCATCCGGTGCTTGCACTAAAGTTACGAGCAGTTAAAAGGTGCTGGATGGTTGTATATCCCACACTTTCTAATCCAAGACCATTCCAATTGTTTCCTGTTGATAGTCCAGATAACAGGGTTCCATTTGTACTGGCTACAGAAACTCCAAAGTGGCTGTCGCTAGCTGAATCATTCATAGCTGTAAGATTTAGAACCATTATATTGGGTGAGGAGTCAATACGTAATCCATTTTGCTGATTGTTGGCTATTGTATTGTTTACTAAAGTGTTCGAGTTGGAATTAGTCAATCCTATTCCAAAATAGCCATTATTAAAGGCTCTGACATTTTGCAGGATATTGTTATTTGCCGAGGTGCTGATTTTAATACCATTTTGAGCACAATTGGCTGCAATAATATCAGACAGATAATTATTGCGGGTATTGCTCCCATCCAATACAATTCCATCAACACCGGAGTTGGCCACTTTGACATTCCTGAATGTGTAAAAAGTACTCTGGGTATTGAGGTGAATGGTTGCTGAAGTTCCGCCTTTAAACTGACCTTCAATCCATCCAAAACTGCTGTTCGTTGAAGTGACGCCATCTGAACTCGAAAGAGTTACTGAAGAGCCGGGCTTGACCACCAAGCCCACCTTGCTGTTATTGAAAATATAGGAAGCAACGGAAACATCCGTATCGACCAGATAGATTGTCCCGGCGGTGGAAAGTGATCCGCCACTGTTGTTTACAGCCAGCGAATTGGCCCACCAGATTGAAGTGCTGGAAATAATATAGTTTGTGCCGTTGTCGGAGATTGTGACAGAATTGGATCTCCAGGCCGGGGTGGCAAAATCGATCAAATCGGAAAGATATTTTCCCTTGTTAAATCCCATCGACACCATCCTTACAGGGTTGGAACCTGAGTCACAGCTCCAATTGAATACCCCGAGAGCATCAGTAGCTGTCAATCCGGTGCAGATGTCCTTTCCTGTCACGGATACCGTCCGCATCTCTCCTCCATGGAGGCAGGCAGCATATCCCGGACCATCGCCAGCACCACAAGCCGTATCAGTTGCCGAAATCGAACTGCTACCGTCATTTTTGACATAATCCATCCAATCAGAACCGTTATTGCTGTATAGTGGGGAAACCAAAATCGTTGAACAGTTGATGGCAATATCTGTTGCATTAGCTCCGGAAACCTTGCCGCTGTTATTGGTAACCGAACAGCCTTGCCCTGCCGCATGGGTTTTTACAGTAACACTGTAAGTGACGGCATCCAAAACTGTAGCACTGAAAGTAAACGATGTGGCCCCGGATTCAACCGTCAGTTCTTCTCCACCATTATTCTGAAGGATGAGCCCCGATCCGGATAATCCACTGATGGTGCCGCCGATTGAATATTGGGCGATATCAGTTGTTGCATCAGTGGTAGCGTCGCTTGTAAAAACGCTGTCTCGATGGTAACTGACACTGCCTTCATCGTCATCTGCACAGCCGAAACCGAAAAACAGGAATACCGCTATCAATCCAAATGAAATTAGTTTTGACAATGAGTTCATTTATTCTCCTTTTAAATGAAATTTTACTTCCTGAGTTTTCCACCTGTTACAAAATCTCTTTAATTTGAAATCGGATGAAAAAAGGGTTCTAAAATCGGAATTCCAGTTTGCACCGCTTCTTGGGGCTCACATGGGAGTTATTGTATTACGACAATATCATTACGGCAGAGAATGTATATAGGGCAGTATGCCCTATATGCTGTTACCGATGGATACGTCTTTCCTTAGTCTCTTTGATGTTATTCAGTCGGGTGTGCGAAACTTGATTTACTGATCTTTATGCTCTTTGGCGGGAAATATGGAATTTAAAAAACAGTTCTGAAATTACTACTCTATGTGCTCCTGAAGATGACAGTGGAGAATGATCTATTATTTTTTCGATTCTCGATATCAGCAACAAAAAGCAGAAATAAGCTCTCAAGCGGGTTTTTTCCATGATACTTAGAATATTGCTGGAGGACTGAGTGGTTATTCGTAATTTATGATTAACGAATCAGTCTTTTTATGTTTCTTAAAAATCAATACATTATATTTGACATTGATGAGCTTGCCGGAATATAAAGACGGTTGAGTCTTCCAACATGAGTGCCAAGCAGACTGAAGGCATTATTTCGATCTCAAGGTATTCAGATTCAATATTTTAAATCGAACTGATGAATAAAAACAGTCTGGAATGATTTAACCTCGCAAACCTGTCCACAGAACTTGAACATTCATTGATTAATGGTGTATGATCGGTCTATGAATTCACCATAAATTCCAGCTTTTCAGTAACAGAGGGCTAATTGTAGCCCTCCCGATTTTTTGTCTCTAAATTCAATTAAAATGCATTCTGATAACGTCAACCTGGCTCTATATGAAATATCGAACGCTGTAAACACCACCGATGATCTCGATGAGCTTTATCACAAAATCCACCTCTCATTGAAGGGCATAATTGATGTAACCAACTTCTATATTGCAATCTATGATCCCAAGGAGGACTTGCTTCATTTCCCATACTGGATTGATGAATTCACAACTTCGAGAATAGCAAACAAGTACCATCTGGATGAGCGCAGAGATTCCATTACCGCTTTGGTGATAAAAGCGGGGAAGCCCCTGATTTTTAGAAAAAACCAACTCATTGAATACTGGAAAAAACAGAAATGTAATTACCAGGAACCCATCTGTGAAATCTGGCTGGGAGTTCCCCTCATTGTCAACAGAGAGGTTATTGGAGTCATCACCTTGCAGCATTATACTGATCCCAATCGATATGATGATAGTGATGTCAGTTTGCTCAATTCCATTTCCGAGCAGATCGCTATTGCGATTGATAGAAAACAAAGCCAAACCCGCTATCGTAACTTGGTGGAAAATATCAAAGATATTGTTTATACCACTAACTCCGCCGGTAGAATTATCTATATCAGTCCATCTGCAACAGGCATAACCGGCTACAGGCCGGAAGAGCTTCGAAGAATCTATCGCTGGTGTTCAAATTCCACAAGGGAACAGGAAGTCAATAGTTTTATTCACTCTGAGGATCTGCCGGAGGTATCATCATTAATAGAATGCTCGGTCGGACGTATGACTCCCTTTGAGACAGAGTACCGGGTGATGACCGGGGATGGTGATTCGAAGTGGGTACTGGAAAGAGGGCAGTTTTTTTATGATGATATGGGAAACTCCTATCTTGAAGGAGTAATCACGGATATCCAGGAAAGAAAAAGAGCCGAATTGCTGAACAGGGTTTTGTACAATATATCCAATGCCGTTAACACAGCATTTGACCTGTATGAATTGTATGAAAGGATTCATAAGGCACTTGAGCCTATTATCAATGTCCAACATTTCTATATAGCTCTTTATGATCGCTCCAACGACATCATTCGGTTCACTTTTGATACGGATTCTGTTGATCTGATCCACCCGGAAGAAATACTCAATGCAAGCAACTCCACCTCACTGACAGCAAAGGTTATTCGAGCAGGCAAGCCATTGATATTCAGCAAGGAGGAGCAACTAAAATTTGCTGAGAAACAAGGAGGTCCGGTGATCGGAATCCCGTCCGAATCCTGGCTTGGGGCACCCTTAATCGTCAGGGATGAAGTTTTCGGTGCCATGGTTTCACAAGTGTATTCAGGTTCAAAACCGTACACCGAGGAGGACATAAGGGTTTACAACTCTGTTTCAGGACAGATAGCGCTAGGGATTGAGCGCAAACAGGCGGAAGAGCAGATTCAATTCAGGGAGATGCTCATTACGACGTTACACAAGATTTCGAATGCCATGCACTCCACGGCAAATCTTTACCAACTGTATGAATCTATCCATCACGCATTAAGTAGCGTAATGAATGTGGATAATTTCACTATTGTTTTATACGACTGGATTGATGATACGCTTCGTTTTTATTACTCGGCAGATCAGGTCGATCCGACCATAACTCAACCGATAGAAAAAGCGAGCGAATCTAACTCGCTGACTTATCAGGTGTTTAAAGCCGGGAAAACACTGCTGCTTAGGGAGAATGAAAAAGCAAGTTTTAAAAAGGAAATCGGTGGGAGAGAAATCGGAAAAGTATCTTCCAAGTGCTGGTTGGGGGTACCTTTGGTGGGAAGAGGTAAGGTGCTGGGAGTCATTATCAACCAGAGCTATTCTGATCCTGATTGTTACAGTAAAAGAGATATTGAACTGCTGGAATCGATATCGGAACAGGTGGCGTTTGCCATAGAGTTTAAAAAAGCGGAAGCAGATCTTGTTTCAGCACAAACCGAACTGCTGGAAAAAGCTCATAAGGCAGGTATGGCGGATATTGCATCAGACAGCATTCACAACCTTGGCAATATTCTCAATAGTGTCAAAACCTCTAATGACGTGATTGATAACATTTTAAGGCAATCCAGTATCTCCGGGCTAAAAAAAGCTACAGACCTTTTAAAGCAGAATATGGGCAGTCTGGACGAGTTCATTTGTAACAATCCCAATGGCGTAACCCTGATGCAATACTTCATCACAATCAGGGAAGCCCTGAATGCTGAGATAAACCAGATAAAAGAACAAACCCTCAGACTTTCCGGCAAAATCGGATTGATGACCAGTGTTATCAGAACGCAACAGAACTACATTTATGAGGGAACAACTATAGAGGAAGTTGCCATTAATGAAATAGTGGATAATATTCTGAACATGTATGAAAGCATCCTGAATCAGCGTGGAATTGCTGTTTTCAGGGACTACGACACTATTTCAAGAATTCAGGTGCAGAAGACAAAACTGATTCATATTATCATGAACCTCATTGATAATGCGAAGGACTCAATGACGAACCCAAGTGATACCAATCAAATGCTATCAGTGTCACTTGTTCAAGATACTGAAAGTGTTGTTTTGAAAATTAAGGACAATGGAGAAGGAATAGTTGCAGAAAATATGGATAGAGTTTTTTCTCCCGGATATACAACCAAACCCCATGGGAAAGGCCTTGGATTATACAATTGTGTCAATCTGGCCTCGGAAATGAAAGGCTCCCTCCGGGCAGAAAGCGATGGTTTGGGCGAGGGAGCGACCTTTATCCTGGAGCTTCCGAAATGATGGATACCTCAGAGTTGCATGAGTATTTTGGCGGCAATCTTTAATAAATTCGCATCATCTAGTGATCAAACAAAACTGAATATTGGCTGTTTATCAATGCAATTCGACCAATTTAAAAAAACTCTCTATCAGATCTCCAACGCCGTTAGTACAACTGACGATCTTGTCGATCTCTATCGGAAAATCCACCTGTCGTTAAGCAACATCATCGATGTTACTAATTTTTACATCGCTCTATACGATTCCAGGGAGGAGATGATCTATTTCCCCTATTATGTCGATGAACGATCCCAACAGAAAACAGGGTACAAGTACCCGTTAAAAAGCGGTCGTGGCTCATTAACGTCGTGGGTAATCCAGAAAGGGGAGGCGGATATTTTCAGAAGAAGGGATGTTCTAGCATTATGTAAGGAGCTGGATGTTGAACCTTCGGGTCCTGTCAGTGAAATCTGGCTGGGAGTGCCGCTGGTTGTAAAAAAAGAGGTCATTGGAGTTGTGGCTGTTCAGAGTTATACGGATCCCGATTGTTACGATGAGAATGATCTTAAGCTTTTGAGCTCTATTTCGGACCAGATCGCAATTGCCATTGACAGGAAAAAAAATCAGACCCAATACAAAAACCTTGTTGAAAACATAAAGGACGTTATTTATATAACAAACTCATCAGGGAAAATGACCTATGTTAGCCCGGCAACATTGTTGGTGACCGGATATTCGCCATCCGAGCTGAAGGATACCTGTCGCTGGCAATCGGGTAAATCTCAAACGAACCGGATCAATTTTTTTATCCATCCCGTTGATCAGAAAAAAGTTCATTCTCTTATCAAAGAGGCTGTCGATACCTTGACACCGTTTGAATACGAGTATCGAATCGTAAAGAAAGATGGCAGTGTTATCTGGGTTTTGGACAGGGGGCAGCCATTCAGGGATAACCTGGACAGGGTTTACCTGGAAGGAGTAATTACCGATATACAGGAGAGGAAAAGAGCGGAACGGATTAATGCCGCATTTTACAATATTTCCAATGCGGTTAATACTACATCCGATCTGGACGAACTTTACCTGTCCATCTATGAATCTCTAAAACCCATTATAAACATCGAGCATTTTAGTATCGGCTTGTATGACCATCAGAGAGATACCATTACATTTACGTTTAGTTCCGCAACAAGAGAGATTGAACACCCCGGGGAGATTCTTCAGGCGAGCAGATCAACGTCACTAACGGCGGAGGTTATTCGTCAAAAGAAGCCGATTGTTTTTACCAGGGAAGAACAGTTGCAATTCGCCGCCAGTCAAGGTGGGAAGATCATAGGAACACCCTCGGAGTTCTGGTTGGGAGTGCCTTTGATTGTTGGAGGTAATATAATAGGTGCCATGCTCACCGAGACCCTGGACAATTCCAAAGCGTATTCCCGGGAAGATGTTGACTGTTTTATGTCTGTGTCGGATCAGGTGGCGTTCGCCATAGAGCGGAAACGGAATGAGGAGCAGATATTAACCCGGGAAAAGGTTATCACATCCCTTTACCGGATATCCAGTGCCATGCACACCACAACCAGTTTGCACCAGCTCTATCAATCCATTCACCGGATTCTGGAGGATATCATTGATGTACAAAACTTTTCCATCGCCCTGTACGATGAAGAGAAAGATACTTTATACTTCCAGTACTCTTCCGATAAGGTGGATAAAAATATTTTTGTCCCCATTAAGAATGCCAGCCACAGCGGATCGCTGACATATAAGGTGATTAACGAAGAAAAATCGATTTTGATAAATAAATCAAACAAAGAGGAACGTCTGGGAAAATATGCCAGGAATTTAATAGGTGAAAAATCCACCCAATGCTGGTTAGGGGTTCCATTAAGAGGTAAAAGCAAAATCCTTGGAGCAATAGTCAATCAGAGTTATACCGATCTTTATTGTTACAATGAAAAGCACATCACCCTGCTGGAAGCCGTTTCCGACCAAATCGCCTTTGCCATTGAGTATAAAAATGCTGAAACCGGCTTGGCGTATGCTCAAAAAGAGTTGGTGGAGAAAGCACACAAAGCGGGGATGGCAGATATTGCATCCGACACGATTCATAATCTGGGAGATATTATGAACAGTGTCAGAATCTCAAATGAGTTGATCAGCGGTATTTTAAAAAATTCTCACATCGATCACTTTAACAAGGCCATGGATTTGCTTCAAGAGAAGATGAATAATCTAAAGGAGTTTGTCTGTAATGATCCCAACGGTGAAAAATTGATGCAGTATATCATCACCATTGAACAGTCCCTGGCCTCTGAATTTCTGGATATTTCCGGGCATACCGAGCGATTAACGGAAAAAGTTGCGCTTATGACCAACGCAATCCGCACGCAACAGAACTATGTCAATGAAGAATACGTTGAGGAAGATTGTTCAATCGAAGATATCATTAATAAGCTACTAACGATGCATGGGGATAACCTCAAAAACTCCGGTATCAAGGTCATTAAAAACTATGCCTATGTTCCCCAAATCCTGGTTCAGAAAACAAAGCTGGAGCATGTTATCATGAACCTCATCAGTAACGCCAAAGACTCCCTGAAAAACAACGGTGACAAGGAGAAAACACTGACAGTTGCCTTGGATCAGGATTCCGATAATGTCTATCTGCGTTTTCATGATAACGGAGAGGGAATAGCCAAAGAAAACCTGAACAGGATCTTTTCCCACGGATTTACAACCAAAGCCAGGGGACAGGGATTTGGTCTGCACAACGCTGCCAACTTCCTGTCTGAAATGAAAGGGAAAATATGGGCCGAAAGCGACGGCCCCGGTAAAGGAGCAACATTTGTGCTGCGATTTCAGAAGAGGTAAGCTGAAATAAGGGAGTACGTGCTTTGGTACGTATACCCGTATTTCAGCGGTACCGGTGTGGCAATTAGTGTGCTATGTGGCAGTATTGCCTGATTTTTCAAAAAAATAAATGCCTAATCTTATGACTGATTTTAACTCACCAAGTCCCAATCGTTGCCTCTTGATCCTTCTGGATGGATTAGGAGATCGCTCATACGAAGAACTAAACTTCCAGACTCCGTTACAGGCGGCTCATACGCCTAATCTGGATCAACTGGCAAAAACAGGTGCTAATGGGCTTTTCCACGCGACATTCTTGGGAGAGGCTCTGCCAAGTGAAAACGCTCATTTTGTCATGTTTGGATATGATTTGAGCGATTTTCCCGGACGAGGTGTTTTTGAGGCCTTGGGAGAAAATGTCCAGCTTGCGGCTGATGACACAGCTCTTTTAAGCCATTTTGTCTCGCTTGATATTGCAGAGGATACATTCATACTCAAGGATGGGAAACCGGAATTGACCGCAAACGAGATCGCTTCGTTCTCCGGCGCGATTGCCGAATATACCGCTCAAAAAATCCAAATCGAATTTATTCCCACCGGCGGCATCAGGGGAATTTTGAAGTTGCAGCATCAAACTTCGCCTGCCATTACCGACACCGATCCCTTTTTTGAGGAACAACCCTTGATAGAACCTCTTCCGTTGGAGGGATATGAGTCGCACCAGCCAACTGTTGCAACGGCCGCAGCCTTAAAAGAATACCTTGTCTGGTGCCATCAGCAATTAATAAACCATCCATTAAATGATGTCCGCCGAAGACAGAACCGTTCGTTGATTAATGGGCTGGTCACCCAACGGGCCGGACAGTTAAAACCCATTTTGCCATTCGGGCAGAAAAACGGAATCAGGGGTTTGAGCATTTCATCAGGTCCAATGTACCGGGGATTAGCCTCGTATGTAGGTCTGGACTTTTTGGAGGGACATAACAGCGATAATCCTGAAATCGATCTTAAACAGAGATTGGCAATGGCCGAGACAGTTTGGAATGAATATGACTTTATCCATATCCATTCCAAATGGCCGGATAAGGCTGCCCACACCAAAAAACCGGGATTTAAAAAACAGGTTATCGAGGCCCTGGACAAGGCTGTTGGATCTTCTCTTGTGCCCTTTGTGCAGGACCCGAATACATTGATTGTCATCACAGCCGACCATTCAACTCCCAGTGGAGGCCCCCTGGTTCATTCGGGGGAGCCGGTTCCCGTTATTTTCCATGGCACAGGCATGAGGCGTGATCAGGTGTCGAGCTATGACGAAATAAATGCAGCTTCGGGATCACTGGGATTGATGCGGGGGAAGGAATTTATGTTAACGCTTTTAAACGCCATCAATCGTGCGAAGTTGCGGGGGATTATGCAAACACCCCATGATTGCCCCGTCTGGACAACTGACTATCAACCATTCCGACGACCTTAACCTGGAGGCCATATGACAACCAAGCGTTATAAAACCGGGGTTATCCACGGACGGTTCCAAGTGTTGCACAAAGATCATCTGAAATACCTGCAATCGGGAATGGAGCTCTGCCAACACCTGGTTGTGGGAATCACTAACCCAGCTCCGGCCCAGTCAAAGCCGGAGAGTAGTGATGCAAATCGCGGGCAGGCTGCCGCCAATCCGTTGACCTATTTCGAACGCTATACACTGTTACGCGCTACCTTAATTGATGCAGGTCTAACCTTTGATCAGTTCTCGGTGGTGCCCTTTCCCATTAACTATCCGGAGCGCTATCAATACTACGTTCCCATGGATGCCACCTTTTTTCTAACCATCTATGACAACTGGGGGCGACAGAAACTGGACTACTTCAAGTCACAGGGATTAACTGTTCATATCCTGCGTGATGTGACACCTGAGGAAAAAGGGATCAGTGCTTCGGCCGTCCGCTCCCTGATGATTGAAGATAAAAACTGGGAAGACTTCACTCCTAAGGCAGTGACAATCCTGCTAAAATCCTGGGATGTTCCTTCTCGATTAAAAACCTTAAAGAAGATGGAAGACAGCTGATCAACTGTTCAACTGTTCAACTGTTCAACTGATCAACCGTTCCAATACTTTTTTGTTTCCCGGACAGGTAAGCTAAAACCGGGAAATATATTCCTGCAATTTCTCCCTGGTTTCAACGGATTGCGTACCATCCATTTCTCATTTATTTTTGAAAAAATAAAGATTTGCTATAGATAAAATCAATAATAATGCAACGTTTTTTAGACATTATCTATTTGCCCTTGGCGGGGATTGTTGAGACAATAAAAGCTTTTATATTCTATTTGAAGAGCACAACTGTCCTGCCAAAGAGTTTAAATGTCCAAATTGCTTTCACAAGCTTTGTCTGCAGTTACCGGTGAATCCACTCCAACTATTGCAGTATCTGCAAAGTGGTATTCCTTTCCCGATCGTTTTGAGTGGCTTGCTTCACAGGGGTTTTCATTCGAATACACATCTGATCCTGAGCAGCTTTCGTTGATCGGGGATCACACCAGACCGTTTTTAGATAAAGGAATAGCGATCCGTCATCACGGTTTTTTCCCCGGATTTGAGATTGGTGATAAGGACAGCAAACAAGCGGATACTGCCATGGATCTGCATTTTAAAACGTTGGATGCCATTCGGGGAATCGGAGAACCCTTCATCACTCTTCATGTTGGTCTGACCAGGCGTGTCGAAATTGTACCTAATCGGGTATGTGATAATCTGGGACGTTTGGTGGATTATGCCAAAAACCTTGGCATCACCGTCAGTCTCGAAAACCTGAAGCAAGGCGTCACCAGCAATCCAAAAACGGTCAGGGAATGGGCTGACTGTACCGGAGCAATGATCACGCTGGATATTGGACATGCCGTCAGTAGCGAACTGGTATCCAGTGGCGAAGAGACGGTACTCGGGATTATCGACCTCTTTGAAGACCGACTGGCTGAGGTTCACCTGTATGAGCGGGAAATTGATCGGCATTATGCACCCGAAAATATGGTGATTTTGGGTCCGATTATTGATCGTCTGCTTAAAGCCCGATGTCCATGGTGGACTATCGAACTGGATGATTATGAAGATATTTTAAAAACACGGCAGTTGATAGAGACCCATTTGCTGTCAAAACTTCCGGGTAGACTATTCAATTGATGTTGATCCAAACCGAATGGAGAAGAAGATAAAATTAAGGATTTCCATGCCTTTTATGATACTGGTTGTGCTGCTGTGGGCAGCGTTGTCGCCTGCAGCGTCATTCGCAGTGGAAGCGGATAGGGAAAAAGTACTGAGCCTGTATGTGGCATACGATGGGCCTGATGTTAATGCCAGGGAATTTGAAAAGGTTTCGGGGATCAAGGTTGAATACTTGACCGTGTCATCAGGAGAGGTGCTTGCCCGCCTGAGAGCTGAAAAATTAAATCCTCAAATCGATATCTGACTTGGTGGTGTATCTGATGCCTTTATTCGCGCCAGGGAGGAAAACCTGATTGCTGCCTACCAGTCTTCCAATCTTAAGAATGTTAAACCGATTTTTCGTAATGAGGAAGGCAATTGGACGGGAGTTTCGGTTGTTGTCGTCGGTTTTCTGGTAAACCTGGAACGACTGAAAAAAAAGGATTAAAGGTTCCCGATTCCTGGGCTGATCTTGCTGATCCATTTTTTCGGGTACTGGAACCGCAAAGTGAAAAGCAGACATCCGCATTTTCCATCAACCGATGTATTTCATCCAATAACTCCGGGACTTTTTGTATCTCATCGATAACGACATGTTTGATGGAAGGATTTGCCTGAATAATCTCCCTTAGTTCATTCGGGGCCTGCATAAATCTTCGATACTGGTCTGATTTCAGCAAATCGATCCAGTAAGAGTCCTTAAATAAAGACTTGAGCAAGGTCGTTTTTCCGGTTTGACGAGGTCCCCAAAGCAAAAAGGTTTCATCTTTCTCTTCTTCCAGATTTAGCTTTCGTTTGAACATAATGTCTAAAATGTCATGATAATTTGAAGTTCAATATCAAATATACCCACTTACTAATTCTCTGTAAAAGAAAATGCAAGTCTGGCAGCAGACCTAACTCCACCATCACTATTTTTCTAGCCGCATCAACTAGAGGACACCTGACGAAGTACATGCCCCCTAATTAATGCCAGACCTTTCTTGATATGCATTGCGAGGTTGGGATGATATCAAAAGTTGATGGTGGATTTGGGAGAATGTCCCCAAAACATCAGGTGTGAATAGCCATCACTACACCGGGATGCCTTGAATAGAACAGAATTAGCGAAAAGTCGCTTACTGAAAGGTGAGAGTTTGAAGTATGAGGAAAACCAATTTCTGGAGTTTCGCATTGTATCAGCTGTCAATCGTAGCTTGAAGAGGAGCAGAAAACCGTCTCGCTATTCAATCGAAGCGGCAGCATAGACAGTCAACTCAAATAAGATTGTCGATTACATCTTTCTTTCTTCGACTTAAAATGCGACTCGTACTCCGATATCAGCGCTTGTTCCAGATCCATTAATGGTTCCGGAATTGTCACCATCTTTATAGTCGAAACTGGCGGAAACAGTATGAATTCCGAACCTCAAACCGAAAGTTTCGCCGCCCCAATCAATAAACAATCCACCGGAAGAAGTATTTGTCGACGCTTCAATATCCAGATCTTCAGTTTTGTTTTTATAGGTGACATTCCCCGGCCCGTAACCTGCGTAAACTCCAGCTTGTAGATCACTTCCAGGTCCCATAAAAATCCAGATAACAGATAAATGAGCATTGTACATCAAAAGCTCAGTATCCTCATTCGAAGATTCGTTTTTATAGAATTTATGGGTTTTAATAGCTAATCCCCAAGATTCTGACGGATACCATTCCAGAAACTCAGTTCCATAGAGTAAGCCGTCTATATCATTAAAATCCTCATCCTCAAAATTAAAATCACCCAAGCTGAATCCAAGCACAAAAGTGTTTTCGGCTTTCGCAGATATCGGGGTTGAAATGGCCATGAGAAGACATGTTAAAACCAAAACTGCTTTTATTAATAAAAATCGACCTGCCATTGAGACTCCTGTTTATTACGTTTTGAAGACTTGGATGCTCTTTCTTATCTATTCAGGAAATGCAAAAGGTATGCATTCAAGAAGTTAAAATCCGGAGTTAAATGGTTGCGCATTATCACGGACAGGTGTGGAACGCAGCGGAATTTGCTAGATCAATGGGCACTGCAGAAAACACAGCCCGCCGATACCTCGACATCCTGGCCGGTGCCTATATGGTTAGAGTGCTTCCCCCCTGGTATCAGAATTTAAAAAAACGACAGGTCAAATCGCCAAAAATTTATGTGAGGGACAGTGGGGTATTTCACAGTCTACAACAGATTTCAGGCCTGTCAGAATTGCAGGGACACCCCAAAATTGGTGCGCCATGGGAAGGGTTCGCATTAGAACATGTTATTGAAACATTCCAAACAAGAGATTTTTACTTCTGGGCAACTCATGCCGGAACAGAGCTTGATCTCCTTATAATCTCCGGGGGCAAGCGTTATGGCTTTGAGTTTAAATATGCTGACGCGCCCGGGCCAACCCGCTCAATGAGTACTGCAATTAAAGATCTGGAGCTTGAACACCTCTGGGTTGTATACCCCGGTGATCAAAGATATGCTTTAAACGAAAAAATCACAGTGATTCCCTTTGAGGAGATTTCTCGTTTAAAAGTATGATACTCCGCCATAAAGTAGAAAACGGGACAAATTGCACCAACTTCCCATTTCAAACCACATAACCTCAATACCTGCCCTTTGAAAGCTATGTATTCTTGTCTGCTAGGCAAACACAGCTTCGGACGAAATGATATCGAAAAAAAAATCAGATTATCTGATGGTTTTTGTATACATAGTCAATAATGTCCCCAGTAATTCTACACGTGATAGAGCCGAGTGATCACAATGGGATGCGGGGAAAGTTGAAAACAGGGCTTCTTCTCGTTGACAGAATAGGTAATTTCCCTCAAACAAGAAGAAGTATTTTTCGGATGAGCCATCGGTTCGATTGAGGGGCCGTATAAAACTAAATGGTTGTATCTGCTGGGTCTGCTCAATCCAAACCAGGCAAAACATATTACAGGAAAAAAGAATGGCCAATACCCAACGTCCGCTAGACAACATCAGCAAATGGGTCTTTTCCTCCAGCGGAATCGGAAGAGATGCAGCTTATACCTTGATAAGTCTTTTTCTGCTGGTCTACATCCAGTTTACGGTTACACTTTCTGTGGCGCAGTTTAGTGCACTGAGCGTTATTATCGTTCTTTGCAGGGTCTGGGATGCTGTCAATGATCCTATGATGGGCACCATTATTGAAAATACAAAAAGTAAATACGGGAAGTTCAAGCCGTGGATTATTATCGGGGCATTTACCAATTCTTTCATTATTGTTGCTTTGTTTTGGTTTCGTCCTGAAGGTTGGGCGTTTGTAGCCTTTTTCGGAGTTGCCTATCTCTTGTGGGGAATGACCTTTACGATAAATGATATTTCCTGGTGGTCCATGATTCCGGCTTTGACTTCGGATGCTAAAACCCGTGACCAGCTGATGACCCTGGTTTCTTTTTTCGCTAATGCCGGAGCATTTGTTGTTGCTGGTCTAGTTCCCGTTTTTACGACCGGGAACGCCGTGGAGGCTTATCGGGTTACCGGTCTGTTAGTAGCACTGGGATTCGTGCTCTGCCAGTGCGCAGTACTTCTGTTTGTGTCTGAAAACCGGGATACAGCACCAAATAAGGAAAAAATGCGATTTTCCGACATGTTCAGAATTTTATCCAAAAACAAACAGCTGCTTTGGTCGGTCATGTCGGTTTTTCTCCTCTATCTTCTGGGGGCGATCATCAACTCGTTGGGAATGACATTTTTCTATTTTGAATTTGGTTATGATGGTGCAGCCATGTCCACTTTCATTATCTTTTATGCTATCGGCTCACTGCTTGGGACTATAGTATATCCTTTTCTAACGAGAAAGTTCAATCGTGCCCAGCTTCTTCGAGGTGCCATTTACATGATGACACTGGGATACCTGATCATGTTCCTGACCGGTTATCTTCCCTTTATTCCGCATTCCATCTGGAGTTTTTCCGCAGGCGGTCTGGTTATCTTTACGGCACAAGCGGTAATGTACCTCATCATACTGGTACAGCTGACCAATACAATTGAGTATGAACAATATTTAACCGGAAACCGGAATGAAGCGATTCTGTTTTCACTTCGCCCGCTAACCGCAAAAGCGTCGGGTGCAGTTCAACAGGGTCTTGTTTCACTGATTCTGATAGTCAGCGGTATTTACAGCCTTTCCAACAGAATAGCAACGCTGGAACAACAAAATGTCGGAGTGAATGTGGACATCTCCGGAGCAGCCAATGTCATTATCGATCAGGCAACGCCTGCCATGCTGTTGATGCTGCGAGCAGGGATTACACTGGTGCCCATGGTGCTGGCTTGGATTACCTATCTGCTGATCAAGAAGAAATATTTTATCAATGAAGAAACTTACGAAGTGATACTGAAGGAACTCAAGATGCGAGAGGATGACCCGCATCACTTCGATACGTCAGCTATCTATAAAGTAGCGGGGGGGCTGAAAAATTAAACAGTTCCGATGGTATTGGAAACAGACGATGATTGACCATCGTTAATCGGATTAAGATAAGAGATGATCGCCTGGTTTCAATAATCGACTGCTTTGGGGATAGCGCGCAGCATGCAGGGGGGGGGAGAATTTTAAATCCCTCCCCTGCGACTCGTTCAGTCAAAACTAGCGGCCTTTAAACCATTTCTGCTACATTACCCCGCCAGTTCCATATACTGATCAAAATCGATATACTTGTCTTCTACCAATCTGACATCAATCTCAATGACACGGTTGGCCACGGTATTGATAAATTCACGGTCGTGAGAGGTGAAGAGCAGGGTTCCGGGAAACCTGGTTAATCCCTCATTCACAGAGATAATACTCTCCAGATCAAGGTGATCGGTTGGTCCGTCCATCAATAGAACATTGGCGCCCGACAGCATCATTTTGGACAGCATACATCGGACTTTTTCTCCTCCTGATAACACATTGGTCTTTTTAAATACCTCTTCGCCGGAAAAAAGCATTCGTCCCAGAAACCCTCGTACAAAGGAGGGATCTTTATCCTCCGAATACTGAGTTAGCCAGTTTAACAGGTCATACCTGTCATTATCGAAATAGGAGGAATTGTCTTTTGGGAAATAGGCCGAAGAGGTTGTCACCCCCCACTCGTATGTCCCTGCATCCGGCGCCATCTCGCCTGATAGAATTTGGAGTAGAGCGGTTTTTGCGATATCGTTATCTCCCATAAAAATCACCTTATCTCCTTTTTTTAAGGAGAAGCTGATATTATCAAGCAGCAAGACACCATCAATGCTTTTGGTCAGTCCCTTCACCGTCAGCAGGTTTTTGCCGGCTTCTCTTTTTGGTTCAAAACAAACATACGGGTACTTTCGATTTGAAGGGGGTAAGTTGTCCAATTCCAGCTTTTCAAGTTGCTTTTGCCTGGAGGTGGCTTGTCTTGCTTTTGAAGCGTTAGCACTGAAACGGGCGATAAAATTTTTCAATTCATTGGCCTTTTCCTCATTTTTCTTATTGGAATCGGACCGCAGTCTAAGGGCCAACTCACTGGATTTCTTCCAGAAATCATAGTTGCCCGGGTAAATGGTTATCTGTCCGTAATCCACATCGGCGGTATGGGTGCAAACCTTATTTAGAAAGTGTCTGTCATGGGAGACAACGATCACGGTATTTTCGAATTGCAGGAGAAAATTCTCCAGCCATTGAATCGCTTTGAGATCCAGATGGTTAGTAGGTTCATCCAGAAGCAGAATATCGGGTTGACCGAACAGGGCTTGAGCAAGCAGCACTTTAACCTTATCAGTGGCATTTAACTCTTTCACCGATTTGTCATGTTCGGTTGCTTCGATTCCCAAGCCGGTCAGGATAATCCCGGCATCTGATTCGGCTTCCCAGCCGTTCATTTCCGCAAAGGTCGTTTCCAACTCTGCAGCCCGAACACCATCTTCATCAGAAAAATCCGGCTTTGCATAAATGGTATCTTTTTCGTCCATTATCCTTACCAGCTCTTCATTTCCCATTAGAACAGCTTTTAGAATAGTATACTCATCATACGCAAAGTGGTTCTGTTCTAGAATGGAAAGTCTCTTTCCCTTTGTGATATTTACTGTTCCGCTTTGGGCTTCAATTTCACCGGAAAGGATTCTGATGAAAGTCGATTTTCCTGAACCATTGGCACCGATCAAACCGTAGCAGTTTCCCTGGGTAAACTTAATGGTTACATCTTCGAAGAGTTTTTTCTTCCCATAGTTTAAGGTAATTTTGGATGTGCTGATCATTATGTTCTCTTTCCTTCAATTTAATGTTTTTAGTTAGGCTTTATCTTGTGTTGATGGGGACATTGTTTGGTGCTTTAACCGGATAATCCTGGATTCTTTCCAGTTTATTTGTACAATCCGGATTTAAAAGGTAATTTACTCTATTAATTCGAACGGATCGACTACTTCACCTTTTTTAATATGTTTCAGACGGAGCTTTATATTCAGCTCCTTCTCAAAGCGTCGAATCAGGTGATTCTCTTTTGTTGACAGGATTGAGACTGCCATTCCTTTTACTCCCGCACGCGCTGTTCGGCCGACCCGGTGACGGTAATTGCCTGCGGCTGAGGGAACATCCATATTGATAATATGCGTTACAGCTTTAATGTCGAGTCCTCTGGAGGCAATATCGGACGCGATCAGTAATTGTGCGGTACCATTCTTGAAATCCTGCAGGGCTTGTTTACGCTCTTGCTTTTTTCGGTAGCTGTGGATGTCAACGGCTTTGAATCCGTGATACCGCAGTTCCTCACTCATCACCTCTGCGTTTTCGAATTCATGAACAAAAACAATGGCTCGTTCCGGCTTTAAGGCATGAAGCACTTTCCTTAAAAACTTTGGTTTGTCCCGCGGATCCAAAATCTGAAAATAGATATGTTCAATATCATTGGTAATCACATCGGTATCGGTGACGGTGATTTTATCCGCCTGTGGTGATAAAACATTGATTACTTCCAGGGCACTGGATGAAAGAGTGGCGGAAAAGAACAGCAACTGCCTCTCCTTCAGAGTACTGTTAATAACACTCCGGACATCCGCAAGGCTGTCACCGGTGAGCAAGGCATCCGCTTCATCAACAACGATAGTTTTAATAGTGTGTGATTTGATTTTTTTCTGTTTTATCAGGTCGGCGATTCGTCCCGGAGAACCGATGACAATCTGTGGTTTCTTTTTCAGTTTTTCTATCTGCCGTTTGATGCTGACATTTCCGATGGCAAGCATCGATTTGATTGCCAGACCGGAGTTTTGGGATAAACGGACAGCCTGCTCGTGAATCTGTATGGCGAGTTCATGAGTCGGAACCAGGACAATAACCTGATTGTTAATTATCGATAAGTCCACCTTCTGAAAAAGTGGCAGCAGAAAGGCCAGTGTTTTTCCAGTTCCGGTTTCCGATTGTGCTGCAATGTCGTTGCCGGCTAGAATTGCAGGAATAACCTTCTCCTGAATACTTGTCGGAATCTCAAGCAACTCAGCCTTCAGGGCATCTACCCACGGCGTGTCCAGCTTTAATTCTGAAAAATTCATAGTTTTATACTTCTTGTTTAACGTCTTTCGTCTACAGATATTGTGTAAGTATAACAGGCAATCAAAGGTCTCAGGGTGGTGAGCGCCTATTTTTAGGTGTTGGTCGTGTCAGTCACCAAAACCTGATTTGGAAGGTGATAATGACAGATCACGCCTTTTTACACCACAATCAAGTAAACATTAACGTCTAGTTCATTTCTCTTTAGACTTCTTCGGGCTGTCTTTAAACCGCTGCCGAGTGACGGCTTTTGCCTGTTTTTTGGTGAGCTCCAGGCTGACGCGCAGCGGGCGATTTTTGAATTCACTCTGATCAAGATTTTGAATGGCTGCAGCCGCCTCTTCCGGGCTAGACATTTCAACAAAGGCAAAACCTTTTTTCGGTCGCATACGAATGTTTTGGATAGTGCCGTATGCTGAAAACAGCGCTTTGATGTCGTCTTCCGTTGTTTCAAAATTCAGATTGCCAATAAACAGTTTTTGTTTTTCCATTGGGTTCCTTTAAAATAATTTTGGTAGCCGGGTAGAAAATTTTCAGGCTTTATTTTGAGACGGTTTTTTTCCCGTTTAGAAAAGAATCACTATAAAAATAGTGTTGTCCACACTTTTTACACTCCCAACGGTAACTCTCTGCACTTCTTCCGTCTGTTACATTAATTCTTAACAGATCACATTGACCCCCCGAAGCGCACTTCAACTTAGGTTTTTTATAACCAAAGAAATGATCTAACAAGCTCATAATAGTAGTAGTATAATGTTAACGTACATTTGTTATAATTTCCATACGTCAGGATTGTGAGAACAGAACTTTGTTCAAACCTGATGTGCAATCCTCCAATATCCAGCTTTTCCCAAACACCCTTACTATTTTTTTGGGATTGGGAAACGCTTCAACCTTTAAACCCAGTATAATTGGGAATTGTTGTGAATTGAAATTGGAATGACTCTAAGGCTGGAAACTCTGGAAAGTGTCTGATATTACATGGTATCCCTGCCAGGACTCAATCCTGGTGCCGAGGATTAGAAAACCGAGATCGTTCTTATATACTATTTTATTATTGGGTTCCTGTAAACAGGGATAAGTTGATTGTGTAGGGCAAATGTATGAAATTGGATTGAACGCAATTTCAGAGGCTTGAAATCAGACGCACTCTTCTGTTATCCTCAACGCAGTGAGGGATCTCCCTGTGAAACAAGCATTGGTGCATGAATCGACAAATTTTTATACTTCGGCTACATTACCTTTCATTTAATTTAACAGAAACGAAGAGATGTGCCAGCGTCATACGTGGTGAAACCGTTTTCTTCAAAATGTTTGTCAAAAGCAAAAGCACAGTCGATCTGGAGTACCTCCATGATTTCAAAACTGAGATAGTCCACAAGGCTGATTTCTCTGTCATTCTGTGCCAAAAGACGCTGCACGGCTTTTGTATACCAAATGGAATCGACCCATATGATTTCCAGCAAGGGAAGAATCTTTAAGTTAAAATCATTAACCGGTTCCAATCCAATACGTCTCTGTAAAAGCGCTGTTGTCTCAACAAGAACAAAGGAGCTGGTGACCAGTTGGATATTATTTTCAGCAAAATATTGAAAGTTTTGCTTGGCTCTAATGTGCATAAAGTCATTATTCACCAGCAGCGCAAAAAGCCCTGAAGTGTCAGCAAAAATGTTCATGATCCGAAAGCCTCCTCAAGATAGCGGTCATGTTCCACAGCCGTATCCGGTTGCTCTGTTGTATATTTGCCAACTAAAGACATGGCCTGTCGGTACTGTGCACCGCGATTCGGCTTGCCTGTAAGCAGAAATCGATCAATCGCCTCGCGGATCAGGGCTGCTACAGATTTATTGTTGGAAAGAGAAAGTTCCCTCAACATTCGTGCCTGATCCTCAGTTAGCTGAATTTGTGTGCGAACCATAGTATTCTCCTGATAGCCATGTTATCACTTTTGATGTTATGATTACACTTATCAATTTTATTGTCAATCAAAGCTCACAGAAATAGGATGATGACCAATGAAGTGGTCAAATCTTGTTTTATGATCAAATCCCAACTTTAGCCGGTCTTTACTTAATTTTGGTCCATGGTTGTACCCACTATTTGCTTTGCTCTGATTTTAAGCTTATATTTACCGATTTCAACAGCCTGGAAAGCATGTTCTTTAATTGCTGATAACTCTCAAAAAAACCAAACTGATGCAACGTTTTCTAATTGTTTTACCTGTATTCCTTATGATCCTGGCAACATCTCTCCCGATTGTAGCTGGAGAGAATCCGCTTCCTGAAAAGTCGGTTTTTTACAAAGGCAACTGGAATATCGATTTTGGAATACCGCTCTATTACCAGTTTACAACAGCTGCCGATGGTGA
Source organism: bacterium (assembly GCA_018829445.1). GTDB lineage: Bacteria > SAR324 > SAR324 > XYD2-FULL-50-16 > XYD2-FULL-50-16 > JAHJTV01. Next base: position 164,910 of record JAHJTV010000063.1, read on the forward strand.
AAGTTTGAAAACCAACCGATTTCCGGCAGGTATATTGGTTTATTTGAGGTCACCATATAATATCGGGACAGGTCTGGAATATTATGAAATACCGCTGGAAATCATGGAAAACCGGTCAGGAACAAGGAGCAAGGTTTCCAGAACCATGCTTGATCTTTACTATGAGCTCGCATTTTCCTATTTCACTGTCGCTCTTGGGGGCGGGGTAGGGGAAACAGTAATTAAAGGAGATTATGAAAATCTCTTCAACACAACCCCGTCCTCCCAGGTATATCTTAAGATCGGTGGATCAATACCCGATCTGATCCGGATTTATCTTAGCCTGCACCGGGTTTTTGCCCAGGTGGAATTTAGAGATTATAACTACCTCCTGGAAACAGGGGGATTAATGGCTAGTCTCGGATTTGGAGTTGAGTTTTGATTTTACTTTTTGCGTAATTAATTCTAAATTGAATGTTTAAGTACAAAAAACTCAACGAATTAAAAACAGATTGAAGATTAATGCCATGCGCTGGAACGAACGATTGTATATCAGGGATCTGCCTGACAAAATAGGGGAAACGCATACACTCCACGGTTGGATTCAATTCACTCGCAAGTCCGGGAAGATCAGGTTTTTGGGTCTCAGGGACGGATCAAGTATTATGCAGGGAGTATTGGTGGAGGGAGAGACTGAAGAGGAAGCTTTCAATCTCTTTAAGGAGTTGCGTCAGGAAACAAGTGTTGAAGTTACCGGTGTTGTGCAAGAGAGCACACAATCTCAGTACAAAGTGGAGCTTCTGGTTAAAACCATCAAAATCCTGGGAAAATCGGAACAGTACCCCATTACGCCCAAAGAGCACGGCATTGATTTTTTACTATCCAATCGGCATCTCTGGCTGCGTTCGAAAAAACAGGTTGCCCTCTTTCAGGTTCGCAGCACAGTCATTCAGGCAATCCGCGACTTTCTGTTTCAATACCGATTTGTTCAGATGGATTCTCCTATTCTGACCTGCAGTGTCGGTGAAGATCCTTCCGGATTATTTGGTGTTGAATATTTTGATATGGGAACGGCCTATCTGGCACAGACCGGACAACTTTATCTGGAAGCAAGCATCGCTGCTCACGGCAATGTTTTCTGTTTTGGCCCCACTTTCAGGGCTGAAAAATCCAAAACCCGTCGGCATTTGACTGAATTCTGGATGATGGAAGCAGAAATGGCTTTCTTTGACAGCAATGATAATATGGATTTTCAGGAAGACCTGATCCAGTTTATCATCAAACGTGTTTTAGAAACATGTGACTGGTATCTACAGCAGTTGGAACGAGATCCTGAAATCCTTAAACAGGCTTTGGCTCCGTTTAAGCGATACAGTTATTCGGAAGCTGTGGAGCTGCTTCAGTCCAAGGATTCTAAAATTAAATGGGGAGAAGATCTGGGAGCTGCAGAGGAAACGCTACTGACGGATGGCAGTTATCTGCCGGCATTCGTACATGACTATCCCAAAGAGGTTAAGGCTTTTTACATGAAAGAGAACCCGGAAGACCCGCGAACAGTCAGATGTGACGACATGCTGGCTCCGGAGGGGTACGGGGAGATCATTGGAGGCAGCCAAAGAGAGGACTCATATGAGAAGCTTCTCAACCGTATCAAAGAGGAGAAACTTCCTGTTGAAAGTTACGATTGGTACCTGGATTTACGAAAATATGGAACAGTGGTTCATTCGGGATTCGGACTTGGGTTGGAACGACTGGTTGGGTGGATTTGCGGAATCCCTCATGTCAGGGAAACCATACCTTTTCCGCGTTTAATGGAACGGCTGACACCATAAGGGAAACATGAAAATATGGGGAATCGCAGACACACACCTGGCAGCTCACCGAGTCGATACCATGGGTATCCACGGATCGATTTGGAGCAATCACAGGGGGCAAATCATTGAAAACTGGCATTCGACGATTAATGAGGAGGACACCGTTTTAATCGGGGGGGATGTAACCTGGGCTACCAGTTTTCAATATGCCATGATCGATATAAACATGCTGGATCGGCTCCCCGGAAAAAACAAATTCATCGTCAAAGGCAATCATGACATCTGGTGGAAGAAATATCCGGAGGTAAAAAAGATGATGCCAAAGACAATGAACCCTCTTGCCGGAACAGCTATCAAAGAAGGTAGACATGTTATCTGCGGAACAATGGGCTGGTTGTCTCCGAACGATCCCTGCTTTGACGGTCTGGATATGAACGCTTATAAAAAAGAGCTTAACCTCTTGGAGGACGCTTTAAAAGCGGCCGTTAAATTAAAGCCAAAGGACGGTTTGCACCTGTTGATGCATTTCCCTCCCTTTACCACTAAGGGGTGTGAAACCCCATTTTTTGACCTTATCACCAAGTATCCGGTTACTACCTGTACATTCGGACATTTTCACATTGAAGAGGAGTGGGATTGCCTTCCCCAGGGAAATATTAACGGGGTTGAATTCCGGTTGATCTCGACCGATTTCCTCTGCCACAAACCCTACTTAATCTGGGACGCGTAAGACATCAAGAGATTTTTAAACCAAGTGGATTCTTCTCAAATTGCTCCCTGTACAAACCTTTCTCAAACAAGTAGTCATAAACCAACCGGATTGTTAAAAATTTTCTGCCATCAAATGGGGGTCAATATTGGAATTTTGGCTATTTTTAACGGAAGGGCGGTTTTACATGGCCGCCTTCGAGTTGATTCTGGCGGAGATGTAACCCCGCCCTACCATAATCCCTGCTCTTGGCAAGATTTGTTTAAGTACGCGCTCATGTGTCACAAGAAGTCAATGTCGGAATTTTGGCTATTTTGATGGCGGGAGAATTTAAGAAAGAGTCTTTTTTCATAGTCGAAGGAACTAAAGAGAAAACTATAAACCTGGTGAACCGATGAGGTTGTTCACCACCCTGCAAAGCCGTTTTGGAAAGTGAATTCCTGTAATTATGCCCATGAAACTTGAAACCAGCAATCTTGTTAAGATCTATAACAAACGTACCGTTGTTAAAAACGTTTCTTTCCAGATTTCCCAGGGAGAAGTGGTGGGATTGTTGGGGGCAAACGGAGCCGGTAAAACCACCAGTTTTTATATGGTTGTCGGTATTATCAGGCCCAACTCCGGTCACATTACCATCGATAAAAAAGACATTACCTCTCTCCCCATGTATAAACGAGCCCGATGCGGCATTGGCTATCTGCCTCAGGAAGCCTCTGTTTTCAGAAAAATGACTGTTGAGGAGAACCTGTATGCTGTTCTCCAGACTCTGAAGTTGTCTAAAAAAGAGCAGACCAGACGAGTGGACAACCTGCTTGAGGATTTGAGAATTCAGCACATCCGAAAAAACAAGGGTTTCTCGCTATCCGGAGGTGAAAGAAGGCGAGTAGAAATTGCCCGCGCTCTGGCTACGGAACCTCATTTTATGCTGCTGGACGAACCGTTTGCGGGAGTTGACCCCATTGCTGTCATCGATATCCAGGAAGTGATCAACGAACTGGCGGCCAGAAATATCGGTATCCTGATTACAGATCACAATGTTCGCGAAACGCTGGGGATAACCGACCGGGCTTACATCATGAATGACGGTGAAATTCTGGTTGATGGAACCCCCGAATATATCGTAAATAATGAGTTAGCAAAAAAAGTATATTTGGGCGAAAATTTTACCCTGTAACCTTTCTGTTAGATCCTGTCATGCGTCTATTACGTCTGGAGGCTTCCGGCTTCAAATCATTTTGTGATAAGGTCTCCATAAATTTTGTGCAAAACGGCATCTCCATTGTGGTGGGACCAAACGGCTGCGGTAAGAGCAATATCGTTGATGCCATCCGCTGGGCATTGGGCGAACAAAGTGCCAAGCATCTCCGCGGTACTGCCATGGAAGATTTTATTTTCAACGGCAGCAGCGTCAGACAACCTGTTAGCATGGCACAGGTGACTCTGGTTTTCTCCAATGAAGAGCATGATACCCTCTCCAAGTATTCCGAATTCACTGAAATTTCAGTCAGTCGTCGACTTTATCGCAATGGTGAAAGTCAGTATCTCATCAACAAAACTCCCTGCCGATTGACCGACGTTCGTGAACTTTTTATGGATACCGGAATTGGAGGAAAAGGATATTCCATCATTGAGCAGGGTAAAATCGATCAGATTATTACCAGCAGAGCGGAAGACCGACGGTTTATCATTGATGAGGCGGCTGGCATTGTTAAATTTAAAACAAAGCGAAAAGAAGCGGAAAGAAAGTTTGCAGCCTCCAAACAAAACCTGATGAGGGTTGAAGATGTTTTAGCAGAATTGATACGGCAGGAGGAGACTCTTGTGGTTCAGGTGGAGAAAGCGGAAGATTATCTTGCTGCAAAATCCAGACTGGAAAGGCTGCAAAACTGTATCGCCGCCACCCGCTGGTATCAGTTAAATGAGCAGGCAATTCGGAACGACAACAATCGAGTAACTAATGAACAGCAACAGCAGGATCTAAAAACTTCGCTCTCAGGCATAGAAGCCAATGAAGCGACTCTTTCCCTGGAGATCGAACGAAAAACCAGGGAGCTGGATGATTTCAGAAAAACGATTCAGGATCTCAAAGAGCAAGTCATAAAATCCGAAGGCAAACTGCAGTCGAATAAAATAACCCTGGAAAACCTGGATGAATGGGAAAGCAAGAACGCTGAAGAGATTGAGCTACTGGATAAGCAGATCAAAACCATTGAGTTTCAGCTGGAAACCTATCATACGGAAAGCAAATCCCTGGAGAAGGAGATAGCGGAAAAGTCACAATTGCTGGAAACACTCAGGGAGAAAGAGGAGACAAGTGACAGTGACCTCTCCAATCAAAAGCTACGATTAAAAAATCTTCAGAGAAATGAAGTTGATATCATAACCGCTGTTGCCGGAGAACAGAATCAGCTTTCACAATTGCAGGAGCGCTCCGGTGAGACATCGGATAAATCACTGCAACTGCTGCAACAGTTGGAAACAATTGAGTTGAAAGAAAAAGAGGTTCAAGCCCAATCCAAACAGCTCTCCACAAAACTGGAAGAGAAGCAGGAGGAGCGGGAACAATGCCTGGAGACCATACAATCATTTACCGATCAAAAGGAGGAAAAAGAGGAGATTCTGAACGAACTCAACCGTAAAATCAAGTCCGTAAACCAGGATATCAGTCAAATGGAGAATCGCCTGCAGTCACTGGAAGAACTGGTTTTAAGCCACGAAGAGTACGATGTGGCCACCAAAAAGGTCTTCGATTACATGGAGAAAAACAGATCCTCTGCGGAGAAACTGGGCTTTCTGGGATCATTGGCGGAACTGATAGATATCCCGGAAGACATAGATAACCGCTCCCTGGCTTTCCTCAATCGCTATTTTAACCTGCTTGTCTTTTCTTCAGTCGATCAATTGGAAGCCATTATTAAACTGGCAAAAAAAGAGAATTTTGAACAGGTGCAGCTTTCTTTTCTGGATCTGCTGCCTTCAAAAAAGACGGGCAAAGACAAAACGGGTGCATCACTGGTCTGTAAACCCGAATTAAACCTAACCATCCCCTTTATCGAATCATTTAAAAGCATCGATCTACCCATCTACCAGTTATCAAAGGACAAGCTTGAAAAGGCGGAGGGATTGATCGATCCTGAGGCTTCCATCATGACCGTCGGCAAGATTTTTCTGGTGGGGCATCCCGGAAAATCCAATCTGGCGGAATCATTTATGAAAAGAAGAAATGAGATCTCGGCCTTAAAGGGGAAACTTGAGAAGATATCTTCAGAACAGGAATCCCTGGAATCAATCCTGGATCAGGAAACCGAAATTCAGGAGGAGATCGTCCGGTCTCTGAACTCAGCTCAAAAGAAAAAGGCGGAACTGGATCTGGAGATTGTTGCGTTGGAGAAGGAGTCTGATAGTAAAACTATTGAAACACAGCGGCTCGCTAATGAAAAAAAGGGACTTCGTAACGAAATCGATCACATCGATCAATCATCCAGACAATTTATTGAAAAAATAGAGAAACTAAAAAAATCAATTCAGGATAATCAACAGAAACTGGATACCATCCAAAAAGTCTGCGGCGATCTGCAGGCTCAAATCGAGCAAACCGAGCAAACCAGGGAAAAAACAACCCAAGATTTGCATCAGTTAAGGGTTTCACTGGCAAGTTTGAATGAGAAACTGCAGAGTAACCACACCAATATTGAACGACTAACGAAAGATGTCAGCGAACGGAAAAGTCGAAAAGAGGAGATCGACGTTCGATCGGGTGATACCATAGAAAAACGCCGCTCCATTTTGTCTTCTCTATCAAACATTGAAGCTGAACTTCCCAAGCTTTTGGAGAGTGTCGGCGAACAGGAAAAAATGGAAAAAGATCTCGGCAATCACATTGAGGTTAATCGCACCAGGCAGATGGAGCTGAAAGAGGAGATTAAAACAACCGTCCAGAATCTTGAAGCCTTAAAAGACAAGAATCACAAGCTGGAGGTCAAGTTAGCCCAGTTAAAGCAGGAAGCGAAGAATATAGAAGATAATCTGTTTCTTGAGAGCAGTCTAAAACCTGAAGATCTTTTACGAACTTTTGATGCAAACCAGTTCAATATCGATAAGGAATCGGAAGTCATTGCCGGATTAAAGAAAAAAATCGGAGGAATGGATGATATCAATCTGGCTGCCAAAAGTGAATATGACACGCTTAAGGAACGACTGGATTTCCTGAGTACCCAGTCAAATGATTTAAAGCAGAGTATTGAAGCATTGGAAAACTCCATCAATAAAATAAACCAGGAATCAAGAAAACGATTCCGAACTGCCTTCAAACTGATCAATGAGCAGTTCAGCATACTATTCCCGCAACTGTTTGGAGGAGGAGAAGCCTACCTGAGATTAACAGATGAATCGGACCTTTTGGAATCCGGAGTGGAAATCATTGCTCAGCCTCCCGGTAAAAAGCTGCAAAACATGACCCTGCTCAGCGGTGGTGAGAAAGCCTTAACCGCCATTTCACTGATCTTTGCCGTTTTCATGATCAAGCCGAGCCCCTTCTGCCTGCTTGATGAGGTCGATGCTCCTCTGGATGATGCCAATAATGTCAGGTTTAATAAACATGTCCAGGCAATGACTGCGAATTCGCAGTTTATCATCATTACCCACAATAAAAAAACCATGGAAATTGGTGACAGCCTGTTTGGGATTACCATGGAGGAACCGGGGATTTCAAAAGTCGTATCCGTTGATTTTGCTAATTTTGACGCAGACTCTCTCCAGAAAGCCGGTTAAAAATATCGTCCATGAGTATTTACATAGCCGTTTATTTTGAAGCACAATAACCTTTCATTGATGCACACCCTCAAACCAACCCGGTTACGTTTCCATGAATAAAACAAATCCATTTTCCGGTGCGGTCTGTCTTTATCCGGAAAAGTATTTTCAAATTAGGGCTCACGGAACAATAGTACATGCCCCCCCATTTGAAAAATGCTTTTCTGGCGCAGTCCTATGCTGCCAGTACATAATTCGAGCAATGAACCTTTAAGGAACAAACTCATGCAAAAGATTGCTGTTATTGAAATGTCCTGTTTATTCCCGGGTGCAAAAACACCCCGGGAGTTTATTGAGAATCTTAACAACCGGATAGATTCAACCTCAAATCACAGCAGCAGGCAAATGGGAGTAGACCCCCAACTTTACTACCATGAAAAAAAGGGGTTAGCGGATAAATATTACAGTCAAAGAGGCGGCTACATTACGGATTTTACGTTTGATCCCTCCGGTTACCTGATCGAAGAGGATTTTTTAAATCAACTCGATGATCTCTATAAATGGTCATTGTACGTAGCGAAAGAAGCCCTGGTCAATGGTGGTTATTACAATCAGCCGACACTTCAAAACTGCGGATTGATTCTTGGCAATCTTTCCTTTCCCACCAAAACCTCCAACAAACTGTTTTTGCCTATTTATCACCGGGCTATTGAAACCGGGGTGAAAGAGTTGCTTGACCTGGAAGATTTTAAGCTTATCGGAGAGAACCATACTGATGAAGCCAATTATATCAACAGCCGTATTTCCGGTTATCCTGCGGCTTTGATCTCCGAAGCGCTAGGATTATCAGGGCCCTATTTTGCCTTGGATGCTGCCTGTGCCTCTTCTCTTTTCGCCGTAAAACTGGCCTGTGATTACCTGGAGACAGGAAAAGCCGACATCATGCTTGCCGGAGCGGTCAGCGCCGGAGATCCCTTTTTTATTAACCAGGGATTTTCGACTTTCACCGCCTATTCACAAAACGATATCAGCTGTCCATTGGACAAACACTCGGAAGGTTTGATTTCAGGTGAGGGTGCAGGAATGTTCCTGCTGAAGCGTTTCGAAGACGCCCAAAGAGACAATGATCAAATCTTCGCAGTGATCTCAGGCATTGGTCTTTCAAATGATGGCAGGGGCAGATCGGTCTTGAGTCCTAATGTGAAAGGCCAGTTGCTAGCTTATCAACGGGCTTATGAGTCAACCGACATCAAACCTGAACAGGTTAACTATGTTGAATGCCATGCCACCGGAACCATGATAGGCGATGTGTCAGAGATTGAATCACTGGGAACTTTTTTTTCTAAGTACAATTCCGATCCCTATATCGGTTCCGTGAAAGCTAATTTTGGGCACCTGCTGAGTTGTGCCGGAATGGCCAGCATGATAAAAGTTATCCTGAGCATGGGGCAATCTGAAATCCCGGCAACCATCAATATTAAGACACCTATTGTCTCTTCGGGCAAAGTGGTGTCGTCCGGACTGCCCTGGACAAACCTGCAGCAACCAAAAATCGCAGCTGTTAATGCGTTTGGCTTTGGCGGAACCAATGCCCATCTTATTTTTGAACCCAATTCGGCTGAACAGAAAACTGGCGTGTTATCATCCGGAAGGAATCAAAAACAGTGTGACATGACCATCATTGGAATGGATGCCAGTTTCGGAGCCTGCAAAACGTTGGGTGAATTTGAACAAAGTATTTATAAAGGAGAGCAACTCTTTACCGATCTCCCCCAAAAACGATGGAAAGGCCTGGAAAACCATGATTCAATCCTGAAAGCCTATGGTTTCGAAAGAGGGCAAGCCCCTCAGGGAGCTTATATTGAGGCGTTTGAATTTGATGCGCTTCATTTTAAGATCCCCCCCAAGGAAGTTGAAGCGATGATCCCTCAGCAATTGCTAATGCTTAAAGTAGCGGATAAAGCCCTCCAGGATGCTCAAATCAGAGAAGGAGAAAACGTGGGGGTGATAATTGCCATGGAATCCGATAAATCCTTGCATCAATTCAGAGGTCGCATTGACCTGGACTGGATGCTGGAGAAGGCTTTACAAACCAACCCTTTGCCGCTTACCAGCTCCCAACTTGCGACCCTGAAAAAAATATTAAAGGATGCCATCAGGAAACCGGTACAGGTCAACGAATTCACAAGCTTTATCGGTAACATCATGGCCAGCCGGATTGCAGCGCTCTGGGATTTTTCAGGTCCGGCCTTCACCCTGTCAGCAGAGGAAAATTCCGTATACAAGGCACTGGAAGTTGCCCAGATGATGCTAGGTAACAATGAGGTCGATGCCATCGTCGTCGGTGCCGTTGATCTTGCAGGCAATTTTGAGGATGTCCTGGTCAGAAACAGACTGATGGCTTCTGTTAGCTCAGGCAAATATACCATGGGTTTGGAATCTGGCGCTGAAGGCTGGATGGTTGGGGAAGGAGCCGGAGCAATTGTTTTGAAACGATCAGATCGAGCCCAAAAGGATCAAAACCGGGGTTATGCCGTTATCAACGCGGTTAGTCTGAACAATGGCGGTGATGAAAACGCCTTGGTTCTCAATTGCGGTAAAGCACTTACAGAGGCTGGAATAGCGGCATCCGATGTCGAGTATTTGGAACTGTCAGGAACAGTCGGTAATGAAGAAGAGGAGATAAGGGGATTGATAGAGTCTTACCAGCAGGCTCCCAGATTAAGCTGTGCCATGGGAAGTGTCTCTGCCAATATTGGTCATACTTTTGTCGCTTCCGGAATTGCCAGTATAATTAAAACGGCACTTTGCCTACACGGACAATACATTCCGGCGGTACCGGGCTGGCAGTCCCCTAAGTCGGGTGCCTGGGGAAACAGCGCTTTTTATGTGGCAACCGATTCCAAAAGTTGGATAGTGAAAGAAGGGATTAAAAGAACCGCCGCCGTAAACGGAACAGATGCAGATGGCACAGTAGCCCACGTTATCATGTCCGAAAACCCGATTCCACAGAGAAAAGAGAACACATACCGGACACAAACCACCCCTTTTATTTTTCCCCTTGCTTCGGGTGATAATACAGGTCTCAAATCTCAACTGGAGTTTTTGGCGGAGGTTATTAAAAAATCGGAAAATCTCTATCTTTCGGCTTGTGAAAACTATATCCGATTTTCCCAAATCGATGAAAAAAAGAGGATCATTTCTATTTTAGGAAATGACAAAAACCAATTGGCAGGAGAAATTTCATCAGCCTTGACATTCCTGAACTCGGACCGATCTACCGATAAAGGCTGGCAATCTTCCCTGGGAAGTTATTTTACGCCAAAACCATTGTACAAAGCCGGTTCAGTCTCTTTTGTCTACCCCGGAGCTTTTAACTCGTATCTGGGAATGGGTAGGGACCTTCTTCGATCTTTTCCTGAACTGTCCGGTCTTTTGCCCACCTACACCTCCCATGTGGAAGCAGTTTTCCATGATCCGCTTGTTTTCCCAAGATCCATGAGTTCGCTGAGTGCATCAGAGATCGATCTGTTTCAGGAAAAGCTGGAAAGCGAGGTTATTCCAAACTTTGAAGCCGGTATAAATTTTGCCATTTTACATACAGCCCTATTAAGAGGCGCCTTTGGAATTCAACCGGATTCAGCTTTCGGATATAGCATGGGTGAAGTCTCCATGGCATTTTCATTGGGTCTTTGGCAGAACACCGACAAAATACATACAGTATTGAACTCGGAGCCCCTGTTCCTGGAAAGACTGGCTGGTGCTATGAAAACAGCCCGGGAGGCTTGGAATCTCCCTTTGGACCAAACCGGGGAGAATCAGGATTCTCCCTGGGAAGCTTTTATCATCACCCACGATATCGAAGCCGTCAAACAAGCGGTTCAAAAGGAAGATCGGGTTTTTCTATTATTGATCAATTCCCCCGGGGAAATTGTTTTGGGCGGGGAGAAAAAAGCCTGTCAGAAATTTATTCAGTCAAATAATATAGCAGTAACGCCAGCCGGATTGTTTGATATTATTCACTGTGAACTTGTGAAGAAAGAGTATGAAAGCATCTATCAGATGTTTCATTCACCGGTTGTTCAAGAATCATCAATAAAATTTTATACCGCTGCCAACTACAAGCAGATAGAACTATCCAGTCACACCCTGGCTGATAATATCGCTCAATTATACTGCCAGACCCTGGATTTTCCAAGGCTGGTAAACCAGGTGTACGAGGACGGGGCCAGAATATTTATCGAGATCGGTCCTAAAAATACGTGTACAAACTGGATAGAAAAGATTTTGGATGAAAAGGAGCACCTGACAGTTTTAATGGACAGCAAATCTGAAAACGGGTATTCCTCTCTGTTAAAAGCAATGGCCAGACTGATCTGCCACGGTACACCGGTGGATTTGTCGGCCCTATATCCCCGAACTGCTACGGAAATTGTTCAAAAAGATCACCGCGGTAGATCGATCAAGATTGGCGGAAACTCGATTTCGGATTCTATTTTGCTTCATGCGGACACAGAGGTGTTCCGCTTCCTGGAAGTCGAACAGCAACAAAATGATGTAATCCTGAAAGGGGTTGGAGAAAAAGAAACATTGGCCAAGCCAACTTTGCAGGAAAACCGACTTCCCGACTTGGCAGATGATCTCTCTCAACAAACCCAATCCGAAGTTGACCAGTACAGAAGTCAGTTCAGTCGCAGCCATGGTGCTTTTCTGGAGGCCAGAAAGGCTTCCCTTAACCATCTGAGAGAGATGATCAAGCTGCAGATTCTTCTGTCATCAGATCAACCTGCAGCACCTGTTTCCCCGGAGGAAAAAACGCCTTTCAAAGGAGATCCCTATTTTTATCCTGAAGTCAGAAAACCGGTTTTTTCAAAGGAAATAATATGGGACGAAAACGATCTCCTTGAGTTCGCCGGTGGAAAAATAGCCAGGGTATTCGGAGAGGAATACGCCATTATAGATGGTTATCAATATCGGGTCAGACTGCCTTTACCTCCTTACCTTCTGGTCAACCGTGTTACCAAAATCGATGCTGCCTGTGGAGAATACAAGCCTTCATCACTGGTCACCGAATATGATATTCCGAAGAACGCCTGGTACAGCATCGACGGTCAGATCCCCTGGGCTATTGCCAGCGAAGCCGGTCAGTGCGACCTGTTATTGATCAGTTTCCTGGGGATTGATTTTCGGAGTAAAGGAGAGCGGTATTATCGGTTAACCGATTATACCATGACTTTTTTTGATCACCTGCCTAAAGAGGGAGACACACTCAGATACGAGATAAAAATCGAATCCTTTCTGAAGTTTGGGGAAGCCCTGTTTTTTAATTTCGGTTATGACTGCTTTGTTAAGGATAAGCTGGTCTATAAAATGACCGGAGGTCGGGCAGGATTTACTTCAGATAAAGAACTGGCTCAGGGAAAGGGCATTGTGTTTTCAAAAACCGAAGAGCAGCAGCGGCTGAATGTCACCAGAAAATCGTTTACTCCCCTGTTACCGTGTTTAAAGGCCCGATTCTCCAGACAGGATCTTCTCAATATATCCCAAGGGCGGATTGCCGATTGTTTTGGCCCCCGGTACGATCAACAGGGAGCTAATCCCTCTCTTAGATTTGCTTCCGAAGAGATATTGATGATCGACCGCATTGTTTCCATCGATAGACAGGGAGGCCCCTGGGGACTGGGAGAGATCGTGGCGGAAAAGGATCTTGCCCCGGATCATTGGTATTTCCCCTGCCATTTCAAAGATGATAATGTTCTGGCCGGAACCCTGGTAACGGAAGGCTGTGTTCAATTGTTGGGATTCTATATGCTGTACCTGGGATTGCAAATCAACACCAAGGATGCAAGGTTCCAGCCCATTCAAAACCGATCTTATGCAATCCGGGCCAGGGGACAGATTGTACCGACTGATACACGGTACAGTTATAAAATGGAGATCATCGATATCGGAACAACTCCCCGACCTTATGCCAGAGCCAATTTCTATATCATCATGAACGACAGGATTCTGGTGGATTTTCGGGATCTTGGCATCGAGATGGTGGAAAAATCAAGTGATGATCCCTCTCTGAATCGTTCTCCGGCAAAGATTACCAGTCCGATAAAAAAGCCTCTATATGATTACAGCACCCTTGAAGAATTTGCCACCGGTTCCCTCGAAAAGGTATTCGGTCCGGAATTCAAAATCTATGACAACAAACGGGGGCCCAGGATTCCCAATAGTGATCTGTTATTGGTCAGCCGCATCCTGGAACTTAAGGGCGAGCGATTCAATTTTAAGGAGATCTCTGAAATAACCACCGAATATGATGTCCCTGCTGACGCCTGGTTTTTTGAGCAAAATTCGGTTCCCATTGTACCCTATTCGATTATTATGGAGATCGCGCTGCAGCCCAGCGCTTTTTTAAGTGGCTACATGGGAACGACTTTGCTTTATCCGGATGCAGAGATGTGTTATCGCAACCTCAGTTCTGACGCTGAATTAGTCATTGTTCCCGATCTCCGTGGAAAAACCATCGTTAATAAAACCAGGATGCTGAATGTGTCTAAAGCTGCAGAAACGGTGGTGATGAACTTTGAATATGATCTCAGTTGCGATGATTTTACCTTCTATAAAGGGATTACCCAATTTGGATATTTTACTCCTCAGGCCCTGGACATGCAGAAAGGACTTGATCGTGGAGCAAAGATCCCCCCCTGGTTCACCAAAGAGAACCTTTTGCTGGATTCTGCCCGAAAGATAAACCTGCATTCTCCGGAAGCCCGAAATCGCTATTATCAAGCTTTGCCCACTCAACCCCGTTATCGGCTCGCTGGTGGCCAGCTTGAGTTTCTGGATGAAGCCTACATTTTTGAAAACCGGGGAAAATATGGAAAGGGTTATGTTTTTGCAACAAAAACCGTTGATCCAACGGACTGGTTTTACCCCTGTCATTTTTTTAAAGACCCTGTTATGCCAGGATCACTTGGAGTTGAAGCCATTCTTCAGACCATGAGACTATTTGTACTTCAACAGGACTTGGGTAAGACCCTGGTATCACCCTACTTTACACATTATCCCGGAATCACCAAGTGGATTTACAGGGGACAGATAACACCGGATAATGAAGTGATGGATCTTGAGGTTCACATCAAACAGATCGACCAACAGCCTGGTCAGGTTACGATAATCGCTGATGCCAATCTCTGGAAAAACAAACTTCGCATCTACCAGATTACTGACGCCGCAATTATGTTGAAAGGAGACAGATGATGACAGCTTTACCCAACACCCTGACCTGTTCTGAGACAATCAGACCCAATCTGGCATGGAGCGGGAAAGAAGAAACAATCGAATATGAGGAATCTTCAATCAGGGACAGGCTACTGGCACTAGAACAGCCCTGCTTTATCATAAAAACAAAAAAGGGAATCGGAGTAAGCGGTGAGGGCACAATTCAGGGTGAGTTCTCAGACAAAAGCGATCATCGATTATTGTGTTTCATCCCGGCTCTGACAGCAAAAAACCTGGGTGATGAAGGATTTAAAAATTCTTATAAAACACCTTATGCCTATTATACGGGTTCCATGGCCCATGGGATCTCTTCGGTGGATATGGTTATGTCCCTGGGAAAACAGGGTTTTCTCTCCTCCTTTGGAGCCGGTGGTGTCATCCCTGCTAAACTGGAAGAGGCGATCAATCAGATCCAGGGAGAGTTGCCGGAAGGACCATACGCCTTTAATCTGATCCATAATCCCTTTTTTGAAGCGCTGGAACGTAATTCCGTGGAAACCTATTTGAAGTATGGCATTACCACAGTGGAAGCGTCCGCCTATATGGATCTGACCCCTTATGTGGTCTTATACCGGGTGGCAGGGTTAAGCGAAGCACCGGATGGAAGTGTTCTTAAGAAAAACAGAATTATAGCAAAAATATCAAGGAGAGAAGTCGCCACTAAATTCATGGAGCCGCCCCCGGAGAAGATCCTGGCAAAGCTGCTGGAGCAGAAACTGATCACTCAGGAGCAAGCCAACATGGCAAAACAGGTGCCCATGGCTGATGATGTAACAGTTGAAGCTGACTCAGGAGGTCATACCGACAACCGCCCCCTGGTATCGATATTACCTTCCATGATTGCCCTGCGCAACGAGATTCAATCCAGATACAATTATGATCAACCCATACGTATTGGTGCCGCCGGAGGAATCGCGACTCCTGAGTCCGCACTGGCGGCTTTTATGATGGGTGCTTCTTATGTGGTAACCGGTTCCGTGAACCAGGCGTGTATCGAAGCGGGAACATCCCCGGCAGTTCAAAACCTGCTGGCGCAAACACAGATGGCCGATGTTGTCATGGCACCGGCGTTTGATATGTTTGAGATGGGGGGCAGACTTCAGGTTTTAAAAAGGGGAACTCTGTTTGCCATGAGGGCTCAAAAGCTGGCTGATTTTTATCACAACTACCGCTCAATTGAGGAGATCCCGGTAGCGGAAAAAGAGAAACTTGAAAAGCAGGTCTTCCGCAAGAGCCTGGAGGAGATCTGGCAGGGTACAGTCGAGTTTTTTAACCAAAGAGACCCGGAACAGATCGAAAAAGCCAATAAGAATCCAAGGAAAAAGATGGCCCTGGTATTCCGTTGGTACCTGGGCCTGGCATCCCACTGGGCTAACTCGGGTGAAAAAGGCAGGGAGATGGATTACCAGATCTGGTGTGGACCCTCAATGGGAGCTTTCAACGATTGGGTTCGCGGGTCTTATTTAGAGGAGGTTGGTAACAGGAAAGTGGTCGATGTGGCGAAAAACATTCTCGATGGGGCTGCATACCTTTATCGTATTCAACAACTAAAAATGCGAAATATCCACCTTCCCGTTTTTTTCAGCCAATATACGCCACGGCCGATTAAATCGATATCCATGTAAGGGAGCCGTATATATCTGCAAATCGAGGAAAACGCGATCTGATCCCTCTTCCTCGATTTGCTATAAAATAGAGACCACAAAAAGCAACACCATGCAATTACAGGGTTTGATCAACCTGGGGCAGATCCAGATAAATCCCCTTTCTTCTCTGCCGAATAACCCGCCTGATATTGTCTATTATGACAGGAACATGACAGGCAAATTCCGCTTCAAATTCAAGAACATCAATATCTTCCAATGCTGTTACTGTGTGTAAACGAGTATCATTCTGAGTGATATTCTGCAAAAAGAACTCACACTCACCAACCAAATCGGGTCCTGTAAACCTCTTTTCCTTTTCCCCAATTTTTATAACAACAGGTCCGTTGGCAATGAAGAGTCGTTTATCATGCTCTCCAATTTTAATTAAGGCGTCTCCCTTAAGTACCCTTTTTTGATGGCTGTTTCTGGCAATTCTATTCAAAACCGTGGTGGACAAATCCTGCGAAAAATCACTGGCTGATTGGAGTATCAGCCGTCTTTCAAACATCTCTTTGAAATATCCGTCATAATTGACATTCAATGCATTCATCGCCTCAATAAATAGGCTCGCGGGGATACGGAGGAATCGGAGCCGATTGAGGGTTTTAACCGAAGCCATTCGAGGTTGCCGGGCAAGAACACCAATATCACCCATTACCTCTCCGTCCCCGACACCTGAACGTGCTATTACTTCTCCCTGGCTGTCATAGGACAAAAACTCCGCTCTTCCTCTGACAATGATGTAGACGCTGTCCGAAATATCCCCTTGTTCAATCATGAAGGTTCCGATATTCGGATTTACCTGGGTGGGAGTGTTCGCAAAAACATAGGCATAGTAGCGCATGGTCTTGTATTGATTATCATCTATCTCATCACCAAGAATGCTTTTAAAATAATCCAGGATAAGGTTGAAGGCTTGAAAGAAATAGGGAATCACGGGATCTAAACCAACACCAAAGTTTTTTACGCTGCCATCCGGCATCCTGATGGTTTTATCCAGATCGCCTACCCTGACAAAACGTCCCTCCTTTTCATAATCCTTGCTTAGCAGACTTTTTGTGACATGAGTAAAAACACGATTAGACCGTTCTGTTTTCGCTTTTTTCAAATCCTGCCACTGGCCATGCACCGTAAATGGCAGGGAATTTTCTGTTGCACATCCGGCATCGTACTTGATCAGGTCGTACGTTTGCTTGCGTATCACATTGTCGAGATGCTCCAGATGAGCTTCGGGCATCCACCCATCCTTAACCATCTTTTTCATTCGTTTAAAGGCCACTATATCCAAGAAGTGCCCATATCGATACTGATCCCCTTCAAGTTGAAAATCAAAGGAGTAAACCGTTGTGGGAACACTGTGGCAACTCAGATGTCCGGTAATTTTGATCCCTTCCAGGTTATAAGTCTCTGTTTGGTATGGGTTCTCCTTCAAAAATGGCAGAATCGTCCAAGAAAAACAGTTTTCTACCTGCTTCTCCGGAATATCCACCAGAGTGGAGATTTTCCTGACGACAGAAAATTTGACCGGCTCGGTGGTAATTATATGGCAGGGACTGTTCCGTCTGAACAGTTCCACCATGGCACCAATATGATCGTCATGGTTATGGGTAACCAGGATATGATGAATTGATTGTTTCGATAAACCGTTATGGTTAATAATATCCGTCATGTTGGATGGATAATCGATCATGATCGGTTCATACTTGTGGATGACGGTGGTATGAGCACAGCTGTTATAAGGGTCCATGCCGTCGAATTCCCCCGTGTGCCAGATACCGAAATTGGTGATGGGGAATTTTAGATGTTTATATTCCACCGGAGCTCTGAAGCGCTCAGTTACCTCCAGCGATACATCTATATCAATTGAATCACTTTGATAGATGATACGATACCGGTTATAGTCAAGGCGCCCAATATAAACACCATCTCCGATATCGCTGTAGTCGCTTTCGCCTTTTGGCTTTGGATCCAGATGGATCGAGTTGACGAAGGAGTGACTGTCTTTTATCTCATTCCCGACAGAAAGGCCAAGGATCTCCTTTCTCAAGGCATCCCGTGTTCCTTCCGGGATGTCCATATCATCCAGCTCTTCCAACCGATCTACACCGTAGTTACCATACTTGATCATCATCAGGGCTTTTTGAACATCCGGTTCCAAACCGATCAGGGTTGGATACTGTCCGGCATAAAAAGCGGGCAGCAGTTTGCCTTCTGATTCAACCAGGCAGAGATAAAGCGCATAAAGGATTGGAAACTCAACCAACACCCAGCAGATCGAATCGTCCTGAATCTTGGAGTCAACCAACACAAACGAATTAACCGCATTTCTTCCGTAGTAGCCGACTTGCTGTAAACGTTTCACCACATCAGGCGGTTGACCGAAACTGATCCTCCGGTCTTTTTCAGTTATTTCAACCACAAAAACACCGGGGTCCAATTTGTTAACAACTATCTTACCTTTTGGACTTACGGACTGCAGCCTTCGTTTCATCTTTGATCTCTCTCCAAAAGCTCTATATGCGATGGTAAACGCTCTAGCCAAGGCTAAAGTACCCATCTTTTTGTGCCGGATAATATGGTTACTAATATACTGAAATAGCGGCTACAAATCAATCATTACAGGGAATTTGAAATTATTTAAGGTTTTTTCGAAACAAGCTAAGCATAATTCAAGCCTAAATCAGCAAATGGAGAGAGTTTCCGCCATATTGATTTTTGAAGGAAATCGGATTGGTACGTATGATTGACAGGCAACTTTGAATATAAAAAGGGATGAATTAATTCCGAGAGGTGCAACCCATTCCTGCAAGACAGCTAATCAGGCAGAAATGGGTCAGAGTTGACAGGGGAGAGTATCAGTGAGCCTATTCGATAGCCAGGGAATTTTCAACAGCAATGGGAAGCTGCTCTGCAGTTCTTTCTATCACCAGCATCTTCTTCCAACTTCCATTTCTAAATCGTAGGAAGAAAATCAATCCCAGGGAAGCAATATATACCGATGCAATTCCCCAAGCCACGAAAAGATGCCATTTAAAGACCACAATGGCAAAATAGCTGGGAATCACCAACAATCCCCATGATGCAATCATAATTGCCTTCATTACGAATTTTGTATCGCCGGCGCCTTTAATCGCCGAAGAGAAGATAATGAGAAATGCATCGAACAGGGAATAAAAGGCGACGAACCGTAACAAAATAATACCATAGTCTAAAATCTGCGCAAAAGCCTTGGCATCACCCACGGCACCAAAGGGTTGCAGAAAAACCTTCGGAAAAACCAGATAACAAACAGATATGAGAGACATGTAAATAAAGGACAAATGAGCTGCAGACCATGTTGCATACTCAGCTGCCTCAGCCTTGTTATCTCCCAGATTCTGTCCGACTAAAACAGATACTGCTATTCCCAATCCAATCATTGGCATAAACGCCAAATTGTTAATATTAAATGCAATATTGGTCGCTGCCAATTCTATTTTTCCGTATCTACCCACTAACATCAGGAAGAGGGTGAAGCCCAGCATATCAATAAAAAATTGGAATCCGGCGGGAAACCCGTATCTGATAAGCCTTTGAAAAAGCTCTTTGTCGAACGGCATCCCCTTGATGATCCCATATTTCTCACGATAGGACTTTTGGAATATCATTATAAAAAACAGAATCATGCCAAACGCAATAGCCAATACCGTTGCGATGGCGGCGCCCTTGATCCCTAATTCCGGGAATCCGAAATTGCCGAAAATCAGCAGATAATCCAAAATGATATTAATAACGGTCACAACCGCATTTACCCACATTACCGTCCAGGTTGATCCCAAACCGCTGAAAAAACCGGAAAGTGCAGAAGAGACTACCGGGAAAAAGCCCCCCAGGCATAATATTGTAAAATACTGACTCTCCAGCTCCATTACTTCCGGCGAATGACCCGCAAGTTTAAAAATCGGATCGGACAGAGGGATAAAAATCAACATCACCACAATCACTATCAAGGAAAAATAAATTCCCTGCCAAACAGCTTTCCCGATTTTTTCGTATTGCTTCGAACCGTAATACTGAGCGACAAAGGCGCTAACATAAGACGCTGTTCCAATAAAAAGACTCAATATTGTAAAATTTAAAATCCCGGCTGGCATTGCAGCTGCGATTGCTTCCGGTGAGTACCATGTCAGAAATATCCGATCCACAAAATGCTGTATGGACATAGCAGCTGTACTTAAAATCAAAGGTATGGCAATTGTTAACACTTCCCGATACCCGCTTTTCCCATGCCAGCGGGCAATTACTCGATTTAACATCTCATTCACCTGAATATAACTCTGTCTGCCCGAGAAACGAGCAAGACCCAAATTCCCTTTTAGAAAATATATAAAACCAAAAATTAACTGTGAGTTAAATTTTGGTTTCTGACAAGTTTTTTTTGCATCCAATTATGTTTTACCAAAATCAGTTTTGACTGTGGATTAATCACCAAATATGGACTCACATGAAAAGTTGAGAAATAGGCAATATATCAGGAGATTATCATTCAACACGATCAATATCTTAAATGAGCAATATTGCTAATGACATCCCGTAAAAAACCGATCTGATCTTTTAATTAATCTCTAACAAAAGGATATTAACACCAATTACATTTGCTATGTGATAACAGATCAATATCAAGAAAAATATTTGAGGATCAGCCTGGAGATTCTCCATTACCAATATTATATCAATTCCCCATGTATTTTACGGTTGCAGAACAGTGTGCCATCTGCTTACAATTGCGCCAAACAGATAATGATTACAACGACTGGGTGACTAAGGCCGCAGAGAACTTCTATTGAAGGGTCTATGGCACATAATACTCATATTTTGATATGAATATTTTCAGTTGATGCCCGTTTTCTTGGGATATTCCAACAATGCCGACCAGTTAGGAGCTTGATTCGTTTCCAAAGGTACCCCTTGATATCCACGAATCAAAATGTTTCTTCCAAGGTTTGATTACATACCTGAATAGTCGAAGTTTGCAGACACAGGGATGTGACCGATATATTATCATTTTTTAAATTGATCTATAATTATGGCAGTTGTCTTGGTAAAATTTGCCCCTGTACCAAGAAGCAGGTATTGAAAAGTCCCCGTTATTCCGAGTTTTAGTTTTAATCCGGGAAACGCATTCCCGATTTTCAGAGATCTAAATTTGGCATACTATTCGGGTAGCACGAGCGAATTAGTTTATCTCACAGTTAGACAAAAAATAGTCATAAAAGAACTGAACTATGCTAGCTTCATACGAAAATGGTACGGGTGACTTTGACAACTTCATGGTTTTCTCCGATAAATTTAAGCCTGAACAACCTTTAAAAGACGAAAATATGTGGGAAGTACTGATTGTCGATGACGAACAGGATGTTCACAAAATGACCAAGATGGTCTTAAGAAATTATTCTTTTTTGGGGCAGAAAATAAATTTCCACAGCGCCTATTCGGCGCGAGAGGCAAAAGAGTTCCTAAGAAGCCATCAAAATATTGCGCTCGTCCTGTTGGATGTTGTTATGGAAGAAAGAAACGCCGGTCTAAAACTGGTTGAGTTCATACGACAGGACTTGGAAAACGAATCGATCAGGATTATAATTCGGACCGGGCAACCGGGAGAAGCGCCCGAAGAAACCGTTATCCGTGACTACATTATCAATGATTATATAGAAAAGGGCGATATCACCACTCGTCGACTTTACACAACCATCACGACGTCATTAAGGGGTTATAGAAACCTGATTGCGCTTCAGGACAGTATATATGAGCTGGAGCGGTTGTCATCCAGCCTGAGAACAGCCTATACTCGTCTGGAAGCCCTGGATAAAGAAAAAGCAAAAATTATCCAGTTTCTCTATCATGAATTGCTAACCCCCTTGAACCATGTGGGCGCTTCCCAGGTATTCGATGTATCGGAGCTTTCCGAACAGAATCGGGCAATACTGGAAATGGTCAAAAAAGGATTCAACCGCCTGAATGCTCTAATCAAAGCCTTTCTCGATTACTTTGAGTTTATGGGCAGTAACTTGAATCTGAAACCGGAACCGATAATCATTGAAGATCACATTTCCCGTATTATAGAAGATTTAAAACCTAACGCCGACCGCAAAAAACTTATCATGGATTCAGATCTATCCCAGCAGGTATCCATTACAGCAGATCCCAACCTTTTTGATGTCGTGCTGCAAATTATTGTGGACAATGCCATCAATCATTCCGAAGAGAAGGGCAGAATATTGATCAAAACTCAAACAACCGCGGAGGGAGCTGTGCAACTTCTGATAGAAGACAATGGAACCGGGATTCCTAAGAAAAACCTGGAGAGAGTTTTTCAAGCCTATGACCTTGAGAATTATTACAGACGTGAAGGAGGATTTGGTCTTAATCTATCAAAATCCAGATATATTATTGAATCCCATGGTGGCAAATTATGGGCAGAGAGTGATGGCTTGGATAAAGGAGCCAGGTTTATCATCGAGTTGTAAGTTGGATTACCAAAATCAGATCTATAATTTTCCCGCATTAAGACAGATAACGTGAGAACCATTCAGTCTTTTGGTGTCATATCTATATGAACAGGAATTGTTGCTTAATTTACTGCACGGTTTTAAGCTTCTTTCTGGCTTTTCCTACCTCTTCATTGGCCAAACCGCTAAAGGTTCAAATCAAGTTGTTGGAGCCATGGGGTTATTACTCTTCCATTAATCAAAACAGCAAAGAATTCACCGGAATCTGGATCGATATTATTAAATTATATGCAAAAAAAACGGGAATAGAATTCCAAATCAGCCTCGCCCCACAAGCAAGAGTCATTCAAAATCTGGAAAGCGGAAAAACGGATATGAGCTTTCTGGCAAAATCCGAAGAGGAGAATCCGAATCTTGTTTATGTCGCACACATGTTCTCAATCGCCACCATTATCGTTTCTCTCAATGAAAAAAAGATAGAAACCTATGACGATCTGTACCGTACAAGAATCGGTATCGTCCGCGGATCGAAGAATGATCCGATGTTTGATGCAGATGGAGCCCTGTTTAAGCAGGCTTATAGAGACCAGAAGATCATTGTCAATATGCTCTTTCAGAAACGTTTGGATGCTATCGTGGGAGACAGTATCTCCATTCCTTATCTTTTGAACAAACAGGAGCCGGATTATAAATCCTATAATACATTTACCTTAAGAAAAGTACCTGTATGGATACAACTGTCCAAAATTGCATCCTCATTAGATCAGACCGGATTACTTATCAAAGCCAATGAAGAATTGAAAAGTAGCGGTGAATATGCCCGAATTATTAAAAAATATGCAGATTATACTTTGGACTAAGCGTGTCGGATATTCCCGAGAATGCCTCTTTTTTCATCTTAGAGAAGCTTTATTCAACCTGTATCCCAGGCTGTAAAGGGTGGTAAGAAGAAGACTTCATCCACCACTCTTCTTCCAACCGGAAAAACACCGATCAATACTCTTGATTTTTCCCTCAACTTCAGCTATTCCAGAAGGACTTTCACACCTGTATTAGCCGATAAACCGGGAATTCCCCGGTATCTCGAATGCAAACAGTCTAATTGCGATAAGCGTTGAAATAACAATTATTTGCGCAATTAAAGAGGATATGATGAAAAAAGAGTTACTGATAACTGCCTTGGTTGTGATTTTTAGTTTTGGTGGTGCTTCTGCGCAGGATGCAAAGGAGAAACATACCGCACAGCAGATTTACGATTTTTTTGCCCAGTATAGTCCAAATGACGTGGTTGAGTATGCAGCGGAAGCGGTCAAATATTTTGGAAAAATTGCTCCCAATTCCGTCACTCTTTCAGTAAAAGAGGAAGAGCAGGTCATGGGAAAGGCATTGAAGGAATTCAATGAAAAGCCACGCAAATATCAGTGGTCACATCTTCCCTTTACGCCATCAATCGTCGTCCAAAGATGTGATGAAGGGCGAGTGGTTGCTCACCCAATACCCGATTTTTTCCCAATTATGAGTCAAAAAGGTTTTATAAAAAAATACAAGGATGTCAAAGGAAGAAAGATTGGGGTTATCCTTTGTCAGGAAACCAATGAAAAGGGAGCATGGGCTTTACAACATCAATGGTGGCCTTTGACTGATGAACCTCTGGATATGGGATTCTTTATGATCAGAATTCCAGGTACTCCTTATGAAATCCAATCCTTTTATCCAACCCAAAAATATAGCGAAGCCCAGTTGAAAAAATTAATATTTGATGAATAATGAATTTGATAAAACCTGAATTGCAGAAGGATTATCCCTTATCATTCGGTCAGCAATCCCTTTGGTTTCTTTATAGTCTGAATCCTCAAGCCGGAGGATATAACGGCAACTATACTTGGAGAATAAACAGCAAAATAGATATTCCTGCCTTAATCTCTGCAATAAGGCTTTTATCAAAAAGACATCCGCTAATGAGAACGTTCTTTGACACGTCAGAGGGCAGATTAATTCACAAGCATTTTGATTCGTCCAAGACAGATTGTCAGAGAATTGATGCATCAACATGGACGAATTCAACGATTCACAGATTTATAGAGAAGGAAACATATAAAGCTTTCAATTTAGAAAAGGAAACGCCATTCAGGTGGTCAATTCTGGCAATTGATAATCAAAATTTCATTTTATCACTAACAACCCATCATATTTCATCTGACCTTTGGTCAGTTATGATTATTTTTAACGAGCTAAAAGAGCTCTATTCAGGAATAATCAATTTCAGAGAATCAACCTTACTCAAAATATCAAAAAGCTATTCAAGATTTGTCAACTGGCAGCAAGACTATATTCAAAGTGAAAGGTCCGTTCATGACTGGAATCATTGGCGTACAACGCTACATCACGAATTACCCATCCTGGATTTTCCCCTGGATCACCCCAAATCTCTTGAAATCTCCTTCAAAACCGACTCGCAGTATTTTGATTTAGACACTGAAACAATACGAAAAATACAAAAAATGTCAATGAAGGAGGGAATAACACCCTTTGTATTGCTTTTTGTTGTCTATCAAGTCTTTTTGTACCGGTACACCGGACAGGAGGACATAATAGTAGGAACCCCCGTTGCGGGAAGAAGTAGAAAGGATTTTGGCGGCGTTATTGGATATTTTGTAAACATGGTTCCAATAAGAGCAAAACCCAAGGCAAACCAAACTCTAAGAGCGTTTCTTAAACAGACTTTGGAAGTAATAAAAAATGCACGGGAACACCAAGACTTCCCTTTTTCTGTAATGGTTGAGCGCCTTCAACCTAGTAGGGAATCCAATAAATCACCGATATTTCAAACCATATTCTCCTGGGAAGACTCAAACAGCTTTGAAAATATACAAGATCCCATTGTTTCCTGTTTATCCAATAATAATGAAATCTGGGACTTGGATGAATTCTCAATGGAGCTACTCCAAAAAAAAGTTGCTACCGAATACGATATTGCTTTACGAGTATCTGCTTACAAAAACAACCTGAGAATCCATTTCGATTACAATCCGGAATTGTTGAAAAAATCAACAATTGACCGGATGATCTCGAATTTTAAACTATTACTGGATTCGGTTCTGGCAAATCCCGAGCTGTCCCTAAACACGCTGCCCATCATTTCCAACTCGGAAAAAGAGATTCTTTTAACCAAATGGTGCGGATCCACGACCGAATATCCCTCGAACGAAAACATTGTAAGTTTGTTTGAAAGGCAGGCTCACCAGGCATGTGAAAAAACCGCGTTGGTCTTCAATTCTATTTCCTCTTCTTACGGAATTCTGAATGGGCAGGCAAATCAGATTGGGCATTATCTGGTCAATCTGATTTCAGGTAGAAAAGAAAAAATTGCTATCTGCCTTGAAAGATCCGCTGACATGATTTCCGGCATTCTAGGAATATTAAAAACGGGAAACCCATATGTTCCAATTGATCCTTCACTGCCTAAAGAACGCATTGGTTATATCATACGGGATACTCAATCAACCATTGTGGTGACCCATTCAAGATTCGCCGAGATTTTTGATGATATGGATATACGGATTTTTTACTTGGATAAGCTAAAGGAGGAGCTGTTTCACTATCCAAGAAAAAACCTGAATATATCAATATCGCCTGATGATCTTACATATGTGATGTATACCTCCGGCTCCACGGGGAGTCCTAAAGGGGTGTGCATTACCCATAGAAATGTGATTCGACTGGTAAGAAATACCAACTATATTAGATTTTCTCCTGAAGATAGAATACTCCAATTTGCACCCTTTTCTTTTGATGCCTCAACCCTAGAACTTTGGGGCAGTTTATTGAATGGAGCTCAACTTTTCATATTTCCACCACTCCTGCCAAGCTTGGATGACTTAGCTGATTTTATTCATTCAAACAAAATAACTATCTTATGGCTAACAGCTGGTCTGTTTAATCAAGTGGTTGAAAACGGTTTGGAGAAATACCAAAATGTGAAGCAACTCCTTGTTGGTGGAGACGTGTTATCTGCTAATCATATCCGATTAGCCCTTCGGGATTTACCAGATACCAGAATAATAAATGGTTACGGACCAACAGAAAATACCACATTTACCTGTTGTTACCATATCAAAGACGAAAGTTGCTTTGGATCCTCCATTCCTATTGGCAAACCGATCTCCAATACTTTTACCTACATCCTGGACAAGCACATGGGCCTGGTTCCCATGGGAGTAACCGGAGAATTGTGTATTGGTGGCGATGGTTTATCAAGAGGGTATCTCAATCTGCCTGAGTTAACTGAAAGAAAGTTCGTCTGTAATCCCTTCACTTCAGATCCCAATGGCAAGCTTTACAGAACAGGCGACCTTGTTCGCTTTCTTGATGATGGAATTATAGAGTTTTTAGGCAGAATAGATGATCAGGTCAAGATAAGAGGCTTTCGAATTGAACTCGGTGAAATTGAAGTATCACTTCAGAGACTTGACCATATAAAAGATGCCGCCGTTGTAGTTCAAACAGGAGAGTCAGGTAACAAGCAACTAATTGCTTATTATCTTGAAGAAAACAACTCAAATGTTAGTGTCGATTCAATAAAACAGGGATTACGAAAAATTTTGCCTAATTACATGATTCCATCGGCTTTTGTAAAAATGGAATCCTTTCCTATTACCCACAATGGGAAACTTGATCGAAAAAGACTTCCCTGTCCGGATATTCAAAAAACACAAAACACCGAGCGATGGGTTGAGGCTGAATCCTCGGTAGAATTGATACTCAGAGAAATATGGTGTTCAGTCTTGCAACTTTCCAGGATAGGAGTTGAAGATAACTTTTTTGATCTGGGCGGGAATTCAATTTTATTATTGCAGGTACACAGTAAGCTTCCTGGCAACATTAAACAAAAGGTAAAAATTGTAGACCTTTTTGAGTATCCGACCATTCACAGTCTGGCAAAATTCGTGTATTCAGAATCCGCACGCAACAGCTCGCCTTCTTTGTTTCAGAACAGATCACAGTATTCTTATCAAGAAGTAAAAATTGCTATCATCGGAATGTCGGGGCGGTTTCCCGGGGCTTCTTCCATAGAAGAGTTGTGGCAAAACCTGGTAAACGGCGTGGAAACGATTACCCATTTTAAGGATGAAGAACTGTTAGCCGCAGGTCTGAGCCGTGATATCATTGACCAGCCCAATTATGTTAAATCAAAGGGTATTCTGAAGAATGCCGATCTGTTTGACTCCCATTTCTTCGGTTTCAGTCCAAAGCAAGCCGATCTTACTGATCCTCAGCATCGGATTTTCCTGGAATGTTCCTGGGAGGCTCTCGAAAATGCAGGTTATGATCCTGCCCGTTACCCGGGAGTAATCGGAGTATTTGGCGGAACAGGCTACAACTCCTATCGTGACGGACTGGTGGAATTCCAAACCGGATTGAACTCCACCGGGGATTTCCCGGTAATGATCGGTAACGAAAAGGATTTTCTCTGTACCCGCGTAGCATATAAACTGAACTTAAAAGGACCTGCAGTCGTGAACCAGTCCGCCTGCTCTACTTCACTGGTTGCCGTCCATTCAGCCTGCCAGGCTCTAAAAAACAATGAATGTGATATGGCCTTGGCAGGTGGTGTCTCCATTATTGGATCAAATCAAGAAGGCTATTTATTTCAAAAAGGAGGCATTCTATCTCCAGACGGACATTGTCGGCCATTTGATGCTCTCAGCCAGGGAACGGTTCCCGGGCAAGGCGTTGGACTGGTTGTCTTAAAACGGCTGGATGACGCACTTGAAGACAGGGACACTATTCACGCTGTTTTAACAGGCTCCGCTGTCAATAATGATGGTTCCTTGAAGGCTGGTTACACGGCTCCCGGTGTTGACGGACAGGTCAAGGTTATTAGGGCGGCACTGGATAACGCTGGGGTTACTCCATCCTCAATCAGTTATATAGAAGCCCACGGAACCGGAACCACACTGGGTGACCCCATCGAAATTCGTGCATTATCCAAAGCTTATGGAGTAGAGACTGAACAAAGACAATTTTGCGCTCTGGGTACAGCAAAATCCAATCTTGGACATTTAGACGTCGCCGCTGGTATCACCGGATTGATTAAAACAGTTCTCTCAATTAAACATAAGCAGTTACCGCCAATTGTTAATTATAAATCCCCAAACCCTGCTATCAATTTTGAAGAGAGCCCCTTTTATCTGACCGATAGACTAATGGACTGGGATCCCGGGGAGAATCCATTGCGTGCCGGTGTCAGCTCGTTTGGAATAGGCGGTACCAATGCGCACGTCATTGTCGAAGAACCTCCGAAGCATGAAGCGAAAGATTGTCCTGAAGGTTGGCAGATTCTTCCCGTATCAGCAAAAACCACAACAGCCCTTAAAAAGGCATGCGATAATCTACTACACTTCCTGGAAAAATCTTCAGCCAGGGATGACTGCCGATTGTCTGATATTGCCTACACGTTACAGACGGGGCGACAGGAATTTCAGCATCGCTGCATTATCACCTGCAAATCAAGGGAAGGCGCTATCCATACCCTCAAAGCGCAGGAACCTGGCAAAATCACATTCTCCAGCACAACAGCTTCCGGTCGACCGGTAGCATTTATGTTTCCCGGACAAGGATCACAATATGTCGACATGGCGAAGGAACTGTATCTGAAAGAGCCGGTGTTTAAAAGGGAGATGGATGCCTGTTTTGATTTTCTACTAAGACAGGAAAATCTGGATATAAAATCCATGGTATTCCCTGCAGAAAAAGAGATAAAACCCGCCAGGCTCGAAATCAATGAAACCCTTTATACCCAACCCATTCTGTTCTCCATTGAGTATGCCCTGGCAAAATTCTGGATAGCCCATGGGGTTAAGCCCCAGTCCATGATCGGGCACAGTATTGGCGAATATACAGCCGCCTGTATCTCCGGAGTATTCTCTTTGGATGATGCATTAATGCTGGTCTGCAAGAGAGGCCGACTTATCCAGTCGTTACCCCAGGGAGACATGTTGTCAGTCAGGACCTCGGAAGAGGAGATTCTACCCTTACTCGATGACAGGTTATCGTTGGCCGCTGTCAATACTCCCAATCGTTGTGTGGTATCAGGAGAAGTTGGAGCAATTGCAGTCCTGAAGAACAGGTTGGAGAACATGAATAGGGATTGCAGCATACTTTACACATCACACGCTTTTCATTCCCACATGCTGGACCCGATGCTCGAAGAGTTTCATGAATACATCTCCGGCTTGACATTTTGTGCGCCACAAATCCCTTATATTTCTAATGTTACGGGGGAGTGGATCAGGAAAGAACAAGCCATGGATCCAGGCTATTGGGTATCCCACCTAAGAGAGACTGTTCGCTTTTCAAAAGGGGTTAAGCAGCTGATGAAGAACCCTGATATTGTTTTTTTGGAAGTTGGTCCTGGCCGGGTCTTAAGAACATTGTCCGCTCAAAACCTGGAGAAAGCCAAAGCACATGTTGTTGTTTCATCTGTTTGCCCACCTTCCTCCAGACATTCAGATCTGGAATATATCTTATCAAGTCTGGGCAGATTGTGGCTGCATGGTGTGAAAATCGACTGGAATAAGTTATCAGGACAAGATAAGCGCTATAAAATCCCTCTCCCCACTTATCCCTTTGAAAGGAGGAGACATTGGCTGGAAGCCAGGGAAAGACCTCGTCCTTCACTTGAGAAAATACCCAGTATTGGAGATTGGTTTTATCTGCCAACCTGGAAACAGTCTTATCACAAGGATCGCTTCAGCGACAAACTGGAATTAACCTACGCCATGCAGTGGTTAATTTTTATAGATCAGAAGGGATTGGGACTGGAAATGGCTGATATCCTGCGTTCACATGATCAGAGAGTAATCGAGGTAGGAATTGGGACTGAATATAGACAGATTGATAGTGAAAAGTTCGAGATCAACCCCAAAAAGAGATCAGATTTTGAACAATTGGTTGAAACATTGGAAGGGCAGGGATTTATGCCTCAAAAAATCATCCACATGTGGAATGTCATTGGGGCTGAATATTGGGGAATGGACTATTTTAATTATCTGCAAACCATAGGACTTTGCAGTATCATTTACCTGCTTCAGGTGTTTGTACAAAAAAAAATCAAACAATTGATGCAATTACAAATAGTCACGGACAATGCCCAGGAGATCCAGGGAAATGAACCTTTATCTCCCGGGAAGTCAACCCTGATTGCATTGGTCAATGGAATTCAACAGGAATATCCCCAAATCTATTGTCAGAATGTTGATGTTGTAATCACTGAAGTGGAATCTAAAGAGAAAACGCATTTGATCTTTAGATTAATCAAAGAGATCAATTCATACAGTCAAGACCAGTTTATCGCTTATCGCAAGGAGAATCGATGGGTTCAGGCTTTTGAAAAAAGATACCTTGAGCCTTTATCTCAAAACGCTATTCAGCTGAAGGAAGGGGGCGTTTACATTATAACAGGAGGGCTGGGAAAAATCGGTTTAATAATAGCGGAGTATCTTGCAAAGAAAGTCCGGGCGAAAATCGCCCTCATCGGAAGGTCTTCATTTCCTTCCCATGGAGAATGGCAGCCATGGCGGGAAAATAACGAGTCTTCAGATGAGATATCCGTCAAGATAGAAAGACTGATGCAACTGGAAAGAATTGGTTCCAGACTACTGGTTCTACAAGCCGATATCTCCGATTTTGAACAAACAAAAGAAGCTGTTGATACCATCGAAAAAACATTTGGCGTCGTCAACGGAATTTTTCATGCTGCCGGGGAAATTGGACAAAATACATTTTCCCGGATTGATAAAATAACCCCCGAGATTCTTGAGAAGCAGTATAAACCCAAGGTACAAGGAGCTTTTGTTCTTGAGCAATTGTTTAAGGAAAAACCGCTTTCATTTGTGATGATGTTCTCATCTCTTTCTACAGTAACGGGAGGAATAGGATATACAGCTTATGCGGCAGCCAATCTTTTTCTGGATTCCTTTGCCCGATTACTGGATCGCTATTCTCCGATCCGCTGGATAACAGTTAACTGGGATGGTTGGAAAACCGAGAATAATCTTGATCTGCATTTTCTGATAACCCCGGAGGAGGGGGAAGAGGTTTTAAATCGAATCCTATCTCAAAGCTTTATCACACAGTTGGTTATATCAACTATTGATCTTTTCGGTCGTTTGAATCAAATCAGATCCAGGCAGATCCGCCCTTCAATAGAAAGAGAGCCGACTACACATACAAGCCCAGCCATCACATCTTTGGAGCAGGAAGAAAAATACGTCGTTCCCAGAAACGATATTGAACATTTAATTACAAAAATATGGGAAGAGTTTCTCGGCATTGAACGCATCAGTATTCATGACGATTTTTTCGAAATTGGCGGAGATTCTCTCATGGCCGTCAGATTGACAGCCAGATTAGAGGAATCTTTTCCCGGCGCCATCAATGAGAAAACCATATTACAGGAATCAACCGTTGCGGACTTGGCACTTGCCATTCAAAACAATCTTGAATCACAAACAAAGGATTCCAAAGAGCAACGACTTTCAGGCTACCAATCATTGGTCCGGATTCAAAAAGGAAACGATTCAAAAAGTCCCCTCTATTTGGTGCATACCGGGCTTGGGTTTGTGTATTACTACATTGATCTGGCAAAAAGTCTTGGTAGGGAACAACCGGTATATGCCTTCCAGGCAAGGGGCATAAAAAAGGGAACAGAGCCTATCACTTCGGTTGAGGATATGGCAGCGTTTTATATAGATGAATTGCTGGATTTTAAACCTTATGGTACTTATGCACTCGGAGGCTCCTCTGCCGGAGGATTCATAGCTTTTGAAATGGCAAAACAACTGCAGGAAAAAGGTCACCAGATATCTCTATTAGCCATGATTGATACACCAGGACCTGTTTCGGAATTACCTCGCCCAATTCGCGACAATGTGGAGATGATCAGTCGTATGTTTGGTGAGAAGCTGAATCTGGATGACTCAGACTCTGAATTACATGATATGCCATTGGATCTATTAATCAGGTTTGTAGTAGACAGGATCAACTCAAACAGCGAATCCAGTGATCTTACCTATGATTTTGTAGAATCCTGTATCCGGGTGGCCAGGGTGTTGGAGAAAGCCATGTTCAATTATCGGCCCATTCCTTACTCAGGAAACATCCTTTTTTTTAAACATTCGGAGCCTTTGGATGAGTTTTCCCATTTTCCGGAGCGGCCATGGATAGAGCTGGCAGAACAGGGTGTTCATGTCATAAAAGCACCGGGGAATCATTACTCCATGAACATGTCCCCCAATGTATCTTTTATTGCCAACCAGATAATGCAGAGAATGGGATAAAAATGATGGAAGAAAATCACTACCGCGATTTTAAATTTAGAGATCGACTTTCCTATAAACAGGCCAGATCAACTGTTTTTATTGCCATCATTCTTGGTATTCTTTTTAGCATTTTGCAGATTTATCTGGATTACAGCGAACATGATGCGACCCTGGATTCAACAATTAATCAGGTGCTCAATATTGTGGAGCAGTCTGCTTCTCAAGCCGCCTACAGCCTGGACAAGGAATTTGCCATCGAAGTGATCAGTGGTTTATTTGAGTATAAACCCATTTTCGAAGCTGCGATTATTGATGATTTGGGAAAAACGCTTGCTGTTATCCAAGGCAGCAAAGATTTGGGAACACTTCGTCTGATTACGGATTACATCTTCGGAGAAACCAGAGAATTCATTATTCCATTAAAAATCCTTCCGCCACCGGTTAGTTTTACTGAAATGGGAAAAGTAATAAAGGTTGGAGAGTTGCGAGTGAAAGTTGATACCTATTCCATCGGCATTACCTTTCTTGAGCGTTCGCTTGTCGTTTTCACCTCAGGAATGTTCCGGAATTTTATTCTCTCTTTTATTTTATTGATCTTCTTTCATTATTTTTTAACCAAACCGTTTCAAAACCTTGAACGATCCTTATTAAAAACAATCCCTGACCACCCGGAACGAATCCGACTAAGAGTCCCCGTCGGACATGCCAAGGATGAATTCTCCCGAGTAGTAACGGCAACCAATAATCTGTTGGTCACAATTCAGCAAAATACCAAGGATAGAATCATTCGGATTGCTGAAGAGGAGAGGATGCAGGGAGAATTAATTGAACGGAAGCGGCGACAAAAAGAGCTTGAGGAGATGAGGGATAAACTGGAAAGAGCTAATCAGGAACTTTCGGCGGCTTTGGAAGACTTGAAAGCTACCCAGGCAAGGCTGATCAATTCCGAGAAAATGGCAGCCCTCGGCGAAGTGACTGCCAGTTTATCGCATGAGATCAATACACCCCTGGGACTGGGAGTAAGCGGGGCTTCTCATCTGCATGATGAATTAGTTGAAATGGAAAAGTCCTACAGGCAGAACCAGGTCATTAAAAAAGATTTTGAAGAATTTCTTGCCGTCGGCCTGGAGATTACCGAGATGATTACATTAAATCTGAGAAAAGGTTATCGACTGATCAGAAGTTTTAAGCAGATCGCCGTAGATCAGGCTTCCGAGACCAAACGTATCTTTAAAGTGAAAGCGTATACCGAACAGATTCTTATGAGCATGGGAAACATCATCACAAAATCCGGACATACGGTGACTATTCATTGTGATGATAATCTGGAAATCGACGGCTACCCCGGTGCTTTCTCCCAGATTGTCAATAATCTGGTGATGAATTCCATTAGTCACGCCTTTGATGATGGGGATACAGGGAATATCACAATGGAATTTGAAGCCAAAAACAATAAGGTGATTTTTATCTATTCCGATGACGGAAAAGGGATCGAACCGAAAAACCTGGATAGAATCTTTGAACCGTTCTTTACAACAAAAGAGGGAAGAGGCGGGACGGGACTAGGTATGCAGGTCATCCTTGACATCGTTACCAAACAATACAAGGGAACCGTCGACTGTAAAAGCGAGGTAGGCAAAGGAGTAACCTTTACCATCATCATTCAAAGGGAATTGCCTTCAAAAGGCAATGAGATCTCTTTTTGATGCTCTTTTAACTCTCCTTAAGTACTCTACTGATTTTATTGTGGTCTTGCGATTTGCTTCCTCTCCTTCAGCATTTCCAGGAATGCATCCGCCCTGGTTTGAAATTGAGCCACGGAGAAGTTGCGCTCATCCATGTGATCCGCATTGATGACCACGGATGGAATTCCCAGCTCCTCTTCAAGTTTGCGTTTGATGTCCATCTGCCCCAGTGTGATGGGAACACAAGATTTGTTCTGATGGAGAATGACCCCGTCAATGGCATAATCGCGACAGGCTTTCAGCACCATCTCCTCTCTTTTTACAATGGAAACGCAGGAAACCAGGGAGTATGACTTTAAAGATTTTAAAGCCAACGCTTCGATGGGATTTTTTGCATCCAATCTTAAAGACCAGGCTGCAGAGTACGTTTCTGCAACTACCACTCCGTTCATTTTCTCGAAATAGTTAAATATCCCCATGTTGTACCATAACGGGATATTATCCCAAAACAATCGAATCTGCTCATCTTCGATTACCCCGCTGCCCATTTTCGCTTTCTGCCTGATCTCATTCAACACCTTTTCCAGAAAATCCACCGCAATCTGAGTTCCCTGCCGGGTCACCATTACAAACATGATTCCCATTTCTGCCGCTGAAAATGGAGTGGGGATGGTCTGACGGTAAGTCATGATCTCATCCCACAAAGCACAAGCCTTGTCGGAAAGCTCAACAGCTTCTTTCAGGCGATCATAATCCAGTTTGCGGCCGGTTTCCCTCTCTAAAAAACCGATCAGCCTTTGTACTTCGCTGACGGCGTATCGAAGATGATGCGGTTTTATCTCCTCTATGGCGACCTGTGGAAGATCCAGTTTTAATACTTTCGCCTCTTTGAACCGTCGCTCCAAAGCATGGAATATCTTCATTACAGGGATGCAACCACCCCCGGGAGAGAGAATGATGTCCGGTTCGGGAAGCCCTCCCAAGGGGCTGTTCCTGTCTTCAATCGGTCCATTCACGTAACCGATAATATTCCGGAGATAACCACACAGATCCCTTGAATATCCCATCCCCTCGGATACTTCAAAATTGCTGGGGGTCAGCCCGAAAGCAGCACAAACCGGTGACCAGTTTTCAGGAAACACCGGTTGAAGATCCATGGCATAAAAAATCTCAATGGCTCCATTCATTGGAGGCATCCAACCAACGGGCTTCCCCTTCTGTTTTGCCTGAACACATTCCAGGTAGTACTCTCCCACCACCTTTGAGAGCTCCTTTGCCGATTCCAGTCGTTTGGTTGCTTTTTGCTTTTTTTCCATGATTACCCTATCAGCTCTAAAAATACTTCTATACGAGTTCGAAACTGGCCGTCCACATTCCAGTTTTCATCCATTTCGATTACTACCGATGGAATCCCGAGTGCTTTCAGTTTTTCCGTTAAAAAAGGAATATCGGCTAAATGCGGCGTACAGAACTTTTGCAGTACAAAAATCACTCCACGGATATCATGATCGGCGATCTGCTTTTTCATCAGTAGAAGTCTGTCCTCTGCTCGACAACGGGATGGACAGGGTTGACGGGAAAAATGCTGATGAATGATGGCATCCAACGGATTTTTAACATCACCTGTGATATTTTGGAATCCCCTTTCACCGGAGCAAACATCATCTATCACAATATCTGCTCCACATTGTTCCAACGCCTCGTAAACCAGATGACTTTCGATCACACTACCGGATACCATGACAGGGATACCCGATGGTTTTATCGACTCAGTCCCGCTGATTTGGTACCTGAGAAGCTCCAATGCCTGCAAAGCCTCTTCAACGGGCAAACATGAACAAGCTTGACGGAGGTAATACCGATCGACAGCAGACAGGGCAGCTCTTCTGCCATTGTGGCCCATGGTCAAATCAGCAAGGATCTCCCTTAATTTTCTATATCTATTGATGGAGTTCTTGAGGGATTCGGAAGTACAGCTACCACCCATGACATTTAACCGGTCAATAAGAACGTTCAGTTCAGACCGTAAATACTCACGGGATTCTTTGCTGTCAAGGTAGGGTAGTGGAATTGTATGATATATCTCCGCAGGTATGTTTTCCTTCCAAACATTGACTATTCCGCAGGCTACATCACAGGTGTACCCCTGAACAATGCCGGACAGATATCGATATTCTCCGGCCATTGCCTTTTCCAGGCAGCGTTTCATAAAGGGACATATAAAATCAGGAACCAGGGAATAGGCATCTTCCACTCTCCCCGCACCTCCAATCACTCGGACCGGAACGAATCCGGCGGCATCAATCACCTCCAAAGGTGTGTAGGAGCAGAAATAGCCAATCATCTTTCTGCCGCTTTCTTTGAGGCTTTTTAGCCTCTGCGTTCGCTCTTGATAAGCCCTGATAAAAGGCTGGATTCCGGGATGTGTCATAATGGCGTGTAAAAGCTATTCAGCGTTACAGGATAGTTTCCGGTTAATGACCGCATCAACCTACCTGCCTTTGATTCCCCTGTCAACGGCGTTGTTGGGAATCAGGTTGTTAGCCCGATTTCTGAATCCAGGATATCTGATTGCCCGCGCCTGTGAATTACTTCAATGGTGGTATGCTCAAAACAGGAGATGCCTGCTATTTTTGTATGATAGTCCTCCACTTTTTGTGCGGAAGATGTTTCCAGACTGACGATCAAGGATCGTTCATTTCCCGAAATCTGCCAGATATGAATATCGGTTACTGTATCGCCTTCCCTCTCCAATGTTTCCCTGATTGTTGCGATCTCAGGAGAAAAATCACCCAGGTCAAGCAGAATTGAACCGGTCTGACTGATGAGACCAACAGCCCACTTGATGACAACTATGGCACCTAGAATTCCTACAACCGGGTCAGCCCATACAAATCCGAAGTATTTCCCGATCACTAAAGCAAAAATGGCAAGAACCGAGGTCAAGGCATCTGTTATGACATGCAGATAGGCTGCCTGGAGATTGTGATCGGTATGCCCGCCATGGGAAGTATGTTTTTCATGATGATGATCGTGTGAGTGCCCATGATCATCACCACCGTGGCCCAGGATAATTGCGCTGGCTACATTTACAATCAAACCGATGATCGCCACAAAAATTGCTTCGTTAAACCGTATGGAAACCGGTTCAACTAACCGTTCCACCGATTCATAAGCCATCGCCAAGCCTGCTATGATCAGGAGAATAGCATTAGTATACCCTCCCAGTACACCTACTTTTCCGGTACCAAAGGAAAAGGATGGATTGTTATAGTACCGACGTGCGATGATATAGGCCATCAGGGTAATGAATAAAGCCACTGCATGGGTACCCATGTGGATACCATCGGAAAGCAGAGCCATGGAACCGCTCAATATTCCCGCAACAATCTCGGCGATCATCATCATCAGGGTAATGATGACCACTACCAGGGTCACCCTCTCATTCCTGTTTGATTCAAGTTGTTGTTGGTTTCCACTGCAATTGGAATTCATAGCGGCTCTTTAGAAAATAGTGTTGATCTGTTCAAGCATTTGGACAAACTGCTTTGCTTCTTCCTCTTTGAGACACCCCGAGATATCCTCTGCCAGTTTCGAATGATAAGCATGATGTTCGTTGTGTACCTGTTTCCCTTTTTCAGTTAATACTATATTGAAAGCGCGTCGGTCATCGGGATCATTTTTTCGCTCAACATAATCGGCCTTTTGCAATCGATCAATCATTACGGTTAAGGTGCCGGTTGTCACCCCAAGCTTATCCGCCAGGGGTTTCATTCGAATTGGTCCCTCCTCACCAACAATCTCAATGGTATGATTCTGCTGGGGAGAGAGTCCGGAATTCTTGGCTATCGCCCCCTCCCAGGAAAACATTTTCTCATAAAACTGAATAACAACTCGACTCAAGCGGTGTAAATC
Organism: bacterium; assembly: GCA_018829445.1. Classification (GTDB taxonomy): domain Bacteria; phylum SAR324; class SAR324; order XYD2-FULL-50-16; family XYD2-FULL-50-16; genus JAHJTV01. Next base: position 203,495 of record JAHJTV010000063.1, read on the forward strand.
CTCGGGACACATTCTTCCTCCTGTTTAATTTGTTTGATAATCAAACTATATCCTCTGTTTACTTTGACTGTCAAGGTAATTTTGACAAAAAAGCTCTCCCGGCGAATAACCTGAAAAAGGACCTTTGACATGCAAGCCCGGATCTAGGTGAGCACAAAAATAGGCATAAATTGAGACAAATAAAACCTAAATCTATAAATATAAATGAAATGGGAAGAAACTTTTAATAAATCGTGTGAATGTTATAGAAATTTATAACCGATTCAATATTTTTTTCACTCATGACATTGTAATCCTTTGATGGATGCAAATATCAATACCCTTCAGTGATTACCCGATGGATTTTATAACTCTGCTAGGCATTGCCGTGGCTTTAGCAATGGATGCTTTTGCCGTTTCTATTGCGGTTGGTGTCGGTTTAAAACAGGTGAGTATTCGTCAGACTTTTAGATTATCCTGGCATTTTGGTCTTTTCCAGGCACTAATGCCTCTTCTAGGTTGGAGTGTGGGTCTAACCCTGCGTTTTTTTGTGGAAGCTTATAATCACTGGATAGCGTTTGGCCTATTGGCATATGTGGGAACCAATATGATCCGGGAAGCTCTATCCAAGGAAGATAAAGATGAATTCAAAAAAAAGGACCCCACCAAAGGGTTTTCGTTGATTATGCTGTCAGTAGCGACCAGTATCGACGCTTTTGCCGTTGGTATCAGCCTATCCCTGCTTAAACTGTCGATAGCTTTTCCAGTCCTGATTATTGGGGTTGTTGCTATGTTGTTTACTCTTTTTGGATTATACCTGGGCAAAAAAGCGGCTTCTTTCTCAATCATGGGGAAAACGGCGGAGGTCATGGGTGGACTGGTACTATGGGCTATCGGACTAAAAATTTTAATTAATAATGGTGTATTTGATCGCTTCCTTTACTGATGATTACTGCAGTTCAATAAACTCCTTTATCTTTTCCCTGACCCCCTGATGGAAATAAAACAAGGCTTACCTGCTAAATTAATAAAACAAGCAATAGAGCTTTACTATAACTCTCTACACCAGAAGTTGAAACCGGTCTTTGGTAACAAGGACTCTGCTGTTTCCTATCTGATAAACAATATAGATCCAACCAAATGTATTTTTGCCATTGACAATGAAGAGGTTATTGGGATTTTAGGAATCCAGGACATAAATGGCAGTTTTCTCACGCCCTCTTTTTCACAAATGGTTAGAAAATATGGTTTTTTCTCGTCCTTATTCAGATTTCTGCTCTTGATATTAATGAATTACGACATCAAACCCAACGAGCTGCATCTGGATGGAATTGCTGTCTCACCGAATAAGCGAGGGCAAGGAATAGGGAGCAGACTCATATCCGAATTTGAAAACTATGCAGGTCAAAGAAACATTCAACTGATCAGCTTAGAGGTAATTAACACCAATCCCGATGCAAAAAAGCTATACAACAGGTTGGGCTTTAAGGAGATCAAATCTAGCTCAGTTTGGCCGTTTACAAAGATTTTTGGTTTTTCCTCATCCACTCTCATGACAAAAGACTATAAATGATTAGACAAGCGATCCTCACAGATATCCCCAACATTGTTGCCGTCAATATAAAATCATGGCAACAGGTTTATAAAGGGCTGATTCCTGATGATATTCTCTCGAACCTCTCCCATGAGGAGAGAATAGAGCGATGGCAAGCAGGATTCAAAAACAAATAAATTCCAGTGTATTGTAAAGGATGAAGACAATGGGATTATTGGTTTTTCCTCATTTGGTCAGTGTCGGGATGAAGATGCTTTTAGCAAATGTGGAGAGATCAATTCAATTTATTTACTACCGGAATTCTGGGGCAGAGGATTTGGCGGTGCCTTACTTTCCAGGTCCTTGTCCGATTTGATCTCCCAAAATTTTACAGAATGTGTCATCTGGGTTTTGAAGGGTAATGTCAGAGCGATAAGGTTCTATCAACATTTTAGATTCAGGTTTGATGGAAATACAAAATCTCGCAGAATTGAAGGTTTTGAGTTGATGGAGAAAAGGATGATTCGAGATCTGTAATATTTTCAACAAACCAGCGAGGAGGATAATGGAACTGATCGACTTCATTATAAAAGCAAAACTGGATGGATATGCTGCCGGGGGAGAGGGGGAGGAGATCTCTTTCGACGGTGGCTACAGGGGGTTTAAATATGCCAATGCCACCTTTTCATATCTTGATCGATATACCGGCTTTAATCCTTTTTCCGGCACTGAGACTGTTTTCAGGGTTGCAGGCAATCAACCCATCTGGATAATGAATTATTTCGGGAAAGCGGATCTGCCATCGAGTGAGTTGGCTCTCCTGTATTCGTTCCTTAAGGAGGCGATGCAGTTGATTGATCATTCCTTTCCATTTCGTGGGCCTGAACTCTTTTTAAAAAACGGCTGGAGATACAAAAACCGGCAGAATGGAGATCTGAAAGTTTTTCATGGGACTGAAGAGGTTTACTTTGAAGGACAAAAAGTATATGAGCTTTTTTATCATGGAGGTGTACCAACAGGTTAAGAAGCTGGGTGAATAATCTTTAAATCTGTCTCTGTAATCTCGGGATTCAGGAAAAAGGGAACATCTAACAAGGCAATTGTTCCTTTTTCCTGCCTGATCATTCAACCTGGGGGACTTTTATTGAGCGTTAATAAATTCCGCTTCCCAATCAAAGGTTGCGGAATCTTCGTGCCATTTTGGCCAATGGTTACACCAAGTTGGCATTCCAATGTCCCTGATTCTGTCCAGAGAGGGATGATAGGGCTTTATATCGATGACTGGTGATCCTTCTTCCGCATCAATGTATGGAATCCGCACAATCCCTTTTACCTTATCAACACTGCTAACGGCAACAGTAGTCAGTGAAACAGGATTGGGTCTTGCGGGAGACCTGGTAGCAAATATTCCAACTTCAGATGGGGAGTTCTTATAGGGCTGTTTGCCAATCAATTCTTTTCGATACAAATCATTATCACAGAGATGACTCCACCAGAGAACTATCAGGTGACCAAATTCTTCAACTCCTCGGAGTCCATCCAAATATGGTTTTTCAATTTTTATTAAAAACCCCTCACGGGAAACGTTGACGTGTCCGATGGGGACAATCTGAAAGCCTGAATTTACCATTATACCTATCTCCAAAAAAAGGTTATCTGCTGCCTCAAAGACAACAGGAATATAATCTATTGATTAGGTTATGTTTAACCTGGAAAATTCAGGTTAGAGGATTCTTGCCCCATACACTTTCCTGTTTTTGCTTTTAATTTTGCATATCTTGCCAATATTGCGTTTTTGACTATCAATCAAAACTTTGTCCTTGCAGCAAAGCTAATTCTTTAAGGGATATGATATCCAACCTAGGCAACGAATTCCTTTTTTGCTTTTTTTGAGTATAAATTAATATTGATTGCTTTCAAGAATCACCTCAATTAAAATACCGGAAGAGACCCGCATTAACAGGTTCATTGATTTAATATCATCTCATCAATTGACGAGAAAATTAGCCTGTTTGAAAAGCTGTGACTGACTGCAGTATAAACTTGTCATTTTACAAAGGAGTATTTCATGAAAAAAAACGTTGGTTCTCTTGACAGGATCATTCGAGTGGTTTTGGGTTTGGCTATTATTGGACTGGGAATTTTCTTTCAGAGTTGGTGGGGTGCTATCGGTATAGTCCCCCTGGCAACGGCTGGCATTGGATGGTGTCCCCCGTATGCGGTTCTTGGAATCAGCACTTGTAAAGTCAAAGAGGAATCCGGTCAATTGGATAAGAGTTGAGCCCTCATGGCTCCCAGGTTTTAATATACTTTGTAACCGTTCGCCGATCGAGTTGCGTCCGACGTGCCACCTCTTCATAGGTTCCAAACCGGTCATACAGCAATTTACAATACCCGGACAGCAAACGATTGGCGGAAACTTCCCCTGAATCAGCAATTGCGTTTAGATTTGATGACAGGGTGTTTTGTTCCGGACGGCTATCACCCAAATATTTTTTATTTAGAATCACTCGCCGGACGCATTGTTCCAACTCTCTTACATTTCCGTACCACGGATATTTGTCACCCAATTGTTTACGGATGGTAGCTCTGACCATATAGGTTAATTCTCTTGAATCTGTACCAACGATTTTATTAATGATAAATTCCAGAAGGTCGTCCAATTCAGCCGGATCTTCCTGGATTCTTTGCTGTAATGTTGGAACAACGATCACATCTGAACATAATCGATAGTAAAAATCATCTCGAAATATATTATTGTTGCGGAGTTCATTGATGGAACGATTAGTAGCAGCAATGACCCGACCTTGAAATCTCTCCTGTTGACGTGAACCTACCGGGTAAAACACCCGTTCCTGTAACACCTGCAATAGTTTTATCTGGATCGGTTGGGCGATTTCACCGATCTCATCAAGAAAAATGGCTCCAAACAGACTGCAGCGACCAAATACGCCGATATAGTCTTCAATGGCACCGGTAAATGCTCCCTTTTTATGTCCGAAAAGTTCAGATTCTATCAATGTTTCCGGAAACTGCGAAAGGTTGATGGAGACAAAAGAGCGCATAAAACTTTCCACGAAGCTTTTTTTCGCCAAATCAAAGGGGATATACCCTGAACGACCGATAGCCCGCGCCACTGTGCCCTTCCCTGTTCCTGTTTCTCCTAAAATCAAGGTGGAGAAATCCTCCATTCGATTCAGCAGAAACTTCCTGTACATTTCAATATTGTGAGTAAAGATGTTATTCCAGAGATCATATCGCAGCTTTCTCATAACCGGACTACGGCCAATCAGATTCTGATCGATAAAGTGAAATGCCCTTCTGAACTGATAGGAATGCTCAATAGCCCCTTGAATCTGCTCCTGTGAAAATCCCCGAGGCTGAAGAAAGCTGAAGATTTCATTGATAAAGTCAAGTTTTATAGGCGTATCACCGGCTTCAATCTGCTTTTTTATAAACCGGTCAAACTGTTTCCTGTAACGGTAAAAAAAGAGAAACTGAATGGAGGTTTCCAGAATCTGCCTGTCTTTACCCTCATAGTGTTTGATAATATCAGTGATTCCCTCTTCAAGATTCAAGATTCTCGTCTCAATGGACTCAACAGCATCTTCAATATCATGGGGACGTTCTTTAACTCTTTGAAAATTGGCAATTTTTATATCCAGCTCCAATCTTTCTTCACTGAAAGGATTCGAGATGGTGGCTTTTCTTACCAGAATGAAAAATTTTCTATCCTCTGACGATAAACTTCTTTTTCCAGGCATTTTTAAGATCACATAAATTTGAGTATGATTTTGATATACACTAATTGCATAGACTCTATACATATTTTACACATCTGTCCAATTCAAGTCTTTTTGATTTCCCGGAGCAGCCACATTTTTTCATAATATAATCAGTGCTATATTGAATATAAGCCCTGGGAGGCACGTCTCTTGTAATAGGTTTATAACCTTTTTTTAAAGCCATTCTGGTTTTCATATGATATCTACCTTTCATAGGGTTTCTACTCGAATGCTGTAATCTACGGTTTTATCTGAAACCTGGATACAAACAGTTGTGGGGAGAGATTTCTTACCGGTTAATACACTTTGACTCCCTTTCATTCCAAACACTTAACCGATTGGTAAGAATCCCTCCCCTCATTCGTTCGTTCATCTTATCAAGCCACAATACACATGGAGAATGTATGTTAAAAAAAATCTCGACTTTTCTTGATAAGGTTAGTGTCCTGATTAAAGGAGGTGGCGACGAGAAGATTGCTAAGCGCAGACAAAATGGGGTTCTAACTGCCCGGGAAAGAATCTATGAATTGCTGGATCAGAACTCGTTTCATGAAATTGACCTCTTTGTTGAACACAGTGGTAAAGATTTTGGGTTGGACAAACAGCAACTAGCTGGCGATGGTGTTGTAACGGGATTTGGAAAGATTGACGGCAGGCAGGTCGCGGTTTATGCCCAGGATTTTACTGTTCAGGGGGGATCACTGGGAAAAATGCACGCTGCCAAGATCACCAAAACCATGGATATGGCTTCAGAAATGGGAATGCCCATCATCGGTATCAATGATTCCGGTGGAGCCAGAATTCAAGAAGGCGTGGATTCACTGGCCGGATATGGTGAAATTTTCTTAAGAAATACCCTCAATAGCGGCAAGATACCGCAGATTTCCGTTATCCTCGGGCCTTGTGCCGGCGGGGCCGTTTACTCACCCGCCATTACCGATTTTGTTTTTATGGTGGATAAGCTCTCAAAAATGTTTGTGACCGGACCAAAAGTGATAGAATCGGTTCTGAGTGAAAAAGTGAGTTCTGAGGAGCTTGGGGGTGCGAAGGTACATAATACCAAAACCGGGAATGCCCATTTTTACTCCCAAAGTGAATTGGATACCTTCACGCAGGTCAGGACTCTGTTAAGCTATCTCCCATCAGCATGGGATGCTGAAATCCCAAAAGCCAAACCTGCTCCCCCCAAAAGCCGATTCAAACTGGCTGATACCATCCCGGACGATTCAAGAAAATCCTATGATATCATTGACGTTATCAAAACAATTGTTGATGGATCAGAGTTCTTCGAAGTGCAGGCAATGTTTGCCAAAAATGTTGTCATTGGCTTTGCGCGATTGGATGGAGAAGCCATTGGTATCATTGCCAACCAGCCCAAGGTAAAAGCCGGATGTCTGGATGTGGATTCTTCAGATAAGGCTGCACGATTTGTCAGATTCTGCGACGCTTTCTGTATTCCCATATTGACATTAGTCGATCTGCCCGGTTATCTGCCGGGAGCCGATCAGGAGCACGCCGGTATTATCCGTCACGGCGCCAAGATGATCTATGCTTACGCTGAAGCAACGGTACCAAAAGTTAGCCTCATTCTTCGCAAGGCATTTGGAGGAGGGTATATCGCCATGTCATCTAAACACCTGAAAACCGATTTTGTTTATGCATTACCTTCAGCAGAGATCGCTGTCATGGGACCGGAAAGTGCCTGCAATATCATCTTTGCCAAGGAGATTCGAGACGCTGAAAATCCTGAAGCTCTGAGACAACAAAAGATAAACGAGTATCGGGAGAAGTTCTCCAATCCTTATAACCCGGCGTCAAAAGGATATATCGACGCTATCATTCATCCCGATGAAACCAGGCAGAAACTGATTCAATCGTTCGAAATCGCCAGGAAAAAGAAACCGGTATTTAAAAAGCACAAACATGGTTGCATTCCGCTGTAATTACAATATTTTTCTCTTTGAAATCCTGTTAACAATTATTCCAGGCCCCACGGCAGTCACATGGCTGCGCCCAATCTCCACTTGCAGAGATATCAACGCATTTGGTACAATTCCACTTAAAAGAAAAAACCTCCGAATTAAGTTCAAACAAAATCGCCATTTCGTTTGATTCTCGCCTTTTCGGTCACTATTTACTTTTTTCGGTACGCATCTTTACGATTAAAATTGCACATGCTGGCAGATTGTCCTCATGAGCAAGGAATGATGAATAGATGACACTAACGTCAACAAAAGGTTGCGGTATTATGAGAATAGGATTTATTGGAGCGGGAAGAGTTGGTACTGCTTTCGGTATTTATTTAAAAAACAGAGGGTTTCAACTTTCAGGATATCTAAGCCGTTCTCTTCATTCCGCCAAAACAGCCGCTGAGCTAACAGATTCTCAGGTTTATTCCAATGATGTTTCCCTGGTCAAGGATAGCGATCTGCTCTTTATCACCTGCAACGATGATCAAATTGAATCAGTAGCCCGGAACATTTTTTCCACCGGTAACAGTCTTAAAAACAGATCATTTGCTCACATGAGCGGAGCTCTATCTTCCGCGTCACTCGTTTGTCTTCAAGAGATGGGAGCATATATTTATTCTGTCCATCCAATGCAGTCATTTGCTGATGTCACAAAGTCTGTGGAAGATTTGTCGAATACAACCTTTGGTATTGAAGGCCCCCAACAGTTGGAAAAAATAGTCTCCCTGTTGAAAAAAACCGGAAATAACCATTTGGTTCTGTCACCAGATCAAAAAACCGAATATCATATCGCCTCATGTGTTGTATCCAACTACCTGACAGCGCTTCTAAGTTTCGGTTTTAATATGATGCAGTCGATTGGGATTACCCAATCGACTGCAATTTCAGCCTTAGCTCCCATGATTAATGGAACCATTCGTAATATCATCAGAACAGGACCGGAAAAAGCTTTAACAGGTCCAATCGCCAGGGGAGATGTGGAGACCATTATTAAGCACCTGCAGGTTTTTAACGCAGCCCGTACAGATGAATCGGATACTTACAAACTCCTTGGAAGACTAACACTTGCCTTGGCACAGAAGGAAATACTCAAGGAAAAGAATAAAATAGAGATGCTGACAAAATTACTCACTTAAACAGATTGGACACTATCCTTAAAATATCCATAATCGAAAACAAACTGCCATGTTAAACAAAAAATTTAATATCAACTCTTTTGCCGATGCAAAAAAGGAGGGGCATATTATCTCCATGTTAACTGCCTATGACTATACAACTGCAAAGCTATTGGATGAAGCGGGAGTGGATTGCATATTGGTGGGTGACTCCCTCGGAATGGTGATTCTGGGATACGAGAATACGCTGCATGTCACCATGGATGATATGATTCATCACACCAAGGCTGTTTCCAGGGGAACAAAAAACGCCTTTATTATCGGGGACATGCCCTTTCTATCCTATCACACCGATATCAAAACCACGGTTGAAAACGCAGGCCGTTTCATACAGGAGGCTGGTGCTCAAGCGGTAAAATTGGAACGGGGCAGGGAGATTATCAACCACATCAAAGCCATTATAAATGCTCAAATACCGGTACTTGGGCACTTGGGACTAACTCCTCAATCAGTCAACATCATGGGGGGGTATAAGATTCAAGGGAAAAGCGCGGATGAGGCTGCAAAACTGATTGAAGATGCCGAGATTCTTCAGGATGCCGGTGTTTTTGGTCTTGTCCTGGAATGTGTTCCTGAGAGTATTTCCAGATTAATCAGTGAAAAACTTGATATCCCAACAATCGGTATTGGAGCCGGCCGCTACTGTGACGGTCAGGTTCTGGTTGTTCAGGATATGCTGGGCATGTACAAGGATATTACGCCCAAATTCGTAAAAAAATATGCCGAGATGGGAACCGGAATAGTCAATGCCGTTCAATCCTATATTGAGGATCTGAACAGCAGACAGTTTCCGGAAGAAAAACATACCTTTCAGTTGGATGATTCTGTTTTGAAAAAGCTTTATTAGCAAATATACCCAGCGAGCCCAAAAATCAATATTGGATGTTGGTAGGGGCCGATTCCGTGTTGTTTGAGATGTCAATATTTGAGGATGGAGAGTAATAATGGAAGTAATTGAAGCGGTCGGAGAATTAAGAAGCAGGATAAAAGAGTTTAAACGGCAAGGCAAGACCATCGGTTTTGTGCCTACCATGGGATTTCTACATGAAGGGCATATATCTCTCATGAAAAAAGCAAGGGAAGAAACCGATATCGTCATAGTTAGCATTTTTGTCAACCCCACACAATTCGGTCCAAATGAAGACTTTGAATCTTATCCCAAGGATATGGTGCGAGATCAAAGACTGACAGAAAGCGTGGGAGTCGATTTTTTATTTACACCAACCGTAACAGAGATGTACCCGGATGGTTATAGCACCTTTGTTGAAGTCGCCGGGGATTTGACAAGACAGTTATGTGGAAGAACCCGCCCCGGTCATTTTCGGGGAGTCACCACAATTGTTGCCAAGCTCTTTCATATGACAACACCTGATTATGCCTATTTTGGGAAAAAAGATGCCCAGCAGGTTGTTGTCATCGAAAAAATGGTGCGTGACTTAAATATGGATATTGTCATTGTTCCCTGTTCTATTGTCAGAGAAGAGGATGGACTGGCTATGAGTTCCAGAAATTCATATCTTACGGAAGCTGATCGGAAAAAAGCACAGGTTTTATCGCAATCCCTTTTTGAAACAAAGGCAAAAATCGCTTCGGGAGAAAGGGATATCACCACTATTAAACAGTTCATTGTGAGCAGGATCAAACAGATCGAGGGAGCTTTGATCGACTATGTTGAGATTGTGCACTCCAAAACCCTTGAGAACATGAATCAGATTAAAGGCAATATTCTAATAGCTTTGGCAGTCAAATTCGGTAAAACTCGGCTGATTGATAACATTGATATGGTTGTTTAGAATCGACCCTGATAAAAACAAAAATCGGACTTCAATAATTCCAAGTTGAAGAAAAGATCAATACAATGGATAATGTGTGGAAAAAAACTTAAATTGTCCGGGGAGTCAACCCATTGAATTCTAATAGACCGCTGATAATAGACACCCATACACACCTTTGTGACAGGGTGTTCGCAAACGATCGGGCCACAGTCCTCATTGCGTCACGAACCATTGGAATAGTTGGAGTAATTACGGTAAGTGAAACACTCAAAGACGCAAAAATTAATATAAAACTTGCGGACATTCATCCCGAAATCCTGCCTGCAGCCGGCTTATACCCGGGGGTTGTCGATCTAAAACAGGCCGAACAACTGGAAGAGTTCATCATTAAAAATCTTAACAGACTGGTTGCCATTGGAGAGGTTGGTCTTGATCACTGGATAATAAAGGATGAGGCTGAACGGGAGATACAACACTCCATTTTTGAGCGATTTATCGAACTGTCCCTCAGTACCGACTTGCCACTAAATGTCCATTCCCGCTCTGCTGGCAGGCATGCCATTGAAATGCTGTTGGAAAAGAATGTGGAGAAAGTGCAGATGCATGCTTTTGATGGCAAAGCTTCTTCGGCCATGAAAGGAGTTGAGGCAGGTTATTTTTTTTCCATTCCCCCTTCAATTGTGAGATCCAGGCAAAAACAAAACCTGGTCAAGCAACTCCCTTTAGAATCAATACTACTGGAAACAGACAGTCCGGTTCTTGGGCCTGATCCTGAAAAACGCAATGTTCCTGCAAATATTTTAATAGGTGCCGAAGCCATAGCAGAAATTAAAGCGGTTCCTGTCGAGCAGGTTCTGGAAACGGCACTGGAGAACACCTGTCGGCTTTATGGAGAAACAGAAAGGTTCCAGAAATTTAAAGCCGAGGTTTTAAAACTGGAAAACTCATGAGGAGCGCAGGCGGAATATGATCACCTGACTTGAAAAAGGGTATCCCGCCAAAGCCTTACAAAACAGTACTTTCAAATGTTTTTAATACCGTTTGTAACAACCCGGTCTGGTGCGGTAAAACCGTGCGACAATCAATGATCACCTTTCCCTCTAAAATCCTTCCGATCACAGGAGGATCGCAATGCCGCAATCTCCCCAACATATCCTCCTCATTATAATCTTTTAAAGCAATCTGAATTCCCCAGGAGGAAATGGCCTTGCCCGGTAGTGAGCCACCTCCTGGTGTGGAATCACATTCAACCAATTTAAACAGATTCTTGTCTAGCTCTGAGATGATCACCTCAGCTCTTTCTTTTACCATGTCAGCGGACTCGTTGAGCATTCGCTGGGTTGGTATATATTTTGTTTGTTCATTCTTTGCATAATAGATCAGGCTTTTTTCCAGTAACAGCATGGTAATTTTATCGCATCGCAGAGCCCGATAGAGAGGATGCAGCTTAATCTTATCCAGGTATTTTTTCTTGCCCAGGATGATCCCGGCCTGGGGCCCGCCAAGCAGTTTATCACCACTGATAGTCACAATATCCACCCCATCTTTTAATACTTGCGGGACAATGGGCTCCGTATTCAGACTGGCATGCTGAAACCCCGTTAATGCTCCACTTCCCAAATCCTCCATCAAAATAGTTTGTGTCCTTCTGGCCAGCTGGAAAAGCTCCGAAGCCTGGACTGTCTCTGTGAAGCCCATAATCTGGTAGTTGGAGGTATGCACCTTCAACAGGATGGCGGTTTCCTCCCCAATTGCCCGTTCATAATCACTTATGCGGGTACGATTTGTGGTACCGACTTCTTTTAGATAAGCTCCGGAGACTTCGATAATTTCGGGTATGCGGAAGGACCCCCCAATCTCAACCAGCTCACCCCTGGAAATAATCACCTCTTTGCCCCGGGCAAATGTTATCAGGCTGAGAAGCACGGCAGAAGCATTGTTATTAACCACCACCACCTCTTCGGCACCCGTCAGTGTTTTTAGCAAACCACTGACGTTGTTGAGGCGCATCCCTCTCTTACCGGTCTCCAGTGAAAACTCCAGGTTTGTATATGAAGTTACGATGGCAGTTACCTCATCCAGAATCTCCTTTGAAAAAACGGATCTCCCCAAGTTTGTATGAATCACAGCCCCGGTACCGTTGATTACTGAAACCAGATCCTGCTTGTTCTGTTCCAGCTCAGATCTGATCCTCTCCAAAATGGTCTGCCTGGTGATGTTATTGTCAGATAACCATTTGATGTCCTGACGAATTCCAAACAGCTGCTTTTGTATTGAATTTCTAACCTCTTTGCCATGCTTCAGACCCAGGGATTTAAGATACTGATCGATCTCCTGAACGGAAGGGATCTTGGCGAATATATACTGAGATTCTTGCATGGCAATTATCCCTTTTCTTGATATGTGGATCGTAAAATGAACAAACCGGATAATAGAAACAAACCAAAACCTATCCGAATGATATTGATAAACAGGCCGGGAAAACAAGAGAAGAAGCTCCCCCCTTTCCCGGGGTGAAACGGCATAGCAACAACCCATTGTCCTCTTGTAAATCCTTCGGATTTAAACACGTATCTCCCTGCCGGATTAATTACGGCGGATGGTCCATTATTAATGACATGAATCAGAGGAACGCGGTTTTCAATTGCTCTCATGACTGTTGTCGCCATGTGTTGATTGGGCTGACTGGTTTTTCCGAACCACCCGTCTTGTGACTGTACTAGAACAATTTTCCCGGCTGCATCCGAGCCAATGGAATCTGCAACAAATTCAGGAAACAATGGTTCATAACAGATCCTGGGAATGATTCTCATCTCCCCGATTTTAAAGATTTTTGTTTGACTTCCAGGGGTCAGGTTATCAAGATAATCACCCAGAATCCAGCGCAATAAGGGAATTTTATCCGTGAGGGGTGAGTATTCACTGAAAGGAACCAGTTTTATCTTATCATAGCTATCCACCAGTTCGCCGCTCTCATTCATATATAAAATGGTGTTAAAAAATTGTTTTTTAACACCTGCCAATTTAAAGGTTGCATCATAAAAGAGCAAGGGAGTAGCCATTTGTGTGACCTGACGGGCAAAAGCGACTTGAACCCGTGACCAATAGGTGTAACCAAAAAAATGACCTTCCGGCCAGACAATCAGCTTTGCTCCCTGTTCGCTGAGAATCTGACTCATTTCCATTTCAAGGGGAGACTCGCGGCTGTATCCCTCTTTGGGCATTGGCCGGGAAAGAGAAACCATTCTATTGGGCTGTACTATCCCAATAGGTCTGCTTTGCCAGCTATTGATCTCTTTATCCCATTTTTGTAACTGTACGCCTCCAATTACGAACCAGATCAACAATATGAATCCCCCTATTAAAATCCACCCTCTGCCTGTTGGACGCAACGGAAGACCGACTAGTTTGAAGATCAGAACATTAAAAAGCACCATGATAAAATCGAGACCATAGATCCCCGTAAACTCAATGGGTTGGATGGCCGGTAGAAACCCGGATTGGGAATCTCCCAGTTTAAATTCAAAAATCATGGGAAACAGGGAGAAAACCGCAACAAAAACAACGGGAAGTATGATGGATTCGTCCCATTGCAGGTTTTTTCTGATCCAGCAGTAGAGGACTGTGACGAGCCCGAAAGCTTGCCCGATGCAGAATGCGTATAACAAGGTGAACAGTAGACTGAAAGGAAAGGAGATCCGGAGCGCATTTTCAGCCCAATTCGCAATCCAGTAAAAACCGATGCTTAACGCGAAGATTCCTGTGCATAGCCCGATAAGATAAGCCTGGATATATGATTTGTCGTCAAGTGCAATTAAAAGAGGCACAAAACAGATCCATCCGCACAAAAAGAGATCAAAATCGGGATAGGAGATACCAAGCAACACGCCGGAAACAACTGCCAAACCATATCCGCCTGTTTTCCCAACCTGGAAATATCTCGATTCGCCGTGGATCATCTGGATTAATATTGTTGAAATGACACTTCAGAAGATATCCAAAAGAAGATTAATTATTGGTTATCGTACATTTAAACCCGATTTAATTCAATAAACCACAGATAAACCTTGCCGCCTGCTCGGCACCGGTCAGTTCTCCCCTCTTTATGTGAGGCAGGTCTATCAACCGGGGTAATTGAGATACCCATTTGCCGTCACGATACTCCCTTTCAGAAATATGAATTCCATTCATGTGTTGTTCAATATACAATTTCAGCAGTTCTGACTCTCTGAACCCTTCCCTGGAAATATATCCGTAAGGTTTACCGGCTTGGTACACCTCAGCCAGGGTACTATAGCCTATTTTTCCGATAACTGCATCACTGGCATGGATCAGATCCGGATGAAAAAAATCAGATTCGTGAGGTAAAAGAATTACATTCCCCTTCCTTACCAAATTGTCCCCGCCCCCTGGAATGAGAAACACCGTGTCGGATTGGAGTGTCAATTCATTCAGACATTCATAACTTTCATAAACGCCTCCCATGGTTAGAATAACCAATGCCTGGTCCTTCATGACTTCCAGCTCTTCCCGGACAATATGTGCTGGAATCCTGGATCTCCGGCTAATTGGTTTTGTAACGATATCAGCAGCTGAAAGTTTACAGTAAGGTTCGGCAATGATCCGGTAATCGGCTGAATTGAACAGATTCTCAAGGTAGACTATATGACGCTCCAGTTGTTGGTGATATTCTTTATAACCACGGTAAATCCAGTCCCAGGTGAAGTTCTCCACCAGAACAGAGGTCAAACCAAGGTTGCGACCAATCTCAATTCCCATGGGGGCAATATCGCAGACAATGAGGTCACATTTTTCCTGCATTACTGCCTGCATCGGATCAAAAAGGTTCTCTTGATTCAGTGGATACAGGTTCTCCAGCAAGACCAGGGTTTTCGGCAAATCCTCCTCCAACGGGTTTTTTTGTGCGAGGCCTATATCGGTATGGATTGGGTAATAACTGAAGGGAACATGTAAAGACTTCTCAAAAAACCACTTGGGTACTGTAGTGATCACGCAATATTCAAGACTCTGATCAATTTGGGTCAATGCCTCTACCACACCACATACCCTCGCCGCATGCCCAAACCCATGGGGGGAAACAAAAAAGGCTATCTTCTTCCCCATTTTTAAATCCGCTGTCTTATCCAGGATTGGATGATTTCCAGTATCTGTCCGCTTTCCTGCTCCTGAAACAGCTCATGCATTGCCTCTGTAAATATGACCAAAGATTTATCGTCGCTGTTGACCCTGGAAAAAAAACTCTGTGCGGCTTCGGGGGATACCACCGAATCTTTGCTGGCTACAAACATGAGAAGAGGCAGTGTAACTGCAGAAGCCGCCTGCTGAAGCTTGCGGCTCATGGCATTTACCTCTAAATACAGATTTGGAGAGATCAACCTTCCTCTGCAAGGGTCGCTGTAGTAAACCTCCCATTGATCGGGATTTCGGGACAAGCTTTTTACACCAGCAGGTTTGGGAAGAGGTTCATTACGATGATTCCTTGCTAAATATCGGGCTAGAGGCAGAACCTTTATTGTATCAAAGAAGGAAAAACCGATTAACGGTGATGATAGGATAAGTCCTTTTAATACATGCACCCTGCTGAGACAGTAATGAGCGGCAACAAGTCCTCCCAGGGAATGTCCCAGCAAAAAAGTGAACTTTGATTTCAGGAAAAACGGATTTCCACTAAATAACTGATCAAGATTATCAAGGTATTCCTCGAATGCATCGATGTGCCCTCGCCTTCCTCCCGCCATTCCGTGACCGGGAAGATCCATCATGTGTATGGCGATGCCTTGTTCACTGAGCACCTTTGCCATGGTCTGATAGTAAACCATGTGTTCTGAAAAACCATGCACTACGACTATCTGGCAGAGAGTTCTAACGGGGATCCAGGAACAGATTGGTACTTTTCTACCCTTTCTATCGATGATGGTATCCTGTTTTTTCGTACTCTTCATATGCATGACAATAGTATCAAAAAATTTATTGGTCTAAGTATAAATTCAATTTCAAAACGAAATCTATCCTTTACTATTTTATTATTCCGCCGCCGATAACCTCGTCACCCTGGAAAAACACCACGGATTGACCTGGCGTTATATCCGGCAGTGCATGGGGAAATTCGACCAAAACACTGTCTGCGGCTTCAGGTTGAATAGTGGCTTCAATCTCTTTAGCTGTATACCTGATTTTCACCCCAGCGGAAAACTCTTTTTCCGGTGTTATTCCACTAATGTAGTTTACCCGGTAAGCCAGCAGTCGCTTTTTCCCCCTTTCAGAGTTTTTAGCTACATAAAGTGTATTATTGGGGACATCAAGTTTCACGACATAAACAGGCTCTCCGGCTGACACTCCCAATCCGCGTCTTTGTCCCACCGTATAGTTAAACAAACCTTTATGGCGACCCAATGTTGCTTCGGATAAGTCTTTGATGGGACCACTTTCTAGGAGAACAGAAGAATACTGCTGATAAAAACCCCGGTAGTCACCGTCACCTATAAAACAAAGATCCTGGCTCTCTTTTTTATCGGCAACGGGTATCTTGTATTGCCTGGCTAAATCCCTTACATCTTTTTTACAATAGGTGCCCAATGGGAATACTACTTTTGCCAGCTGGCGCTGGTTTAATTGATAAAGAAAATAGCTCTGATCTTTCGTCGGATCAATCCCTTTTAACAGCTTAAAAATGGAGTCTTTCTCCGATATCCTGGCGTAATGACCTGTCGCAAGAAGATTGGCTCCCAATTTTGTGGCCTCTTCCAGCAGCAATCCGAATTTTATGGTTTTGTTACAGACTACACAGGGATTTGGTGTTTCTCCCTTCTCGTATGATCCGATAAAATTGCCGATGACTTCTTTCTCAAACTGCTTTCTGAAGTCAAGTACCTTCAACTCAATCTGCAGACCATTAGCAACTTGCTGGACGGATTCAAGGAATCCACTATTTCCTGCATTCTCTGGTGACAGGATAAGGGTTATCCCAAAAACATCAAACCCCTGTTCAATAAGCAAAGCCGCTGTTGTGGAACTATCTACACCACCACTCATGGCAACTGCAACTCGATTTTTTTTCAAATCCGTTTAATCTGTTTTATGGTTGATCATTCATCGGAACTACTACCGCATTGTTTTTAGATACTCAAGTCTGATCATATTGGTTTGAAGAGTTGATGTCGAGACAGATTTCAACAGATTTTAGATTTTTAGGGAATCTAGCTGGCTGGAAACAGAGAATTTATTGATATTATTGGTTGCCCATGGCCTAACCTGAAACAATTGAGATCTCCGGCCTGAATGTTGATAATTCACAAAGATTTTTAGAGGTAAATATTTTACCGACAAACTATTCCATAGAGGTTCTAACCCTGTTTTAAAAAATATAAAACATTTATAACCTTGATGGTTAAGAGATTATGAGTTCCTCCATAAAAATAATCAAGCCTGGTATTTATTTCAATTTTGGATCAAGGCCAATCTTATATGAAATTCTCCGATTTTCTGTATTGACAAAGACATTAAAAGTTACTTTCATAGACTCTATGAAAGTAACTTTTAATGTCACTTAAAATTTTTGATTTAATCCCATCTAAACCAGAATTTCAATAAAAAGTGCCAACAGATATCTAAACTCAGTTGGACAAGTGAAGCATAAAAGTCATCACACTTTTAGGTGTAAAAATAGATACAGGTTGATGATAACACTAGATTTTAACGAGCTGAAGGGAGTTTTATATGCACAAAAAGGACATTGTAAAAGAAGTCATTGAAAAATATATCAAAAAGGGAAAGGACTTTTTTGAGTTGACTCCAGGGTATCTTGTAACCCTGGATGAGCTGAAAGGATTCAGCGAGCGAACACTAAAAAGGGGCCGGACGGAATACAAAGCTGAGCATAGGAATATACTCAAGGGTAAATCAAAGGCCTCCCTTAACCTTAAAAAGAAGGTTATGAAGTACCTGTATGACAATCCCAAAACCTCCTTGGAGCAACTGAAGAAAAAATTTGCGTCCCAGGATAAGAAATTGGTAAACGAAGCATTTAAACTCTGGAAACAAGAGGAAAAAGGGAAACCGACTCCGGTAAAAAAGAAGCCGATTATTAAGGAAGATGAAGATGCAGCCGGCAGTTTGCGACAAAAGGTTTTTGTTCATTTGGATGAAAATCCGAGTTTAACGCTAAGTAAATTGGAGAAAGTTTTTACCAGCTTCAATAGAAAAACCATCAGCAATTATCTTGATCAATGGCGCAAGGAAAAATCACAAAAAGTTAAAAAGATCAGTACCAAACAGCGGATTCATGATTTTTTGGATCTTAATCCTGATTCAACATTAAAAAGTCTTAAAACAGCCTTCGCCGACATCAACCCATCCTCTATCGGTGCTTACTTTTCACTTTGGAAAAGTGAACAAAGTGCAACCGCCAAGGTGGTGAAGAAGGCAAATGCTGCGGTCAAAATCAAGCCGGAAAAAGTGCCTGTTGATTCTGCCTATCAAATCATTGAAGCACTCAAAAACACCATTGATGCCCAAAACAAAACAATTGAGATCCTAAAATCTCAATACTCAATGCTGGAGAACAGTAAGGCTTTTTCTTTTCCAGAGTTGAAGGGAATGAGCAAAAAGGAGATTGATAAGTTTGAAAGGGTCATGGCGACCTTTCTGAAAGGACTTCGAAAATCATAAGGACTTAAGCTCTACAGCCTATCCCTCTGATTAAAGGTAAGGGATAGGTTTCTGAGGGATGGGGAGTATTAGATATCGATCATATCGCCAGCTTCTTTATATTCATTGAGCTTATTTCTCAGGGTTCGAATACTGATCCCTAGAATTTCTGCAGCTTTGGTTCGATTCCCCTTTGTATGCTTCAAGGTTTCGAATATCATCTGTTTTTCTGCTTCAGCCATGGAAATCCCCACTTTCAATTGAACTGAGTCTGATTCCACTCCAGTCTCAACTTCCGGTATAGATTCGGTTTCCTCTTTCCCGCTTGAACTTTTTGCAGTCGGTCTGTCCCGGTTGATAGCAACCGGGTTCATAAGAAGATCATTTACCTGCACTATATTTCCATCACACAGTAACACGGCTCGTTCAATGATGTTTTCCAACTCTCTTACGTTACCTCTCCAATTGTAACTCATCAACAGCTTATAGACTTCATCACTGATCACAGGAACAGGTTTATTGTTTATCTTGGCATATTTGTTGACAAAATAATCGGCGAGCACTTTAATGTCCCCTTTTCGCTCCCTTAATGGAGGCAATTCCATGGGAATTACATTCAAACGGAAATAGAGATCCTCACGAAATGTTTGGTTTTCCACACAATCCAGTAGAATACGATTGGTTGTAGCAATTACCCTTACGTCAACTGGAATGGTTTCAGTGCCTCCAACCCTGTCAATCGTATACTCCTGTAATACTCTTAGCAGTTTGGCCTGCAAGGACAGTGGCATTTCACTGATCTCATCCAGAAGAATGGTTCCGGTGTTTGCCTGCTCAAATTTACCTCGGTGCTCATTGATTGCACCGGTAAAGGCCCCTTTTTTATGACCGAACAGTTCACTTTCCAGAAGGTTTTCAGGCAGGGCCGCACAGTTTATGGCGACAAAAGGTCCGTCTGAACGATCAGAGTGCTTATGAATATATCGTGCAAGAAGCTCCTTCCCGGTTCCACTTTCCGACTGCACAAGAATGTTAGCTTTACTGGGTGCCACATTTTGAGCTATCTGCAGCAACTTTAACATATTGGTATCTTCAGTAATAATATCTTTGGAAGAAGCAGATTCCAGAGATGTTTCTTCAACTTTTTTGGGAGCTACTTTTTTTCCTGTTTGATCCGTTTTCAGGGATACAGGCTGTTCCGTTTTGAAAGTCAGAGCTCGTTCAATCAGGAAGATAAAGGTGTCAAAATCAAAAGGTTTTTGCACATAATCAAAAGCTCCGTGCTTCATGGCTGATATAGCGGTATCGATTGTGCCATATGCCGTAATGAGGATAACGGGGGTCTCAGTATCCAAAGCTTTAATATCTTTTAGCAATTCAAGACCACTTCTCTTCGGCATTGTCATGTCAGTGATGACCAGACTATATTTGTTCTTCTTGAATTTGTTGAAGCCATCGATAGCATTATGAGAAAGCTCCACAGGATAACCACAGCGCTTTAAGGCTGCTTGCATGGCTATTCTCATTTCAACTTCATCATCAACCACTAAAATGGGATCCTTTACTATCATTTTATACCTGTATCAGGAATGGTGTTAGATTATATGCTAAAAATTCGACCGATCGGTCTCTTCACCGGCTTAAAAACCTTGTTGAAGCATCTTTTAAACCGATTGATAACTTATCGCTCAAGGTTTTTCTAATCTCATACTTTATGCCATATAAGTCAAGATGTTCGCTCTTGGAAAGAAGATAATCATCACTGGTAATGATATCATCTACCAGTTTTAATTCCAGGGCTTTACTACCATACCAGTGTTCACCGGTAGCAATTTTTTCAATATCCAGGCCTTGACGCCCCTGGTTCACGAACTCCTTAAACAGAAGATGGGTATCCTCTAATTCTTGCTTTAATTTTGCACGATCCGCTTCCGTATTCTCTCCAAAAACTGTCAGGGTTCTTTTATATTCGCCTGCTGTAATCTGCTCATAATCGATGTCATGCTTTTTCAAAAAACGGTTAAAATTGGGTATTTGCGCTATCACACCAATGGAACCGATGATGGCAAAAGGTGCTGAAATGATCCTGTCCGCAACACAAGCCATCAGATATCCACCACTGGCTGCCACTTTATCTACAGCAATGGTCAATGGAATATCACATTTTCGAATCCTCATTAATTGAGAGGCAGCCAAGCCATAGGTATGAACCATGCCGCCGCTACTGTCCAGGCGTACCAAAACTTCGTCCTTAGGGTCAGCCACAGTCAAAATAGCAGTTATCTCCTCTTTCAACGCCGCTACTGCAGAAGCTTTTATATCCCCTTCAAAATCCAAAACAAACAGCCTGCCTCTTTCAACATGATCGGCTTTTTTCTTTTTCTCCTTCTTCTTCCGAATCTTTTCCTCTTTTAGACGTTGTTTCCGTACCGTCTTGGATAAGGTCTCCCGCTCAAGGGTTCGCGCCAGATCCCTGTATTTCTCATTCAGATTCACAATCTGGATATGATCCTTCTTCATGGCTTTGCCTTTCATCAGCAAAGATAAAAACCCACTAACCATAAAAAGAATTGCGGCAACAATGGTCACGGTTTTAAATAAAAACAAGCCATAGTCTAAAAGTATGTCAATCATTATTCATCTATTTAAGGGTTCAAGTTGATATTCCTTTTCTTTTACTCTATTTTGTTTCTTCTGAAAAGGGGTAAGGCAATGCATTGAGAAAATAAACTTTTAATACTTCCGGATTATAAACCAATTTTGAGATTTTCCATCATTGATGCAAGGACAAATCTCATTCAACCAGCTTTTTATACCCTATCGGAGCCATTAATAGTGTTGTAAAGATACCAGGATAATGATAAATAATAGTCAAACACCGAATAACCAACCTAAAATTTGAAATATGGGACTTTTAAAACCTGTCCATTGTTTGGTGAGTTCGCCGATGGCGATGGGGAATAAACTCAGGTATAAACCTATTAACACAGATTAATGGCGTTAAATCAGGAAAGAGGTGATATGAAGAGTGAAGATTTTGAAGTTTTTGGTATTTCCGTGGAAAGTATTCGAAACAGAAACGAGTCGCAGGTAATTAAATACATGCGCGAATTAATTCCTCAGTTTCCTGATTTTGATTACTGCTCAATCTGCGTTCAGGATGTCTATGCCTTAAGCTTGAACCAGCTTGCTCCCCGGTATGTCCAGAAAGGAACAATCGTTTTACGCAAAGAGTTTCAGGAAAGCGATTTCAGAGACGTTGTTGAAGGAGCCATTGAGCAGGTATTAAAAAACAGAAATCATCCCTGATAACCGTCAGGATTACTTGTACCCTTGCGGTTATCTGAGTTTTGATAATCTTTCATCCTTACACCATGTGCTTTTGCGGATGAAGCATGTATACGCATATATCTGCCAGGAAAACGCAAATCTGAACAAATACCACAGAGATAAGAATTATTGTCAATACCATGGGTACATCCTGTTGAATTAATGAATTCAACAACGATTCTCCGAGCCCGGGCAAATCGAATACCACCTCTACAACTAATGCACTACTTACAATCAAAGGTAACCGATAGGCGGTAACAGGCAGGATTGTTATTAAACTGTTTCTGAAAGCGTGCCAGGGAACGCTGCCGGGGAGAGGGACGATGCCGCTGGTCTTTAACCCGCAAGCCAGTGCATTTTCGATATATTTTGATTGAAGTTCCCTGTCATGTACGTTTGAAGTTAACCTAAGAACATCCATGGCACTACCACTGCCCAAGGCAAGTGCCAGGACTGCCAGAAACAGATTGGACTCACTCTTAAGAACTAAAAAAAGAAAATAGGCAATGATATAGGCTGGAATGGACGAGAGAAAAAACAATGACAAGGTTGAAAACGACGTGAGAAATTCCACAGAGCCCCTCTTTTTGCCGGAAACAACCTCATTGTTCAGGGTGGCTTGGATGGTCCCAATAACAACTCCGATCAAGGAAGCTAAGATAAAGGCGTTCCAACATAACACCAGGGTATTTTTAGCCCTTTTCCTCAATTCCTCAGTCTGCCAATCTCCCTTCACACTGTCGGACACCTGAGGGCTCCCTTTGGCAATCATTAATAGCCAATCAACATATCTTGCCGTTGACCATTGTTGGACAATCGTTTTTTCCTGAATGGTACTCCTGGGGTCGATGACCCGTTTAGGCGGTAGAAAAGTGAGCAACAATTGAATACCAAAAGTGGCCAATAGTCCTATCCAGATAATCCGAACTATAAACCTTATAAAGACAAATCGTACTATGGAAATCATAATTGCTGCTCCTTTTTTATACCTGCATCAGAGATCGTGATTACTCGCTTTTTTCCGTTTCAGCTACGACAACCCATTCCTCCACAGAACCCAGCAGAGAGTTTGGATCTGAGATCATAACATTGTCAAATCGAGCCGAATAGTAGGCCGTCGTTGGCAAACTAAACAGATAGGTATACGGACTTAAATCCAACAAAAATAGGTGAAGTTTTTTCGCAGCTGGCAACCTTTGTTCCCAGAAAGCCGAATTCTCCCATTCATCAAGGATAGCGTTCAGATTTTCAGAACTGATACTGGTGATATTGCCGGAACTGTTCGAACGATATAATTCCGCAATGTTATAACCATCGGAAAAACCGGAATGTCTGATTAATGCCATCTCAAAATTCTTATTGTTGATTTGAGTTTCAAAAGCCATTCCCAGCCCTTTTGCCTCAATCTGTATTCCGATCTCTCCCAGTTGCAAAGCCAGCTTTCCTGCCAATCTTTCCATTGTTTTTGAAGCATCATCCTGATAAATCAAAACCGTTTTGATTCCCTCTTTTCCTTTTAGTAACTTCCTGGCTGCTTCAAGATCATAGGAGAGAAGATCATCAAATTTCTCATAACGCTTATCGTCGTTATGAGGGAAAGGTCCTTTGTTGATGAATTCAGATATCTCCCCTTTTCTTGCCTGTTGAGCCAGTTCTATCTTATCAACTGCCCTTGACACAGCCTGTCGAACCGATTTGTTGGAAAAAGTAGGCGAAATCGTATTAAAGGCAATTGCATAAAAATGAAGCGGAATATAATCCGCATGCTTCAAGCCATTTTCATCAAGCATCGCATGAAGATTTGGCGATGTTTCCAGAATCAGATCAATTTTTCCGTCAATCAACATTCGAACTTGTTTCTCCTGATCATGAATCAGAGTAGCTTCGATTTTCTGGATAAAGGATTCACTGGTGGTCTCTTCTTCCACATCACTTTCCTCAACCGGCTGACTGGTCGCCGAAACAAAGGAGACAGTATTTCCCGTCCATTCACTGAATTTAAAGGGCCCTGTTCCAATCGGTTTTCTGGCGAATTCCTGGGCAACGGCATCGGTTCTAAGATCAGGTGACATCGGTTTCCCGTAATACTGGGCGGGGATGATTTTGAAAGCCAGCAGATCCCTGACAACATGCACTGATATGTTCTCTTTGAATACAATTCGCACCGTAAAATTATCCACGATATCAACCCTGTCGATCAGCTGATTAATTCTTCCCCTTAAGGGTGACCGGTTATTTGGATCCTTGATGCATTCAATGGTAAATCGTACATCTCTGGAGGTAACCATATGATCTGCACTGTCATGCCATCTTTTCCCCTGGTCCAGTTCTACAATGAAAATATTACGGCTGTTTGCATCCTGAATGAAATCCGTTGCCAGTCCGTTTACGTAATCCCTCGGACTTCGTCCGCTTCGATTTGCCAAACCGTCAAAAACCGGATCTAGCAGTGTAAGACCGGAACTGGTCTGCTCAAATAACGGGTTCAGCGTTTTTGGCAATTCATTAAAAGCCACAATTAATGTTTCCTGGCGAATTTTTTTCTCAATGGCCAATTGCTTCTTTTCCTGGACATCCAGGTAATAGAAAATTCCAATCGCCGCACAAAGTACAATGACCACAATTCCTATAATTATATTTCTCTTAGACATACTGTCCTCCTATAACATTTTGATAATAAAACCGGGCTCTTGGCCCGGCATTGTACAATTTTGAATCTAAATTAATAGGTAACAGGAATCTTATAAATTCTCGCTTTGATTTCGTACTTATTATCATTACTTTTTTCGTTTTTAACTTCAGTATAGTAACGTCCACCTTTGAAGTTTTCGGTATAGTAACTGCGCTTATTACCCTGAGTTTTTGGAGCTTTTAACACATTCTTTTGTCTACTGTCCTCCTGGTAATAATTTCTCAAATAGGTCAGCTGATGAGTTTTGGGAACCTCGACCTCCAAAGCGTACACATCCTCAGCTGCAATAGATTTGTCTTTAGGTTTCGGCAGTTGAGATCCGCCTTGCCATTTCTGAAGTTTTCCTTCCTCCAGGGTACCAATTCCAACGCTTGGCTGAAGAACTGTTGTTACCAGAGGATTTAAAGGAGCTCCCTGCTTCAGGAAGGCGCGCCATTTTCTGTTTCTCTCCTCAATAACCCTTTTACGTTCTGCTTCTTTCCTTCTTGCTTCAGCAAGTCTTTCCAGTTTTTTCCTTTCAGCCTCGCGAGCACGATCCATCTCCAGCTGTTCCTGTCGCTGCTTTTCCTCTTCCAATTTTCGCTCTGCTTCAGCCGCTATGCGGTTTGCCTCCTCAATTTTTTTCCGTTCGGCTTCAGCCATTTTTTGTTTCTCTTCCTCAATTGCTTTCTGAATGGCAATAGCTTGTTCAGCAGCCTGTTTGATATAATCAAGATCATCGGTATTAAATTTTACATCTTGATACTCCTGAACATATCCATAGGCGGTTCTAATACAAGCCATGGTCGCATCGTAGTCTTCATCCAGAAACTTGGCTTTGGCGCATTCAACCTGTGCGTCATACTCAGCCAACAGCTTTTCTCTTTTCTTAAGTTCATCGATAGCCAGATCATTCAGTTTTCTGTTGCGAATGCTGACACTCTGCTTATGACTGGCACAATATTCTTCATAATCTTTGAATTCCTTCTTAAGATCCGTCCAGTACTTTTCATTTTTAAGGTCTGTCATAATATTAAAATAGACCTGTTCCACAGCCTTGTACGCCTGATTAATCTGCTCCTGCAGCTTGGGAAAGCGGACAAACCACCGAGCGCTTTCGTCTGTTTTCAGATCGATTGCCCCCATAGCCATTCGCAGTGATTTTTGATAATTTTTCTCTGCATTTGCCTGGTCGATCTTCTTTAATAATTGAGTCAACATGGTAGTATAGGCTTCGTCAATCATTGCATACCCTTCATCATTCAGAGCTTGCATGGAAGCATACTTTTCAAACCACTTTGCGTTTTCATCAGTTTTTACAGCAACCAGATCTTCGGCATTTTGAACCATCCCCATGAAGTCCTTTTCGGTTTTGGCTTGCAGTGCTTTGTTCTTAAACTCCGTCATGATTGCCAGAAAGGATTCTTCGATCATTGCATACGCGTCGGTCATGTACTGCTGTAAAACCGGTGACTTTTGCAGCCAGTCCTTGTTCTCCCATCGATCCCAGCTGACTATAGCTTCACTGTGCTCAATCACCTTCTCATATGCTTTTTCTTCCTTAGCCTGCAGGGCTTTCCCCTGGAGATCAACTATAGCCATGGCAGCCACAGCTTTTTCGATGGGCTCAGACAAATCTTCTTTCTCTTCCTGTTCCCATTCTCCTTTGGCAATCTGGTATTCACCTTTCCCGAAATGCTCCCATCCTTTGTCCAGATGGCTCACACAGCCTGAAATAACCATTGCAAAAATACACAAGGTACTCCAAACCATCCTGTTAATATGTCTCTTCGTTATTAACATTCTCTCCTCCAATACATAATAATTAAAAAACAACACCGGTAAGCGTTGGATGAAAAAATAAAAAAGGTATTACGGATACCTATTCAAACTATTCGCTGCCAAAAGAATCAAAGGTACCCAACATTTTTGCTGCTTTAATTAATTTTATAGTAACCTTGTGTTCAGGATAATTAATGATCCTATCCACCAGATTATTTTCCACGATTTTTCCTTCGTCGATCACAATAATTCGATCACAAAGTTTTGAGACAATTCCAATTTCATGGGAAATCAGAACACAGCTCAATTGATTCTTTGAATCCTGTTTGCGCCTTTTTAAATATTCAATCAGCCGGTTTTGCGCAATCAGATCCAAATGGGTGAACGGTTCATCTGCAATAATCACTGCCGGTTCCGCTCCAAAAGCTCTTAACAGTGCAAATCTCTGCTTTTGACCACCACTTAGATTTCTTGGGAACTCATCCAGTGTTCTCTCTTCCAGCAACAACAATTCCAGTAATTCGCCAAGGGACGAACTTATCTGCCTTTTGTCCAACCCCATTGCCTTGAAGCACTCTGAAAGATTCTGTCGCATGGTTATGGAAGGATCGAAAGTATCTGCCGGATCTTGAAAAACCACCTGGAGTGATCGATAGAATTTTTCCTTTTCCTTGCGATTCTTAAATTTTTTCAGGTTAATTCCACTAAAATCGATCTCGCCCGTAAACCCGGTGAAAATCCGGGACAGCAATCCACCAATGGTTGATTTACCTGATCCTGAGCTGCCAACCAGAGCTAAAAACTCTCCTCTTTTTATCTCAAAATTAATATCCCGCAAAACCAATGATTGCTTTTTCTTAAAGAGTGATTTTTTTTGAAACGCAAAGTTTGTATTATCAATCGAAATCAAGGTATCCGCAAATTGACGCTCTTCATTCCCTTCGCAATCTCCCAGGTGGCGGTTAACGGTTTTGGCAAGATTCACCATCTCCTCAAGTTTCTCATGTCTTGGATTCGAAAGGGTCTCCTCAATACTGCCTGATTCATAAAGCTTACCATCGTGCATGAATAAAACCCT
Organism: bacterium; assembly: GCA_018829445.1. Lineage (GTDB taxonomy): Bacteria > SAR324 > SAR324 > XYD2-FULL-50-16 > XYD2-FULL-50-16 > JAHJTV01. The sequence continues at coordinate 231,241 of JAHJTV010000063.1, forward strand.
GTCCGCCTCCAAGGCTTTTAGAACACTCAGGTCATGAGTTACACAAAAGATAGATCCCAGATACTCCTGCTTTTTTAATCGTTTTAAGGTGTCAATTAATTCGGTTACAGTCAGAGAATCAAGTGAGTTTGAGGGTTCGTCCGCAAGAAGGATGGAACATTGACGGCACAAGCTCATGGCAATGCCCACTCGTTGTCTTTGCCCTCCACTCAGATCTCCGGGATAACGATTGATGACCATCTCGGGGTCAGACAATCCTGCGTCTAAAAGCGCCTGGGCTGCTTTTCCCCAGGCCTCCTTTTCATTCAATTTTGGAGTGATAGTGGTAATTGCTTCCACTAACTGCCGATCTATCTTCAATGACGGATTCAGCGACTGGGCAGGTTCCTGAAATATACAGCGCACTTTTCTCCCTCTGGTCGCCTCAAGTTTTCGTGGAGAAAGCCCAACAACAGAAATGTCATCGATAAAAATATCTCCCTTGATATTCCAGTCGGAACCAGGTAATAATCCCAAAATCGCACGGAAAAGCGTTGTCTTCCCTACACCAGATTCACCAAGAAGCCCAACGGATTGTCCTTTAAAAATCTCAAACGATATATCATCCACAACCCTGGTTCCGGTCCGTTTGGGTATACATGTGAGATTTTTAACGGATAAAATGGTTGTATTGGTTTCACTCGATTGAATAGGATCCATTCCTGTCCTTTATTAGCGGTCGTTGCTGAGAATATTTACCAGGGTGTCTCCAATCAGGTTCACGCCCAGGATACTCATGATAGTCACCAGAATGGGAAAAGCTACAATCCATAGGTTTTCAATAAACAGAATGGATCTGCGTGCCTCGGCTAATATTTTCCCCCATGATAAATACCCCCCGGTTCCCAGCTCTCCAAACCCGATTTCAAAAGCATACCCCAAGGCTGACTCTACCAGAATTGTAGCTCCAAATAAAAAAGTAGCCTGGACTATTAGTTCCGTCAGGCAGTTTTTCCATAAAATATTATAAAATAGAATTTTGGCAGAGTTAACATTCGAACTGCGCAACGCTGTTACAAATCGTCTTGATGACAGTTGTAACACCCTGTTTTCTATAATTCGCGCTACAGAAGGCAATGAGGACAACCCGATGGCTAACCCTGCCATGGGAACAGCATAAATGGCAACCAGTCTGGTAGCTGCGGAGTGAGCAGCCCAGAAATTAAATACCCCCAGCACGATTAATACAAAAAACAGTTGAGGCACAATCTCAAAAAACTGGGTAATAACAGATGCTACATTACCAACCAGCTTGCCTTTGCCTGCCAACGCCAATCCAATCGGTATTCCCAGCAATAAGGCGATAATAGTGGCAATTGTTGCAACCAGATAGGCATTCATGCCCCCAATAATGATTGTTGCAAGAATATCTCTGCCTTCATAGTCGGTTCCCATAAAAAAATCGCCTCCCGGAGAGAGGCTTTTGGGAAAACTTGTTATCATGGTTCGAATTGAGAAATATGAAAAATCGGAACTTGCAACACTGATGCTAAAATAGATGGGTATAATCAGCAACAATCCCAAAACCAGCTTATAGCGCTTGTTCAGCACAGAATGGGTTATCATCACTGCAAAGACTATACTGCAAAGGGTTACAGCCATACCTATTTTCAATAGATGGCTGTCAAACACTTGAAAAATGGAGAGTGCAATTGGCAGGAAAAAAATGATCGGAATAACCGGTAGAACCCGCCGGTGACTGGCTACCGGTACTTGCACAGCCAAAGTGCCTGGAAGTTGGTTTTTCATTCCCTGAATCCTTTAAAACTACGTCATTCCCTGAATTCTCAAAAGCAAAATTCGATTAATCAAAAAATCTTTTTTTGAAATGGTAAGTTGAAGGTTAGTACAAAAAAAACAGTAGTGTCTACTTGATTTCGTTGATTCCAAGCAATTCAAGGTACATATACCCTTCTTAAGATGCTGTTATTTTAACGTTTGTATTTTTTCAAAAGAATGGATAAAAAGGTCTGCTTCTTTGTGGAGTTCCCGGCATGACGATTGATTATATTCACCTTGGTGAAACAATCCGGATTTAGGATAAAACTTTATACACTGATATTTTGGGTTTATTTGCCATTGGGCGAAAAAAGATGGTCAAAAAATATCAATACCGGAAAATAAGAAAACCGCCCAATCTAAAAAGATTCTCTTTTGGGGTTCAGCGGCAAGGAAAATCTATGTGAGTAGATTATTTGAGGAATTCGGAGATAATTCCGTGGATCTTTTCAGGATGATCAAGATGCAAATGATGCCCCCCTGGGAGGGTTGTCTTTTTTAAAGAACGAACTTTTGCGCATCTGGATTCAAGATAGGCTCTATCGGTCAACAATCCGGATTCTGCTGTGATCAATAGTGTTGGTGCAATTATATTCTCAAGATAAGAATATACCTGCTCTTCAGTCAGATAGCTGGGAGACGCTATTTTCAACCTGGGATCACTCCTCCAGGTAATACCGTTTTCAAGTTCTATCACTCCTCTTTCGATCAGAAGCCTGACGGACTCGTTACTCATATCTCCTACCCTGGATCTTATCTCAACCATCTCCTCAATATTCTCATACAGTGGTGGTTTTAAATCCGTTATTTTTTTCATTTGAGTAATGGATCGATTCAGGTATTGATGAGAATTTTTGGGATCTCGAGTCATTGGACCTAACCCCTCAATCAGAACCAGCTTTTCGATTCTATCGGGAAAGGCGCCCGCAACAATAGTTGCCACACCTGCTCCAAGTGAATGTCCCAACAAGTTAAAGCGTTTCCATCCCAGGGCATCAACTGCTTTTATCACATCTTCGGCATAATCCAAATAATGATATTTGATGCCCCGCGGCCGGTGAGCAGAAAAACCATGCCCGGGGAAATCCAGTGCAACCAGGTACAAATCAGGCAAAAGGGGGGCAAGTCTGTCGAAGGTGGCGGCATTATCAAGCCAGCCATGAAGCGCAAGAGTGGGAATGCCTTTCTTGTTCCCCCATACTTTTGCTGCATATTTGTTAAACGAAGTTTTGATCTCGATTTCCTGAGCGGTTGGTTTCTCCATATTGCATCAAGGGATAATTGAGTTGATTGTAAAAATGCTGCTCTCTACGAGCTAATTCATCGCCGACGAGCTGATTTAATAGACTATTCCTTCTTTGGCAAGCATCTCTTGTTTGATAACCTCTCCTTTTTCATAATAGCTGACCAACTTGTAATATCCAGTTTTTTCAGCGTCTTCAGGGGTTAAGTAGTATTCAGATCTTATTTTTTTCCCCACTACGGAAAAGATGTCGATCGACTTCCAATAAACCATTTTATCAAATTCACTATGATTGTAATAAACCTCTTTCCTGGATTTAATCCCGTCCATATTATAAAAGGTAATCACCTTATGATATCCCAATTGATTTGCCTTTTCCTCATTTATGTTGATTTCGGACCGATAAAGAATTCCATTGGAAGCATAATCCTCAATCACCTTCTCTATTTTCAAGTCGTTATACTGATTAAGCAGCCGATATCCCTCCATTCTGCGCATTATCCCCGAATTATCAAAATATTCAGTCTTCTCTTTCAGTTTATACTCCTTATCATTTCTGTGATAAACAGTCGTAACCGTTGGACCACCATATTTGTTCACCCTATCAATTACTTTTTTCTCAATTGCCTGAACGAAATCAAGGCTTAGAAAACAGAAACAAGCCAGAATTAGATATATCTTCATGATTCTCTGCTGTTTAATTTTCGGTTGTTCCCCTCTTTGTTCGGGGGTGCGAAACTTGAAAACATGGATCAAAAAAGATCCCGAATCAATAATAATACAGACGATTACGGAACCGGAATTTCTGATAACAAAGTCTGAACAATATCATCCGAATTTTTTTCTTCTGCTTCAGCTTCGTAAGAGATCATAATCCGATGCCTGAGAATATCCGGGGCGACCACTTTAATATCCTGCGGGGAAACAAATCCTTTACCCTGGAGAAAAGCATATGCCCTGGCGGCAATTGCCAGTGTTATGGTTGCCCTGGGCGAAGCCCCGATCTCGATCAACGGTTTCAAATCCGGTAAATCATATGTTGCCGGATTCCGGGATGCATCCACTAAATCGACAATATAATCCTTGATCTTTTCATCTACATAAACATCCTCAATCATCGTCCGCATGGTCAGGATCTCACCCGGGGTTATTACCCGTTTAATAGCCGACTCCTGATCAAAGGATGAAACCCGGTTTAAGATCTCCCTCTCCTCCAACTTGGATGGGTAGGATATTTTCAGCTTCATCATAAAGCGATCTACCTGCGCTTCAGGCAAAGGATAGGTACCTTCCTGTTCAATGGGATTCTGGGTAGCCATTACTAAAAAGGGTTTCTCCAGATGATACGTTTCTCCAGCCAGTGTCACTTGTTTCTCCTGCATCACTTCCAACAGTGCACTCTGAACTTTTGCCGGCGCCCGGTTAATCTCGTCAGCCAGGATAATGTTTGCGAATATCGGCCCCTTCTTGGGAGAGAACGTTCCCGTTTGTGGATTAAAAACATTCGTTCCGATTAAATCAGCCGGAAGCATATCCGGTGTGAATTGTATGCGCCGGAATTTGGCTTCGATTGTTCTGGCAAGTGAATTAACCGAGAGAGTCTTGGCCAACCCCGGTAATCCCTCAAGCAGTATATGACCGCCGGTTAACAGACCAATGATTAATCGTTCCACCATATAATCCTGCCCTATCACCGCTTTTGATATCTCTGCCCGAATATCCTTGATTTTTTGGCTTTCAATCTTGATCCGATCCTCAAGCTCTTTGATATGCTCGTACATACTAACCTGACTTGATATTATATTTTGGTAATTGTTTCCCAAACCCCGATCCCAAGAATCCTGATCTCTGGACGCGCCAAGGAAACCATTTTATTGTTTGCTAATTGTATTGAAAATACTATCGATCCCAATTGTATCTTTCAAGAGTTATTCTTCTAATAATCCGTTAATTGACCAAAACATCAGTCCGTCGTACACTCTATCTACATAACCTGCCGATTTGCCGGGCACAGTTTTATTCTTTCCATGTCAGAATCCGAAAAAAAATCAGCAATTGAATTGCACCATGAAACCCACTCAAAACGAGATTGAAGAAGAGATTGAAAAACTGGCTTCAGTTTTGAACCTTTATAAAGACAAGGGTCAGCAACTCATGATCCAGTTAAAACCTTATCTGGATGTATTGAACCATTCTCTTGATCAAATGGTCGTACAATCACCACCAAAACTTAAGAGATTAAAACTGCACCTGGAAATTTTATACCTGAAATCCCAATTGAAAATGATCAACGCTTTGATCAAAGCCAAGCAGGTAAATGATTCGGAAGTGAATACAAAATGGGGAGATGATGATCAGGCAGATGACCCGATGCCACCTGCTGAATAGATATGTAGATTACTGCTTGAGATTAGAGTCTTGCTTTTGCAGTTTCTGCCACGTTTTTAAAGGCATCAAAGTCAAATATTGCCAGGTCAGCCAAGGACTTCCGGTCAATTTCAACCTGCGCAAGTTTTAATCCGTGCATCAGTTTACTATATGACATCCCACAAATTCTTGCGGCAGCATTAATGCGGATAATCCATAAAGATCTGAAATCTCTCTTTTTTGCTCTCCTGTCCCGATATGCATAACATCTTGCTCGATCTACCGCTTCCTTCACTGTCCTCAGCAGTCTGCTTCGACCCCCACGGTATCCTTTAGCCGCCTTAAAATAGGCTTTTTTCTTTTTTCTAGCGTGTACAGCTCGTTTTACTCTGGCCATTTTTTTCTTTCTCTAATTTTAATCGTTAGATAGATCAATTATCAGGAGTCTGCGATTCTTTATTACTTGCCGTAAGGCATCATCCGCTTAACAGAGGGAACATCCACTGCTGCGATCAATCCACTTGCTCGTAGATTCCTTTTCGTCTTGGAGTCTTTCTTTGTCAGAATGTGCCCCAACTTGGCTTTCTTTCTTTTAATTTTCCCAGTCCCGGTAAACCTGAATCTCTTTTTTGCCGAGCTTTTAGTCTTTAGTTTATATCCAGCCATAATATTATTTCTCTTTTTTCTTTGGTGCCAATATCATAAAAGTTGTGCGTCCTTCAGCGCGAGGTCTGGTTTCAACCTCTCCGACCTCATCTGCCTCCTGAGCAAATCGCTCCAGCAGTTCAATGCCCATATGGGTAAAAGCCAATTCTCGACCCCTGTACTGCAGGGTCACTTTCACCTTGTTACCTTCTGTCAAAAATGCAATCGCATGTTTCAGCTTAAAGTTAAAATCATGCTCTTCCGTCTTGGGGCGAAGCTTAATCTCCTTAATACGAATAACCACTTGTTTCTTTTTGGCGTCGTGCTGTTTCTTACTTTGCTGATATTTGAATTTCCCGTAATCCATGATGCGACAAACGGGAGGATCCGATTTATCACTAACTTCAACTAAATCCAACCCTTTCTCTTCAGCCAGCTGTAATGCTTCTTCCAGAGCAACGATACCCAGTTGACCACCTTCATCGTCAACAACCCGAACCTGCGAAGCTCTGATTGCTTCATTAACACGGGTTTTATCGTTCTTTACAAGCTTCCTTCGCTTTTGTTGAGCTATATTATTCCCCCTTCAAGTTATTGATTTAAAGAAAGTATAGGCGCGGACGGGATTGAACCGTCGACCACTACCGTGTCGAGGTAGTGCTCTCCCACTGAGCTACGCGCCTATCAACTTCTATGATATTGCAATCATGGTGGAGGATAGCGGAGTCGAACCGCTGACCTCCTGCTTGCAAGGCAGGCGCTCTAGCCAACTGAGCTAATCCCCCGTTCCATAGAGTAAATCAAATATTATTGTCCGCGACGTATTGGTGGGCCAGGGTGGACTCGAACCACCGACCCCATCCTTATCAGGGATGTACTCTAACCAACTGAGCTACTGGCCCAATTTGTCACTAAACATTATTTAATATCTAACATGGTCGGTTCTGTCAAATGCTTTTTTTCCTTAAAATTTCTTTCTTAAAAAGAGCATTCATAAATAATAGTAAGAAGCCCTATTTCCGTCAAATACTTTTTGGCTTGATGAAATAAGAAATCAATTGCTAGCCTTAGAGAATGGTGCAGCTTTAATCACTAATATTATTCCCGTTTTATAGTTTGTGATAAGTTCTAGATACCAAAACGCAACAATTCAGTGTTATATCAACCTTGATATATCGCATCTTTCTGCTTATGCAAATGTGATAAACAATGGGTAAAGCTTTTTAAGAAGCAGTCTTTTAGGAAAGACAATTGATACCGCTTTTCTAACAGGTTGAAAAAACTTTAGTTCCATCGCCGCATCAGAAAGCAGAGCCTTTCTGATACGGCGATGGGAAAGTGGAATGAAAGGGAAAACAGACTCAGTATAGTAAGAGAAAGCGGAGAATCCAGAGTTGTCAATATTAAACTTTGTTTTCGCAGTACTATAATTATCAATAGTTCCTAGGTAACAAATGGAGATACCGTGTCACATCTGCCCGTAATCGTAAGCATTGGCGGTGCTAATTCCGCCGGAAGGAGTTCTTTTCATCATGGATACCGCAGGTTGGTCATTGATCGTCTGGAGCAAAAAGAGAGACAAGACACTCTACTTAGTCTCGCAACCATGATGGGATTACTGAAAAGCAAGAATGACTCCCTTGTTGACATGCAGGGGCGGGTATGTTTGCCGGAAGAGGTTGAAGCCCGATTTGCCACTCAAATATATGAGAACACCCTTCTTCGAAAAATCATTCCGGATCTGTTTGATGTTGATAGAGTTCCAATGAATCGAAAAATTGAAGCAACGGATACTGGTAGCTCCGACATTCGATTCTCGATTCCCAAAAAACAATTGCCCAACCCGATTCCGACTAATTGGCAAGTAAGTGAAACTTCAAAGGATCCGGATCAAGTTGAGGTCGCCGTAAACGGATCATTGGAGTTTTATCTGCGCGATTTTAAAGAATCTCTTGTCAAAACAGCCGGACAGTTACCTACCGGTTTTGACGCAGGACGCTATTATAGTTCAACCCACCATCCACGGGGACTCCAAATGGCTGTTTTTGGTGCCTCAGATCTTTTAAATGCCCTTGGAATTGATTGGGAAACGGTCAAACAATCAGTCCATCCCGATCAGATTGGTGTTTACGCGGGTAGCGGACATGGGCAGATGGATGATACCGGCGGGGGTGGATTGATGAAGGCACTGTTGGAAGGGAAAAGAACCTCGTCGAGATATCTACCGCTAAGTCTGGTGGACATGCCGTCCAATTTTATCAATGCATATGTTATAGGAAACATTGGGCACACCGGAACCCAAATCGCAGCTTGTGCAACCTTCCTATATAACCTTGATTTGGCCATTAAGGAGATTCAACTGGGAAAAAGAAGGGTAGCCATTGTTGGTAATTCTGAAGCCCCGATTTTACCCGAGATCATTGATGGCTACAAAGCAATGGGGGCGTTGGCGGACGATGCTAGATTGCTTAATTTCTCTAAAAACGGGATCATTTCGCACGCTGACCGAGCAGCTTCCTGTAAACCATTCAGCGAAAACTGCGGCTTCACCCTGTCCGAATCTTCCCAGTTTTTGGTTCTTTTTGATGATGAATTGGCGCTGGAACTGGGAGCTCAGATTTACGGCTCGGTGGCTGATATATTTATTAAAGCCGATGGGTATAAAAAATCGATCTCTTCACCCGGTTTTGGAAATTATATCACCTTGGCCAAAGCATCTGCCCGCTTAAGGGCAATCTTGGGTGAGGATTCATTGCGAAACAGAAGTTATGTCTCGTCACATGGTTCCGGAACCCCTCTGAACAGAACAACCGAATCACACGGTCTGAATGAAACGGCCAAAGCATTCAAGATCAATCAATGGCTGATTTCAGCCGTAAAATGTTACCTCGGACATCCTCTGACCCCGGCTTCCGGAGATCAATTGATTACTGCGCTGGGCACATGGCAGTATGGATGGGTCCCTGGTATTTTTACCCTGGACGCTATTCCGGAAGATGTTCACAGAAGCAACCTCAAGTTCAGCAAGGAACACGTCCAAGTCGAAAAGGATGCATTTGACGCAGTTTTTATTAACTCAAAGGGATTTGGCGGCAACAATGCTACCGGTCTGGTGCTTTCACCGCAGGTTACGCTGAGAATGTTGGAGCACAAACATGGCAAATCAGCAATAACTGCATACCAGGAAAGATGCCAGAAAACCATGGAAACAGCACAAGAGTATGACAAAAAAGCCATCAAAGGAGAATTTGAGGTATATTATAAGGACGGAGAACATGTTTTAAATGAACAGGATCTGGAGTTGACCGACAAAGAACTGAAAATACCGGGGTATAAAAAGTCTGTAGATTTGAATCTGACAAATAGTTTTCCGGATATGACACCCGTTTAACAGGTGTCTGAACGAAAACCCTGTTAATCCTCGCGACAATCCGTATGGAAAGCAGATATTCCCGGTGAAGATCTCCGCTTTCAGCTTCAGCATTCAGGTTTATAACTGATTGAAATGCTCTGGCGCCTGGCTGAAAGCAGATCGCCGACCAATACAAGCTTTAAGTCGAATCTTCTTGTTTCAAGTAGTACCATGATAGAAAGTAGTAACTTTTCGTTCGGACACTAACCAGAAGGGATACGTTGAATGGAATTATAAATATTTTTAAACCGGAAGGCATTACTTCAAACGGGGTAATCCATGAGATAAAAAAAACCACCGGAGAAAAAAAGATTGGTCATATCGGCACCCTGGATCCTCTGGCGACAGGCATACTACCTTTATTCCTGGGGAAATACACCAAGCTGATTCCTCACTTTAATCTGGCACACAAGACCTACCGGGCAACTGCCAGACTGGGGGCAACCTCCACCACCATGGATCGGGAAGGTGACATTACCGAGGTGCCTGTTCCGGTAAATCTGTCTAAAAGAGAGATTCTTCAAGCCCTGACATCTTTTCTTGGTACCAGCGAACAGATGCCGCCCATGTATTCGGCAATAAAGATAAATGGGAAGAAGCTCTATCAATATGCCAGGGAAGGGAAAACCATCGAACGCCAGGCGAGGAAGATAACCATATTTGATATCCGGTTATTGGAATATCAGGAAAAAACACTGGAATTTGAAGTGCAATGTTCAAAAGGGACTTACATCAGAAGTCTGGTGGATGATATTGCCATCAAAGTTGGAACAAGAGCCTACCTGCACCATTTGATCCGAACAAAATGTGGAGACTTTTTCACGGAAAAAAATGCGATAGAACTGTCTTGCGCAAAAAAAATGATGAAAAGCGATTTACAAAGCAAGTTCATTGATCCAAAATGTATCTTATTCGATTGGCATGAAGTTAGAATTTTTTCAACTTCGCAACGAAAACAGATCAGCCAGGGCAGGACAATTGAGATACCCGCTGATGATATTTGTTTATCCAATAGGGGGAAACAGTTTTCAAATGCAATCGCCAGAACTCAGAACGGTGAGCTTTTAGCAACGGGAATTCTTGAATTCAGCCAGGATTCCATTTGCAGGTTCCGTTCCGGGAAAGTTTTTATTTAATATTTTAACGCTGGATACGGAGTATTTTATGTTATCACTAGAAGATAAAAAAGAGATTATTAAGACGTACGGAAAAAGCGAAAATGATACTGGATCAACAAAGGTTCAAATCGCCCTCTTATCATCAAGGATCAAGTATTTAACCGAGCACTTTAAGACACACAAACACGATCATCACTCAAGAAGAGGGCTGATGAAACTTGTTGGTAGCAGACGAAGGTTACTGGGATACCTGAAACAGAAAGATGTGAGCCAATATCGTGACCTTATTAAGAGTCTTGGTATAAGAAAATAGTACCAGGATAATATTGAAGTTACGTACTTAACCCAAATCACATCAATTAAGTACGTAACAAAAGACTTTATTTTAAGATTAAATTTCTTGAACCATTCCTTCAAGCATCAGAAAATATTCATTATATCTCACAAAGCTCAGAATGAAGAACAGGCTTCCCAACAACCGGGATCTACCAAACGTTCTGAATACTGGGAGAACTACTCTTCAACACCCTCTAAATCGCTGAAATTTTGGCTTTCGACTGGGAAACCGCTCGATTTGTGCGATTAATGAAACTATAAAAAAAAATATGGAAAGAATCGAAATTGATTATCAGGGAAAATCCCTTACAATAGAAACCAATCACATTGCTAAACAGGCAAATGGTGCGGTTTTAGTTACATATGGCGATACAGTCGTATTGGTAGCCGCAACAGCGGAAACCAAAGATGCTAACATGGATTTTTTCCCCCTGACCTGCGTTTACCAGGTTAGAACATACTCCCAGGGAAGAATCGCCGGGGGATTCATAAAAAGAGAACGAATGCCTTCAGAACTGGAAGTATTGGCTTCCAGGATTATTGACAGACCCTTGAGACCTCTTTTTACCGAAGGCTATTCACGCGAAACACAAGTTATCGCCACCGTCTTGAGCTATGACAAGGCAGCCAATCCCATCTCTGCCTCTTTGTTGGGGGCTTCCGCTGCGTTAGTGATATCCGATATTCCCTATGAAACTCCGATTGCCGGAGTGAGCGTGGGTAGAATTAACGGGGAGTTCATAGTTAATCCATCACCTCAACAGCTTGAAGAAAGTGATATGGACCTGTTTGTTGTAGCCAAAAAGGACGCCATTGTCATGGTTGAAGGCGAAAGCAAAAATATCTCGGAAGAAGATGTTGTCGAGGCTCTGGATTTTGCTCATGAAGCCATAAAGCCACTGCTTAAGATTCAACTGGAATTACGGGAAAAATTCGGAAAAGAAAAGATAAAGGTCTCACCCCCCGAAGAGAATAAAGAGTTAACCAAAGCAATCAATAAGAAGGCCAAAAAGAGCCTGGAGAAAGCGCTTACCATTCCCACCAAGATTGAGCGACAAATCGCAATCAGGGAAGTGGTCAAGGAGCTGTGTGAGGAAATGATTGCGGATGATGCGGATTATACGGAAGGGGACATAAAAGATGCTGTCCATAAACTGGAAAAAGAGATCATTCGCAGAAACATCCTCACCAAAAAACAGAGAATTGATGGTCGGTCCTTTACCGAAGTTCGTCCTATTACCTGTGAAATTGGCATTCTGCCCAATACTCATGGATCAGCTCTGTTCACACGGGGAGAAACTCAAGCCTTGATTGCAACAACGCTGGGAACAAAGGACGATGAGCAGATGATTGACGATCCTTCCGGCACCTATTTTAAGCGTTTTTATGTCCATTACAATTTCCCGGCTTATTCGGTGGGTGAAGTCAGGAGAATGGCGGCCCCGGGACGAAGGGAAATCGGACACGGTAATCTTGCAGAAAGGGGATTGACAAACGTGCTGCCGGATAAGGAATTATTTCCTTACACAATCAGAATTGTATCCGAGATCACCGAATCAAACGGCTCCTCTTCAATGGCAAGTGTATGCGGTGGATCACTCTCCATGATGGATGCGGGCGTTCCTATTTCCTCTCCGGTTGCTGGTGTAGCCATGGGCTTGGTGACTGAAAAGGATAAAACAGCCATCCTAACGGATATTTTGGGTGATGAAGATCATGTCGGGGATATGGATTTTAAAGTAGTGGGAACCTCAGAAGGAATTACCGCTCTCCAGATGGATATCAAGATCGACGGCCTCTCCACCGACCTCATCAAAGATGCTCTTGATCAGGCAAAAGATGGCAGACTGCATATTCTGGCTGAAATGAACAAGGCCATTGAGGGTGCACGGGACACTATCGCCGGCAATGCTCCCAGATTCATCCAGTATAAAATTTCACCTTCAAAAATCAGGGACATCATCGGCCCCGGTGGCAAGGTGATTAAGGGGATTCAAGCAGAAACCGGTGCAAAACTTGAGATTGATGATTCCGGCATTATCAACATTTCATCTGCCGATCAGAAGAGCGCTGAGAAGGCTCTTGCCCTGATCAGAGAAATCACACAAGATGTCGAAATTGGAACCATATATGAAGGAACCGTCAAGAAGATTGTTGATTTCGGTGCCTTCGTTGAGATCCTGCCAAACACCCAGGGACTCGTTCACATCTCTGAAATAGCCAAAGATAGAGTTAGTAAGGTGGAAGAGGTATTGAGCGAAGGACAAGTCGTTACGGTAAAAGCGATCGGATTTGACAAACGTGGAAAATTAAAATTATCCATGAAAGCTGTAGAATAAGAATCTATGCATTTCAACAGACAATTTGACTCTTGAAATGCAGTTCGATCCACGGTATACTGCGCTTATATCGTGTCCCCATAGTTTAGCTGGATAAAACAGTGGATTCCTAATCCTCAGCTCCAGGTTCGAGTCCTGGTGGGGGCACCATTCATATCAATAAGTTACAACCTGCTTCGACTTCTGCAAGGCTCTACTCTAAATTGCCCCAAATTACCCATAGATTTGTCATTCTCAATCCTGTTGAATAAAGGATTCCCAGAAGCACCCTCTCAAAGTCCTGTTTTCAGTTGCTCTACGCCCAATTGCACAAGAATAATACATAAAGACACATCATCTGATTGTGTCCCCATATCATGCTGTCTATTCCTTTCTTGACCGAACTATTCTGATATGTCATTTTTACTATAGAAATGACCAGATCACGTTTTCTATAGTAAAAATAACAACCAGGTGTAATATGTTTGTTGGTAGGCAAACTGAACTCGATTTATTGGAAGAGCATTATAAATCAAAAACATCCGAGTTTTGTATATTATATGGAAGACGCCGAATTGGAAAATCGACCCTTCTGGAGAAATTCACTGAAAACAAGCCAGCATTTTTCTTTCTAGCTGGCAGAGAAACGAAGCGCCAACAATTAAAACGTTTTGTTCGTGAACTTGGTGAAGCTGTATCAGACCCTCTTACAGGAAAAACCATTGTCTCAGAATGGGATGAAGCGTTGATGTTACTGGATCGAACGCTTCCCCTTCTTTTACAAAAATCGGATACAAAAAAAGCGATTGTCGTATTTGATGAATTCCAATGGATGTGTCGGGGAGCAGTTGAGCTACTCTCCGATCTACAACGTCACTGGGATAAGAAATGGAAAGATGCTAAAAATCTAATGCTGATCCTCTGCGGATCTTCAATCAGTTTTATGCTGGGCGATGTTCTTTCCCGGAAAAGCCCCCTGTTTGGGCGTCGTACATTCAGTTTCGAGTTGAATCCATTCAAGGTTAAAGAAGCAGCAACGTTACTGCGGTTCAAGGGAAAATTCGAAGTGGTGGAGTCATATCTGGCTGTGGGAGGAGTTCCTAAGTATCTTGAAATTATGAACACAAAAGGATCATTTCAGCAATCTATCACTAAGCAGGCATTCACAGCATCAGGCTATTTTTTCGAAGAAATCCGATTCCTACTGGCTGAACAGTTAAGAGAAACAGAGCACTATTATATGGTTCTTTCTCAATTAGCCAAAGGCAGTATGGGTGTCACTGAGTTGGAGAAGTCAACCGGCATAGGTTCAGGCCAAATAATGTATTATCTGGAACGGCTCAACTTGTTAGGATTTGTGTCCAGGCATATACCCATCGGAAAAAGTGTTAACACTAAAAAAGTCCAGTATTGTTTGGATGACTACTATCTGCGTTTCTATTTTACGTTTGTTCACCCAGATCTTCATCGAATTTCCACAACCCCTGCAGGAATCGGGTTTGATTCTTTGACGGGAAACAGGTGGAGTGCATTTTCCGGTTTATCATTCGAGCATTTTGTGCGTGACCATGCAGTGACAGTTGTATCCAAAGTAGGATTCGAAGGAGGAATCAAGCGACTAGGCCGTTTTTGGCAGACAGCTACAAAACGAAAACGGGGGCTTCAGATTGATTTGATTATCGAATGTGACGATCAGATAACGCTGATTTGCGAATGCAAATGGTCTGGAAAAAAAACAGGTATGGATGCGGTTTTTGATCTTCGCAAAAGAATGGATCTTTATCCCAACATACAGAATCATACTCTCAAACCGGTTATCATTGCAGCAGGCGGAGTCACCGGGAATGTTCTAAACGAAAAAGATATATCTATCGTCACGCTGGATGACTTTTTTATGTAAAACCTATCTGATACGTACCCGGAAAGATTCTCAATGGAATTTCCAGCCTGAATGGTGGCACTTTAATAGCCTGTTATTCCGTCTATTTGAGCTAAAATGCTATTGAAGATACAATTTGATATCTGAATGTCATTTTTACTGCAGATAATCTAACAATAGGGTTTCTATAATAAAAATGACGTGTTCGGCACAAATGCCAAAGTATGTGTCAGGTCAATCACCGCCTCCGTAACCCTACCTGCTTAACTGATCGATTTGGACGCCACTTCTTTCCTGTCTCTTCAAATCCAATTCGAATTTGATCAGTATTGAGGGATATCTTCTGAGGATGAAACTACCTCGACTATGAAAGACAATCCCAAAAAAGATACTCTTCAAGAGGTTAATCATTGTTGACAGGTTAACATATGTTCGTTAATGTGAACATATGTTTTCAAAACAGTTAATCATCCGACAGTAATGAAAATAAGTTGACTCGTGATGAACAGACAGCAAATACTTACTCCTGGATAGTTTTTACTTGTTTCATCCCAGATTTTAAGCAAATTCGCGACCTTCTTCGAGGAGAGATTATGCCAAATGAACAGAAGCATTTATACATGTACGAAGCCCTTGAATTGAGAGCGGAATATGATGCTCGTAGAAAAACATTGAACGATACCCTGCCGGAGAATTTTAAGGTTAGCAAACGAAGGAGTATGTTCGGTAGTGAACAGGAATCGTTTCAACCAAGCCCGGACTACAAGCTGAACGAAGTCAAGGAAGCGATAAGAAAGCTTGACTATAAATACCGCAAACTGAATTCCGCCATTCAGAAAGCCAACTATAATTATCAACTGATTTTTGAGGATGAAGCGATCAATTTGAGTGAAGCGCTCGAAATTCGGAAATCGTTGAATAAAAAGATCGGTGAATTGCACGATCGAACAGTTGCAGCATCTCATCTAAGAACGATTCACAAAGAGGAACGCGATATTGTGGAAGAGAGTGAAATCAGTTATCAAGAAGCGGTATCTGAGTTAAATGATGCCAGAATCGCTTTCAGGGTACTGAATCGCTTCATTAGAAAAGCAAGTTACGAAATTGCAATCGACTACCAGGATGAATAAAAACCAGGGGGAAGACAGGAAGGCAAGTGCAATCTTTTCAGTAATGAGAAGTAGCCAAGTTTGATGATACTTTAAAAGCATCTCCTTGAGGTTGGCAACCTGATGCCCGGTAAAGCTAAAAACATCAAACGGTAAACCGACAAGCAATATCAACACAAAACACCATAGCAATCCATGGCCTTGCGTCTTCCCTTTTATCTGCACTCGACAATCCCTATGACACCTGAATTGAAACGAGCAATCATCAAAACCAATCCTGACTATTTTTCATGGACAATTAAACGGCAGGAGAGCTACCGCGTCAATATACCGGAGATTGATAGATTCGAGATCGATAAGTATTTATTGAAGGATTTGTTCCGTATTGATGTGGCCAACAGTGAGGAAGTCGACGATGCCTGGCGCGAGCTGGACGAGCAGCAGGCTGCCAGGATCAATTTGATATTGCTTCCGATAATGGGAATCGGAGAGGATCTCTTTTTCCTGAATGAACATCTGGGAAAAACCCAAACGATTCTTGATTTCGAGACACTTTATGACTACGACGTTGATGACTTCGAATATCAGGAAAGTGCCCGCGCAAAAGATAACACGGGATATGTACGTCAACCGTACTGTGGTTCCCTATATTTATCATGGGTGCGGCTCATGATTGATGGCAAGTTCAGCTATGCGACTCTCAGCATGGTAGCGGGATATATATACAGTCAACTTGAAGCGTTCGGCTCAAACCTGATTGACCGGCTGATTCCACACAAATATGTGCATGGAAAAAACCATGGTAAACCTGAAAGCAATGGTTATCTGATGGACTTCAAAATCAATGCCGGTGGCCTGGAACCCCAACTGGAAGAGCTACGCGAACGATATTATAACTACACCGCGAAGTCGTATCAGAGACTTTTACAGGAATTCGATGATCAAACCGAGGCTTATGTTCACATCCTGGATGAAAGCAAGGAAAACGAACCGCATCATCATTTTCTGTTTTCAAATAAGAAGGCATTAAAAGAGATTCGATTCAGGTCGTTTATGCGTGATTGTCGAGCTTTGAGCCGGACAGATCGATCGGGACTGCTTGAGTGCCTGGAAAAAGAAAAAAAGTGTTTGAGTGATTATATAAACAGCCAATACCGGGATATTAAGAAAAACTTCGATTCCAAAATTATCAAATTTAGAAAGAAACGAAAGATTATCGTCAAGAAAGATTCGGGATTGGATCAATGGTTTGATTGAGAAAGGGGCTACCTTTTCTGACCTGACGAGAATAATTCTGCTGCACAATAGGTCTTTCTGATGAACAAAGGTTTCGGCTTTCGGGAAGTTTAGGCGACCTTCAGGTTGTGAAAATCGACTTATAATGGCAAATTAGATCAGTTCATTATGAGATAGTGCCGAAATGAAGGTTTTTGTCAATCCACACCCAATCCACAATCATTTTCTGCCTTTTTTATGAATCACCAATCATAACAATATGTTTAAGGTGATATCTCGTAGGATTCCTAATCCTCAGCTCCAGGTTCGAGTCCTGGTGGGGGTACCATATAAATCAATACTTCACAGCTTGAAGGTTTTTCAAAAAAGACTCTGGTGTCACCATAGGTGTCGTTTTTACGCTTCATTCTTTTTTCCCGTGAGGTGACCCATTAAAGTGTTTGTCAATAATAAACACTTTAATGGGTTACTCCACGGGATATCCATCAAAATGAGATCCGGTTTATCTGCTTCTGCTTTCTCAATAGCCTTATCAACTGTATTGACAACGGAAGTGACTTCATATCCGAGTCCCTGCAGCCGGCTTTCAAGCTCCATGGCGATAATGGCCTCGTCTTCTACGATGAGTATTCCGGCTTTAATCATGGTCATGCGATGTTAAATTTGATAGTGAATTTAGTCCCGTTTTTACCTTCCATGTCAATTGAACCGCCGAGTTGATTTTCTACCAACGTACTGACAAGTTTAAGTCCAAGCGTATTGCTCTTTTTCCAGTCAAATCCCTCTGGCATACCGACCCCATCATCCATTACGACCAACTCGAGTTCATTATCCAGTTTTTTCAAGTTCGCAGTGATGATACCTTTACGCTCATCTGGAAAAGCGTATTTCAGAGAATTGGAGATCAGCTCATTGGCAACAAGCCCGAGCGGAGATGCCTGGTTGATGTTGATGGATGTATCTTCAATATTGGATTTAAATTCAACTTTCCGGTTGTCAGTGGAATAGGTTTGGAAAATGGCAGTTGTTATCTTGGACAGATAACTTTTTGAATCAATCTCAGATAAATTGTCTGATCCATGCAATATTTCATGCACTGCTGACATCGCGTAAACTCGACTTTGACTCTCTTTCAGGACATCCTTGATATGATCATCTGCAATAGAGTTGGCTTGCAGTTTCAGGAGGCTGGAGATCACCTGCATGTTATTTTTGACGCGGTGGTGAATTTCATGCAGGAGAGTTTCCTTTTCGATGAGGTTTGATTTTAATTGTTCTTCAGCATGTTTAAAATTGGTAATATCCTGTGTAAAACCGATGGCAATAGTTGGATTGCCATGTTCATCGAATTCGACATCGGCTTTTTCACGCACCCATTTAACCTTGTCGTCAACAATAAGGCGGTGTTCAATATCATAAGGCTCTTTGTTAAGAGCTGCCGTCCACTTTTTGTGAACATATTCTTTGTCCTCCGGGTGAATGCAGTTCAAGAATATCTCATAAGTCAGAGGCGTTCCCAATGGAACACCGAATATCTTGTAATTTTCGTCTGTCCAGATCAGGATGTTCTTCTTTAAATCCAGTTCCCAGGTGCCGATCACTCCAATTTCTTGTGCTTTGGTCAGATAGTATTGATTCTTTTCTAGCTTCTCTTCTGATTCTTTACGTTCTGTAATATCCTCGGCTACCCCTACTATTCGACTTAATGAGCCATCTGCTGCTTTTACTGGAAACCCTTTTGCAAATACCCACCGAATTGTGCCGTCTGGTCTTAGAATTCTGTATTCAGGAAATATGAACTCAAGCAGTTCATCATTGATATTTTCAATGTATCGGGCAACCTTTTCCTTATCATCGTCTAAGATTGTATTTAGCCATGAAAGCGGCTCTTTATACAAACTATCTGTCGTTTTTCCCCATATTTTTTCATAAGCCGGGCTAATATATAAAACCTTCTGCCAATCGGGTGACACAATCCAAAAGGCTTCATTAATGTTTTCTGCCAATTGTCTGTATCGCTCTTCGCTGATTTGCAGTGCCCACTCTGCTGCTTTTCGAACGTTAACTTCCTCTTTTAATTCTTCAATTGACCGATGAAGCTGTCCGGTCATTTCGTTAAAGACCAGTGATAACTCGGCAATTTCTCCTTTGCCTTTGATAGGCACCTTAGTCGTAAAATCCCCAGCTATTATCGATTTGGATGATTTTGCAAGCTGCTGAATCGGTTTCACAATATTTCCTGCAACCGGCACAGCCAATAATACTGCTATGGTCAGTGAGATAATTGTTACAAGGATAATAATAAAAATTGCGTTTATCGCCCCCTGAATAGCAGTTGAGAATGCTTTCTCTATAACCACCCATAGCACGAGATTACCCATTTCAATTCGCTCTGAGGTAAATACAACCTGATCCCCTGATAACCCTTTTCGTACACCGCTTGTA
This sequence comes from bacterium, assembly GCA_018829445.1. Classification (GTDB taxonomy): domain Bacteria; phylum SAR324; class SAR324; order XYD2-FULL-50-16; family XYD2-FULL-50-16; genus JAHJTV01. Next base: position 251,167 of record JAHJTV010000063.1, read on the forward strand.
TAAGGTTTGCCGACCGTTGTTGATCGTAACACAACAGATGGGTTTTTATGAGCGACAACGCTACCTTCTGAATTTAAAATGTAAATCTCTTCTGATTGATCCGAGCTGTTTGCGATAATTAAGTTCCAGATTTTTCGGAATCGTACACTTCCCTCTAGAATACCATTAAAGCTTCCGTCCCTGGGATTTAAAATAGGAATCGAAAGGTCCATGAGGGGATCTCCGGTTGATTCATCAAAGTAAATCGGGCCAATGTATACCCTCTTTTCTTTTTTGGGTATTGTATACACAGGATCATTTTCTCGATCTGTTAAATTATTTTTTTGGATCAGCTTGATTCTGTGTTGCTTGTTAATCTCCAAGCCTTTACTATTTATCAGGGAAACGTCTTCGAAGAAAGATTCATAGTGTACAAGTTCGGACAGGATGCTATCGATTTCATTAGAACCGAGCCCTTGAAGACCTCTCACCCTTATGATGTCGGTTAGTCGGTCAATGCTCTTTTCAAAAAAACCATTTACCTGAACAGCAATTCGGTGCGCTTTCTCCCTTTGGAAAGCCAGGCTTTGTTGTTTCTCATGCCGGTAACTGGTATATGACAATACAAATGAAATAAGCAATAAAGGCCCTATCGCCAGAGCGATGAACGAAATCGTTAAACGTAATCTAATACCGGAAAAATAAGAACTGAATCTTGAATTCATTTTTACCTATTTTATAATGGTATCTGCCTGCCTTAAAACGTTGTCAGGGATGTGTATTCCGATATCTTTGGCAGTCTTCAGGTTTACTGTCAGGTAAAATTCAGCATGTTCGATGGGCAGATCAGCAGGTGATATACCTTGCAGAATTTGAGCAGCAAGGCGTGAAGCCTGTTTTCCCAGTGATGAATGCTTAAAACCAAATGAAAATAAAGCCCCCTGCTCGACTCCCGGATGGTGAGGGCAGGTCAATGGCAGCTTTTTCTTCCTGGCTATTTCAGCAAATTCGGGTGTTTTTGACGCCATCAGTGAATCAGTGGGTAAATAAATTGCTTCGGCTTCAACAGGTGGATTATTGATAAAATCAGTCAATCGCTGGAGGTCCAAGATGGGGTGTTCAATGAGTCGAACATGTAACCTGTCTGCTACAATACGCAGTTTTTTCACCGCATTTTGTGGACTGAGATCATTAGCATTGTAAGGGACATAGATCCGTTTTATTTTTGGAGCCAGCTTTAAAAGCCATTCCATTCGTTTTTCCTCCTGAAGACCGAATACAACTCCAGTTAAGCGAGGGACATCGGAATGATTCAAATTCATTGTCAGTCCAACGCCAACAGCGTCACTTACTGGTCCTATCACAACAGGTATTTTAACTCCTTCAGTAACCTGTTTTGCTGCCTGTGATGCTGGTGTGGTGGGAGAATATATCAGATCTACTTCCTGAGCAATCAATCTTTTTCCCGCTGATATTAATTCGCTCATGTTTCCAATAGGGCCTTCGTACAAATAAATTATGTCTTTACCTTCAAGATATCCATGTTCGGTCATCCCATGTTTAAAACCCTGAATGGATGGATCGGCAACCTTTGCATAATTCAGTATTCCTATTTTGTAGGGTTGTTTTTGCGTTTCAGGCCCCTCTGATAATACATAAACAATGAACACAGCAAAACAAAATATAATCAGCGTTATACCGAAATAGAGTTTCTTCATAGGTTGGCTCTGGTTTGTCATCAATTGTTTGGATAAAGCCAGCTACTTTCATTACAAGGCTTACAGTGACCTTAAATCTGACTTTTCTTATCGATCTCAAACGGCAGCATCTGAATAGCTGTTTCTGCTCATGTCAATATTTTCCTGATTGTAAATGAAGCAAGCAGAAATTCAAGTATAGCCCATATTTTGGATTCAATCTGTAGAAGAGCATAACAACTTTTCAGCTCCTTATAAAGAGTTTAAAATTTGCGTCAAGCATTTAATTGCAGATAAAAAGTTCCATTAAGCCCAATGGAGGCAGGTAACTCAGCGATAGAAGGGTTATGCTATTTGGAAAACGATACATTATAAACTGACGAATTGACCGATAGAACCAAGAACACGAGCCCAAATCCCAGCCCACTTTAGCCCATTTCATAGTGACATTAAAGTAACAAGATGTTACTCCCGGGACACACGAATATCCAGACAAAAATCTTAATAAACAAATGAATAGCTATGAATTGATGTGGTTGCAGCAAATGCTGTAAAAGATATGAAGGGTATTGAGAGTAATTTGGTGGAGGTGGCGATTATTTTTCCCCCTTGGTTTAGTCAAAAAAACAGAGAAAGAATGGCTGAAGGTTATATACTTTCGGGAAATTGAGTTGACCTTCAGCCCCCTCAAAACGTCGACTATTAGCAAGCCAGATCAAATGGTTATTAGCATGGACATCACCGAAGGTTTCCGTCAATCCACACCCAATCCACAATCATTTTCAGCTTCAGTCACGAATATCCAATTATAACTGGTTTAGCACTGTCCGAAAAAGTCTTTACTTGAAGCTTTTTCACATACGCTATCCATACTTTAACAGAAATTAGAAATAATATACTCAGCGGTCTCTTTACTGACTGGATTTATACACCTTTTATTGGTTTACAATTCCCGACACCACCTCAAAGGTCTCACAATAAAAACAATATAACACCAATTTCATGCCAGGGTGTTGAAAACACCAACAATGGTGTGGGTTCAGGAGTGTGATCGGAGGACAACCGGTACTCCGTGTTAGGTTTCTTGGATTAATTTTCGGTTGGACCAAACCCGTGAAACTGAGAAGGTGTTTGCCATTGAGAAACCCGGTAATGATGACTATGCAGCCATCATTTGCAATGCACAGTGGTTGCGAGACCAGGGTGTTGAAATTCTGGTATTTGGGAAATCTGAACCGGAATAAAAACCGGCGAAGAAGAAGTAACGTAGCTGCGGAGTGTAACAGCTCTGCTAGTTTAATTTAGTTGAAAATGAAAAGCCCTGACAAACGATTCTTTACCAGGGCTTTAGTTTGTATTGTTTTGAGGCATTATTAAGCACCGACTTCATCAGTAATAAGGCAAACTTCACAAGTTTTTCTTTCTTTGGAAACTACTATGAAATTAATCACACCGGAATTCGAAGCTCTGTTTAAGGACTATCCGCTATATTCACAGGAACATGCAAAAGATCCTTTGATCATTTGCAAACTATTTGATCCATGCTGGAGCGCAACGTGGTTTCTCTTGGAATACGATCCGGTCGAGAAAATTGCGTTTTGCTATGTGACAGGCTTAGATGAATTCGGATACACATCGCTGATTGAACTGGAGAGTATCGAGAGACCTTTTGGATTGACGATTGAACAGGATCTCTACTTTGCGCAGAAAAGGTTGAGTGAGGTGAAGAAGTTAATTGGCGTTAGAAAACAAAGACTTTCCCTTTTTAGTATGATTTACTTTTTTCTTTCGTCGGTAAAGTCATCAAAAATAGCGTAGGCTTCATAGGGTGTGCTTTCTCCTTTCTTGAACTTCGGAACAGCATTAACTCTGATCCACCGGTACTCTTCACTATCAGGGTGAAAAACCCCCTGTATTACATGTTTTACTGGCTTACCAGTTTTTAAAGCCACTGAAATGGGATGAGTATCACCTGGAAAGTCTGATCCATCCTCATGAATTGCTCTCCATCTGGGATCCATTGAAGTTTTTCCTTGCAATTGACTAAGAGATAACCCAAGTATTCGTTCTGCTGCTGGATTAGCGTCAGTGATTATCCCCTCGGCATTTTGGTATACAACTCCTTGAGTCATGGTCTCAAAAAGAGTTCGATGTTTTTCTTCGCTTTCACGTAATGCCTCTTCCGATTTTTTACGTTCAATAATATCTCTAAAAACCAGTACGACACCATATACTTCACCCTGTTCATTTGTGATGGGAGAACCACTGTCGTCAATAGGAATTTCGGTGCCATCCTTTGCTATCAATATAGTATGATTAGCCAACCCCACAATTCGGTCTTCTTTTAGTACCTTTTGAACCGGATTCTCCACTGGTTTTCTCGTCTCTTCATTGATAATATTAAAAATCTCAAGCAATGGTTTCCCCTTCGCTTCTTCTTGTTTCCATCCTGTCAATTTTTCTGCAATAGGATTCAACGACGTTATAACACTTTTCTTATCAGTTGTAATAACGGCATCACCAATGCTTCTTAAAGTTGTCGAAAACCATTCTTCTCTTTTCTTCAGTTCTTCTTCTGAGTTTTTACGATCGGTTATATCTTGAAACACTGTTACAAATTTGTCTTTTTCATATGAAAAAACAGAAATTAAAAAATGTTTTTTCATGGGTGGATAGAATGTTTCAAATCGGCATGACTCCCCGGTTTCTGTAACTTCTACATAGACATCTAAATATGGTGGAATTTCAGCTTGGTAAATGATTGACGCCATTTTATCGATAACGTCTTCCTTTTTAATTTTTAGGATTTCTTCATATCTGGGATTAACATCAACAACCTTGTAATCAGTAGCTTTTCCAGTTTGATCATAAACCAATTCATGCAAACAGAAACCATCATTGATTGAATTAAAAAGTGATCTATATTTTTTTTCGTTGTCCTTCAGACGGATTTCGGTTAACCTTCGTTCTTTATCAATTTTACTAATGTACAATGCCATCTCCAAAGTCACTTTCAAATCTCTTTCCTGAATCGGCTTCAGTACATATCCGAAAGGCATGGTGATCTTCGCTCGTTGAATTCGTTCTTGATCCAGATAGGCAGTTGAGAAGACAACTGGAATACCGAATCTATTTCGGATAATCTCTGCGGCCTCAATCCCGTCTTTATCACCCTGAATACGGATATCCATCAAGATAAGATCTGGTTTGTCTTCTTCAGCTTTTTTTATTGCGTCATCAGCGTTATTCAATACTGAAGTCACTTCGTATCCAAGATTTTGGAGATTGCTTTCTATCTCCATTGCTATGATGGCTTCGTCTTCTACGACAAGTATTCTGGCTTTTTCCATTGTTAAATTTTGTTTATGGCGAATTTGATGGTGAATTTTGTTCCGTTTTTGCTTTCCATGTCTACTGAACCATTAAGCTGGTTTTCAACTAAGGTTCTGACAAGTTTAAGCCCTAAAGTTTTGGCGTTCTTCCAATTAAAGTTATCTGAAATCCCAACACCGTCATCCATAATGACTAATTCAAGTTCTTTATAAAACTTTTTCATACTTACACTGATTTCGCCCTCCCTATCTTTGGGAAAAGCATACTTTAACGAGTTGGAAATTAGTTCATTGATAATTAAACCAAGTGGATAAGCTTGATTAATACTAATTGGTGAATTTTCTACCTCGCTTTTCAAGACAACTTTTTGATGATCAGCAGAAAACGCCTGGAATACTGCAGTGGTTATTTTGGAAATGTAAGATTTTAGATTAATCTCGGATAGGTAATTTGATCCATGCAGTGTCTCATGAACGGCGGCCATCGCGTATACTCTGTTCTGGCTGTCTTTTAGGATGTTTCTTGCATTTTGATCGTCAATACTATTTGCCTGTAGTTTAAGAAGACTATTGATGACCTGCATATTATTTTTGACGCGATGGTGGATTTCATAGAGAAGGGTTTCTTTTTCTTTTAGGGAGTTCTTGATTGTCTGGTAAGACTTTTTTTGATCGGTTATATCCATAAAATTTCCGATAACCTTAACTATTTTTCCTTTAGCGAAGACAGGCTTGGCCGTAGTTCTAATCCAGATTTTCGCTCCATTGAACTTTGTAATTGGATACTCTAGATCGTATTCTTTACCATTTTGAACACAATTTTCAAAAGCCTTCATAATAATTGGCCGATCCTCAGGTCTATAGCATTCCAAGCTTTTTTGAATATGCGATGAGACATCATTTGTAATGGTGTTAGAATCAAATCCATGGATATGATACATTTCATCAGTCCAATATACATTATTTTTTTCAATATCGTATTCCCATCCGCCGACTTTGCTTATCTGCTGTGTTGTAGAGAGTAATAATTCACTTTTCTCGAGGGCGTCCGTACGTTCCTTTACAAGTTTTTCAAGATTGTCGCGGTGTCTTTCCAATTCCTCATTTTGCTTGGCCAGCTGGCTTTTCTGCTGCCGGTTTTCCATGACTACCGATATAGCATTGGCAAAGTTTTCAACAAATGGAGAGTATGGCTGGTACTCTCCAGCGTCTTCTATCTTCATTATGAGAAAACCAAAAAAGTTCATGGTTGTGCGCAGTGACAGGGTATTGAATCCCTCCATTTCGCTATGCTGGCATAAAGGATTCTCCTTCGCTTCTATCGCGGTTGGTTTGAGATCACATGCATTGCATTTATCTATGTCCAGGTTTCCAACAGGACTGGAAATCCCTTTCACGCAAATGGTACAGCTTAAAACTCCAGGAACCTTATTTAGCGTCTGGATAGCAGATTCGATCATCTTACTGTCTGTTGGAAACACATGCAGTGACGTTTCTCCGGCGAGCAACAATCCGATGACTTTTACATCGATTTCTGTACGTCCTAACTCAGTTCGATTTTCCATTATTCATAGCTTTTAGGGTTTCAAATGCTCAGTTTTGATATTGTGGCAGGTTTAACCTGTTCTATAACTGTAAATATGTCTGGATTCCTATGTTATTTACTTCGCGTATTTTACTTCTAATTGTCCAATAACAGCAAATTGTTTGACATTTTTTATCGCAAATGCCGTATCTCTGTAAATTTTTAGCTAAAGTACTGAGCGTTACTTAAAAACATCGTAATATTGTTACACCCGCATATTGGAAAGATCCTTGATTTAATGTGGACATGATATTGTTGATTGAGTTATTCTACAAGCAAGACAGATCGTATTCTGCAGATGAATTCAACCGGAGTTAGAGATGTGCAACTATAAGAAAAGAAAGGTATCCCTAGGATTTACCGATGAAGAATATGACTTGCCCCTTCATATGTGCTATATTTACCAGGATGATGATGAACGAATGGAAACCATTGGCAAATTCATCAAAAGCGGTCTAGAAGCTGGTGACAAAGTATATTATTTCGTAGACACTCTGAGCATTGATGAGATGAAAGAAAAACTCCTCGAATCCGGAGTCAGTAAAGAAGCTTTTGAACAGGAGCACATCAGACTCAGACATTCAAAATCGGTGTATTATCCTGAAGGCTCCTTCGACGTTGATAGCGTATTGGGAACGGTTAAACAAGTTTATTCAGAAGAATTGGGTAACGGTTATAACGTAAGGAATACCGGTGAGATGTCGTGGGCACTTCGAGATGTTCCAGGATCAGAGCACCTCATTGAATACGAAGCAAAGATCAATATTTTAGCAAATGACACACCGATCAATGGTATTTGCCAGTACGATGCACGAAAATTTACCGGTGCAACAATAATGGATGTGCTAGCCGTTCATCCATACTCTATTATCTCCGGCCAAGTTATAAAAAACCCGTTTTATACACCTCCAGAAGAGTTTTTAGAAAAATATCTCAGCAAACAAGCAAGATAAAAAGTAAGTTTGATAAAAAAAAGGAAAGAGCTAAGTAAAGTTGCCTAAATCCCAGTCCCGAATCTAACTAGCCAAAACTTATATCTTTTCAGATTGAATGAATATATTCATTTCAAAATATCACCCCAGAAAAATGAATCTGATTTTAGGTCATTCCAAACTGAGACGATCTAAAAATCCAGCCAGTTTTATCAGCCCGGTTTAGCCCATTTCCTTGTGATATTAATCGCACTAATATGAACTTCCGGGATATTCGAATCTTCAGTTAAAATTCTTAATAAACAACAAACTAGCTATGATATGAACGAGTTAATGCGAGTGACGCAGATGATATGGAATGTGGATAGGGTAAAATGATGGAGGTGGCGGTTTTTTTTCCCCCCTTGGTTTAGTCAAAAAAACAGAGAAATAATAGCTGAAGGTTAATACTTTCGGGAAATTGAGTTGACCTTCAGCCACCTTAAAAAGTCTATTATTAGCAAGTTAGTTCAAATAGTTATTAGCAGGGACATCACCGAAGGTTTCCGTCAATCCCCAACCAATCCACAATAATTTGTGGCAAACGTCACAAATAATCAATCATAACAAAGTGTTTAACAACTTATCTCGTAGGATTCCTAATCCTTAGCTCCAGGTTCGAGTTCTGGTGGTGGGGGCACCATTTTCGCTACAGCAAAAAAATTGCATCGTACTCATTTCAAAAATGAGTTTGGTGGTCCATTCTCTCATGGAGTAACCGCACAACCTCAATTTGCTTCTTCGGTCTTTCTCGGTAAAATATCAGATGATGTTCACAATGAAGAGATCGATACCCCTTCCTGATCTCATCTCTGGGTTTTCCAAGTTTTTGATTTTCAACGAGGCCTTTCAGACATTGTTCTATTTGATCAAGATATTTGTCCGCCTGAGAAACTCCCCATGTTTCTGCAGTATACTGCCATATTTCAACGATATCCTGATCAGCGGCAGGAGTAAGCCTATATCCGGAACTCATCATTTATTCCGGCATTCATTCATGTCAGCAACAATGTCCTGAACCGTTCGCAGACTAAACTCTCCCTTTTCAGCTTGCTTCGCTCCAATTTCAACCTCTGCTCGCAAGCGATCTAATTTCAGTTGCATGAGCAGTTCCTGATTCTGCTCCATAAAGCGAAGCGCTTCCCGGATAACTTCGCTGGCATTATTATACAGCCCGGATTCAACCTTGGATCTTACTTTCGCTTCAAGTTCAGGCGTCAGTGATACATGCATCGATATCTCCTATGATGAGTGACTTACCAAAAAAATACAAAGATTGACAATCTATGGTTCATAATATGGAGTTACCAGATAATTTGTCAAATTATTTGAAGAAATGGGGTTATGTCTTCCCAGTGATACAATCCATTTTGATTCGAGGGCCAAGTCTTTAAAAAATAGGGGGTCAGGTCTTTAATTTTGACATTTTAAATGCAAAGGGGCTTGTATAATTGTATATTCACGGTTACTAATCTACATTAACGCAGTCCTGACAAGTGGAACCCCTGAAATTTCCTCCCCAGAGTCCAAATTTGAATACATTCTCGGAAAGATGGGTGATCAGTGAAATCCGAATGCATTTCTGGGCTGATTTTCTTTGGAGAAAAAAGCCTACGGCGGGCTTTGAAAGAATACACAACCCACTATCAGGAAGAAAGAAACCATCAGGGAAAAGGGATTCGATTATTGTTTCCATCTCAGAAATACAATTCCGGCAATAAAGATAGTGGTATTAAATGTTGATCTCGGTTTGGAGGCTTTCTTAAATACTACTATAGATCCGATGTCTGATGGCGATGGACGGGAAAATTGCATAAAAATCCCTGTAGATCCCTTTTAATCAGATCCTAGCAGCGAATTTACTTTTTTAACCCATGAGGCCTTATTTCTCTTCAAACTAGTCCAATAGAATACCTATCTTTTATTTTAAGAATAGAATATCCTCTTTGTCTTTGACAGTGTTCCAGACAAACCGAATATCGACTCCAAAATAGTCATGGACTAATTTATCCCTCATCCCGGCTATTGCTCTCCATGGAATTTCTGGATCCAGCCCTTCAATATCATCAGTTAGATGCTTGGAAACTTCGCCAATGATTTCAATCTCCAAAAAGTTCAATGATTGTGTTGAAGCTTTTTTTCAATCAACAAAATAACAACAATTGGATTTAAAGTGGAACAGGTGAGTGTTTGAAGGGAAAAGCCTTGTGAAACTTCTCCATTCTTGGCTTTATAAAGAAAATAGTTTTTTGACCTTTCAGGATAGAAGTCTTATGCAGATGAGGTAGAGCGAAGTGAAGGGGGAGCTGAGATAAGAGTTTTTACTTCACAGTTTCCCATCCTTCTTCATTCTTTGATACCATTTTGAATCTTTATACAATAACTCAGCACATTCTTGGCACAACCCGTGACTAAATTGCGCTTCAGAATGTTGCTCAATATAAGATTCAATTTGATTCCAGTACCCTTTATCATCACGAACTTTCTTGCAATTCGAACAGATTGGCAGCAGGCCGCTCAATTTTTTAATTGTTTCTAATGCATCTTGCAGTTGTGTGATTGTTTTATTTCGTTCTTCCTCGGCCTGTTTTCGGTCTGTGATATCCATAATTGTTGAAAAAAACCCAACTACTTTGTCTTCTCTGCAATGCGGTACCAAATTGACGCTAACATACTTTTCTTCACCCTCTCTTATGGTTTTATTCTCGAAAGTGACAGGTTTTCCGCTCAGCACTGTATGATAGTGGGGGAGGGCTCTTTCAAAAACATCTTCAGCTAAAAGGTCCCTGATATATTTTCCTTCAATGTCTTCTTTGGAAGTATTGTACCAGTCTGTATAGGCTTTGTTTACAAAATTGTACCGCAATTCGGAATCAACAAAAACAATCGGCACTAATACCCCGTCCATCACCAGTTTCAGCTTTTCCTCACTTCTTTTCAGATCTATTTCTGCCTGCCTGGATTCGGTAATATCCTCACCTGAACTGAAAAGACCGCTGATAGTTCCGGAGCCATCTCGAAGAACAGAATTATGCCAGGCAATGTATCGCTGACTGCCATCTTTTCTGATGATCGGGTTCTCATAGTACTCTACCGGTTCAATATCTCCACTAATAATCTGATTGAACACCTGCTTGATTTCATCAATGTTTTCAGAAGACAGGAAATCGCCGAACCAGTTTCGCCCGATAATCTCTTCCTGTTTGTAACCAAGTATTTCGCATCCCTTGGGATTCACTAAAGTGATGCAGCCATTGATGTCCAAAGCAATGAGCAGTACCCCTGCTACTTCCACATATTGTTGCGCCCGGGCTTTTTCAAATCGAAGTATTTCTTCCATCTGTCGCCGTTCTGCATCAACTTTAGACACGTACATCGTCATCTCCAACGTCACTTTCAGATCTCTTTCTTGAATCGGTTTTAACACATACCCAAACGGCATGGTGATCTTTGCCCGCTCAATCCTTTCTTGATCCAGATATGCAGTAGAAAAGATGATCGGAATCTTAAATCTGTTTCGAATGACTTCAGCTGTGTCAATTCCGTCTTGATCACCTTTAAGGCGAATATCCATCAACATTAAATCCGGTTTATCGACTTCTGCTTTTTTTATGGCTTTCTCTCCAGTATTGACAATCGAAGTGACTTCGTATCCTAAACTTTGCAACTGGCTTTCTATCTCCATTGCAATAACGGCTTCATCTTCAACGATGAGTATTCTGGTTTTATTCATGGTTAAGTTACAAAATTGAATTTTATAGTGATTTTTGTGCCATTTTGGTTTTCTTTTTGTATTGGTGATAACCGATGAGTCATTTATCTTTTCCTATCTACATTGCTCAGATTTTAAACCATAAAGCCATACAATCGTCGTATGTTTTTCCATTAATGGAAAAACATGGCCCAAATCCCTTTACCAGAAATGAAGCTATCTTAGCTTCTTTTGAGATTCTAAATTGAAAAACACTTTACGTTGAATTAGACTATAAAACGTCAATATCACAAGTCAAATCAAATAATACGCCATTGTATCTATAAATCAAAATCCTTTGTTGCGAATGTGCAAATCCAATTCAGCAGAGGCTTTCTATCAGGCAATGTACAATTATTGAATCAATACTATTCGAATCGCGAAAAGCCTTAACCTTTGTCGTGAATGTGGGTGATGATAATGTAACTTTTACTAATATTTCTCCTGGCCTGGACAAAAAAACACAACACAACAAATTCATCTCTCAACGCATCCGAAAAATCCTGTCTTGCCTTGATTTTGTATTTTTAGGGGACGTTCGTAGGACTTTCCGCAAGAAACTGCAGGAGATTGTCAGGAATATCAAGGAATGGAGGGGATGGTGATGGTTACGGTTGTGCCTTCTCCCGGTTTGCTATTGATTGTGATATCTCCGTGGTGGAGTTTGACGATATCATAGGTGATGCTTAGTCCCAGTCCTGTTCCCTCTCCGATTGGTTTGGTTGTGAAGAAGGGATCAAACAGTTTTAAAATATCCTGCTCCGCAATACCGCTCCCATTGTCCCTGAATGTCAATCGAATCAGTTGATCACTGGCGCGTTTACCTCTGATGTCCAGTTCGGTTTTTATCGAGATAACACCGTCAGGAGGGGCTGCCTGTACCGAGTTTACGAGGATATTTAATATTGCCTGGGATAGTTTCTGAGGATAACACCAGATTTCGGGCAGATCAGAATATTCTTTTTCTATTCTTAATTCCTGCTTGATATCATTGTGAATCACGTTCAAAGTGGTATCGATTATTTCATGAATATCCGTTTGCCGATAGGTTGTATCATCGGATTTGGAAATGGCCTTTAAATTGGTGATGGTTTTCTCTATTTTGATTATTTCCTCTGCCGAATTCCTGATTAGGCCATCAAGGTTCCCTACGGCGCTTAAAAAATTGTTCCTTGCGCTTCCATTTTCTCTGCGGGCGTCGGATCGGTTAACAAACTGTTTTATTAAACCTGAAGATTGGTCAAGTTTTGAAAGATTCTCCTTAATGGTTGAAACAGGAGTATTCAGCTTATGAGCGATCCCTGAGGTCAGGATGCCTAATGAAGCCATTTTCTCGGATTGAATCAAGAGGGCTGTTTGTTTTTCCACACGCTCGTTCAAACTGTTGTTTAGCTCTTCCAGTTCCCTGTTAGCTCTCTGAAGGTCCTTTGTCAGGCTTCGTTTTTCCCGTTCTAAAAACCATTCTTTGGTTAATGCCCTGGCAAATTGCCTGATCTCGTCGGGGTTAAACGGTTTTCTCAGGTAGAAAATATCTTCACGACCAACAATATCGGTTATCTCATCCGGCGTGTACTCACTGAAAGCGGTAACAAAAACGATTTTGATGTCTTCATCGATTTCCCAGATCAGCCTTGCCGTCTCGGCTCCGTTTTTACCGGGAATGCTCATATCGATGAATATTAACGAGATTGGCTGATCTTCTTTCAGCGAGGTTTCAATAATCTCAATCCCTTTATCTCCCCTTTCTTCGAGGATAACATCATAGTGATGCTGGTCGGATTGGATCTGCCTGTGGGTTTTGGCCTCAAAAAGAGCAGCTCCTTTGTCCAACAGTTCATCCGATTTTGTGTCGGAGAGGATTTCTCGATAAGTATCCCTGATCCCCGGATCATCATCAATGACCAAGATGCGAAATGTTCTGATCATGGCGTTACTCTCCGTGGCAGAGCGATTTTTTGGAAAAGATCATAAAATGCTGATCTATGAGTCTCGTCGATTACTGTATTGGAAATTGTCGACAGGAAAACGTCAAATCAAGGTTTTTATGTCGTCTATCTCTTCAAATAGCAAAGTTTCGGGATTGGGATTCTCGACAATGGATTTGGTGAAGGTATTCCCACCGATATGGAACATATGAAAGGTTTTCATATATTCTACCTGTTCGGCCGAGTCTCTGAGAAAATAGCCGAAATACTCTTCAATAAATTGTTCTAGATCGACCAGACTGTATTTAATAACAGTCTCCCTATCTTTTATGGTGGTTTTAATCTGGTCACGAAACAGGATATGAAAAAATACCCTCCGGAACGGGCTGAAATCCAGATCCTTTACGCGGGAGTAGATCAGGTTTTCTTTTCGGCGTTTTTCAATTTGCTCCTGGTGGATATAATTAAGACTGATATCGCGAAACAGTTCAACCTGATACTTGGGATGAATGGCGATTTTGAATGTCATGAAAAAAGCCGAGTTCATCCCCTTCAGGATCTCAATCTGGCGCTCTTTACTGTATATGGAGGGGATATTGTAAGTGATATCCGCCAATTCCTTTAACAGAGCGGCAATGCCATTCATGGTTCTCTTAACCTTGTACAGGTCGTAGAGAACCAGTTCATCTACCTTAAAGGCGTCCCGTTTTTCAAAAACCCATCCTTTCTCTTCATTTTTGGCAACACCGTAAAAATGGTGGAAAAACTTTTCCCGCTTTTCACTCGAAAACAGAACCGGGAGGTGTTTAATAGTACGGTTTTGCACGTCGGTATCATTCTTTTGAGTATTTTGAATAAGGGGGATCAGGTAAAAACGAATTGCCTGCCTTAAATGGTTGATACGAACAATCAAGGGGTTGTTCAGTTCAATTTTAGCTTCATAAATACCGGCCAGTTGATTTTTCCAGAAGGCGTCAAATTCACGGAAAAAGACCAGTGCGGATTCTAAATCCGTTGATTTTTTCGGAGCACTATCCTCTACTTTTTCCGCCGGTGCATCCGGGTCCAAAGGTTTGATTTCGGGTTCATTCATTCGTTTTGTCCTGCTCGCGTCGTTTTTTTTCCAGATACCAATGCTGGGTAAGCGATGTGGTGAGATTTGTAATCTGTTCCGTGTTGAATGGTTTGTTAAAATATAAAAGACGATCAGGATTGCCCACCTTGTTGATTACCTCTTCCAGATTATAATCGGCATAGGCGGTCATGATGACAATTTCGATATTCGGATCCAGTTCTCGAATCAGCTTTGCAGCTTCAACGCCGTCAATCCCTGGAGGCATCCTGACATCCATGTAAACCAGGCTGAAAGGATAATTCTCTTTTAGGGATTTCTCCACCAGTTTAACTGCATCCATGCCCTGGGTGGCTTCGACAATTTCATATCCTTCGGTGCTTAGCTCTTCTTCAATAATTATAAAACTGTCATCATTTCCAAGGATAATTTCTATCTCGGTTATGGTTTCGGCTTTTTGATGCTCAAACAGAGCTGAACCTGTCTCTTCGATGGATTTTAAATCATCCTCTTTTTCCAGAATCGAGCGATAGCTTTGGAGGATGGACTTTTCATCATCAACAATCAGTATTCTGGGTTTATTCATAGGAAATTCCAAAATGGCAACTTGCTGGTTTCTGTCTTATCTATTACGAGTAACACCATGTTATGCAAAGTCTGTTGTTTATACAATGGAAAATGATGCCTTATAAAATATTCGGCATAATTCAGCATCAATCACAAGGCTTGGCTTTTTTCCAGGATTTGATAGCGGCTTTGACTGATCGTCTCATCTCCTCCGAATAAGCAGCCCCGGTTTTACGGAGGTAGTTGTGTTGTCCGTAGTTAACGGCATCCTTCAAATATGCTGAAGGATCTTCGTTTTCCAAATGGGCGTACATCTTCCCAAATCCATCCTCTGAAATCCGCTGATATCGGTCTTTGAAATGAATATACTGCTGATCAAACCGTGGTCTGGGTTTTTGAGTCAGGTAGGATGGTTTGTACTTACCAAAACAGACCAGGGTGATGGGGAAAGTAAAATCGGGCAGTTTGAATAGCTCCTTGTGAATTTCGAAGTTTTCCATAATATCCCCAATGTAACATGACCCAATTCCAATAGATTCGGCGGCAATCACTGCAGTCTGGGCTGCAATTAGGGCGTCGCAGCAGGCCAGCATGAGGTCTGATTCCTGAGGGGTTTCCAGCTTAAGACCATGTTGATCGCAATACTCAGGAACTTTTGAGTAAGTATAGAAGTCGTACCAGCGCTGCATATCTGCCAGAAAAAGCAGCACCAGGGGTGCTTTGGCAATAAAGGGCTGATTGTCACAGGTTTGAGAAAGTTTATCTTTTGTTTCCTGTTGTGTTATCTCTATAATCGAATACATCATCATATTACCTGCTGTAGGAGCCCGCATGGCTGATTTGATAATAGTATCGATTTTTTCCCTTTCCAAGGGGGCGCTGTCATAGGCTCGCAGGGATTTTCTATTGTTGATTAATGAAAGGGTTTCGTTCATTGTTACCGTTTAATATATTTCTGATATAAAGCGATATGCCTTTTGAATTCCAAAGGGCTTTTGAAAATACTCTTTGATTATAAGAGGAGAGTGAGGCCGAGTAAAGCAAAAGCTCCCGGGTAACCATTTCATCTCCTTTAACGGAGTTATTGCTATTTCCGGTTGTATATTGTTTGTAATCAGGTTTATAATTTTACGTTTTACACCTATTGCTTAAAATATTTTCAGGTGCAACCGTGTGTTGCTAATCATGAGCTCAAAAAACCAGAACCTGTTTCTGATACAATAGATTGGTTGGCAACCAAAAAATCATGATACAAATATGTCCATAAAACAAACAGTCTTATCAATCGATTTTTTAAAAGAGAGTGTTCAAAGAAAGTTCTCTGTTCCCGGCAGTATGGATAAGAAGACCATTGGTCTTGAATTGGAACTGCTTCCGTTCAGGGAAGCCGAAGGTGAGTCAATACAGGTTGCCGATATTATTAACGAAAGAATGCGGGGATCGTACGATCTGCTGTACTCCAATTCCCTCTGCCAATGTAGTCTGTTTGAGCAGGATAAAAAACTGGATGTCCCCAGGTTAAACTCAAAATCGGGCGGGATCATTACTTTTGAACCCGGGGGACAGGTGGAATACAGTTCTTCAGCGCAACCGGACCTGGGAAAAGTGATCAATGAGCTGATTCTAAATGTGTCGGAGCTTGAGCAGATCCTGGCAAAAGAAAAGATCAGGTTCTTCTTCGGGGGGATGAATCCCTGGCAATCCGTTGAGGAGGTGGGGTTAAAAATGAGAAAACCTCGCTATATTGCCATGGACAACTATTTTAAACAGATCGGTGCTCATGGGCAGCAGATGATGAGATTGTCGGCTTCCATTCAGGTTAATCTGGATTTTGGTTGTCCCGAAATCGCCGAAAAAAGATGGAAAGCAGCAAACCTCCTATCACCCATCTTTTGTGCTATTTTTGGTAATACCCCGTTTCATGCTGGAATGCCAACCGGGTTAAAGAGCTACCGAACCCTCATCTGGCAGAATCTGGATGCCAGCAGAGCCGGTTTCCCGCATCTGGCCGTTGAACGAAACCGGGTTTTTTCCTGCGTAAAACAATATCTGGAATTTGCCTTGAATGCCAGTGTATTCACATTACCAAAACAGTGCGGTTGTCTTGGATACTGCGAAAATAATATCTCTTTCAGGCGATGGCTGGAACAGGGATATAACGGTTATTACCCAACCATAGAGGACTGGGAAGTTCACCTTACAACCTTGTTCCCGGATGTTCGGCCGAAAGGATTTCTGGAAATCAGGTTCATAGACGGTCAGAGTAAGCCCTGCTGGGCAGTTCCCGCCATCCTGTCAACGGCAATCATTTATGATGAAAAATCTACCGAGAAGGTGATAGATCTATTGTCTCCTTTCACCGGAGAACTGGACAAAATGGCCACGAAGGCCTTAAAAACCGGTGTGGATGCATTCCCTGAGTTATGCAGGGAAATCTTTAATATTGGCATGAACAGTCAGGAGTACAAGATTGAGGATGAGTTGTTAGGATATTGCGAGCGGTTTTATCAGCGTTATACGGCAAAATCAAGAAACCCGGCAGATGATCTATTGGAGATCAATAATCAATCGGTATTCAGCTTGCGGCAGTATGAGGATTTTGAATCCAGGTTATTCGAGGAGATACAACCGCCACGATTTGTTGCAACCAAGAATGCCAAAGATCTGGCTTCAGGTTGTATCTGTTAAATAATAACAGATGGCATTTTCCAAAATCCCAACATTGATTAAATAAGGGGAAACAGATCATGAAGTGGTTGGTGCGATTATCAGGAGTGTTATTACTTTGCTTGGTACTCTATGCCAGCTGGATAAAATACAGGAGCACTCGGGTGCCGGATGGAGGCTTACCTCTGGCTATAAAATGGGAAGGGTTTTTTCATGACATGAATTTCCGGGATGTTGGCGCCAGTTTGAATAATTGCCTTAACAGCCGTTTTTTTCAGGAAGGTCTTATCTTAAGATCCGCAGGCTGGTTTTCGGGCTGGGATTGCGACAAGGTTGGCAATCCGGATATAATCTATTCTCTGAATTTCTCTCCGGATAGAGCTGAACGCTACTTCTGCCAATCAGATAAACAGAAACGAATCGGGTACTATTTTAATTTTGAAACCGGACTAGCTGATCTGGAATTCCTTGAATCCTGGGATGATAGTGAGACCAAGACTGCAGCCTGCCTTTTTTTAAAAGATATTATTGTTTCTGTTCTTGAAGATAAAAAAACGCTTGTTCATTGTGATGCGGGAAGGGACCGAACAGGGGCAATTGCTGCCATTCTGGTTGCCCTGGTTGCAGAATCTGTCAATAAACTGGATTCACGAATGATAACGGCCATTGAGTGTGATTATCAAAAAACGCAATCTCTTGAGGTAGAAAAACAGGGCAGAATGCGGCGTTTCATTGCGGAGATTGTGAGACAGGGGGGTATGTCTCAGTTTATATCCAGTCAGTGCAATGTCTCACCGGAAGTTATAACCCTTTATGCAGAGAAAATGCTGGTCGGTTTTTAACCCGGCTGGTTTGGTTCCTCAATTTTGCCTCTCCTGATCGTTCCTCAGGCAAATTGATTCTTATCGCTGCATATGTAGGCGTAGGCGCTGTGGTTATGAATCGATTCAAAGTTTTCCACACTAACCGCATACCAAGGGAAATTGCCATTTTCTTCCAGTTTTAAAGCGACATCCCGCACGATATCCTCCACAAACTTGGGATTTTCATAGGCTTTTTCCGTTACTGCTTTTTCATCCGAGCGTTTTAAAATCGAATAGACCTCACAGGAAGCTGATTGTTCCACCAATGAGATGAGATCTTCCATCCAGAAAAACTCCTTGAAACGAACACTTACACTGACTTCACCACGCTGGTTGTGGGCGCCATGTCGGCTGATCTCTTTGGAACAGGGACAAACGGAGGTTACCGGAACTCGGATCTCAACCAGAATATCGGTTTCATTGATCCCGTTGCTGGTTGCTATAATACCGCATTTATAATCCATAAGACCGGAAGCGCCGGTTACGGGAGCTTTTTTTTCGATGAAGTATGGAAACCTTATTTCGATGTGGGCTGATTTTGCTTCCAACTGTTTTTTCATCTCCTCCAGGATCATGGAGATGGACTTGAGAGAAACCTTATTGCGAAAGACATGAAGCATCTCGATAAATCGACTCATGTGAGTACCCTTGTATTGGTGTGGCAGATCAACAAACATATTAATATCAGCTGTTGTGTGTTGAATCTTATTGGCTCGATCCAAAACCGTGATAGGGTATTTGATTCCCTTCACTCCGACACGGTCTATGGCCATATTACGGTCGTCTTTTAAATTTTGCACGTCTTTCATGTCCAAATCCTGTTTGGTGCCACAATAAATATTTTGGTCAATCTTAATAAACTGCTTTTTAAGCTTTTATGGTCAAAGAAACTCCGGTTTCGAAAGAAGCGATCTTTCAGGCTATTCCTCTGCTTTTAAAACGAAATAGTGCAGAAGTAATGTTTTCTGCTGATTTAAAACCTCCATACTGTCCAATTGCAAAGGGACTCGACGATTGAGATTTTGAATCATGTGCATCCCTTCCGGCATAAATGTTGGTTCGATTGTCAGGTAAATCTCATCCACCAGTCCCTGGTCAAAAAACAGCTTGTTGGTTTGTGGACCACCTAAAAGGGCAATTCTTTTTAATCCGCTTTTTCGCAGGTTTTCGTAAATATTTTCTACCTTATCGTTCAAAAATATCACCCTGCTATGTTGTGGGAATGCCGCAGGATGATGGGTCAGTACGTAAAAATCTATGCCCTCGTAAGGTTTGCTGCCAAGGGAACGATAGGTGTTGGCGCCCATGAAGACTGTTCCTATTTCCCTGATTCTTTGCATGAATTGGATTCGATCCTCTTCGGAGTTCCATTCAAAGGAGTTTTCTATGCTGTTTCGTGCAACCACTCCATTGACAGACATAACCATAATTAAGGTGACCGTTAAAGAACCTGAGTTTTGTACCATTTTGCCGCAAATATTGTTTTAAGTTGTTGTTTAATTTATTCCGTTAATGAGCAATATATAATATTTCCGATTAATAGGGCTAGGCCTGTTGATCGGAAATCCAGTTTGTGACGGGGTGATTTTGCTTTTTTTTAATTGACATAAGTTTACTCGGGTATGATACACTGGACACCAAACATCAGTACACTGGTTTGACAACCTCCCAATCCTAATTTAAGAAGAGTACAAAAATGGCTGAACAAGACACTATCGATACAAATCAATACCTCACCTTTAAATTATCGGAGGAGATTTTTGCCCTGGATATCGCAAAGGTTCGTGAAGTTTTGGAATTCAGTAAGGTAACAAAAGTCCCCCAGACACCCGATATGATGATCGGCGTGATCAATCTTCGCGGTAGTGTCGTTCCTGTGATCAATCTGCGTCTGAAGTTTGGTATGGGTGAGAGTGAGCGGACAGTTAATACCTGCATTATCATCATTGAAGTTAGTATTGAAGATGAGGTCACCATGATCGGTGCACTGGTTGATTCAGTGAACGAGGTGATGGACATGGATGCAGAAGATATCGAACCTCCACCGAAGATCGGAACCCAACTTAAGACAGAGTTTATTAAAGGGATGGGGAAACAGGAGGAACGGTTTGTCATTATTCTGGATATCGAAAAGATTTTCAGCATGGAAGAACTCGCCATCGTTCAGGACGTGACCAAAGAGGAATCACTTCAATCGATTGAAGCGGTTGAAACAGCATAATCCCATTGAGCGGATGGATGATATTGACTGTCCATTCGTCAACTTCGGATTCCAATCCCTTTTTTCATCAGGTACAAAGCCCAAAAATAAAGGACAACGATGAAGAAAGCAATCATCCCATAGGTTTCAATAAGCCCCACATCAGAAACGCCCAGAATCCCAAATCGAAATCCGTTGACCATATACACAATAGGATTGGCTTTGGAGATGGCTGCCCAAAACGGCGGCAAAAGATCTATTGAATAAAAAACACCTCCCAGGTAGGTCAGCGGCGTCAGGATAAAAGTGGGAACAATGGATATATCGTCGAATTTATTGGCAAAGACCGCGTTGATAAATCCACCCAGTGAGAACACGATAGCGGTCAAAAAAACAATGCTGATCGTAACAGGCAGGTTAAAAACCGATAAGCTGGTAAAAAACAGAGCCAGGATTGTCACCAATGCCCCCACTGCCATACCCCTTGCCACTCCGCCTAAAATGAAGCCCCAGATAATGATGTAGTTTGGCATGGGAGAAACCAGCATCTCTTCCACACTCCGTTGAAATTTTGCGCCGAAAAAGGAGGACACAACATTGGAATAGGAATTGGTAATCACAGCCATCATAATCAATCCGGGAACAATGTATTGCATGTAATTAAACCCCCCCATCTCACCAATTCTCGATCCGATCAGTTGTCCAAAGATAACAAAATACAGAACAACTGTAATAGCCGGTGGAATTAAGGTTTGCACCCAGATTCTTAAAAAACGGCGAATCTCTTTTACTAAAATGGTTTTTATGGCGATCAACTGCTCTTTTAATCTCATGATTCTCCAGGGTGAAAATGATTACTTTTTCTTATGTTTCAAAAGACAGGCATTTAAATGTGTCTTGAGACAGAACCGACTTAGTGTCCGTTTGAGCCATTTTTTACGAGATTGACAAATAACTCTTCCAGTCTGTTTGTCTTGTTTCGCATACTGGTTACCTTTATACCTTTTCCATCAAGAGATTTAAATATTTCGTTAAGGGAACTTTTTTTGGTTACCTCAACTTCCAGTGTAGTGGTATCGATGAGTTTAACAGCAATATCCGGTATCTCCACAGGGGCATTCTGTTCATTCGCCAGGTCCAGTATAAATGTCTCCCTGTCCAGCTTGGCAAGCAGTTTCTTCATCGTGGTATTTTCGACGATCTCGCCATGATCGATTATGGCAATGGTACGACAGAGGTGTTCCGCCTCTTCCAGGTAGTGTGTGGTCAAAATAATCGTTGTCCCGGATCGGTTCAGGTCAACCAGAAAATCCCACATGGATCTTCTCAGCTCTATATCCACCCCGGCTGTCGGTTCGTCAAGAATCAACAGTTTGGGTTCATGCACCAAAGCTCTCGCAATCATGAGACGTCGTTTCATACCGCCTGACAATAGTCGGGAAGGTTCGTTTCTCTTGTTCCAGATATCAAGAAGTTTCAGGTATTTCTCTGTTCGCACAGCTGCCGTTCGGGAATCAATACCGAAGTATCCGGCTTGTGCACGAAGAATGTCCCCCACTTTTTCAAATTGATTAAAATTAAACTCCTGCGGCACAATACCGATATCTTTTTTGATAACCGAAAACTCTTTATCAGTATTTCTGTTAAAAACAAGGATATCTCCTGCGGATTTATTTGTCAGGGAGCTGATAATTCCGATGGTGGTGGATTTACCGGCTCCGTTTGGTCCCAGCAAAGCCGTAAAATCACCCTGGTTGACGTCAAAACTGATCCCCTTTAATGCTTCGACGCCGTTATCATATGTCTTTCTCAAATTGCGCACGGATAATGCGATTTCCATTAAATTCTCCAAGGAGTGTTATGTTTCTTAAATCTAAATTGCATTAAATATGCCCCCGGAACTTGCTGTTTTACTAGGAATTTTGACTAGGATTTCAGGTTCAAATAAGGTCGTATTCTATTCAGACATCGTATGATTAGGATACACATTTGAGGGTCTTCCAAAAATATTGTTGGGTGGGCACGTTTTTGTGCCCACGCGGACATCTGATTTGCTCTCCGGAATAATCATAACCAGATTCGTCAGAAAACATCTTAAATCCTGAACAGTTTTGAGTTATTGCCTAAATTATTGAAATTATAGGCCATAGAAAGCTGACATGTTGTCATTCCGTGCTTGACACGGAATCCATAATTATTTCAAAAATCTGGATGCCGGATCAAGTCCGGCATGACAGAGAA
>JAHJTV010000012.1 GCA_018829445.1 bacterium
CTTCGCATTCTTTCAACCATTCCCCACCCCTCAATTTCGGCCTTGTCTGAGCTTCAGCTGCGCTCCACCAAATCAGACGCACTCCATTTTCTTTGCACCATGCAATAAAATCTTTAGACTCAATGTCATCTGGCATTTTTAGCATTTGTGTGCCAAGATAAAAAGCTGCATGTGCTTTCCGTGCGGTCAATACTACATCTTTGGCATCTTCTATGTGTATATTTTTCAAAAACAACAAATTTTTGTCTTGCATTTTAGACCAAACAACGGCTCGGTCTGCGTTTAAATATATAGAAAACGCTATAATGATTCCGATGACCCATTTCATTTTACTACTCCTTTCCAACGTTTTAGCTCAGATTGCGATATTTTGGCATAATACAAAACCTGATTAAACTGACCTACCGTTTCACCGTTTTTATCCCAAGCCCTTAAAACGCCTAAATAACCATCGAAATCTATTTTCTGTGCCACTATATATTGTTCAACTTCTCCCATTCTGTGTTGTGGGCTCTCATCTTTCCAATGAAACATGACTACTTTAAATAAACTTTCGGGCACTGAATGCTGAAAATTCACAATCTGCTTTTCTAACCGCTCAATTTTACCTTTTAGATTTTCGTATTCTTGCTCTGGGATTTTAACCTTTTTCATTTCAATCTCCTTTTTTTTGATTTTCTTTAAATGATTGCCATACCTGCCTTCTCTTTTTATCCTTCTCTCCGGCCCCCTCAACAACCGGTGTCTCCAACCAATTCCTACCCGAAGGTATTGTATCTACTATATCATCAATAGTTACTTCTAAATTCCTCCCTATCCAATTACTCGCCCCGATCACTACTGGCAACATCATCGGCAGAAAAAATCTAAACGAATAAAATGATACACAAACCATGCACAGTGTCCCGAATGTCAATATTAACAATTCATATCTCCTCCTTTTGACCAATTCATAAACCGCCAACACAAACAAGATCCCAAACAATGGCCATGCTTCCAGCATGATTCTCATAGGAAATACAATCAAATTCTCTGCAATCTTGCCTACATTCAAGGCTGTTCCTTTTTCTGAAATATTAAATATGTTGTTCCCTAAAGCACTAAGGTCGTGCCTTAAATTGAGAATAATCTGGAATATTGCTAATCCCAAAGCCGTACTCCAAAATCTCCACGATTTCTTGAAAGGTAAAAATAGGCCCAGTCCATAAATAAAAATCATCTGATACCGTGTACAAAATGCCAACCCTGCCAATACACCACCTATAAACAATACCCAATCTTTTCGATGAATGCTCATTTTATAGGCATGCCAGACCCAATACGCTCCACACATAAAAAACCACGCTAAGGCATCGCCCGTTAAATGATATGCACAATGCAAAAATATAGGTGAAATCAAAAGTAGCACAATCCCCGTCCACTGCGTCATCCTGAAAATAAAGTATAAACTCCCAACCATTGCCAACGCTGAAATAATTCGTCCCGTCAAAATCCAATCATCCCAAATCATGTTCCCTATCTTTAAAACCAACAGATACACAAACCCATGATACTGATCGACGATTTCCCCCCTGGCTGCCGGAATGTATGTCCAGGGATAGTCTGTATCATCCCCATAGTTTGGTACTTCATGGGGAATAATAAGAATCAGAAAAAATACAATACACATTAAAATCCAAATATGCTTATTCATCTATCTCCGCCTTTCTTCTTTGCCAATCATCCCATAATAATACGCCTACCATAGATCCTGCGCTGGCAACAACTCCTACCAAAAAACCCAAAATTAAATCACCCCAACTTACAAAAATACTCATTGTTCTACTCCTTTAATTTTTTCTTAATTTCATGCCACTGTGGAGTCTTGTTCCAAATCATTTCTTGAAGCTCGTCAATCATTTTAAAACGATCCATCGCCCAACTCATCAAGATAAATAAAATGATTGTGACTACACCAGTAATAACATAGCCTATAACTTCCATATTGAAAATCTTACAGAACATTGCCAGCCACACAAACCGAAAAACGATGTTAATATACCGATTTGTCGTTTCGAACCGCCACGTCCACTTGGCTATACGGGCTTTAAGAGTGCCCATAAATAATTTCCTTCACTTTTCTGTTAATTTCTCTCTTTACCTTTAGTCTTTTGATCTTTCTGTAAACAGGAATCCGACAAGTACGATACATAGAGCTATACGTTCTTTGTTTATATAGAGGCAATGGAATTCTTGCAACTTTAATATCTCTCACAGCAAACCGAGCTTCCCACAAATGATCTAAACCCCAACCCACATTTTCATCAAACCAATTTTCTTCCGCAATGTCGGTTCTTACCATGTACGATCCCCAACATCCCATCGGTCTTAGGTGTAATTTCGTCTTATCCCAATCTGGCGATTTCCAATAAACTTGTTTGTCTGGATAAAGAAAAACTTTGTCGCCGTAGATCAGGTCGTATCCATCATCCAAATATGGCACACTAATTGCAAACCTGTATGGGAAACTAAGATCGTCTGCATCTTGAAAAGCAATATATTTACCTTTTGCAAACCGAATACCTTGGTTAAGCCGAAATGCTTGTTTCATGCGAACGCCCACGGCAGAAGTAAATACTTTAATTCTTGGATCAAGTGTTGCATACCGGCTTATTTTAATGTTAGACCCTGCTGGCTCATCATCTAAAATAAGCAACTCCCAGTCTTGGTATGTCTGATCAATAATCGACTGCACAGCATCAGCGAGATAGGCCCGATGATGAAAATGCGGAAGCAAAACCGTTATTTTAGGTATCATTTTTATTATCCTATTTCAATTGCCACATGATAATAAACCGCCGTCGCTCCTATTACTCTAAATTTAATTCCCGTTGCCCGAATAAAATCTCTGAATGC
>JAHJTV010000064.1 GCA_018829445.1 bacterium
CCGGTGAAAGAGAATGAAACGGTAGGGCGCCCTTACATGGGCGCCTGACAATCTTTCGTATCAGAAAATGCTGTAATAAAAATTTATCTCCTAAATGCCCATCTCCGGCGGCCACGTAAGGCCGCCCTACCGTTATTCTGCGGATATACTCAAAATCCCCGGTGAAAGAGAATGAAATGGTAGGGCGCCCTTACATGGGCGCCTGACAATCTTTCGTATCAGGAAAATGCTGTAATATAAATTTATCTCCTAAATGCCTATCTCCGGCGGCCACGTAGGGCCGCCCTACCGTTATTCCGTGGATATGCTCAAATTCCGGGAATTAAATTAAATTGGACACAGCCGAATGCTATTCGGTTTTGAAACAAATTTCAAGGGTGGAGTATGAAATAAATTGGAGATCCCTGCTAACCGGCAATTATAAACAATGACAGCCGGAATAAAAGGATAAAAGGTCTGCTATCTTGGAATTCCAATGGTGGGGTCTAACTGGTTGGGCAGGAGAGTGAAAGGACGTCTATTCTGATACAGGTTATAGCGGAATAACATCACTTGTTGAACTTTGGCATTGTTGTTTTGATTTTTAATTAGATTGATAGCCTGCATCTGGATCTGAATGGCTTTGTCAAACTGGAGGTTAGCTGCATAAGCTGCCGCCAGAGTATCCAGGTAGAAGGGGTTGGCCATTTTTACGGAGCGGCTGGCATCTTCAGCCATTATGACAGCTTTTTTCCTTTTGTCTTGGCTGCTGTAATTATCGGTCGCATATAACCAGGCTAAACGGATAAGGGCTGGTGTCCACCTCGGTTTTAAAGATACGGCTTCTTCAAAGTTTTTAATGGCTTTCTTTTTGTTACCCTGAAGATGATAAAGCAATCCAAGATTGTAATAGGTTCTATAATGGGGTCTTGATTCCAGGGCTTTTTCCCAATAATAGGCTGCTTTGGCAGCCTCGTTTTTTAAGCTGTGCAAAAACCCCAGGTTGATCAATACGATGGAGTAGTTAGGTTTTAATTCCAGGGCTTTTTCCAGGGAAATCAGAGCTTCATCATATCGTTGCTCCTCAATCAAGGCATTGCCCAGATTAGCCCAGGCCCTGGGATTATGAGGGGCTTTTTCAACCGTATCCTGCCAGATAGCTGTCCCGCTGGAATAAAGTTCGTTTCGTTCAATTGTCAATGTGCTGAAGATAATGATGATAAAGAGAGCAAAGAATCCAAATGTTATCGTTCCCGGTTTTGAGGAAAATGTACCAATAGGATCAATTTTCGGATGATTTTCGGGGTTACCCACAAGTGCGGGTAATCGCTGAAAAAGGGCATGAAAGCTGATCACTGCTATGATAATAATGGGAATGGAAGGCAAATACATCCTGTGATCAGCTGCCAGGTCGGAAAGAGGCATAATGCTGGATGTTGGTGACAGCAGGAGAAAGAAACTACAGCCCAAAAAACCGAAGGGGTGGTTTTTGATCAGTCCCCACAGAGACAGAGACAAAAGGAATACAATAATCAGAGCATAAGGAACAATCTCACCCGGTTTTTCTGCCAGCTGCCAGAAGTAGTCGAATACCAGGGGATCAGGCCAGAAGGTCAGACGTATATAATGCACAATCACCCCGAATTCGGAAATAGTAAACTTAAAGGGTGTGACCACCTCCATGTCAAACCCGGCCCATTCGAAGGGTTCTGCAGTCAGGTGCAAAGCCAGCAGGAGTATCCAGGAAAAGAACAAAGCCATTAGAAAACGCCACTGTTTGCGAAATGTTGTTTTAAAAGAGGCAGTAACAAAGGTTCGGTCGTATAATAAAACAACAATGGGGATCACAGCAGCCACCTGTTTACTGCCGACACCCAGATAGCAAAACAGAACCGATGCTATTTTCCAGTAGAATCCATTTTTGGTGGATTCGGTTGAACGGGCGTAACAAAACAGGGATAATAGAAAAAACATCCCCATCAAGGATTCATAACGTTGGATGATATAGGTAACCGCTTCCGTATGTAATGGATGAACCAGCCAAATGAGGCAAACAACCAGGGACAAAATGGCTGAAATATTTCGAAAGGATGTTTTATTGAGAGCAAGACGAAGCGTTCCAAACAGGGCAAGCCCTGAAACCATATGAATAGCCAGATTAAAGATATGATAGCTCCAAATGTTCAACTCACTGATGGCATAGTTAATGGCGAAGGTTAATCCTGCAACGGGTCGTGGATGGTGAAGACCACTGAACATGGCTTCCCAGGGAGGAAAAAGAGTCCTGATCTCCAGGGCATCTTTGATATAAGTATCATCATCAAAGACAAAAACACCGTTGAAGCTGTTGAAGTAGACGGCAACACCAAGAATAATCAGTAAAACTGGATAAATCAAAGCCTGTAGAAGTGTGATTCTATTGTTTGAATCCATAAGACAGCAAGTTAAAGGATGGATTGATAATTGGTTTCTTTGAGTTGCACAGTTAAAAAAATCTGAATTTTACCGGATGAATAAACGACAGGGTAAGTCGATATTGACGTCATGGCAAGCCCAATCTTGAAGGTTTCGATTGAGATACGGCTTGGTTCAAAAAAAAAGCCGTTCTATTGTCTCGCACAATAAAACGGCTTTTCGCTTACTCTTGCTCGACAAGCTTATTTAACATAGTAGCGCCAGAGTTCTTCGTTTGCTGAATCACCTCGAGCCCCAATAAAAAGATTTTCTCCCACAAGAAGCAGATCTCCCGCTTCCATACCATTCGAACCCAAATTAAAATCGTGTAGCAAAAATGTCCCTTCTGCAGATCCGTCTGAGAACCAGAGTTCTCTACCGTTAATTCCATCCTCTGCAGCAAAAAACACGTTATTTCCAACGGCAGTTAAATTTTCTGGAGAACTCCCTCCACCGGAATTTATATCTTTTACCATTGTTGTTGTCGTACCGTTGGTCACCCAAAGTTCTTTACCATTGGAGTCATCCTGTGCACTGAAATATAGGTTACTGCCAACTACGGAAAGATTGTCCGGATCAGCCCAGCAGGCGGTGCATAATTTTTTTACTTGAGTTGTGGTCGTTCCATCGGTTCTCCATAGTTCTCCATCGGAGGCACTGGTATCTGATCGAGCTGTAAAATAAAGCCATCCGTTGAATTCCTTGAGATTTTTGGAATAAGCAGTGGTTGATGCGTTAACTGTTAATTCTGTTGTGTTAACCGCTGATCCATCACTTACCCATAGTTCAATATTGTTGCTATTTGATGTCTCAGCAGCAGTAAAAAAGAGTTTGCTATTGAATGCGGTGAAATTATTTAATGAACCGCTATAAAAACTCGAAATTACTTCACTTTCAGTAACTGCAGTTCCATCGCTTTTCCACAAGGAATCACCCGAAGCGCCCACCCCGCTATAGAACAACGTTGAATTTACTGCAGCTATTGAAGTAAGATTGCTTTTATAGTTAGATGCTGAAAAGACGCTTGAACCGTCAGTTCCCCAAACTTTCGTATTTGAAGGACTGTCAGTTGCCTTAAAATACAGGTTAGTGCCCATCACCGTTAAAAACTCAGGATTGCTGTTACCGCTTGAGTAAATACCGGTAACACGACTTGTCGTTGTCCCATCAGATTTAAAGATTTCCCGATAAAAGGTCACTCCGTCACTTGAAGGAAAATACAGATAACCACCCATTACGGCTGTTTCACCTCCGGGAGGGTTGCCACCGGTTTCTATCTTAATTGTTCCCGTTTCAGTTCCATCGCTTTTGTATGGATCGGTTTCTCCTGATGAATTGGTCGCATAGAAAAAAAGAAGATCCCCTAATTTGGAAAAAAATCCAGGATTGCTGCTGCCCGACGGATTGATTTCTTTGACTAATTCAATCACTCCATCTGGAATATCCAGGGCTGTGGGGGATGTGGATTCAATGTCATTTGTGGCGTCGACATATGCCGTATAAACCAGCAGGTGGGTTGCGCCTGCAGGAATGGTTGAGTTTTGTGCAAAGCTGTGAGACTTGTCAGTTCCATCCGCAGTGAGGGAGGATATCATATTCTGACCAGCCAATTTCGTAGTTGTGCTTTCTCCCCAATAAAGTCTGTACTGCGTTACAGCTGTTTCATCGGTGGCCTTGGCAATGGTAATGTCACCCCAGAGCTCTCCTGCATCCATATCCCGATCTATGTAATTGAAGGTTACGGCCTGTGCGGAAAATGGAGACGGTGTGTCCGGTGTGGTGTCGGTGGTGCCTGTGGTATCTGTGGTATCAGGCACAAAAGAGCTGGAAGTAGTGACACTTCCGCTTTCATCTTCTTCGCTGCAACCGAATCCAGCGACTAATAATAAGACCAGGATGAGAACAAAAAAGAATCTTTCCCCTTTCATAACAACCTCACTGTTTTTAGTGCAAAAAGCATATTCAGGAAAATCCAATGATTTTCAGCTACACAATCAGTTGTGGTGACAAGAATCAATTAGGGCATCCTGTCCCCTCATTTGTCGCAATTAATGTATTCTCCAAGTGCAGGGAAAATGCCATATTGGTGTGTTTTTTTGATGGAAACCTCATCCAAACCGTTTGGTTGATCCCTGCCACTGCGAATTCAACGTATATAGACGATAATGACCCGTTTTTCCAATTCGGTTTTTCCTTGCCCTTTGATTGGATTTGGGAGGAGGTTTATCGTTTTTGTCGGATTAATCCGACAATTTTGATCCATGAACATGAATGATAAACCAATTAATGCGAATTTTCAAATTAATATTTTTTTAAACCTGTATTTTGAAGTAAAAGCAAAAAATGCAGGATATAGATAGTGCAATATATCAGCTATTAAGCTTAAGAGTAGTTACATGGTTTTCATTTTTATTACTTTTTTCGACGGATTGTCGTGATAAAGCTATCGCCTGGAGACGATCAATAATAACATTATTTCAATCTTCTATGGAGAATGTCAGGCTCAGGGGCATCTTTCGATCTTTTTAAAATAATTATAGATTATTGATTTGGATTATATTTTGTCTTTTTTGTAGGTTGATGCGGAAACCTGCAAAAATTTGTGGCCTCAAGTTTTGCAGAAGCTGCAGAGTGATCTCGCTTGAGGAGTGAACAGAGGTAAGAAAATTAGAAAACTATAAGGAATCTCCTGGGAAATGCCAATAATTCTATGTAATAACTATCCCCATTTTGGCCAGCTTTTGTTGACGGAAGTGAATTGCATCCTTGATTTTTTCCCTCACTTCAGCCTCTTTAATCTCTCCTTTGATCAGATAGGAATCAATACCTGTTTTTAACGCCTTTATAACCATCTCCTTGGTGTCATTAGCTGTTAACGCCAGAATCGGAACAGGGTCGAATTTACGTTGCCTGCGGATCTGGTGTACCAGCTGCAGTCCATCCATAACAGGCATGTCGATATCGGTAATTACCAGTACCGGATTTGTATTCAGGAGTGTGATTAACGCTTTTTGTCCGTCCACTGCCTGTCGAATATCCCTGAATCCCATTTTATTCAGTATGACATTGAGCAGTTTAAGCACGACTTCATCATCGTCTACAATAATCACCGATTTTCGGAGATCAATATCCAGATCCGTTTTTTTATCCACGTTTTATCCGTTTGTTAGCTTTATTTCGCATATTCTGCTTGGCGCCATTAAATTTTATATCTACAGCAACAATGATCCATTAGATAGGATATGAATGGTTGCTAATCAGAATACAGAATAGAAGGTAAGATTATCAGTGTCAAGCCGGCTTCAAGGAAGTATAGGGTAGATTTGAGACTCCGGAAGGGAAGAACAGGCTCTCATTAGCCCGAATCTGCCAATTATCTGCAGTTTACAAAGTCTCTCTTCCGGCATATTGTAATGTGAAAACGATTGAATTGAACCCATGAGGAATTTCCCTTTGTCCAGTATTGCCGTAACTATCATGATACCAACACCAATATGATCAGAAAACAACTTAAAAAGTATTTCTGTATACTGCCGATTTTATTGATTGCCATTGCTTTCTGCTTCTCAGAGAGCTTGGCTGTCTGTCTTCAGGGAGACTGTTACAATGGAAAAGGGACTTATCAATTTGATGATGGAGGGGTTTATAAAGGTCAATGGAAAAACGGCAGGATGAATGGTATTGGCAGATTTTCTATCAATGATGACTGGGTTGAAGGAATATGGGAAAATGCCAGATTAAAAAAAGCTACCGCTCAGAAGGCCAGGAAGAATTATCTACCGGAAAAGAAGGTAGACGATAATCCCTATCGTTGTATCCATGGGGATTGTGAAGAGGGATATGGCGTATTCCAATATGAGGACGGTCAATACTCGGGATACTGGAAGAATAAAAAAAGGCATGGAAGTGGAGATTTTTACTGGAATGAGGGTAACCACTATTCAGGAGAATGGCGGGAAGACAAAATGTCGGGGCACGGTTTTCTTGAATATAAGAATGGTGACAGGTTCAGCGGAATCTGGCTGAATGGCAAAAGAGATGGTCCTGGCACTCTGTGGAAGGCTGACAGTACGGTAATAAAAAAGGTATGGAAGGAGGAGGAACCGGGTAGTATCCAATCCAGGGTTGAACACCTCTGCAGCGGACTTGAAGATTGAGCATTCTTCAGAGAATATGACGCCGGCAGCACTAGAGAAGGGTCAATTGTGTTTAAATGGCAGAGAGGGCTCCACTGCAGGAATTGAATCTTTCAACCGGTTTCCTAATCCCCGGTTTATACGAAAGATCTTCTGCTGTTTGCACTGAAATCCCTTTTTCAGGACATCAAGGGCGGAATCATTATCGATTAAGTTACCACAGGTGAAAATATCAATGGCACAATAGCCGTGTTCCGGCCAGGTATGAATGGCAATATGAGATTCTGCGATCACGATAACCCCGCTAACGCCGCAGGGAGAAAACTTGTGAAAGTAGTGATTTATGATGGTGGCATTAGCTGCTTTTGCGGCAGCCAACATGGTTGCTTCAATTTGATTCAAGTTATCCAGAATGCTGTGGTTGCACTCATATAACTCGACAATCAGCTGCGTTCCTAACGTCCTCTCCAATTCTTTGACTCCTGCCGTGATATCCCTTTAGATAATTTGCCAACCTGATCCAATAACGGAAAAAACCATTCTACCTGTTTAGCCTGAGATTTCATCCTAATTCTTTCATAGGGGTCAAGTCTTCTTTTGACTCAGCAGGCTGAGTCAAAAGAAGACTTGACCCCTGAGTCTAAGGTCAGGCCGCAGGAAACTCTACGTAGAAGCGGCAGCCTTCTCCCGGTTTGCTTTCGCACCAGGTGTTCCCGCCCATGCGTTGGGTCATTTTTTTTACGATATAGAGTCCCAGGCCGGTTGAAGTTTCACCGCCAGTAGGTTTTGCTGATCCCCGGGAGTATTTTTTGAACAGCTTGGGCAGGTCTGATTCGGTCACACCCGGTCCCTGGTCGGCAACTTCCAGGATAGCTTTACGGTCTTTGGTAAACAGTCTAAGTTCAACGGTTTTGTGCTTGGGGCTGTACTTGATTGCGTTGGACACCAGGTTTCCGATGATCTCGGACATCCATTTTTCGTTTGCAAGGGTCATAACGGGATGCTCAGGGAACAATAGTTTGATTGTGATCTCCTTTTTTTGAGCATGGAATTTAAAATCCTGCACAGTTTTTTCCACGGAGTTTCTAAAATCAAAGGGTTGTAGCAAGAGGTCATATCCCGATTCCGCTTCACCCACATCAAGCAGGTTGTTAATGCGCTGAACCATGTTCATGGAACTGGATACAATGTAGGACGCATGTTGACGGGTTTCCTCGTCGATCGTATCATTATGCTGGATAAGATCCGCAAACCCGACAATGGCATTAAGGGGGGATTTCAGGTCATGGGCGGTGATGCCGATGAATTCATCTTTCTCCCGGTTCATGATCTCCAATTGCAGGTTTTGCTCTTTTAATAGGGATCGCTGTTCCTCAATTTTATAATTCTTCTCTTCCAGTTTTGCATTTCGGTTTTCAAGTCTTTCCTGGTAGCGAATAATGGTAACCCGGATGATTCTCAGGGTAACAACGGAGATTATCAGACAGATAAAAAGGTTGATAAGCAGTGTTTTTATCAGCAGACCGCTCGTATTGTCTTCAGCCTGTTCTACAACCAGATACCATTTCAGGTCCGGGATGTAGCGTATATTTATCAACCTGTTGTCACCGGCTTGCCGTAATTCAAGGTTAAGAGGATTATTTTCTTCAAAATTCATTGAAAAGTCTTTTAAACCTGGAATATCAGTGGCATGGTAACTTTCTGGTGAGGTCACCTGTTTGTTTTCAGTATGAAGCAGAAGTTCCCCTTTACTGTTAAAGAAATAGATGTTGCGATTGTACCGGGTGCTATAAGTATTGATACGATTTTTAACCACATTGACGGTCAGTCCCACACCGGTTGCACCAATCAGATTCCCCGAAAAATCAAAGACCTTATGGTTGATAAAGATGGTCATTGTATCCTTGTTCGCCATATCGGGATCTACGTTGATTTCGAGAGGGGTTTCCAAGGCTTTTAAGCGGAAATACCACTCATCCCTGGGTTCAATGTCTGAGATCATCTTTAAAACACCTTTGGGATAATAATAGATCCCTGATTTTTCCGAGACAAAAAACGCACTGATGGTGTCATATTTTGACGTTATTTCAGCCAGATATCTGGAAATATCTTCGGTGTTTTTTTCACCATTGATAACCCAATCCCTGAGAAAGGTATCATTGGCCATTAAGGAGGAGATAAAGATCGGCTTTAACAGGTCACGCTGTATTTCCGAATAAATATTATCGGCTGTCAGGGGCAGTTCATTTTTTAAAATGGATCGCCGGGTTGCCGCCCTGGATAACACGTAGCTGATTATGCTGGTTGCAAGAAAGCCGATAATGAGTATTATCGCCAGAAAGCCGATCATCTTTCTTTTATCTTCAATTTGCCTGGTGATATGGGTAATAATCATCGCGAATTTTGATCTTTACGGTTAAAATATTTGGGTGACAATATCGTCATAAGGGTATTTTATGTGTAAGACTTTAACAATGCAAGGAATCAATATTTCCACCTCTTTTTGAGGTTGATTACGGCAACTAAAAAACCTGCAAAAATGGACTGGGATAGCAGGACAGACCTATAGCTTATACTTCTGCATCTTGCTTCTCAAGGTGTTGGGATGAAGATCCAGCAGTCTGGCTGCACCTTTGGGACCGCTGATGCGTCCATTGGTATGGTTTAAGGCTTCCCTGATGTGGTTTTTTGCCATCAGGTCAAAGGGTAGAACTCCTTTCGTTTTTGGATGGTAATCGAGTTTTGATTGTACCTGGGGTGACAAAAAATCGTCCAGGGTTAAAAGCCCGCCTCGATATCGAATTAACGCCCGTTCCACAACATTTTCCAACTCACGCACATTCCCCGGCCAGTTATAAGCAATCAGGGGGTCCAGGGTGCCGGGGGACAGTTTAGGGATCTCCTTCAGCTTGGTTTCATATGCCTTGCGTTCGATGAAATAATTCACCAGTTCGGGGATATCCACCCTCCGTTGCCTTAAGGGGGGAATTACAATGGGGAAGACGTTTAATCTATAGAGCAGATCCTCTCTGAATTCGTTTTTTCGCGTCATTTCTGTCAGGTCCCTGTGGGTGGCAGCTATGACGCGAATGTTGACGGGAATGGTCTCTGAGCCTCCCACTCTTTCGATCTCTTTATTCTGGATAACCCTCAGCAGTCTGACTTGAGCCTGTAACGGGAGTTCTCCGATCTCGTCGAGGAAAATGGTTCCATGATTGGCCCGTTCGAATCGTCCTCTTTTCTGCTCAACCGCACCTGTAAAAGCTCCTCGCTCATGTCCGAACAACTCGCTGTCCAAAAGACTTTCCGGGATGGCTCCGCAGTTTACTTTTACAAAAGGACCGTCCCGCCGAGGTGAGGAGTAGTGAATAGCATTGGCAATCACCTCTTTTCCGGTTCCGGTTTCCCCGAACAGCATTACCGGATTTTCCCTGGGGGCGGTCTGGGTCACCATCTCCATCACGTGTTTCAAGCCGTAATCCTTTCCAATAACATCCCCTGAGACTTCCCGTAATTGCTGTTTCAGATAAAGGTTGTCGTCAGCCAGAATCTCCTTAAGCCTTATGATTTCATGATATTGGAGACAGTTTGACATGACCAGTGCAAAAGGCTCCTGCAACGGTTCCAGAAGATCAGCATGTTCCTGGTTGAACCGATTAACACCCGACGAGGCTATGTGAAATGTACCTATCCAATTCTCGTCGATTAGTAGTGGCAACGTCAGGGATGAAACCTCTCCACTTGGAAACATTTCTCTTCTCATTTGTCCCGCCATTTCAAAGGTATACCGTAGGTTTTCATCCGTTGCCACATTACCGACAAAAAACGGTTTTTTTATGCTTTGGGTTCTTATGAACTCAAGAGTTTTTTCGTGAATGGGTTGGAGTTTATTGGTCCATTCCGATGTTTCGGCTGTTGCCATGGCAACTTCTCGTAAACATTTCAGTTCAATCTCAACAACGCCAATTCCCAAAATATCGACCGGCATGACAGTGCAGAAATAATCATATAACCGACGTAAAGCAATGGTGATATCCAGGCTGCTGCAGAATCGGCGGATAGCTTCGGTGAAAAACTGTTCTTTGGACGGTTTCATGGCAGTTTAGAACGAAATATCGTGAACAATAGGAAATACACTAAATATCGTAATGATAGTTAACGGAATGTCGTAAATAGTCAATGTAAAAATCATAACATACTGTAAATATAATAAAAATATAATGGCACAGTTCCGGCAATGATTAATTTGGAATGATCCTGTGGAATTTTACTATATAAAATCCACTTTGCGATAACCTTGTAGGAACTGACAAGTAAAGCCACTATGAAACATATGGAAACCATAAGCCTGCGTTGCTTTGATCCGGATATTGATGGCCTGTTCAGACGACATATAGCACCGATACTGAAATTAAAAGAGGTCAAGCAATCCTTTGAAGTGAACGTCTATCAAAACTCCAGACTGGAGATGGATATTGTGTTGGCCATCAGGAGCAACAATGGAGCAGCAAGTTATCGAAAGAGCAATTTCGCCTTGCGTTTGGCTGACAACCTGAAGTCATTTGGAATTATAAATCATGTTGTCTGGCATGAGATCAATTTTTAAATTGTTTTATCTGCAGAAAATTCAATCAACTAAATGGAGCTTAAACAGTATGCGAGTCATCAGTCGCTTTTCAACCCGGTTTCCAAAAACAATCATCTTTTTAATCCTCAGCATAACGGCATTTTTCATCTATCAATTTCAGACCAAGGCCTATGTCGAATCCGACACCACTAAGTTTTTACCGACGGATATGGTTACGGTTAAAGCCAATGATTATTATCAGAAGAACTTCAGTTACAACGAGTCTTTAATTATCGGGATTGAATCTGAGGAAAAGGGCATTATGGATCCCTCTGTGTTGCGGACCATAGAAAAGATAGTAATGGAGATTAGGGAATTAAGAGTCAGAAAAACCATAGACAGTCAGTTGACCGGGAGAAAGGAGATAATAGAACTTCCGATTGGAATTGATATTGAGGATATTACCAGTATTTCCGGACTGGAAGACGCAATTATGGACAGGGAAACCGGGGCGGTGGTTTCCGGGAGTGTTATTAAAAAGCTGAAAAAGGAAGCAGGTATTCCCTTTACAGAACAAACGGCGGAGCGGTTGCCCGAATCCGATGCAGATCTGGTTAGAATTATCCCTGCCTTGAAGCAGCACATTCTCAACGACCGGCTGTTTCGGGGAAATCTATTATCTGAAAATCAGAAAGCAACCGCCATCCATATTCCAATGATCAACAAGTGGGAATATAAACAACGGTATGCCCAATTGGAATTGATGACAGCCATTGATCCAATCCTGCTTAAAAAACGATTCCAGGGAAACACCTCATCTTTTCCGTTTAAGGTTTATGGAAAGTCATTGAAAGGGGTGCATTATGATGAAGCCTATATTGCCGAACATTCGAAAAAAGTGCAAAGGGCTCTGAAAGAGCATCTGGAAGAGTATCTGTCACCTGCATACAAAGCATATCCCGTGCTTGAAGAATTGGTGAAAGGGGAGCTGACGTCGGCCGGTTTTGAGCAGATTTTGAAAATCACCCAGGATAAGGATTTTTTTATGAATCCGGAGATGACAACCTGGGATATGTTTATCAACAAGCTTTATGATTTCATGCTGGATCATATTGATCCCTTAAGCCATGAAAATTTACAGTTTCAGCTTCCGAATGTTGAGCACGTTTATGATCTGTTGGATATCTACGATAAGAGTTCGGAGATACTGGCAAAGAACTCCGGTGACGAGATTAATTTTTATATAGCAGGAAATCCGGTGGTTATCTCTGTCATGTCGCGAATAATTAGCAGAGATATGGGATTATT
This sequence comes from bacterium, assembly GCA_018829445.1. GTDB lineage: Bacteria > SAR324 > SAR324 > XYD2-FULL-50-16 > XYD2-FULL-50-16 > JAHJTV01. The sequence goes on from JAHJTV010000064.1 coordinate 12,445, forward strand.
GCTGCCCATTGGGGTTCTGGTAATACTCTTGATGCTGACTCTCAGCTTCAGAAGTATCAAAGGTGTTTTGATCCCCATGATGACTGTTGTTCTGTCAGTCATCTGGGCATTGGGATTTATGGCCTTAACCGGGACTCCTATCACAACGTCGACCTCCATTATACCTATCATTCTCCTGGCGGTGGGGAGTGCATACGGTATCCACTTCCTCAACCGATACAATGAGGATGCAAAGACCTCAACCGACAGAAAAAAAGTGTTGCGTTTGACCATTGAAGGGGTCGGTGTTGCTATTATTATGGCCGGATTAACTACCTTCAGCGGATTCCTTTCGCTATCATCCTCTTCCATCTTGATGATCCGCCATTTTGCCTTGTATACCTCTTTTGGTGTTTGCGTGGCTCTTCTTTTGACCCTGACGCTGAGTCCTGCAATCCTGACCTTCTGGAAACTTCCAAAGCAGTCTCCGTCAAATGACAATAAAGAAACCCAAAAAGGAGGCAGATTTGAACGGATTCTTTACAGTTGGGCAGTCATGGTCAAAATGTATCCAAAAGCCATTGTTCTGGTATTTGGCGCCATCACTGTTGTCTCCGGGATTCTGATGAAAGATCTCACGTTTGAAGGAGGCATGATAGCAGATTTTAAAAAGGATAATCCCCTGAGAAAAAGCGACGGGTTTATTAACAAGTATCTGACGGGAACCGGGCAGATCAACCTGCTCTTCAAATTCAGGGATACTGTTAACCTGGAAAACGAGTGGATCACAACTCAATTAAAAAGTCGCGGCGCTGAATTTGGCTCTGCCTGGGATAACATGCTTGATGGCAATAGACTGATCGAACAATCTGCTGTTGATGATCTGAGAACAGAAATTGAGCGAATGACTGAAGATCCGGTACCCAATAAGAAAAAACTGATACAGTCCATCGCCCTGTTAAATGACATTCTGAACGAGGAGTATACCGTTGAAAGCCAGGTCAAAAACAGTGTCAGGTTTGAGACGGAAGAATCGGATCTTAATGCGCTGTTGGAAGAAGAATTTCCTGCAGAAGAAGAATTAGACGATTTGAGTGACCTGGGAGAGCTGGCTGAGGTAAGCGCGAAGGTCACTAACGATGGACAGACAAATGGATTAAAACGGTTGAACCAAAGACTCAATCTGGCAGAAAACAGGTGGGAAGAAACCGGGAGAGCCATAGTGATGCTGCGTGATAAAAAAACCACCCGAGAAGGACAACACATGGTGCATCAATGGAATCTGCTGCAGGATCTGTTTGCGGCGGATATAAAACAACCCCAGGTTCTTCATAAACTGGAAAACCTCAGGGATCAATTGATCGCCATGAAAGCCCCCAAGGTGGAAATAGATGGAGATCTGGTTAATCCTACAGGGTTCGTAAGTGGTCCGGTGGATATGATTCGAAAAACATATAGTGTGTTTTATTTTGACGAAAATCCTGCTTACAAAAAAATCCCTGATACCCGATCAGATAACCTGGCTGATCCGACATTGACAGACAGAGGAGTGATCGGTGTCGTTCTTAATCAGGCGCAGAATTCCAACCGGGATGCCTTCGAAGGAATGGTGAGCGCAGATCTTAAGGAGTTTCAGGTGTCAATTATGGTGAGGGATTCTTTAACCACATTTGCATCCGCCTATCTTGCAGGACTCCAGGATGTTTTAGATCGTGAATTCCCTGGAGATGATCCCTATATAGAATCAATTTCAATTGGTGGTCAGGTCCCGGTTAACCTTGAGATCATGACCATGATTGCCAAGTCCCAGGTTACCAGCGTTGCCCAGGCCATGTTTTTTGTGTTTATCATCACCTTTTTTATCTTTCGTTCGGCTGTGGGCGGGTTATATTCATTGATACCACTTGTATTCACCATCGTAGCCAACTTTGGCATGATGATTCTGCTGGGTTGGAAAATAAACACCGGTACAGTTATGGTCGCCTCCATATCTATCGGGATCGGTGTTGATTATACAATCCATTTTCTTGAACGTTTTAAAGCCCAATTAATTGTTGGCGATAAATTTGATCAGGCCTATTTTAATACCATTCAATCAGTAGGAAAAGCCATCCTGATCAACGCAGTTTCCGTTGCAGCCGGTTTTATGGTTCTTCTGGCTTCCGATATGGGAGGAACACGATCCATGGGGCTATTAATGTTCGGGACCATGGCCTATAGTTCCCTGGCTGCTTTAACGCTGCTACCGGCGGTTATTTTTGTTACCAAACCGAAGTTTCTGACAAAGACCGTTATAAAACACGAACAATGGAAACTGGCAGCAAAAAATTAGACCCGGGTTTTACGGCTGCTAATAGCGTCCGGGTGTGGGGCAAAAACACATATTGCCAAAAGCAGGGAACAAGGTTGGGCGGGGTTACATCCACCTAGGGCCGCCTTACCGTTAAAAATGCTCATAAAAACGTTCTTAGGCAAAAGCAGCTTTTATCAGGTTCACTTTTAATTATAACCAATCACTTAATGAGGAAAAAATGAGAAACAGGATCAAAAAACTTGGAGTTCTTTTTGGTGTTTTGCTAATTCTGCCCCTTTCTGTGCTGATTGCTGAAACGCCACAGGAAAAGGGATGGCAGATTATGAAAGCTGTTGATGAGATGCCGACAGTGGAGAAAATGACCAGTGAGGCGATTTTTAGTATTTATGATTCCCAGGAGAAGCTGATATTCACAAAAAAATCCCGGGCTGCGACTTTGAAAATAGATTATAAAGATCCGGAAAAACGCCTTTCCCGTTCCATCAGTTATTTTTTTTCCCCGGCTGATGACAAAGGGAATGGAGCTTTAAACATCGAACACGCAGGTGAAGAGGATGATGATCAATGGATTTACCTGAAGGGGTTGAGAAAACCAAAACGGGTGATCGGTTCCGACAAAAGCTCTTCATTTATGGGATCCGACTTTTCCAATGGTGATGTGGCTGCCAGAGATATCGAAGACAGCGTTTATACCTGGTTGGGATCAGAAGATATAGTTTTTAAAGGCAAGAAAATCCCTGTTGAAAAAATTGAAGCTGAGTTCAAAGATCAAAAAAAGAAAGAGGATTATGGCTATAGTAAGAATGTTATCTGGATTCATGCCAAAACAGGTTTGGTATTCAAGGGCGAGATGTATGATCTCAATAACCAACTTTCCAAGACGATGAATTTGCTTTCCTTTACTGTTCAGAAAAACAGGGATGGCGAGAGTGTTTTCTTAACCACGGGCATTGAGATGAAAAACGTGCTAAAAGGCACAAAAACAATAATGGAATCGAAAAATATTAGAGTTGAAGATCAAACCGGAAATGTAGATCCGTCGATATTTAATATCTCCTATCTGACTCGAAAGTGGTGGTAGCGGTTTGCATAATCTATCCAGTATTCATGGGAATGGTTGGAGAAAGCAGCAGTTTTGTCTTCGAAAGAAGGACACCTTAATTAAAAAAGATTCAATTTTCAAAAAGAAATTTTACTATGAAACCAAAAATTGTATTGTTTTACCTTCTGATATTTATCCTGGGAGTTATTTATCAACCCCTGTTTGCGGATGACCTGGGAGACCTGTCTGACCTTTCCGATCTTGCGGAGGAATCTTCGATTGAGTCTGGTGATCTCTCATTATCCGATAATCCGGACTTAAGTTTGACTGAGAGCAAACCTGAGGAAGCTGACGAATCATCAGGTCTCACCATCAGTATTGGCGGGTATCTAAAAACCCTGGCTTACTGGAATGAGGAGGAGTATTCAGATTTACTTTGGGGAAAATACCAGGAGTTAGCAGGATATGGTTTTGATGCTCCTGGGGAGAAAAAACTTAGTGGCTATAACAACATCGGAACCAGAATGCAGTTGAAACTGGAAGGGTATCTGGGAGACAGTGCCCGTCTTTTCAGCGCCTTTAATCTTAATTACAATCTTGCCGGATCACTGCATCAATCCGATTCCGATTCCAGTGAGGAATCATACTCGGAGATTCGCATGATTGAGGGTTTTATCGAACTCTATAATGGCAGCAGAACGTGGAAGATTGGCTCTCAGATTATTACCTGGGGTTATATGGAGGGAGCTGAAGTGCCGACTGACCGTGTGAATGCCAGGGATCAATCCTATAAAAGTACGGAGTATGAGGATGGGAAACTGCCGGCTGCGGGGATACTGGTGACCCAAAATATTGCATCAACCCAATTTGAAGTCATGTATATCCCGATCTCCAAACAGAACATCCCTTCCGAATTCGGCGATTATCTGTACACCGGTGAAAACGAAGCCATTAAATCAAAAACCAACAATGGAAAATGGGCGACCCGATTCTCCGGAACTTTGGGTGACCTCGATGCGGCTATCAGTTATGTCGAAGGTCTGGATGTTAATCCGGATCTGACGGAAACCGGTGATGGTAAGGCATACAACCGGGTTAAAAGTCCCGGGCTCGATCTTCAATACAATTTCAGCAGTTTTCTAGCCAAATTATCCTATGCAGCTTACCTGACAGAAGATGAAGATGGCTTTGATCCTTTGATTAAAAACTCCTGGAGCAAATATGCCACCGGTGTCGAGTTTTCAGTTGGCGGATCGACGATTAACTTTTATGCCGGTCAGATTCTGATCGATAATTTTCAAGATGATGAGATTGCTCAATCCACCAATTTCCTGTTGGGGCAGATCCGCGAACGAACCGATTTTGTCTCGGGACATGTAAATGCGGACTTTTTAACGGGAAATGCCTTGAACCTGACCCTGATCGCGGCAGCGTACTGGGATGAAGAGGGAGAAGCAGTCCAGTCATTTGTGAAAGCCACTCTGAAATATAAAATCGCAGACGGCCTGGAGGTTTTGTTCAGCCCCATGTATTCAGACTACATGGAAAATAAATTCACTGATGTCCAGATGGAGGCGAAATACTCTTTTTAGCGACCCTCTAATCGATGCAGGCGGGGATGTAAGCCCATAAGCGTTTATTTAAGCATATTTTGCCAAGAGCAGGGAATATGGTAGGGCGGGGTTACATCCCGCCAGCATGTACTCAAAGGCGGCCACGTAGGGCCGCCCTACCGTTCAGGAAATTTGTATTTTGTATCAAAAAAGTGCTTAAGTAAGCGCTTATTTAATATGACCCCGCCCCTTCACAATAACAAAAAAATGTATCCAAATATCTCCTCTTTTTCATTCAGATCTTTAAGTGTAAGGTCAGAGGGCACAATAATCAAAATTAGAGAACCAAAGGCATTCCCAAGACTATTGGAAGAGAAATTTTCTGGGATTGGTATTACACATTTTCAGTTTCAATGCTTCATCCAATGTCTCAGTATCCGTGAATTTTTTCAGGTAGTGTTGATAGCTATCGATTGACAGCAGGTTAATAGTAAAGTCGGAGCCGAATAGGAGTTTGTCTTTAATCTCCCCATGATCGTTCACGATTTTGCCGAACACCTTGTAGTACTTGTCGGATACGCCGGAATATGACATATCCGTATATACATTTTCATAGCTTTTAAGCAGGGTTATTATGGTCATCACCCATTCGGGATCACCGCCATGGAAAAGTTTCAAGAACGGTTTGCTCCACCAGCTTTCTTTGTAGCGCAGTCCTGAGTTTTCACCGCCGAAATGAGCAATGTTTAGTTTTAATTTCCTGTAGTGTTTCAACACCTCGGCCCATTTTTTGGGATGGGACCGCGCTGCAGCTATCTTGGGTTCGCCAACCTTAAATCCTCCATCACTGCAATGGGATGTAATCGGCACTTTTCTCCTCTCACAGAAATCATATAGATGTTCCACCTTCTTCAGTTCATGATCGTTTCCTTCAGGCCAGGGATCAAACCCCAGGGGTGGGTAGACTTTTATTCCTGCAAAATAATCGCCTCGGGCATCGTCCAGGTTTCCCGTGAACTGACCAAATTTGCTGCTTAATCCACTAAAGGTTCCTGTAAAAGGTCCTGCCTCGTTATTACCGAAGTATTTTTCGAGTAGGGTATTGAGGTTGGTGCTTTCATGGGATTGCCGTTTTACACCATCCAAAAAACAATACTCGGTGTTAAGTCCCATAAAGGGGAAGGAGATAATCCGTCTTTTGTTGGGCCCGAAATGTTGCAGAGGCTCATTAGCTTTTGTTGAATCCAGTTTTCTCAAATCCAGGTGCCACTGTTTGTCCAGGCCGATTTGTCTTCCTTCATCTTTAACATGCTGAAACTGTTTTATGCATTCCTCGTAATGATCTCCCCGTACGATATTGGCATAATCGGCAATTCCGTTGAGGACATCGAGAACCTGCGGAATAATTGACTTCGGCGTAAATTGGTAGTGTATCCCCTTGGCGGTCTCATCCGCCCAGAAATCCATCAACAGGGGAGAAACCGACACCCGCTTAAATTCTTTGCTTCCAACTTTCAGGCTTTTTGGGAGGTCATCCTCCATGGCCATGTGAATCCGGGCTACATCTCTCTCCATGATGGAAAGATGGTTAAGGTACTTATTTAGAAAGGGTTTCCCTAAAAAAGGCGCCAGCAAGCCGGTAATACTGCCCAGTGTAGCTCCCTTAACGGATGTTAAAACCGGATTGTGAGGAACCTTCAAAAACCGTTTTAGAAAAGCAAAGAGACAAGGGTGGCTGAGATTCATGGTGTGGCAATGAACATCAAAAAAGATATCTTCCTCGGGGATTATGTCACGGGTCATGGCGTCCTCATATGGTTGCTGGGAAAAAGACAATTTTTTCCTTGATCGATTCGGAAATCCAACTTCGCTTCAGAAACAATTGCGTTTTGATAGCATGACACGGGGTAATTTGCAAAGAAAAAGATGATAGAGTGAAGGGAGAAAACTAAACACAAAGGAGGAGTAGAAAGGTGAAAGGCGATCTTCCGGCTTGAAAAACAGGAGAAGACCGCCTTTTTTTATTAACCTGTTACCTAATTATAGAGCGCTTCAATTTGGTCATCATATAGTCGATGAACTTCACGCCTCTTGAGTTTTAGAGTTGGTGTCAAGATACCATTTTCCGGGCTGAACGCTTCGGGGATGATAATGATTTTCTTCGGGACCTCATAGGGGGCAAACTCTTTACAGGTCGCCTGGATTTCGGCTTCGATGCGATCAATAAGCTTCTTTTCCTTTACCAGTTGCTCAGGTGTGCCACTCAGCCCCTGTTCTTTTGCCCACGGTTCTACCACGAGCCAGTCAGGAACGATGACAGCCACGTTGTACGCCATATTAGCGCCATGTACCATGGCGTTCTCAATAAACATGCTGAGTTTGATGGCTTCTTCCAGCTCGGTGGGGAAAATATACTTGCCGTTTTCCAGTTTGTATTGCTCCTTGATACGTCCGGTGATGTGGAGGTAACCTTCCTCATCAACCCAGCCACGGTCTCCAGTTCTCAGACCACCGTCTTCCGTGAAAGTTTCCTTTGTTTTGTCGGGCAGGTTGTGATATCCGACCATGACATTGGGGCCATAAGCGATGATTTCTCCCTCTTTGTCATTGCCAAATCCCAATGAGGTATCAATCTTAACAGAGCAACCCGGAATAGGCTGACCAACAGTTCCCGGCTTGTTATTTTCCGTTGTATTTACGGTGTGGGCCGGTGAAAGTTCTGTCATCCCCCAGGCTTCGCAGACAGGGATTCCGATATCAAAAAAGAACTCAGCGATTTTGGGACTCAAGGCGGCGCTTGAGCTTAAGGCCATTTTAATGCGTCCTCCAAATTTTTCCCTGACTTTGGAAAAAACGATTTTATCGACAATGGACAGCTTCAGATTATTCAGGAATCCGGCGTTACCCCCTGCTACGCGATTTTTATCGGCAGCTTTGATCCCCATGTCAAACAGGGTTTTTGCCAGTCCCCCCTCTTTTTCCATCCTGTCCTTTAATCCGGTGTAGACTTTATTGAATACCCTGGGAACAGCAATCAATAAGGTGGGTTTAACCATGGCCAGATCGTCAACAATGGTCTGTGGACTTTCGGCAAAACCGGTTTGACCGCCGAAATGGATTAACATGTGTAGCTCGGCGGTTTGTCCGAAGGAGTGAGCCCAGGGCAAAAACGACAAGGTTCTGTCTTCAACGCCAACATTCTTCGGTAATGTCATGGATGCAGCAATCGCATTTGACGCCAGATTGTAATGGCTCAAGAGTACCCCCTTGGGATTTCCGGTTGTTCCCGAAGTGTAGATCAACCCCGCGATATCCGATTTTTCCGGTTTATGAGAAGGTACCGGATTTTCCTTTCCGATTTTCTCCAGGGCTGCCATGGAGTTTTCACCCTCTCCGTCGATGACAAATATTTTCTCCAGACTTTCAATTTCATCGGGAAAATGTTTAATCCTTTCCAAAATATCGTTTCTGGCGACAAATAGAATTTTGATGCCAGAATCATTGATGATATATTTTAAGATGCGATCAAGTTCCGCTTCATACATGGGTATGAATCTGGCACAGCGACCGTAGGTAGCGTAGGCGGCGATTGCCCATTCATTACGATTGTTGGCAATGATACCGACTCCATCTCCTTTTTCTACACCCAGAGATGCCAGTCCGCCTCTCAGGTTGTTAACACGCTCTGCTATCTGTCCGTATGTCACCCAATCATACCCGTCCTTCTCCTTGTTTTTTGTTCCGAAGAGGTTGTAGTTTTTATGTTTGGCTACCGAATTCTCAAAGAGTTCGACCAGGTTATCCGGTCCGGGGAGTTTAATTTCATTTTCTGCCATTTTCATCTCCTGACGACGATTTTTATTTGACTCAATATAAGTCCGGGGATTATGCCCATTATCCCTGGACTTAAAGGGGTTAACCGGGGCTTTTATTTAATCTGGTGTGGAGTGCTCTTAAACGATGGTATCAATGCTGAAAGCACAATTTTGCAACGTTTATAAGCATCTTCTTACAAAAAAAAACGAAAGTTCGTTCATCTTTGCCATAAGAAAATGATTTAGCCAAGGGAAAAATGTGCCTTCTAAGGTCTTAAAAATACCGTATCGGGTCTCTTTAATAAATATGAAAGGGTTGTTTAACAAAGACAAAACTCTCAACTATTCCGCTTGACACAAAGGGAGCAAATCCATAAAAACGATGCTTACACTGCTCAGAAAGTGCGCATGAATTTTGAATTAACGGGAAAAAACAAACAGACGGATCTTTAATTATGAATCAAAGATACAGTATTGCCATCCACGGTGGTGCCGGAACCATCAGACAGGGAGAAATGACACCTGAAAAACAGAATGAGATTGAAAAGACCCTGAACAGGTCCATCAAAGCCGGCATCAATATTCTTAAAGCGGGGGGATCAGCTATCGATGCCACCGCCTCTGCAGTCGTTGTTATGGAAGATTCGCCCCTATTCAATGCAGGAAAAGGCTGTGTTTTTAACTCCGCTGGTTTTATTGAGATGGATGCCTCCATCATGTGCGGTAAGACTCTGGATGCGGGCGCCGTGACCTGCGTCCGCAATGTTAGAAATCCTATTCTGCTTTCCCAGGAGCTCTTAACTGGCAGCAGACACGTGCTGTTAAGCGGAAAAGGAGCAGAGGACTTTGCCAGAAAAGCCGGATTAGCCTTTGAAGCGGATGATTACTTTTTTACCCGGCACCGCTATGAGCAGCTTCAGAAAGCGAAAACTGAAGAAACCGTACAACTGGATCACTCAGGTTCCAATGATGGTAAATTTGGAACGGTGGGAGCTGTCGCCCTTGATCTTGCCGGAAATCTGGCTGCTGCCACCTCAACCGGTGGTATGACCAATCAGGCTGAAGGCCGGGTTGGTGACACGCCCATAATCGGCAGTGGTAACTATGCGAACAACCAAACTTGTGCTGTGTCCTGTACTGGGATTGGAGAGGGGTTTATGAGAAGTGTGACCGCGTTTGATGTCTCCGCGCTGATTGAGTATAAGGGGCTTTCTCTAACAGAAGCCTGTGAATATGTTATTCATGAGAAGCTGCCAAAAGTTAGGGGGATGGGTGGTTTGATAGCTGTGGATATACGGGGCAACATTGCCGTGCCGTTTAATTCGGAAGGAATGTACAGAGCTTGGTGTCAACAAAACGGTGAAGTTCATATTGGTATGTACAGGGAATAGGCAGACTCAGCCAACCGAGAATTATCCACTCTTAAAATCCTTCTTGGTTTAAATGATATTTCTTTTCATAAAGGATGTAGTTCATTAAAATAGTCTCTAAATTTTTGGAAAACGGGAGCAAAGTTTAGAATTACGACCTTATTGCCCGGTATTCTGCCCAGGCATGATGTACCTTGGTCAGAGGATTTAAATTGGATCAAATTCCATTTAAAAAGAGTTTTTAGTGGGGGATAATAATTGTATGATTGAAAAGTTACTGCCAGCATTCTTATTTATTGCACTATTGAGTTCTCCAGTGACAGCGAAAACTTTGACCGTCTGCCAATCCGGCTGCGATTTTATCACCATCCAGAAAGCTATTGATCACACTGCAACTCAAACCGGTGACATCATCAGCCCGCTTGATACGATTCATACAGAACCGGGGATAGTAGTCTCTAAATCCGTGATCCTGGTCGGAGATAGCCAAAGGAAATCGATCATTCAGGCAGATGAAACGGCCGAGGCGGCAGCAAACAGGGTGTTTTTGATTGCCAGAGGAGCCATGGTGATATTCAAAAACCTGGTGATTCGACACGGGAACCCGCCTGAATATCCCAATTCCGGTGGTGGAATCAATAACCAGGGGCACCTGACCATTGACAATTGCGAAATAACCCAAAATATTGCCAGAACTTCGGGCGGAGGTATTTGGAATAATGGGGTTTTACTTATTGAGAATAGTGATATTTCTTTTAACCGTGCTCTCAGGAGAGGGCAACCGGGGTACGCCTGCGGATCAGGGGGCGGTATCCAAAATGAGAAGGGATCATCCCTGGTGATTAAAAACAGCATTGTCTCCAATAATCATTCCGAAAAAGCCGGAGGAGGACTGTTTATCTCCTGTGAATCAGCTGCCGCCATTATCAATACAAAGATCCATCACAATAAAAGTGTTGTTTCCGGTGGGGGCGTTCGTGCCATGGGAAATCTTAGCATCTCCAATTCTCAAATAAGTGAGAACTCAGTCGGAGGTATAACGGCCAGCAATCGACTGGATATGTCCAATACGACTGTTTCTGGAAACACCCATGGAGCCAATTGCCATTTAGCCTGCAACCGGGGAGTTTGCGGGAAGGCGGGAGAGTTGTCAGGCAATAAAATCGAAGGTGGAGAGTGTGTTCGTTAGATTGATCTGTTAAAATGAAAAAGTTGCTATATAAAAAACCAACATAGTGGCCTGGATATTAAGAGTTGATTCTCTTTGAAGCAAATAGTCGATGATTTTTATGCCGCTTTTCAAAGAGCAACGGAAAGAATTGCTCAATCTTTGCATTTTCAAGGGTATTGCATCTGCCCGGTCTTGGTAAGATGCTGAAGGTCAACTGATCAGTTACTTGTAATAATTAATAATGTCAGCCTTATTTAAGGCACAACACAAATGGTAGACGATGAAGAAGCGATATTTTTCTTGCATGGTTTTGGTGTTATCTCTCTCCTTTTTTCAGACTGCGTTTGCATATAAGGGGAAAAAATCAATTGCCGGAATCACCCAGAGTTGGGGAACCACAAAATACCTGGACGAACTGTACGCATTAAAACGGGGCTGGACCATCGTCTATATTACACGGGATGGAAAATGTGTATTTGATACAACCTCTTGGGATGAGATTGACAGCTTCGGTCCACTGTACAGGGACTTGCTAAAAGAGGCAGATGCCGATAAAAATCAAAACGTTACAGCAGAAGAATCATCAAGATTGTTGCAGTTACAGAAACAAAATGCCTGCCAGAACGCACATCGGCGCAACATCTACTAACCTCCTTTTTTATATCTAACAGATCCGGAATCGTTTGCTATTCTTCGATTGGAAGATGAATGGCTTTACGGTTTTGGAATTCACTCAAGTATCTCAGGCTAAAGTCCCTTAAAGACAGGCAAAGGGAGATCAAAGACATTGGACCAATCAAGGAAAATTGGAATTTCGATCCAATTTAATTGAGAATACTTTTTTCCGACTTGTTGCCCTTGGCAAGTAGGTTAAAAAACTCTTCACCAAACTCCAAGAATTATCTGAATTGACGCAGGAAAATGGAAGAAGGCAGGACAGGAGATAAAACCCGGTTATGGTCGGATGACGGCTAGTGCCAGATTCAGGATTGTTTATAGGGTAGAATGAATATGAATATTGCACCGGATTCCGGGCCGTTTTTGGCCCAGATTCTGCCTTTGTGCCCTTTTATGATTTCATGGCAGATTGCCAATCCCAGACCGGTTCCTCCTGCGCCTGTATTGGTTTTACTGCTTTGGGTGAATTTATCAAAGACGGAGATGAGTTCATAGGGAGGGATTCCGATCCCCTGGTCGATAATTGACGTTTTCAGGAACCGTTCCCCGGTGGAGGCGATACTGTATTCTTCAAAGTTGATAGAGATGGTCTTTCCTTTGGGCGAGAACTTAATGGCATTGGCTATCAGGTTCTGAAACACCTGGTTGATGCGAAAGGGATCACAGGTAATAGTAGTATTAACATTGGAATCCGTGATTTTAACACTCAGATCTTTTTCTTTGAGGCTGAATCTGAACTCCCTGATGACATTCCCGACAATCTCTCTTATATCCTTCTCCTGCATCTCGTAAACCATTTTACCGGCTTCCAGTTTAGATATGTCCAACAAGTCGTCCAGAAGTCTCATGAGCCTCCTGCCGGCTTCATTCGCCTGGTTGAAATAGTGTTTGAGTTTCTCAATATTCCCCTGTTCTATCCTTTCCGCTCCCATTCTTGTATAGTTCAGAATGTGGTGCATGGGGGTTCTTAACTCGTGGGACATGTTAGCCAAAAATTCACTCTTTGCCAGATTGGCCTTTTCAGCATGTTGTTTGGCGAAAATGAGTTTTGCTTCCGTCAGCTGACGCGCCGTAATCTCACTTTCCAATTCCTCGTTTATTCTTGCCAACTCCAGGGTTCTTTCTTCCACTCTTTGTTCCAGTTCTTCATGTGCCTCGCGCAATTCGTTTTCCGCCCTGTTTTGATCAATGGCAAGTGCTATCTGCTCGGAGACAAGATTGAGCAGCTCGACATGCTTTTCGTCAAATTTATCAGGGGTAGTATGGTTTTGGGAAATAATGGCTCCTATTACCCCCCTGTTCGACATCAGCGGCACTCCGGCCCATGACTCTGAAAGCGGACCATACTGTTTTCCCCCCAGTGCCCGAGCCAGATTCATCTGATCCTTTTTGCTCAAAAGCAGAGTTTTTTCTGTCTTAATCACCTGATAGGATGCTGAGCCTGATTGACTGGCTTTTTCGATAACAAGATCCTTTACCTTCTTATTAGTGGAATGGGGAAACCTTAGAATGTCATGTTCCTTATCATAAAGAGCGATGGAAAAATCCATCACATCAATTACGAGACTTAGCGATTCGATTATTTTCCGGAATAGCACCTCCAGATCCGAAGATTCATGGGTTGCTTTGGAGATGGTAAACAACGCCTTCAGTTGAAGTTCCCTTTTTTTCAAATCTTCAACTGCCTGTTTGCGTTCAATGGCTAAGGCCACCTGATCTGAAACGGATAACAGAATATCTGCCGATTCCCGGCTTAATTCGGTTGTCGTATCACCGTAGGTTTGGGTAACCATTGCTCCGAATACTTCGTTATTAGCGATTAAGGGGACTCCTATCCATGATTGAGAGGGGGTTCCCATCAGATCTCCACCCATCTCCTTGGCCAGTTCCAATTGCTCTTCTCTGGCAAGCACCATCGGCTTTCCCCTTCGGATCATTTTTCCCGTTAAAGAACTGGACCGGCTGACATTTAAAATTCCGTTGGGATGATACTCTTCGGTCTTATCAACATAATAGGGGAAGGTTAACGAGTCGGTTTCTTTATCATACAATGCGATATAAAAGTTTTCGACATTGACAATCTTGCTTAGCGATTGATGAATGGTCTTATATAGTTCATTGAGATCAACAGTTGTATTGATAGCATTGGATATTTCGAACAGCGTTCGTATCAACAATTCCCGTTGAATCGTGCGTTCTTCCCATTGTTTTCGTTCGATGGCAATGGCGATCTGGTCTGACACTGAACTCAGGATTTCGATGTCCTTTTCGTCATATAAGTCAGCACTGGTATAACTTTGGGTAACCATGGCGCCAATTACCTGGTTGCGAACAATGAGGGGAACACCCAACCAGAGCTCCGAAGGAGTGCCGACATGTTCGCCGCCCATTTTTTTGACCTGATTGTACTGCTCTTTCCTGTTTAGCAGCAGGGGTTTTTTTGACCGAATCACTTCCCAGGTAAACGAGGTGGATTTGCTGACATTATCGATGGACTCAGATCCTAGTTTATCTATTATATCTGTATTATAAGGAAATGATAACCTGTCCTTCTGTCCATCATAAATAGCGATAAAAAAGTATTCGACATTTACAATGAGTTTTAAGGTCTGGTGGATGGATTTGTAGAGAGCGTCCAGGTCAAAAGTTGTATTAATCGCATTTGAAATTAGAAAAAGTGCTTTGTTGATCTGTTCTGCCTGTTTACGCTTCTGAATATTGAAGATAAATCCTTCAAGTCGGGTATTGCCCTTATCGTCATTTGAAATCCAACCCTCTTCAAGAACCCAGGTCACATTTTTTTTTCGATTGAGAATTCTGTATTCAATCTGAAAGGATTGACGAAGTCGAATGGATTCCAAAATAAGATCGTTAACAGTTTGGCGGTCTTCAGGGTGAATAATGTCTGAGAAGAGGTTGGTAGTAACATCAGTATCCTTAAGTGTATACCGATACCATCCTTTCCGGGATGTGAAGTTTTCGGCCGCAATGCCAGTGACGGATTCAATGGCGGGACTGATGTAATCCAATAATCCATATTCATTGGTTGAATAGCGGATTTCCCTGAAATCATTCTTTAACGGGTATGCAGTTTTCATGAAGCCCAAATTTTTTTACCAATTGCTGTGCATTAAACTAAAGATTTATACTTAGCTTGCTGCATGATAAATCGTATTATACTCTTGACCGGGATTTTGTCGAGTTAATTTCAATTACGTCTGGTACAGGTAAGTCTGCAATTGCTGTATCAGCAGATAAACCTGATCTCAAGACAAATCCAGGAAGAAACCGCAAGAATCGGGTTGTCGTTTTTGAAAAACACGCCTCATAATGAGTTATCAACCCCCAATTGATAAACACACCTGACAGGAGTGAAGTGATGGAGATGTTTCAACAAGCCCACGCAGATTACCAGCGAATAGAAAAAGCTTTGCAGTTTCTTGAGGATAATTTTAAGGAACAACCAACCCTGTTCGAGATTGCCGAGAGTGTTCATTTGAGTGAGTTTCACTTTCAGAAACTGTTTGGGCGTTGGGTGGGTATCAGTCCCAAACGGTTTCTACAATACCTGACAAAGGAGCATGCCAAAAAACTGCTGCAGCAATCGAAAAGTCTGCTTGATGTCACCTATGACAGCGGACTATCCAGCCCTGGTCGTCTACATGATCTGTTTGTTAATTGTGAAGCCATTACTCCCGGAGAGTATAAGGAAAAAGGAAAAGGAATGACCATCCAATTCGGGTTTCATCTTTCTCCTTTTGGTGAGTTTCTTCTGGCAATATCTGAACGGGGTATCTGCAATCTTAGTTTTGTTAAAGCATCAAAAGCGATCATGACGGATTGGCTACAAACTCAATGGCCTTTGGCCAATTTGGTTAAATCGGAAGCTGAAACACGGCATTATGTGGCTAAAATATTTGGCTCTTCTCCTGGACAAAACCCCTCTCCCATTCATCTGTTCATTAAGGGCACAAATTTCCAGCTTAAGGTTTGGGAAGCATTACTTGCTGTTCCCTTTGGACTGGTTGTGACCTATGAAGACATTGCACGGAATATTGGATCGCCAAAAGCCGTCAGAGCTGTGGGGACAGCAATCGGGAAAAACCCGATACCTTTCATAATACCTTGCCATCGGGTCATTAGGAAAATGGGTGATTTTGGTAACTATGGGGAAGGACCGATCAGGAAAAAAGTGATCCTTGGTTGGGAATCGGTTAATAGCCCATGGGATTAAGAACCGGTCTTATTCCCATGAATGTTTTCACCTTGTTTCTGCTTTTAGTGCGGCAAAAGAAAAATGGCTACTCGCATACAGTCTAAAGAGAAATCAGTCCGGGAGAAGTTGGTTTAGGCCCCGGAGTTTTATATTTCCCGGGACTAACACCTCACAGACGAATTAAATATCCAGTGGTACTAAAAAAACAGGTACTTTACTTTTTCGTAGGACACCCCTGACACAAGTGCCGATCAATGCCTGTTTCAACATGCTTTTCTGATGATTTCCCATTACAATCAAGTCACAATCAGCTTCTTTGGACACCTGTAATACTTCATCGACGATTTTACCCATGCGAATGACGACTCCTTCAATCAGATCCTGAGCTCCGGCAGTGTTTGCGCTTTGGCCCAGTTTTTCCAGAGCTTCCTTGATGATAGGAACCTCTCTCTGCTTTCCCAACAGGATACTGCGAGCATGCATTTCGTTTTCCTGCTGGATTTTTGTATAGGCTTCCCTTCCAATCATGTCAACCACCAGATCTTTTGCCCGAGATGCTTGATCTTCAATAACATGTAAAATCAATACTTTTGCATTTGACTTAACGGCAAGGCTTACAGCGTAATCAAAAACCTCTTTCGATTCTTGGGAAAGATCTGTCGTAAATAAGATTTTCTTAAAATCATGGACCATTTTTTACTCCTAATATGTTTTCCAGACAATCTGGCATCTAAAGAAACAAACTTATCCTAACCAACCCAAAACCTCAAAATAATAATCAAAGGTCACAGCATGCTTTGATCTTTGCCTATTCTGACCTGGTTTGAAAGCATTGAATAAATGACTTTATCTAAATCGATTTTAATTATCAGTTATCAATCTGTAACACTAAATTTTTATCTGTTTACCAGATGAGAGCTGATGACCGGGTTTCAAATACAACGATTATCGTCACATTTAAAAATCCAGTGCTAAAACAAACATGAGCTAATGGATTATATGTTAGAATAGAATCTTAAAAATAACAATTGAGAAGTCGAAAGAAAAAAATGAATATCAAACAGTTGCCCAAGAAAGGAACTGTTTGCGATTCGAGGTGTGACAAAAACGTTGGTTGCCCTATTTGATTGAGTCTGTGAAGACTGTTCCCTTGCAGATTGAGCCTTTCAGATCAGCACCTTTCAGATTGGACCTGGTAAAATCGGCTTCTTTGAGATTGGCACCTGCAAGATTGACATTCTTTAAGTTCGCAGAGGCCAGGTTAGTACTGACCAGTTCCCCTCCTTTGAGATTGGCATCTACCAGTCTTGCGTTTTTTAACTTGGCAAAGGAAAGGTTGGCATCTTTGAGGTTAGCTGAGGTTAAATTGGATTCACTGAGGTCGGCAAAAGACAGGTTAACCCTGAGAAAACTCAAATTGGCCATGTTCGCTTTTTTCATATTTGCTCCATGTAGATTTGAATATGAAAAATCCGCATTTGACATTTCACAGCCTGCAAACCGGGTATTGACCATCTCGGCTCCACGCATGATGGCTTCTTTGAGGTTTGATTTTGTTATGCTGGTATTTGAAATCTCCGCGTTGGTAAGATCGGCATGCTCCAGATCGGTTTCCGTGATATTAGCACCGGACAGATCAATTCCTGCGGCATCAATATCCCTTAAATCCGCTCCGGTCAGATTCGCGCCAGACAGATCGGCATCCTTAAGGTTTGCTCCTTTCAAATTCGCGTTGGTCAAATTCGCATTTTTAAGGTTTGCGTGTTCAAGATCAGCATTTTCAAAACTGCCGTTGGTACCCTCTTTGGTCTTAAGCAATTCTTTTATATGAACGTTGTTGATTGATTTCATTTGTGTACCCTTAAATTGAAGAATTTATCCTATTCGGTCTGTAATCAGCTTTCCTGGAGCGATTATTTTGCGAATACACCGGTATTAATCGAACACAAAGAAAAAATAATATGACCTTTTCTTTCAATCGCAGAGGTTATCTCAAAAGGGGAGTTAATGTGTGTTTTTGGTCAGGAAAGCAATGCTTTTAGTACTTTGCCAAGCGACCTATCTGTGGAAAAACAGTCCCGATTCTCCTTAATCCTGTTTGATTTTTTTATATTCTGATTCGCGATTATTTTCTCTACAGGGTAACACCGGCCAATCGATTTGTCAATCGACTGAAAAAGGAGGGCTGCATTCTCTGGCTTCTTGGCAAGGGATGTCCGGGGAGTTGTTCCTTTAAGGATATGTTGGCTTGAAACGGACATTTCCATGCCCTTGAAAATGTCCGTTTCAAGCTTGAACTACAGTACTATCCAATGTCTAGAAAATATGGGGCATTGTGGACAATAATATCCAGCTGTTTAGTGATACAGATCTGGCTTTCTTCCGTTTGTACATTTTTATTCCCTTAAATCATATCGCCATACCAAGATTCATACTGTTGTTTAACATCCTGTCTAAAAGCCCAATCTAACCCCGAGAGAGGAAATACGACCTCCTAAATGTATGTTTCCCAATACATCCTTTTGAATATTTTGTTCAGCGATTCTTACCTCTATCCAGCTCTGAGAAAACACCCGAACCAATAAACCTATCTCCCAGAAACTTCCGTTAACATAGGTGGTTTCTGCACTAGATTTTTTATCGGTGGTTTCATTTTCCAGTACTTCGACTATTTGAATTTTGCTAAAACCCGCTCCTACAAATGGAATAATAAAGTCGTAGTTCGCCGGACCCATCAGACGTTTTTCAAAACCGGCATTAAGGTAATTTAAGGTCAGTTCGGTTTCCAAACTGGCCACTCTGTTCTCCATGTATTGGTTAGCCAAACTGAAAACCCAGTCAAAAGACTCATAGTATTTGTAATTCAGTTTCAGGGAATATACAAAGGAGGTTTTGAAGAGGTCTCTTACTATGCCTTCATTGGGATCATATTGTCCGGCTTCGGCAGTTATATCGAAAGCTGAAGCATTAAACGTCAACCCCAAACATATTAACAGGAACAGTCCGGTAATTAAAGTCTTTGGCCGGATACCATGATTCTTAAAAGTTAATCTCGATTGTATCACGTGTTCTCCCGTAAAGATCGATTATTCGGATATAAAGTTCACTGTCCAAGACGGACACCTGTGCAAAATGATAGAAAGCAACATCTGATCCTGCTGCGCTGAACAGAGGAGATCCGGAGGTGCCTGTTATCATATAATGGATTCCATCTTGTATTGTATGGGAATAGCTATGTTCATGACCTGAAAAGACCACAGAAACTCCATGGTCTTGAAGCATTTGGTGCAGTTCCTCATAGTTTTCCAACGGTTCACCTAGGTGATGGTTTTGAGGAAATAATGGTCTATGCACAAAAACCACAATGAACCGGCTTTGGCTGGCTCTATCCGATTCAAGTTCTTGTTTCAACCAGCTCATTTGAGTATCGCTTAATCCGGTTTCTTCAATTTCCTGACTATTCAAGATGATAAAAAATCCGGGATTATGAAAAAAACTGTAATACCCCGTTGGAGACAGGTATGAATATACCATGCATATGTTGTTAAAGCTCTCTTGATCCCATACATCGTGATTTCCTATTGTCACATAAAAACTGGATCTATCCTCAAGTGGAGTTGAAATAGCATCAAAGATTGCCCATTGTGTGCCTTCCTCATCTATCATATCGCCAACATGAAAATTTAGATCCGGGATACCAACTGTAAGGGCTGTCGATACAAGGGACGAATAAATAGAATTTCCCGATCGACTGTCACCAAATACATTGAAAAAAAAACGAGCCTCAGCTGGTGGGCTTTCTATTGAGTCTGACGAGTCTGAACTTGAATCGGAGCAGGCAACAACCAAAAGTGTGCATATTGCCGACAATAAAAGAAGGTATTGTCTCAATGTCATGAATAATAGTTTTAAAAAATTGGCAGCGAATTGGTTTCAGAATTAGTATCAGACAGGTACAAAGCACTTGCGATTGAATAGAAAGCTAGTCCATCCTTTGCCATTTTGTCAACATTTTGACCTATTCTAAATCCTCTACTCTTTTCAGTTATTGTCCTGAAATATATATCAGACAATAAGCAGGGGCAGGTTGTTGATTGATTCTATTTGTGTACCCTTAAATTGAAGAATTGATCCTTTTTAGTCTGTAATCACTTTTCTTGGAAGTGATTGTTTTGGGAAGACATCGGTTCGAACACAAATAAAAATAATATGACCTTTTCTTTAAATCGCTGGGGTTATTTCAAAAGGGGAGTTAGTGTGTGTTTTTAGTCCGGAAAACAATGTTTTTATTACTTTGCCAAGTGACCTGTCTAAGGAAAAACAGTCCCGATTCTCCTTAATCCTGTTTGATTTTTTTATATTCTAATTCGCGACTATTTTCTTTATAGGGTAACCCTGACCAATCGTTGTCAATCGACTGAAAAAGGAGGGCTGCATTCTCTGGCTTCTTGGCAAGGGATGTCCGGGGAGTTGTTCCTTTAAGGATATGTTGGCTTGAAACGGACATTTCCATGCCCTTGAAAATGTCCGTTTCAAGCTTGGAATTATTTATAAACCCGTTTCGTCAATACGGGTTCAAGAGGGGGAATCTTCAACTAGTTAGCAGCTGCTCGGGCCTGAGATAGCCAACCTTCCCACTGGTCCCTGTTGTTAGTGATCCATTGATCAACGTGACTCTCGATATCCTTTTGAGATTTTTCGCCGTTTTGCATCTTGGTATTTTGTTCGTTGATGTCATTGAGGGGAATTGTAAAAATCTCAAAGAACTTTTTTGCAGCCGGGTTCTTACTGGTAAACGTTTTATTGGCTACAATACGAATATCACTGACCACAAATCCAAGTTTTATCGGATTGCTGACTGCTCCTTCAATGTCTTTGACCGTCATTCGTTCCTGTGCTGTCGCTTGTGCTTCATTGGGAACGATTCTGGGCACGTTGATCCACACGACGTCCTTTCCGGGTTTTAGTTTAAAGATGGTCCAGTTGGGTGCCCAAGTATAGAAGAATACCGGTTCTCCGGCATTATACTGTGCCAATCCTTCGGCCACACTTGCAGAGTAGGATGCCTTGATGGGGTTTATGTGCTCATTTAAGTCATACACTTTCATATGGTGGGTAATCACTTTTTCACAACCCCAACCCGGCGGGCAAGCAATCAGATCTGCTTTGCCATCGCTATTCTTATCAAATGCTTTTTTAACTTCAGGGCGTCTAAAATCATCCAGGGATTTAATGTTGTATTGATCAGCATGCTTTTTTGATACCAGGTATCCCTGTAACCCACCCGCTTTCACAACATAACCGTAAACATCGGCGGTGTCATAGAAATTTTTAGGCATCTGGAGATTGTGATTTGGAAACCATCCATTTGTCCAATAGTCAACGTCGCCCAAAGCAACGGACTGGTAAAAAAGTGGATTTTGCAGTTCTTTTGTGCGTTTTAAATTGTACCCCAACTCTTCCAACCCGCGTCTCACCAATGCTTCCTGAAAATAGCCCGTATTCCAGGTTGCACGGGCCGGGTTTACAGTAACCCCTTTTCCCGGATGTAACTCGATGCAAAATGCCGATGTCGCGGCAAAAAGTAGAACTAAGAATGTTATCAGTATTCGTTTCATATTTTC
This sequence comes from bacterium, assembly GCA_018829445.1. GTDB lineage: Bacteria > SAR324 > SAR324 > XYD2-FULL-50-16 > XYD2-FULL-50-16 > JAHJTV01. The sequence continues at coordinate 34,207 of JAHJTV010000064.1, forward strand.
CTCCATTATAAATTTAGAAATAGATGAACAGATTACTGGGATTGTCGGGGGTTCTTCTGACTGCCCCGTGCTATTCCCTGTGTAATCCTATCCATCACCATTGCCATCAGGACAATGGCGAGACCTCCAATAGCGGCTAAACCGATATCGAGGCTATTCAACCCCTGAAAAACGGGCATCCCCAGTCCGCCGGCTCCGATAAGAGCCGCTATTACAACCATCGATAATGACAACATTATGGTTTGATTTAAACCAGCCAGAATGGATGGCATGGCCAATGGTAATTGCACCCGCCTTAAAATCTGCCAGGGGGTAGCTCCAAAGGCCAGGGACGCTTCCAGCAGCTCGGCATCAACCTGACGGATTCCGAGACTGGTCAATCTGATGATAGGTGGCATGGCAAAAATTATGGTTGCCAAAACTCCTGAGGTGGTTCCAATGCTGAACAGCATCACAACCGGCACCAAATAGACAAAAGCCGGGGTAGTTTGCATGGCATCCAGAAACGGTCTTAAAAAAGTTTCGAAGCGATTGCTACGGCCGGAACCAATTCCCAGGGGAATTCCCACCACAGCACAAAACGTGACCGAACAAAAAACCATGGATATGGTCGTCATGGCATCTTCCCACAAGCCAAGATAACCGATGAGCAACATGGACAGAATACTGAATACAGCCAACCCTTTTCCCGAGAACCGCCAGGCGGCGAGGGCGATTAGGATGATAATAACCATTGGTGGCAGGGCATTCAGGGCATAATCCAGACTCATCAGGGTTTTTTCAACGGGATATTTAATAATCTGAAAATAACTTCGGTAATTAACCACCAGCCAATCAACGAATGTTTGTATCCAATCATCAAGAGGGATCATGCGATCTTCAAAATTTAGTAGATTCCAGTTCATTTTGTAGCTTCCTCCTGAATTGGTGTGGGTTTTTCGCTACCATTAAGATGATCTCCACTGTCTCGTTGCAAGGTTCTTAAAAAGATATTCTTGGAAATCACACCGATGTATTTTCCATCCTCTTTTACCACCGGAACCGGGAAGCTATTGTCTGCAACATTGTTCAGAATATCCTGCAGGCTGTCAGTTTCAAGAACAGAATCGGCATTATCCAGGAAAGCGTCTGAAACATCTTTACTGCCGGTTTCAATGATTTTTTTCAAAGAATCGGTGGAAACAACTCCCTTAAATCCACGTTTTGAATCCAAGACATAGCCATAATCCCTGTCATGACTGATTAAACGTTGTAATGCAGCACGGGGCCCCTCCCCGGGATGTCTGATAATGGTCACTTGTGTATCTCTGGAGATGTCACCTGCCGACAGGATATTGGTAGGATCGACACCTCGGAAGAATGCCTGGACATACTCGTTGGCAGGATTCTGTAAAATCTCTTCCGGAGTTCCGATCTGTACGATGTTTCCCCCCTCCATGATTGCGATTCGATCCCCAATGCGCATGGCTTCGTCCAGGTCATGTGAAATAAAAACAATTGTTCTCTGGTGTTTGGATTGGAGGGCAAGGAGTTCGTCCTGCATTTCGGTCTTAATCAGTGGATCAAGGGCTGAAAATGCTTCATCCATGAGTATGATTTCCGGGTCAACTGCCAATCCCCTGGCCAACCCAACTCGTTGTTGCATCCCACCGGATAACTCCTCCGGCATGCTATTTTGGTATGATTCAAGTCCAACTTGTTCCAACGCTTCCATGGCGCGTAAAATCCTTGTTTTTTTATCGATCTGTGCCAGTTCAAGACCAAAAGCAACATTCTCGATAACCGTCATATGGGGCATCAAAGCAAAGGACTGGAACACCATACTCATGTCTCTGCGTCGTAGTAGAACCAGATCTTTGTTGCTGAGTTTGGCCACATCGTCACCCCCAACAAAAACCGAACCGGAAGTGGGCTCAATCAGACGATTGAGCATGCGCACCAGGGTTGATTTACCCGAACCGGAAAGCCCCATAACAACAAATATTTCACCTGAGAAAACCGAAAAGTTGGCATTTTGGACTCCGACCGTTAATCCCGTTTTTTCCAGGATCTCTTCCTTTGTCAGGCCTTGGTTCAATAGAGGCAACGCCCGCAGGGGATTCGGGCCAAAAATTTTATAGAGATTCTTGACAGTAATTTTTGCACTACTGTTCATTTATCCTCCAAAAAGAGGCATCTTAGACAATGTTTTAATGACCTTTCAGTGTAAGCAACAGTCTCAATTTACATCCTGTTGCAGAACATGAGGTTTCCAGTCCAGATGGTCCTGTAGTTTCAATGAAAATAATTCTAACACAAACAATATCTATAGCAAAAGAATGAAAGCCCTGTCAAGATTTCAAAATCAAGTGAATATCATCTAAATATCTAAAAATTAACGCAAAATATTAACTTACAAAGATGAGCTTGTTGACTGAGTTGAGATAATAGTGAATATTTGATTTCTTGTTTTTCAACAGATGGGATTTGTATAAGGACTTTTTATAGGCTAAAAAATACAAGCAAATACATTGTGTGCATTTTTATATTTTACCGAATTCTAAGATTAAGGCTACTTTTTTTTAATTGAAAACGTTGGTGTAGAAATAGTATATGAAAAGATGTATAATCACTATAATGAAAGATGGTAAAATGAACTTGTAAGTGAATTCGGTACAAAACAAGGCGCACCAAACTTGAGCGGTTACCAAAAAAAAAGAAACCGGCCGGACACCATCGGAATAGGTAACATTTGACTTAACTTTGGAATCAGAAACAGTTATGATCTTTCCTGTTGCGTTAATTTTTCTAACTTGGATAGATTTATATCTATCCAAAAACGTCGGCTCTCCTAATAATTATCCGAAATTTGACTGGACACCTTATGACCACTCAGAGTAACAATTCAACTTCTCAGGGAAATTCCAGGGACAAAGATTCCGAAGATCGTTATGATTTGTCAATTCTCAAATCCTTAAGACGGATTATCAGAGCTGTAGATATTCATTCCCGACAATTAAAATCGAAACATAACATAACAACTCCGCAACTGGTCTGTTTAATGGCCATTGCAGGCTATAAGTCTCTTACCGTTGCCAGCCTGGCAAAAGAGATCCACTTGAGTGCCAGTACGGTTGTGGGAATTCTTGATAGGTTGGAAGAGAAAAAACTGATTGTGAGAAAAAGAGATAAAATAGATCGACGAGTAGTTAAAGTATCGGTGACGAAAATGGGAAAAGAATTTATCAAGGATTCTCCATCTCCCCTTCAGGATAGGCTTGGTAGCTCATTGAGTCGGCTATCCAATCTTGAACAAGCGACCATTTCACTTTCCCTGGATAGAATTGTCGAATTGATGGAAGCGGAGGAGATTGATGCTGCTCCTATTCTGCAAACTGGGAATATTGAAGAGTTCATTGGGAAATAGCCCCCTCGGAATCAACTCCAACTCTCTAGTCGACAGTTATCATCGGCGCAAAACGAATTTTTTCCGGATGGACAACAAGTGCTAATAAGGGAGAATAATCGAAAACTTTCGCATCAAATCGGATGAGCGGGTTTCATGGGGAAAGCTTAGCTTTCGCTAAAACTGGATTCCAATTCAGAGGCCGGAATGACAAGAAGACGAATTTTTGGTGTGGGCTCAACACTATAATATTGAGTCCACTCCGAAAAGTATTGTAATGTTCAATTTAGGGTTTTTAACTCAATAATCTAAAAACCATAGAAATTCTGAACCGCTGTCATGCCGGACTTGATCCGGCATCCATAAGGTTTAATCAAAAATCTGGATTCCGGCTCGGAGGCCGGAATGACAAGAAAATCGACTTTTCGGAGTAGACTCAATGTTTAATCTGGAAATGGCTATGAAGAATAAAGTGAAGATGAGGGTTTTCCGGATAACGGTGCTGCAGCGCAAAAAAAAGGCCGTTTTCAAACGGCCTTTTTTTTGGATGGGATTATTTGATTATTGCAGTTCTCCTGCGATTACAGCGGGAGCGTCGGTGATAACCGGTTTGGCTCCGATGGCAGGGTCTTCCCATGCCGTAATATTTGGCAGGTCGTAGCTTGTTAAAGATAATCCACTGCAGTTTGAGAGGTCTACATTACTCATGCGTTGCTCAACGTGGAGTGGTTTGATCACATACTCGGTACTATTCGTTACCCCGGTTACCGTTGATCCGGGAAGAATGTTAAATTCCGGAATCCAGCGTACATCTTGGCCACAAGAGGTATTTTCCCCAGTGTCCTTGTCTATACAACGTCCGGGAATACCGTGCAAATTTCCATACCCGGAATACTCAAGCTGAAACTTGGCGCCATTGTACTTGTAATCATAGGCAGCACTATTGGCTTGAATATGCTGATATGTCACTTTCATCGGCGGATCAAACTTGGCGAAGGTGCTGCCACTCTTGATAGCCGTGAATTTATTCCATTGTTCCGGTCCTGTTTCCCAGGTGTAGAAGACAGATAGGTTTTCCCAACCCCTGAAATTACAGGTATCAGTTGCGTCCCATTCACACTGAAGAGCGGTATAGTTACCTGCCGATCCTTCAAACAAAATTCCCGAATGAAATCCCCACTGGTTTTCCTGGTTTGCTTCAGTCATCACAACAGCAGTGCCACTATCTTTCAGAACCATATCGGAAGTGCTAAACGAATAACTATGATAGGTAAAGGCACTGGGAGCAGTGCCGTCAGCATACCAGGATTTATCCGTTTTGGTCATGCTTGTAGCGGTGGGAGTTGAGATAGAGGTTGCATCGGGACAGTTCTCAAAACAATTCAGGTTTGCAGGAACCGTATCCGTTGGATACACCATATCCTGCACACGAAAACTCACAACAGTTGCATTGGAAGGTGCAAGGCTTGCGCCGGACGAATTTTTTAAGGTGAAACTACCTGATCCGCCCAGGGCTTCAGACCAGAAATAGAAAGCATAGTCATTGGCACCGAAGGATACGGTTGCCGGAGGTATCTCCTGCCAATTCCAGTTTGATTCATCCAATGTCGCTGTTTTCATGAGGGCTGAACCATTCCACTCCACTCGGTAGTTGGTTCCATTATTCCACCATTGTAACGGTACATTCTTAAGATCTCCAAGTATAATTGTCTGCTTGGTATGTTTAATCAAACGACCGCCAGCGATAAAGACGGTGTAGGGACTTTCAGAGGTACCGCTGCTGTTGTAGGTTTGTTTGTATACGGTATCACCGTTACTGACATTTGCTTCTTCCGGAATCCAGAGCCCGTGGTATCCTACCCAACCGTAATACTCTTTAGTTCCGCTGGTATATTTGATGGGAAATCCGGAATCAAGTTGAACCCTGGCACCGGTATTATCATACATGGAGTAATCCCATACGGTTTTATCAAAAGCAGTTCGGCTGTAGCATTGGGCTGTATCGCTTCCTTTCTTGCGAAGAAAGAAGTCAGCATCATATGCAATATTAAAAACGGCATAGGATGACGGTCCACTTTCGTCCCAGACGGGAGAGGATAAGGTGCCTGATCCTGCGGACCCGCTTACTGCTCTCCTGAAGGTTGCCTGTTCGGAAAAGCTATCGGTACCAAAATTTCCGCTGTTGCTGAACTGGAGCAAGGTATCGCCTGTGCCGTTATCAATCACCGTTTTCATGAAACCTTTAAAAAAGGGATTTTGAGTGGTATCAGCATTACCATCTGCGTCGATTGGATAAGCGGCAAAATTCATTTTGAAATAACCGAAGGGATTGCTATCTGAGGCCGATTGATAGATCTGCATTTTCGCCATGATCATTTTGTCAACATCATGATCGTCACGGGCTTCTTCAACTATCCAGACTTTAATGATATGGGGCTGGTTCTCAGCTCTGGCCGAGTTGACCACCCACTCTTCATAATCGGTAGCATTGGATGAAGAGGATTGATTTTGAGAAGCCTCTATTTTCTCAGAAGCGTCATCGTTGCTGCTGGAACATAATGCAGTATCGATCTGGGCTCGGTAATTACCCAAGTCCTTCATATCTGCATATCTGGTCTGATCAATGGAGCAGAGGATTTCATTAACGGTGCTGAATGCCTGAACGGACTCTTCATGTACCCAGACATCTATCCTATCCCGGTTGTAATCGGAATCGGCTGCAAACCCGCCAACAACAATCGCTTGGGAGATTGCTTTTGTTAACTGGGTGCCGTTTAAGGCAATTGATTTATCTCCCGGTATAACCGATGTGCTCAATTCCGTATCATCCTGCGCTTCAACAACACTCACCTGGGAAGATAATGTCAGCGCATCTGATCCCGAAGCTGCGGATGGATCGCTGGTTCCGGTAGATGTTGTCCCACCACCGTCGTCATCCGAAGATTGCGTACAGTTTGATAAGGACGCTACAAAAAGCAACAGGATTAATCCGATAAATCCTTTTTTTAAATAAGTGTTCATATTGTTTCCCCCAAAATCAGATGTTAAGATTCGGTCGAGTATTCCTGTTTATCCTTTCGGCAAACAGCATGTCCCGACTGATTCCATCAGCATTACAGCCTCCATTAACCGGCAATAAGCTGTTGTTCTACATTCCAACTACTCTATATATGCTGCCAGAGATATGCCATCTATTGATTACGATGATTTTACAGACAGTTAACAATAAGAGAAAACAAGAGTTCTGTTTTATTATGACAAAATGGTCGATATTGGACGGAATTTGGTTTTTAGTATAAACGCACAATCGAAAATGGACGAAGACAAACTCAGGAATAACCGGGCAACATAGGGTTACATCCATTTTTTCCGTTTGTTACTGATGACCTGTTTTTTGTTCATCGGTTATCGTAAAAGCTTTTGATGACAGACAGCTATATGCGTTGCTTCTTCTTGTCTGAATGAGAAATTCCAAAAATACTGGTTACTCAATATCGTTGCCTTTGATTGATTCCTTTTATAAAATCCAGTCAGGTCTTTCAAAAGTCTTAGCTGGCCATTTTGCTCCAGTAAGCTGGTGACAATAAAACTCCATTTGAAATATCAACGTGTCTGCTTCCCGTCGCCCCATTATTCTTGAAGATCCATTTGGACTCTTCAACATTGAGCTGACTAATAAATGCCCGATGCGCTGCGTCATGTGCCCTCGCACTTCTAATATGACAAGATCCCAAGGATTCATGGACTTTGAGTTATTCAAAAAGGCTATCGATGAACTGGTGGCGGTCAATCAAAGTTTTATAGATGACCAGCCGGTTTGGCTGCATCATTTTGGGGAGAGTCTTCTCCACCCGAACTGTATGGAGTGTATCGACTACGCCGTCCAAAAGGGAATCAGGGCTTGTCTGTCCATCAATCCAATTGTATTGAAGGAAGAGCTGGGAAAGGCCCTGGTCGAATCAGGTCTGTTTTTACTCTACCTTTCCCTTGACGGACATGATGAAGATAGTTTTTTTAAAATCAGGGGATTAAAAAACGCCTATCAATCATCAATTGATAAGATCTTACGGTTTCTTGAGTTAAAGAGAGCGAGCAAGTGTACAACAAAAATAACCATATCCATGATCGATTTTGAAATGAATGCCGAAAGCATTTCTCAAACCAGATCTTATTGGGAATCTGTCGCCGGAGTGGATCAGTTTCTGTTAAAGAGCTTTTCAACTTGGGATGGTAGCGCGCAGGATATTAATCGGTATCAATCAGGATTTTCCTGTGGATCTGAAAAAATTGAGTGTACCTTACCCTGGGAACGAATGACAATTTTGTGGGATGGAAGGGTTGTTCCCTGCTGTAATGACTATGATGGGAAATATGTGCTTGGAGATTTATCCAATGACACCCTTGCCGTCATCTGGAATGGACACCCCATGCAAACACTAAGACAAGAGTTTAACAGTAACAGGGTCACCAATTTGCTCTGCAGAAAATGTGACAAGCTAAGAACGCCAAGGCACCTTATGAATTGGTGAGTCCGGGTTGCAATTATACCCAAAACTTCAAATACACCCAAAATCCAATAATTTATTTAAGATCCCTTAATTGAACTCATAATGCTTATTAATTGTGTCGGTGATAGTCATGCCAACTTCTTCAGTGGTTATGACATCCCTCAACCTGAATGGCCCGGGGAAAATATCAGGAACAGATACCCTTTTTTCAAATGCTATCGCCTGGGACCTGTTCTGGCATATAATCTTTGTGAGGAGAATACAACAACTCAGGGAAGAGAAAAGTTGTTTCAACTTTTGGCAGAGCTTGACCCGGGGAGTTATCTTTTGTTCTGTTTTGGAGAGATTGATTGCAGGGCCCATATCTATCTTCAATCCCAAAAGCAGAAACGGACGACAGGCGACATTGTAACGGAAGTGGTGGAGCGTTATTTTCTGGCAATAAAAGAGGTTCAGGAGCTGGGTTTTAATACCCTGGTATGGAATGTAATTCCAAGCGCTCCTTCGGATATTAATGAGCGCATTCACGTGCCGTCGCAATACCTGTTTCACGGAACCAGCCGGGAGCGGAATGATATTACTGGCCAATTCAACAGATCCCTTACTCTTCTCTGCCAGGAGTATAATATCCCTTTTATCTCAATTTTCGATCAGCTCATTAACCGGGAGGGAACCGTAAGAAGAGACTACTATTGTGATGAGATACACCTGGGGCAGACAGCCATGCCCCTGGTGTTAAAACAATTTAATGATGTTTTTCCGGGATTTTATTTCGTAATGGAGTGAGCCAGTGCCGATCTTGCCGTGAACCAGTGTATCACCGGGCCTTTCAATACCAATATAACCAACAGAATTCCGGTTAGCAGGGAGACGATTCCCTGGGGCTCATCCCCATTGATCACAACCCAGGAGGTAAGATCAAATCCGATCACCTGATAGAGTTCATTGATGATCAACCCCAATAACAGGGAACAGATTAAAATTGAAACCAGGTAGATAATGGCTGCCTTTTTTCCCAATACTTTCAAAACAACCGTTATCGTCGCTATATTGGTAGCTGGGCCCGCCAGTAAAAAAACCAGTGCTGCTCCCGGGTTTAATCCTTTTAGTACCAAGGCAGCAGCAATAGGGGTTGATGCCGTTGCGCAAACATATAACGGGGTCGAGATGACTAACATCACCAGCATTGAAAACAACCCATTGCCCAGGTAAACCTCAATAAAGTGGGGAGACAGAAAAACACTGATCAACCCGGCTAAAATCACCCCAACAACCAGCCACCTGCCGATATCATCCAGCAACTCGCCAAAAGCGAATCGCATGCCCGACTCTATCCTGGCTCGGATGGTTGTTAATTTTTTTGTTCCCGAAACACAGGAACTGTCGCAGCCTCAGGTAGGGGCAGCGCCTGTTTCCTCTTTTGTTTCGGGATCAAAAAAGTTGATCAAAATACCGGTCGTAACGGCTGTCAAAAAAGCGGCAATAGGTCTGAATAACGTTATAACAGGATCAAGCAAAGCATAACTGATGGCAATGGAATCCACACCGGTTTCAGGAGTGGAGATCATGAAGGATGAAACAGCCCCCTTACTGGCTCCCTGTTGTTTAATTCCGGCAGCAGCTGGCAAGACGCCGCAACTACATAAGGGGATGGGGATTCCTATCAGAGAAGCTTTGATCACGCTGGAAACCCCATTAGTTCCCAGGTGCCGCTTAACCAGGTCGTCTTTTAGAAAAGCCTTTAATAACCCGGCCACAAAAAAACCAAACAAAACATAAAGTGAAGAGTCTCTCCAAACCTGCCAGATGGCTTCCACTATCTCTTTTACAACTACAATCAAATCCATGGTGACTTCTTTTATGAAAAAATGTTTCTACTTAATAAGGGGAAGATTTTTTTAAAATATCCATATGATATTACAGTTCCCCTGTCTCAGCCCTCAATTACATGATTCATACCCTCTTTCAATAATCGGGACACATGCTCGTCATCAAGACTGTAAAACACGTTTTTCCCCTCCTTCCTGTATTTTACGATTTTAGCGGCTCTTAAAACCCGTAATTGATGGGAAATGGCCGGTTGGCTCATCTGCATGATCTCCACCAAATCACAAACACACAGCTCGGCATTGGTTAAAACATCCAGGATTCTAATTCGGGTGAAATCTCCCAACGCCTTGAACAGATTTGCCAGCTCCAGAAGAACACCGGAATCGGTGATCTTGTTTTTCACGCTCTCCACTATCTCCTGGTGAATCTCTTCAACCTGGCATAGTGCTTCTTCATCAGTCATATCTATTTCTGGAGTAAATATTAATATATGAGTACTTGTTCATGTGTATTTCTTTACTGTAACAAGCCATCAAAAATTAATCATCCCCAAAAAGTAAAATTTTCCATTTTTTTTTAGATTAGGCAATTAGGCTGATAACCTCTCTATAAGTGAAATGAATTCCCTCAGGACCGTTAAATTCTATCCTTGACTTAAGTAAGGAATTTTTTAATAATAAGACCGGTTGGTATATTTTACTATCTGAATCAAGGAAAAAATGATGACTAAAGGTAGTCAAACCCGTCACAATATCATTACAAAGGCACTTCAACTCTTCTCGGTTAAGGGGTACTACAATACATCGATCAATGATATCCTTGAAGCAACCGGTCTGACCAAGGGGGGGCTGTACGGTCATTTTAAAAGCAAAGAGGATATCTGGTACGCTGTTTATGATGAAGCTGTTTTTATCTGGAAGGAACTGGTTTTTAAAAACATGCGGGAAAACAAGGATCCCATCAAAAGAATTGAGAAGTTGATTGAAAACGATATGCGTGATTACCTGGGGGGAGATGTTTTTGAAGGGGGGTGCTTTTTCCTCAATATGATGGTGGAGTTGTCGGGGCAATCTGCCAGTATGAGCAGGCAGATTCTTAAAGGGTATGTCCGGTTTTCCAGATTGATGAGGGACTGGCTGAAGGAGGCCGGTCAAAAGGGGATGCTTAAACCGGGTCTCAATTATAAGGATATTGCCAGTTTTATCGTCATCTCTTTGAACGGGGCTTCTGCAATCTACACAGCATCAAGAGATGCCGCAATCTGGAAGCAGACGACCGTACAGCTTAAATACTACCTTGAGAGTCTAAAGAAATAACAAGAGGAAAACGACCCAACTTTTCTTTATTTGAAAGTCCGACACAGCAAAACGCTGGTCAAATATGGCTTGGAATTATAAAATCTGTATTATTCTCCGGCATTTTTTAAAGAATTACATATCAAACTTTTAACGAGGGAACACCATGTCAGCTTCTGATGAAAAGTATCAACCGCAAAACCATGTTCGTGTGGTCACAGCCACAGCACTGTTTGATGGCCATGATGCTTCAATCAATATTATGCGAAGGATTCTTCAGGATTTGGGAGCTGAAGTTATCCACCTGGGACACAATCGATCCGTTCAGGATGTTGTGGATGCTGCAATAGAAGAAGATGTGCAGGGTATCGCCGTCTCCAGTTATCAGGGCGGACACGTTGAGTTCTTTAAATATATGATAGATTTGCTCAAGGAAAACGGGGCAGGTCACATCAAGATATTTGGAGGCGGTGGCGGGGTCATCGTTCCCGAAGAGATTAAGGAGTTGGAGGCCTACGGAGTTACAAAGATCTACTCACCGGAAGATGGTTCGAAGATGGGTTTGGTGGGGATGATTCAACACATGATGGAGAATCTTGATTTCCCGATTGTGCGGGAGAAATCGTTTGATCTATCCGGATTATCTGTCGCCAACCGCCCCTTGTTGTCCAATATGATCTCTGCTTTTGAACTGGGGTTATGGCAGGATTCAGCGGAAATTGCAGGAATTAGAAAAGAGGTAGAAACACTGGCGGCGCAGAAAAAGACCCCTGTCATTGGGATAACGGGTACCGGCGGTGCAGGAAAGTCCTCTTTGACCGATGAGTTGATTTTTCGTTTTCTGCATGATTTTAAAGATAAAACCATCGCCATCATCAGTTGTGATCCTTCAAAACGAAAAACAGGGGGAGCCTTATTGGGCGACCGTATTCGCATGAATTCCATTGGAAACTCCAACGTATTCATGAGAAGTCTTGCTACCCGTAAATCTCACACTGAGATACCTGATAATTTGAAAGAGGTTGTTAATCTCGTCAAAGTTGCCGGTTTTGATGTTATCATTGTGGAAACCGCGGGAATCGGCCAGGGCGACTCCCATATCATCGATCTGGTTGACTTACCTGTTTATGTTATGACCAGCGAGTTTGGTGCGGCATCTCAGTTGGAAAAGATAGATATGCTTGATTTTGCTGAATTGGTGGTTGTTAACAAATTTGAAAAACGCGGGGGTGACGATGCGGTGGCGGACGTTAGAAAACAGGTACAGCGGAATATGAAGCTGTTTGAAGAAAAACTCGAGAATATGCCTGTTTACGGCACGATCGCCTCCAAGTTCAATGATGATGGGGTTACGGCTTTGTATCATGCAATTCTGGATAAGCTTCAGGAAAAAGCCGGGATCAGCTTCCAATCAAAATTGCCCAGATCGGGTTTGAAAACATCAAACACCAAAACCATCATTATTCCGCCGGAACGGGTGCGCTATCTTTCCGAGATCGCCGATACCATTAGGAATTATCATCAAAAAACCAAGGATCAATCCAAAGCGATCAGAAATGTCTGGCATCTGGAGGAATCGCTCAAAATGTTGCAGAATGGGAATCAGGAAGACCCTGCAGAAGGGGTGATTGCTACCCTGAAAAAGGAGATTGCTGCAGCCCGGGATAAGGTAGAGGGTGAAAGTTTAAAGGTGATGAAACTGTGGGATGAGATCAAGGAGAAGTATACGCAGGATGAGTTGGTTTATGAGGTGAGAGGAAGGGAGATCAGACTGCCGCTTTATTCAACTTCACTGTCACACACCAAAATTCCTAAAATATCCATCCCCCGTTTTACAGACCCCGGAGAGATCTTTCGCTGGATGAGGGAGGAAAACCTACCCGGGTATTTCCCGTATACGTCCGGTTTGTTTCCACTGAAACGGGTTGGTGAAGATCCCACCCGGATGTTCGCCGGCGAAGGCGATCCGGCCAGAACCAACCGACGATTTAAATTACTGTCAGCCAATTACGATGCCAAACGGTTATCGACTGCGTTTGATGCCGTCACCCTGTTTGGTTTTGATCCCCAGGAACGACCGGATATATACGGCAAGGTCGGGACTTCCGGCGTCAGTATCTGTACCCTTGATGATGTCAAGGTGCTCTATGGTGGATTCGAATTATGTCTTCCCACAACATCCGTATCCATGACCATTAATGGTCCGGCTCCCATTATTCTGGCCATGTTTCTGAATACGGCCATGGATCAGGAACTGGAGAGGGCTGAGAACGAGAAGAGCAGAAAACTGACAGAATCCGAGCAAAGTGAAATCCGATCCAAAGTCCTGAGCAATGTCCGGGGAACGGTGCAAGCCGATATACTTAAGGAGGACCAGGGGCAGAACTCCTGTATTTTCTCCATTGATTTTGCCCTGAAAATGATGGGGGATATTCAGCAGTATTTTATCGATCAAAATATCCGCAATTTCTATTCGGTGTCCATCTCCGGCTATCACATCGCTGAAGCCGGGGCAAATCCGATTACACAAACCGCGTTCACTATCGCCAATGGTTTTACCTATGTGGAATATTACCTTTCCCGGGGAATGCCCATCGATACCTTTGCACCTAACCTGTCATTTTTCTTCTCCAATGGGATGGACCCCGAATATACCGTTATTGGCAGAGTCGCCAGAAGAATCTGGTCCATCGCTCTCAAGGAAAAATACGGTGCGTCGACACGCTCTCAGATGCTAAAGTATCATATCCAAACATCGGGACGATCCCTTCATGCCCAGGATATTCAATTCAATGACATCAGAACCACCCTGCAGGCCCTCTGTGCTGTCTATGATAATTGCAACAGCCTTCATACCAATTCATATGATGAGGCCATCACCACTCCCAGTAATGAATCGGTCAGGCGGGCTCTGGCCATCCAGCTGATCATCAATCGCGAATGGGGACTGGCGAAAAACGAGAACATGAACCAGGGCAGTTTTATTGTTGAGGAGTTGACCGAATTGGTTGAGGAGGCAATTCTTCTCGAATTTGACAGAATCACATCAAGAGGCGGTGTCTTGGGTGCAATGGAAACCGGTTATCAGCGGGGCAAGATCCAGGAAGAATCGATCTATTACGAGACCTTAAAACATACCGGAGAATATCCGATCGTCGGGGTTAATACATTCCAGGATGTCGATGCCGATCTGGAATCCATTGCAGGAGCCATCGAGCTTGCCAGGGCTACTGAGGAAGAAAAGGAATCCCAGTTGCAACGCTTGAACGAATTTCAACAGAGGAATGCGGATAAAGCCCCACAAGCCCTGGAAAGCTTACAGAATGTAGCACTGAGCGGAGGCAACATCTTTGCTGAATTGGTGGACACGGTTAAGTATTGCAGTCTGGGTCAGATTACCAACGCCTTAAATGACGTCGGCGGCCAATATCGGCGGAATATGTAATTGGTACTCCAACGGAGGCTGCCAATTCCGGAAAAGTTAGCATAAGATTTTTTTATTGGAGCAAGGATTACGGTAGGGCGGGGTTACATCCCCGCCAGAACCAACTCAAAGACGGCCATGTAAGGTCGCCCTACCGTCAGAGCTGCGAAGTAATAATGCATTTTGCAAATATAAACCTATCTGTATTAAGGGGATTTTTGAATCAAGTTATTTTTCAGGGGAGTATTTAATTTCACAAGGAGGAATAAAATGGATTTTGCGTTCACAAAAGAACAGTTGGAAATACAAAAGGCAGTCAAAAACTTTTGCAAGGGGGAATTTAGCAAGGAATTGGCCTACGAGCTGGATGACAAACATGAATTCCCCATGAAATTGTTTAAAAAAGCGGCTGATCTGGGTTTTATCGGAATCGCTTTTCCGGAAAAGTATTCCGGTCAGGGGTTAGGAAGTATGGAGAATACCATCGTCGTTGAAGAATTGTGCCGGGCGGATTCAACTATCGGAACGGCCCTGGCGCTATCCTATTTCGCGTCTGAATGTCTCCAGCATTTTGCCAGTGATGAATTGAAGGAAAAATTTCTGCCCCGGGTGGCTGAAGGAAAGACCTTGTCAGCCGGTGCTTTTACCGAACCGGATCATGGATCGGATATCACCTGCATGGATACCACGGCTGTAAAAGACGGTGATGAGTGGGTGATTAACGGAACAAAGGTTTTTATCACCAATGGTGCCCTGGCAGGTTTTTTTACGGTGCTGGTGCAGACTGATACGGAATGTCAACCCTCACACAAGGGAATCAGTATGATCCTGGTGGAGGCGGATCGGAAAGGGGTTTCAACAGCTGATGTGGGGAAAAAAATGGGAATCCGCTCCACTTCCACCTGCGAAGTGGTTTTTAAGGACGTGCGTGTTCCCTCGACCAATCTCATCGGAGAAGAGGGCAGGGGATTTTACCAGGTTCTTCACTTCTTTGATGAAAGCCGCATCATGATAGGGGCTCAGGCTTTGGGAATAGCAGAATGTGCTTATGATAGGGCGCTGGCTTATATCAAGGAACGGGAGCAATTTGGTAAGAAAATCGGCCAGTTCCAGGTGACTCAACATAAGATTGCCGATATGCATACCAAAATAGAACTGGCAAAGTTGATGGTTTACAAGGCCGCCTGGAATTTTGATCAAGGAAGGATTGATCCGGGGTTGACCTCCATGGCAAAGATGTATGCAGCCAGAACTGCAGTTGAAGTGGCCGATGAAGCGATTCAGTTGCTGGGAGGATACGGCTACATCACCGAATATGAGGTGGAGCGCATCTATCGCGACGCAAAAATCACCGAGATTTATGAGGGCACCAAAGAGATACAGAAAAACACCATCGCCAGCCAGATTCTTGGTAAGATGAAATAGGTAGCGTATCCTGATATTGCACTAAGATAAAACGGTAAGGCGGCACCAGGTAGCCGCCGGGAATACGTATTTAGGAAATAAATTTATATTTTATTGTTTTCCTGATACAGAAGATGGTCAGGCACCCATGTAAGGGTGCCCTACCGTTTCATTTTCTTTCACATGAGAATTTGAGAAAAACCACAGAATAACGGTAGGGCGGCCCTACGTGGCCGCCGAAGATGGGCATTTAGGAGATAAATTTATATTACAGCATTTTCCTGATACGAAAGATTGTCAGGCGCCCATGTAAGGGCGCCCTACCGTTTCATTTTCTTTCACATGAGAATTTGAGCAAAACCACAGAATAACGGTAGGGCGGCCCTACGTGGCCGCCGAAGATGGGCATTTAGGAGATAAATTTATATTACAGCATTTTCCTGATACGAAAGATTGTCAGGCGCCCATGTAAGGGCGCCCTACCGTTTTATTCTCTTTTACCGGGGATTTGAGCGTATCCGCAGAATAACGGTAGGGCGGCCCTACGTGGCCGCCTTTAAATAGGTACTGACGGGTCGTAACCTCGCCCTGCCATAGTCCTTGCATTTGAGAATCGATATTCCATAATTTGCAGATGATTCCCGCCTGCGCGGGAATGACAGTTTGCACCAGGATTCATATTGAATAGTTTGGAAGTTTTTAAACTCAACGAGAAAAGATCGTGGCGATAGAGATTGAACGCAAGTTCTTAGTAAAAGACAATAACTGGCGAGGGGTTGAGGGAACCCGTTTTCGTCAGGGCTATCTGAACAGGGAAATAGATCGTACGGTTCGTGTGCGAATTGCTGGTGACCATGGATTTATCACCATAAAAGGGAAAACGACAAAGGCAACTCGTCCGGAATTTGAATATGAGATTCCGCTGAAAGATGCCGAAGAGATGCTGGATACACTCTGCCTGCGGCCGTTGATTGAGAAGACGCGCTATCTGGTGGAATTTGAAGGGGCGATCTTTGAAGTGGACGAGTTCACTGGAGAAAATAGCGGTCTCGTGATAGCCGAATTGGAGCTGAATACTGAAAGCCAGCCCTTTCCCAAACCAGACTGGTTAGGAGAAGAGGTCACCAATGACCCCCGCTATTTTAACTCCAACCTGGTTAAGAACCCCTATTCCCGCTGGAGATGAGGTGAGATATTATTTAAACCTCAATCTCCTCGCCCGATTCCAGCAGAATTGTCTGATCTTTGATACGGAATCGATTCAATTGTTTTTTCAACTTGGTTGCCAGCTCTGATAATTCCTGTGATGCAGAAGCTGATTGTTCGGATATGGATGAATTCTGTTGAATAACATTATTGACCTGATGTAATCCGTTGTTTATCTCTACGACTGCAGCAACCTGATCTTTTGAGGCAGAAGAGATTTCGCTGACCAATCCATTCGACTTTTCAATTCCAGAGGTAATCTGGGTTAAAATCTCAGCCGTCTTATCAGCATTGATCACCCCTTTATCGACCTCCTTGAGAGAACTTTCGATCAGTCCGGTGGTGTTTTTAGCTGCTTCTGCGCTTCTGGCTGCTAGATTTCTGACCTCTTCGGCGACAACAGCAAATCCTTTTCCGTATTTTCCGGCTCGGGCCGCTTCCACAGCGGCATTCAGAGCCAGCAGGTTTGTCTGAAAAGCGATCTCATCAATCACCTTTATTATTTTTGAAACCTCATTGCTGGTTTCATTAATCTGCTTCATGGAAAGAAGCATATGTTGCATCTGGTCATTGCCCTCTTTGACAATTGTGAGGGTCTCTTCTGTTATCTCTTTGGCGTTGTTGGCTTTTTCGCTGTTGATTTTTGATTGAGAACCGATTTCGTTCATGGAGGAGGAGATCTGCTCCAACGTGGCTGCCTGTTCTGAAGTTCCACTTGCCAGAGACTGGGAGGATCTGCTCAACTCTTCCGCACCCAGATTGACCTGAGTGCTTGCTTTTAAAACACGATCGATGACCTGGGAGAGAATGTTGATTGATTCATTGGTATTTTTCTGAAGTTCTTTTGTTTCTCCCTTAAAATCACCTTCAATCCCCTGTGATAAATCCCCATTGGCAACGGAAGCCATGGTGCGGTTGATCTGTTCAATTGCCATTTGAAAAGAATCCATCAGGTCATTAAAGGATTGAGAAATGACACCGGTTTCATCCACTGAAACAACGGGAACTCTTCTTGAAAAACTCCCGGTTTCCTTCACGGTTGACATGGTTTGCGAGAGCAGTTCCAGAGGTTTTGTCACCCGATTGGCAATCATAAATGACAGGGGCAGCACGATAACAATGGATCCAATTGAAACGAAACACAGGATCTTAATAATCTGCCAGGTGTTTCTCATCGCTTCACCGGAGGAGATCAGAATAGCGATCGCACCAATTGTGCCTCCATCGGAGAAGAGAGGCAGTATTCCCTGAAAGAAGGTTTCACTATTAATTTTAACGTCACTCAGAAAAACTTCCTGGTCCAATATACTCCAGTCTTTTTTATCCGGTTTGAACTGATCGATATTAACGCTTTTATAATCCGGGTTGCTGCCGGACAACAAACCCTTCTCTCCGAATACGTTAATTTCTACACCTGTTAGTTTATTCAATCGGTCAACAAAACCCGAGGCGATTGGATAAACTGCAGTTACAAATCCGATTTGTGCTTCTTTAAACTTATCTGCCTGCTGGTCGTAAACAGAAGCAATAATTGGAGCATAGGTGGTTAATGCCACTTCATCTGCCGATTCTTCGAATTGCGTTTTTTCAACAGCAGGAACCGGTTGTTGAAATCTTTTGCTGAAGACTGCATTGATCTCAGCAACTTTCCACATATCTGATTGAATATTCTCTCCCCTCTTCAATACTATGACGTCAAAACCGGTTCGGAGAGGATATCCAATAGTTGTTTGCCCCTCCTCCATGGAGACAAACGCAATCAGGTTTCCGGTTTCGGAATAGACGGCAGTTCTTGCCAGGTTGGCAGTTCTGGCAATGGTGTGCAGTGAGGCAGCTATTTCCTGGTAAGTTGCTTTTCCGGTACTGTCCAGTTCCTGGGTGGGATCCATCATCTTTATAAACTCAATACTGCTGGCAAGAGTTTCAGTGTTGGCAATCTGTTTGGTATGGTTTAAAAGCTTTACGCCCATGTTCAACAGATCATCCTGAATCAGCTTCATGCTTTGATCCACACGGGAAAATGAGGCATCCCGGTTCTGATCGTAAATAATTAATGAAATGATGATAGTGGATAACGTCATGATCAGTATTACAAGACCCAGGGCACCGGCGGTGATTTTCAGTCTAAGCTTTGTGCGAAACATCTCAAAATCCTTTTTGAACGGATTGACGGGTATTCAAGGGGGATAAAACAGCCGTATGTTTTGGACCATCCCGACTTGGCAGAATATCGGGAAAGTCCGAAACAGGGGTGTTAGTATTTCAATATCATTTTCTTGCCAGTGGGGGAGAGCCAGCGACCATCCTGAATCTGGAGCAGCATGGACTCCCTTGACCCTTCATGCTTGTCCGCGCTGAAACTTCGCGTGGGTCCGTTGAAAGGGCTTTCGTGACTGCTGATGGCTTCCATTCCTTTGATGAAGGATTCAGTCGTTAGATCTTTTCCCGCATTTTGCAAAGCGAGTACTGTAAGATCAGCTACGATATATCCTACCTGGGCCTCACCACCGGGATAAGATCCGAATTTCGCATTGTAGTCATCAAAAAACTGTTTCCCTTTGCCGCTAACCTGGTCGTAATAAGCTTGCTCAATACCGGTTACAGCATAAAGACCTTCGACTGCTTTGCCACCGTTACCGGAGACGATGGAATTACAAGCGGCGGTGTTTCCCACCATAGTCACATCCCATCCCATTTTTCTGGCTGTTGCCACAGACATGATGGTGTCCCTGATGATGGTGCCTAACATGATCAGATCGCAGTTCGCTTTTCTCAGTTTGGTGATTGCTCCGACAAAGTTGGTTTCGGAATCCTTGTGAGAAGTTTCGGCCACCAGATTCATGTTCATGGCTTTCAATTGATCGTTTACTGCATCAACGGTTTCTGCCCCAAAATCGGTATCAACATATAACATGCAAACATTTTTCTTTCCCTTTTCCTCAACAAAATACTTAAGACCGGCACGTCCCTGATCGTAATAGCTGGAAATGGCTGAGAATTTCAATGGGTGTAGCGGCTGTACCATGGCCCTTGCAGCTGTATAGGGAAACAGGCTTGGAATATCCTTTGGCAGCTGCATTTTAAATACCGCGAGGTTATGGGGCGTTCCAATCGATGCAATCAGTGCAAACACCTTATCCCGATTGATCAATTTATTAGCCTTTTGCACGGCAACGGGAACGCTGTATTGAGAGTCTTCAACCACATACTTAATCTGCCGTCCATGAATTCCTCCGGCTGCATTCACCTCATCAAACCGCATTCGTACTGCCTGGGTAACACTGGACCCCCATCCGGCAACCGGGCCGCTGAGTGCAGTGTGAGTGCCAAGAACGACCTCATCATCACTGACTCCCTGCAAGGCATAACCGGTTACTGCAAATCCCATCAAGATAGCAACATTCAATATCACTTTCATCAAGCTTTTTTGCATCATGTTCTCTCCTTTCGCTTTAGATGATTCAGCTGTAAATCGGGGTACTCCCATATCGCATCACGATTCACAGGGTTTAAATGACACCTCCATCAAATAAATCATTTCGATAAGGTATCCGGAAAAAATGTTTTGATTCGCTTTTTAAACTCGAAATATATCGTAAAAAATTTCAATCGGCCATTATTCTGGGTCTTTTTCCCGGCTGTAGAATAGACTGAATCTAGAGCAAGGATTACGGTAGGGCGGGGTTACATCCCCGCCGGAACTACCCCCAAGGCGGCCACGTAGGGCCGCCCTACCGTTAAAACAGATACACAAACTTCAACCAATGGCTGGCAAGCATTCCCTAATAAGCCATCTGCCAACCGCCAACCGCCATACTCACCCATACATGGCATCAATCAAATTCTTATATTTGGAATTTACGAACTTCCGTTTCAATTTCATCGTCGGTGTCAGCTCATCATCTTCAGCCGTTAGCAGCTGATCGATCAGTTTGAATTTTTTGATGGTCTCCACTCGGGCAAAATTCTTGTTAACCTTTAACACTTCGTTCCATATTAAGTCATTAACTTCCTGTGCCTTACACAAACTGGCAAAGTTGGTGTAGGGAATATCGTTGTCCTGGGCGAACTTTTCAACGTTCTCCTGATCGATCATAATCAGGCAGGTAAGGAACTTGCGCTTATCTCCAATCACCACGGCATCGGTGATATAAGGCGAAAATTTGAGCTGGTTTTCTATTTCACTGGGAGAGATATTCTTTCCTCCGGCCGTAATGATAATATCTTTCATACGATCAGTGATGGTGAAGAAATTATTCTCATCCACCACTCCCACATCACCGGTGTGAAGCCACCCGTCAATCACCGTTTCAGCCGTCTTCTCCGGTTGATTCAGGTATCCCAGAAATACATTGGGACCTTTAATCAGGATTTCCCCTTCCTCGGAAAGTTTGACCTCCGTGTCCGGAATCGGCTTTCCAATGGAACTCAGTTTGACATTGCCGATGGTATTGGAGGTCGCCAGACCGACCGATTCGGTTTGACCAAACACCTCCAGCATATCCACTCCAAGGGCGTAATACCAACGAACCAGATCGGGAGAGATGGGGGCAGCCCCGGTCAGCGTCCATCGCACCTTATCAAGACCCAGCATCCGCTTGATGTTGTTCAGGATTGTTTTTTGGGCAAACCAGTGGGAGAATCTAAGTGTAAATGGCAGCGATTTCCCTTTCAGTTTATAATCGGCTGCTTTATCACCGATCTTAAAAGCGGTATCAAAAGCCCATTTTCCAAATCGGGTGGTGTCTTTCGCCTGTAATTGAATGGCTGAGTAAAATTTCTCCCATATCCTGGGGACCGCAAAGAATACTGTGGGAGACAACTCCCTGATATTTTCCGGAACGGTATCCGTGCTTTCGGCGAAATTGACAATGGAGCAGGTCTTAAGGGGTAACAGGATCGAAAAGGCTCGTTCCGCGATATGACATAAGGGCAAAAATGAGAGTTGTTCATCATTCTGGCTGAAGGACAACAGACGGCTGAAGGTCAGAATCCCGAACATGCAGTTGAGGTGACTGACCATGGCGCCTTTGGGAGGGCCTGTTGTGCCGGAAGTGTAGATCAGTACCATCAAATCCTGAGGTTTGGCTTTATCAATTTTTTTATCCCAGAGATCAGGATTTTTTTCATTAAACCTCCTACCCTCTTCGTAAAAATCTTCCAGCATAATTACCAGTTCATCTTGATAATCATGCAACCCTTCCGCATCAAAAATAATTATTTTCTCCAGGGTGGGCACCCGGTCTCGAATCTCCAGAAACTTGTCCAACTGCTCCTCGTTTTCCAGGAAGAGAAACCTGCTTTTTGAGTCATTGATCAGGTATTCGAGCTGTTTGGCGGAATCGGTTGTATACACACCGCTGGTGACGCCACCAGCGCAAAGTATTCCCATATCGGTGAAAAACCACTCCTTGTTATTCTCGCTGAGAATGGAACAGACATCACCTCGCTTAAGACCGAGGGAAAGAAGACCCATGCCGATCTCTCTGGCTTTTTCTCCATATTTGTTCCAGGAGGTTGATTCCCAGATCCCGAAGTTTTTTTCCCGCAAAGCTACCTTGTTGCCCAGGGTTTTTACCCTGTGCCGGAATAGTGCCGGAATAGTGGTACATCCATCGATCACAATCGGTTCATATGTTGGCTGATTCTTCATTTTCACTCTCCTCTATTCCGTTATCGCCAGGTTTTTCTGCGTTTCCATCGTCGTCTTCCCCTGACGCCTTCTTCCTTAATTCCCATGTAAAATTCCTTGATATCCTCACTGGCCATCAGATTTTCGCAGGTATCCTCCATTACTATTCTGCCGTTCTCCAGTACATAT
The DNA here is from genome assembly GCA_018829445.1 of bacterium. Classification (GTDB taxonomy): domain Bacteria; phylum SAR324; class SAR324; order XYD2-FULL-50-16; family XYD2-FULL-50-16; genus JAHJTV01. The sequence goes on from JAHJTV010000064.1 coordinate 57,080, forward strand.
CCGAGATGACTGGTTTTGAGGGCCATGTTGGCGTTTTGTTCGACCAGAAGCATGGTTATCTGCTGCTCTTTGTTAAGACGAACGATGATACTAAAAATGTCCTGTACGAAAAGAGGAGAGAGCCCCAACGAAGGTTCGTCCAGCAACATCAGTTTCGGTCTGGCCATCATGGCTCGTCCCAATGCCAGCATCTGCTGCTGACCACCGGATAGATACCCGGCTTTCTGTTGGAGCCTGTCTTTTAAGATGGGAAAATAGTCATACACAATATCCAGATCCTTTTCGATTCCCTTTTTATCCTTCCTGCCGTAGGCTCCCATGATCAGGTTTTCATAAACGGTTAGGAGGGGAAACATCTCTCGGCCTTCCGGGACATGGGCAATTCCCTTGTTAGCCACCACATTGGGGTCCAGTTTCTGAATCTCGTTTCCCATGAACGTTATTTTGCCCTTCTGTGGGTCCATGGCGCCGGATATGGTTTTCAGGATTGTCGTTTTTCCGGCCCCGTTTGCCCCAAGGATGGTCACTATCTTTCCGACGGGAACATCGAGGCTGATTCCTCTTACCGCTAATATTGGACCATAATAGGTTTCAACATTGCGAAGACTCAAGATTGTATCAGACATTTTCCTCCTCCCCTAAATAAGCCTTTATAACCTCTGGATTGCGCTGCACCTCATTTGGCAAGCCCTCTGCCAGTTTCTCTCCATAGTTGATGGCGATTACGCGGTCAGACACCAGTGAAACGAGGTTCATATTATGTTCCACCATGATGACGGTAATTCCCAGCAGTTTTTTGATATCCTCAATCCAGAAGGCCATATCTTCGGTTTCATCCACATTCAAACCGGAAGCAGGTTCATCCAATAGCAACAGCTTCGGTTCCATGCACAACGCCCGTCCTAACTCCACCACCTTTCGAACGCCGTAAGGCAGATTGGCTATCAGTTGGTCACGGTAATGCTGCAGATCTAAAAAATCGATAATATCTTCCGCTTTTCTCCTGTGTTTCAGCTCCTGTTCTCTGACCGAAGGCAGGAACAGAATCTCACTCAGCAGGTTGGATTTTCGATGAGTATGACGTCCGACCAAAAGGTTATGCAAAACAGTGGCGTGATCAAATAGCTCAATATTCTGAAAGGTCCTGGCAATGCCCAGACTGGCAATCTCATGGGTTGGGAGACGGGTGATGTCCCTGTCCTCGAAGAAAACCCGGCCCCCGGTGGCGTCATAGATGCGACTGATAATATTAAAGATCGTTGTCTTGCCTGCCCCATTGGGACCGACAATTGTGTAGATTTCGCCTTTATTCACCTCAAAACTGATTGAATCTACCGCCTTGATCCCACCAAATTCAATGGATACTTCTTCCAATCTTAAAAGACTCATTGTAAACGCTCCGTTTTTAAGTACGTTTTCTGCTTCTTGAAGGTTGCCCTGCGGTAGAGAGGAAACATTTCAAGATACAGTTTCAGTTTAAGCCATCTGCCGTAAATTCCCTTTGGTTCGAAGATAATGAACAGCACCAGGATAAGTCCGAATATTCCCGGCTCCATGCCTGGAAACTCGCCTATTCGTGGAGGAAGGTAATCTTTGGCAATGGCAATAACCTGTGGCAGCAACCCAACGAAGATGGCACCGAAGATGGCTCCATGAATGGTGCCCAAACCACCGACCACAACCATCATCAACAACTGAATGGAGAGCAGGAATTTGAAAGCGTCCGGAGTAAGAAACATGAGTTTATGGGCGAACAATGCTCCGGCTACGGCAGTAATTCCCCCGCTGATGGCAAATGACATGATTTTGTATTTTGCCAGGTTGATCCCCATGCTTTCGGCGGATACTTCGGAGTCTCTGATGGCGACAAATGCTCTTCCGGAAGGTGATCGTATCAGGTTTAAGGTGACAAGGGTCATCAGAATCATGACACCCAGGCAGACGTAGTAAAACTGCCAGGGTTCCCAGAGTTCATATCCAAAAAGATCCACCGTATCGACCGACAGTCCTCCCAGACCGCCTGTTACGGACTCCCAGTGAATGATGATCTCTTCGACTATTATGGCAAAAGCCAAAGTGGCAATTGCAAAATAGATTCCCGTCATACGTTTCAGGGGAACAGCAATCAGTGCGCCGGTAGTAGCTCCGATCATTCCGGCAATGGGAAGCGAGACTAAAAACGGCCAACCCCTGGAAAGCAGATAGGCGTTAGCATAAGCCCCAATTGCCATAAAACCGGCATGGCCCAGGCTTGCGAGTCCGGTGAAGCCCACCAGAACCATCAACCCTAATCCCGCAATTCCATACACGAGGATAAACGCCATCTCTCCAATATAAAACTCACCCAGAGCCACGGGCGCAAGCAGTAGTCCTGCCAGTAAAATCCCGTACCAGAAAACATATCCACTATGCTTGAAGATGTTTATATCTTGGTTGTATGTGGTTTTAAACAGAATACGCATAAAATGACCTGTTTTTGTAGTATCTAAAAATATCGCAATAATGAAGTGATAGGGTTACACTTTTTTCTGATGTATCTGGGCAAATAGTCCCTGCGGTTTGACTGTCAATACCAGGAACATGATCAGATACGCCGCGATCTCCTGGAACCCGCCGGGCAGGTATGCACCTGCCAGCTGTTCAGAACTGCCGATGATCAGACCTCCAAGCAACGCTCCCGGCAGGCTTCCAAATCCACCAATCACGGCAGCGGCAAAGGCCTTGATACCGATAAAGCCCATTTCAGGACTGACCAGTGAGATCGGAGCCATGAGAGTGCCTGCAACTCCTGCCACCATTGCGCTAATCGCCCATATCAGGGAAAAAATCTTCTTGACCGGTATCCCCATATAATAGGCAGCCAGTTGATTTTGCGAGGAAGCCTGGATGGCAATTCCCAGGTTTGAATACTTAAAAAAGAGAAACAGGACAACGGATAATAGCAACGTTCCGATTATTACGATTACATTGTCCATGCTGATAACCAGGCCTTCAACATTGAGCATCTCACCTGAAAATGGCGTTTCGAGGGAAAGAATATCCACGCCCCATATCGCTCCTGCAACTGCGCGAAAGATAAATCCAAGGCTGATCGTGAGGATAACAACGGCAAATTGTGGTTCACCGATAATGGCACGAATCACAAATTTGTCCAGCAGGTAACCAAAAATCCCCATGGCTAAAACGGCAAAAATGAACCCCAGCCAGTAGGACATGCCAAATATGCCAATAAAGGTGACGGCTGAGAATCCACCCAGCATCATCAGATCTCCCTGCGCAAAATTGACGATTTCCGTGGCTTTATAGATCAATACAAAACCCAGGGCAATCAATCCATAGACGCATCCCTGGCCTATTCCTGTAATCAGTATCTGTAAGAATTCCAATGGTTAACTCCGTAATGCAAAAAAGAATATTAAGGGTGGAGATTTTAAATGTTGCTATCGACGCCACAATCTTTGTAACGGGAATCTTTTCTTAGGTTATTTTGCCGGATTTGTCAATTTTTCATTTATTAGAAACAACTCACAGACTCGGTGTTGCGAAGCGGACAGATATTAGTATCCGATTTTTAAAGTAGGAGCTTTAGAGACGTTGTAGGGAAATAACTTACAAAGAGAAGTGGAAAGCATATAACCTAAAAACCAGGTTATTACATTCTGAAACGGTAAGGCGGCTCTACGTGGCCGTCATTTAGGGCGTGAGCTATTTTGGGCATTAGGAGTTCTATGAAGCAACAGGTGCATTGTTATCATATTGCACCATAAAAAGGGACAGAGTCAGGGAAAAATAGCGGATATCTTCTGTAAAATTATTTTTGTGTTAAAAGGTTTAATCAGGTAACCACTGACTCCAAGGCTGGCCACTTTTTTTATATCTTCAACATCATGCAGAGAAGATATGATGATCACCGGGATATTGCGAACCTCCAGTGCACTCTTACGGATAGTTGAAAGCAGTTGATAACCGTCCATTTCAGGCATCATCCAATCGGTAATTAGTAAATCAAAGGGAGACTGTTGCAATTTATCCCAGGCATCCATTCCATTTTCAGCTTCCTCCACTTGATTAAATCCGGAAATATATAAGATTCTTGCTAACAAATTTCTGGAAGATTTATCATCTTCTGCGATCAGTATTTTTATTTTTTGCGCATTCATTATTTGTCTCCGGGTTAATATAATACATTTTTTTCAGTAAATTGTATTACAAAAAGAAGCGATCTGAAAAGCCGAAAGTCCGGAATGGGTGTATCAAAAAGTTTCGGATAACAAGAATTGATGAACAAAGCGTTGTCCATCCTACATTTTCCGCGCATCAAATCGGTAGGGTGGGCAACGCTTTGCCCACGCTGTGGAGATAAAAAACTTTTATTGCACATAACCCTAAACAGGGTCTGCATTTTATAGTTGACAACGGCAACTATTTTCATTGACTATTTCAATTATCAGACTAAATATTTTCCTCATAAGCCAATAGCCAATAGCTAATCAGCACCATTAACTAAAGAAATTAAATATATTCAATTGACCTTCATACCCACTTGAGAGTTTAGGTTTCTCTGTCATGCCGGACTTGATCCGGCATCCAGCGTTTTGAAATAATTATGGATTCCGTATCGAGCACGGAATGACAACATATCAGCTTTCTATAGTCTTAAATTTCAATAAATTATATAAGAA
>JAHJTV010000065.1 GCA_018829445.1 bacterium
ATAAACTAAAGTAATCCTTTAGAGTTATTACTCTACTCAAATTTGACGTGTGAACAAGATTTATACTAAATCCTGTCCCCGCTTCTTTTTTACTTGGTTATATCTTCTTACACCCGATTCTGTTGTCAATGAACTTAAGCTGTTTTTTGCAGCTGATCCCGTATGATGCGCATCTAAGTTTGTATCTGTCAATAACTTTTTTACGCTTTTTTTTATCAGCTGATCGTTTTAAACAAGTTCTTAACTGCAGCTGATCTGTCATATTGGTCAATATCAGAACAGATTGTCAAGATAAAATAAAAAACTTTACTAATCTTTATTATATGCGTCTGATTTTATAAGAATAAAAAGATGGGTAACGTCCCAACTGAAGATTGTATACCATGCGGTATTTGTTCACTGTACGAGTACCGGATATTAGAATGCCCAATTAATCCACTTTGGCTTTCATCTTAACTGGAACATGCACGCCACTTTCCACCATCCCTTTGGTTTCATCCATATGCAGCCTAATCACCGAAGAGAACACTTCCAATTGATCAACCTCTTTCAGTCGCGCATTGCCAGTCAACGTTACAATTTCCGTTAGATAGTCAAAATCCGCTCTATCTGAGGCGGAGTTTCTTTGTGGTTGTGACAGTATTACATTGCCGTAGGCAATGATCTTTTCCAACTCATCTTTATTGTTAAAGAAGAGATCTGCTTTTTTAGATGTAAACAACGCTTTTTCGTCATGATCAAAGAATCGCACATCCCCTTGAAAAATTAGTTTATTCAGCTTTTTATTCAGCTTGATTTCGATGGCTTGGCCATCAACCAGCCCCTGGGTATCTGTTAAATCAAACGCTTTTGTTTCAGCCTGAGGCCGGTTTTTATAGAAAACCATCCGAACCTTTTTCCCCGGAATCTCAGTAATTCGTCCAGTTTCTTTTTCCAAATCATAATAGACAATGTCAGCGTTGATTTTATAGTCATGGGAGATTACTTCAACATTACCCTTTAATTCAGCTACTGCTTTTATCTTATCATATAGTGCCTGATCACAGATAACATGGGTTGTTCTTTCCAGCTGTTCATATTCATCCAAAGAATTCAGATCCATTTTAACGCTACCCTTTGCTTTGGCATATGCGAGATCCCCTGAGTCTTTTTCACGTATCAGGAACAGCTCATCAGTAATCAGTGTGGATCCTGTTGACTTATGTACTATTTCAACATTGCCATTTAATAAAGCGGTTCCCTTGCTTTTATTCAAAACAGCGGAGTCAGAGGAGGATATTGAAATAAAATCGTTCGCAAGAAGAGTGGTATGGCAAAATTGTACAGCACCGGTGAAGCATAAAAGAATACGGAATAATGGTATCAAGGATTTCAATTTGTCACCCATATAGTAGTGTTAAGTTTTAAGAGAAGCACATTTAAAGACTGAGCAATGCATTGGGTTTCTTTAACAGTAGTACTTCATTGTCCATTGTATATCTCATTGAAGCAGCGTTGATAACCTCATCTTTGGACTCTACTTTAACTTTTACACTGTTATAGATTACTCTTTGTTTGTTGTTTACAAAAAGATCCTCGGTAAACAAGCGCTGTCCGTCAAAAAATTCAATTCGGACATCTCCCCAAAGATGAATTAGATCCTTCTTATTCTCCAGTTCACCGGTTTTTGCCCGAATAATTGTCACTTTTGAGGCATCTGCTTCGTCAAATAAGCTGGCAATCGGACTCGTCAGGATTGTGGATTGAGTTTTCTCATATATTTCAGCTTTATCTGCTATCAGCTTTAAACTGAGCTCTTCATTTTTATAATCCTTCAAAATGGGATTCATTATAATCATGGGTCTTTCTTTTTCTTTATCAGCAGGCTTTTTATCTGATTTTTCAGCAGCGGGATTAAAAATCAGGTATACAATAACAACTATCAATAATCCTGGAATTGCCCACTTTATGGATAGGATCCTCTTTATAAATTTTACCATGAAGATTTTTTTTAATTTTTAAGTGAATCGCAGACAGCGTGGTGTTTTCAAGAACACTGTTATCGTTCTTAATCATGCTTATTTTGTCTGATCAATCCGGCTGATTCTTCCAACGACGGTGGAACCAAACCCACTGATCCGGATATTTCCGGATATGCTTTTCCAGGGCTAGATTATATCTTTCTGTCAGTTGCTCTATTTCCTCGTCTGTTCCCCTGTAAGGTTTTTGGGACAGAATTTCAAAAGAGTAGAGATGTGATCCATTCTCCAATCTGGCGCCAAAACCGGAAATTACCGGGGCATTAAATCTTTGGGCAAATGTCGCAGCTCCTATTGCTGTTGCAGCTTTTCTCCCAAAAAAGTCAACAAATATGGTCTTAACCCTTGTATCCTGGTCCATTCCAAAGACAAAAATCTCGTTATTCCGAAAACAGTGAAGCATTTCACGGGCAGATTTTTTATCACCTCTGTGTATTGTTCTGAGATTACTTGAGCTTCTTGTCAAGTCCAGTAATCGATCCAGTTTGGAATCGCCCACAGCAGCACTGATGGCCATCCCCTTAATATTCAGCATTTCAAATATGGTAGGGTATAACTCCCAGTTGCCGACGTGCGCAAACAATAAAATGGCTCCATTACCCTCATTTAGGGAATCATGGAGAACCTGTTCATTTTCGAATTTTATCCACTTCCAGGGATCGGTTTTAAACTTCTGAATAACCAGTGTCTCGAACAAGGCAGTCCCCGCCTGACGAAACGAATTCACCAACAATGTTTTTCTCTCCTCTTCTGTTTTCTCGGGAAAACAGAATCCCAACTGATACTCTGCAATTCCTCGATCTTTCGTTGCCAGTTTCATGGCAAACCTGCCAAACGCCGCACCAAATTTTTGATTCCCTCTGATTGGGAATAGAGACGCAATGGACTTGGCAGTAATGAGGACAATATACTCAACAAACCGTCTAAAACGTTTTAATGATGATGATTTGTCCTTTTTGTATAAATCGTAGTGAGTATCTCTTCCCATTATTTATGACTCCTGAACCGGTAACCAAAGCTTTGCATAATCCATATATCGTGCAGGTGTATCCAGGATCATCTTGATTTCGTTTTCTCTAAGCTCCCTTACTACTTTGCCTGGTCTTCCCATAACCAGTGTATTGGGTTGCTCGAACCGTGCTCCTTGGGGAACCAGAGAACCAGCGGCAACAAGCACCCTGCTGCCAATATAGGCACCATTCATCACAATCGTTCCCATACCAACAAAGCTCTCATCGGCCAATTCACAGCCATGAATAATACAGGAATGGCCGACCGAGACATCATTGCCGATTCTGACTGCAAATCTATTCAGTTGACCGTGTAACACTGTATTGTCCTGTATATTGCATCGGGAACCAATGGTAATAGGTTCTACATCCCCTCGCAATATAACGTTATGCCAAATGGATGTTTCATCACCAATGGAAACCTGCCCTGTCAAAACAACATGTTGCCCGAATCTGACCTCTTTTCCCAATGTGGTTTTAGCCGTTTTTATCATTCTATTCAATTAATTGTAATTATAAGTTTTTCTAACCACTTCCATCATATTTAAACAGTCTTAATGTACTGAATCCCCTGTTTTCTGTCCATTTTATCTTTTCCCCTGAAACGCTCTGGCCAACAAAACAATTTGCGAAATGGATCTGGTTAAAATTAACAACAATCATAACTCCCAAAAGTATCTTGCTAGACGGAATTTAGAATTCTTGTTATCTCTTTTATTCAATTGCGGAATTAGAGTTTAAATACTTAAGCATTCTTAACCATTGGAAACTGAAAACGTAAAAAATCAGGAAACATTAGACTGGCAGATTGTGGAAGCTGTCTTGTTTAGCGCTAATCACGCGCTAACCATTCCACAGCTGAAAAAAATAACAGGAATTAAGGAATCAGGAAAACTTTCTGAAATAATAGACGAATTGAACCTGTTTTATAAAAACAACAATCGAGTCTTTAAGATATTGAGAGTTGCTGGCGGGTATCACCTTAGAACCTCCAGCAGATTTGAAAAATGGATCCGCCGAGGCAGGATAGTAAAACCAATTCAACTATCGCAATCTGTCATGGAAACAATGGCTATTGTTGCTTACAAACAGCCGGTTACCAGAGCTGAAATTGAAGAGATTCGATCAGTGGACGCCACTTATGCTTTAAAATCTCTTTTGGATAAAAAACTCATCAAAATAGCCGGTAGAAAAGAGATCCCGGGAAGACCTATTTTATACCGGACCTCCGGTTTCTTTCTGGAAGTTTTTGGGTTTAACACGATCAAAGACCTCCCCAGACCAGAAGATTTTGATATTCTCATCAATGAAGAAAGTGAACCCGGTATTGAGGTAATTGAAGAACTACCATGAAAGAAACAGTTGTTGTGAAAGTCGGAACTCATATATTAGGGCGATCCAACGGAAGATTGAATTACAATCGGATATCCGATCTGGTTGAACAGATTATTAAACTAAGAAAAACTCACAGAATTGTGCTCGTGAGTTCAGGCGCCATCATGGCTGGAAAGGAGTTTTGCGAGTTCTCACATGAAAAAGATCCGTTAAAAAAACGGCAAATGCTTGCAGCTGTTGGTCAGGGACGCTTATTTCAAGTCTATTCGGATTTTTTCAGAGAATACGGCGTTATCACGGCTCAGGCTTTGATAACCTTTGATGATTTCCGCCAGAAAGAATCCTACGATAATATTAAGAATGCACTGGAAGGAATTCTGGATAACAACATCATGCCCATAATCAACGAGAACGATGTTGTCAGCTTCAGCGAATCCACCTTCGGAGATAATGATCAGCTGGCTTCCTTAACAGCATCAATGCTTAGCGCTGATTTAATGATACTTTTATCCGACATTGTCGGATTTTACACTGCTGATCCTAAAAAAGACCCAAATGCCAAACTAATAAAAACCGTTGAACAGATCTCCTCGGATCTGCTTTCTCTTTGCGAGGATTCGCTTTCAGACGGAGGTACCGGCGGAATGCTGAGCAAATTGAGAGCCGCTGATCTGGCATCTCAACATGGAATTCCAACAATAGTATGTTCCGGCAAAGAGAAAGATTCAATTATTAAAGCAGTTGGAGGACAAACATCGGGAACCTATTTCAAGCCATCCCGAAAGAAATCTCAACTAAGTATTCGTGGAAAGTGGATGATGACCGCTGCTAACATCAAGGGGACGATAACCATCGATTCGGGGGCGGAATCTGCTTTGGACAACAAGAAGAGCCTTTTAGCCGTAGGCGTCATATCGGTTAAGGGCAATTTTGCAAAAAGAGACGTCGTACTGATAAAGAACTCCGAGAACAGCAGTATTGGTGCTGGTTTAGCAAACTTTCCCGCTGAGGAAATCAGAAAATACATAAAAGCGAAGGAAAAGCCAAAAGGGGTCATTGTCATACATAAAAATCATCTTTATACTCTGTAATAAGGCACCTTTGAATTAGATTGTCTATTATTTCCATGGGGAAACGGGTCTTTCGGTTAAAATTGCGTTTTTTAACCGAATTCAACTCTCAATAAAACGGTTTCGGATGTGCTGGCAACAGAAGCGTAATTTCGGCTAAAAGGAATCTCACAGATTCTCCTGGTTCAAATCAACCCTCAAAAGCAGTCAATATCAATAGTTTTAGCTTTTTTCTAATTTCAGGTCTATCCAAATAGATAATGGAATATCAAACAGTGATTCAATCCAGAGTCGTTTAAGCTCACATTGTAGATTCATGGCAAAAAAAATACACTCTATCCGATATAAAAAAGTTCAAAAACCTGCTGACAGCACGCAACCTTCTTTTATTAAAAAAGCACTCCTGTCTTTCATATATATAGGATTCATCGGGATTGTTGGCGTTCTAGGTTATCTTTATTACCTCTCCCAAAACCTGCCGACACTTGATGATCTCATAAGACCCAAATATGATTTACCGACCCAGATATACGATAGGAATAATGAGCTTATTACCGAGTTTTATACGAAACGAAGAGTTTTAATCCCCATCGGTAAGGTGCCGACAGTGATGAAACAAGCACTCCTGGCAGTTGAGGACAACCGCTTTTATAGTCATTTTGGTATTGATCCCATTCGCATGGTCAGAGCACTTATCATTGATGTCGCTAAAAGGCGTTGGGCCCAGGGAGCAAGCACTCTGACGCAGCAAACCGCCAAGATGTTTTTGCTGACAACCGACAAAAAAATCGTGCGAAAACTCAAGGAGGTGTTACTGGCTCTACGGATCGAAAGTCAGTTTACCAAGGATCAAATACTGGAGTTATATCTTAACAAAACTTTCTTCGGTCACGGAGCATACGGAATAGAAGCAGCGGCCCAAGGATATTTCAGCAAAAACACCGAAGATCTAAACCTGGCTGAAGCAGCTATGATTGCTGGATTACCACAGCTTCCTTCCAAATGGGCTCCCACATACAGCATTGAAAACGCAACAAAAAGACGGAACATCGTTTTAAAAGCAATGGAAGATTCCGGATATATAACCAGGGAAGAGAGAATCAGGACAGCGGTTACTCCTATCAGACTTAATCTGAACAAAAGTCTGGATTACAATGAAACCTCCTATTACACGGAACATATCCGTCGTTACCTTTATAATAAATACGGGAAAGAACAGCTCTATAGCGGTGGTTTGAAGGTTTACACAATGATGGATCTGAAGACTCAGATCTCGGCACAAGATTCCCTTAGAGAAGGTCTGGTTGATCACGACCGGCGACAGGGCTATCGAGGGCCCGTAAAAAACCTGCTACAGGAGGTTGACGATGAGCTGGGTCTTTACATCTATTCGGAAGAAAAGGGATGGAATAATCAAGAATTCAAAAAGCTCGATGATGACAGCAAAACGTTGGCAGACAAACTGTACAAGGACAAAGCCAACGAGATTACTATAAGTAATCACTTTGTTATAGGAGGGAATGTACTGGGAGTTGTCACCAATTTAAGCCCTTGGACTGTCCAAGTGAATTTAGGTGAATACGAAGGAAGTCTGTTGATAAATTCAATGCGTTGGGCACGTCCGGTAAATTATGAAAAGGAGTATACAACAGAGCGGTTAAACGATTTCAACGATATCCTAAAAGTAGGTGATGTAATTGAACTGGAAATACAGGATTATCACCAGGAAAATAAAGAGTTTTCATTGGTTTTAACTCAAAATCCGATTGCCAATGGCGGATTGTTCGCTATGGATCCCAAAAACGGCAAAGTAATAGCAATGTCCGGCGGATACGATTTCAGAGACAGCGAGTTCAACCGAGCTATTCAAGGGAAAAGACAAACCGGATCAGCCTTTAAAACTATTGTTTATTCGCTTGCACTAGACAATTCCTTTACAACATCCAGTATGCTTGACGATACTCCGTTCGTTGGAGAGGGAGATGGGGAATCTGCCTATAAACCGGAGAACTATTCAAAAAGTTTTAAAGGTAAAATGTCACTGAGAGAAGCTCTGGTTCATAGCAAGAATATGCCGTCTATTCGCCTCACCAAGGAACTCGGCACAGAAGCCGTAATAGAACACGCCCGCAAACTTGGGATTACCTCCGATCTTCCGGAAGATGATCTCACGATTGTTCTGGGATCAGCATCATTGACCCTGAAAGAAATGGTAGTGGCATTCGGTACCTTTGCTAACGGAGGAAAGCTTGTTCAACCAGTTTTTATTGAAAGAATAGAAGATCGTGAGGGAAACGTAATCGAAGAACTTCCCCGTGAAGAACCACCGCAGGTCATGAGTGAGGAAACCGCATTCTTGATGACCAGCATCCTTCAAGATGTGGTAAGATTTGGATCGGGCTTTCGTGCGCAGGAAATCAACCGTCCATCAGCTGGGAAAACAGGCACAACAAATAATTATGCTGATGCCTGGTATATAGGCTATATTCCTCAGTTAATAGCAGGTGTGTATATTGGATTTGATAAAAACCAGCAAACCCTGGGAGAAACAGAGACGGGGTCAAGAGCAGCTGCCCCCATCTGGACCAATTTCATGAAGCAGGTCACAGATCCCATGGCCATCCTGCCCTTCGAACAACCCGATGGAATCAACATGGTTAAAATCAATGCTGATTCCGGTTTAATGGACTGTGATTCCGGAGGAAATACCAAGTATGAATATTACAAAGCCGGAACGGAGCCCACTCAATGCCACAGGGCTATTGCCGCCCCAACAATTAAAAATGAAGAAATCTATGAGTTTAAACCTAACCAGAAAAACTCACGCAAAAACACATTTATTGAAGAACTCTGATCATTCAGAGTTCTTTACACTGTGAGCAAGCGCAGAGCTTGCTGCAGCGTTCAAGAGGGCATGAAACGGTTTCCCCTTTTAAGACGTATACAATTCTCTCCAGATGAGCACTTCTTGACCCTTTGACTCCAATAACCACTTTTTCCTCCATAATGGATATCAGGTAATCTGCCATTTCTGCTATTGAATCAAAATAGCGGATATTTAGATGCGGATGGTGTTCTTTAACCAGGTGAAACAGGATCTTTCCTGTTTCACCACTTAGGATAAGGTCTGTTAACTTTTCAGGCAGATGATTTAAAATATAACCGGCACTTTCTTTCATTCCCTCGTCCAGCTCTGCCAGATTACCCACAACTCCTACATATCTCTCTGCCGGCAACAGACAGATGGTCTTCAGCATTTGAATAACAGACTCAGGATTTGCATTGTAGGTATCATCGAGTATCAATGTACCGTCTTTACTCCTATGAAAAACTGATCTGCCTTTTTCGGTGGGAAGTGAAGACAGCCCCGGTTCGATCTCCGCCCAACTCAAGCCTAAATGGTAGCAAATAGCCAGTATGCAGGATATCAGATTGCCGACATACTCGCCCAGCCGATTAACAACAACTGTTTTAGAACCGAATGGAGTTATAAACTGTATTGTCTGAGTTCTTTGGAACGGATCAATGCTGAGACATTCCCAGGAGAATTCCGGAGATCCCTGACCAAAAAACTCAACCTGCCGGTTTTCCAAAAGCTGGACTAATCGTTCATCACCGTATGGAATTAGCATAACTGATTGCTGTTTCATATTAGAGAAGATTTCCATCTTAGCCTGATAGGTTTTTTCCAGACTGCCGAACATACCAAGATGTGCGTGTCCGACATTTAATAACACTGCAATATCCGCCGGAGCAATGGATGTCAGGGTTAACAGCTCTCCAGAGCCTGATGTTCCCATCTCAAGAGCCAACAATTCATGTTCCCTTTCCATATTCAGAATGGTAATCGGACAACCGATATGATTATTGAAACTACCAACATTGGTCAACAACTGCCTGTGTCCATTAATAATGTGTTTGAGCCATTCTTTGGTAGTTGTTTTTCCTGAAGAACCGGTAATATTCACGACCTTACCTTCAAATCCGGCTACTAGTGTCTTCGCCAACTGTTGAAGGGCTGATAGCGAATCGACTACTTTCAGGATCGGTATATCTCCCACTTTATCCACTTCTTGTTCCACCAAAATCAATTCGATGCCGCTGGTTTCAAGTTGATTAAGGTAAAGATGGCCATCACTGTTTTCACCTTTCCAGGCAAAAAATATCTGGGCATCACCCAGTTGCCTTGTATCAAAAGCCCCACCTCTAAGAATCTTTGTCGGGTTGCCGGGTTTTGTTATCCAGAGTCCATTCGTAATTGATTGGATTATTTCGTAATTCAGTAGTTTATTCATAGACGGTGATGAATTGTAATTCATTGTTAGTTTCACAAAAAGTATTCCCTTCAATCGGGCAAGCTAAATCTCTCCCCTTTCCAAGAAATAAAAAATATCAAGCTGTTGATTTTTAGCTGCGTTTTCATCCTCCTTCTCAAAATTGGATATTGAAATTCCCAATAATCGGATCTTCTTTCCGGGATATTCATATTCAGCAATTTCGAACAATTTTTGAAAAGCCAGTTTGGAAATAACCTCTTCCGTCAATAAAGAATTGGCCAGTGTAATACTTCTGGTTATTTGATGAAAATCCTGGAATTTGACTTTTAATCCCATTGTTTTTCCCAGCTTTTGACTCTTTTTAAGACGTTTAAATAACCCGTTTAGAAGACTTTTTAATTCCTGCTTCAGGGTTTCTCCATATTGATAGTCCTCCTTAAATGTATTTTCAATTCCAATGGATTTAGTCTCTCTATCGGATATCACAGCCCGTTCATCAATCCCCCTGATCATTTGATAAAGATAGCCGCCAAACTTTCCAAAATGTTTTTTTAAATAATCCTCCCGTTTCTCATATAGCTGTTCCCCTTTTTCTATACCCAATAAAAAAAGTTTCTTTTGAGTAACCTTACCAACACCGGGTATCTTTGATACATTTATATTCATCAAAAACTCCTGTGCATTTTCAGGTGTTATCACAAACAAACCATCGGGTTTCTTCTCATCAGAAGCGATTTTAGCTAAAAATTTATTGTAGGAAACACCCGCCGAGCTTGTCAGGCCAGTTTGCTTCTTTATGTCAGCTTTAATTTTTTGCGCCACCCAGGTCGCCGATGGACAATTAATGTGGTTTTGGGTTACATCCAGCCAGGCTTCATCCAGAGAAAGGGGTTCTATCATATCGGTGTACTGGCGAAAAACCTGATGAATCTGCTCCGAAATCTCCTTATATCGATTAAACCGGGGAAGAACAAAAATCGCCTGAGGGCATAACTGTCTTGCTTTAGAACAGGGCATTGCCGAACGGATGCCATATTCACGAGCCTTATAACTGGCAGCAGAAACAACAGCCCGACTCTGCGGACTCCCCCCAACCACGACAGGTTGACCGATCAAAGCCGGATTATCCTTTATCTCCACCGATGCGTAAAAGGCATCCATATCCAAATGAATGATTTTCCTTACTGTTTCGTTAGAATGGTTGGACAAGTTTACTCGCTAGTTTTTTGTTCAAATAATAAAGCCACCCTTTGAGCCTCAAAAAGCATTTGCTCCATTCTGCGAAAATTCAAAGCTTTTGTCCATATTGGCTTTCCCCGACTGATATGTGACCAGTTGATCAGAACTTCATGATAGACAAGATCAGATGGATAAGGAGATAATGTTCTTCTGTTATCTTAGCAACCACCCTGTTGATATAACGTCCTGATAATATGGATAGATTATTGTGTTAAATTCAAATTATTTTTAATTGGATCCAATGAAAAACTCCATATCAACAACCGTGTTGTAAAAGTTGGATAGCAGAAATGATCAAAAATAGAATCGACACGTTCTTTGAAGGTTAACATGAAGAAAACATTATATGAAAAACTCTGGGAATCTCACCTAGTCCATGAAGAGAACAATGAAACACCACTACTATATATAGACCGTCACCTGGTCCATGAGGTTACAAGTCCACAAGCCTTTAGTGGTTTAAAGGCAGCTGGGCGTGCAATTAGAAGACCTCAAAGCATTTTGGCAACCATGGACCATTGTGTTCCGACTAAAAACAGATTAAGCCCGATTGAGGACGAAGTCGCAAAAAAACAATTGGAAACCCTGGCAGAAAACTGCAAAACCTTTGGAATTAATCTCTACGATATGGAACATGAAAATAACGGAATTATTCATGTCATTGCACCAGAGCAAGGGTTCATTCTCCCGGGACAGACAATTGTATGCGGTGACAGCCACACGGCAACGCATGGAGCTTTTGGCTCTCTCGCTTTCGGCATTGGCACATCAGAGGTTGAACATGTTCTGGCAACCCAGACAATCCAGCAGTCCAAAGCAAAATCAATGCTTATCAGGATTGAAGGCAAGCTCCCTGAATACTCAACTGCAAAAGATATTGCGCTGGCGGTAATCGGTAAAATCGGCACAGCAGGCGGTACTGGCTATATGTTGGAATTCGCAGGGCAAGCCATTGAAGATTTATCCATGGAAGGTAGAATGACGCTTTGCAATATGGCAATTGAGGCAGGGGCTAGAGGCGGAATGATTGCTCCGGACCAAACAACATTCGAATATCTCAAAGATCGTCCTTATGCACCAAAGAATGGGAATTGGGATAAAGCCGTTGAGTATTGGAAGACACTTGCAAGCGATGATGGTGCAGTATTTGATGCCACTCTTTCTGTCGATGGAAGCAAAATCATACCTCAAGTAACCTGGGGGACATCGCCGGGTCAAGTTGCCGGTATTAACGACAGTGTACCATCACCTCAAGATTTATCCGATCCGACTGACCGGAATGCCTGTCAAAACGCCCTGATTTACATGGGCTTAACGGCTGGAATGAAGATTGTTGATATTGAAATAGACAATGTTTTTATCGGCTCATGCACCAATTCAAGAATTGAGGATTTAAGGCTGGCCGCAAAATATATCAACGGGAGAAAAGTACACCCAAAAGTCACAGCAATCGTGGTACCTGGCTCTTATCCTGTAAAAAAACAGGCTGAAGCAGAAGGTTTGGATACAATATTTATTGATGCCGGTTTTGAATGGCGGGATCCCGGCTGCTCCATGTGCCTGGCGATGAATAATGATAAATTGAAAGCAGGTCAACGCTGCGCTTCAACATCAAACAGAAACTTTGAAGGTCGACAGGGGAAAGGAGCCAGAACGCATCTAGTATCTCCCTCCATGGCAACTGCCGCAGCAATAGAAGGTCGATTTATTGATATTAGAAATTGGTTTTAGCATATATCGAGAAAAACGTGACACTTGTATCATGCCGGACTTGATCAAATAAAGAATCCGTCCCCAAAGGAGACGGTTTTGGTTACCCTTAGAAGGGGATAGACTTTTAAATCGTGATCGTGATCGTGATCGTTCCTGTGCACGATTATTGTTTTACTAAACTCAAAACTTTTTTTGAATAGTTCAAAGTTCCAAAGTCAAACAAACTGTGTTTAAAATGAATTTTCAATTTTACGAGTACGTTTACAAGCACGATTAACAGATATCGGCAAAGCCTTAATAAGCAATAAAAAAAATCCCACAACAATTAATCAGTTTGATCGCTATGAAACCTTTTGTAAAACATACCGGAAAAGTTGCAGTACTAAACCGGAGTAATGTAGATACCGACCAGATTATACCTAAACAGTTTTTGACCAAGATTGAAAAAACCGGTTTTGGCAAACACCTGTTTTATGACTGGCGGTATCAGTCTGACGGGACGGAAAATCCTGATTTTGAACTGAATCTGCCTCAATATAGAGATGCTTCGATATTAATCGCAGGTGACAATTTTGGTTGCGGGTCATCTCGTGAGCATGCCCCCTGGGCTTTACTTGACTATGGATTTAAGGTAATTATTTCAACCAGTTTTGCAGATATTTTTTATAATAACTGCTTTAAAAATGGGATCCTCCTCATCAAAGTCAATCAGGAGGATTTAGCCAACCTCATCAGTGAAACTGAATCCAGCCGGGATATTAAAATCTCCATTGATCTTGCAAATCAGGTGATTGAAACTCCTGATGGAAAGCTGATCCGGTTTGATCTGGACGATTTTAAGAAAGAAACTCTGTTACAGGGCCTGGATCAGATTGCCTGGTCACTGAAGCATATCGAAAAAATAGAATCATTCGAACAAAAACAACGAAACACACAGCCATGGCTATGGGAACAATCCTAACCCATGGATATTTGAACAGATCTCTACATTTATAAGAACCTTTAACTCTTATAACTATTTTTTGATTAAAAACCTGTCTTACTACTTATGAAATTTGGAACATACTCCGTAGAAATACTTGACACCACTCTTCGTGATGGAGAGCAAACCCAGGGGGTCTCATTTTCACCGGCAGAGAAAACAAATATAGCCAAGGCTCTGTTGGAACATCTTCGTGCCAACCGAATTGAAATCGCCTCAGCTCTAGCTTCCGAAAAAGACCGGGAAGCTGTCACCAATATCACCAATTGGGCAAAAGATAAAGGCTTCCTTGATAAGATCGAAATACTTGGATTCATTGATCATAAAAAAAGTGTTGATTGGGTTGTGGAAACGGGAGGGAAAGTAATCAACCTTTTGGCGAAGGGAAGCGAGAAACACTGCAATCTGCAACTTGGACAGACCCTGGCTCAACATCTTACCAATATTGAAAAAACTGTTATTTATGCCAGAAAAAAAGGACTTAAGGTAAACATTTATCTTGAAGACTGGTCCAACGGTTACAATGAGAGCCCACACTATGTGTTTGAGTTCCTGAACGCAGCTCAGAACTTTGATATCGAACACTATATGTTAAGTGATACACTGGGGATCATGTCCCCCAATGAAGTGTACGACAGTCTTTCTGACATGATCAAAAGATACCCGGCCTTGAATTTTGATTTCCATCCGCACAATGATTACGGGTTGGCAACAGCCAATTGTCTGGTGGCAGTTAGAGCGGGAATAAGATCCCTACACTGCACTATAAACTGTCTTGGTGAAAGGGCTGGGAATGCCTCCCTGGTGGAAGTGGTGGTCAATCTGAGAGATCGCATGGGAGTGGATCTGTCCATCGAAGAATCACACCTCATGCGCCTAAGCTACATGGTTTCATCTTTTTCCGGGAAAAAGGTATCGGAAAACGCTCCCATCGTTGGTGAAGATGTGTTTACACAAACCGCGGGGATCCATGCCGACGGAGACAAAAAAGGCAGTCTTTACAGAAGTATGCTAAGACCGGAAAGGTTTAAACGAAAACACAGTTATGCATTGGGAAAATTGAGTGGTAAAGCCTCTTTGGATAAAAAGCTGGAAGAACTAGGCTTGGATTTGACTCCTGTCAACAGAGAAAAGGTATTGAGGCGTGTTATTGAGTTGGGTGAATCCAAAAAATCAATTACCTCGGAAGACTTGCCGTTTATCATCGCCGATGTTCTGGAAACTGAGGATTATAACTATATCCAGTTGCTCAGTTGCACAGTAACCAGTGGTTTAAACCTGGAATCCACTGCAAGCATCCATATTCAAATTGGTGAAGAGCGTTTTACCTCTTCCGGAGGAGGAAACGGAGGTTACGATGCTTTTATGGCAGCCGTTAAGAAAATACTGGATAAGAGAAAAATCGTGTTCCCAAAACTGATCGACTATGAAACCAAAATACCCAAGGGAGGTAAAACAAGCGCCTTAGTCGATTGTATTATCACTTGGAACGATGGAGAAAAAACATATAAAACAAGAGGTTTGCATTCAGACCAGGTGGTCGCTGCCGTTGAAGCTACAATGAAAATGTTGAATCTACACCTCCATCGTCAGACCTCTAATAACAATAAAAAGAAGTTTAAATAAGTTACTATCAAATCTTTCTTGAAGTTCAACCCTCATTCAAGTTACAGTACAAAATAAGATTTTTTTCTGATATCTAGCTGAAAACAGCACAACAGATAATTTACTCGACATTTATGGTTGAAGACAAAATCCTCACCAAAGTAAGAATCCAGGAATTAAAACCTGGAATGTTTATAACAGCTTATACAGGTTTTGCCGCAAAATATCGCTCTTTGGACGACAAAACCTGTCGGTTTATTCAGCACAATTTCAGGAAAGCCAAAGCGACTGTTGCCAGGAAAAACAAGGAACAGGAAATACCGGTTGAAGCCCTCAAAATCAATGATCATTTAAAAAAGATTCATGATCTCCCTCCTGACCTGAGCAAAATACAGAGCGTCAGCGATAAATTGCAGCAGGCTCTCAAAGCCAGGGGATTTTTAGAATTTGATGTTAAGATTAAGGGGCTGGAAAAGGAGGAAAAAAGAGAACTCAAGGAAGCAATTGACTTGGTAAAGCAATCCACCCTTACCCCCTCTGAACGAAAAGAGCGCTATCAACAGGCAAAACAAAATGCGGAACAGTTTGTTCAACAGTTAAGTGAAAACGTGCAAACGCGGAAAAAGGCTTCCAGAGCTGTTGAAAATATAATGGATGATGCCAGAAGAGGTAAAATCGATTATAGCGGCATAATCGAATACGTTGAAGATATCACCAAACATGCTTCTTCAGAAGCGATGATGGCCATCGTCAGTTTAAAACAGAGTGATCAGACCTACGACCACTGTGTTGATGTCGGTGTGATTTTTCAATCTTCCTATTATAAAATTAAGGAGATGAAAAAAGAAAAACCGATTTTTGATAATCGATCGACGGCATTGCTGGGAGCGTTCTTACATGATTTTGGGAAATCCAAAATTCCCAAAGATATCCTGGATAGCACAGTGCGCTTTGAACGAGAAAGCCGAGAGATGAAGCTGATGGAATCCCACCCCAAATTTGGAGCAGAGCTTCTGTCGGGAATGAAAATGCCGGAAGCGATTGTCAATATGGCATACTACCATCACGTCAAGCAGGATACATCAATGAATTCCTGCTATCCCAAGAACGTCGACTATAACAGCGTGATTTACGAAAGTCGTTTGCTCTCTATTATTGATGCTTACCAAGCCCTGGTGGGAAGAAGAAAATATAAAAAATCATGGAACCCGCCTGCTGCCATTCGCTATATTGATGCATTAGCTGGAGTTGAGTTCGATTTTAACGCCTGGGATGATTTTTTGAGTGTTATTGGTCTTTATCCAAAAGGATCATTGGTAGAATTAAGTGATAAGACGATTGGATTTGTAATGAGTGTTCCCCATGAGAACCTGGAGCGGCCCCAGATAGCCATCGTCAGGAATGAGTTTGGAGAGGATCTGGAAAAAAACACCATCATTGACCTGGAACTGGAAAAAGATATTGGGATTGTAAAAGATTTGGATATAGAAGAGACCTTTGGGATCAATGCGTTAAGTGTTTTCAGCAGCATACAGATAGACTAATATGCAGAATTTTCTCACCGGAATGGAATCCCGATTGATCCCATTCCATGCGAATCCGCCTACAAAATTTCCAATTCCTTCACAATCATATCCCCGAAATCATCGGTGTTGATTATTTTACCTTCACCATGGGCTGGTGACAGATCAGGTGTTGAATAACCGGCAGCAAAAACACTCTGCATAGCTGACCAAACCTTCTTCGATTCCTCTTCCAATCCCATGACCATATCCAGCATCATGGCAACTGACCCCACCATTGCATAGGGATTTGCGATGTTCTTACCGGCAATGTCCGGTGCCGATCCATGGGAAGGTTCAAAATATGATTTGGTATCACCGATACAAGCGGATGGCATTAAACCCAGTGATCCCAGAATTCCGCCTCCCTGATCGCTTAATATATCACCAAACATATTTTCCATTACCATCACGTCAAACTGAGCAGGATTTAAGCATAAAGCAGTTGACGCCGCATCAACCAGTACGTGTTTGATCTCAACTTCCGGGTACTGGGGCGAGACCTCTTCCAAAATCTCATTCCATAAAATACTGGATAACAACACATTACTTTTATGAATGTTGTGAAGAACTTTTTTCCGTTTCATTGCTGTCCGGAAAGCCACCCCAAGAATCTTCCTGATCTGGTCCTCATCATATTCAAGTGTTTCCTTTACCCATCTTTTTCCGGTCGCATCAACACCCCTTTCCTTTTCTCCAAAATAGAGTCCTCCGACCAGCTCCCGGATCATCATAATATCAATCCCTTTACCAATAACTTCAGACTTTAATGGGGAAAAGTGGGAGAGCTCTCTGGGGAGTGAAACCGGTCGGAAATTTGCATAAGTATTATAGCGTTTTCTTATCGGCAGCAGAGCCCCGCGCTCTGGTCGTTGTTCCACGGGGATCTTCAGGGTTTCCTCATGACTGAGACCAATGGTTCCTTTAAGGATAGTATCCGCTTTATCGCAGATTTCCAGGGTTTCCTCTGGTAGAGACTTCCCTGTTTTAAAATAGGCGCAGGCTCCAAACAAAGCGTGCTGCAATTCGAAAGAAACATCATTTCGTTTTTCCACCACCTCCAAAACCTTAATGGCTTGCTTCATGATTTCAGGACCGATACCGTCCCCAGCCAAAACCGCTATTTTATATTGTTTCATCAACCTTCCCTTCTATTAAGTTATCAGTAAGACTTTTTTCTCAAACCAACCGGCATCTCATTTACCCCGGAAGTTATATCATCCACTTGTATAAGTATTCCACATCATGGGAGCGTCTGAAATTAAGTTAAATCACACCTCTTGACACTATTTCAAATTCATTTCCCGTCTGATCTTTTTTCTCCTTTCAATAAATTCGATTGATGATTTAATGGTTTTATTTACAATCAACTCATCCGGAAATTTTGTCTCTGCCAGCAATGGCAATATGTAATCATCCCTGCCCAGTTCATTTGTGGCATGGGCATCCGAAGAAAGGGCGATCTGACACCCTAGCTTTTTTGATAACTCCAGCATCTGCACCAGGGAACTCAATTCCGTTTTTTTCAAACTCATTGAAGCATTGTTCAGTTCCAGAGCTATCTCTTTATCGATTGCTTTTCTTACCAGTAATTCGGGATCAGGATCATATCCTTTCCTAAATGGATGGCCGATTAGATCAATAGGATCATCCATAGCCAGCAGCACTCTCTCGGTTACAATTGTTTTATCCTTTGTTTCAAACAAAGAAGGTAAAGGATGGATAGAGGCTATCACCAAATCAAGTTTCGCAGCTAGCGAGAGCGGGAGATCGGTCGCCATTGGCCCTGATTGAAGGATATTGCATTCAAGCCCCTTAAAAAGTTTTGCTTTAACCTCTTCAGGTGGCTGATACCGTGAAAGGAAGGTCTTAATGTAGTGAATGTCCGGTCCTTTAATTCCATACTGCCAATTAGCCTGCGCCTGTTTGTTTTTTAACAGCCAGAATGTATTGTCAATTCCCGGACAATGATCCGTTACTGCAATTCCTTTAATCCCCTTGCGGTCAGCATGCCTCAGGAGCTCCTCAATCGTGTTCATCGCGTGCCCAGATGCAATACTGTGGCAATGAAAATCTACACAAAGCATTTGAATCCTATCCAGTGGTGGGTTTTATTAATGAATCCGTTCTTTAAAATGCGGGGAACATAGAAATGTGATCAGGCAGGTAAATTACTTTAACCTGATCCCAAGCAAAGTGGATTTTTATTTGACTTGTTTCTGATTCTCTTGTTCTTCCATTGCCCGTAGAATTTTTTTCTTGGTTTTTTTAAAATCATCCAAATCTCGCCTGTCCTTATCCAGAGCACGTTCTATTGTTTTGAGTGCTCGATCATAATCCTTCAGTTGAAAGTATGCTTCAGCCAAAGTATCCAGATTCGCCGGCGAAGGTTGAATCTCAACGGCTCTTAAAGCCAGACTCAATGCTTCATCCAGTTTATGCAGCTTCTCATCCTCAGCATTTAAATACATCCATGCCAGGTTATTCAAAGCGACATTATCTTCCGGCTTTTTTACCAGAATCTCTTTATATACTCGTTCAGAATCAAGGTATTGTTTTGCAAGATCGTAATTCAAAGCTAATCGAAGCTGCACCCAACTGAACTCGCCATCCTTTTTCACTTGAAAAAACCGGTTTAACATCTGGACCGCCTGATCATGTTCCTTCAGCTGCTGATAGGCGTAACCCAGTTTTATTAACAGCCACGGGTTTTTATTTGCTATCGCCAGACCTTTTTCCAGAAAAATCCGAGCTCCAGGATAGTCTTTTTTTCTAATGGCATGCGTACCCATGTAAAAAAGATGCCACTGGGAATCTACTGATTTAAGCGAAATGCCGAAATCATAGTCATTGTGGTTTTCTTTTCTGATTCTGAGCAAAAAATAGGATAAAAATGGAAAATGGTTGCTGTTCTTACTCTTCAGGAGGGATAATCCCTTTTCGGCTTCGTCGTACCGCTTATAAATTATGTGTTGATAAACAGAATAAGCCTCGCTGGATTTCGAAAATCCCCAGTAGTGATTGGACAGATCCGACAGGTAAATGTAAAGTTCAATGGTATTAATATCGAAATCATCTGAATTCAAGGCTTTTTCAATGGTAACCAATGCTTTGCCTTTATCCAGGTTGACCTGGACATAGGCAAGCCTGGTTAGAAGAAAGGTATTGTCGGGATCATGGTCTAAAGCCGTTTGAAATGCCTTCTCAGCTAATTCATACTGCCTTAATCCTTCAAGAATCCGTCCTTCGATCTCCTTCATCCAATCTGCATCCGGCCTCAGTTCAATTGATTTTTTTATTGAATCAAGGGCTTCATCCAGCTTGTTTGTTTCAAACTCAATTAAGGCTTTTTTTGCATATGCCCAGTAATCATCAGGCTCCAATTCTAGCAAAGCCCTGATTTCAGACAATGCCATATCCCATTTTTCCAAATCGGTCAGGGTATCGATATAGTAGGCTCTAATCCAACTGCTCTTTGGACTGACATTGATAGCCTTTTCCAGCACCTCCACCGACTTGTCATAATCACCGGATGCACGATAAAGACTACCTAACTTTCCCAAGATAAAAGAGTTATCCGGTTCTTGCTTAAGCGCTTCCTCATAAGTTTTTGCAGTCTCCCTGGTGTTCCCCCGTTTTTCTAACAGATTCGCATATTCCAGGATAAGTGTTTGGTTTTTTGAATTTATCGATAATCCTTCCAGGATAATCCTTTCAGCCTCAAAAGTATCGTTTTTACGATTATAGATTCTTGCCAGGGTTTCATAAACAAAGGAGTCTTCAGACTCCTCTGCCCTTGCCATTTCCAGATACTGAATGGCCGATTCCAAATCTCCGGTCTTAAGATATATCTTGCTGATTTGAATCATAGCCCAACTGGACGAGGGGTGATGACTTAACCCGCTTTTAAAAAAGGTGAGCGATTCCTCCCATCTTCCTTCACCGGCAAGGATTGTGGCCAGTTGAAACATCAGTAAATAATCATCAGGATTAGATTTTAAAGCTTGCACCAATACATCTTTGGCTGCATTCAAGTCCCTGTTTTCAACATACAACGTCGAAAGTCTTAGACTGAGCCATGAATCCGTCGGAAATTTCTCATAGACAGTCTTAATATACTCTTCCATCTCCTGACGCTGCTTGAGAAATATCAGAATCTCTATATTGAGCTTGTGATAATTTAGATTTTCGGTATTAAGTTCTGAAGCTTTAAAACTGGAAATTTTGGCCTCGGCAACTTTTCCTGCTTTTAATTCAAGCTGTGCTTTTTTAAACCAGAGTTTATCCTCTTCCGGAGCAATTGCTAACGCCTGTGAAATGAGATCGGTTGCTTTTTCGATATTGCCCTTTTCTTTTTCGATATCAGACAACACATTGAGAACATCAACCGGACGATGGTTATGTTTGTACACATAGTAAAAATCGGTTTGTGCCGATTCCAAATACCCGTTTGCTAACAAAAATTGGGCTCTAGCTGCAACCAATCCAATATTGGACGGATCCTTGGTGATCTCTTCAGTGAGATAATCGATGGCAAGCTGATCATTTTTTGTTTTGCTGATAATGGTTGCTTTTATAAGATGCAACTTCGGAATAGACGGATTTTTTGAAATCAGAACCTCAACCTTTCCCAATGCCAATGTATACTTTTCATCCCCTATTAACTTATCAATTTCCAGAAGCTGTTGAGAGGATTCAAAATCAGATTGTATCATTTTCGGGTCTTCAGTCACTAACTGGTCTGCAACTGCGGAAAAACAGGATAGAACTGAAAACAGGACAAAAAAGATTTCCAACAAACCGGTTTTCCGTAATTTTCGAAATGATGTCTTAATCATAGTGTTTGTTTGATTTATGTGACTGATCCTGCAAAATATAACCCTTGCAGAGCTGAAATCTGTTTCTCTATCCTAACATATACAAAACTAATGCGCATGCCCTGTTGTTAAAACCATAAAAAAACCATACTTTGCCATTGTTGTTAACTCAGATGATCGTTCCATATTGGACATTCATGTCTACAACCTGATTTGAACGACTATGAATGATTTTTATCTGTTTAATCCATAAAAAGTCGATCAAAGGCTTGAATTCCGAAATAGTAACAAACAAAGCTTCGTTTTGAAATTCAATCTTTATTATCGGGTTTTTAAATCCATAAAGATACACCCTTCTAATTGATGGATTATTTAGAACTTTTTGCGCCACTGCAAAATTGTCAAATGCTTCAGCTTTCTCTGGCTGCCCTTGCCATCCTTGAACAAAATGGAATCGCTGAGAATAATAGGACTTATCCGCATAAAAAACGACACTCCATTCAGTTAGAAGACTATTAGCCGGCATAATCGAAAGAGCATTATAGTTTTCCACTTTCTCCGCGGCTGCGTTTTCGGCTTTAAAACGGATTATGCCCGCAATAATTATGAAGGCTGCCAGCACACACAGGGATAATCGACTAATAGTCTTGACCGACATTTCAGACCAGCGCTTGATCAACCATAAAAACAACGCAAAAACAGAAGGAATCAAATACCCGGAACTGATCCAATCAAGATGAAAACTGCCGGAAAAAAAAGGCGCTCCGAAAAAAAGCTCATCGGTGGAAAACAGTGAGCAAATATAATAGAAACCCAACCCTGAAAGTGGAAGCAGAAACTTTATTGACGACCGTAAATCTCTGCTATAAATCCAGAAAAGAAGGACAACAATACACCAGAACAAACCCTGATAAAAGAAACTATGAAAAATCAGGTTCCCGGAATAGAACCACAACTCCCCAAGAAAAAACCTGAGGACATAATCGCCAAGCGGCAGGACAATCCCCAGGTAAACCAGTCTTCTCTTTCCTTTGGCAATAAACACTTTTTGTTGAACAAGTGCAAGGATGTGGAAGACTGTCAACAAACATATGAGTGAATTCATTGGAATACAATACCTATATTAACTTTTTTGCTGCCTTTACGATTGCATCACTAGTTATTCCGAAATCCGCATATAGCTCTTTTGCCGGCGCCGATGCTCCAAAACCGGACATTCCAATAAAACAACCCTTTTCCCCCAGATATCCTTCCCACCCTCTTTTAATGCCAGCCTCAACAACAATCCTGCCCTTAATACTCTCTGGAATAACTGATCTCCTATAATCTTCCGATTGCTGTTCAAAGAGTTCACAACTGGGCATGCTGACAACTTGAGCTTTTATTCCACTCTTTGCCAACTCCTCATGTGCCTTGATTGCCAATGAGACTTCGGAACCAGTGGCAATTATCAATAAATTGGGATTATCTTCGGCTATTAAAACATAACCTCCCTTCTCAACCTGTTTGGCTGAACCGTACCGGGACTGATCCAATATAGGCAATCCCTGACGGGTTAATGAGATGGCTACCGGCCCCTCTTTCCTATTCAGGGCAAATCGCCAGGCTTCAGCAGTCTCATTGGCATCCGCCGGTCTGAAGGAAACCAATCCCGGCATTGCCCGCAGGTAAGATACCTGTTCAACCGGCTGATGAGTTGGACCGTCTTCACCCAAACCAATGCTATCATGTGTAAAAATGAATATGCTTGGATAGCCTGAAAGAGCGGCAACACGGATGGAAGGCAACATGTAATCCGCAAAACAAAGAAAAGTGGCTCCATAAGCCTGAACCATGCCGTTGAGTGCCAATCCGTTAAGAATTGCACCCATGGCGTGCTCTCGAACACCAAAATGCAGATAGCGTCCTGAAGGATTCTCCTTTTGAAAAGCGGTCGCTTCCGGAAACCGGGTATTGTTTGAGGGAGTCAGATCGGCTGATCCTCCTAAAACCAAGGGCAACCCAGGCATAACCTTTTCCAGAAACTTACCCGATGCCACACGGGTAGCCATGGATGCTCCCGCTTCATACTGTGGAATATTATCTTCCCAACCGTCAGGAAGGTCGCCGTTCATTGCTGTTTTAAATTCCTTTGCCAGTCCGGGATGATCCTTCTTGTAGTTTTCAAACAGTGCTTGCCACTCCTGTTCTAGTTGCGCTCCATTTGAGGAAACGGATTGAAAAAAGTCCCGAACGTTTCCGGGAACATGGAAACTCTCTTCAAACTTCCACCCCAGGTTTTCCTTGGTCAGTTTTATCTCATCATCACCTAACGGAGAGCCGTGAACCCCTGAAGTGTTTTGTTTGTTCGGACTGCCGAAACCGATTATGGATTTAAACTTGATCAAGGAGGGCCGATCCTTCTGCAGTTTTGCTTGCTCTAATGCCTGATTAAGGGCATCCAGCCTATGGCCGTCTCCTTCAATTGACTGTACATGCCAACCATAGGCTTCAAATCGCTTGGCTGTATCCTCGGTAAAAGAGATATTGGTGCGACCATCGATTGTGACTTCATTATCATCATAGATCACAATAAGGTTATTCAATCCCAGATGCCCCGCCAGGGAACAGGCTTCAGAAGCAACCCCCTCCTGAAGACAGCCATCTCCGGACATTACATAGATATTATGATCAATTAGAGAATATCCGGGCTTGTTAAAATACGAGGCCAAATATTTACCTGCAATCGCCATTCCAACAGCATTGGATAACCCTTGCCCCAGTGGACCTGTTGTCGCTTCAACACCCGGAGTATGCCCATATTCAGGGTGACCGGGGGTTTTACTGCCTAATTGTCTGAAATTTTTAATGTCATCCAGACTCAGATCATATCCGGTCAAATGTAACAGAGAGTACAGCAAAGCACTTCCATGGCCGGCTGATAAGACAAAACGATCGCGATTAACCCAGTTCGGATTTTTGGCATTAAACCTTAGATGTTTTGTGAACAGGGTGAACGCTGCGGGAGCCATTCCCATGGGCAAACCTGGATGACCCGAATTCGCTTTCTGAATTGCCTCAACCGATAAAAACCGAATGGTGTTGATACAGAGTCTATCAAACTCCGAAATTTCACTAATTTGCTGACTGGAAGACATAAAAACTCCAAGATTGAAGATTAGAAATTAGAATCAAAAAGCATCTGCAGGCTTTGGAGAATTAACCTGCTAAATCAAGTATATCTGCCCATTTTGATTAATATTGCCTTAACTTATTCAAGTCATAACTCTAATGGGTTTATCAAAGCTTTATCAAGCGCTTTTTACCTCAATTCTTGCGGCGCAATATCGTTTTCTGTTTTTCAAAGAGAACTGTTTTGAAAGAGCCCACTCCTGAAGTTTGTTATGGGCTCTATGTAAAAATTTTGTAAAAACACCCTATTGGATTTGATTTACGTTATAATCAATGCATATATATAAGGTTCGCAGAGGAAGCACAAAAAATGATAAACCCTGATCTGCTTCCAGGAACAGGTTGCCAGAATCAACATCATGCTTTAATTGACAATCCAGAAAGCCAATCCTGATATTATCTTTAAAGGCAAATCGAACAATTTTTAAAGTGAATGTGTTATGACCAGACTGGATGATTTTAGACTCAATCTTGGTGGAAAAGAGTACATACCGATTATGCTGGGTGGCATGGGCGTGGATATTTCCACACCGGACTTTGCTTTGGCAGGAGCCCGCCTGGGCGGTATTGCTCACCTGTCCGATGCTTTAATCTGCGCTGTTTCAGATCGACATCATCAAACCGATTTTGTTAAACAACGCTACAAAAAATATAAATCTTTATCTGGACAGGACAATAAATCATTCGCCCAATTCGATATCGACTCGGTAAAAGAAGCCACCCGATTGCTGGTTGCCAATGCAATGGAGAGAAAAGAAGGTGACGGTGCTGTCTTCATCAATCTGATGGAGAAACTGACAATGAACAACCCCAGAGAAACCTTAAAGGCAAGGCTGGTTGGGGCGTTGGATGGCGGCATCGAAGGCATCTCCCTTGGGGCCGGTCTGCATTTGGGGTCGTTGGATCTGATCAAGGATCATCCCAGGTTCAGAAGCGTCAATATCGGCATCATCGTCTCTTCTGTCCGTGCCCTGAAACTGTTTCTGAAACGAACAGCAAAACTGAACCGTCATCCGGATTACGTTGTGGTCGAAGGGCCACTGGCAGGCGGTCACTTGGGCTTCGGAGCAGACGACTGGCAGAATTATGATCTCAATACCATCATGGCTGAAGTTGTCTCCTTTTTAAAAGAGGAGGAACTAGACATTCCCGTAATTCCTGCGGGTGGAATTTTTACCGGCACGGAAGGTGTAGAGCTGATCAAACAAGGCGCCTCTGCAATTCAGGTGGCCACGCGTTTTATCATAACTCAAGAAAGTGGATTGCCGGATAAGATCAAACAGAAATATTTTGAAGCGGAAGAGGACGACATCGAAGTCAACCTGGTTTCACCAACCGGCTATCCCATGAGAATGCTCAAAAATAGCCCCTGCATCGGAAAAGGCGGGAAGCCCAATTGCGAATCTTTGGGTTATGTGTTGGACAGAAACGGCAACTGCTCCTATATAGAGGCCTATAATGAAGCCGCAAAACTCAACCCCGATAAAATATCGATCAAAAACAAGACCTGTCTCTGTACCCAGATGCGTGCCTATAACACCTGGACTTGCGGACAAACAACCTACCGCCTGAAAGATACCACCAATCAACTGCAAGACGGAACATACCAGATTCCCATGGTAGCCGATATTTTCAACGACTACCGCTACAGCACCGATAATCAAATCATCCTGCCACAACCAATCGAAAAACGTGCGGTTTAAGAAAAAGGGGACATAATACTTTTATCCCTTTTTTTTATCAAATTTTGATTTTTATAAAAGACATTGACAAGGTAATTTGTTTTTTATAAAAAACAAATTACCTTGTTTTGGCAACATGAAAAAAACAATCACAGTAAACATTGCCAGGGTATTGAGATATTTTTCCTTGATTATCCCAAAATGACCCGGTGAATTGAAGCAGAGGTAAGGGTGCTGAAAGACAATTTTAAAAAAATCATCAAGGAGTTTCACGAGTCAGACCTCCCCGAAATGGTTAGAAGAGACCTGACAATAGATCAGCAGTTTTTTCAATCAAGGATAAACAAGATCTGCACGGTAACAGGGCCGAGAAGGGCAGGGAAGACATTTTTCCTGATGCAGCTGATCAAAGATCTGATAAAAATTGGTCGTAGTATTGAGGATATCCTCTATGTCAACTTTGAAGATGAACGGATTTTACCGCTGCAGGCATCTGATTTACAGACTATTCTCGACGCTTACTATGAACTCTATGGTGAAAAAACCAAACCTTATGTTTTTTTTGATGAAATTCAAAACATTGAAGGATGGCAACCATTCGCACGAAGGTTGAACGATCAAGGATACCGCTTGTTCATTACGGGGTCGAACTCGAAAATGTTGAGCAGGGAAATCGCATCAGCATTACGGGGAAGGACAATCACTTATGAATTGTTTCCTTTCTCTTTTTCGGAATACCTGTCGTCTCAGAATATCGAGTCGGGGAAAAATGCAATACACGGCAAACAACGGCATGCAATTGCAGTTGGATTTGAATCTTTTATATCAACAGGCGGATATCCCGAAATTGCCCTGATGAAAAGTGAACCTGTGAGACAGAGGATTATCCAGGACTATTTCAACACGGTTTTTTATCGTGATCTAGTGGAACGTTATCGAATTAATAATACAAATCTGCTCCGATTATGGATGAACGCACTGATGATCAATATCTCAACGCTGGTCAGTTTCAGGAAATATGAAAATGACTTCAAATCCCGGGGAGAAAAACTGTCAGTTGCATCCTTGGCCAATTTCTCTAGATATCTGGAAGAAGTGTATTTTGGTTTTTTTGTGGAATTATATTCACAATCGGAAAGAAAAAGACGAATGAATCCCCGAAAGTTTTACCTGATTGATACGGCACTTCACAATTATCTGACGTTGCGATTTTCCCAGAATAAGGGGAGATTGCTTGAGAATATTGTCTTTTTAGAACTGAGAAGAACGGGAAAGAGGATTCACTATTATAAAACCAGAAATGGTTTTGAAGTGGATTTTGTTGTCACAGATAGTGAGGGTATCCCGGAACTGATTCAGGTCTGTCATGATCTAGAGGATATGGAAACCGCCGACAGGGAAAAACGAGCCCTGCTGGCAGCCATGACGGAACTAGACCTGAAGGAGGGCACGATTCTGACTTATGATTCAAAAAATCAAATCAAGGAAAACGGCAGAATCATTGAAGTACTCCCGGTTAGAGAATGGATAATTGAATAAAAAAGGGGACATAATACTTTTATCCCTTTCAGATAGAAAAAAGGATAAAAGTATTATGTCCCCTTTTTTTGATAAGAAACTGCGATATGTTATGGCACCGACACCAGCCCTTTACTTCCCGCACAAAGAATTAGTCAATCGGAAAGGGCAATATTTTCTCTCCATAGGCAACCACTCTGCCATCAACATCAAGCCCATAGACCCGCATTACAAATTTTCGAGGTGGACCATCAGTAAAACAAGGCCCGTAGTAGCTTTTTAACTCTCCTTCTTTGATGATTTTGTTATAACGTTTTTGAACGATACCACCACCATGAAAATATCCGGGTTTGGTCATATCTCTCAGGTACACTGTAAACTGAAGAACGGGCGACGGCACGTTGGAGACCTTAATTTTTGGTGAAGGCCCTCTGCATGTATGCTTTTCTGTCCAGGTAAAATCCACTCCCATCTTTACGATATTTTCTTGAGCCAAAGGAATGTCATCTGCCAGCAGAAAAGCCGGAAGAATAACCAGACCAATAAAAACCACCCCTGCAACAATGCACTGTTTATACATAGCTGCTCCTTTTTATGTTTTTAAAAATACTGGAAAGCTTGATTTTTATATCACCAAAGAGGGATAAACAATCAACAGTTCGGGGTCAGTGAGCGTGCAAACGCTAATCCGGGGATAACAGTGATTTTAGTTTCTTTCATAAAACTCTCAATCCATGTGATGCATATGATTTGAAAGACTTATTCTGAGAAATCAGGATTAAATTATTTCTAATTGCCTGCCAGATCAGCAATCTGTCAAATGGATCTTTGTGGTTTGTCTGTGGTAATCTCCAAGCAACTCCTCTTCACTCATTTTGAAACCTTTTTTTATCTTGAATTTACCTTTGTCGGATAGTAACCCGAGTTTTCTGGGATTTTTCATTACATACCTTGAATAAGGTATGATCACTGCTACTTTTTCTTGCCGTAGGACATGATATATTCTTCTCCTTCCATTATGTTTTTTAAAACACTGGAAAGGTTAATCTTAAAATCACCGGTTGATATCGTTTTCATCTCTTTACCCCACAATAATCCATTATCAGGTTCTTGATTGCCTCTGCACCCTAACACTTTAATGGCCAAGTTGTCCATTAAAACCTCAGTAGTTGCAGAGCAGTCGCATGAAAAATACGATGACTATGGCTGTTGTTTGAATTGTTTCCAATAAGAAGTTTTGAAAAGGAACCCCTTTGGAGTATTCTCCCCGGACAATTTCTGCACGACATTCCCCGAAGGGGATATACATCAACAGCCCAGGGTCAGTGAGCTTGCGAACGCCACCCTGGGTATTTGGTCACCCCCAACCAAAGGAACGCTGAAGGCGTTCAATATATAAATTGAAACAGGATTTTATCTCTTATGGAACTCCTTCAGAGTTCATATATTTTTGAAAATTATATTCCTGGGGTGGCGCTCACAAGTTCGCTGACCCCAGGCTGTGAATATTTAACCCCGCTGGGGTATTCTCCCCGGATAATTGAAGGTCAGGAAGTCATCATCGCTCGTGGGAATAAACCGGTCGGCAGGCTGGAAGTTTTGTCGGAGGCTCATCGTAAACGGCGGATAGGTGGAATTAAAAAAGGATAAAAGTATCATGTCCCTTTTTTTAATCAAGGAGTTTCACGAGTCAGACCTCCCCGATATGGTTAGAAGAGACTTGATAATAGACAAAAAGATTTTCTTCCTTTTTTTAAATGTGTTCGTTGTTAGAGAATCAAATTAAGCGAACTTTTGTGTATATTCCTTCATTCCATCTGTAATGAATTTTGATCGATCCCTTTCACCCAATTTTCCCCTGGTTTCATCAATCTGTTTTAATACCTCGACCGGAAATACCACATTAACACGCCTCTTTGGCGCATAGGATTCTATGATTGTATCATCCACCGGTACCGGGAAAACTGTTTGATTATCACCGTTGTACTGGCTTGAAATCTCCTCAAATGTAGATGGCTTTTCTTTTATAAACTTTGGATCAGCGTTTGCCAACACTGCAGCCAGAGCATCGATTGCCATTTCGTAAGCCTCATCAATATCTTTTCCAAAAGTGTGGCACCCCTTGATATCGGGGATTGTGACCTCTACTGCTTCTTTGGTTTTCGTGAAAACTCCAAAATAGTGCTTTTTCATTGCTTTTTCTCCTGATATTGCCCTTCCAGCCTTATCTTATCCCGGCATCTTTGAGGATGTTGTTAACCGTTCCCTTTGGAATATCTCCCGCATGTCGTGGTACCGGGATTGGTGGAAAACCCTCTTTCACCCAAACTTCATGTCGTCCACCTTCTCGCTTTTCGAAACCGGCTTTCTTGAGTAGTTTTACGATTTCCCGCTTAGTCAAATCATTTACTCCTTTTTGTTTTGTATATTTCTATAATATGTGGATATACACACATAGGCAAGATTTTTTTTATATGTATCCACACAAAGGTGATTAACACTCGATTTATCTTCTTTGGAGACATTCGAAAAACCTAGCCCAGATAAACTGGATAAGTACCTTAAAAGCTATTTTCTGCCAAAAAAACGCGGAAAATAACTTATAAGGTACTAAAAAATCGAAAGAAGCAAAATGAGATCTTGGTATCAACCAATCTTACTGTTGATAAACAACGTGTTAACCTTGGGATTCTGATGTTTGCTTTATATTCCAACCTCATTCTCGATAAAAATGACAGGATCCTATCAAAAATGGAATTTCGAAAACGTCAATTGATGAAGTTGATCAGAAAATTCGATGACTATGGCCGTTGTCTGAATTGTTTTCAATAGGAAGTTTTGAGAAGGAACCCCAACGGGGGTTCAATAATAATAGCACAGGGTCAGTGAGCTTGCGAACGCCACCCTGGGTATTTAGCCACCCCCTGACAAAAGAACGCTGAAGGCGTTCAATATATAAATTGAAACAGGATTTTATCTCTTATCGAACTCCTTCAGAGTTCTGATAGTTGGGGTGTTTTACTTGTCCTGGGGTGACGCTCACGAGTTCGCTGACCCCAGGCTATTTATTATTGAACCCCGTTGGGGTTCCGTCTCAAGACTTCTTATTGAAAACAATTCTGACAACAGCTATGTTCATCGAATTTTTTTATACGATATACGCTCATCGGTTTTCATTCTTCCATGGTAAGGAGTTGTGATACCGAATAAATGGGAACTGTATAGATCTTCTGATAGGTGCCAAAATTCTCCTGAGACAATCTGAATCCTTTTTCCAGGTTTCTTTCCGATAGAAACAGATTCATGCTTTGCATGGAACCTTTTACTCCGGATTTTACTTCAACAGGGAATATACTCTCATTTTTCTGAATAACATAGTCCACTTCGGCATTACTGTTCCTTGATTCCCGATGCCAGTAAAACAGCTGGGGGTTTAATCTTGGCGGGCTGTTTGCGATTAGTTCAAGACCGACATACAATTCCGCCAGGCTGCCCTTGTTTATTAAATCGACATAACTTTTCAGCAAATGCTCGGAAAGGTCGAGCCCGAGCATTCTGTTGTATATACCACAATCAAAAATGATAACCTTGAATTTCCTTGCATCGATTTGCGCTCCCAAGGGAATTCCTCTGGCAGACGTATGATGAATTTTATAGGCAATACCTGATTTTAGAAGGAGTTCAAGAGACCTTTTGACATTATATATAGTCTCTTCTTGCGACACGTTCGAGTATTTGAATTTTCCTCCGGTTTGAAATGCAATTGAATCAAAAGTCTCCAGCAATTGTGGTACCTTGGCTCTTATTTTATATTTCGAGAAATCA
Organism: bacterium; assembly: GCA_018829445.1. GTDB lineage: Bacteria > SAR324 > SAR324 > XYD2-FULL-50-16 > XYD2-FULL-50-16 > JAHJTV01. The sequence goes on from JAHJTV010000065.1 coordinate 31,825, forward strand.
TCCCGGATACCTGTTAGAAGGTCATCAATAATCAACATGCATTCCCGAAGGTCTTTTTTCAGTTGGTATGAATCAACAACTGCTGGCATTCCGCCGATTACCAGGTAGGTTTTTAGTTTATCAAGAGCCTTTTCATGAAATACCGTGTCAACCGGACTGGAAAACCGCCCTTGTTTAATGATACCAAATAACTGTTCCTCTCCAATGGCAATCAGGAACTCTTCAAATGTCATTGGGTACATGAAAATCGAGCTTATTCGTCCCACTCCAAAAGATGGAATTTCCGACAACACGAATTCCAACAAAGAACCTGCAGCAATAACATGCAAGCCAGGCATCTTTTCATAAAAAAATCGTAATGACTTCAAACCATCAGGGCATGCCTGGATTTCGTCAAAGAACAAAAGTGTTTTCCCTGGTTTGATGGGGACATTGTAATACGCCGAAAGCTTTTCACAGATATCGACAACATTTAACGATTTCTTAAAAAACTGACATATTTCTGGTTCCTCTTCAAAATTCACTTCCAGAAGATGATCAAATGATTTCCCAAGGTGTCTGATCGAAAATGTTTTTCCGACCTGACGCGCCCCTCTGATCAGTAATACTTTTCGATTTTCAGAATGTTTCCAATCTTCCAATATTGTTTCGATTTTCCGTTTCATGATGGGTAGGGTTTTAGAATTATATCACATCTACGAAGCTGTAATAATGCCTATATTTTTCTACATTTAAATAATACAGGCCGTATAAGCGTTTAATATTTAATTTTTACAAGGCTATTCTATTATAGTTTTTTAAATAATCCAAACCATAACATGAAAAACTTGATATTTACATTGTCATATCAATTGAGTTTATAGAACTCCTTCAGAGTTCATGTATTTTGGAAAATTATATTCCTGGGGTGGCGCTCACAAGTTCGCTGACCCCAGGCTGTGAATGTTTATCCCGTTGGGGTTTCTTCTCACAGGGCAATCGCATGAAAAATGCAAGTCACTACTCTGTTTCCTGATTATTGAGAAAAAGATGAACGAATCTCAGCATTGTCCGGTTAGAAATTTGCATCTGCTCGTAGCTCGTAGGTTGGGCTACTTGTTGCCCAACATTGCTTTCTATTGATGGGCAACGAGTAGCCCATCCTACTTTTTCTAAACAAATAATAGCTAAAGTTAAAGTA